>NZ_FRBJ01000001.1:0-625893 GCF_900142585.1 Bacillus sp. bc15
AAAGTAGATGAAGCGAGTAAGCCCGAAGAAAAGGGTGAAACGAAGAAAGCAGATGAAGTGCAAGTTGCGCAAAAAGAGTTTGAACGACGTTTCCCAGAAACGAAAAATGAGGCCGCTGATACGTGGGGATTAACGAAGAAGTATAATATTCAAAAAATACGTTCTTCCAATGAAGGGAAGTATGAGGATATTATTGATCGAGTAAGTCGTACATACGGAATTCCGAAAACGTTAATTCAAAAAATGATTGAAGTGGAGTCTAATTTTAATCCGAAAACGGTGTCACATGCCGGTGCGATGGGACTTATGCAACTTATGCCAGCAAATGTGAAGGAGATGGGTGTGAAGAATCCCTTTTCACCAGCTGAAAGTATTGAAGGTGGCGTGAAGGAGTTAAGCGGTTATTTAAAGAAAAATAACGGCGACTTAGTATTGGCACTTGCTTCTTATAATGCTGGTCCTGGTAATGTGAGAAAGTACGGAGGCGTACCGCCATTTAAAGAAACGCAAGGATATATTAAAAAAATATTAAATATCGACGTTTCAAAATAAGAAGTTTCATATATAGAGAGAACATGAAATTTTCGTGAACATGATATGGGAGTTGGCTAGATTTGAAATTACAAGATGATATTCCGTTAACAATTTATTTTGAAATCGGAAATACGAAAAAGAAAATTGAAGATCTGCTTCATATTACGAAAGGTACATTGTATCGTCTTGAAAATTCAACGAAAAATACGGTGCGTCTTATGCTTGAGAATGAAGAGATTGGAACCGGAAAGATTTTGACGAAGAATGGAAAGATGTACGTTGAAATCGTTGAATTAAAAAGGTAGGGAAGGGGATTGTCATGAGTGGCGAAAAGTTAAGCCAAGAGCAAATTGATGCCCTGCTGAAGGCGGTAAATGAAGGCGAGGAAATGCCAGCTTTCGCACAAGAAGCAGGAAAGCAAGAGAAATTTCAAGAGTATGATTTTAATAGACCAGAGAAGTTCGGTGTTGAGCATTTACGTAGTTTGCAAGCGATTGCTTCTACGTTTGGGAAACAGACGTCACAGACGTTATCAGCGCGTATGCGTATTCCAATTGAACTAGAGCCTTCAACAGTTGAGCAAGTTCCATTTACGAGTGAGTATGTGGAGAAAATGCCGAAAGATTATTATTTATATTGTGTAATTGATCTCGGTTTACCAGAGCTTGGAGAAATTGTTATTGAGATTGATTTAGCATTCGTTATTTATATTCATGAATGTTGGCTTGGCGGAGATAGTAAGCGTAACTTTACGATGCGCAGACCGTTAACAGCATTTGAGTTTTTAACGCTTGATAATATATTCTTGCTTCTTTGTAAAAATTTAGAGCAATCATTCGAAAGTGTTGTTGCGATTGAACCGAAATTTGTAACGACGGAAACAGATCCGAATGCACTAAAGATTACGACAGCGAGCGATATCATTTCATTACTTAATGTAAATATGAAAACAGATTTCTGGAATACGACGGTGCGTATCGGGATTCCGTTCTTATCTGTTGAAGAAATTATGGATAAGTTAACGTCTGAAAATATTGTCGAACATTCTTCGGATAAACGTAGGAAGTATACGTCTGAAGTGGAAGTGAAAGTAAATCAAGTGCACAAACCTGTTCATGTTGCGATTGGTGAGCAGAAAATGACAATGAGTGAGATTGAACAAATTGAAGAAGGCGATATTATTCCGCTTCATACGAAAGTTTCGGATGAATTACTTGGTTATGTAGATGGAAAGCATAAATTTAATTGTTTTATTGGAAAAGATGGAACGCGTAAGGCGCTCCTATTTAAAAGTTTTGTAGAGTAGGAGGATCCATATGAAGCATGAAGTATCTCCTGTGTCATTAATGGGATTAGAAGATTTTGCAGGAAAGCGAAATGAAGCAGGTAAAGCACATATTGATACTGTTTCAGATATTTCGATTGAACTTGGTGTAAAGCTTGGAAAGTCATCTATTACGCTCGGTGATGTAAAGCAGTTAAAAGTTGGCGATGTTCTTGAAGTAGAGAAAAACTTAGGACATAAAGTAGATGTGTATTTAAGTAATATGAAAGTCGGCATCGGTGAAGCAATTGTAATGGACGAGAAATTCGGTATTATCATTTCTGAAATTGAAGCTGATAAGAAACAAGCGGCGCTTATGAAAGCGCAAAGTCAAATGCAAGATAAAGAGTAGAGGAGGAGTCATATGTCGTATATGACGACCTTATTTCAAGTCGTTTTACTGTTTGGTGCGCTCGGTTACGGTGCATATTATATGACGAAAAAGACGCGCAAACAGCAGTTTTTTAAGCAGGGTGAAAATGGCCATATTCAAGTAAAAGACGGCGTGTATTTAAATCATCAAACGAGTGCCTTTTTATTTGAAGTGGACGGAAAGCAAGTGTTCACTGTTATTAGTAATAACGGTGTACAGTCTGTGCAATTAACCGGAACAGGAAATCAGTTTCAACAAGCACTAGAAGACGCGGTGAAGACTGAAACGAAAAAAGTAGAGGATCCATCATGAGAATAAAGAAACAGTTATCATTATTAGTCGTTATTTTCGTATTTTCTATCGTTTTTTCAATTATTTTTGTAAATCCAGCGTATGCGGCCCCGAACGGTTTTATTAATTTCGAAAATGGAAAAGAGTTTACGAGTAATTCAAGTGTACAACTATTTGCGCTCGTTACCCTTTTATCATTATCTTCTTCTATCGTTCTATTATTTACACATTTTACTTATTTTATGATCGTTCTTGGGATTACACGTCAAGGACTTGGGGTAATGAATTTACCACCAAACCAAGTGCTTGTTGGACTTGCATTATTTTTATCACTCTTTACGATGCAGCCTGTACTCGGGCAACTGAAGAGCGATGTGTGGGATCCGATGACGAAAGAGAAAATAACAGTAAGTCAAGCTGCGGAAACGACAGCTCCTATTATGAAAGAATATATGTCAAAGCATACGTATAAGCATGATTTGAAAATGATGCTGAAAGTACGCGGAGAAGAGTTGCCGAAAGATTTGAAAGATCTTTCCTTATTTACACTTGTACCATCCTTTACGTTAACGCAAATTCAAAAAGGTTTACTAACAGGGATGTTCATTTATTTAGCGTTTGTATTTATAGATTTGATTATTAGTACACTTTTAATGTACCTCGGGATGATGATGGTACCGCCGATGATTTTAAGTTTACCGTTTAAAATACTCGTTTTCGTATATTTAGGTGGATATACAAAAATCGTCGATATTATGTTTAAGACGGTCGCCTGAAGCGCTTGATGCTATGTGATAGGAGTCATATAAATGAATACGTCACCAATTATAGATATTTTCCAAACCTTTTTTTATAAAGGGGTTATGATTTTAATGCCGATTGCCGTTGTAAGTCTGATTGTCGTTATTATTATCGCGGTTATTATGGCAATGATGCAAATTCAAGAGCAAACGCTGACGTTTTTACCGAAAATGGCGAGTATTGTGCTCGTTATTATCATTTTAGGTCCGTGGATGTTCCAAGAGCTAACGATGCTTATTTTAGATTTATTTGATAAAATCCCATCGCTATTGCGTTCGTACTAAGATAGGTGAACTGAAATGAATATGGAATTATGGGCGGCGACGTTTTTTGCGTTTTGTCGCATTACTTCATTTTTATATTTTCTACCGTTTTTCTCAGGCCGATCCATTCCAGCAATGGCGAAGGTTACAGTTGGACTTGCTCTTTCAATTACAGTGGCCGATCAAGTGGATGTCTCTCAAATCAAGACAGTTTGGGACGTTGCAGCTTATGCAGCAACGCAAATTGTAATTGGTTTATCACTTTCAAAAATTGTAGAGATGCTGTGGAACATTCCGAAAATGGCAGGGCATATTTTAGACTTTGATATCGGTTTATCACAAGCAAGTTTGTTTGATGTAAATGCGGGCTCACAGTCTACTTTACTATCAACCATTTTTGATATATTTTTTCTCATTATTTTTATTTCACTTGGCGGCATTAACTATTTCGTTGCCACGATTTTAAAGTCGTTTCAATATACAGAGGCGATTTCAAAATTGTTGACGACTAGTTTTTTAGATAGTCTACTCGCAACGTTATTATTTGCGATCACATCAGCGGTTGAAATTGCTCTGCCGCTTATGGGAAGTTTATTCATCATTAACTTTGTTCTTATTTTAATTGCAAAAAATGCTCCGCAATTAAACGTTTTTATGAATGCATACGTAATTAAAATTACATGTGGTATTTTGTTTATTGCGATGAGTGTACCGATGCTCGGTTATGTGTTTAAAAATATGACGGATGTATTACTTGAAGAGTATACGAAACTATTTAACTTTTTCTTAACGAAGTAGGGGGACGCGCATGGCAAAGGATAATAAAACAGAAAAGGCCACCCCGCAGAAGCGTAAAAAATCGCGTGAAGAAGGGAATATTGCCCGAAGTAAAGATTTAAATAATTTATTTTCCATTCTCGTATTAGCAGTTGTCGTTTACTTTTTCGGAGATTGGCTAGGGTTTGAGATTGCGAATTCCGTAGCGGTGCTGTTTGATCAAATTGGAAAAAATACAGATTCAACCGAGTATTTTTATTTAATGGGGATTTTATTACTGAAAGTATCGGCTCCGATATTAATACTCGTATATGCTTTTCATTTATTCAATTATATGATTCAAGTCGGCTTCCTATTTTCTTCTAAAGTCATTAAACCGAAAGCGTCACGTATTAATCCGAAAAACTATTTTACGAGATTGTTTAGTCGTAAAAGTGTAGTAGATATTTTGAAATCACTGTTTTATATGGGATTAATCGGTTACGTTTCGTACGTTCTTTTTAAAAAGAATTTAGAGAAAATCGTCAGTATGATTGGATTTAACTGGACTGCGTCACTTACTGAAATTATTAGGCAAATTAAATTTATCTTCTTAGCAATTTTAATTATTTTAATCGTTCTTTCTATTATCGATTTCATTTATCAAAAATGGGAGTATGAACAAGATATTAAGATGAAAAAAGAAGAAGTGAAACAAGAGCATAAAGATAATGAAGGGGACCCGCAAGTAAAGGGGAAACGAAAAAACTTTATGCATGCGATCTTGCAAGGGACAATCGCGAAGAAGATGGATGGTGCAACGTTTATTGTAAACAACCCGACGCATATTTCAGTGGTGCTTCGGTACAATAAACAAGTTGATGCGGCGCCTATTGTCGTTGCAAAAGGGGAAGATGAGCTCGCATTATATATACGAACGCTTGCCCGTGAACATGAAATACCAATGGTGGAAAACCGTCCGCTTGCTCGTTCTTTATATTATCAAGTCGAGGAAGATGAGACAATTCCTGAAGATTTATACGTAGCTGTAATTGAAGTTATGCGCTATTTAATTCAAACGAATGAACTTGAAGTATAATAGCGCGTTTGGAGGGGATCTCTTTGTTTAAGATGGATTCTGCAAGAACCTATTTTTCTATCTTTTTAGCAGCGTCATTCGTTGTGGCGCTCTTAATTCCACTTCCACCATTTATACTTGATATCGTTATCGTTTTTCTACTAAGTATGTCAGTGCTTATTTATATGCGAGCGACAAGTATTAACGAGTGGGATGAGTTAAAGTCATTTCCGACGATGTTGTTATTAATCGGGATTTTCCGCGTATCGATTAACGTTTCGACGACGCGAGCGATTTTAACAGACGGAAATGCGGGTCATGTTATTGAAGAGTTTGGCCAGTTCGTAATTGGCGGGAACTTATTAATTGGTATCGTTATTTTTATAGTTTTAATCATATTCCAGTTTATCGTTGCAAACGGTGCATCTCGTACAGCTGAAGTAGCAGCTCGTTTTACACTTGATTCTTTACCAGGGAAACAAATGTCTATCGATGCTGATTTAAACCAGCGTATTATTTCAGAAAAAGATGCACAGGCAAAACGTAAAAAATTAAATATGGAAACAGAGTTTTACGGAGCGATGGATGGTGCCGGGAAGTTCATTAAAGGGGACGTTATTTTCGGGATTGTCATTTTATTCGTAAACATTATTTTCGGTTTAATTGTCGGCATGATGCAGCAAAGAATGAGCTTTGCAGATGCAGCTCTTCATTATACACAGTTAACTGTCGGTGACGGAATCGTAAACCAAATCGGTTCATTAATGCTTGCAATTTCAACAGGTATTATCGTAACGCGTGTATTTGACGGCTCACCGGATACAGTAACAGAAGGTATCTTTAAAGAGTTATTAGCGCATGAAGTCGTTGTATATGCACTAGGTGGTTTATTTATCGCAATGGGTATTTTTACTCCGCTACCGTTTCTACCATTCGCACTCGTTGGTGGAACGATTATCTTCTTAGGCATTCGTAATAAAAATCGAATAAAGAAAGAAAAAGAAGACGAGCTTCAAAAAGAATTAGAAATGATTCAAGGCGAAGATGAGCAATTACAACAAGTGGAAGATTCATTCGGAGTATTTACGGATAAATATCCGATTATTGTAGAACTCGGTTTAGATTTAGCAGCACTTGTAAAGCAGAAAATTAACGGGGAAACAGCTCGTGATAAAGTTGTTCTTATGAGGAAGTCAATTATTACTGACCTCGGTATTAACGTTCCTGGAATTAACTTTAAAGATAATACGAGCTTTAGACCACGTGGTCGTTACATTATTCGTATTAAAGGTGCTAAGGCGGCTGAAGGTGTTTTAAAATCAGGTTATTTATTAGCACTAAAAACACCGAACGTAATGGCTGATTTAGATGCAGAACCAGCGAAAGATCCAATTTTCGGCGAAGATGGATATTGGATTTTAGAGCATATGGTGCAAGATGCACAAATGAAAGGCTATCAAGTGTTAGAGCCACTTAGCATATTAATTACACATTTAGATGTTGTCGTAAGGCGTAATCTGCATGAATTAATTCAGCGCCAACATGTAAAAGACTTAATTAACTCGCTTGAAAATGATAATGGCATTCTATTAGAAGAGATTAAGAAGAAAGAAATTGATTTATCACTCGTTCAAAATGTTATTAAACAACTTCTAAAAGAAGGTATTTCTATTCGTGATTTACCAACAATTATTGAAGGTATTATTGACGGAAAAGAAGTGTATCAAAATCACGTTGATGGTGTGACATCATTTGTTCGTGAATGTATTTCAAAAGTTATTTGTGAAAATGCGAAAAATCCGGACGGAAAAATTTATGCAGCGCTCTTCTCTGATTCAATTGAGTTAGATGCGGATGTTGTGAATAATTCATATCAAGGTTACTTGTTAAACTGGGATTTAGATTTAGAAACACGTGTCGTTGAGCAAGTGCAGCGCGTCTTTAAGCAAGCACGTTTAATGGGAAGAGAACCAGTGTTATTAACACGTAGAAAAGATTTTAGATTTGCAATTGTAAGACTGCTAGAACGTTATCAAGTAGAAGCACAAGTACTTTGTATTAGCGAATTAGCACCAGAAATTGTTGTGGATCAAATTGCCTATATTGAATAGTAGGGGGTGAAGTAATGGAAAGTACAGAAAAGAAAGAAGCGTTAATGCGAATAAAAGCAGCTTCGAAAAATGAATTGTATCGAAAGTTATTTGACCAATATGGTACAGATTATTATTACGTTGTCGATGAAAGTGTAAAACGAAATATACCGTTTTTCTGGAAAAAGGATTATGAAATGTTAGTTGCTTTTCCAGAAGACAAACAGGAAGAAGTGAATGAAGGTACAGCTCAATTTCATGAACAGTTAATGGATGTTGTGAATGATCCTTCAGAACAAATTGTGAAGGCGAATGGAATTCAATCAGTACTGCACAATTTAGAAAACGTAACGACTTCTATGTCATACGCGGCAATGCAAACAGGAAATAGTGAAGAATGGGCAAGAAAAAAAGAAAAACTATTAAAGCTGTTTGAAAAAGGAATTGTCGTGGTGAAACAGACGAAAGAAACGAAAGTACCGAAAAAGAAAAAAGTTGTGAAACAAGTCGTTCCGGTAAAGAAAGAAGAAGTAGTTCCAAAGAAAGAAAATCAAGAATCTGTACCGTTTATTATTCAAAAAGTAATTCGGATGCTAGAACAAAACGATGTGGAACAATATTTCATTTATGCATATGCTGAAAAGTTAAAAATAAAGTTTGAAAATGCAACGATGATTACGGAAGAAGAAGTTATCAGGTACATATTGGAAGATATGAAATCTCATTTCAATACGGAAAACGTCTTTGAAAAAGAAGTACAAACAATTGCATTAATCGGTCCAACTGGCGTTGGTAAAACGACGACGCTTGCAAAAATGGCATGGCAATTTCACGGTAAGAACAAAACAGTTGGTTTTATAACGACAGATCATTCACGCATAGGGACAGTGCAGCAATTGCAAGATAACGTAAAGACAATTGGATCTGAAGTAATTGCTGTGCGTGATGAAGCTGCAATGACAAGAGCGCTTACGTATTTTAAAGAAGAAGCACGCGTCGATTATATTTTAATTGATACAGCAGGGAAAAATTATCGTACGTCAGAAACAGTGGAAGAAATGATTGAAACGATGGGACAAGTAGAACCAGATTATATTTGTTTAACGTTATCAGCTTCAATGAAAAGTAAAGATATGATTGAAATTATTACAAACTTTAAAGATATTCATATAGATGGTATTGTGTTTACGAAATTTGATGAAACAGCAAGTAGTGGCGAATTGTTGAAAATTCCAGCAGTATCATCAGCTCCTATTGTATTAATGACAGATGGCCAAGACATAAAGAAAAATATACATATCGCTACAGCTGAACATTTAGCAAAACAAATGTTACAAACATCGTAGAAAAGAGGTGAAGAATAAGGCGCTTGCCTTATTCAAACGAATATGAACGGTCTTTATATAGGTTCTATGGGCATGATGAATTACATGCAGCGCATTAATGTTCATTCGAATAACGTTGCAAATGCTCAAACGACAGGATTTAAAGCAGAAAATATGACGTCTAAAGTATTTGATGTACAAGACACATATCGCCGCGGAGATGGGGCGGTAACAAATATCGGTTCGGTCGATTACGCTGTAGTACCAGCTGCAACGCATGTGAATTTAGTACAAGGAAATATACAAATGACAAATAGCGCTACAGATTTCTTTTTAGATGACGGCGCGGCCGGCACAACATCATTTTTCGTTACTTCTAAAAATGATGAAACGTTTTTAACGAGAGATGGTAGTTTCACATTAAATAGTGATCGTTATTTACAAACGTCATCTGGTGCTTTCGTAATGGGGGAGAATAATGAGCGTATTCGTATTCCAGAAGGAGCAAAGGTTGCTGTACAAGCAGACGGTACATTATATGATGAAGTAACACAAAATAATATTGCTCGTTTACAAACAAAAACAGTAGATGCAGAAACGAATGCTCGTCTCGTACAACGTGAAAATAAAAGCTTTACACTAGCAGAAGGAAACATTGCTAATTTACCGAACGGAACAGGAATAGTAAAAAATCATATGCTAGAAAATTCAAATGTTGATATGACGAAAGAGATGGCAGATCTTATGACAGATCAAAAGATGATTCAAGCATCACAGCGTGTTATGACGTCATTTGATAAAATTTATGAAAAAGAAGCGAATGAAATATTGAGATAAAGGACTTCCAAAAGTGGGAGTCTTTTTTGTTATTGCTTTTATTACAGTTACATCATAAAATGATAATGATTATCAATATCACCTTATCTGTTTTCATAAGAATAGAATTTCATAATGACAGCAACATTTGTTTAACTAAGTGAATTAAAAACAAGGGGATGGTGTATATATGTCTACAAATAATCAACTTTGCATTGGATTATGTTTAATTTCTAGAAAGAAAGAACAAGAGAATGAGTTTAATTCCGGAATTGATGAACAAGTAGAGTTGGCACTACAGGCAGAAAAGGCTAAGTTAGATTTTGTTTTTAAAGCCGATTATTTAGTGGCGCACCCAGATTTAATTGCTCGTAATAAAGGGAGTGTCATTTTAGACCCGACGTTACTGTTTACTGCTATTGCTTATGCGACAGAAAAAATTGGAGTCGTTACAACTGCTTCAATTTCGTTTTATCCACCATATATATTAGCAAGGCAATTACAATCGTTACACTGGATTAGTAACGGCCGAGTAGGGTGGAATATTGTTACATCCATTGACGGTGCTGAAAACTTTGGTGAGGAAGGGATGCCATCATCTGAGGAACGATACGCGAAAGCGGCAGAATGTACAGAGTTAGTAAGAAAACTTTGGAGGAGTCACCCTAATGAAGTATTGAAAGTAGATAATCCTGATGTTATTAGAGAGATGGTAAAGCCTATTGAGCATAATGGTGAGTACTTTAAGGTAAAAGGTCCACTTAATATTCCGCAGCATATATCAGGAGAAATGCCATTATTTCAAGCCGGTGCTTCAGAGTCTGGTCGGAATTTTGCTGCTTCTGTTGCTGATGCAATTTTTGCTGCAACGCCTGATATAGAGTCAGGTATTGAACTTCGTCAAGATTTAAGAAGAAGAGCAGAAAAACATGGCCGAAAGCAAGATGCTATACGCGTATTACCTGGATTATATTTCTTTATAGGTGATACATATGAAGAAGCGTTAGAAATGCATAGGCAAGCTCATCAACATCTCACAAAAGAGAAGAGATATGCGTTACTTGAAATGGTTCTCGGATTAGATGCGAGAGGGATTCCGCAAGAAAGTAAAATTACAGAAGAGATGCTGCCGAGTCGGGATCAAACTGTACGTAGTAAAACTCATGCCGAGTTATTACGGAACTTCATTATTAAAAATGAACCAACAGTTGAACAAATACTAGAACGACCAGAAGTTGTTGGATCGGCTCATTGGGTTGCGGTTGGTACACCACAGGACGTTGCGAAGCAAATTATGGATAGGTTTGAGGCAGGGGCGTTAGATGGATTTATTGCTATTCCAGGAGGACCTCCAAAGTCACTAAATCTATTCTTTAGTGAAGTCATCCCTTTATTTGTGAAGGCGGGTGTATTTAGGGAAGAGTATACAGGTTCTACTTTACGGGAGCATTTGGCGGGGAACATATTAAATACTTTACAGTTAAAATAATAGCATGTAGAAAAAAGCCTTATTGTAAAAGGCTTTTTTTGTTTAAAATTAAAAATTCTGAAATATAAGTTGACTGTATGAATGTTATTTTTTATATTAGTAGGTATAACTATAACTACTAAAGAGGTGAGAGTATGACAACGGCATTATATTTAGAAGATGCATACAAAACGAGTTGCGAAACAGAAGTGATAAAAGTAGAAGGGAATAAAGTATTTCTAAAAGAAACAGTTTTTTATCCAACTGGTGGAGGGCAGGAATGTGATACGGGTGTCATTGTACAAGATGGGTCTGTATTTGAAGTTGAAAAAGTAAAGAAGGAGCAGGGAGAAATAGTTCACTATATAAAAGATGAAGCTCAAGTAAAATTAGGTCCAGTTAAATTAGAGATGAATTGGGAAAGACGTCATCACTCGTTACTGCATCTTATCGGAGCTGTTGTTTATGAAAAGTATGGAGCACTATGCACCGGAAACCAAATTTATCCTGATAAAGCCCGTATCGATTTTAATGAGTTACAAGAGTTATCAAGCGTGGAAGTAGAAGAAATTGTTGAGGAAGTGAATAAGCTTATTGAGCAAAATAAAGAAATTTCCACTCGCTATATGAGCCGCGAAGAAGCAGAAAATGCTGTAGGAATGATTAAAACAGCAATAAATCTCCTGCCAACTACTATCCAAGAAATCCGCATTGTTACAATTGAAAATTTAGACGAACAAGCTTGTGGAGGCACACATGTGAAAAATACGAGTGAAATAGGAACACTTGTTATTGATAAAGTAAAAAGTAAAGGGAAGCAAAATCGTCGTTTTGAAGTAAGGGCGATTTAGATTGTGAGGGGTTACCGATGGATGAAATTATAAAGGAATTACAAAAGTTAGGATTTTCCCAGTATGAATGTAAAGCGTATATTGGATTGTTAAAACACTCCCCAGTAACAGGCTATGAAGTGAGTAAACAAACAGGAGTACCTCGTTCTATGATTTACGAGGTACTCGGTAAGTTAATGGATAAAGGAGCGGTGCATATTGTACCTTCTGAACCAGTTAAATATGTACCAGTACCAGCTACCGAATTAATGAATCGAATGCGAAAAGACTTTGAAAAATCCTTTGAATTTTTAGATGAGAAACTAAATTGTTTAGAACAAGAGCGACAAATAGATGTAATTTCGCATATTCGCTCAAATGATCGTGTTTTAAAAGAAATATGCAATATAATTAATAGGGCAAAGGAAGAATTATGGATTTCTGTATGGGAAGATCAAGTGCATGAAATTGAGCCATACATTCATCAAAAGGAAGAGGAAGGCGTACATATATTTTCAATCTTATTTGGAGCTACAGAAACAAAAATAGGAGCCACGTTTCATCATAATTATATGACGCCCCACGTTGTTGAAAAGAGAATGGGTGGTCATTTAACTGTTATTGCTCGTGATGGAGAGGAAGTATTAATTGCGAACTTCTCAAATGATAGCACTTCATGGGCTGTTACAACGTATGACCCAGCGCTAGTTCTCGTTGCTACAGAGTATGTGCGCCACGATATTATGGTTGAGGAAATCACAAAGGAATTTGGAGCTGATAAGTTAGATACGTTATGGCGTGAAAATATAGATTTAGTTCATGTCGTAACAGGAAAACGAACTTTAGAAGGAATGGAGGATGATAGAGATGAGTAAAGCTGAGGCACATGTAGCTTTGCAGAGCGATGATACATTTCAGCAAGGAGTAAAAGATTGTTTACCAACTGTATTTGGTTACTTGAGCATCGGTATAGCAGCTGGTGTAATTGCAAAAACAGCAGGTTTTTCTATCATTGAAATTGCATTTATGTCCACTTTAATTTATGCAGGTTCTGCCCAATTTATATTAGCTGGTATGTATGCAGCCGGTGCTCCTGCTTCCGCAATTATTTTTACTGTATTTTTTGTTAATTTACGCCATTTATTAATGAGCGCAGCGCTTGCACCGTACTTTACGAAAATTCCTCTATTTAAAAACTTAATCATCGGTTCGCAAATTACAGATGAAACTTTCGGCGTTGCAGTGCAGCATGCAGCGCAAAAAGGATATTTAGGTGAAAGATGGATGATTGGGCTTAACGTAACAGCGTATTTAAATTGGATACTTGCTACCATTATTGGTGGGCTATTTGGTGAGTGGATACCAGATCCACATACATACGGGATGGATTATGCATTACCAGCGATGTTTATCGGATTATTTGTTCTTCAGCTCATAAGTAGTAAACCAAAACTAGTAATTCATTTAAGTGTTGCAATTGTATCGATTATTATCGCATACGTTTCACACCTATTTATGCCAGATAGTATAGCGGTTATTATCGCAACATTACTAGCTGCGACGATTGGAGTGGTGATTGAAAAATGGAAATGAGATTAGATGTATTATTACTTTTACTAGCAGCAGGAGCTGTTACACTCGTGCCACGTATTTTACCTCTACTCGTATTTAGCAAACTACAAATTCCTGACTGGGGTTTAAAATGGTTAAATTACATACCAATTGCGATATTAGCAGCGCTTTTAGCACAAGTTTTATTTATGCATGAGACGATGCAGTGGGATTATCTTATTACAGCAATCCCAACATTTCTTGTTGCAATATATACTCGTAGTTTATTAGGTACAGTATTAACGGGAGTGGTTGTGATTATTTTGTTACGTTTCTTTTTCTAAAAAGGATTACGCTCATATAATAGCGAAAAGTGTAATAACATGAAAAATATAGGGGTGGTGTTATGATACTTTTAACGATAGGAGCAATTTTGTTAACGTTGTTTATTTTCTTTATTCTCGGTTTTATTACATTTATGATGTTTGTTGATAAGGCGACGCCTCAAATATATTATACACCTTGTGAATCAGTGACAGTGAAAGCTAAAGGTAAACATAGAAGGAAGAAAAGTTGAAAGTTGGCTTTTCTTCCTTCTTCTATTACATCCCCGAAAGAACTAACAACAATAACCAAAATAGAAAACTAATAAAGGAAAGAAAACCAATACATATCGAGAACACACGATTATTTCTCCATTCGTGCCAAAAAGCGATAAATCCTAAAATACAAAGGAAAAACCAAATGGGCAGGAATATGAACTCGCTAACTTTCTCGGGGAGTAACGAATAAGAAGTTGTTACATATAAGATCCAATTAGTAAAAAATAAAATGCAAATGATAATAGATTGTAGGTAGGGGCGGTTGAAAAATCTCCCTTTTTTTACGGTTTTAAAAATGATAGTTAGCGCTGAGATAAAGGCAATGAGTATGAAAATAAGTAAGAGTAATGTCAGCGTCATTTGATTCTCCTTTATAAGATTGTTTTTATCACGCATGGGCAGTAAGACCCACACCTTAAAACTCAACGTAAGAAAAGAGATTAGGTGGGGGATGAACATCCCCCATTGATTGAAGTTTTACTTTACAAGAAATAAATCTATTAAATTGTATGCTTGTTTTGTAGAGTGCCTGTTATATTTTTCAGTGTACGGATTTAGAAATCCATGTTCACCGTGTAGTTGTTTTATTTCTAATAAAGGATTTTTTTGTTGCTGCAATGTTTGAATTAAAGAGGATACTGAAAAACTAGCTTCTTTTTCAGGAAATATAAGTAGTGTAGCGCATGTAGGCTTTATGTGAACATAGTCGCGTATACGAGAACCGTAACATCCGATAATAAAATCTATTTTCGGATTGTTACTACATAGCCATGAGACGGTAGCTCCAACGCTAAAGCCGATAAGACCAATATGTGTATAACTACTAGAAAGATGAGAAATGAATTCTTCAATTTGCTTTTTTCCATAATCAAATCCAATATGATTTACAAAATGTTCATATGCTTTTTCTTCATCACTATAATGAAATGCATGTTGCGATTGTAGAAGGTTAGGACAGAATACGTCTATATGAGATGAAGTAAAGTGGTTGGTAACGTGATGCATATGGTCGTTCACACCATATATTTCATGAACAATAACGAGAGCTACTTTTTTCTTCATAGTTATATTGTGCCTCTTTGAAACTTAAATTCTTTCTCAACAAGGCAGATACGCAGGTGGAAGTTTTCATACCATTGCTCACGACCTCTTTTTTTCGCTTCTTTATGTAAGGCGTTCTTTTTCCAATTTTCAATCGCATCAAGTGATTCCCAATAAGAAATTGTTATTCCGATTCCAGAATTACCTCGTGCACTTTCTACACCTAAAAATCCAGATTGTTGCTTTGCAAGTTTCTCCATTTCTTCGGCAACGGTATTATAGTCAGTTGTATCATTTGATAAATTAGAAGTGAATATAACTGCATAATAAGGCTTGTTTTTTTCTAAATTAGATGCCATTATTTTTCCTCCTTAATGTATAGTACGAATAATTAATCCATAGTTTGTATTTTAGCAGGTCATAAAAAGAAAAGAAGTAGAAAATTCTTATTTTTTCAGCTCATGTAAAATAAAAGATTGAAGAAATTTATAATAAGTAATCTGAAATAAGAAAAATGCCACTTCAAAAGAGAAGTGGCATTTCTTATATTTCCTCTAAGCTATTAACTGGAACAGTTAATTCGCGTCCTGGGTTTTTTACTTCATATATGCGGGCGGTTTCATTGCTTTCATCGACGTGTTGAATCATAACAGGCATGCCTTGAAAACTGACATTGGCTTGTTCCGCTGACACAGAAAGCTCTATTGCACGTTGTATATTCATTTATATTCCTCCCATCATTATTATCTTTGCTAAAAAAGAGGAATAATATACCATTTAGAGACATTCTTAAAGTTTTTGTATTATTTGTAATGTTTCTTTAATAAATGAAGAAAAGATGGAATCAGGATAACCATCTATCGTTTGAACTGCTTCTTTTGCTTCTTTCAGAGCAGCTGGTTTATCTTGAAGTTCTATATGACACAGGGCACGATATGAGCCAGCTGTTAATAACCATGACTGATCAAGTGGATGACTCATATAATCTGGAATATTAGCACGTTTTAATGTTTCCAAAGCTTCCTCGTAACGTTTTAAACCATACAGAGATTTTCCTTTTTCAAGATAATACAATCCATCTTCTTGAAAAATCGGTACATCTTTTAGTTTTTCTCGGAATTGTTCTAAATGTTCTAATGCAATTGTATATTCGTTTGTAACGGTATTGTAGTAATAAGCTTTTAATATATCTATATTTGCAGCGGATAAAGTATCTTCTGTAAAAATGGCAAATTGCTCCGATTTTTTTATGTAATATAAATATCGTTCTTTATCGGTTGTAATGATTTTTTGATAAGATAAAATACGGTAAAATTCATCTGTTTTATAATACACTTGATGTTTTTTTGAAAATGCAAGTGCATCTAAAATGGTTTTTTCACATTTTTCATAATTACCATATGCGAGTAAAATAATTGCTTCTTTTAAGTATAATTGTATATGTGTAATAAGATCCATTTCTAAATTCTTCGTTTTATATTCATCGCGAATTCTGCTAATCAACTGTAAACATTCTTTATATTTTTTCCGTTTGTAGAGCATATAGTAAAACAGTAGTTTCGTTTCAGTACTTTCACGATACAAAGTATATTTTTCAAATATAGAAACAGCTGTTTCAACGTAATATTCAATATTATAATCGTTCATAATGGCCGCTCCAGTTATGAACTGTTTATATAAACGTGCTGTGTTTAAAGTAAGGGGTAGTTCTTTTTGAACGATAGGTAGTAAAGTCTTGTATACTTCATCGCATTTATTTGATTTTATTAATGGCTCCATTTTTTGAATGAGTTCCACAATTTCTTCTTCATCTTCTTCTAATAAAAAGCTCGTTTCACATTCAAGTTTTTCCGCAATATATTGTAATGTTTTCATAGAAGGTGTAGCTTTTCCATTTTCAATTTGACTAAGCATACTTTTTGTCAGTTCCGAACCTGCCAGTGCTGTTTGCGTAAGCTTTTTATCTTTTCGTAATGCTTTAATTTTTTCACCGAGAGTTGCCATATTATTGCTCCTTTATATTTAAAAAGTTTAATTGTATTTAACTTTTTGTTGTGAAAATTGGAAAGTTGATTATATAATAAGTTTAACACAATTTAACTTTTAAGGGGAGAGAGTCAAAAATGGGAGATATAAGTATAGGAAAACATGATTCAAGAATGAAGATTGCAACTAGAAATATCATTTTAATGATGATTGGAAAAATGACGTCTTTATTAGGCGCAGGTATTTATACGTTCGCAATGGGGTTATATGTATTAAAGACTACTGGTTCAGGGATGGGTTTTGCAATTACGCTCGTTTGCGGATCACTTCCAAGGATGATCTGTGGCCCAATTGCTGGTGCTGTAGCAGACCGTGTGAATCGAAAATGGCTTGTCATTGGTACTGATTTATTAAGTAGTTTAACGATGCTTAGTATGTTTATTCTTGCTACTATATTTGGGCCATCACTTCTTTTTATTTATATTTCAGCAGCATTATTATCAATTTGTGCAAGTTTTTATTCTGTTGCATTAACTTCGTCTATTCCGAGTTTAGTAGATGAAGGACGTATTCAAAAAGCGAGTGCTTTAAATCAAACGGCGGCTTCTTTATCAAATATTTTAGGACCGATTATTGGCGGAGTTGTATATGGTTTCTTTTCAATTAAATCGTTTTTCCTATTAAATAGCATTACGTTCTTTTTAGCGGTTATTTTGCAATTATTTATCGTATTTGATTTATATAAAAAAGAAGCGGCTGAAAGTACAGAGCATTTCTTGACGAGTATAAAAGAAGGTTTTTTATATGTAAAAAGACAACGTGAAATATATGGTTTAATGAAAATAGCATTGTGGGTAAACTTTTTTGCGTGTGGTCTAACAGTTGCACTTCCGTACATTATCGTCCATACATTGCATTTATCTTCAAAGCAACTCGGTACTGTAGAGGGAATGTTAGCAGTCGGGATGCTAATGGGAGCGATTGCTTTATCAGTGCGTAAAGAAGTGAATAATCCGTTTCGTTCTATTTATACTGGACTGTTTTTGTTTGCAGGTTTAAGTTTATGTACAGTCTTTCCGTTGTTAGTTATCATTCCAAAAGTAGCAAGTTTTATTTACTATATTGCTTTTATGATGTTAACTGGTATAGCAATTATGATTGTAAACATTCCAATGCAAGTACATATGCAAAAAACGACAGATCCGAGCTACCTAGGGCGTGTGTTTGGCCTACTTGAAACAATTGCGACTGCAATCGCACCACTTGGTATGATTGTATATGGACTACTATTAGATATGTTGCCAACTAGCATTGTTATGATGACAATAGGCGGAGGGTTATTGTTAGTTGTATTAGTTGGAGTAAAGCAACATATGGCGAAAAAACAAGTAGATGTGTCCGCTTAAAAATAATAAAAATTTGACTTATCATTATAAAAATGACTAAATTAGTATTTTAGTTTTTGAAACTCTTTTTCATGTATGTTAAAGTAAAGTGAGCTTGCAAAGAAAAGGAGACAACAGCATGAAAAAATTAAGTTTTGTTATGCTTTTTCTATTAGTCGTAATGGCTGGATGTAGCAATTATGACACATATATTGAAACAGGTATGCAATCATTGAAAGATGAAAAGTATAGTGATGCAACAATGTGGTTTGAAAAAGCAGAAAAAGAGAAATCAGGAAATGAAGCGAAATCATATAAAGAAGTTGCTGAGAAAATGGATCACGGAGCAACAGCATTAAAAGATGGTAAGTATTTAGAAGCGAAAGACATTGCAAATGAAGTGTTACAAAAGAAAAAAGATGCTGAACTTGAAAAAGCTGTAACATCAAATGCAGAGAATATGCTTCAAAAAGCAAAAGATGTGGAAGAGAAAGTAAATGAAAGAGTGGCAAAGCGTAGAAAGGTAGAAGAAGAAGGAATCGATAAAATTATTAAAGCTGTCGATAGTATAGATGAAGTGAAAGAAAAAGAGAAGAAAGTATCAGAAGCATTAGATAAGGCTGAAGAGGCGCAAGCAAAAATTGAGGCAAAGAAAAATAAATAGATTTATAGTTTGAAAGGCTGTCGTGCATAACGACAGCCTTTTAATTTTTTGTTGCAAATGAAGTGATGCTCTGTAGTAAAAAAGAAATGATTTTAGAATTCCATCTGTCCTCATGATGAATCGTATAAATGTTACGCTGAAATTCAAATTCAGGGATTGGTATATAGCATAGCTCATTTCGTTGTATTTCTTGCTCGATAGCAAGTTTAGAAATAAAGGCAATTCCATTACCATATTTTAAAATTTGTTTCATCGTTTCTAATGAGTCTAATTCAATTTCAGATTGGAATGTAATGTTGTGCGCCAACGTCCATTGTGTAAGTAAATCTCTCGTTGTAGATGGATTACGATGCAATAGTATGCGTTCCTTTTCGATATTTTGTAACGATACATTGTCTTTCTTTGAAAAATGATGTTCTTTGGAAAAGGCAAGAACAAGTGTATCGGGCATTATATTCGTTTGTTTTAAAAGTGGTTCATCAAATGGAGCAGCGGAAATTATCCCAAGATCGATTTCGTGATTTTGTAGCATCATTCGAATTTCAGGGGCTGTTTTCACTAGTAGCGTTATTTTTATATTGGGAAATTCACATTGAAATTGATGAACGACTTCTGGTAAAAGATAAGTCGCTGGTACATAACTAGCGCCGATTGTTATAGCACCTTTATGAAAATCTTTAAACTCTTGCGTGACACGTCTGGCTTCTTTCATAAGTGCATCTATTTTAGAAGCATAATGATGCAAAGCCTCACCAGCCTCTGTTAAGAAATACCTTCCAGAACGTAATTCGAATAGAGATACACCGAGTTCTTCTTCTAAGCTTTTTATATGAAATGTAATAGTTGGTTGTTTAACGCCAAGTTTTTCTGCAACGATTGTAAGCTTTTTGTATTTCTTAATAAGTACTACAATTTCTAATTTTAAGAGATTCATTATGAATTGCCGCCTTTTTTATTTTAACTATAGAAAAAATCTATAGAAATAAATAGTTTATTAGAAGTTTTTTAATTTAATCTTTACAGTACATTAACATTCAGTATAAATCTTCCATATAGAATGAAAGCAGGTTAAGAATGAGGGGAGAGAGGTGAAGCAATGGATATTACAATTAGTGGATTAGAAAAGACATTTGGAAAAATACAGGCGTTAAAGCCGTTGCAGATTGTAATGAAACAAGGGGAATTTACTACACTTTTAGGACCTTCGGGGTGTGGGAAAACAACTTTACTTAGAATGATAGCAGGGCTTGAAGAACCGGATAAGGGAGAAATATATTTTGGAGACCAGTGCATGTATTCTGCTGCAAAAAAGATAAAGACATCTCCTCATGAACGGAATATCGGTATGGTATTTCAAGATTTTGCTTTATGGCCGCACATGACTGTTTTTGAAAATGTTGCATTTGGTTTAAGAGCTACAAAGCAAACGAATCAATTGCGAGAAAAAGTAGAAGATGCGATAAAGCGAGTTCGCCTGCAAGGTATGGAGAAAAGGTATCCACACGAACTTTCTGGTGGACAGCAACAACGTGTCGCATTCGCTAGAGCAATTGTAACAAAACCTCATTTTATTTTGTTTGATGAACCGCTAAGTGCACTCGATGCAATTTTGCGAGAAGAAATGAGAATAGAGCTTATGGATATCGTTCATTCCATTGATTTAACTGCACTGTATGTCACTCACGACCAAACAGAAGCAATGTCAATGTCAGACCAAATTATTGTCATGAAACAAGGAGAAGTATTACAAAAAGGAACACCGGAAGATATTTATGTGAAACCGTCTCATGAATTTGTTGCCAAATTTGTTGGTAAGGCGAATTGGCTTGTAGAGGGTAAAAAAATGGTTCGTCCAGAGCATGTGAGCTGGACGAAAAATGAAGTGTGCGAAATGTATACAGGTGAAATTAAGCACGTTACATATGTAGGAGAACGGTATGAAATAAAAGTAAACATGGGGGCACTCGGAATATGGACAGCTTATCACAATAGTAAATTAAGCATCGGTAAACCAGTATCGTTATATGTGCCAAAAAAATGTATTCATCATATAGGGGGAGAATCATATGAAGAAATTCAGTTCGCTTAAGTCTTTATTTGTATGTACTTTATTATTTTCGGCTGTAGTAACAGGGTGTAGTTCAAAGACAGGCAATGCAGATGCAAAAAGTAAAAATACGACTGAAAAGAAAATTGTTGTATATAGTGCAGGGCCAAAAGGGTTAGCAGAAAAAATTCAAAAAGACTTTGAAAAGAAAACTGGTATAAAGGTGGAAATGTTTCAAGGGACAACTGGTAAAATTTTAGCGAGAATGGAAGCTGAAAAGAAAAATCCAGTCGTTGATGTAGTCGTACTTGCATCATTACCAGCGATGGAAGGATTAAAGGAAGAGGGTCAAACGTTAGCTTATAAAGAAGCGAAACAAGCTGATAAGCTGCGTTCTGAATGGTCAGATGATAAAGGACATTATTTCGGGTATAGTGCTTCAGCATTAGGGATTGTGTACAATACAAAAAATGTGAAGACAGCGCCTGAAGATTGGAGCGATATAACGAAAGGGGAATGGAAAGGAAAAGTGAATCTTCCAGATCCAGCACTTTCAGGTTCAGCTCTAGACTTTGTAACTGGATATGTGAAAAAGAATGGAAAAGATGGATGGAATTTATTTGAACAACTTAAGAAAAATGAAGTTACAGTAGCAGGAGCAAATCAGGAAGCGTTAGACCCAGTTGTAACAGGTGCGAAAGATATGGTAATTGCGGGTGTTGATTATATGACGTACAGCGCAAAAGCAAAGGGTGAACCTGTTGATATCGTATATCCAAAAAGCGGAACAGTTATTAGTCCACGCGCAGCGGGGATTATGAAGGATAGTAAAAATGTAGAAGGCGCAAAAGAGTTTATTGATTATTTATTATCCGATGATGTACAAAAACAAGTTTCTAAAGCGTATTTATTGCCTGGTAGAACAGATATAAAAGCTGAAAATAGACCAAATGTAGAAGAGATTCCAGTATTAAATATTGATTGGAAAACAGTTGAGAAAGAGCAAGATGAAATAGGAAAACAATTTAAGAAAGTATTTCAATAAGATGGTGATTCCATGGTAAATCGATTCGTATCAGTAAGACAAGTTGGAATGACGGTAGCGTTATTGCTTGTGGCGATGTTAATCGTCATTCCCCTTTTTCTTATTTTATTTTCTAGTATATATGAAAATAGCAGTTGGAACTTTTTAAAGCCTTTTGAAGTGATGCAGAGTGGTGGATTAGCTGGGATTTTTCTGAATTCGCTGCTTCTAGGTGTACTCGTTGTAATAGGAGCTACAATATTTGCATTTCCATTGGCGTTTATTATGAGCAAAACAGATGTAGGAAAGTATAGTAAGTTAGATATTGTTTTTATGATTCCATTTATGACACCGCCGTATATTGGATCAATGGGCTGGATTTTGTTCATGCAACCTAACGGCTATTTTGAACAATTTTTTCCGATGCTAAAGACAGTTTCATCATTGTTTTTTAGTTTAGGAGGTATGGTCTTAATTATGAGTCTGCATTTATTCCCATTCCTGTATTTCATGCTGAAAAACACGTTACTTCAGATTGGGAGTAGTAAAGAAGAAGCTGCAGCAGTTCATGGCGGAAGTTTTTTCTATCGTTTAAGAAAAATAATATTGCCGTTATTAGTATCAAGTTATGTAATGGGTGCTTTACTCATTTTCGTAAAGACGATTGCTGAATTTGGAACACCGGCTACATTCGGACGTAGAATAGGATTCCACGTGTTAACATCAGAAATCCATAAATTTATTTCGAGTTGGCCAATTGATTTTAGTAGTGCAACAGCATTATCTTCTTTATTACTTAGTGCTTGTATGCTTATTTGGTATATGCAAAATGTATTGAATCGAAAGTATTCATATGCAATGGTTAGTGGAAAAGGTGTGAAATCTAAAAGATATACTTTGTCTATATTTACGCGCGTTGTAGCATGGATGTATGTAATTGGTTTATTAATCGTATCAATTGGAATTCCATACTTTTCTATACTTATTGCTTCTTTGTCAAAATTAAGAGGCGGCGGATTACATGTAAGTAACTTTACAACAAGCCATTATGAGGCATTGTTTACAATGGGATCTCCGGGATTAGAGGCTTTATGGAATAGTTTTCTTTTTTCGCTCGTAACAGCGATTATTGCGGTAATGATTGGAGTCTTTTTGGCACTTATGATTCGAAAGGGGAAAAAAACCTCTGAAAAATGGCTTGATATGTGCGGTATGTTACCGAATATGGTACCAGGAATCGTTATGGTTGTAGGTCTTATTCTATTTTGGAATTCACCATATATGCCTATGTCAATTTACAATACACCAATCATGGTTATCGTAACGTATGTTGTTCTGTTTTTACCTTACACGGTGCAATATGTAAAATCATCACTCGGACAAATTGATGATTCTCTCATGCAGGCAGGAAGTGTTTTTTCTGGAAATTACATTTATATTTTTAGAAAAATAATATTGCCTCTTATTATCCCAGGCATTCTTGCTGGATGGGCGATGACATTTACAATTTCGATAAGAGAGTTAGTAGCATCGCTTCTCGTATTACCTCCATCAGTAGAAACGTCAGCAACTTTTATTTTCGCTCAATTTGAACAGGGTGAAGTATCTATAGGCATGGCGATGGCCGTTGTTTCTGTTGGACTTACAACAATGTGCTTATTACTGCTGCAACATATGGAGCAAAAGCGAAAAGGGGTAGCATGATGAGAGTGGAAGTGTGGGGAGGAGCAGGAGAGTACGGTCGCTCCTGCTATTTTGTAAAAAATAAAGAGGCGAAAATAGTATTTGATTGTGGTATTAATCGATCTTATGAGGATAGTTATCCAAAAATAGAGAGAGAAGCTGTTCCATTTTTAGATGCGGTATTTTTATCACATATTCATGAAGATCATACGATGGGTTTACCTTTATTAGCGAAGTATGGCTATAAGAAAAAAATTTGGACGACTCGTTATACGAAGGAGCAACTGCCGTTATATTATGAAAAATGGAGAAACTATAATGTGATGCAAGGGTGGGATTTACCTTATAGCGACCAACAAATAAAAGATTTAAATTATGTATGTATTGATGAGATTAGCAATCCAAATGAATGGGTACAAATTACTCCTATATTGCGGTTTCAATGGGGATATAGTGGGCATGTATTGGGAGCTGTTTGGTTTTTAGTTGATATGTGTAATACATACGTATTTTATTCAGGCGACTATTCAGCAGATTCTAATATACTACGAGCTAATTTACCTGAGAAATTGGGTCACAATATAAAAGTTGCAATTGTAGATGCCGCTTATCACACAGATGATGTTTCGCAAAATGAAAGATTAGACGATCTATGTGCAGAAATTGAACGAGTTATGCAAAATAAAGGAATAGCATTATTACCGCTGCCACAACTTGGTAGGGCGCAAGATATAGTATTGTATTTATATGAACGATATAAAGAATTTCCGCTTATAGTAGATAAAGAAATTTTGGCTGGATTTGAAGAGATGTTCGTATATAAAGATTGGATAAAAAATAATGAAGAATTTAAATGGATTATGGAGAGTTTAAAAAGAAACATAATAGTGATGGATAATGACATTAGTATGCAAAATAGTTACGGAATAGTTGTAATGAGTGATGCGAATATGCAAACGAAACGAGCACAGTTATGCTATGAACAGCTTCGGAATGAAAAACGTAATTCCGTTATTTTTACTGGGCATATTGCGAAAGGGAGTTTTGCAGAAAGAGTTATGAAAGAACCTGTAAGGAGTACATGTAGGGTGAAGCGAGTTCCGTATAAAGTTCACCAAAGTATAAGAGACGTTAAAGAGATGTTAAATACATTATTACCAGAACATACGGTGCTAGTACACGCTTTGAAAGAGGATACAGATCGATTACAACAAAAGCTAAGTACAGCAGGATATGAAAATGTATATTCACTTGCAATGGAACGTATAGAAGTCATTTAAAATACAAAGGGGATAGGTATATGAAAAAAGTATTTGTATTCGTAAGCATTTTCTTTTGTTGTTTCCTTTATAACGTTAAGGAAGGGTTTACTGCTAGTCCAATGAAACCTAGTTTTGAAGTGAAGTTATTATTAAAGCCAGAACAAGTATTAGGTTATAACAAAGAGATGAAGCAAGAGGTGCTAGAACATTTCCAGGCTGGTACAAAATATGAAAGAATACAAGTGCAATTTTTAGATACTGCAAATAAAAGTTTAAGTGATGAAGGTTGGTTTGCTAGAATTCGAAAGAAAGAATTTAGTAAAGATTTTGAACTAACATATAAAAAAAGATATCCTATTCAAAATGGTGTAATTCAAGATGCACTAGAAGTAGCTAAAAAAGAAGGATTCGATAGTAATACGGATAGTTATGAGGCGGAAATAGATTGGGGATTTGAGAAGAAAACATTAAGCATTTCAAATAAGAAAAGTTACAGTGCTAAAGGATATGGGATACTTGATTTACCAAATGAACAAGCTGCTCAAAACATGTTAATAGAAAAATTACCAGGGAAAATGAACAAATGGTTGTATACAAATTGGGGAGAAGAGATGTTAAAGAATTCCCGTATTTACGGTCCTGTATTAATGAAGCGATATACAGGAGAGTTTGAAAACATAAAAGCAAATATTGAAATTTGGCCATTAAGTAATACTGGGAAATTAGAAGATGACTTCGTAATAGAAGTGTCATTTAAAACAAATGAAGAAAGTATTGCGACAAAACAAAGGGAATTATTAATGGCGAGTTTAGAGAAAAAAGGCTGGTTGTTACCGAAAGATAGTTTGAAGACAGAGCTTATTTTTCAGTAAATGAGAAAAAAGGAATCCATATTTCGTGGATTCCTTTTTATATATGAGTATTAAGCTAAATCATGTACAGAGATAATAAAGTTGTTTAATTTACAATAAAGTCATTTAAAAAATAATATAGTTGTTTAAAAATCCTTCTTCTACTAACGAGGCAGGTTAGTGGAAGAAATAGCAAGTGGGTTTAACTAGGAGAAGTGTCGATGACATTAAAGAAGACACCGAGGTGTCTTCTGTTTTTTAAATTAAAAATATCGATAAATTAGGATTTATTTACTTAACATTATACTTATTTTCGGACCGAGGCATCTAATCGGTGAGTATATACAAACCAAGTAATGCTTGCTGTTAATAATGTTGACGAAATTAAAGCTGTAAGAACACTATATGTTTGCCAAATAAGTATCGTTGACCAATCGAGGGCAAAAAACATTATACACTGGGCAATCGTAGCGATTAGGAAAATAATTGTTACGATTGTTCTCTTTTTTGTCATTGGCTGCTGCTCATTCGTTTTCCTTTTTCTTAATCCTAAGAAAAATAACAGAACGGCTAATAGGCAAAGAATAATTGTGGTAGACGACAAAATGATGTCCAAAAGCTGTGTGCCGCTTATCTCATATGACTGAGTTAGATTGCCGTTTAATATATTTTTAACTTTTAGTACCAGATTTATATTGGTATTTGCGCCGTTGCTCAGTAAGCAGATGGCTGTTCTTTCATTTGGCAGTATGGCTACTTCGGTACTAAAATTTGGATTACCCCCAGTGTGTTCTATAAACGTTTGTTCGGCGTTTACCGACCAACCTGCCGCATAATACATATCATTGACAGCCGAAACAGACATATCACCCCTATGTGATTTTTCGATAGCCCTGTGAAATATTTCGGGTATGTCCTGCACAATACCCATCTGTATGCCCATCCAACGCGCCATATCTTTTGTATTAGAAATGATATAGCCGGCAGGTTTATTCCCAGCATAATCCGGAGCGTTAAATGGAGTTGTTATAAAAAAGGAAGAACGGTAGCCCTGTGCTAACTGTCCAGTGGCTTGAGCATCTTCTTTATAAACATACGTCTGGTGAAGACCTAAGGGTATAAATACCTGCTCCTTCATAAAGTCTTCATAGCTTTGTTGTGATATAATCTCAATAACCAAACCCAATACGTCATAATTAACGGTTCCATAGTTATATTGTTCACCGGGAGAGAACGCCAATTCTGCATCTACCAGCGTTTCCACGGTCTTTTGCAACATATCAGGCGTATTACCTTGTGGAATATTTTGAAGATGTCTAATATTTGTTAGGCCGCTGGTATGGTGAAGAAAGTTATTTAGTGTAAGGTTTTGCATATCAACAGGTTTACCTTGATACTTTAACGTAAACCAAGGTAAATATTTTTGGATAGGGTCAGTCATTGATAGCAGCCCTTGCTCTTCCAATAGCAAAATCCCCATACCAGTAAAAGCTTTACTCACCGAGGCCAACTCATAGAGTGTATTTTCACTTGCAGACAGTCCCTTTTCAAAATCTGCATACCCAGAAGAAAAGTAGAACACTTCACCATCAGCAAGTATTGAGAGTGACATTCCAGGCACACCTGACGTACGACAGGCATCATCTAGCAATGCTTGTATTGCCACAGATTTCGAATCTGACAACGCATAACTTTGTGTTGCGAATCCTGAGAATAATATAAATATCGTTAATACAAAAACAATAGTCTTTTTCATACACTCTCCTTTTTGAAGAATTATAAGGGTATAAATAACTTATTTTTATAACTATAAACTAAATTCTGATTTATATTTCTATTTATCTATATAATATCAAATAATTGTGAAGAGTTACACTTAAACTAACGGGGGCGTTAGTTTAATAAGAAGTAAACAACTTTATTATTCATTTTTTAAGCATTACATAAGCAGATGGATATAATTTGAAACAACTTTAAAGAGCCTTGCTGCATATAGAATGTAGTAAGGCTCTTATCTTTTTTAGTCAAAATTCAATAACTTTATTATCACTATACAAATCAGCTGATACGAACATATCACTGTTTTGAAGATTTTTAGAGCGTAAACTATAAGCAACTACCTTCTTTTTATATTGTTTTACAACATCAACATGCTCTTCATGACTGTAAATATAAAATGTGAAATCTTTTTTACCACGTTTTGCATTGATAATTAAAGGAGTGCCTTCATTATGGGGTGGTGCATAATAGCGATCTAAAAATAAACCTTCGTTAAAATCATGAATAATTTTTGATTTCTTTTCGCCTTCTACGTTATTTCCGTGAATTGTAATAGTCACATTCTCTTCGTCAAGTTGTGGATGTGTTTCGTACTTGCTAATAATGGATTCAATAACAGTGTTAGGAAGGCTAGAAACGATAATTTTAAATGCTCCAAATACAACTAACATCACAATAAACCAAGTCGTCATAGTATATCATCCCCTTTATTCTATTTAATAATATAACTCATATGGTAATAGTACATATGGTGAAGTTTTGTATAATTTGTGAAAAATATGCCATTTTTACGAACGAAATGTTAGAAAAATCAATTTTGTTACAAAAAGTTGAAATTGAAGTATTTTAAAAGAAAAAGGTTTATAATAAAAATATAACTAATAACCACATTACTAATTATAAGGAAGTGTAACTATGAGTACTGTAGCAATCGTATATGGTATTATTCTTTCCACAATTATTGTTTTGTTTTTCGTTGGGGTCTCACGTTATATTCATAAATGGAAAGAAGGCGTTGCGAAATTAAATCACATTGAAGAAGAACTTAGTGATTTAATGTTACATCATGGTAAGTAAAATTTTTCAACTAAACAATGTGAAGAATATCACAAAACATGCTCTCATCATGAAAGCATGTTTTTTTGTTGTTTAAGAAAAGAAGTGTTTTTTGTATAAATAATCTAATTATTACTTAAAAAGGGAAATTTATTTAGTATAATATATAATATGTTTATTTTAGGGGGAGTATCATGAGGGGATTAAAAGTTGTTGGAATTATAGCTGGAATTACTATAGTAGGCTGTATAGCTTTCTTTTCAGTGAAGGAATATGTCAATTCCAAAGAAGACTCTAATTATGTGCTAAATTACATAAAAGAACATAAGGATGATAAAACAACTTCTTTAATTGTTAAAAGAAATGGTGAAACATTGACATCAATAAATGAAAAAGAAAAACTACCGCTAGCAAGTATGTCGAAAATCGTTATAGCAATTGAATATGCTAAGCAAGTAGCTGAAGGGAAAATAAGAAAAGACGAGCAAATTTCATTGAAAGAATTAGAAAAATACTATGTGAAAAATACTGATGGTGGTGCACACCCTGCATGGCTAGATGATGTAAAAGTTAAAGAGTTAGTGAAGGGTGGTCAAACTTCTTTAGAAGAAGTAGTGAAAGGAATGATCCATTATAGTTCGAATGCGAATACATCATATTTATTGGACAAGCTTGGAGCAGCGCGGATAAATGAAAGTTTGAAAGAGTTAGGCTTAAATAGTCACGATGAATTTTATCCAACGTATACAGGGGCATTATATATGAGGGGCTATGTTGAAAAAGAACTGCATATTCCTCAAAATAAAGCATTGGACAAGCTACGTAATATGTCTAATGATGAATATGTTAAGCATGTATGGCAAATACATGAATGGATGAAAGACGAGAAAGAATGGACAAAACGCGAGATATCGTTAAAAGCCGATATGGACTTTCAACGTATTTGGTCAGATCGGTTTATAGGTGCAAATGCGAAGGATTACATGAGTTTACTGGAAAAGATAAATAGCAGAAATTATTTTACACCACAAATGCAAGGTGAGATTGAGAATATATTTAAAGGAACCGTAGGAGAGGGTATGTTCGAATTTGCTGGACAGAAAGGTGGTTCTACGGCATTTGTATTAACAAATAGTTTCTATGGTACTGATAAAAAAGGGAATAAGATTGAGATTGTCTTTATGATGAACAATTTGAGTGAAAAAGCATTTGAAAAACTTCTAAGTAATATGGATTACTTTATTCGAGATATTGCCATAAGTGAGGAATTCAGAAATAAATTATAATGAAATAATTTTATTATGTAAACAAAAGAGCGCTTATGCAAAGTGCTCTTTTTTAATACAGGATTTTCCAATCTTGTTATTGAATATAAATTGAAAATAAGAAAGAAGGTTGAAAAATGACAACAATCTATTTCGTTCGCCATGCCCATTCTACCTATACAAAAGAAGAACGGGAGCGACCTTTATCTGAAAAAGGGTACTTAGATGCAGAGAATGTAACACGCTTATTAAAAGATAAACATATTGATGTTGTGATTTCTAGCCCATATAAAAGAGCAATCCAAACTGTACAAGGAATTGCGAATACATATAAATTATTAATACAAACAGAAGAAGATTTGCGTGAAAGATTATTGAGCACAGAACCGGTATCAAATTTTAATGATGCTATGCAGAATGTGTGGGAAGATTGGAGTTTTGCATACGAAGGCGGAGAATCGAATGATGTCGCACAAAGGCGCGCTGTAATATGTATGCAAAATATATTAAAACAATATGAAGGTAAGAATATTGTAATAGGTACGCATGGAAATATTATGGTATTACTCATGAATTATTTTAATTCGAAATATGATTTAGAGTTTTGGAAAACACTTCATATGCCTGATGTGTATCAATTAAATTTTGATAAAAATCGTTTCATTTCTGCTGAAAGAATAGAGAAAACAGGTCATCGGTTAAATATTTTGTAAAAGTTTATCAAAAAAAGAGGAAAGAGAGAAGTTATTGTAGAAGTATGACTTTGTAACATAAAAAATATATGTTAAAGGAGGCTGTTTACATGTTTGAGAAAGAGAAAGAAGGGCTTATTGAAGTTCAAAACGTATATGAAATTGCACCAGAAGATGGAACAATTATTGGTATGGCAACGGAAGAAGAAATGGAAATTGCTGCTGAACTAGAGTTACAGTACTATGCCCATTCTCGTTTGTTAGAAGCAAATATTCAGTTAGACGGTTCCTCCTACAAAGAGTTACTTCAGGAGTTCCAGGAGTACGAAAGAAAATCAATGAGCTTTTGGCGAGCGATACATAAACGTTTAGCTGTGCCATGGGCGTGGGTACTACGTATTGATGTTGCGAATGGCCCTATATATGTAAGTAATGGAAGTTCATATTACGAAGAAATCGATGATGAAGAAGATTATGAATAGATAAGTAAGGAAGCAGCTTTAGTTGCTTCCTTTTTTTATTTGTAAGAAATGAATCGCCTCAATAATAATATCTGGTCGATCATTTTCTATACCGTGACTAGCATGTTCGGCAAGAATATATTGGTTGTTAGTTGAGAGGTGTAATTGTTCGTGAATTAGTTCTTGCCACATTGCTTCAAGTTGTGTTGCTTCCTCTTTTGGCATGCCGCCATTAGTCAATTGAGTAATAGAATATTGAGGATCTCTACCGATAACGATTAATGGTATTTCTAATGTTTTACATAGCTCTTTTAGTGAGAGAGCACAGTTTTTCCACTCCGATAGTTCAGAAGCTGTCGCTTTATATAATGAAGGCGAGGTAGAGAATTCAATTTGCTGTTTTGATTGATCGGTGAGAATAGGTTTTAGTTCATTATAAAGTGTGTCTACATCCATTTTGGAATATATATTATATTTTTGAAACCAAACATCATCAGAATCAGTTTGATCAGAAATTGGTAAATGAAGTTCATCTAAACGGTGTAAGTTCATCGAAGTAGAATCAACTAAAATAAGTGCTTGCAGCTTATCTTCATGTAACATCGCAAAATGTTGTGCACATAATCCTCCATAGGAATGACCGATTAGAATAAATGGTTCTTGAATAGCTAGTTTGTTTAGTAACATATGTAGCTCTTTTGTAACTTGCCTTATTGTACGCGGCTGATTGCCTAAATCACTTTTTCCGTAACCTGGGCGATGGTATGAAACAACTGTAAAATGCTCTGAAAGCTTTTCTATAATAGGAAACCAATCATAAAATGAGCAAGTCATTCCAGTTTGAATGACTACAGTTTGTTTACCATCTCCTTTTATATGTACTTCATATTTTGCCCCATTATTTCTACAAATTTATGAATGTTAATTCCTCCTAAGCTTGAAATAATTTTTGACAAGCAAAAACGATACACCAAACACCTATACCAAGTAGGACAGATGTACTAAGTGTAAATGAATTTTTTAAACCAATATAGACAATAAATAATAGTAGTGCTGATGCGGGGAATCCATATAATACCCCTAAAGCAAATTGACTCAATTCTTGTTTATTTCCGCCTTCGAATGAAATCCAAAATAAACTAAGTAAACTCACGAGAGGAAGGGCAGCAATAAAGCCACCTATCGTACTGTAATGTTTAGCGACTTCAGTGATAATGCCGATAATAAGTGCCGAAACGATTACTTTAACGAGGAAATGCATATTTTGCCTCCTTCGCTAATAACGAAAATGCTTTTTCAATTAATTGTTGTTCTTCTTTTGATAACTGTAATTCTAATATTTTTATCTTTTCTTTATCTAGTAAAGTATGTTTTTCTAATACTTCAATTCCTTCAATTGTTAATGTAAGATTTACAACTCTTTCATCTTTTTTATTTCGCTCTTTAATGATGAAGCCCTTTTGAATAAGGCGCTTTATGTGTTCAGACGCTGTGTTATGAGAAAGACTAAGCTCAGTAGCGACTTTTCCAATTGTTATACCTTTCTCACGAGAAACGATTTGTAAAATACGAATTGCTTGGTGGGAAAGGTTGTCCTCGTATTCGTATCGTAAGTGATAATAAATGCTCTCCCAATGTTGATTAATGTTGTTCATAATAATAAATCCCCTTTTTTATATCGTATAGTAAGATATATTCGTTGTTTTAGAAATAAAATCCTTTTATTTGGATAAAAAATGTTGAAAAAGTTTATTTTTATTGAAATATAAGGTAATCTATGTGTAAAGGTATACATTTAGCAAGAGAGAGGATGATAGCTGTGAATACATTCAAATGGATTAGTCATGAACAGATGTATGTAGATGAAATACATGTTGAAAAATGTGGTCCTCTTTCAGTCGGCGTATATGGGGGAAATCAAGAGAGTGATGCATATGAACGAGGAGATGCGGTGCTGGCTTGGTGGGATCCTGAATTACAATTTGAATTTGTTATGATTTTTGATACACATCACAAAACAAAAAATATAGATTATATAATAGAAGCGATTTCGGAAAGAAAAGAAAAACTAAAAGAGTTATTCTCATATCCAATACATTTAGCTTTCCATCATACACATATGTACCTATTAGCGTTATTTACAGATGAGTTATTTATTAAAAAGTGTGATCAAGATGATGAGGAACTCGCTTGCTTAATTTGTTTACGAAAAGGCGAATTTTTATATTGGTTATCAGTTGGTGATTGTTTCGCGTATTTATTCCATTCTGAGAAAACGAAAAATGGAAAAGGACGATTAAATAAACGGAAAAATTACGAATATATTGGCAGGAAAAATATTTTTGCAGCAAATACACCTTGCTTTACGTCAGGTGTAAGAGGATTAGAAAAAGGAATGAATCACATTGTAATGGCAACGGACGGTATTTTAGAGTGTGACAAACGAAGGTTTGATGATGATCAATCTTTAGTAGAAATATTACACGACGGAAATAGCTTGCAGATTGAGCCCGTATTAACAAATGTACTGCAGTGGAAAGGTAGAGACTGTGCCACGATTATTGGATGGTCTATTGATACTGATAATAAACAATGTACTAATTAATATAAAAGGAGTTCAAGGTTTTTATCCTTGAACTCCTTTTTGTTAAGCAATATGGATGTGATATGTTTTCAACCATTCATTTACTTGTAGCATATACTCCATGGCACTTCTTGCCTCAAAATTGTTAATCTCTTTATTACTTTGATCAGCAATTGAAAGTAAGATGGAATGGTTAATAAGTGAGAAAATAGGATTGTTTTTATTGTTACACATATCAAGTGTTAAATTACGGATTGTTTGTAAGTAGAGTGGATCTTGTGAAGTTGGATAAGCGCTTTTTCTTCTATTGCGTACATCGTCAGGTAAAGCTGGTTGTAGTGCTCTACGTAAAATGCCTTTTTCAATATTATCAATACTTTTTATGTTGAAAGGAACATTCCATAAATATTCAACTAATCTATAATCACAAAACGGTACACGAACTTCAAATCCAACAGCCATACTCATGCGATCTTTACGGTCAAGTAAGAAAGGAAGGAATCGTGTTAAAAATAAATAAAACATTTGACGTTGTTTCGCGGATTTTTTACTTTCGCCTTCAAGAGTAGGTACTTCAAGTATCGCCTCTTGGAATCGTGTATCAATATAGTCTTCTAGATTACATTGGTTACTTACTTCATTTAGTAGAAGAGGAGATGTATTTTTCCAATTTTTTAGCCAAGGAAACTTATCTACATATAGTAGTTCTTCTTGATGAAACCAAGGATATCCACCGAATACTTCATCAGCCGATTCGCCGGATAAAGCTACGGTCGCATCTTTTTTCATTTCGCAAAATAGTAAATATAGTGAAGTTTCCATTTCACCAGCACTCGGTAAATCTTTTGCATGAAGGGGAACGAATAATTGATTTGCTAATTCTTCAGCATTCACAATAATATCATGATGCGCTGTCCCGACATGTTCAGAAACGCGTTTTACCCAAGGTGCGTCTAAACCAGTGCGAGCAAATGTCAGTTGGAAATCTTTTGCGCTATTTACAAAGTCAACAGAATACGTATGAAGTGTTTTATTTTCAGCAGCAAATTCTTTACCCGCAAGTGCAGTAATACCGCTAGAGTCTAATCCGCCTGATAACATACAAACGAGAGGAACATCGGCAATTAATTGTCTTTTTACTGTATCTTGTAAAATAGATAAAATATGCGAAGATGTATCTTCTATAGAGTCTGTATGGAACTTACTTTCTAAATTCCAATACTTCGTAACTCCTTTTTTATGACGTGTAAATGTTATAGAATGTCCAGCACGTACTTCTTGAATATGTTTAAAGACGCCACATCCTGGAGTGCGAAATAAGCCTAATCCAAATATTTCATTTATTCCATCCGCATCAATTTCAGCAGGGACAGATGGATGCGCTAATAATGCTTTAATTTCAGAGCCGAAAATAATACTGCCATTTCTTTCTGTAAAAAAGAGTGGTTTTACACCTAAATGATCTCGTGCTAAAAACAATTGTTGCTTCTGATCATCCCATAAGGCAAAAGCGAAAATTCCGTTTAAATGTCGTACGCAGTCTTCTTTCCATTCTAAATAAGCATGTAGTAATACTTCTGTATCTGAATGGGTTTCAAATGCATGCCCACATTTTTGAAGCTGCTCTCTAAGTTCACGGAAATTATAAATTTCTCCATTATAAGTAAGAGCATACGTATAATCACCAGCACGAAATGTTTTTGGCTGCGTTCCTCCTTTAGGATCTATTACGATTAATCGGCGGTGTGCAAAAGCTGCGCGAGGTGAAAACCAAAATCCTTCAGCATCCGGACCACGATGCTGAATACTATTTGCCATCTTTTTTAAAATAACATGTTGATTTGAAAGGTCTTCTTTCCAATCTACCCAACCTGTAATTCCACACATACATATCTCATCTCCTAATTTAAAATAGTAGATTAACGAAATAAAATGTACACCAAGTTAAAGAATGACTATATAAATAGTGTACTACATGAACCAAATTGTAGACTTGAGAAAATTTTCTTTGAACGCATAGTTATGTGAGACAATGGCTAAGGAAAAGTATTCCATTACATACAAAAAATAAAAAAGATGAGAGAAAAAATTTTCTCAGACGTTATATAGGGTGTAAAAGCTTTTACAAAACAATAAGGGGAATCGCTACATGAAATCAAATGAGAAAAATTTTATAAAAAGATTACAACGGCAAAAAGAAGACGCGTTAGAATTTGTTGTCGATACATACTTACCACTCATAAAGGGGATCACGCATAAAGTTCTACTTCCAATTCAAAATGATGGACTCATAGAGGAATGTATAAACGATATATTTCTTTCCATTTGGAATAACGCAAATAAATTTCATGGAGAGCCGAGCGATTTTAAAAAGTGGATTGCAGCGATTGCGAAGTTTAAAGCAATTGATTATTACCGGAAATCGACTAAAACAGTAGAAATCATTTCAGATGAGTTTCATATCAGTACAGAAAAATCAGCAGAAGACGAATTAATCGTTATGGAAGATAGGGAAGAATTATTGAAGCTCATTAATCAATTAGAACCGCTAGATCAAAAGGTGTTCATTATGAAATATTTACTTGGTATGAAGACAGAGGAAATAGGTGACAAGTTAGGATTAACTCGGGCAGCAATTGATAATCGAGTGTACCGGGGGAAAAAGAAACTACAACAAAATGCTACGAATATTAGTTTTGGAGGTAGTGCAATATGAAAGACATTTATGAACTATTAAATGATATTGATATAGACGAAAAAGAACTAGAAGAAATTGAGGCTTCTGAAATTGAAAAAGAAAAAGTAAAACGAAATGTAAAACAATCGATACGTACGAAGAAAAAGATGAAAAGTTGGAAAAAAGGTGTCGCTGCTGCATCTATTTTAGTAGGATTATCAGTTGCAACACTCGGTATCGGATTTCCTACATATGCTGGGGGATTGCCAATTGTAGGTGACATATTCCGATTTTTAGATAATGGTAGAACAGGGTTATATGAAAATTATAAAGAATTTTCGACTGAGTTGAATATGACGAGAGAGAGTAATGGAGTTAAGGTTACAATTAATGATGTAATTTCTGATGGCAGAACATTATCTATAACGTATTCACTGGAAAGTGAGCAGGACTTAGGGGAGGATCCTATCATATTAGGTGGATTGGATATAATGGACGCTCATGGTAGTTCAGGCAGTGGTAAAATGACTAAAGTTACTGAAAAAAAGTATGTAGGTATGGTAACAACGACGCATCATGATAGCAATAAAAAGGACAAAGTAAACTTTAGATGGAATATAGAGAGAATAGAGATGCCAGATAGGAAAAAATCAATACAAGGTAATTGGAATTTCGCCTTAACTGTAAAATCAGTGGATAGTAAAGAGAGAACAATTGGTGGGAGTTCGGAAAAAGAAGGTATAAAAGCAAATATGGAAAAGGTCGCAATATCGCCAGTTTCATTTATTCTTTATTACAATCAAGAGGTTTCTAAGGGCACGAGGAAAGAATGGGATAGTGTAGATGTTGAATTGACGGTTAAGGATGATTTAGGGAATATTTATTCGGGTGAAGGAAATGGGGGAAGTGGCAACGATCCTTACAATATCCATTGGAGTGCCACCTTCCAAAAACTAAACGAAAATGCAACAAAGCTTATCGTTACACCTCGCGTGCACTTGCGAGTACATACACCTGAAAATCATGGTGGAGTAGAGTATGTGAATGGGAAAGAGAAGAAAATAGAAGTGCCGAAAAAAGAAGCGAAGAGTAAAGATATTGTGTTAGATGATATTGTCATTGATTTAAAGAAATAAAAGAGAGACTGCCTAAAACCATTTAGGCAGTCTTTTTTTCGTTAAGAACTAGTAACGAGCAATGCATGCGGATGCTGCGTTTTATATTCATCTTTCCACGGAATATTTAGTTGTTCCCACGATTCGCCGCTATCATTGGATTGAAAGACGCCATTGTTATTTAACGTGTAAAACGTATGTGGTTCAGCCTTGTTTGTCGCAAACATCGAAATGACTGTACCGATTGCAGATGGTAGTCCTTGTTGTACTTGCTGGAACGGAGTATCTTTCGTTTTTCGATAAATATAAGATTCATAAGGGATACGGTGATGAGCCAGATCAGCACTTGGCGCGGCAGAAACTAGAATCGTATTACAATCAGCTGGATCAATTGCCATGCTGTATAAATAATGATGTTCAAGTCCTTCACTACATGAGATCCAGCTGTTTCCATTGTTATAACTTTCAAGATAAGCACGATCAGGTCCGCCCATAAATCCGTCACCACATGATGCATAAAGACGATTTGGTGCTTCAGGGTGCATAAGTAATTGATGAGCATCGATAGGAGCACCGAATTTTTTATCAATCCATGTATGCCCTTTATCATTACTTTGAATAACAGCACCAGCTTCGATTGAAACGTGTATTGTATTAGGGTTGTTTGGATCAACTGTAATCCAGCGTACGTGATGGGTAAAAGGTCTAGGCGGGAAAGCCCACGTATAAGAAGATAATAATGATTTCATATTTTTAAGTTCAGTCCACGTTTCACCACCATTTTCAGAGCGAAATAAAGCGCTCGGTTCTGTGCCGACATAAACGACCCCATATCCGTTCACTTGTTCATTTGAGCTTATTGTTATGGAAGTGATAGAGGAGTGTAAAATACCATCTTCTTTAGGGAAATCAAAGTAACGATAAGAATCTCCAATTGGTCTCCATGAATCCCCGCTATCGTCACTTAACCATAGACCTCGTCCAAATGTTCCGCAATATACACGGTTTGGGTGGAACGGATCAACAGCGATACAGGTAGGTTGCATATTTTGTAAGTGGTAAGTCGTTTCATAGTTATCATATTGTTCTTTCACTACAACAAGTTCACGTTCCATACAGAGAAATAAACGTTTCATTTAAGTAACCTCCTTAAAATTCTTTCATTAGTAAACAATATGAAAATAAAAAAGAAGTAGTCTTGTTTTATTTGAGAAAAAGGGATTGTCTAAAAAATAGCGAAGTGTGTATACAGAGGAAGCGGGCGTTTACAATCAGTCGATTCGGGATAAAGATGGGGAGTTTGTTTCATACTAACATACAGATATTGTACTTAAAGGAGTATAAGTATGGGACATTCGCATGATCATGGTCATTCAAAAAATAAAAAGGCGTTACTAATTGCCTTCCTACTAACAACAAGTTTTATGATTGCAGAAGTTGTTGGTGGATTTGTAACAAATAGCTTAGCACTACTATCTGACGCGGGGCATATGCTAAGTGATGCAGTATCTTTAGCTTTAAGTTTACTTGCGTTTAAGCTCGGAGAAAAAACAGCAACAACTGTGAAAACATATGGATATAAGCGAGTCGAAATGTTAGCAGCATTATGTAACGGTGTCGTTCTTATTGTCATTTCGGTATACATTTTTATTGAAGCAATCCGTCGTTTTAAAGAACCAGTTGAGATTGCTAGTAATGGGATGCTCATTATTGCAGTCCTTGGTCTGCTTATTAATATTTTATCAGCTTGGATATTAATGAGAGGCGGAGATGTGAAAGGTAATTTGAATTTAAGAAGTGCTTTCCTGCACGTACTAGGCGATCTATTGGGTTCCGTCGGAGCGATTATTGCTGCGTTACTTATTAAATTTTTCGGATGGACTGCTGCAGATGCGATTGCTAGTATTCTTGTGTCTATTTTAGTCATTATTAGTGGATGGCGTGTAACACGTGATACGGTTCATATATTAATGGAAGGTGCACCACAGCACATAAATGTTGAAGAGGTAAAAAGTACGTTATTAAATATTCCGATTGTCAAAGAAGTTCATGATTTGCACATATGGTCTGTCACATCAGATTTTCAAGTATTAACATGTCATCTTATTATTAAAGGGAATGAAACGCAAAGTGTATTAAAAGAGGCTACGTATGTATTAAAGGAGAAATTTCATGTAGAACATGTCACCATTCAAGTAGAAATAGATGGTGAATTTAATCATGATGAGACAACTTGCAAAGTATGAAAGAAAAAGGATAAGAAAAAGTGTCATAACATTTTTCGCACGGCATACATATATATAATGTGGCCACAAATACTTTGCAAGGTAAATATTTCATGAAATTACTTTACTTATAAAGAGTCATCTTTTATAATCAAAAGTGGTAATTGATAAAGATTATCATTTTCAATGATCGTAGAAAGGAGTTTTTTAAAAGATGAGTAGTCAACTCCGTTTTGCTGTTGAAAATCGTAAGAGGCATTTAATTGATGAGTTAATTGGAGCAGGTGTGTTTAAGATTCGCGACCGACAATTATACGAGCTGTCTTTAGAGGAATTGGAAAAAGAGTACGAAGATATGGAAGATTATGCAAATATTCAGGCGTAGCTATATAGATTAGTAAAAGGAGAGCTGGTTACGATTTTGTGTAACCAGCTCTCTTTTTATTTCGTAGAAATTATTTTTTGTATTTCTTTCATAGGACGGAGCCAGTTTTGAGTCATTATTTGTTCCATTTGTTTTTCGTCCTGCTTCTGCAATGCTTGAATGATAGAGTGATGTTCTTCAATAGATTGACTTGCTGGAACAAAGTTTTGGAAAAACAAATATTCAAGACGTAAAACGTGAAGTTGCATATTTTCTAGAAAGGGTTCAATATATTGATTTTTAGCAATAGAAGAAATTGTATTGTGGAATTGTATATCTAATTCTAAAGCTTGTTTTGCGTTTTTTTTCTCTATAGAGTGCTGAAAATGATCATTTATTTCAGAAAGTAGTTGAATATCAGCGTCTGTAATGTTTTGAAGAGCTTGCTTTCCTATAATAGAGTGAAGACCAGCCATCGTTTCATAAATGATAGATACGTCGTCTAACTTAATAGGAGCAATTTTTGTTTTTTGCCCTGGTACCATTTCCACTAATCCAGAAAGCTCTAATATTTGAAGTGCTTCCCTTACAGGTGTTCTGCTTACTCCTAGTGCCTCAGCCAATTCCCCATCATTAATTTTTTCATTGGGCTTCAGTACACCTTCAATAATCCAATTCTGTAGTTGATTTAAAACGAGTGATTTTGCTGAAATTCTTCCTGGTTTTTTATAATTTTGAGGGACAGGCATAGTGAATTCAATCCTTTCATTGTATATTTTCCTTTTTTGCATGAACAAGCTTTAATTTTTGTTTCCCTTCATCCGGCTTTTGGCTTAAGATGAGCACCATTACAATGACACAAAAAGCGCCTAATAACTGAAAAGATTGAAATGGCACGTGCAATATAAGTACAGAAGAAATAATAGCTGCGAGTGGTTCTGTGCAACCAAATAATGTTGTTTCTTTCGGAGTCAGGTATCGTATGCTGTCTAAGTATAAATAAAAGGCAATAAGTGTCCCGAAAATGACGACAAATGTGATGAGCGGTAGGGTACTTAGTTTTACATATTTCATAGTTGATAATAAAATGAATTCGTTTGTAGAAATAAAGTGTACAATCGTTACACCAATACCCCCAATAATCATGCCCCATCCAACGATAACGGAGGAAGACCATTTTTCTAACAATTCCTTTGAATATAAACTATAAAAAGCGAGAGATAATCCAGATAAAACACCCAAAATAATAGCTGGTGTAGAAACAGCCAAGTTATGAACAGACCCGTTTGTTAGTAAGAGAAAAGTGCCTACTAATGAAAGGGTAATTGAAATGAAATCAATTTTTGATGGACGAACGTTCCATTTGAAAAGTAAGTATACAGTGATGAATATAGGAGCTAAATATTGTAATAATGTTGCCACGGCAGCATTTCCTTCTTTAATTGAAGCGAAATACGTATACTGTACAGCAAGCATACCGAATAGACCAAACAAAATCATTTTAATAGCATTAGATTTTTGTTTCCAAATGCCAAATATCTCTTTTTTTCTCGTTCCGAATGAGGAAATAATGAGCAAAATAATTCCAGATATAAGTAAACGGATCGTAACTAACCATTCGGTTGAAACATTGTCATATTGAAAAAGTTGTTGTGCAGCTGTACCAGACAAGCCCCATAAACAAGCACCGATTATGACCATTATAATTCCTTTTAATCGATTTGAATCCATATGATCTAAAATTCTCCTTTCTAAAAATATAAATTGAATACAATATGCAATATATCACAGAATGACTCATTAATAAACTGAAATTTCTAATTTGTTTTTTATGTATAGTAAAATATTGTAGAGGAGGGGGAGTATATGTTAGCTGGATTTTTAGTTTGTTTATTTGTTGGGTTACTTATCATTTTTTTAGTGTATCAAATACATGTGAAAAAGAGGTTGTTTTTGTTGGCAGGATATCAAGAAGAAACGTTTGTTGGAGATAAAAATAAATTAGCGAAGCTTTCAGGAGCATTTTCTTATATAGTCGGAGTTGCTACTATAATATTACCGCTTAGCTTAGAAAAAATAGGTGATGTAGTTGGTATCATATATGCTATATTAATTGTTTTAGGTACAGTTGTATTTATAATTAAAGCAAACCTATTAAATAAGAGTGCTATAAAATAAAAAGGCTTCATTCTACTGAAGCCTTTTATTAATTATTATGAAGTATAAGTAAAAGCCGGAATAGGATCAATAAATGTATTCCACTTTTGTCCCATTTCCTTTTCTGTTAATAGACAATCATCTAATGATTGTTCAATCACAGAACGATTCATATCAATACCGATAAATACGAGCTCAGTTATTCGATCTCCATATCGCTCGTCCCAGTTTTTTAATACTTCTGGTTCTTCTGCAATCATTTGATTTCTTTCAGTTTCAGGTAATGCGGCTATCCATTCACCGGCTCCTTGAATTGTAATAGAGGAACCTGCTTGAGATAGAAGCCCTATCATATTATTACGAGATGCGAGCCAGAAGAATCCTTTCGCTCTTACAACATCTAAAGGCCATTTTTCTAGCCAATTCATAAGGCGCTCGGGATGGAAAGGATATTTGCGACGGTAAACAAAGGAATTGATACTGTATTCTTCCGTTTCCGGTGTATGATGTTCACTATTTAATTCTTGTATCCAGCCGGCCGATTGACTAGCTTCTTCATAATTAAATAGATTTGTGTTTAAAATTTCTTGTAATGGTACTTTGCTAAACGAAGCTTCAAGAATTTTTGCATAAGGATTTAATTTTTTTAGTAAATGATGAAGCTCTATCACATCTTCTTTTTCTAGCAAATCTATTTTATTAAGAATAATTACGTTTGCAAACTCAATTTGATCTATTAATAAATCAATAACTTCCCGGGTATCATTCTCATCGATTGCTTGTTTTCGGTCTAATAAACTTTCTCCGTCTGCAAAATCATCCCAAAACCTATTTGCATCTACAACTGTAACCATCGTATCGAGGCGACAATTTCTCGTTAAATCAATGTTAAGAACTTCGTCTGTATAAGTAAATGTTTGAGCAACTGGAATAGGCTCACTTATACCAGAAGATTCAATAATAATATAGTCAATATCACCATTTTCAACAAGACGATTCACTTCTATCATTAAATCTTCTCGTAGTGTACAACAAATACAGCCATTTTGAATTTCTACTAGTTTTTCCTCCGTACGTGAAAAACCACCCTTTTTTATAAGAGATGCATCAATGTTTACTTCGCTCATATCATTAACGATAACAGCTACTTTTAAGTTATTCTTATTCGTCAAAATGTGATGTAGTAAGGTAGTTTTTCCAGATCCTAAAAAACCACTTAATACAGTGATAGGTACTTTTTTCATGAAATGATCTCTCCTTTAAATCGTAATGATTACGTTTTATATTAAACGATAGGAAAAGAAAAATCAATAATAAATCATAATGATTACGATTTAAGAATAGAAATAGACTATAAAATTTGTGCTGTAGTATGAAGCATTTGGACAAGCACATGTTTACATATAAATAAAATGGAGGCGAGAAGCTTGGTCTTTAATAGAGTTTCAAAAGAATTAGTAGGCATAGCTCTTATCGCTATGTTTCTCTTTTTATTATTTTTTGTAGATTTTACAAGTCTAGCAAATTTGCACAAAAATATGCCACAGGAATGGTTGAATGTGAATACAGTATTTTTAAGTATCATTTTTGAAGCAATACCCTTTATTTTATTAGGGGTAATTGTTTCTTCATTTATTCAAGTGTTTGTGACGGAAGATATGATTCAAAAAGTAATGCCGAAATCTCCAATTGTTGCAATGATTCCGGCAGTATTTGTGGGAGTTCTTTTTCCAATGTGTGAATGTGTCATTATACCAATTGTAAGAAGGCTCATTCAAAAAGGGCTACCACTTCATGTAGGCATTGTTATTTTATTGAGTGCACCCATTATGAATCCAGTTGTTCTTTTATCTACTGTATATGCGTTTCCCAAAAATGATTACGTTGTATATGCACGCTTTGGGATAACAATTTTAGTTGCTCTATTCATAGGGCTAATTGTGTATTACTGCTATCGCGAAAGAAATGTTTTAAAAGACGTAGAGGTTTCAGTTCAAATAAGCAAAAAAAAGAGTTGGAAAGATGTTATGAATCACATTGTAGATGAGTTTTTTGATACTGGTAAATATTTATTGATAGGTGCTTTTTTAGCAAGTGTATTTCAGACGTTTTTTGATCGGAATATACTGGATGCAGTAGCACATAACGAAGTAATTGCCCCTTTTATTATGATGGGATTTGGTTATGTTTTATCAATTTGCTCTGCAGCCGATGCTTTTATAGCTGCATCTTTTGGACATGTTTTCTCGGTAAAGGCACTTCTCGCATTTCTTGTGTTTGGGCCTATGCTTGATATGAAAAATACGTTAATGCTATTTGCGTATTTTCAAAAGAAATTTGTATTCTTTTTGATGGGAATTGTCATTGTATCTGTGTATACCATCCTGCAAATCATAATGTTATAGGAGGTGAGAAAGAATGGAGAAAGAGGAGCAGAAGGCGTATCATCGCTATATACGTGGCATTATTTTAATTGGTTTAGCAATGCTCTTATTTAAACTACTTGTAACAGGAAATATTTATAATTTTATCGCTCCAAAAATGATCAAATTTACGTATATAGCTTTTGTAGTAATTTTAATTTTTGGTATTGTACAAGTTTGGGGAGATGGAAGAGAAAAACAGCATGATTGTAATTGTTGTAAACATCATACAACATCAAAATCAGGGATAAAAAGTTTCTTTGTATATGTTTTATTTGTTGTTCCGATAGTTAGTGCTTTTCTCTTTGGAAGTGTAACAATTGATGGAAGTTTAGCAGGAAAAAGGGGTATGAATCAAAGTGTACAGGCGAGAAGTCTGGAAAGAAACGAAAAAGAGGGGAAACAGGTTAAGTTTGATGAGCGAGAAGTATTAGTTGATTCAGAAGAAACATCAAATTTAGCAACGACTTATAAAACGGAAGAGCAAGTAGTAAAAAGTATGTTAGGACAGCGTAAACTACAAGTAAAGGATAAGGATTATGTTCAAACAATGAATGTAATTGGTCAAAATGTTAATTGGTTTAAAGGGAAAGAAATTACATTTTTAGGGTTTATATATAAGGATAAAGATGTGACGGGTAATAAAGCAGTAGTGGCTCGATATGGCATAACTTGTTGTATTGCGGATGCATCAGTCTGGGGGATGATTGTTACCGGGAAAAATATTGAAAAAATTCCAGAAGAAACATGGGTGAAAATAACAGGATTATTAGATGAAACGACATATAAAGGAACAGTCTTTCCACTTGTAAAAGTAAACAAAATCGAGAAAATTAATAAGCCAACTGACCCATATGTATATGATGCTTTACCTCAATAGAAAAGAATAAATTCTTCATATTTTCATGAAATAGAATCATAATCAAGGCGATAAAAAAATAAAGATAAGAGTAATTTGGTTTGTTAAAAATATGTGCAGAAGGAGTTATGCGATGAACTGGGTTACTCATAAACCATCATTTGAATTTGAAACATTTAGTCCTATTATTCGGTCACAATCTGCGTGGAGTGGACATTTAGATTTTGCATATGACTTAGTACGATTTGAAAAACCAGAAACTTTAGTTGAGTTAGGTACACATTTAGGAGCTTCCTTTTTTAGTTTTTGTCAGGGAGTAAAAGATGGAGGGTTATCGACTAAATGCTTTGCAGTAGATACTTGGGCTGGAGATGGGCATACAGGTCCATATGGAGAAGGGGTTTTTCAAATAGTAGAAAAAGTAGTGAGCGATAACTACCTTAATATAGGAAATTTAATTCGATCTACTTTTGATGATGCTGTAGACCGGTTTCAAGATGAAACGATAAATCTTTTGCATATTGATGGCTATCATACGTATGAAGCTGTTTCTCACGATTATAATACATGGCTACCGAAAGTCGCGAAAAACGGTATTGTATTATTTCATGATATTGAAGTTAGAAGTGGTGATTTCGGCGTGTATAAGTTTTGGGATGAGGTAAAAGCGAAGTACCCTCATTTTCAATTTGCACATTCATATGGACTGGGAGTGTTATTTCCAAAGGGTTGTAGTGATAAGTTTGAGGAAATACTTAAAAATAAAGAAGAAATACAAAATATGTATAAATAAAGATAGGGCATGCATCATTTTAATGATGTGTGCCCTATTTTTTATGTAGAAAATAATGGTGTGAATTAAAAAGTGAAGATAGTTGTAAAAAGTTTTGTTGCAGCAAATATTAAAAAAGTTAGTATGGGATTGTTCCTTGTAAATAAAGTGAAGCTTTAATACGTTCATATCAATCCGGGATTTTACAGTAGTTAATTTCTTAACTAGGTACTTTGCACTTACTAAATTTTGATACAAGGGTCTTATTGACCGAAAATATCGGGATAAATAAAAATACAACATTTTTTATATTTTTCATTGCGAAAAACGTAATCTACTTTTACAATAGAAAGGGTTGTGAATATATTATACTGGAAAAATAAATCGAAATAATATGAAAATTTTGTTTTGTCTTCGCTAATTGTATATTACATACATGTAAGACGACATACGTCATGTTATCGACTTGTAAGGAGAGAAAAAAATGAAAAGTGTAAGATTACCATCGATGCTAGAAATCATAGTTCTTTTATTACTATTTCTTGCTGTTGTCTTTTCCTTCCAAACGATTTTTGATCTCCCAATTCAATTAGCGCTATTTATTTCATGGTTTTTAGTAATTGCGCTTGGATTAAGATTAGGATTTCGTTATCAAGAATTGCAAGATGCAATTACGAAAGGGATTTCTAACGGATTAGAAGCAATACTGATTTTAGTTGCAGTAGGTGCTTTAATTGGAACATGGATTGCTGGTGGGGTAGTACCAACATTAATCTATTATGGATTAGAATTTATTCACCCTAGCATATTCCTATTAGCAACATTAATTATTTGTTCTATAACTTCTATCGCAACAGGAACGTCTTGGGGAACAGTGGGAACAGCAGGTATTGCTATGATGGCGATTGGTGAAGGACTTGGTTTACCACTTCCGCTTGTTGCTGGTGCAGTTCTTTCAGGAGCTTATTTCGGCGACAAATTATCACCACTTTCTGATAGCACAGTTCTTGCAGCTTCTATGGCGAAAGTAGATGTTATTGCCCACGTTCGAGCTATGCTCGTATTAGATGTTCCGGCTTATATTATTACTAGTATTATGTTTACTGTAGCTGGTTGGATGTATGGCGGCGATAATGTAGATTTGAATCGAGTAGAATTTTTAAAAGAAGCTTTATTAAAGCAATTTGATATTAAAATATGGATGCTTGTTCCGGCGGTCATTGTTATCGTTCTATTAGCGATGAAGAAACCGTCTATGCCAACAATTGCAATGGGAGCTTTAATTGGTGCAATTTGGGCAACTCTTTTCCAAGGGATGAACTTTGGAGAGGCGATTGGAACAGCTTATAACGGATTCTCCATTCAATCTGGTGTTGAGTTTGTTGACAAGTTATTAAACCGTGGTGGAATTAACGGCATGCTTGGCTCAGTAGCCGTTATTATTTTCGGTTTAGGATTTGGTGGATTACTTGAAAAACTAGGTGTTTTAAAAGTGATCGTATCAAAATTTGAGAAGAAATTAAATTCTGCAGGTAATGTAACATTGTCTACATTAATCGTGGCATTCTTAGCTAATATATTTGGTTGTGCGATGTATGTATCACTAATTTTAACACCAAAAATTATGGAAGATAGCTATGATAAATTAAAAATAGACCGTCGTGTATTAGCGCGTAACTCAGAAGTAGGTGGAACGTTAACTTCAGGTATGGTTCCATGGTCTGATAATGGTATTTTTATGGCTGGTATTTTAGGTGTAGCAACGTTCTCATATGTTCCGTTTATGTGGTTAAGTTTCGTATCGTTAATTTTAGCAGTTATTTATGGATATACAGGCAAATTCATCTGGTATGTAGATGATGCAGATAAAGGAAAGCAAGCATCATAAAATAAAAATCACCTTCTACAATATGTAGAAGGTGATTTTTTTATTTTTTAATAGCATTTGCTGAAGTTATTTCATTCTCATATTTAGCAATTTTTTGTTGTATCTTTTTTAAGTTTTTTTCAGTGTCTTGAATGAGCTGTAAGACATTGGTCTCCTGTTGTTTCATTAATTCTAACCTTTGAAGGATGGTAGATTCTCCTTCCATAGACCAGTCGATAAATTGTTTTATTTTTTGAATTGGCATACCCGTGTTTTTTAAACACAAAATCATCTCTAAATATTTCAGTGCTTCTTCATCAAAAACTCGATCTCCTTTTTCGTTTCTTTGTAGAAAAGGAAACAGTCCTTGTTTATCGTAATAACGTATTTGAGAAATAGTTAAGTGTTGCATTTTGGCGACTTGCCCAATTGTATAATACATATCATTCATCCTTTTATTACCAAGGTATAATGCCATCTTTGTTAAGTATTTTACCATTATAGTTTGTTTCATTTAATGCATATTTAATAATAATTTTAGCACTTTCAGTGGTTGTATGGCCACCGGGGGAATTTCCATTAAGATCCGTAGTTGTAAAACCAGGAGTTACTCCAAATACTTCTGGACCGTTAGTGGCAAATTCTTTACTAAAAGCTAATGTTAAAGCATTAATAGCTGTTTTGGAAGAATTATATCCTAGTGTATTAATTGGATGTGTTTCACCATTAGCAAACATTGTTAGTGAGGCCATGTCAGTTGTTACATTTATGATTTTACTGTTGCTTGATTTCTTTAATAATGGTAAAAAGGCTTGCATCATTTGGAAAGTTCCAAAAAAGTTAACTTCAAATCCTTGGCGTAAAGTTTCAATATTTAATTCACTAGGTAGCGTATTGAAGTCTAGCGCTATGCCTGCGTTATTAATTAATAAATGTAAGTGGTCAGTCGTTTCGTAAATTTTCTTTGTTGCTTCTTGAATGGATTGTGAATTTGAAATATCTACTTGAATATAGGAAACGTTTGAAACATTTAAAGATTCTAAGGCTTGTTGTCCAAGTTGTTCATTACGAGCACCTAAAAATACGTGATAATCTTTTTCTGCTAATTGACGAACAAGTTCATATCCAATTCCTTTATTCGCACCTGTTATAAAAGCATATTTTTTCATATTGAATTCCTCCAGTAGTGTTATAGTAGGTTACAATGGAAAGGATACAGCCTAAACTTAAGTTTAGGTCAAGAGGAATTTTTTAAAATAAATATAGAATATCTATATATAAGAGTGAGAATTCTTATCATTTAAGAGAAAGTCTGTTATTATAAGAGATGTAGGTATTATATTTTCAAGGGGATGAAAACATGGAGTACAGAATTGAAAGAGATACATTAGGAGAAATAAAAGTTCCAGCTGATAAATTATGGGCAGCACAAACACAGCGTAGTAAAGAAAACTTTCCAATTGGAACAGAGCAAATGCCGCTTGAAATTGTAAAAGCATTTGCAATTTTAAAGAAGAGTGCAGCGCTTAGCAATCAAAAATTAGGAAAGCTATCAGAAGAAAAAGCAGAAGCAATTGTAGAAGCTGCGGATGAAGTGATTGCAGGGAAATGGAATGAACATTTTCCGCTTGTCGTATGGCAAACAGGTAGTGGTACACAGTCAAACATGAATGTGAATGAAGTAATTGCAAATCGTGGGAATCAAATTTTGAAAGAGAAGGGATCTGACGTACATATTCATCCGAATGATGATGTGAACATGTCACAAAGTTCAAATGATACATTTCCAACGGCGCTTCATGTAGCTTGTGTAATCGCAGTAGAAAATCACGTATTATCAGCAATTACGAAATTAAAAGAAACTTTAGCAGAAAAAGTAACTGCATTTGAACATATTATAAAAATTGGTCGTACACATTTACAAGATGCAACGCCGTTAACTTTAGGGCAAGAAATTAGCGGATGGCACCGTATGCTTGAAAAAACAGAGCGTATGATTGCAGAGAGCAATACATATATGAAAGAGTTAGCAATTGGTGGAACTGCGGTTGGAACAGGTATTAATGCTCATCCTAAATTTGGTGAGATGGTATCAGAGGAAATTAGTCAATTTACAGGTAAACAATTTGTTTCTGCACCAAATAAGTTCCATGCATTAACGAGCCATGATGAAGTTGTATATACTCACGGTGCATTAAAAGCATTAGCTGCGGATCTAATGAAGATTGCTAACGATGTACGTTGGCTTGCAAGTGGTCCACGTAGTGGTCTTGGAGAAATTATTATTCCAGCAAATGAACCAGGGAGCTCTATTATGCCTGGTAAAGTAAATCCAACGCAAAGTGAAGCATTAACGATGGTTGTAGCGCAAGTGATGGGGAATGATGCAACAATCGGATTTGCTGCGAGCCAAGGTAACTTTGAGTTAAATGTATTTAAACCTGTTATTGCTTATAACTTCTTACAATCAGCTCACTTATTAGCGGATGCAATTGTTTCGTTTAATGACAATTGTGCAGTTGGTATTGAAGCAGATGAAGAAGTAATTAATGAAAATGTGAATCGTTCACTAATGCTTGTAACAGCGCTAAACCCACATATCGGATATGAAAATGCAGCGAAAATTGCGAAGCATGCTCATAAAGAAGGATTAACTTTAAAAGAAGCAGCGTTGCAATCTGGACTACTAACAGAAGAGCAATTTGATGAAATTGTAGATCCAAAGAAAATGATTGCTCCAAAAGAGTAATAGAAAAAGCCAAGATTCTTAGTATAGAATCTTGGCTTTTTTGATGTTCATTTTTAAGTTTCATCTACTTACAATAATGCAAGCTTCAAAATATATTAATTGTTAGCAGGCGTATTCATTACTTTCATCTGTGGGCAGTTCTCTTTTAAGAGTGAAATGAATTTTTCTTCTTCTTGTGGTACGAAAGTGGTCACTGAGTCAAATAAATTATAATTAATTTCTAATTGTTGCCTAGTCCATTTTTTTGAACGAAGTTTTTTGCCAGAGTACTTAATATGGCGAATGTCTTTAAATGGGATTTCAGTACGAAGTATGAAACCGTGTTTTACAACAAGAGATGATTCCGTTACGTTGTAGTGAGAGAAATAGAATGAAGAAAGATTCACGATATTTAATAGCATCATGAGAGTGAAAAAAATAGAATTTTCATTTTGGAAGAATAACGAAACGAAAAAAATAATTATAAATAATGTAATGAAAATGACGTGGAATGGATTTTTTTTCGCTTTAAACTTCAAGTTAGTCACCTCGGTATACTTGTTCTTTAACTAAATTAAATCATAACATTGTAATAAAACGTGCGAATATGCAGAATTGCATATTCGCACGTTTTATTATTCATGTAAAATTTCTTGATGGGATAAATTCAAAAGAAGTTTTGTAATAGTGGAGTGGCATGAAGTGACTTACAAGAATAGAAAGATAGCGTTAGTCATAATTAGTTGTATGATGATTATGAGTAGTTGTGCTAATAAATTTGTTGAAGATAGAAATCGAAAGCATACATTTGTACAAGCAAGTAAGGTTTTAGTAGAGACTGTAAATAGAATATATAAAAAGTAAAGGATGTTTTCTTATACGAAAACATCTTTTTTGTAGTTAAAATTGAATACTGAAGTTTTGGAATGAGTGAATACCAGTTCCATATTCACTAATCGCATATGTATTCTGTGCGATTTGTTTAACGGTAAACTAAGGGTCTTGAAGAATATTTATGTTCTATTTCACATCCTATAAAATGAATTTGTATAAACATATTCGCTTTTCGTTGTATTAAACCCTTTTGTTAGATGTTTTTATAAAAGTTTATAAAATGGGTAAACGAAACATTGAAATGTTTGTTTGCGTTGTGATAAGATGGTGAAGTGATAATAAACGTTATGCTGATTTGTTTGGTTTTAAATAAACATTTTAAAGGAGTGTTTAGTATGAGTGATGTTTCAGAGAAGTTTTGGGATGCGTCAATAGAGGAATTAAAGAAAGGGTATGTGTTTGATGAAGAAAAAGAGGAGTACATTTGCTTAGCTTGTGGTGAAACATTTATTAAAGGTGTTATTTATCAGGATAACCAAATTTTGTATGAAGCAGAGAAGTTCGTCCAATTGCATATTCAAAATGAGCATACGTCTATGTTTGATTATTTGTTAAATATGGATAAGAAATTTACTGGTTTAACGGATTTACAAAAGAAAATGGTTCAGTTTTTCCATATGGGACTGAATGATAAAGAAATTGTAAAAGAGATGGATGGCGGAAGTACATCAACCATTCGCAATCATCGATTTACACTTCGAGAGAAAATGAAACAAGCGAAAGTGTTTTTAGCGTTAATGGAATTATCAGAAGAAAAATCAAAAGTACAAACGAAATTTGTACCAATTCATAGAACAGCAACGATGGTGGATGATCGATACAATATTACGGAAGAAGAAAATGATGAAGTATTAAAAGCTCATTTTACAGAAGGGTTAGATGGACCTCTTTCTAAATTTCCGAAGAAACAAAAGCGTAAATTAATTATATTACGTCATTTAGTAAAGAAGTTTGATAGTAATAAAAAGTATACTGAAAAAGAAGTAAATACAGTGATAGAAAATGTATACCCTGATTTCGTAACATTAAGGAGATATTTAATTGAATATGGATTTTTAGATCGAACAGCCGATGGAAGTCAATACTGGGTGAAGTTATAATCATACGAAAAGAAAATGAATAGAAGCACAGTATTATAACAACTATACAAACAGATAGATATTGAAAATAGATTTTTAATAAAAGGAGAAATGAAATTTGAAACCACCTGCAGATAACAAAAAAGAAGGTGCGGAGTCACATGAGTTGGAAAGTGAGAGTAAACCGATTTGGAAATCGATGTCGATGTTTTTAGTACCGTTATTATTAAGTAATGTACTACAATCAGTTGGACAATTATTTGGTATGGTAGTAGTAGGAAGATGGCTTGGAGTTAATGATTTAGCGGCCATATCAGCATTCTTCCCGTTATTTTTCTTACTCGTTTCATTTGTAATTGGTATCGGTTCAGGAAGCTCTATTTTAATTGGTCAGGCGTTTGGTGCTAAGAACGAAGATCGTTTAAAAGCTATCGTTGGTACGACGCTGACATTTACCTTTATTATTGGAGTTGTGTTGGCGATAATAGGCAGTATTTTTGCGATGGATATTATGCGTCTAATGGGAACGCCAGAAAATATTATTGAAATAAGCGTACATTATGCACGAATTTTATTTATATCGATGCCAGTATTATTTTTATATTTCGCATACACAACATTTATGAGAGGTACAGGAGATTCTAAAACGCCATTTTACTTTTTAATTGTAAGTACAGCGCTAAATATGATCTTATTACCGATTTTTATTTTTGGATGGTTAGGAGCTCCGAAATTAGATGTGTATGGAGCAGCCTATGCCTCTGTTATATCTACAGTTATTACGTTTATTGTCATGCTGGTGTATTTAAAGAAGAAAAATCACCCATTACAACTAGATGGCACGGTTAGAAAATACCTTCGAATGGATGGGGAGTTATTAAAGTTATTGCTAAGGCTCGGTATACCAGCAAGTATAAATATGATATTAGTATCATTATCTGAGATTGCCGTAATCGCATTTGTAAATCGTTACGGTTCGGATGCAACAGCTGCTTACGGCGTTGTGAATCAAGTTGCAAGTTATGTACAAATGCCAGCAGTTAGCCTTGGTATTACAGTTTCCATTTTTGCGGCACAATCGATTGGTGCGAATCAATTTGATCGATTGCAGAAAGTTGTGAAGGCTGGAATTATTATGAACTACGTCATCGGTGGTGTGTTAATATCTCTTATTTACTTATTCTCAAGAGACATCTTATCACTATTTTTAACGAGTCAAACTACAATTGAAATTGCTCATAGCTTAGTTATGATTACGTTATGGAGTTATTTAATTTTCGGTCATGCACAAATTATTAGTGCGACAATGCGAGCGAGCGGTACAGTACTTTGGCCAACTGTTATTGGAGTTGTTTCAATTTGGCTTGTAGAAGTACCCGTAGCATATTATCTTTCTTACCATACAAGTCTTGGAATAGAAGGCATTTGGATCGGGTATCCAGCAGCATTTATTGTCAGCTTAATATTACAGTATGCATATTATAAGCTTTCATGGCAAAAGAAACGAATTACACGATTAGTTAGTTAAATAGAAAAATGTCCCTAAGTTATTAGACTTAGGGACATTTTTTCGTAAGTTCAGGTTTATAAATAGCTTTTTAAAGTTATATCAAAATGTTGTCTAATGAGTGTTTTATCACTCATATAAAACTCCCACGCTTTTTCCGGTTCACCGATAATCTCAAAGGATTCTTCTGTAATATATAAAGCGCAATTATCCTCGAGTGCAATTCCTTCTATATTCCCTTGATGATTTTGTAAAAAGGAATGGAAGGCGTTCATTCTGTTTAATTGATTATAATGTGGACAAAATCTTTTATTAACAATCCCCCATCCGTTACTTTCTATATAACCAGAACCTTCATAATCTGATCGGATACTAGACGTGAACCAACACATAGCACCAGCGCTATAACCAGCAATAAGTGTTCCTTGTTGCAGAGCCAATAATAATTTTTCATCGAGTCTATGTTCTTTCCATTGCGTAAGCATGTGAATATAGTTCCCGCCACCTAGATAAATTAAATCGGCTGAATGAATCATCTCGTCTATTTCATACTTAGAAGGTGAATCTGTTGTAGTACGTAAAATTTGTACTTCGCAATGTAATTGTTTTTCAAACGTGTCTAAAAATAATTTTATATAGCTTTCATCATCATGACTAGCCGTTGGAATAAACAATATTTTTGGGTACTGTTTATTTGTTAATTCTATAAGGCGTTCATTAATAGGCAAGTGATTTGAATCTTGTAAATCACCGCCACCAATGACAGCTAATTTCATAGTAAAGCACCACCTAATCATTTTTGTTATATAAAAATTCGATAGAAGAGAGTTACATTCCTTCCGTAATGTAATCAATAATTAGAAAATATAGCTTAAGTATATCGGAATAGTAAAGAAACTACTGACTATATATACCAATGCATTAGAAACCATTCATTGATATATAATATTTCATACTAATGTTTCAAAATATGGAAAAAATATGTTTAAATAGATATAATGACGCATTCATTCATATTGAATTCATACTTATATTTTAAAAGGGTATCGGAAATAATAGCGATTTTCTAAAACAGTTTTTACTTTTAATAGGAAGTTTTATTACAATATGGTAAAATTATTTTAATATATTTATTTAATATGAAATACAAAGAAGGAGCGTGAAAAAAGTGGATTTTCGATTTGAATTTACAACGAAGCTGAAAGAATACTTAGACGATGAGAAGGATGAAAAAATAATAAAAGATGGACATAGAGATGTAATTTTTCACTATTTATATGCGTTAGAGACTGAAATTGGCGTTGTTAAAAATCCTAATTTTACTTTTTTTGCATCAGGAAGACGTTCACATATAGTGTTAGAAAACGTTGAATTTAAAACAGAAGTGAATGTGAAAAGTAATATAATCGAAATTGTAAAAATAGTGGATAATGTAGTTATTCCGTTAGATACTATCGTAGCGAAAGATCGGGAATTATTTGCCCTTGGGCGTAATGAGAAGTTTAGTGTACAAATATTAGAGCAGTACCTTTTTGATACATTTGGAGAAAAATTAGGTTTAAAATGAATGGAATAGCCTATGTATTTATAGGTAGTTAATTTTCGTATATATCATTTACGTTTGACCTTTCATTTAATTTATACTACAATTCGTAGTGTGAAAGGAGTTGTACAATGTTTACTCAAAACTATAAGTTAAATGAGCACGGGTTAAATCATTTCTTTGGACCGCTTGAAGCAAAAATTATGGAGATTGTTTGGTCTAGCGATGGTATTACGATTAAAGAAGTGCAGCAGAAATTAAGTGAAGAATCACCTGTGAATTTTAACACTGTTATGACAGTTATGAACAGGTTAGTAGAGAAATTACACTTAGAAAAACAGACTGTGAAAAGAAGTGGCATATATCGTGCTGTACAAACGAAAGAAGAATTCTTATCCAATCAAACGAAGAAAATGACACAGGAATTGATGGGGGAATTTGGAGATTTAGTTGTAAATCATATGTTAGATGAGTTAGAGCAGGCTGATCCGACTTTAATAAAAAAGTTAGAAGACAAATTGAGTCAGTTAAAAAAAGAGGATTAATGAAATGAAATGGCAAATGCGTAAAATCGTATTGTTAGCAGTAATTGTTAGTACCCTCTTTTTCAGCTTGTTACTGTATTACGTTACATATCCATTTCTGTTTCAAAATAAGATGTTCCTTCTTTCAAAATTTTGCTTGTTCCAGTTAGAAAAACATATGAAAGAATTATCGCTGATTCGTATAATAATCGCTGGATTATTATTACTTACTGTATTAATCGTGTGCAAAAGAATTTGGCGACAATTTTTCTATAGTAAAAAATTACAAAAAGTACTTATCCCTTTCATCCGAAAAGGAAAACAAATATATATATTGCCGACTACGGAAGTTGCGGCATTTACAATTGGGCTATTTCGTCCGAAAGTTGTCATGTCAGAAGGGATGCTTCAAACATTTTCAGATGAAGAAATGGATGCAATTATTTTCCATGAAGAATATCATCAAAAGAATTGGGATCCGCTAAAATTATTTTGTTTTACGCTATTAGCAGAAGGAATGATGTACATACCAATATTAAAAGGGTTGTTACAGCGATATCATACGTATCAGGAACTAGCTGCTGATAAATATGCGATGCAAAAAATGGAATCCTCACTTGAGTTAGGTAGCGCGTTATTAAAATTAATTAAAATAAAGACAATGGAAAATCGATGCGTTACAGCTTTATTTGCAAAAACAGCAATAAATTTACGAATCGAGCAAGTGTTAAATGAAAAGGTTGTTAAGCTTACTATTCCGTTACATACGAATTCGGTATATGTAACAGTAGGTTTATTCTGTATGTCGGTTGTACTTATTGTCGGAGAGTGCATATAGCCTCTTTTTTTTAGAATAAACACTACTCGTTGTAGTGTTTCAGGGGGAATAAAATGAATGCAGCAGATTTAACAATTTGGCTTGTGGCTGGGGCGGGAGTATTGTCATTTATATCACCGTGCTCTTTACCGCTATATCCATCTTATTTATCTTATATTACAGGTGTGTCTATTCAAGATTTAAAAGAAAATCGTGGGATTATGCAAAAATCAGCGATTATACATACAGTATTTTTTATGATCGGATTTTCGGTTATATTTTACGCGTTAGGTTTATCGGTAAGTTGGATTGGAATAACATTTTCATCTAACCAAAAATTGATTCAACAAATTGGTGGGATTTTTATTGTTTTAATGGGGCTATTTATGACGGGGTTGTTTCAGCCTAAGTGGCTTATGGCAGAGAAAAAGGTGCAGTATAAAAGTAAATCTACTGGATTTATTCGCTCGATTTTAGTCGGTATGACATATGCAGCGGGTTGGACGCCATGTGTTGGACCGATATTTTCAGCTGTACTCATGCTTGGCGCGACGAATCCTGAAGGGGCACTTCTTTATATTACAGCGTATACTCTTGGGTTTGCGGTTCCATTTTTCGTGATGGCATTCTTTATTGGGAAGGTAAAATGGATTGTTACATATGCCAATGTCATGATGAAAATTGGCGGTGGAATGATGATTGTAACGGGTATTTTATTGTATACAAATCAAATGACGAAAATTACAGCATTCTTTATTCGTCTATTCGGTGGATTTACAGGTTTTTAAAAATGAGGAGGAAGAAAAGTGAAGAAACTAATTGCTATTATACTAGTAGGTGCTCTCGTTTGGGCGGGGGTTAACTTTTATAATTCAAAGAAAGAAGAAAAGGAAAGAAAAGCAAAGCAAGCAGAGTTACAGGAGAAAGAAGTATTACCACAAGTCGGTTTTAAAGCACCTAGCATCACATTAAAAGGATTAGACGGAAAGTTGCAGTCGTTAAATGATGCTAAGGGAAAACCATATATTATTAATTTTTGGGCATCATGGTGTGGGCCGTGTGAAATGGAGGCACCTGATTTAGTTCATATGTATGATAAATATAAAAAGGATGTTGAAATTTTTGCGGTGAATGCAACTGTTAGTGACCCAGTACAAGAAGCAAGCGCATTTGCTAATCGCTATGGGTTTGAGTTTCCTGTTCTATTAGATATGGACGGAGTAGCTGGACTAGATTATAAAGTATTCTCTTTACCGACGACATTTTTTGTTAATAAAGATGGAATTATAGTAGATCATGTACGAGGTGTATTACCACCAGATCAATTAGAAAAGAAATTTAAGAAATTGATTGAGAATTAAAAGGAGATTTCGTGACGATGGAGTGGATCGTGAGGTTACAACCCATATCTCTTATAATTGGAAGTCTATTTGGATTTGTGTTGATGAAACGAAAGATGAGGCATCAAAATGTATCATATGAAAAAATGATGGATGCCGTAACAAATGCTTTTCTTATCATCGTATTTGTATGGAAGTTTGCACCATCAATTTTAAATCCTGTATGGGCCTTTGGGGCGCCAGTGCAAGCAATATTAGCTGTTGGAAGTATGCAACATATTGTAGTAGGATGCGTGATTGCGAGTGTATACATTGTTTGGAAAAGTAAAAAGGAGCAATTTTCGCTTCGTATTTTACTTGATGCATTGCCTTTTGGTCTGTGTGTGAGTATTATCTTTTATTTTCTATTACATCATGAAGTAGGTGCACAAACGACACTACCATGGGGAATGAAAATATATGAATCTAAACTTTTATATCACCCTATTTTCGTATATGAGATCAGCCTTGCTCTTTGTATAATGGGCTTGTTATGGATGAAAAATGAAAGGCTCGGAAATGGAAAGAATATAAGTGTTTTTCTAATTATTGAGGGGTTTGCTCATATTATTATTTCGCTTGTTAGTGAACAAAATTCGGTTCTGTTTGGTCTATCAGCAGAGCAAATAATGAGCTTTTGTATTATTAGTTTAGGGATTTTGTTGGTGCCGAAAAAATAAAAGATAGCCATGTACAGAGAGTATATGGCTATCTTTTATAAGCATATTTCTTCATCATATGCTAAATCATTATATTGTAGAAATCTAAAAACCCCTTTATTAGGGGTTTTTAGGTTTCTATAGGTCTGCATGTGTTTCTTGTTTATCTGTATCCCATTTTGGAAGTTGTTTTGCTTGTTGACTTTCAGTAAAATTATTAAATCCAAAAGCAAGTATGCATGTAAAGGTTAAAATAGCTAAACTAATCTTTTTCATTATCTTAGTGCCTCCTTAGTTAATAATTTTTGTTTTGCTTCGTAAGTTTTGAAAAAATATTTTTGAGATTTCTCTATTTTATTCACTTTATGAAATTCTACTGCTAATAATTCGTAATATTCTTGTACATAATCATATAATTCTTTACTGTTAAAATATGTAGTGCCTGCAATAATTGCGTTTTCTAAGTCGTCTAGAATACCAGTGTGTTGTGTTTTTAAGATAGTGAAATGGTGTTTATATTCTTGATTATTTAATTCATTACAAATTTCTAAGCCTTTTTGAACCCAATCGTTTGCAAGTTCTTTTTCATTTAAACTAAAATGTTCTTTGGCTTGTAGAAAATTGGCTTTTAGGTGTTTAGGTAATTTGTTTGTAACTATTGTAAGATGTCTAATAGCAAGGGTTGATAGGTTTTGAGAAGAGTAGAGCCAACCTAAGTTATTTCGAACTTTTAAGATTAGTGTATCGTCTTTCAGCTTTTGTAAAATATTGATTGCTGAATTATAGTTCTCTTCGGCTTGTTCGAATTGTTTTAAATAAACAGAACATGAGCCTAAAATGTTTTCGCATAGAGCTATTTTAATTTCATAACGTGGATATTTTGAGAAAATCTCTTTAGCTTGATTTGCATAATTGATTGCTGTAAGTGGTTTGTTTGTATGGTGATTAAATATAGCGAATTTATATTTATATTCAGCTTCTTCTAGTTCGCCTGGTACATGTTTTAAAAGGGATTCAGCTTTTTCGTATTCTTTTTTTGCTTCATCATAATTTCCAATAATGGTAGCATGTTCAGCTTTAAAAAAGTGATAATAATAAGTAATAAAGTCTTCAGTTATTGGATTGTCTAAACGAACAATTTGACTAAAAGTATCATATTTAATGTTTGTCCAATCGGTTAGGACCTTATATTTAAAGTTTAGTAGGGAGTAGTAAAGCGATAGATTTTGATCAGCTTCAATTTTATTAATCTGTTTCTCTATTTTTTCTTTTAATTGTTTCGCTTCAATTAATTGCTCCGCTACCATTACTTGATATAAAATATTTAATTCGTTGACAATCTGTTCATGCCCTTTTAATAACACACTCATTATATATTCCCCCATTCGATAAAAGTATCCTAATTTAATTATTTCTATAATAGCAAAATAGAAGAAGTATAAGAGTGATTTTACCATATTTTTCAACGAAATTCTGAAAAATTAATTAATTTTTACATTTTTCTTATTTTTATGTGAATATTACAAGTGCCTCTGGTAGTGGTGGGATGAATCTGACTCATGATACGTTAGCATCAATGGGAGGGATAGTTTTACTTGTAAATATGTTTTTAGGAGGATTGTTCGGATTGGGTCCAACTGTTAAGTTTTTAACAAAAATTTCACTTTCTTATTTAATAAAAACAGGATAATCCTCATTTTATAAGAATCATCCTGTTTTTATTGATATATTAAAAAATCGGCGGAGTAACAGAAAATAAGACTATCGCGTTTTTTTCAAAATGATTCACCCATTTATGCTTTAAATAAGCAGGTATTTTTACACTGTCGCCAGTTTCTAATACGTATTCTTCCTCATTTAAATATAATGTGATTTTCCCATCTAAGACAAATGCTAATTCTTCTCCTTTATGTTCTAGCACATTTTCTGATGAAGCTGTATTAGGCGGGACGGTCATAATTGCTGTTGCTAAATTTCCAGTGAAATCAGGTGAAAGCATTTCATATGATAAATTATCAATAATCATTTTCTTTCGTTTATGGGAACGTACAATTAAATCGTCTGTATTTGTATCTTCAAGTAAAAAGCTAAATGTTGGCACATCAAGAGCTTTAGCAAGCACTTTTAATGTTTGGATAGAAGGGTTAGCGGACCCGCGCTCAATTTGACTTAACATTGATGGTGTAATATCGGCCATCTTTGCTAGTTCTTTACTAGTTAAACCCTTTTCTTTTCTTTGTTTTTCAATTTTTTTACCAATATCTATATTTTCCATAATGAAAATCTCCTTAATAATTATTAAATTATATTTAAATAAATTAAATTAAAATTAACCTAATGGGATTATTTGTGTTAAACTATATTAAAATTAATTTAATTATAATTTATTGTATGGTGAGCTACAAGGATATAAGGAGGAAACAAAATGAAAGAAATAGGGGCATTACAAGCAGAATCTCCATTAGTGAATAAGCTTATTGCAACAGAAGAAGTATTTTGGATAAATCCAAACATAGAAAAGTATGAAACAGCAATAAAAGATTCACCACTTAATGAAGAGAATGTAAAAGATGCGGAAGAGAGATTAAAGCGTTTTGCACCATATATTGCGAAAGTTTTTCCTGAAACGAAAGGGGCGAACGGCATAATCGAATCACCTTTAGTGAAAATACCTTCTATGAAAGAAGCTTTAGAGAGAAAATATGAGCAACCTATTTTAGGAGAATTATTATTAAAATGTGATAGTCATCTTCCAATATCAGGATCAATTAAAGCTAGGGGCGGCATTTATGAAGTGTTGAAACATGCTGAGCAACTAGCATTGCAGCACGGAATGGTAACAGAAGAAGATAATTATTCCGTTTTAGATAGTGATACATGTAGAGAGTTTTTCTCGAAATATTCAATTGCAGTAGGTTCTACAGGGAATTTAGGACTTAGCATAGGGATTATGAGTGCGAATCTAGGTTTTAATGTAACTGTTCATATGTCAGCAGATGCAAAAGAATGGAAGAAAGATTTATTAAGAAGTAAAGGTGTAAACGTTATTGAATATGAAGATGATTATAGCAAAGCAGTAGAAGAAGGAAGAAGACAAGCGGATGCGGATCCTAGCTGTTATTTTGTAGACGATGAAAACTCGCATGATTTATTTTTAGGATACGCAGTAGCAGCATCACGATTACAAAAGCAATTAGAAGAGTTAGAGGTTGTAGTAGATGAAAATCATCCTTTATTTGTTTATCTTCCGTGCGGAGTAGGAGGAGGACCTGGCGGAGTAGCATTCGGTTTAAAGTTATTGTATAAAGATAATGTTCATTGTTACTTTGCAGAGCCAACACATTCTCCTTGTATGTTACTCGGCTTAATGACAGGCCTTCATGACAAAATTTCCGTTCAAGATATCGGAATTGATAATGTAACAGATGCGGATGGACTTGCGGTAGGAAGGCCATCTGGATTTGTCGGTAAAACGATGGAACCATTTTTGAGTGGGAATTACACAGTAAGCGATGAAGAGTTATATAGATTGTTAAAAGAGCTAGCTGATACGGAGAATATTTATTTAGAGCCTTCTGCACTAGCAGGTATGATAGGGCCAGTGAAAGTATGTAAAGAAGATGAGTATTTACAAAAGCTACAGTTAACAGAGAAGGTGAAAAAAGGTACTCATATTGTGTGGGGAACGGGTGGAAGTATGGTTCCAAAAGATATAATGGATGAATATTATAGGAAAGGTTTGGAATTAACGATATAAGAAAAATGAGGCTAGTTGTAGCCTCATTTTTTCATGTACATAAAAATCTTTGTTATTTTCACAATAGTTCTTTATAGTATATATAAAGGATAACTAATATTGAATAAATACAACAAAAAAGCTTTATTTTACATAATAAGAGGATGTGTATACGATGTCATTACAGACTAAATATATAGCGGGTATTTCGCTTGGGGTTATGGGTGTCGGCTTTGCGGCTTCTATCCCTTTTCAAGGAACGGTAGCTGGAGAGATTATACAAGGTGGATTTGAAGCTGGATTGGTTGGTGGACTTGCGGATTGGTTCGCGGTTACAGCTTTATTCCGTCATCCGATGGGAATACCAATTCCGCATACAGCTTTGTTACCTAAAAACCGTAAACGGGTAACGAAAGGACTCATTCATACGTTAGAAAATGAATGGCTGACGAAAGAAAGTATTACGAATAAAGTAAAAGAGATGCAGTTAGCACAAATGGTACTGCAAATTGCTGAGAGAGAAATGCAGTCTGATGCTGTGAAAAAGGGGATTGTAACGATTGCAGAGAAAGCAATTGTTACAATAGATACAGAAAAGTTAGCTGTTATTATTGAAAAAGAATTAAAAACATATTTGCATACAATTAATACAAGTAACATTTTACAAGTGCTTGTTGATCAATTAGTTGTGCAAGAATATGATGAAAAGACACTTGATTACATATTGGTGAAGGTAAAAGATTGGACAGCGCAAGATGAAGCTCGTTACCAGCTCGGTAGCTTAGGTATGAAGGCGATGGAAAATATAAAAGTAGATGGATTCTTGCAGTTTACTTTGAAATCATTTATGAATATTGTAGATGAAGATAAAATTGGCGGCATTTTGCAGAAGTTTATCATTAGTAATATTAACAGCTTACAAGAGGCTGATAATAGCACAAGACAACTTATATTAGCGAAGATTCGTCAAGAAATTATCAATGTAAAAGAAAATGAAGCCTTATTACAGGAATTAGAAAATTGGAAAGAAAAGTGGATTGCGAATTGGAATGCTACTGACAAAATAAAAGAGATGCTAGAGCAAGTACAACAAAGAGCAGTTGCTTTTGTAAATAATGAAGAATTTGCTGATAAATATGTTATTCCATTTTTACAAAAACAAATGAACAAAATAAAAGAAGATGAACAAACTGTTCAAAAAATAGAGGAGTGGTTACAAAAGCAAGTTGTTACACTTGTGGAAAAGAACCATTCGAAAATCGGTAAGCTTGTACAAGAAAATCTTGATAAGTTAGATGATAAAACGTTAATCGAAATGATTGAAAATAATGTCGGTAAAGATTTACAGTGGATCCGAGTAAACGGGGCGGTTTGCGGATTTATGATTGGATTAGTGTTAGAAGGAATTAAAGCGATTATATGAGAAAAACCTTCCGCAATTGCGGAAGGTTTTTTATTTTTCGAGAACACTCATATTCAAATTATAAGCTTTCTCAATATTTAACTTGTACGTCCCATTTCCAGTTTTAATCGAATTTTTATACCAATGTTCTTGGTTGTTTAATTCTGGATGTTCTTCTGAAGAAGTATTTTCGTTTTTCGTTAAATCTTCTACTTGTTCCCAAGGTGTGCTTCCATGTGTTTCTTTTTGATTTGTTACTGCTGTTAAAGATACATCACTCTCTTGTGCAAGATGGACAGACACTCTTGAGCTTTCCTGTACAAACCAATTATTTTGTAATTGACCTGGATAAAGAGATAGTTCGTTATTTGAAGCACGGATTTCCACATTTTTATTTTGCGGAAGAACAAGCGTTGGTTTCACCTGTGGTGCTGAATTAAATAACGTATGCTGAACAGGTAATAATTTTAAAGTGATATACATCGTTTCTCCAGCCGTTTGAACTGAAAGGAAATCATCTTGTTTTAAATTGAGTTTTTCATTTGCTTTCGTCGTCATTTCATAAGTTCCCAAAAGGTGAATTTGATTTGTATTATTTCCCTCTATCGTTAGAGGCTGATGACCTGCATCTACTACGATTTTTTTGATAGATTCAGGTATATCAAATTGTCCGTCGGGAATATTACTCGTTTGCCTCGTTGTGTTAATAGAGTGACGAACTTCTTCTAGTAATCCAGTTGATAATAAACAGTAAAAAGCAATTCCGACGCTTCCTAAAACACCGATAAAGAAAATACTAAAAATATCATATTTAATAAATGATTGTTCCTTCTTAGAAAATAGAAGGTATAGTAAAACTTCAGCTCCAAGTATGATAAGTAAAACTGGCCACCATGCAGTTAGTGTATCTAATACTTGAATTCCTTTTACGACTGAAAATAGTAAAAAGCATCCTAACGATATAATAGAAAGCCCCATTGAGAATGTTCCAACACGCCAAGTCCTCATTCGCTTGTCCCACCTTTGTTTTCTTTATTTCCAAGTAACAATTTAAAGCCGCCGCCAATTAAAAGGAGTGCAACGATAGATGTCTGGAAATAGCGATAATATAGTTCACTAAGATGAATATTAAATATAGTTACAAAATAATCATTCAAAATAGGAAGGACTGTTTGATTTAATAAATAATAACCACCGAGTGTAATTAATCCGATACCAATCCATCTTTGATGATTTATAAAATAATCGATAATGGGTTCGTCTTGTACTCGTTCTTTTCCGTATTTTGCTGTTTGCTGTAACGCATCAAAAAAGCTATAGAACCAAATGATTGGTACTAAAAATAAAAACGCAGAAAGTCTTAATAAGTCGAGTAAATAAATAGATAGTAAAAAGGCTGCCATAAGCTGAAGACCACGGCGTTGTAAACCTAAATACATATGACCTGCTCCAGGGAACATCGCTAAAATAGAAGCAAATGTTTTACTTTTCTTTCCTTGCTCTCGATGTTCTTCAAACTCTTCGAAAATAGTACGATCATCTAGTTGCTCGCCACGTTCTTTTTTCTGGAGTTGCTGAACAACATCGAAGAAATTGTAAATCCATAAAACAGGTAATGTAATAAGGAAGATAAGAAAACTTTCTTGCGATGTTAAAAGTGCAACGAAAATAATCATACTTCCGATTCCTGTGCAAGCTACTAAAAACGTAAGACCACGTTGCATAAGTCCTAATTGGAAATGGCCAAGTCCAGGGATGATAGATAGGAGAATGATATAAAATCGTTCGCTCTCTTTAGAGGAATTTATCAATTCTCCAGCTTCTTGTTTTTTCGTTTGTTTTATAATGGTGATAACTAAATCTAGTAAGTTAATTACCCATAGAACAGCTAGTAAAAATAGAGAAAGAAAAGCAATATCACGTTCTCTTACTACTATGGTACAGAATACTGCAAAGGAGAATAGAAATAAAGATCCTCCGCTATATAAAATAAACCGTCCTAGCTTTTTTAAGTATAAATGTCCAAGCCCAGGAATTAGCCCTAATACAAGTGCTAAAAAGGGGTTTTTATTCATGCTTTAAACCTCCGTCCTTTTTTGATGTATCTACCGATTTGTTTACAATTTGTTGTGAGATAGAAGACTCGTTATGTTTTGAAGATTTCTCGAAATTTGATGTCGCTGTAAAAATATATTGGAATAAACCACTTACCATAAAAATAATTGTAGCTGCAGTCGCAATTATGTAGTGAATAATTGTGCGTTTTAGTGAGTTTGTTTTTATATTTTCATTAGGTTGTAGCGTTTCAAAATTAATTTGCGTCATAACTTCGTTCGTAAATGAATCATCATTTATCATTGGAAGGTTTTCATGTTGTTCATCAATACTTTCCATATAAAGTGTTAAACAATGATCACATTCGTAAAGATGTTCTTCCATAGATTCACGTTCATTGCTTTCTATAAAATCTAATGTATAATTGCGCCAATCTTCTTTTGAATAATGCATCATAGAAACTCTTCCTCCTTCCAATGTTTTTTAATCCATTTTCGTGCCCGATACAGTTTCATTTCAACTGTTTTCACTTCGATGTTTTCCTGTAAAGCAATTTCTTGATAGCTTTTTTCTTCTAAGTAATGTGCGAGAACGACGTCACGGTAATTTTCCGGAAGTTCTCTCAGTTTTTGAGCGATGAGTAATTTTTGCTCTTTCGTCAATAATAAATCCTCAATATTATGAGAGGATTTTATATTTCCTTCAGTTTCTTTACATAAGGAGAGTTCTTCGTTTTCTCTAGCTTTCTTCCTCTTATAATCAATAGCGTGATTGGTGGCAATACGCGCCATCCACGTTTTTAATCCGCGAAATTGATAATTAGGGAGAGAGGCGTGAATTTTTACGAATACTTCTTGTGTAACATCTTTCGCATCTTCTTCATGTCTTAAAATAGAAAAGATAACTTGGAAAATATAATGACGATATGTTTGCACAAGGATACGAAAAGCATGTTCGCTTCCTTGTTGTGCTTTTTCAATTAATTGTTTTTCCTCAATGGGTCTCTCCCTCCTTTTTGACGCATTCTATTATATAGACGTAAAGAATGATAAGTCACCCTACACATTTTATAAAAAAAGAATAATATATTTTTTGTAGGAGAGCTAGATGAAAAAAGGTGTGAAAAAATGGTAAAGAGAAGTATATAATGAGCAAGTGGGAAATGTTACACGTAGAAAGGATGTGAATGTTAGTAGGAGGAAGGTCCATACTAACAAACATGAAAATTACAATATTGATAGCAGATGATAACTCTTTTATTAGAGAGGGCATGAAAATTATTTTAAATACATACGAAGAGTTTGAAGTAGTAGATACAGTAAATGATGGGAAGGAAGCAGTGGAGTATTGCAAAAAGAACGACGTTGATATCGCTCTATTAGATGTTCGCATGCCAAATATGAACGGAGTAGAGGCGACGAAATTCATTTGTGAAGAGACGAAAACAAAACCGCTTATTTTAACGACGTTTGATGATGATGAATATATTTTGGATGCAGTAAAAAACGGAGCTAAAGGTTATTTATTAAAAAATAACGATCCGGAGCGGATTCGTGATGCGATAAAAGGAGTATATAACGGTCAAACTGTTATGCAAGATGTTGTCCTCGATAAAATTAAGTCTAATTTAATGGAAAGTAAAGAGGAAGAATGTAAAATTGATAAGAGTCTTTTCACAGAAAGGGAGCTTAGTATTATCGCATTAATTGCAAAAGGTTTCTCAAATAAAGAAATTTCGAAACAGCTTTTTATATCTGAGGGAACAATTGCAAATTATATTACGTCAGTTTTAGGGAAAACTGGACTTGAACATCGCACACAAATTGCGATTTATTACTTAACAGGGAAAGTAGATTAATGATATGGAATTTTGGTTAACTGTAAGTAAATTAATTGTCTTTTTATATATTGTGTTTAGTTATATTTACGCAAATGTAGCAAATTTACCGTGGGTTATATTTACTTTACTTATTTACCTCTCTGTAAACGTAATGATTTCTATATTTAAAAAAGATACGTATAAAAAAATATTAATCTGTATGTCCATTGGCGTAGTTATGTTATTTACATGGAGGATTCATCCATTTTTTATTTTGTTTTTACCTTTGAACTTATACGAAATTATATTCTATTACATAGAAAATAATTGGCCACGCTTTGTCGTTATGATGCTCCCAATTACGATTGCAGATGAAAGTATTCGAATGACTTATGGATTAATTGTTGCATTTTCTTTTCTCGTTTTAACTATTGCAGATCGATATATATCGCGTGTAGTAAAGCTTGAATCGCAAAATGATAAGATGCGGAAAGATATGCAACGACTTACGAAAAGTTTACATGAAAATAAAGAGTACATAAGACAATCTGAATACACATTTAAGCTAGAAGAGAGAAATCGGTTATCACAAGAAATTCATGATAAAATTGGCCACTCGATGACGGGTGCACTAATTCAAATGGAAGCAGCAAAGAGATTAATGGGGATAGATAAAGAAAAATCAGCGGAGTTATTACAAAATGCAATTCACATTTCAAAAGATGGAATTGAAAGTATTCGCATTACGTTAAAAAATATGAAGCCACCAACAGAGCAAATTGGCATTCATCGTATGAAATTATTCATAGAGGAATTTGCCGGTAAGAATGATGTGAATATTCCTTTCGTGTACAAAGGGAACTTAGATATGATTTCTCCCATTCAGTGGAAAATTATCGGTGAGAATGTTACAGAAGCACTAACAAATGCAATGAAATATGCTGATGCGACAGTTATTTCTATAGATATTCATGTGCTTAACAAGATGGTTAAGGTGCAAGTGAAGGATAACGGAAAAGGGGTAGCTCTTGTTAAAAAAGGTCTCGGTATTATGGGGATGGAGGAGCGAACGGCGTCTGTAAACGGAAAAATTATTGTAGATGGGACAAGTGGTTTTTCAGTAACGATGTTGTTGCCAATATAAAGAGAATGGTACGAGGATGAACCATCTCATATGAAAAAAGTGAATATTCTCATGTGAAAAGAATGAACTTCTGCACTGAGCAGGTTCATTCTTTTTGTTTATACTAAAAGCAGAGAAACCGAAATAGGGGTGAAAATGATGAATACATTAGAAATTAAAAATTTAACGAAAAAATTTGGTGATTTCATCGCAGTTGATAATATGTCTTTATCTATTAAAGAAGGAGAAATATTTGGCTTTTTAGGATCAAATGGTGCTGGTAAGAGTACAACGATAAATATGATTGCTGGTTTGTTAAGAAGTAATGAAGGTGAAATTAGCATACTAGGAAAAAATATAAAGAAACATAATCGATTTGCAAAGATGAATATCGGTATTGTTCCACAAGATATTGCGATTTATGAAGAGTTAACTGCCTATGAAAATGTGAAATTCTTTGCTGGATTGTACGGATTACGAGGAGCTGAATTAAAAGCTAGGGTAGAGGAAGCTCTTCAATTTGTAGGACTTAGTGATAAACAGAAAAGCTATCCGAAGAACTTTTCTGGTGGGATGAAAAGAAGATTAAATATTGCTTGTGCAATTGCACATAGACCGAAGTTAATTATTATGGATGAACCGACAGTTGGAATTGATCCGCAGTCAAGGAACTATATTCTTCAGTCTGTCCGGAAGTTAAATGAAATGGGAAGCACTATTATTTACACGAGCCACTACATGGAAGAAGTAGAAGAGATTTGTACGAAAATCGCAATTGTCGACCACGGTAAAGTGATTGCAGAAGGTACGAAAGAACAGTTAAAAGCGATTATTACAGATACGAAAGATATTTGGATTGAAGTGAAGTCAGTAGAAAATTTAGATGTAGAAAAGTTAAAAGAGATAAACGGTGTGAAAGCTGTTCAGATTGAAGAGAACGTAATCAAGGTAAACTCGGATGCAGGATTAAATAATTTAAATCAAATTATTCAGCATTTCATTAATCATGACATTGAAATTCGTTCGTTAGAGGAGCAGGCTCCAAACTTAGAAACAGTATTTCTTACGTTAACCGGAAGAAACTTACGAGATAAATAAAAGGTAAAGGGAGGTTCATCAATTGAACATCTTCAATATTGCAATTATGCATATTAAAAGAGATTTCAGAGACGTAAGAACTTTAGTTTTTATGTTAGCATTTCCGATTGTGCTTATGCTTGTGTTAGGAACAGCGTTAACCAACGCATTTAATAGTGATAGTCATTCGATTAAAGATATACAAGTGCTATATAAAGATGAAGCGAGTAGCACGTTTTCTCAATCATTTGAAGCATTTACGAAAGAAGTGGATAAATCAGGTATTCATTTTAAAAAAGCTTCCGAAGGTATAGATGGGAAAGAAGAAGTGAAGAAAAATAAATATGCTGCTTATGTAGAGTTAAATAAAGATGGTGCAAAATTTTACGGAAGTGACAAAAGTAGTATTGAGGGGAGTATTGTGGAAGGAATGCTTACAACATTTGTTGATAAGTACAATGTAGCGGTCGAAGTTGCAAAAGTAGATCCTACTAAGGTGAGCACAGTTATTTCAAACGGAAATCATAATGATTATATAAAAGAAACATCCTTACAAGCTGCGAAAAAACCAGGTTCTATGGATTACTATGCGGTTGTAATGACAACGATGATTGCACTATATGCTGCGATGGGAGCGAGTTCTTTAATTCGAGGAGAACGAATACGTAAAACAGGAGATCGTCTCATTGCTGCACCTATAAGTAAAGCTGAAATATTCATTGGAAAAGTACTTGGTAGCCTAGTAGCAAATGCCCTGTGCATATTACTCGTCATGTTATTTAGTAAATTTGTTTTTCAAGCGAATTGGGGCGACCATCTTGGAATCATATTTCTTATTTTATTAACACAAGTCTTTCTAGCAATTAGCTTCGGTTTAGGAATCGGATATATTACGAAAACAGCTGAAGCGTCTAGGGCAATTATTATGGTTGTTGTGCAATTAGCTTCTATTTTTGGAGGTGCATATTTCGTAATAGAAGAAAATTTCGTTACGAATTTATCACCATTAACTTGGGCAAATACAGCTGTTATGAAAATTATTTATGCAAATGATGTAGGGGCAGCATTATCAGTCATTTCTTTAAACCTTGGAATTTCAGCACTCTTTTTATTAATTGCAATTATTGCATTACGTAGACGGGAGGGGCTATAGTATGAAGGATATTTTATGGCTCATACAAAAAACGTTATCTGTGCTTTTGAAAAATAAAAAAAGTTTACTCATTATAATTAGCTTGCCGATAATAGGGACGCTCATTTCCTTCTCGATATATGGAAATGCAGGGCAAGGAACGTTAAATATCGGGATTGTAAATAAAGAAAATGAGCCGATAACAAATGATACGATAAAGTTTTTAGAAGGATTAAATCATGTGAATGTGAGTAAGGTTAAGGAGTCTGAAGTAGAAGATAAACTCACTTCCAAAAAACTTGATGGAGTTATTACATTGGATTCTGGTTTTTCAAAAAGTGTTCGAGAAGGGAAACCAGAGCATATTGAAATTTCATCGATTAAAGGTGATCAAGTAACAGGATTTATAAAATCATATTTATATAATTATATTGATAATATAGCAGCTATTAGTAAAGTAGCAGGAACAGATCAAAGTACATTCGACAATATGTACGCAGGGTATCAAAAAGGTTCATTTAAAATGAAAACTGAGACGCTAGAAGATACTTCGAAAAATAAAGATATGACAAATCAAACGATGGGTTACCTTATTATGTTTATGCTGTTTTCAGCAGCTAACTTATCAGGTCATATTTTAAAAGAAAAAGAGAATAGAACGTACTTTAGACTATTATCAACGCCGATAGATGGGAAGAAGTTCATATTATCTAATGTCGGGGTAAATATGATAATACTAACAGTACAAATTTTGATTACAATCCTATTCCTGACGAATGTTTTTCATACGGATATCAATATGTCTTTCATAGTGATGATGGGCGTACTAATGCTATTTGCATTAATCGCAATTGGAATATCATTAGTCCTTGTAGCTTTTTCGAAAAACTCAGCATCGGCAAATGCGATGCAAAATATGATCATTGTACCAACATGCTTACTTGCGGGATGTTATTTCCCATATGATATTATGCCAAGTGCAGTACAAAAAGTAGCTAATTTTCTTCCACAGCGCTGGTTGTTAGATACGATATCAAAACTACAGCAGGGAATACCATTCTCGGAGTTGTATTTAAACATTTTAATTTTATTCGCTTTCGCAATTGCATTCTTCTTAATTGCTATTTATAAGTTTGGAAGAAATAATGATGCGAGAAATTTTGTTTAATGTGAAAAGGTGTGGCTTAATGCCATACCTTTTTTGTTTGAAATTTAGAGTATCTTTTGTAGTATAGGAATGCTTTTGTAGAGCACTTCGTTATGTGAAGCATGCAAAACATATTTATTTCCATCTAGAAGAAAAACGCTATGTAGAACAGCGTTACCGTCACCATGTTTTGTAAGTAAATCACCGACGACTTTGCCGTCTGTCCATTTCAGTTTGGAATGTGAAGGGATGACTTGTAAATATTGAGTTGTTTCCTCTCCATTTCCGGCAATGAGTGTCGTTTCAATATTTCTTTTTTGTATAATAAATCTATTTGTATTTAATGTATCGAGGAAAGGGTTTTTCGTTTTCATCGTACTATAAGGAAGAAATGTAATAGAAGAGTCAGATCTTATAAATAAATAATTTCCGTAATTTTTACAAGGAATAACATCTTGTAATCCTGGAAAGTAAATGTGTATCGCCTCAACTTTATTCATTTTATGTAAGATGCTTAAGTAACAAATATATTGTTCTATATAAAAATGAACGATATTTATTTTAGCAGAGGCATGAAAAGGGAGACTACCTCCAGTCCAATAACTATAATTGGGTGGAGATCCAGCGTTTGGTGTGCAGAGTATTATAAGCTGATTCACATCATTTTTATATTCATCACTTTGAACGTAAGAACGTCCAAGAAGCCCGCCCATACTATGACAAATTAGATTTAGTTTATCGCAACCTGTCATTTTTTTAGCATAGGCAATCGTTTGTAATAAATATTTTTGTGTAGAAAAAACAATACGCTGCCGCCAGTCATAAAAACAGATGAACAAGTTTTTATTTCGTTCGTAGCCCATACTTTCTAGCATCATGATGAATGGTTCGTAAACAAATGCAGAAAGTCCAAAACTCCAATTACCAGTGCCGGGAATAATAATATTGCTCATTGAACCGAAAAGACCTGGGATAAAAACAATAGGAGTTTTTCCTTTTCTCATATTCGTATCTCCTTTAACTGTTTAGTATCAATAAAAATAAGAAATACATTTCGTATGAAAACATATTTAAATGAAACACTACGAAATAGTAAGGAATATGATCGGAAGGAAATCAAAATGATTAAAAAAATATTGCGAGTTACTTCTATTGTTATTGCTATTTTCGTTTTTATTTTAATATGGATGCATATCGATGTTACCTTAGGTAGGAAAATGGAAGCTGGGAAAAACATGCCGACAGAGTATGCGCCTCATTATAGTGACTTTCAATTATATGTAGAAGGGAAGTCTTTTTATAAACAATTATTTACTGATATAAGAGAAGCCAAAAGCTCCATCTACACTTATTTCTTCATTTTGTCGGATGATAAAAGTAGTCATACTTTTTTAAACTTATTAAAAGAGAAGGCAAAAGAAGGAGTAAACGTCTATTTATCAGTTGATCGCATGAATGATTTATCATTTGAAAGAAAGATGATAAATGAATTGCGGGAAAGTGGTGTGCATTTTACATATAGTAGAAAACCTGCATTGCCATTCGGATTTTATTCACTTCACCATCGTAATCATCGCCGTATTACGACGATTGATGGGGAGATTGGCTATACAGGCGGATTTAATATAGGAGATGAGTACTTAGGGAAAGATAAGCGATTTGGATATTGGCGTGATTATCATGTACGGCTTAAAGGAGAAGGAGCAAAAGATTTAGAAGAGCAGTTTGCTTTAGATTGGAAACGAGATACGAAAGAAGAGATAAAGAGGAGTACGAATAAAGCTAGTAAAGGGAATACATTACATACTATGACTAGTTACAATGGGCATTACGTTGCTGAAAAATATATAGAGCTCATAAAACAAGCTCAACACTCCATTGTAATTGCAACGCCGTATTTTATAGCAAAAAATAAAGAATCTATGAATGCTTTAATCGCAGCGCAAAAGCGTGGTGTTACAGTAAAAATACTTTGGTCATATAAACCGGATCTACCTCTTATAAAAGAAGCGGCGTATCCATACATACGTCAAGCTGTTAATAATGGGATTACTGTATATGGTTATAAAAAAGGAATGTTCCATGGTAAATTAATGCTTATTGATAATGAATTAACCGTTATTGGTACAACAAACTTTACTTCGCGTAGCTTCAATATAAATGATGAAATGAATTTTTATATTTATGGTGGTCCTATTGTAGGACAAGTTAATAAGGCGTTAACAGAGGATTTTCATGATTCGAAAGAAATGACGAAAGAGTTTTTTGAAAAGTTATCTTTTTGGGAGCGTTGTAAGGAGAAAGTGGCAGGATTGGTTGACTTCTATTTGTGATGATGAATTAGGAAAGGGTGCCTACAAAAGGCACCCTTTTTGGTGGGGAATTATTATTTTTCATGCACCAGCATCGTAACATCATCATTGATCAACGTCCCCACATGTTCGCCTAAACATATTTTCTTCATGACACCAGGCTCATCAAAGTTAAAGACGTGTGCTGGTAAATTGTAGTCCCGGGCAAGCAGTAATGCCGCTTGATCCATGACTTGTATATTTTGTCTAACGACATCATTATAGTTTAGTTTGCTGTACATTTTTGCTGATTTATTATGCTTTGGATCACTTGTAAAGACGCCATCGACCCCTTGTTTTGCGACTAATATGGCATCACTATTCATCTCGATGGCTCTTTGTACACTTGGATAATCAGTCGTCACGAACGGTTGGCCGTTACCGCCTCCAAAGATAACGATATAACCGTTATCTAAATGGTGGACTGCACGCAAGCGAATGTATGGTTCAGCTACTGCATTAAATGGAATGGAAGTCATAACGCGTACTTCTCTATTTGTTTTACTTGTTAAAACACCGCGAAGCATTAAGCTGTTAATGATTGTACCTAACGTACCGATATTATCAGCTTCTACGCGATCAATTCCCCACTCTTCAGCTAGATGCCCCCTAAAAATGTTACCGCCACCGATGACGATGGATACTTCGATACCTAAATCAACAATGGATAAAATTTCGTTTGCGATATGTTCTAATCGTTTGGAGTTAAAGCTATTTCCAGTTTGATCGGCAAGTGCACCGCCGCTTAATTTAATTAAGACACGTTTATATGGTCTCATAACAATTCCCCCTATATAGATCGCAATAAAAAAGGAACAAAGGCGAATGCCTTTGTTCCTTTTTAAGAAAATGAAAAAGAAAAGAAGAAGATAGGACGAATTGCTTTGTATAGTTTTTCATAACATCCACTCCTTTTCATTTTGATTTGTTTTAAGTATATATCTTTTTGATTATACGAAACAATCTGATTACTTATCAAGTTTATTTTATCGTTTTTTAACAAAATGGTGTCAATGAAAAAAAGAAGAAAAATATATGAATTTTTTGTGACGAACTTGTAGGTTTTTGTATGATTTTGTAGGTTCGCTTATAAGATGTGTGAGTAGCTTTTATAAATTCAAATTGAAAGCGTTCGCATGAAGGGGATGAACATAAATGAAAAAATTCGGATTGGCAACACAAATTTTTGTCGCGCTTGTTTTAGGGATTGTAGTAGGGGCAGTCTTTTATGGCAATAAAACGGCGATTTCTTATATCACACCAATTGGGGATATATTTATTCACCTAATTAAGATGATTGTAGTACCAATTGTTATTTCAGCCTTAATTGTTGCGGTAGCTGGTGTAGGAGATATGAAAAAGCTTGGGAAACTGGGCGGTAAGACAATTCTTTATTTCGAAATTATTACGACGATTGCTATTTTAATGGGATTACTTGCAGCGAATATATTCCAACCAGGTACTGGTGTTGATATGAGTAATTTACAGCAAAGTGATATTTCTTCTTATAAACAAACAGCAGATGCAACGGAGAAGAAAGGTTTTGCTGAGACAATTGTTCACATTGTACCAAAAAACGTATTTGAATCGATTGCACAAGGTGACCTATTACCGATTATATTCTTCTCAGTACTATTCGGCTTAGGAGTTGCGGCAATTGGGGAAAAAGGAAAGCCTGTTTTTAACTTCTTTGAAGGCGTACTCGAAGCAATGTTTTGGGTTACAAATCAAGTTATGAAATTTGCACCATTTGGTGTATTCGCATTAATTGCCGTTACAGTTGCAAAATTTGGTGTAGCAACATTACTTCCGCTAGGAAAACTAGTGCTAGCTGTATACGTAACTGTTATACTATTCGTTGTGATTGTATTAGGTATTAATGCACGAATGGTTGGAGTAAACATTTTTACATTAATAAAAATTTTAAAAGAAGAACTGATTCTTTCGTTTACGACAGCAAGTTCAGAAGCTGTTTTACCTAATATAATGAGAAAAATGGAAGAGTTCGGTTGTCCAAAGGCAGTTGCCTCTTTCGTAATTCCGACAGGTTATACATTTAACTTGACTGGATCGGCTATTTATCAAGCGTTAGCGGCATTGTTTGTTGCACAAATGTACGGTGTGCACATGTCACTAACGGAGCAAATAACGTTATTATTCGTTCTCATGTTAACATCCAAAGGTATGGCGGGAGTTCCAGGTGCATCGTTCGTTGTTGTATTAGCAACGTTAGGTTCAATGGGGCTACCACTAGAAGGTATCGCGTTAATTGCGGGAATTGACCGCATTTTAGATATGATTCGCTCATCTGTCAATGTATTAGGAAATGCATTAGCGGCCATTGTTATGTCGAAGTGGGAAGGCGAATTCGATAATGAGAAAGCAAAACAATATGTAGAAACAGTCAAAGAAACAAAAGCAGCATAAGAAATCGTTAAGGAGTGAATAATCATGGCAACATTAACTGAAGTTAAAAATGGTGTTCGAATTGAAAAAGATTTTTTAGGTGAAAAAGAAGTACCAAACTATGCATACTACGGCGTACAAACAATGCGTGCAGTTGAAAATTTCCCAATTACAGGATACAAAATCCATGAAGGCTTAATTAGAGCGTTCGCAATTGTAAAAAAAGCAGCAGCACTTGCGAATACAGATGTAGGAAGATTGGAATTGAACAAGGGTGGCGTGATTGCAGAAGCTGCTCAAGAAATTCTTGATGGAAAATGGCATGATCATTTCATCGTAGATCCAATTCAAGGCGGAGCAGGTACTTCAATGAACATGAATGCAAATGAAGTCATTGCCAATCGTGCTCTTGAATTATTAGGAATGGAAAAGGGAGACTATCACTATATTAGTCCAAATAGTCATGTAAACATGGCGCAATCAACAAATGATGCATTCCCAACGGCGATTCATATCGCAACGTTAAATGCATTAGAAGGCTTATTACAAACGATGGGTTATATGCATGATGTATTTGAATTAAAAGCAGAACAGTTCGATCATGTGATTAAAATGGGTCGTACACATTTACAAGATGCTGTGCCAATTCGTCTTGGACAAGAGTTTAAAGCATACTCTCGCGTACTTGAACGTGATATGAAACGAATTCAACAATCACGTCAACACTTATATGAAGTGAACATGGGAGCAACTGCAGTTGGTACAGGCTTAAATGCAGACCCAGAATATATTGAAGCAGTTGTAAAACATTTAGCTGCAATTAGTGAACTACCACTAGTTGGTGCAGAAGACTTAGTAGATGCAACGCAAAATACAGATGCATACACAGAAGTATCTGCAGCACTTAAAGTATGTATGATGAATATGTCTAAAATTGCGAATGACCTTCGCTTAATGGCATCAGGTCCACGTGTTGGTTTAGCAGAAATTATGTTACCAGCTCGTCAGCCAGGTTCATCTATTATGCCAGGGAAAGTAAACCCTGTTATGCCAGAAGTTATTAACCAAATTGCGTTCCAAGTAATTGGTAATGACCATACAATTTGCCTTGCTTCAGAAGCAGGACAATTAGAATTAAACGTTATGGAACCAGTACTTGTTTTCAACTTACTGCAATCAATTAGCATTATGAATAACGGTTTCCGTGCCTTTACAGATAATTGCTTAAAAGGAATTGAAGCGAATGAAGATCGCTTAAAAGAGTATGTTGAGAAAAGTGTAGGAATTATTACAGCCGTGAACCCTCATATCGGTTATGAAGCTGCAGCTCGCGTTGCGAAAGAAGCAATCGCGACAGGGCAATCCGTTCGAGAACTTTGTGTGAAAAATGGTGTACTGTCACAAGAAGACTTAGAGTTAATTCTAGATCCATTTGAAATGACACATCCAGGGATTGCAGGAGCAACTCTTTTAAAGAAAAATTAAAAGAAGAGGGGGGACAAGCCCCTCTTTTTTGTTTACAATATAGAAATGCTATATATGAATAGAGGTAGGGATGTTATGAGCAAGTTTACAGTAGCTTCTAATGGTGCATTAGAAACAACATTAAGAGGAGCAGAAGTATTATCAACACCACTTTTAAATAAAGGGGTAGCTTTCACACAAAATGAAAGAGAAGAGTTAGGTTTAAAAGGGTTATTACCGCCAGCGGTTTTAACGTTAGAAGAACAGGCACGCCGAGCATACGAACAATTTAGTTCTCAGCCGGATGATTTATTAAAGAATGTATACTTAACTGCGTTACATGATCGAAATGAAGTATTATTTTATCGTATATTAACAGATCATTTACGTGAAATGTTACCGATTGTATATACACCAACTGTCGGTGTAGCAATTCAAAGATATAGTCATGAATATCGTAAACCACGTGGTGTTTATTTATCGATTAACGATCCATCAGGTATTGAAGAAGCATTCACCAATATTGGTGCAACAGCTGAGAACATTGATTTAGTCGTTGTAACAGATGGAGAAGGCATATTAGGAATTGGTGACTGGGGCGTTGGTGGTATTAACATTGCAATCGGAAAGCTAGCTGTTTATACGGCCGCAGTTGGAATCGATCCTAGCCGCGTATTACCGGTAATTTTAGATGTAGGTACAAACCGTGAGGAACTATTAAACAATCCATTTTATATTGGAAATCGTCACCCTCGTATAACAGGTGAAGCTTACGATGAATTTATTGATACGTTTGTACAAGCGGTAAATAAACAATTCCCGAAAGCACTTTTACATTGGGAAGACTTTAGCTCTCGTAACGCACGAAAAATTTTAGATAAATACCGTCATGACGTTTGTACGTTTAATGATGATATTCAAGGTACAGGTGCAGTTTCACTTGCGGCAGTATTATCGGCAGTGAAAGCTTCTGGTGTACCGCTAAGTGAACACCGCGTTGTTGTATTTGGTGCTGGTACGGCTGGAATCGGTATCGCAGATCAAGTTAGAGATGCGATGGTCCGCGTAGGTGTATCTGAAGAAGAATCATATAAGCGTTTTTGGTGTATTGATCGTAACGGGTTAGTTACAGATAATATGGAAGATCTTCTTGATTTCCAAATTCCGTACGCAAGAAAAGAAGCAGAAGTAAGTGAGTGGAAAGAAAATGATGTGATCGGACTTGCTAAAGTTGTGAAACATGTAAAACCGACAATTTTAATTGGTACATCTACTGTTGCAGGTGCATTTAAAGAAGAGATTATTAAAGAAATGGCTTCTCACGTAGAAAGACCAATCATTTTACCAATGTCGAATCCGACGCCACTTGCTGAAGCAAAACCAGCAGATTTAATCGAGTGGACAGAAGGAAGAGCGTTAGTTGCAACAGGAAGTCCATTTGAACCAGTTACATATAACGGTGTAACGTATGTGATTGGACAATCAAATAATGCACTTATTTTCCCAGGGCTTGGTCTTGGAACAATTGTAGTACGAGCAAGCGTCATGACGGATGGAATGTTCGCAGCGGCTGCTGAAGCAGTTGCAAGTATGGTAGATACAAGTCAGCCAGGAGCATCTATTTTACCAGAGGTCGAAGAATTACGTAATATCTCAGAAATGGTTGCAATTGAAGTAGCGAAAGTTGCAGTTGCAGAAGGTGTTGCAAGAGTGAACTTAAGTGATAACGATATCAAGATGGCAGTGCAAGAAGCAATGTGGAAGCCAGAGTATCGCCAAATAAAAGCGGTAGAAAAGGTTAGAATATAGAAAAAAAGCCCGTTTATAACAATAAGCGGGCTTTCACTTTTACTACTGAAAAAAGTATAGGAAGTGTCACCTTTGAATTGGAATCAATTATGGAAGAAAGATATGTCCCTTTTAATTATATTAATGGTCGTTGTTCCGATTGCTGGGGAGCTGAACTTTCATCCCTTTAATGATACGTTTCGAGTTAGTTTCGGTACACCGCTATTCTTCTTTTTATTATTATTTTTAAGAAGAGTACCAGCAGGAGTTGCAGGTATTCTTGTTGGTATATCTGTAGTCTTATTCCGAGTATGTCTTGACTGGATCATGCAAGGTTCATTTCATATGACAGAATCATTTTATTTGCGTTATCCTGTGTTCTTCTATTATTTTATTTATGGCAGTTTTTTTTCGCTTTGTAGGGTAAATAAGTTCCATCAGAAACCAATCATTATTGGATGCCTTGGAATTTCAATTGAAATTGTTGCAAGTATGTCAGAACTTGCGTTTTATCACATGTTAGTACTAGGTACAACAATAACGATTTCTGAAGTGAATAAACTTATTATTATTGCTATTTTTCGTAGTTTCTTTGCACTTGGTTTTTTAAATATGATGAATTTATATGAAACGAAATTAAAAGAATCGCAAGTTCGAAAAGAAAATGAAAATATGTTAATGCATCTTTCTAATTTATATGTGGAATCTGTTCATTTGAAAAAGACGTTACAAAATGCGGAGTTAATTACACAAGAAGCATATCAACTATATCGAAATTTACAAGTAAGCGCTGATTCAAGTAGTAAAACAGCATTGAAAATAGCGGGGGAAGTGCATGAAATAAAAAAGGATAATCAAAGGATATTTGCAGGATTATCTAAACTGTTATTAGATAAAAATGTGGCTGAATATGTAGAAGGACATGAGTTAGCAGAAATGATTGTTAGAATAAACGAGAAGTATGCTGAAATGCTAGAAAAGGATATACGTTTTTCTAAACATATAGAAGGTGAGCATGCTGCATACCACGTGTATACAGTTCTATCAATTTTTAATAACCTCGCTGCAAATGCAGTTGAAGCAATTGAAGATAAAGGTGTCGTTATTATTAAGCTATATAAAAGAGATCAACATATATTTTTTGAAGTAATTGACGATGGACCTGGTATTGCACAAAAGTATAAGAAATTAGTATTTAAGCCAGGATTTACTTCCAAGTATGATCAAACGGGAACACCGTCAACTGGTATTGGGCTTTCTTACATAAATGAAATGGTAACAGAGCTAGGCGGAGAAGTGAGATTAGAAGGCCGAGAAAATAAAAGAGGATGTAAGTTTATCGTTTGTTTACCAGAGGGTAGTTTAAAGCGGGAAGGGGAATAGATTTGTTTTATTATATCGTAGACGATGATGAAGTTTTCCGTTCGATGCTTTCGCAAATTATTGAAGATGGAGATCTTGGAGAAGTAATTGGTGAGGCGGATGACGGAGCTTTTATTGAAGCGGATCAACTAAATTTTAAAAAAGTAGATATTTTATTTATTGATTTGTTGATGCCGATGAGGGACGGAATTGAAACAGTTCGTCACATTGCGTCAACTTTCACGGGGAAAATCATTATGATTTCTCAAGTGGAATCGAAGCAGCTTATAGGTGAGGCATATACACTTGGTGTAGAATATTATATCACAAAACCATTAAATAAAATCGAAGTTGTATCTGTTGTACGCAAAGTGATGGAGCGTATTAGATTGGAGCGTTCTATACATGATATTCAAAAATCATTGAATAACGTGTTTCAGTGGGAAAAACCGCAATTGCGTACTGAACCAGTGCAAGAAGGAAAAAAGATAGGGGATTTAGGACGCTTTTTACTATCAGAACTCGGTATTGCGGGAGAGAATGGAAGTAAAGATTTACTTAGTATGCTGGAATATTTATATGGTCAAGAAAAGGCACAGACATTTGAGTTTGGCTTTCCTGCGTTAAAAGAAATTTTTCATCATATTACGATAAGGAAATTAGGGGATCTAGCTTTAGGTGCGGATATTGATAAAGAGAAAAAAGCGTCTGAACAAAGAGTACGTCGAGCTATTTATCAGTCGTTAAATCATTTGGCTTCTTTAGGACTAACAGACTTTTCAAATCCAAAATTTGAAAGCTATGCTCCAAAATTTTTCGATTTCACCGTAGTTAGAAAACGGATGACAGAAATGACGAAAGATGAACTCGCATCTTCTGGTCATACGCGAATTAATACGAAGAAGTTTATTCAAGTGTTGTATTTTGAGGCGAAGAGGTTGATGGAGATAGAGTGAAGAAGATGCTTATAAATAAGCATCTTTTTTTGTTAAATCAACATTTTATATTTTCTCGTGGAGCATGTAAAATGTTAAGTAAGAGAAAATGGTTTTATATTAAGGAAGTGTCAAAGCGATGAGTTTCACATTGAATAAATCGATTATTAAAGAAGTGTGCGGAGAGACCTCATATAAAAGAGGTGAAACCTATTATAAATCAAATAAAGTGATAATAGATCATTACGATGAAAATAAAGAAATTTGTGAGGCGACAGTAAAAGGGAACGAGGATTTCCATGTTACAGTAGCAAAAGCCAAAAAGGGTGATGTTGTTGCAAAATGTAGTTGTCCTTCATTAGCGTCTTTTCAAACGTACTGTCAACATGTTGCAGCAGTATTAATACAAATAAACTATAATCAACAAACAGGTGGAATGAGCTCCACTAGTAACAGAAATGATCAATTGACAAGTGGTATGTTTCAGCTGTTTGCAGACAAACCACTGAGGCCAAAAAGTAAACAACACCGTTTTGATACACGTGAAATATTAGATGTTGAGTTTATATGTACACCAGTAGCTACGAGAAGTGGTGGTGCTCTTCTTGGAATTCAATTGAAACTTGCCAAGGTGTATTTCATAAATCATATTAGAGAATTTCTTTCTAAGGTGGAGAAAAGAGAGTCTTTTCATTGTTCAAATGAATTTACATATACACCAGATGTACATAGTTTTAAACAAGAAACGGATGCAATTATTCAGCAGCTCATTAAAATGTATCATAACGAAAAAATGTATGAGGATGCGCTAGAAGTACATGCGAAACAAGATGAAAGTATGATATTTATACCACCAGCTTCATGGAAAGATATGCTCTCTTCACTTTCTAAAGTTGAATATGTACAGCTGAAACAAAATAAACAACTGTTTCAGGGATTACAAGTTTCAAAAGGTTTGTTGCCGTTACACTTTGAATTTACGAAGGGAAATAATGGCGGATTTACACTTCATATAGATGGTCTAAATCGTGTACAAGTTATGGATATGTATAACAATGCACTTTATGGTGGGAAATTATATCACTTACACATTGAAGATTGTATGCGACTTATTGAATTACAAAAGATGATGAGTCGCTCAAATAGTAATCAGTTTTATATTCCAGAAAGTAAGATGGAACATTTCGTCGCGAAAGTTGTACCAGGATTAATGAAGCTCGGAACTGTACACATTGATGAAGTAATATCGGATCGTGTTGAAACACCTTCGCTAAAAGCGAAATTGTATTTAGACCGCGTGAAAAATCGCTTATTAGCAGGTCTTGAATTTCACTATGGGAACGTCATGATTAATCCGCTAGAAGAGGATGGACAGCCGTCTGTTTTTAATCGTGATGAGAAAAAAGAAAAAGAGATTTTAGACATTATGAGTGAAAGTGCCTTTGCAAAAACAGAAGGCGGTTACTTTATGCATAATGAAGAAGCTGAGTATAACTTTTTATATCACGTCGTGCCAACATTAAAAGGTTTAGTTGATATTTATGCGACGACAGCAATCAAATTGCGAATTAGTAAAGGGGATGCAGTTCCTCTTATTAGAGTGAGAAGAAAAGAAAGAATTGATTGGTTGTCATTTCGTTTTGATATAAAAGGAATACCAGAAGCAGAAATTAAAGGTGTATTAGCGGCCCTTGAAGAGAAACGTAAATATTATCGATTGGCGAACGGTTCGTTTTTGTCGCTAGAGAGTAAAGAGTTTAATGAAATTAATCAGTTTATAAAAGAATCAGGTATTCGGAAAGAATTTTTACATGGAGAAGAGGTAAATGTTCCGCTTATTCGGAGTGTAAAATGGATGAACGGACTTCATGAAGGCAATGTTTTAAGTTTGGATGATTCAGTTCAAGAGTTAGTAGAAAACATTCAAAACCCGAAAAAATTAAAGTTTGCTGTGCCAAATACTTTAAATGCAGAAATGAGAAAGTATCAAGTATATGGGTTCGAATGGATGAAAACACTTGCTCATTACCGTTTTGGCGGTATTTTAGCAGATGATATGGGACTTGGAAAAACGTTGCAAAGCATTGCTTTTATAGATTCTGTTTTGACTGAGATTCGAGAAAAGAAACTGCCAATATTAGTCGTTTCACCATCATCTCTTGTTTATAATTGGTTTAGTGAATTGAAAAAATTCGCCCCGCATATTAGAGCAGTTATTGCAGATGGAAACCAAGCAGAGCGCCGGAAAATTTTGAAAGATATAACGGAATTTGATGTCGTAATCACGTCATATCCATTACTGAGAAGAGATATAAGATTATATGCAAGACCATTTCATACACTATTTCTTGATGAAGCACAGGCGTTTAAAAACCCTACAACGCAAACGGCAAGAGCTGTGAAAACAATTCAAGCTGAATACCGTTTCGGACTAACTGGTACACCTGTAGAAAATTCATTAGAAGAGCTATGGTCTATCTTCCATGTCGTCTTCCCGGAATTATTACCAGGAAGAAAAGAGTTCGGTGATTTAAGGCGTGAAGATATAGCGAAGCGAGTGAAACCATTCGTATTAAGACGATTAAAAGGGGACGTATTAAATGAGTTGCCAGAGAAAATAGAGCACTTACAATCATCGGAGTTATTACCCGATCAAAAGAGTCTCTATGCTGCTTATTTAGCGAAGTTAAGGGAAGAAACGTTAAAGCATTTAGACAAAGACACGTTACGTAAAAATAAAATTAGAATTTTAGCTGGTTTAACGAGATTGCGACAAATTTGTTGTCATCCCGCTTTATTTGTTGATGATTACAAAGGAAGTTCAGCTAAATTTGAACAACTGTTAGAGATTTTAGAGGAATGTAGAAGTACAGGGAAGAGAATATTAATTTTTTCTCAATTTACGAAGATGCTTTCCATTATTGGTCGTGAGTTAAATCGACAAGCAATTCCATACTTTTATTTAGACGGGAGTACACCAGCGCAGGATCGTGTAGAGCTGTGCGATCGGTTTAACGAAGGAGAAGGAGATCTATTTCTCATTTCTTTAAAAGCTGGTGGTACCGGACTTAATTTAACTGGTGCAGATACAGTAATATTATATGATTTATGGTGGAATCCAGCTGTTGAACAACAAGCGGCCGATAGGGCGTATCGAATGGGACAAAAAAATACAGTGCAAGTTATAAAGCTAGTAGCTCAGGGAACAATTGAGGAGAAAATGCATGAACTGCAAGAAAGTAAGAAAAATTTAATCGCTGAAGTGATTGAGCCGGGAGAAGAGAAATTGTCCTCAATCACAGAGGAAGAAATTCGAGATATTTTAATGATTTAATATAAAAAAGCTATGCCTTCAAATTTATGAGGGCATAGCTTTTTTGTTGTAATAATTATATTTTGTTTTGTACAAAGTAAAGAAATCAAATGTTATTTAAATTACTTCTTTGTACCTTTACTTTTGTATGGTTTGGCAGCTGCCTTTTTCTTTGCACTTGATTGCCAACGGTTCCATCCTTTACTTCCTGTACCTTGTCCTACACCTTTTTTCGGTTTTGCTTTCGTTTTACTCATATGATCACTCCGTTATATAAAAATCTTATTTGATAATAGTCAATGATTTAGAAAATACTCTTTATAAATGACTATGATTGCTTTAAGTAAAAATAAACTGCTTGAATGCTATAGTATAACATGAATTTGCAAGTAAACTGAAAGGAATTATAAAGAAAATGAAAATAATAAGAAATACTGCAGATTCTATATTCCGAACGATCACATTAATTGTTGTGTATACGTTAGTTTCGGTCAGTGAAACATTTTTTGGATTGACGAGGCAGAAAAAATAAAGATGTTAAATTAACAACAATCAATAAAGCCGTAAAATAAAGAATTGAAAAACATTTTAAAACTTTTTGTTGACTTTCTTTATTTTTTGTATAGAATAATCATTAATAAAATGTTTCAGAGATGTGACAACAAAACGACTATGAAAGGACGAGTAGTAGTAGGACGTAGTTTAAGCGAGTCAGGGGTGGTGTGAGCCTGATACGAAGCCTATTATGAAGAACCTCCTGGAGTTGCTAACCGAAATCCTTTATAGGAAAGTAGACTTAGCCGGGAACTTCGCCGTTACAAGAAGAACAGTATCGAGATATTTCATCTCCGTATTGTATAAGTGAGCAACCTCTGTTGCTAATTTGGGTGGTACCGCGGAACCAAAGCCTTTCGTCCCAGTTTTTTGGGAAAGAAGGGCTTTTTTTGTTGGCTTCTTTTCACAACATCCAAACATTTTAGGAGGAAACCACCATGTATCAATCATTAATGACAGTAAGAGAGACTCAAATCGCAATTAAGGAAGTTAAAACATTCTTCGAGGACCAATTAGCAAAACGCCTTGAACTATTCCGCGTATCTGCACCATTATTCGTAACGAAAAAATCAGGATTAAACGATCACCTAAACGGTGTAGAACGCCCAATTGAATTTGATATGTTACATTCAGGAGAAGAATTAGAAATTGTTCATTCACTAGCGAAATGGAAACGATTTGCATTACATGAATACGGATACGAAGCTGGTGAAGGTTTATATACAAACATGAACGCGATCCGTCGTGATGAAGAACTTGATGCAACGCATTCCATTTACGTTGACCAATGGGATTGGGAAAAAATCGTTCAAAAAGAATGGCGTACTGTCGATTACTTACAAAAAACAGTACAAACAATTTATGGAATATTCAAAGATTTAGAAGATCATTTATTTGAAAAATATCCGTTCCTTGGAAAGTATTTACCAGAAGAGATTGTTTTCATTACTTCCCAAGAACTAGAAGATAAATATCCAGAATTAACACCGAAAGATCGTGAACATGCAATTGCAAAAGAACACGGTGCAGTCTTCATTATCGGAATTGGTGATGCACTTCGTTCAGGTGAAAAGCATGACGGACGCGCAGCTGATTATGACGATTGGAAATTAAACGGTGACATTTTATTCTGGCACCCAGTACTACAATCTTCATTTGAGTTATCATCAATGGGAATTCGTGTTGATAGTAAATCGCTTGATGAGCAGTTAACGAAAACTGGTGAAGACTTCAAACGTGAGTATGATTTCCATAAAGGTATATTAGAAGACGTACTACCATTAACAATCGGCGGTGGCATTGGACAATCAAGAATGTGCATGTACTTCTTACGTAAAGCACATATCGGTGAAGTTCAATCTTCTGTATGGCCTGACGATTTACGTGCAGCTTGTAAAAAAGAAAACATTCATCTGTTTTAATAGAAGTGAGGGAATAGCTTAAATATAGAGCTATTCCCTCTTTTTTAAATTGTGTAAACGAATGGTTTACAGAGAGTTTTACTAATGGTTTCTTTCATTTATATCTCTTTTTATGTAATAATTTGTTAAAGGAGGGGACGTTATGAGCATAGGAGAGCAGCTAAAAAAACTACGAGAATCAAAGGGGTTTTCGCAAGAGGATGTTGCTAAAAAGATTGGTGTGACGAGGCAAGCAGTGTACAAATGGGAAAATGATAAAAGTTATCCTGATATTGATAATCTAATTTTACTAAGCGAAATGTACAATGTTACGCTTGATGAGTTAATAAAAGGGAAACAGAATATTAAAGAAAAAATACATATTGATGAAGAAGATGAGGATTTTGAGAAAGAGAATGATTTTGGTTTTTATATTGGGTTTGGATTGCTAATTATGAGTGCATTCATTGATTATGAAGGAATACAAGTATTTGTATTAGGAGTTGCACTATTCATGATGGTTTTTTATTCGAATGTGAAGAAAGTTATTTTGAATGAATATAGATCGTTTTTTCAAGAGAAAGAGCGAAAAGATATATGTGATAAAAAGTGAGAAGAGTTAGTTATATTTCCTAGGAAAGGGTATAACGAATGTTTTCATTGTATTATAATGATTTTAGGATATCGGTAATATGAAAGCTATTTGGGTAGATCCTTGAAATCTATATGTAAAATGATAATAAAGTTATTTAATTTTAAAAGCTCAAACAAGCATAACCCCGTTCTAAAGCTAGGACGGGGTTCAAAATATAATAATAAAATCGCTTAAGAGTCTACGTTTTATTCAATGATAGTGCCTTTTTATAAAACGTCACTTGCTTATTTATTACCGAGTTCTTCCGCTAAACCGATTAAAATTCCTTCGACTCCACGAATGTAGCAGAGACGATACGAGTTCTCGTACTGAACTACTTCGCCAACGAGCTCTGCACCATGCTTAGTGAGTCTCGATACCATTTCGTCAATATCTTGAACGGTGAACATGACGCGTAGATAACCGAGGGCGTTTACAGGAGCTTTTCGGTGATCTGCTATAGTAGGAGGGGTGAGAAATCGCGAAAGTTCAATTCGGCTGTGGCCATCTGGAGTGACCATCATAGCAATCTCTACGCACTGAGAACCGAGTCCAGTTACGCGACCAGCCCATTCACCTTCGACATTGGCTCGACCTTCGAGATTCAAGCCAATCTCCCCAAAGAAAGAGATTGCGTCATCAAGGGATTCTACAACGATGCTGACATTGTCCATTCGTAGTAATTTGTTTTTTGCCATAGTCTTATCTCCTTATGTATAAAAGTTCATTATTTAATCATCCTCATAATTATACTACTAAGTAGTTACAAATTCCTTTCAGTCAAAAACACCTTGTCACAGTATAGGAAAAATTGACAAGGTGTTTTTTTATATGTCATATAGCATCTTGTTAACGAACAGCTTTTATTTAATAGGAAGGAAGTAGATTAATATGATTTTTTTATAAGTGTTACTGAGCATATCAAATTAGCTCATTTGCACTAAAGGCTCAATTTTCGCCATAAATGATTGATGCAGTGCCTCAACACCTGTTACTAAATGAAGGCGGTCAATAACGACAGACACTTTAATTTCTGATGTACTTACCATTTTAATATGAATATCTTCTTCTTTTAAAGTAGTAAACATATTTGCAGCGACACCAGGGTTAGATACCATGCCAGATCCTACGATTGATACTTTTGCTAAATGATTTTCATATTCTACTGCTTCATAGTGAAGTGCCTCTTGATTTTGTTCCAATACTTCTAATGTTTCTCTTAAATCATTAGAATGGATGGAGAAGGAGAGATGAACAGTTCCTTCATTTGTAATACTTTGAATGATGATATCTACATTAATATGTGCCGCTGCTAATGTAGAGAAAACAGTTGAAAGTGAACCTTGTTCTAATCCTTTCACTGTGATGCGTGTAATATTATCTTCAAATGCAATACCTTTAACGATTGATTGTTGTTCCATGTTACATTCTCCTTTTACAATTGTTCCGTTTTCTTGTTCCATACTTGAGCGAACTTCTAAAATGACATTATGATTTTTAGCAAACTCAACAGCACGCGGGTGTAATACACCAGCACCGAGGTTTGCAAGTTCTAACATTTCGTCATAAGAAATTTCATCTAATTTATAAGCATCTTTTACAACTCGTGGATCCGTCGTATATACGCCGGTCACATCTGTGTAAATATCACATTTTTTTGCGTTTAGTGCAGCAGCTAATGCGACAGCAGTTGTATCAGAACCGCCTCGTCCAAGCGTTGTAATTTCAAAATCTTCACTGACTCCTTGGAAACCAGCTACAATAACAATCGTGCCTTTAGTAAGATAAGACTGAATTCGATCTGTATTAATTTCAGTAATCCGTGCACTACTATGTACAGATTCTGTCGTAATACCAGCTTGCCATCCTGTTAATGAAATCGCGTTATACCCTTTTGCTTGTAGTGCCATCGTTAATAATGAAATAGTTACTTGCTCTCCTGTCGATAGAAGCATATCCATTTCGCGTTTACTTGGATTTTCTGTAATTGCGTTAGCAAGTGCGACAAGTTCATCCGTGCTTTTTCCCATTGCTGAAACGACAGAGACAACGCTATGACCTCGTTCATATTCTTCAATAATTAAATTTGCTACATGTTGAATGCGCTCGACGCTCCCGACAGAAGTGCCACCAAATTTTTGAACAATTGTTTCCATTGCAAATTCCTTCTTTCGTCTATTTTTAAGAATAGATTAGGAAATATATAGATCCCAATATTCCTGTAGTTACCAGAAAGACAAACAAAAAACACCATCTCAAATAAGTGAGGATGGTGCTGTTACAGGAAAAGGGAAACAGAAAACGGAGCTAATAAAAAAACCGCCAAAAAAGGAATATCATAAAAAATGATATCTCTTTTTTGTAGATAGCTCTTCATACATACACGTCTGTACATATGACAGTTCTGTTTCTATTCGAAAACAGCCCCAATTGATAAATGCAGAGAAATTTATCAATTTCGGCAATACTTCCTTTCATCTAAGTTCATAGACATCTCTGTGTCTCCATTAGAATACTCATAAGTATTGCAACCTCTATCTCACGTTTTAGGCGAGAGTGTTTGATTTATGAAGTTGTTGGTAACATTTGTTTTATAATAATTTAAATTTTTCGGGGAATCAAGTGTTTTATATATATTTTAAAAATTCTTTCTTTTTTCTGAGGAAGTTTGTGAAAAATGTAGCAAAATAAATTCATTGCATGTACATTAAACTTATAGTGCATAGGAGGTGGGGAGAATGAAAAGGAAACAGCCTATTTATGTTGCGACAAAAATGAACACGACGATGGGGAAATTATGGGAATATATGCAAGAACCAGATATACATACAGAGTGGGATGCTCGCTTTACTGAAATTTCGTATTTAGAGAAAAAAGAAGGAGAACCACAGAAGTTTTTGTATAAAACAAGGATTGGATTTGGGTTTGAAATAGCTGGAGAAGGGGAATCAATAGGTGAAATAAGAAAAGATATTTTAATGCAGTTATGCAATTGGATGAAAAAGAAAATGAAATTGTAGATTATTTTGGCGAACCACATTTACTCGTTTCTACACTGCATTTTCATATCGATGAGTTAGGTGCAATGCATATTTCTTCAAAGAAACAATGGTTTTATATGTTTGGAAGAAAAATTCCGTTACCAAAATTTTTGTATGGTGAGGCAAAAATTGTTGAAAGTTATGATGCAACACTACAGTGTTTTCGAATTCACGTACAAGTACGAAACCCGTTAATTGGCTCGCTTTTTTCATATAAGGGAACATTTGTGGAAAGGAAATAAACGATATGAAAAATATAATATTTGGGCTTGCTTGTTATGTTGTTTTTCTAATATATGAGTGGTCGAATATAAATCCTGTTGAAGCAATTATATTATTATCTGTTTTATTATTTATACCAATGTCACTTTGTATTATTGATAAAAGAAAAAGAGATGGATCGTATTTATTATTTTATAAATTCGTATCGTTTTTATATCCAATCGCAGCAATTTGTACAATGCTAGCTTTCGTCACAAATCACTATGTATTTGCGCTAGTTTGGTTTGTATATACAGGAATTGTTGCGTTATTTGGTGTAAGTAGATTGCTAGAAAGAGGATGGAAGCCGCTAGAAGAGAACGCCATAGATAGTGCGTATATTTATTTGTTTTTAGGTGGTTTTTGGTTTTTTGCTTCAGTAGCAAAACTTTCAATTATGCATTTTAGCTCTGACATTGTTTTACTCACAGCTGCACATTTTCATTATTCGGCGTTTCTATTGCCATTATCAGCTGGTTTAATAGGGAGAAAAAGAGAAAAGAGAAGTAAAGTATATGATGCTATTATGTTTATCATCATGATTTCACCTATGACAGTTGCAATAGGAATTACATACTCGAGAATATTTGAATTTTTTGCAGTGCTTCTATATTTATGTGCGATTTATGGATATGGATTTTACGTTTGGAGAGCAAAATTTAATGCTATCAGTGCAAAGATTCTTTTAATCGTTTCGTCTAGTACACTCATGGTTACAATTGTGTTCTCACTTATATACTCATACGGGAATTTGAAGCATGTAATGACGATTACAATTGCTCAAATGGTTTGGATTCACGGTGTTGTCAACGGAATTGGAGTAGCGTTACCGGCATTTGTCGGCTGGATGATCGAAAAGAGTGTTCCGAATTATAAATACTATGGGAAACCAATGAGTAAATTAAGAGGAAGTGTGGCAATTGGTGAGGCTTTTTTATATAGCGGCAATTTAGTAGGCAGTAAGGAATACAACGGTTTAGTTGATCAAATAACTGATTTTCATAGTGAGTCATTTGACGTGACGAAGGTACCTTTAAGTATTATTCATTTTTATGAAAATACAACAGAGTATGAGTTGCAATCGAATATTAAATGGGCTCGTTGGTTCCGCCTATTTGCATTTTGTTATGAGAAAATGAGCAAGCATGTAGGACAAATACATTTAGGAATGGGCGACAAGTGGGAAACGATGCATGGCTCTATCATTGGTGTAATGGATGAGGAAGATGGAAGAGAGAATGTAAGGGCTTGGCTAAGGAAAAATGAAGCAGGTGAATCTATTTTTGTAGCTCTTTATTCAAAGCATACAGATAAGGATGAGACATATATGAATATCGTCTTGCCTTTACCTTATTCGAATATGACTGGTATTTTGAGGCTATGTAATGATAATCATGATTTAATTATTACTAGTAAGTTAAGAGAAAATGGCCAGGGAGATGAGGGGATTTATTTACATACTCGGTTCTTAACAATCTGTTTACCGTTAGCAGAGACTTTCATCATTACAGAGGGTAAGGATAAAATGTTAACAGCTCATCATAGCATGTGGCTATTTGGACTTGAATTTTTACATATTCATTATAAGATTGAAAAAATTGCACAGAAGTAAGAAAGGCTTGGATGGGTTTCCAAGCTTTTTTATGTATGGGTAATTGTCATAGAAATTTGTTTATTTAGCTCATTATCCCAAACACGTTGAATTTCAAAAGTGCCTGTTTCAAAAAATAATGGGAATCTTTCTTTAAACCAAGTTTGCATAGGTAGCTTTAGTGCTGTATCGATTGGTATCCATAAGAAAGAATAAGCCCTAAAGAAATTAGGACTTATTCTTCATCAAATACAAATGTTTGTTTCATTTTTTTACCTTCATTTACCGGATGGCCGTTATAAGAGAAATTCTTTTCTTCCCAAGTGATCACAACTTTAAAATTATGACTATTAAAGTCTAATGGGAATACCATGTAGTCAAAGCTTGTATGACTTTTAGAAATATTTTCATTAGGTGTAGTAGGTTTAAAGGTAGCCTTAGAGGTAGGATTGTTATCAAGTATTTCCACGGATACGTTTGATACATCATGACCGATGTTTTTTACGAGTAAACTATACGTATCAAATACACCTTGTTTCGGCTGGATTGCTTGCTTGTTTGAGTTATGAGATTTATCAATTTCGACATACCATTGTTTAGACTTTGATGCAATCGGTAGTGACTGAAATGTGTAAGCACTAGCTTGCATTGGTAGTGCTAAACATATAAGCGTAAAGAGAGTTAATATTTTTCGTTTCATTTTTTTTAGAGCTCCCATTCTTTAATGGATTTACTTGTTATTATCTTCTTTTTACGAGTTAATATACCATATAATGTAAAGTGGTTATTGTGAGTAGTGAATCAATATCTTATTCACTACTCTTATAGCTAGCATAATTACGTATGAAGTAAGAAAGAATAAATTTGTTTTTTCTATACTTAGATTACTGCCCTTTTTAAAAGGGCTATTTTTACGTTTTAATAAAAAGAATATACTAAGAGTTCCGTATAAATTATTTGTTTTAATGTAGTTAAATGTACTTGTATATGTGAAATTAGAGAGGGAAGCTGTGTAGAGATGTTTCTACACAGCTATTTAGGATATGAAAAAATTACCAAAAATATGTTAAAATAACATTGTCATACAACAAGGGGGATTTGTTTTATGGAAAATGGACATCTTGCTAAAGTAGACTTAACGAAAAAAATTGAATCAAAATCTAAGTACAATAAGAAATTAGAAAAATATCAAAGGCACTTATTAGCATTACAGCAAATTTTGAAAGAAGAAAAAATCGCGGTTATGCTTGTTATGGAAGGATGGGATGCGGCTGGTAAAGGTGGGGCAATTAAGCGGGTGACGGAACATCTTGACCCGCGTGGGTTCCAAGTAAATCCAATTGGAGCGCCTGCACCTCATGAAAAACGTTACCATTATTTGCAACGTTTCTGGCGTAAAATTCCACAGTACGGGCAAATCACCATTTTTGATCGCTCATGGTACGGTCGTGTGTTAGTTGAGCGTGTTGAAGGATTTGCTACAAAGGAAGAGTGGATGAGAGCATATGATGAGATTAATGATTTTGAAAAACTACTAACAGATGACCATTACATAATAGGGAAGTTCTTCTACCATATAAGTAAAGAGGAACAGTTAAAGAGATTTAAAGATAGAGAGAAAAATCCTTTGAAAAGATGGAAAATTACAGACGAAGATTGGCGTAATCGTGAAAAATGGGATGAATATGTTGAAGCAATGGAAGACATGTTTGAAAAAACAAGTAAGCCAAATGCGAAGTGGCATATTATTGAAAGTAACGATAAATTGTATGCTCGTGTGAAAACGTTAAAAATTATAATTTTATTCATTGAGGATTATTTCTTAGAACATGGTATAGAATTGCCTTCTTATTATTATGAAATGAAAGAGGATATCGAAGTTTTGCAAGATGTAGGTGTTAAAGAGTAAAAAAGAAAATGGTCCTGTGAATTGGTGAAACCAAATTATGGGGCTTTTTTATTTAGAAACATTTTACAATTAACAGAATAAGGTATATAATCAATAATCATATTAACATTGTTAATATGATTATTGATTATATACTATGTGGGGGTTTTACTTTGAAGGGAAGAGATGTTGTTTTAGGTTTATTAATGGAAAAGGAATTGTCTGGTTACGATATTAAAATTGTGTTTGAAGACGTATTTACTCATTTTTTTGATGGAAGTTTTGGAATGATTTATCCAACGTTACGACAATTGGAGAATGAAGGGAAAATAAAAAAAGAGGTTGTCATGCAAGAGGGAAAACCGAATAAGAAAATGTACTTTATTACAGATGAGGGGCGTGAAGAATTTTATCAATACATGCAGACACCTGTAGAGAAGGATGTTTTACGTTCGGATTTTTTAATGAGAATGTATTTTGGTAACTATAGTGATGATGTAACAATAAAAAAATGGATTAAAGATGAAATTGAAAGAAAAGAAGCGTACATTGCAGATCTTCGATTGAAATATGAAAAGTGGAGAGTAGGTATTACTTTCGTCGAAGAAATTTCACTAGATGTAGGTATTGCATCGTATAGTGCACAAGTGGAGACTTTGAAGAAAAAATTAGAAGAGTTAGAGGCGAAAGAAAACAATAAAACAGAAGAATGAAAAACGCGTTCACAATAAATAAAGGGGTATATAAAGATGGAGCAATCAAAGGGTATTAAGATTGTCTTTTTAATGTGTCTAGGTATCTTTCTTTGTATGATTGATACGACAATTATGAATATAGCTTTACCGGCAATACAATCGAGTGTAAATACTTCGTTAGAAAAGATGTCTTGGGTATTAAATGTTTATACAATGACGATTGCAGTACTTGCCATTCCGTTAGGGCGGATAGCTGATATCTTTGGAAAAGCAAAGATGTATATTCTTGGTCTGGTGATTTTTGGTGGTGGATCGGTACTTTGCGCTTTTGCTAATACAGGTGATTTTCTTATTTTTTCTCGTTTTATACAAAGTATTGGGGCAGCGATTTTATTTCCAACAAGTATGGTAATTGGTGTATCAGCTATGCCATTAGCTAAGAGGCATGTTGCGCTTGCAATTTTAGGAGTAACACAAGGATTGTCAGCTGCTATGGGACCAGTAATAGGTGGAATTATTACGCAAAATTTAGGATGGAGATGGGTGTTCTTCGTTAATGTTCCGGTTTGTATAATAGGAATCGTGTTATGTTGCATCATGCTACAAATAAAAAATGAAGAACGTATTATCTCAAAAATAGATTGGATAGGACTACTATTAAGTAGCACAGCAATTTTTTCATTTACTCTCATATTAGTAAAAGGTAATACATGGGGATGGCAAAGTAATATTGCTTTGTCTTGTTATGCAATTAGCACTATTTCTCTTATTCTATTTGTTTTAGTAGAACGAAAGCTTCATAATCCAATGGTGAATTTAAAGTTATTTCAAGATCGAATGTTTGTCGGAGCGTCTATCGTTGTTATATTAAGTAATTTATTTTTAATTGGAGTTACTGTATTGCTTCCAACGTTCTTGACGAAACTACAAGGTCGAACGGAAATTGAAGCGGCTTTTTTAGTGACACCTATTTCAGCAATGATATTTTTTGTCTCACCAGTTGCAGCAACTTTAATTAAAAAACTCGGAAAAGTAACTATTATTTTGTCAGGATTTCTTATTATGGGGCTTTCCTACTATTGGTTGCAAATGATTGATGTGCATTCAACAAATATAGAAATTATTATTCCATGTATGATATTAGGTGTTGGATATGGTTTAGTAGTGGGGCCAATTACAGTTTTAAGTGCGTCTTCGTTTGAAGGAGAATTGTTAACTGCTTCTCAAAGTGTTGTATCAATGTTACGACAAGTCGGAATTGTATTGGCAGTCGCAATATTTGTCTCTAACTTAACTCACAATTTAACTGTAAATAAAGAAAAAGTATATCGTTATGCAGAAGAAAAGGTGCGTACTATTCATGTGAATAGTACTGAGCAAACTGAAATTTTACAAATGACTAAAGAGAAAATAGAGAATCAAAGTTTAGAGTCGAATATAAATAAGAAACAAAATGCAATGACAATGGGATTAAGTAAAGAGAAAAAGGAAGAATTGATTCGCGACAAGACGGATGAAATATTAAGAAAAGTTCCAGTAGAATATAGAGATGTAAAAAGAGAAGAAGTTATGAGGCAAGTGACAAAAGAAGTTGAAAAACAAGAGGAAAGTATAAAGAAAGAGGTACTCACATTTTCAAATGATGTGAATCATTATGCCAAGAATCAGATGGCTATGAGTTTTACAGATTTATATAAAGCAAGTGTGCCAATTATTTTAATTTGTGCTTTCGTAAGTTTGTTGTTTTGGGAAGGGAAAGCTTTGAGTAAAAAGAGAAGGGGAAGATTAGTAGAAGAAGCGTAAAGAAAAACAGGCTATAGCAGCCTGTTTTTTTCATTGTTTTCTCCTTGCATATTGTGAATATTAGTATTTTTAATATAGCATGGGATAAGTCGAGTATGATTAGAAAGTTTTTTAGAATGAAAGGAAGGAATGGAAAATGCCATTGAATATGTAACGTTATACATAGTACATTAACAAGAGGGATTAATTTTAAAAGGAGGATGGGGAATTGCTAGATAAGGCAGGGGCTTTAATAGATAATCATGTGTACACAGAAGAAGAGCAACAAAAACTATACAAACGAACGTTAATAATCGTCAGCATTTCACAAATGTTTGGCGGTGCAGGACTAGCTGCTGGTATTACAGTGGGAGCACTTCTTGCGCAGCAAATGCTTGGAACAGATGCATTTGCAGGATTACCAACTGCTATGTTTACATTAGGATCGGCATTCGCAGCTTTCATAGTAGGGAAGCTTTCGCAACGATATGGACGCCGGATAGGTCTTGCAACAGGGTTTATAGTAGGCGGATTTGGAGCAATTGGTGTTGTAATGGCAGCTTTAACAAATAGTATTATTCTTTTACTTATTTCTTTACTTATATATGGTGCCGGTACAGCCACGAATCTACAAGCTCGTTATGCAGGTACAGATTTAGCAGATAAGAAGCAGAGAGCAACGGCTGTTAGTATTACGATGGTAATGACGACTTTCGGTGCAGTTGCAGGACCAAATTTAGTAGGGGTAATGGGAAGTTTTGCTCATTCAATTTGAGTTCCTAAACTTGCAGGTCCGTTCATACTATCGGCAGCAGCATTTATACTGGCGGGTCTAGTTCTTTTTGTTATGCTTCGTCCAGATCCTTTGATTATTGCTAACATAATAGAAAGATATAAACAGGAACATACATATAAAGGACAACCAATAACAGAAGAAGCGAAAGAAAATAAACGAGGTATTACAGTTGGAGCAATCGTAATGATACTTACGCAAATAGTGATGGTTGCGATTATGACGATGACGCCAGTTCATATGGGACACCACGGTCACGGTTTAAGTGCAGTAGGACTTGTGATAGGTTTTCATGTAGGTGCAATGTATCTTCCATCTCTCGTTACAGGAATGTTAATTGATAAAATTGGCCGAACTACAATGAGCATAGCTGGTGGAGTGATTTTACTTGCAGCGGGTGTCATAGCTGCGATAGCGCCAAGTGATTCTTTATTATTATTAATCGTTGCTCTGTCTTTACTTGGGCTAGGATGGAACCTCGGATTGATAAGTGGTACAGCACAAATCGTTGATTCCACAACAACGTCTACACGTGCTAAAACACAAGGGAAAATAGATGTTTTTATTGCGCTAGCTGGAGCTTCTGGTGGAGCAATGTCAGGTATGGTAGTAGCGAATTCAAGTTATGCGGCATTGTCATTGGCTGGAGGGGTGTTAGCGTTATTACTTATTCCTGTTGTGATATGGTCTCGAAAAGGGGCAAGAAATTAAATGAAAAAGAGGTTCTAGTTACTGACTAGAGCCTCTTTTTATACACTTAAATTAAATTCCACTCTACAATAAGCCCTAAATGCGTAAGTCCGCCACCAAATCCGTATAGTAAAAGTGTGTCTCCGTTATTTAATTTCCCTTCTTTTATAGCTAAATTTAAAGCGAGTGGAATGGTGACTGAAGAGGTATTCCCCATATATTCCACGCTCGTTAATGTTTTTTGTATTGGAATTTGAGATTTTTCGCAAATAGATTCGATCATTCGTAAGTTAGCGCTGTGGGGTATGAACCAGTCTATATCATCTACTTGCATATTTACGGTATGTAATAAATTTTTTATGCCTTTTGGTACTGTGCGTGTTGCCCATTTATATACTTCTCTTCCATTTTGAACGATTTTTTCATTTGTTTGCAGTGGTGTGCCATTCATAGTAGTAGATAAGTTTGTTCTATATAGATGAATGCCGCCATCACCGTTTGTTCCCATGTGAGCAGCGATAAAGCTTGGGGTGTCTTCATCTCTTTCTAATAAAATAGCTCCAGCACCATCACCGAATAAAATACAGGTCGTTCTATCGCTATAATCAGTAACTTTAGATAATGTCTCTGTCGCTACGACAAGTACTTTTTCATGTGATCCAGAAGTGATTAAGCTATTACCGACGTGTAGTCCATATGTAAAACCAGCACAAGTTGCATTTAAATCAAAAGCTAGTGTATGAGGTATGTTGAAGTATTGTTGTATTTGGCAAGCAACACTAGGGAAAACGTAATCAGCAGTAGTAGTAGCGACAATGATACAGTCGACATCTTCTAAGTTTTTCTTATATGTTGTACATAAATTTTTAATTGCTTTAATGGCTAAGTTTGAGGAGTATTCTTCGTCACTAGCGATTCTTCTTTCCTTTATTCCTGTTCTTTGTACAATCCATTCATCATTCGTATGGACCATCTTTTCTAAATCGTTATTAGACAATATTTGATCTGGAACATAAGTACCAATTGCAGTAATACGAGATTTAGAATGCATAGGAACATCTCCTAACTTTTATTTTTTATAACCTGATACTAATATTAGGTTATAAAAATGTCAATAAAGATTTTTGTTGTATTAAAACGATAATACTTAACTTACTATGAAGGAATTTGGCGAGTGCTGTAAAAATAATATACGAGAAGTTTCTAAAATTGATAATTGCTTTTGTTATTTTTATTGTGAGAAAAATTCGCAAAAAATGACGATTAAAGTAAAAATATAAAGATTTTCTTTAGTGTGATATAGGTTGTTAAACCTTGTGAAAGCGAATTACTTATGCTACACTTTATGTAACTTAAAATGAACGGAGGGGCTTCCTTTGATCTTAATCAGATTACGTCTCAATACTTTGTGCCAATAATTGAATAGCGCTCAAAGGCTCTGTCTGTGTACAGAGTGAACGGGATTGGTCTGCCTATTTTAAAGGAACCCTTTATTAAGCTTATATGTGAAAAAGAGGGAGGGACGAATACGCCCTCTTTTTGTTTTGCCTTTATAAATAGAATGGGATTGTATAAGTGAACACTTACTGTGGATACGTATACAATCTTGGGACTTTTTGACTATAAAATAGGATGAAAGCATAGCTTTCTTCTATTTCTTTGGTGAACCCTTATCCGTTTACGAAAACACAGGCAGCGACCTGTGTTTTTTATTTTACGTAATCGAAATGGAGGAATAAATATATGGAAGAAGTATTACAAAGAGCAGTTTTAGTTGGAGTAAATGTAGGTAATGAAGATGATTTTGCATATTCGATGGAAGAGTTAACAAATCTTGCGGAAGCTTGTGATGTAGAGGTAATTGGGCAAGTAACGCAAAATTTACAACGAGTAAATCCATCGCATTATATCGGAAAAGGAAAGATTGAAGAAGTTGCAGCGTATGTACAAGAAATAGATGCGAATATGGTTATCTTTAATGATGAATTATCTCCTTCACAAATTCGAAATTTAGAAGAGGATTTAGATTGTAAGGTAATTGATCGTACCATTTTAATTTTAGATATTTTTGCGCAACGTGCGAAAACGAAAGAAGCACAGCTACAAGTAGAAGTAGCACACCTTCAGTATATGATGCCTCGTTTAATCGGTCTTCGTGAATCGTTAGGGAGACAGAGCGGCGGCGTTGGTACGAAAAATAAAGGTGTCGGTGAAAAGAAGTTAGAGTTAGACCGTCGTAAAATTGAAGAACAAATTTCAGTTTTGAATAAAGATTTAGAAGCGCTCGTTGCCCAGCGTCAAACGCAGCGAAAGCAGCGTAAGAAAAATGAAATACCTGTTGTAGCATTAGTAGGTTATACGAATGCAGGAAAGTCAACGACGATGAATGCAATGCTTGAAATTTATAATGGTACAGAAGAAAAACAAGTATTTGAAAAAGATATGTTATTCGCGACGTTAGAAACATCTGTACGAAATATTGATTTGCCAGATAATAAATCATTTTTATTAACAGATACAGTTGGATTTGTAAGTAAATTACCACATCATCTTGTGAAGGCGTTCCGTTCAACGTTAGAAGAAGTAGCGGAAGCAGACCTACTTATTCACGTTGTAGATTACGCAAATCCAAATTATGAACAATTAATTGATATTACAAATGAAACGTTAAAGAAAATTGGAGTAGAAAATATTCCAACGATCTATGCTTATAATAAATCAGATATGGTAGATGTTGAAATTCCGAAAGTGCAAGAAGATCGCGTTTATTTATCAGCGAAGAAACATGTTGGAATTGAAGAACTTGTAGAAATGATTCGCTCACACATCTATAAAGAATATACGAAGTGTGAAATGTTAATTCCATATGATCAAGGACAGGTAGTTTCGTATTTCAATAATCATGCACACGTTTTATCTACGAGTTACGAAAACGAAGGTACCAAATTACAAATAGAATGTAAGACGAGTGATTACGAGAAGTATAAGCATTTTGCAATTTAATGTAAGAGGCAACCCAGTATGTGATTGGGTTGTCTTTTTTTGTACTGTTTTACCGCTGAAAGTTACAAGGATGCAAGCCAATGACGGGAGTTAAGTTATATTTCTGGAAAAAGAAATGAAAGCAGTATAGAATAGAAATGTTTCAAAAGTCAGAATTTATTACACCTACTGTAATAAATATATATTTTGTACAGAAAGGGGAGATTCACATATGCAGGCAGTTTCACACAAAAAAACTGTAGAAACACCGACAATATATCGAATTTTATTTGCGATTAGCTTTGGGCATTTTTTAAATGATTCGATGCAAGCAGTTGTGCCGGCGTTGTTTCCTATTTTGGAAAAAACGATGAATTTATCCTATATGCAAGTAGGGTGGATTGCGTTTGCATTAAATATGACGTCATCGATTATGCAACCGGTGTTTGGTATGTATTCAGATAAGAAGCCGTCACCATTTTTATTACCACTCGGCATGTTTTCAAGTATGCTTGGAATGATTGGACTCGCGTTTGCACCAAACTTTATTATTGTTATTATTTCTGTTTTATTTATTGGTTTAGGTTCCGCGGTCTTTCATCCAGAAGGCGCTCGTGTTGCGTATATGGCGGCAGGTGCAAAACGAGGGTTAGCGCAAGCAATTTATCAAGTTGGGGGAAACACGGGGAATTCTCTAGCTCCTATTTTTACAGCGCTAATTTTCGTTCCACTCGGTCAAATTGGTTCATTAGGTTTTACAGCATTTGCAGCAGTAGGAATTGTATTATTAATTTTCGTATCGAATTGGTACAAAAATGAATTAGCAACCGGTGCTGTAAGAAGGAAGAAGAGGGCTGCACTTGAGGCGGAAAATGCAATTGTAAGTACACACATTAAATTCGTTATTATACTTCTTGTTTTTCTTACTTTTGTACGCTCTTGGTACGGTGCTGGTATCGGGAATTTCTATCAATTTTACTTAATAGAGCATTACGGTTTATCTATAAAAAATGCCCAGTATTTCGTATTCGCATTTATGATTGCTGGTGTGTTAGGAACTTTCTTCGGAGGACCGTTAGCAGATCGATTTGGTAAGAAAAATATCATCGTATTTTCAATGTTAGGTTCAGCGCCACTTGCACTGTTATTACCACATGTCTCACTTGTGTGGGTCGTACCGTTATTTTTATGTATCGGTTTTATTAGTTCAAGTAGTTTTAGTGTAATTGTTGTATATGCACAAGAGCTTGTACCTGGAAAAGTGGGAATGGTGTCAGGATTAATCGTAGGTCTTGCGTTTGGACTTGGAGCATTAGGTGCTGTAGTTCTTGGGAAATTAGCAGATATATATAGCCTGCAATTTATTATGCTATTATGTAGTTGTCTACCATTAATTGGACTCACTTCATGGTTACTGCCAAGTGATAAGAAAACGATAGAATAGGGGATGCGCTATGAAATTGTGTGAAAACGTTACGGAATTAATAGGAGATACACCTGTCGTCCGATTATCTAAATTTATTCCGGAAGACGCAGCAGATGTGTATGTGAAACTAGAAATGTTTAATCCATCGCGCAGTGTGAAAGACCGTGCTGCTTATAATTTACTTCACGTTGCAGAAGAAAATGGTCTCATCAAACCAGGAGATACAATTATTGAACCGACAAGCGGGAATACAGGGATTGGTTTAGCGATGAATGCAGCAGCTAAAGGGTATAAAGCGATTTTAATTATGCCAGATAATATGTCAAAAGAGCGTATTAATTTATTGAAAGCATACGGAGCAGAAGTAGTTTTAACACCAGCAGAACAAAGAATGCCAGGAGCAATTGCGAAGGCGTTAGAATTGCAAAAGCAAATACCGAATAGTTTTATTCCGCAACAATTTGAAAACCCAGCTAATCCGAATATTCACCGTTATACGACTGCGCTTGAAATTTACGAACAAATGGATGGAGAGCTGGACGCTTTTGTTGCAACGGCAGGAACAGGCGGAACGATTACAGGGACTGGTGAAACGTTAAAAGAGAAATTACCAAACTTATATATTGCAGTAGTGGAACCGAAAGGATCACCCGTTTTATCAGGTGGTGTGCCAGGTCCTCATAAACTAGTAGGAACAAGCCCAGGGTTTATCCCGAAAAACTTAAATACAGAAGTGTATAACGAAATTATTCAAATTGCAGACGAAGAGGCTTTAACGACAATGAGAAACTTAGCTAGACAAGAGGGATTATTAGTTGGGCCGTCTTCTGGAGCATCTGTTTATGCTGCAATCATGATAGCGAAACGTCTAGGCGCTGGTAAAAAAGTTTTATGTATTGCGCCTGATACAGGTGAACGTTATTTGAGCATGGGGTTATTTGAATAAAAAGGATAGAAACACCTTAATAGTGAATAGCTGCTATTAAGGTGTTTGTTTTATGGAATGAAGAGGGGGAGAAGAACAATGAAACTATTAAAACCAACCCATGAATATAGTGAGCATATTACAGCGTATAGACACGCGTTTTTACACTCAGGGGAACAACCACATGGAAGTAGTTCTTTACAAAACTTTGATTCTCTTGATGAATGGTTTGAAAAAGTGAGTAAACAAGAACTAGGAGAAAATTTACTAGCTAATCGAGTGCCATCTAGTCAGTTTTTAAGTTTTGAAAAAGAGGAACTTATAGGTTTTGTGAATATTAGACATAGATTAAATCCAGAATTATTACGGGAAAGCGGTCATATTGGATATAGTGTCCATCCAAATAAACGTCGCCACGGTTACGCTACGAAACAACTACAACTTGCATTAGCTGAAGCGCAAAAATTAGGATTGCAGAAAGTATTAATAACTTGTGATAAATCCAATATCGGTTCTGCTAAAACGATTCAAAAGGTTGGCGGTGTGTTAGAAAATGAAATAGTTTCTTCTCGTACTGGTGAAGTTATTCAGCGCTTTTGGATAGAAATATGATGTAGTAGGAATTTGAAAAGGTAATGCAAGCTGTAATATCGAAATAGATAAATGAAATATAGGGGATTACTGCAATTTTAGGGGGAAATGAAATGGGATTAAAAGAGAAAGCAATAGAGATGTCAGAGATCTATAGGCAAAATCCGAAAGTAGAAGCCATTATTTTAGCGGGTTCAGTAGCTAGAAAGCTTGAAGATGAACATTCAGATATAGAATTACATATTTTATGGTCAACACCGCCAGAAGATGAGGATCGTAGGGCCCCTATTCATCATATTGATGGGACAATATTATCGTATTATCCGTATGAGGAAGAAGAATGGTCGGAAACGTATTTAACGAAAGAGGGAATTAAATTAGAGATTAGTAACTTTTTAACAGAGACAGTAGAGAAAGTGATTTCGGATGTGGTGAATCAATATGATATAAGTTATGAAAAACAATGTATTGTATCATCCGTTCATGATGGTGTTAGTTTGTATGGAGAAGAGAAAGTGAATGAATTAAAAGATAGAGTAGTGGTATATCCAGATGAACTAGTAAAACGAATGATTTCAGAAAATCTATGGTTAAGTAATCGTTGGCACAATCGAAAGGCGCTTTTAAAACGGAAAGATTGGCTTATGCTTTATGATGTTATTTGCGAAGTACAAAGGAACGTATTCGGTGTTTTATTTGGTTTGAATAAAATGTATGTACATCATCCAGCGTTTAAATGGATGCCTAATAATGTGGAACGAATGACTATTAAACCTGAAAATTTATATGAACGTATGGCGGACACATTAATAGGGAGTCCAGAAAATAGTGTGCAGGAGTTAGAGTTGCTAATAGAAGAAGTGTTGCAACAAGTTCATACATACGCGCCAGGAGTAAATGTGGATGAGCAAGAAAAATCGATTTTTTATTTTGTGAAATAGAAAACAGTAATAAGGGGGAAGTTATGGGTTTTTTTAATAGGTTTTTTAAAAAAGTTGAAAAAGTAAATGAGCAAGAAGCCACTCTTCATGAATTAAGTGAAGAATTGTATGTTGAATCACCGGTAGAGGAAGCGACTAGTTACTGGGTATCAATGGCACAAAATATAATTGTTAATGCTGTAAAGGCGGCTGACAATGATGTGGAACGTGCCTTCGTATTATTGAATTTGAAGAAAGGTGAGGCTTCATTTGATATTTTCTATCAAATAAATGGGCAATTGTATTTCTGGGATCAGCTAGAAAATGAGACGATAAGAAATAGAATTCAGAACGAGTTGTTACCGCAAGCTCCAGAAGTTTCAAATGCAGTAAATGAGCAATTTCATGAAGCTGATCACCCTATAATTTCGTTTGCGCAATTGCAGTTTGAATGGGAAACGAAAGCCTGGTTTTCACATATAATTTGGGAAGATAACCTTGCTGCTCAATTGCCCAAAACTCAAATTCTAAATGAATGGTTTCGTGTAATTAAAGAAGAAACGAAAAATAGACCACTGGATAGTGATGCGAAATTTTCTTGGTATCCATCAAACTCTTAAAAAATTAATACAGAGAGACAGGTTATGTTTCTAGATGATTTGTATTATTGAATAAGTATCAATAATACGTAATTCTTTTTCTATTGCCTGTTAGAATTCGTTATGTACTAATCCACTTGTTTTCTAAACTAAAAACTTATATTTCGAATTTTGAAATAGATTGTAATACATAAAAATTCGAAATATAAGTTGACACTATTTTTAATGTGTGATAAAAATGATAGTAATCAATTCGGAAAATAATATTTGGGCAATGAAAGGGTATAGTAGTGAATATCTCCCTATTTCAGAGAGCTGATGGTTGGTGTGAATCAGTATATAGATTATTCATGAAGTTCGTCCTGGAGCATCTTTCATAAATCTCGCATTATGAGGAAATGAAAGACGGTAGTTTATACCGTTATCAAATAAAGTGGTGAAGATTTTTTCACAACTAGGGTGGTACCGCGATATTTATCGTCCCTACGTATTTACGTAGGGACGTTTTTTATTTAGGTCCTAACTTTGGTGTGTCTTCATAACTAGGGTGGTACCGCGATATTTTATCGTCCCTACGTTTTTGCGTAGGGGCGTTTTTATTTAGGTGGTTTCTTAGTGTTCTTCACAACTAGGGTGGTACCGCGATATTTTTGTCGTCCCTACGTATTTACGTAGGGACGTTTTTTTATTAGGGAGGAAGTGAACGTATTAGAAAAGAGTATTGATAGAACAATATAAATACCGAATTGTAACAAAGAAAAAGAGATAGAGAGGAGATTAACAAATGAATTCACAGCAATGGACATCGAAATTAGGTTTCGTATTAGCTGCAGCAGGTTCGGCAATTGGTCTTGGAGCGATTTGGAAATTCCCATATATGGCCGGCATTGGAGGAGGCGGAGCGTTCTTCCTAATTTTCATCGGTTTCACATTATTAATTGGTTTACCGCTATTATTAGCTGAATTTGTTATTGGAAGAAGTACACAAAAAGAGGCTGTCGATGCATATAGAGAGATTGCTCCTAAAACGTTATGGCCTTGGTTAGGTAAATTAGGAATTGTAACATGTTTCATATTACTTTCTTTCTACAGTGTTGTAGGAGGCTGGATTTTATTATATTTATGGAATGCAATTACAGGTAGACTATGGGAAGGAAATGGAGCATACGAAGCTACGTTTGGTGAAATCATTTCCAATCCATATTTAGCAGTTGGATCACAGCTATTATTCATCCTTATTACTATTTTCATCGTAAGTAAAGGTGTACAAAATGGTGTTGAAAAAGTAAATAAATATTTCATGCCAGCATTATTCGTTTTATTCTTTGTATTAATCGTTCGTGCACTTACATTAGATGGTGCTGGAGAAGGCGTTCGTTTCTTCTTACAACCTGATTTCTCACATGTAACATCAGAAGTTATATTATACGCAATGGGGCAATCGTTCTTCTCATTATCTGTCGGGGTAGCCGTTATGGTAACGTATAGCTCATACTTACCGAAAGAAGAAAGCTTACCACGTTCAGCATTTTCTATCGTAGCCTTAACTCTTGTTATTACATTACTTGCAGGACTTGCAATTTTCCCAGTTGTGTTCGCATTTGGAATGGAACCATCTCAAGGGCCGGGACTATTATTTATCGTGTTGCCAGCTATTTTCAGTAAAATGGCGTTCGGAAAATTATTCTTCATTGTTTTCTTATTACTATTCTTCTTCGCTACGATTACATCAGCAATTTCGATGTTAGAAATTAGTGTTGCATCGTTAACATCAAAAGGTAAAGGGAAACGTGAAAAAATGGCCTTAATCGTAGGGTTATTAATCTTCGTTGTTGGGGTACCATCAGCATTATCATTCGGTATATTAAGTGATCTGAAGATTTTCGGAAAGACAGTCTTTGATTTAGCGGACTATGCAGTAAGTAACGTTTTAATGCCACTTGGTGTATTATTAGTTTCTATCTTTGTTCCTTTAAAAATGAAGAAAGATGTATTAATGAAAGAGCTAGGTGTAAGTAAAAATAAAGGATACAAACTATTTGTGTTATGGTTATTCTTACTTCGTTATATCGCACCAATTGCGATTATTATCGTATTCTTAAATGTACTTGGCATTATATAAAAAGAAAGGTAGCGTATCATACATAGATACGCTACCTTTTTATTTTGCTCTTTTTTGCAATTCATTTACTGTTACGAACTGATAGCCCTTCTTAGATAAAGAATCTAAAATACCTTCAATCGTTTTAAAATTTTCATTAGACTCATCATACATAGAATGCAGTAAAATGATAGAACCTGGTTTTACATTTTTATTAACATATTCAATTTTATCAGCTGCAGATTTATAAAAAGTATCGGGCTCAAGATCCCATATAATGGTTTCGATATTATTTTTATTTAAATAATAGGGTAGTCCGATTAATTTTTTTCCGTTAGGGGGCCTAAAATCAATTTTGTCTGTAAATCCTGTTTGGCGGATTAATGAATTCGTTTTTTCTATTTCATCTTTAATAAAAGAAGGTGTTTTGAAAACCATTCTATTATGAGAATATGTATGGTTTCCAAGTTGGTGCCCAGATTGCGCGATAGCTTCTCCTAACGATAAATTTTGCTCTAATTCATTTCCAATTAAAAAGAAAGTAGCTTTAGCGTTGTATTTATCTAGTAGCGGTAATATTTGTTTTACATTGTTAGTAGGGCCATCATCAAAAGTTAAAGCAATCACTTTTTCATTTGTTTCTACGCGTTGTGTTAAAGCTCCAAATAATTGAAAGCTTCTTGCGTTCATCAATTTGTATGTTCCGAATAATGCCGTGATAATAAAGAATAGTGTAACGATTGTAATGATAATTTTTTTCTTCATAATGTAACCTCACAATGATTTTTAATTCAGTTAAAAAGTATTATATCAAACTAAGTAATTTCGTGCTTTAAGAAGGGTGTGGATGCAAGGAGAAGGAATTTATCATATAATAAAATGCAAAAGGTATATTAGGAGGTGTTTATATGGCGATTATAATTCAATTGCCAGACACTGCAACGTCTCATGCAAAGCCAAGTATGGAAATGGCGATACTTTGCGTGAGGTAGACAAGTAATATACAATCGCCTATATGAGCTCGTATCATTTTTTATATTTGGCTTTGCACCTTATTGAAATGAACCATAAAAAATAAGGGGCGAGCAGAAATGAAATACGTAAAAGCTAATGCTGTTTTACCAGAGAGTTTAATTACTGAAATTCAAAAGTATATACAAGGTGAAACAATTTACATTCCGAAACAAGAAACGAAACATTATAAATGGGGTACACGATCTGGCGGAAGAAAACAACTAGATGAAAGAAATAAAGCAATTAAAGAAGCGTTTAAAAGTGGGATTGCTATTCATCAACTTGCAGAAGAATATTTTCTTTCTGGGGAAACGATTAAAAAGATTGTGTATTCTAAATAAGAGGAAAAGAGTCTGATTCATATATTACTTTGAATCAGACTCTTTTTGTTTTATGTGTATTGGATATATGAGGTGTGAACGGGCATGATAATAGAAAAAATGTGCCGTTTTTTTATTAAATGGTATACAGAGCACTTGAAAAGTAGAAAGGTGAACATATATGAATCATATTGGACAAATAACGATAGAGCTTTTAGTTGGTTTTTTTGTTCTATTAATTGCTACAAAAATATTAGGGAAAACACAAATATCTCAGCTAACGCCATTTGATTTTATTTCTGCAATCGTCCTAGGTGAGCTCGTTGGAAATTCAATATATGATCCTAAAATTAAAGTATGGTCTATTTTATATTCAGTATTTGTTTGGGTAATTTTAATTTATACTATAGAAGTGATAACACAAAAAATAAGAGGAACAAGAAGGTTTTTTGAAGGATATCCTTCAATTATTATTCGTAACGGAAAGATTGATCGTGAACAATTAAGCGTAAATCATTTGGATATAAACCAATTACAACAAATGCTTAGGCAACAAAAAGATATATTTTCAATCCGAGAAGTTGAATATATGATATTGGAACCGAACGGAAACATAAGCGTTCTGAAAAAAAGTAAATACGAATCTCCTACTATAAATGATTTAAGTTTAAAACATAAGCCTGTATACTTACCAATTTCATTAATTAGTGATGGAAAAGTAGTTAAGGATAATTTGAGGGAAGCGGGATTTGATGAAGGATGGCTTTATAAACAAATAAAGCAAAAAGGAATTACTAAATTTGAAGACGTATTATATGCGGAATGGAAAACAGATGATGGCTTCTTTTGTCAGGAAATGCAGCGGTAGAGAATAAGTGATATATGTAATGTTTGTTTCTAAGTTATCTTTTACATATCAAAAAACGTAATCATTGTATACAATAAAACTAGATCAACAATTTGTATGGAGTGATAAAGATGGAAGCGTTTATTAGAAGTGATCAATATAATTTTATAAAATCACAAGCTTATATTTTAGCAAACGGGCATGCAACGGCAAATGATAGAGGTGTAATTCAAGCGTTAAAATCGCTTGCGATTGAAAAGATAATACATGTATTTGAGAATTTAACGGATGAACAGAAAGAGTTAATTGATACGGTATTAACAGTTCAAAATAGAGAAGATGCAGAATCATTTTTAATGAAAATAAATCCGTATGTAATTCCGTTTCAAGAAGTTACAGCACAAACATTAAAAAAATTATTTCCTAAAGCGAAAAAGTTAAAACTTCCTGATATGGAAGAAATGGATATGAAAGAAATATCTTATTTAAGCTGGATTGATAAGGGGTCAAGCAGGAAATTTATTATAGCGAAAAATGATAAAAATAAATTTGTTGGTCTGCAAGGAACGTTCCAAAGTTTAAATAAAAAAAGCATTTGTTCGTTATGTCATGGACATGAAGAAGTAGGAATGTTTTTAGTTGAAATTAAAGGCGATGTACCAGGAACTTTCGTTAAAAAGGGAAACTACATTTGCAAAGATGGTGTAGCTTGCAATCAGAATATGAAATCGCTAGATAAATTGAACGATTTTATTGAACGCTTGAAGAAATAACGAGAAAACCTCTAGTATTTAAACTGGAGGTTTTTATTTTTTGAAGAAGTAAAATAAGCTTTCTTTGTAAATGTAGATTTATAATGAAATTTGATAAAAATATCTATTATGATACAGTTGCTTATATGCAAGGAGGTAAAACATGGATTACCTTTTATCGAAAGAAAAAGTGAAACGATGGCCTAAAGATACGATAGCGGCGGGGCGTTGTCATACAGTTGGCCTGAAATCGGATGGCACGGTAGTAGCGGTGGGCCGGAATAAAGAAGGGGAATGTAATGTAAGTGGCTGGCGAGATATTGAAGCAGTCGCAGTGGGCAATGTTCATATGGCAACGAACACGGGTAATGCTCATACAATCGGTCTTACATGTGACAGTACTGCGGTAGCAGTGGGTTGGAATAAGCATGAACAATGTGATGTAAACGATTGGCATAATATTGTAGCGGTTGCGGCAGGGTGGCGTCGTACTATTGGCCTTAAATCGGATGGCACGGTAGTAGCGGTGGGCCGAAATAAAGAAGGAGAATGCAATGTAAGCAGTTGGCAAGGTATTGTGGCAGTCACAGCGGGTGACTGGCATACAGTCGGTCTTAAATTGGACGGCACATTGACGACTGTGGGGAATAATCGATATGGTCAATGCAATGTAAGTAGCTGGCGAGGTATTGTAGCGGTCAAGGCTGGGTATCTTCATACTGTTGGTCTTAAACGAGACGGTACGGTGACAGCAGTGGGTAATGATAAACATAACCAGTGTGATGTAAGTGGCTGGCGAGATATTGTAGCAATAGCGGCTGGTACGAATCATACAATCGGACTTAAATCAAACGGTACCGTGGTGGCAGTGGGTTGGAATGAGTATGGTCAATGTAACGTAAGTGATTGGAGAGATATTGTAGCGATAGCGGCTGGTTGTGCACATACAGTCGGACTAAAATCAGACGGCACGGTGATTGCGGTAGGTAATAATGAATTTGGCCAATGCGATGTAGGTAGCTGGCGCGACATTCGGTTGCCTGGCAAATAGTCAATTTACAATAAATCATTAGTAATATTATTCTATTTTAGGAGTAATTATGGAATAGGATATGTAGAAAATAATTAAACTTAAATCTGCTGAATAAGAATCTCTTTTGAAAAGGGATTCTTATTATTTTTCATAAAATGAGGGTATAAATGGAATTTTTGAACAAATTTTATTTCAAAATTACAGTAGAAGATATAAATTAAAAAGTGTAGAGGAGATAAAGGAATGCTTAAAAGGTTTTTACTTTCTTTACCGGATGTTTTACTTATATGTATCGTTCTCTACATAATGTACACAAATTCTTTTAGTTTTGGACAGATGCTAGTAATTTCCATTGCAATCGGAATTATTGGTGGTCTTGCTATTAGAATTTGTAAGGATGTATTCACTTATATAAGATGGACAATTAAACAAAGAAAAAATTGAATATGTTTAATAGTTATTAGGAGGGAATGAAATGACTAAGAAAAAGAATAGAGTGAAAAACGAGATAGTACTTTGGTCACTAACAGCAATTGTTCTATTAATTGTATGGTACTTTTATCAAAAATAAAAACGCATCGTACTCAAAAAGCACGATGCGTTTTTATTATTTTTTTTGCCAATTTTCTTTTATAAAGTCTTCACGACCAGATTCCTTTTGCTCAGTAGCATATTTCTCTGGATTCTTTTTATAGAAATGTTGGTGGTATTCCTCTGCTTCGTAAAAAGGTGCAGCAGGACGAATTTCAGTCACGATTGGATCTTTAAACATACCGCTTTCTGCAAGAGCTTGTTTTGATTTTTCAGCAAGCCCTTTTTGTGTTTCGTTATGATAAAAAATAGCGGTACGATAAGATGGACCACGGTCAAAAAATTGTCCACCATCATCAGTTGGGTCGATTTGTGGCCAATATAAGTCTAGTAATTTCTGATAAGGAAAAATAGAAGGATCGAATGTAATTTGAACAACTTCTAAATGTCCAGATGTTCCAGCTTTTACTTGTTCATATGTTGGGTTTTCTACATGACCTCCTGCATAGCCAGAAAGTACTTTATGAATACCAGGAAGTTCATCAAATGGTTTTACCATGCACCAAAAGCAACCGCCTGCGAAGGTTGCGAGTTCGTATGTTTTTTCGGACATTGCTGTAATCCTCCTAAATGTATATGTTTTATATAGTATTATATAAATTGTTTTATTGCGCAATAAAAAAGATTTGAAAATATATGTTTTTTATAAACAAGATCCTCCGCTCACATCAATTAATTGTCCAGTAACCCAGCGGCTGTCTGGAGAAGCAAGGAATGCAGCAGTATCGGCAATGTCTTCTACTTCACCTAAGCGATTGAAAGCGGAAATAGTAGTAGCGTACTGCTTCATCATTGGGTCGCTCAAGAGTTCTGCATTCATATCTGTTTTAATAAATCCTGGAAGTATTGCATTCACCGTTATTCCTCGTGCTCCAAGCTGTTTTGCTAGCGTAAAAGTCATTGTATTAATAGCGCCTTTCGTCATACTATATGCAACAAAATCAGGTAAAGAAATGCGGGTGGCAGCGGATGAAATATTAATAATTCGGCTATTGTCACGTAAACGTGGTAGTGCTAGTTGAATGATAAAGAATGGAGCTTTTGCATTTACTGAAACCATTCTATCAAAAAATTGTTCAGTCGTTTCTTCAATAAAAGCACCAGGACCAATGCCAGCATTGTTTATTAAAATATCAAATTGTGTTTCACCAGTGCGCTTTTGTAATTCAGTATCTAAAGCTTTATAAAGGTTTTCTACACCGTGTAAGGATTCTAAATTTGCGCCGATAGAAAAAGCTTGGCCACCATTTGATTGAATTTCATGAACAGTTTCTTCAGCGTCATCTTTTCGATTACCGTAATGAACAGCAACCAATGCACCGTCATTTGCTAAACGTTTAGCGATTGCTCGTCCAATTCCTCGGCTTGCTCCTGTAACTAACGCTACTTTCCCTTTTAACATAGTTTCCTCATCTCCTCATAAACTTTATAAGTTTTTCTTTATGTAGTAATGTAAACATACTTAAGTAATATATGAGTGTATGTAAGTAATGCATTCCAATTTTGATTTGAGAAAAAATAAATAGAATGAATTTTGATTTTTTTGAAAAAACATGTTGACAAGGAAAAGAACAACGTCCTATAATACGTGTAACAAATAAAAGTTAATTAAGAATTTTCTAACTTTATATGTTGTATATGCAAAGAAGAGGAAAGTAGATGATTATGATCGTTTCAGAGAGCTACTCCAAGGCTGTGAGGGTAGTAACAATCGAATCATTGAAGATCACCTCGGAGCATCGCTTGCGAAAGGGAAACTGAGTAGAGGGCGGCGGCATCGTCTCCGGTAAAAGGACGGAGGTCTGATTGGACCTACAAAGCTTATATTTCGTGAGAAGTATAAGGAAGCTGAGTGGTAACGCGAAACTCTCGCCTCAGCAATCAAAGCTACTAAATTGTAGTAGTTGATTGCTGAGGCGAGAGTTTTTATTTTTAAAAATAGAAGAAGAGAATGCGTAGAAGAGGAGAGTAAATGATAAAGATTGTTTCAGAGAGCTGCCCCGAGGCTGTGAGGGTGGTAACAATTCACTCATTGAAAATCACCTTGGAGCACTACTTTTGAAAACTAGTAAAAAGTAGCGGGGTTGTTCCCGATAGAAAAACAAAAGTCTAATTGGACTTGCAGAGCTTATATTTCGTGAGAAGTATAAGGAAGCTGAGTGGTACCACGATTCCCTCGTCTCAGCAATGGATTGCTACAAGTATGTAAGTAATCGATTGTTGAGACGAGTATATTTTTAAGGTTTATATACTGAATATTCTGTTAAAAACACTCATCTCAGCAATCGATGTAGAAATAGATTGCAAAAAATAGAGAAAAAAAGAGGAGCGATGTGAGATGGGAAACCAGTACATTTACATGAATGGGGAATTTGTAGAAAAAGAAAGGGCAGTTGTTTCAGTATATGATCACGGTTTTTTATACGGAGACGGTGTATTTGAAGGAATTCGTAGTTACGGAGGAAATGTATTTTGTTTAAAAGAACATGTGAAACGATTGTATGAATCAGCGAAATCTATTTTACTAACAATTCCAATGACGGTAGAAGAAATGGAAGAAGCAGTTTTATATACACTCCAAAAAAACGAATATACTGATGCTTACATTCGCTTAATTGTCTCAAGAGGAAAAGGTGACTTAGGGCTCGATCCGAGAAGTTGTGTGAAGCCGAGCGTAATTATCATTGCAGAACAATTAAAGTTATTCCCACAAGAATTTTATGATAATGGGCTAAGCGTTGTATCGGTTGCATCAAGACGTAATACGCCAGATGCGTTAGATCCACGTATTAAGTCAATGAATTATTTAAATAACGTACTTGTAAAAATTGAAGCAGCACAAGCAGGAGTGTTAGAGGCTCTTATGTTAAATCAACAAGGATATGTTTGTGAAGGTTCTGGTGATAATGTTTTCGTTGTGAAAGATGGAAAAGTATTAACCCCGCCATCCTATTTAGGAGCATTAGAAGGTATTACGAGAAATAGTGTTATCGAGCTATGTGAGCGACTGAGTATTCCGTGTGAGGAAAGACCGTTCACTCGCCATGATGTATATGTAGCGGATGAAATATTTTTAACAGGAACAGCAGCGGAGTTAATTCCAGTTGTAAAAGTTGATTCCAGAGAAATTGGAGATGGGAAACCAGGAAGTGTAACGAAACAATTGACCGAAGAATTTAAAAAATTAACGAGAGAAAGAGGAGTACGTGTTCCCGGGCTGACGGAAAGCTTAGCGTAAATAAGGAGAGGAGTTAATGGAAATGAAGCAGCAGTATACAGCGTATGAGAAATTACAGTATGAAGAAATGACAGGCGCTGGGCACGTGATTCAATGTTTGAAGAAATTGGGTGTAACGACCGTTTTCGGCTATCCAGGCGGAGCGATTTTACCAGTATACGATGCGTTATACGAAAGTGGTTTGAAACATGTTTTAACTCGTCATGAACAAGCTGCCATTCATGCGGCTGAAGGATATGCGAGAGCTTCTGGAAAGGTTGGGGTAGTCTTTGCTACCTCTGGCCCAGGGGCGACAAATTTAGTTACGGGTTTAGCAGACGCTTATATGGATTCGATTCCTTTAGTTGTCATTACCGGGCAAGTTGCAACGCCTTTAATTGGTAAAGATGGATTTCAAGAAGCGGATGTTGTCGGAATTACAGTACCTGTTACGAAGCATAATTACCAGGTTCGTGATGTGAATCATGTATCACGAATTGTGCAAGAAGCTTTTTATATCGCCAAAAGCGGGCGCCCGGGACCAGTATTAATTGATATTCCAAAAGATGTTCAAAATGCAAAAGTCACCAGTTTCTTTAATGAAGAAGTTGATATTCCGGGGTACAAACCAGAACTTGTACCAGACAGCATGAAACTTAGAGAGGTGGCTAAAGCAATTTCAAAATCTAAGCGTCCACTTCTTTATATTGGAGGAGGTGTCATTCATTCAGGTGGATCTGATGAACTCTTCGAATTCGCAAGGGAGAACCGTATTCCAGTCGTTTCAACTTTAATGGGACTTGGTGCATATCCACCGGATGATCCATTGTTTCTAGGGATGCTTGGTATGCATGGGACATACGCTGCTAATATGGCGGTAACAGAATGTGATTTACTACTTGCATTAGGTGTTCGCTTCGATGATCGTGTAACAGGAAAATTAGAACTTTTTTCTCCAAACTCGAAAAAAGTACATATTGATATTGATTCTTCTGAGTTTCATAAAAATGTAACTGTAGAACATCCGATTGTTGGTGATGTAAAAAAAGCGTTACACATGCTGTTACATATGTCTATTTATACACAAACAGACGAATGGCTTCAGAAAGTAAAGACATGGAAAGAAGAATATCCACTTTCTTATAAGCAAAAAGAATCTGAGTTAAAACCACAGCATGTGATCAACTTAGTAAGTGAATTAACGAATGGTGAAGCGATTGTCACAACAGAAGTAGGTCAGCATCAAATGTGGGCTGCTCACTTCTATAAAGCAAGAAAACCTCGGACGTTCCTTACCTCTGGAGGATTAGGAACAATGGGGTTTGGTTTTCCAGCAGCAATTGGTGCTCAGCTAGCTAAAAAAGAAGAACTTGTCATTTGTATTGCAGGTGACGCTTCTTTTCAAATGAACATTCAAGAACTACAAACAATTGCTGAAAATAACATCCCTGTAAAATTATTTATCATAAATAACAAATTTTTAGGGATGGTAAGGCAATGGCAAGAAATGTTTTATGAAAATCGTTTATCAGAATCAAAAATTGGATCACCAGATTTTGTGAAAGTAGCAGAAGCTTATGGAGTAAAGGGATTAAGAGCAACAAATTCAACCGAGGCAAAACAAGTGATGTTAGAAGCATTTGCTCACGAAGGTCCTGTCGTAGTTGATTTTTGTGTAGAAGAAGGTGAAAACGTATTTCCGATGGTTCCGCCAAACAAAGGGAATAACGAAATGATTATGAAGAGGTGGGAAGAATGAGTCATACTTTTTCACTCGTTATTCATAACGAGCCAAGCGTCTTATTACGTATAAGTGGGATTTTTGCTCGGCGTGGTTATTATATTTCTTCTTTACATTTAAAAGAAAGAGATACTAGTGGTGTTTCTGAAATGAAACTCACAGCAGTTTGTACTGAAAATGAAGCGACATTACTTGTTAGTCAGTTGAAAAAATTAATTGATGTTCTGCAAGTAAATAAATTATAAGGAGTGTATGGAATATGAAAACATATTATGAAAAAGATGCAAATGTAGAGTTATTACAAGGAAAAACTGTTGCAGTAGTTGGTTATGGATCACAAGGTCATGCGCAAGCACAAAATTTACGTGATTCTGGTGTAGAGGTTGTAGTTGGTGTTCGTCCTGGTAAGTCGTATGAAGTAGCGAAAGCGGATGGATTTGAAGTAATGTCTGTTTCAGAAGCGGTTCGAACCGCACAAGTTGTACAAATGTTATTGCCAGATGAACAGCAAGCTCATGTGTATAAAGCAGAGGTAGAAGAGAATCTTCGTGAAGGACAAATGTTACTTTTCTCACATGGATTTAACATTCACTTCGGACAAATTAATCCGCCAAGTTACGTAGATGTAGCGATGGTCGCGCCAAAAAGTCCAGGTCATCTCGTTCGCCGTGTATTTCAAGAAGGAAATGGTGTTCCAGCATTAGTCGCAGTGCATCAAGATGCGACGGGAACAGCGCTACATGTAGCACTGGCGTATGCAAAAGGTGTAGGGTGTACACGTGCGGGGGTAATTGAAACGACATTCCAAGAAGAAACCGAAACGGATTTATTCGGTGAGCAAGCTGTACTTTGCGGCGGGGTAACTGCACTTGTGAAGGCCGGGTTCGAAACGTTAACGGAAGGTGGATATCGTCCTGAAATTGCATACTTTGAATGTTTGCATGAATTAAAGCTAATTGTTGACTTAATGTACGAAGGTGGATTAACGACTATGCGCCATTCTATTTCAGATACGGCAGAGTTTGGAGATTATGTAACAGGATCGAGAATTGTTACAGATGAAACGAAGAAGGAAATGAAGCGTGTTCTGACAGAAATTCAGCAAGGTGAATTTGCGAAGAAATGGATTTTAGAAAATCAAGCAGGGCGTCCGACGTATAACGCAATGAAAAAAGCAGAACAAAATCATCAATTAGAAAAAGTGGGAGCAGAGCTTCGTGAAATGATGAGCTGGATTCATGCACCGAAAGAATTAGTAAAGAAGTAGAGTAAGAGAGTATAAATGAAAAATATGTAAGAGGGGATTTGACAAGATGAGAAGTGACATGATTAAAAAAGGTTTTGATAAAGCACCGCACCGTAGTTTATTAAAAGCAACTGGTTTGAAAGATGAAGATTTTGATAAACCTTTCATAGCGATTTGTAATTCTTTTATTGAAATTATTCCAGGGCATAAACACTTGAACGAGTTTGGGAAACTTGTAAAAGAGGCAGTTCGCGCGGCAGGTATGGTACCATTCGAATTCAATACAATTGGAGTTGACGATGGTATTGCGATGGGACATATCGGTATGCGTTATTCTCTTCCGAGTCGTGAAATTATTGCAGATTCAGTAGAAACGGTTGTAAATGCACACTGGTTTGACGGCATGATTTGTATCCCAAACTGTGACAAAATTACACCAGGTATGATGATGGCTGCACTACGTATTAATATTCCGACTGTGTTTGTTTCAGGCGGCCCGATGGCAGCAGGAAAAACATCTAAAGGAGAAGTTGTTGATCTGAGTTCCGTTTTTGAAGGAGTAGGAGCTTATCAATCTGGGAAAATTTCAGAAGAAGAATTAAAAGATATTGAAGATCATGGCTGTCCATCTTGTGGCTCTTGTTCGGGTATGTTTACCGCGAACTCTATGAATTGTTTATGTGAAGTGTTAGGTTTAGCTCTTCCTGGTAACGGGAGTATTTTAGCAATTGATCCAAGACGCGAAGAGTTAATTAAACAAGCAGCAGAGAAATTGAAAATTTTAATTGAAAGAGATATTAAGCCGCGTGATATTGTAACAGAAGAAGCAATTGACGATGCTTTTGCACTTGATATGGCGATGGGCGGATCAACGAATACAGTATTACATACGCTAGCACTCGCACAAGAGGCAGGACTAGATTATGATATGAACCGTATTGATGCAGTTTCAAGACGTGTACCTCATTTATGTAAAGTAAGTCCAGCCTCAAATTGGCATATGGAAGATATTGATCGTGCGGGCGGGATTAGTGCAATTTTGAAAGAGATGAGCCGGAAAGAAGGAGTACTTCATCTTGATCGAATAACTGCTACTGGGCAAACATTAAGAGAAAATATTGCTGAGGCAGAGATTAAAGATAAGGAAGTTATTCACTCTCTCGAAAACCCTCATAGTGAGGAAGGAGGATTGCGTATATTAAAAGGCAACCTTGCGAAAGATGGAGCAGTTATTAAAAGCGGTGCAACAGAAGTAAAGCGTTTTGAAGGACCTTGCGTTATTTTTAATTCACAAGATGAGGCACTTGCTGGCATTATGCTTGGGAAAGTGAAAAAAGGAGATGTAGTTGTCATTCGTTATGAAGGACCAAGAGGTGGCCCTGGTATGCCAGAAATGTTAGCACCAACATCAGCAATTGCTGGAATGGGATTAGGTGCTGAGGTTGCATTATTAACGGATGGACGTTTCTCTGGAGCTTCACGTGGAATTTCAGTAGGACATATTTCACCAGAAGCAGCAGCTGGCGGGATGATTGCACTTCTTGAACAAGGGGATATTGTATGTATTGATGTTGAAGAACGCTTACTAGAAGTAAGAGTGAGTGATGAAGAATTAGATAAGCGTAAAAAAGAATGGAAACGACCAGAACCGAAAGTAAAAACTGGCTGGCTCGGACGTTATGCACAAATGGTAACATCGGCGAATACAGGGGCTGTCCTGAAAATCCCACATTTTGATTGAGCCAATTTAAAAGAGATAAGGATGATATATAATGGTGCAAAAGGTAAAGGAGAGAGTGAAAATTGAAGATATCTTAATGGCTCATAATTGCCTGAAAGATATCGTTATTAAAACACCGTTACAACGTGATACAGTTTTATCTGAGAAATATGATTGTGACGTTTATGTAAAACGAGAAGACTTACAATTAATTCGCTCTTTCAAAATTCGTGGTGCGTACAATTTAATTCAAAGCTTACCGAAAGAAAAATTACAAAACGGTGTTGTTTGCGCAAGTGCTGGTAATCATGCGCAAGGAGTTGCTTATACGTGTAATTTATTGAAGATTACGTCAAAAATATTTATGCCCACAACAACACCGAAACAAAAAGTATCACAAGTACAATTTTTCGGTGGTGATTTCGCAGAGATTGTATTAGTTGGTGATACATTCGATAGCTCTTTCCAAGAAGCACAGCGCTATTGTGAAGAAAATAAGATGACATTTGTTCATCCGTTTGATGATCCGTATGTCGTTGCAGGTCAAGGGACAGTGGCAGTTGAAATTATGCATGATATGGAGAAATCAGTTGATTATATCTTTACAGCAATCGGTGGTGGTGGATTAGCATCAGGAGTTGGTACATATGTAAAAGGTGTTAGTCCTACTACAAAGGTTATTGGTGTAGAGCCAATGGGAGCTGCATCTATGAAAGAGGCTTTTCTTCAAAATGAAAATGTAGCATTGGAGAAAATAGATAGCTTTGTTGATGGGGCAGCTGTTAAAAAAGTAGGAAAGTTAACATTTGAAACTTGTAAAGATGTAATTGACGATATTATTTTAGTACCAGAGGGGAAAGTTTGTACGACGATTTTAGAACTGTATAAGAAAAATGCGATTGTAGCTGAACCGGCTGGTGCACTCTCTATTGCAGCGCTTGATTTATATAGAGATGAAATAAAAGGTAAAACAGTTGTATGTACGCTAAGTGGTGGAAATAATGATATTGATAGAATGCAAGAAATGAAAGAGCGTTCGCTCATTTATGAAGGACTGAAACATTACTTTATCATTGAATTTCCGCAGCGTTCAGGTGCGCTAAGAGAATTTCTTGATAAAGGATTAGGACCAGAAGATGACATTACGCGCTTTGAGTATATTAAGAAACATAATAAAGAAAATGGTCCAGCATTAGTCGGCGTAGAATTAAAACATAAAGAAGATTATGAGCAATTAATTACTCGCTTTAAAGAAAATAATATTCAATTTATGGAACTTAATAAAAACCCTGTTTTGTTTGATTTGCTTATTTAATAGAAGGAAAGAGTTAGAATGTAAATAAAAAAGATAGATACAAGCGAGGGAATATAGTGCTTGTTCTATCTTTTTTATAGTTAAACTAGGTACTCATTAAATTCAAGAAGAATAAAGCTAGCTAACCAAAAGAGTATCGCAATACGAATGATTACATACATTGTAAATTCAAAAGGAGTAAGATTTCTCTCTCGCTTTATTTTTTTAAATAGTCTCACAGAATAAAAGGAACATAAAAGTAGAACTGCTATAGAAATTTTATAAACGTTCTCTAACAAACTTACATTTTCTAATAAGTCTTTCAGCATGTTTATCACCTATTCTGTAAAGTATATTACAGAGAAATAGATTTTGAGCTGTCTAGTTTCGTTTGTTTTTTATTTTCCCTGTATCATCAATTTCTACATCAGTTGAAATTGTTTGTAAATATTGAAGAGCTTTTTTCTTTTCTCCCTCATTTACAGGGGAAACTTGGTTGTTGCGAATGATATAAGGATTGAATGACATTTGGACATCCTTTCCTTTAAAAGTTAAAGTTAATACGCCAGTTTCAGCGCTTTTCCCATTCACATAACTCGGGAATAAAAAGTTACCTAATGAGTAAGCGATAGGAACTTTATTATAATACTCAAACCCTTGTAACCAATGTGGATGGCTTCCGACAATTGCGTTAGCTCCTGCTTCAACCATTTTAGGTACATATTGCTTTTGGTATTCTACCGGACGATTTGATTTTTCAACGCCCCAATGCATATAGACGATTAAATAGTCTGCATCTTGTTTTTGTTCTTTAATTGTTTTTGTTACAAGATTTAAATCATAGCCATTCGCAACGCCAGGTTTATTCTCACCAGCTACCCAATTAGAATCAGGCATAAATCGAACGAAGGAAAGAAATTTAAACTTTTTCCCTTTTACGGTCATTTCTCGTGCTGTATATGCATCTTTCGCATTTTTTCCGGCTCCAGTGTAAGGGAACTTTAATTTTTCTACGTGAGAAATCGTATCTAATAATCCATCTTGCCCATAATCAAGTGTGTGGTTATTCCCAATATTTACGATGTCATATCCAGTGTTTTTAATAGCTTGTAGTGTAGATGGATCACTTTTAATCCAAAACAGTTGCCCAGGTGCTTTCTTTTCTTTCGTTGTAAATGCCGACTCTAAATTTACAAAAGAAATATCAGCTTTTTTTATTTCTTCTTTTACATGTTGGAATGGGTAATCAGCCCCATTCTTTTCGATTATAGGACGTAATTGCCAATCGAACATTGTATCACCAGAGAAGGTGAGTGTGATTTCTTGGTCTTCTATTTTCTTTTCGCTTTTTGAAGCGGTTTTACTAGATTTGTTTTGCAAATCGGGTTTGTCTTTTGCTTTTGAAATAAAAGAGTAATTGATTAATAAAACAATCGGTGTAATGAAAAAGGCTATTAACAAAAATCGTTTTAGTAAAGTTTTCATATATACCTTCCCTTTTAATATTATCCCGCAATTAAATTAACACTGAATCTATTAAAGGTAATTAAAGTTACAAAAAATAGCGGGTTATGTAGTGGAAAACATTTGTTAATATTCTCAATATTAAGTTAACATATAGATAACCTGTAAATCAATGTATAAACCAAAATATAGAAATAAAGAATTCGAAGGGTGAAGAATGAGAAATGGTTATATTAGGAGCAGTTGTAAATGGGATTTGTATTATATTTGGTACTTTACTTGGTAAATTATTTAGTAGGATTCCAGAAAGTATGAAAGGGACGATAATGCACGCAATCGGTTTAGCGGTTACTGTGCTTGGGCTTCAAATGGCATTAAAAAGTGAAAACTTTCTTGTTGTCATACTGAGTTTAGTGATTGGTACGGTAATTGGAGAATGGTTACAATTAGAAGAAAAGTTAAAACATTTAGGGGATTGGCTAGAAAATAAAGTTGGATCGAAAGGGAAAGGTAGCATATCAGAAGGTTTTGTAACAGCTACTTTAATTTTTGCAATTGGCGCGATGGGGATACTTGGTGCACTTGACAGTGGGATTCGCGGAAATCATGATATTTTATTTACAAAGGCGATTATCGATGGATTTATTTCTATTATATTAACGACAACTCTAGGAATTGGCGTAGTATTTTCGGCGATTCCAGTTGTTTTATATGAAGGTGGTATTGCAGTTTTTGCAACACAAATTAATAGTTTTGTCCCGAAAGAATTAATGAACCAATTTATAGTGGAGATGACGGCTACGGGCGGCATTATGATATCTGCTATTGGATTGAACTTGCTTAGTATTATTAAAATCAAGGTGGCAAATTTACTTCCAGGTATATTGGTAGTGGGTGTAATTGTTTCAATTATTTATGGTTACGGTTTAATGGATTATTAACCAACTTCATTTAGTGGGAGTTGGTTTTATTATGAAAAAAATGTGGGATTGTAGTGATTTTCACTAGAAAATAGCGGGTTTTGTAGTAAATCTTACATATAAAGCAAATTACTAAACTTTTTACAAGAAAGGGTGTAGAATGGGTATCTAAAGAAAGAAGGTGTGAAAATGGCCAGCTGGAAACGGAATTTAATGATTTGTTGGCTAGGTTGTTTTACCACTGCAGCCGGTATGAGTTTAGTAATTCCTTTCTTATCTTTTTATATTGAGGAATTAGGAGTAACTGGCACTTCAAGCATTGCACAGTGGTCGGGACTTGCATTTGGTGTAACATTTTTAATGGGTGCGATTGTATCACCAATATGGGGGAAGCTTGGTGATATACATGGACGGAAATTGATGCTTATTCGTGCTAGCCTTGGTATGGCGATTATTATGACGCTTATGGGATTTGTAACGGATGTGTATCAACTAGTCGCACTAAGATTTTTAATGGGAGCAGTATCTGGTTTCCTTTCAACAGCGATGACATTTATTGCAGCAGAAACTCCGAAAGAACATTCAGGTTGGGCGATTTCCACAATTTCAACTGGTGGTGTGAGCGGTTCGTTACTTGGCCCGTTACTTGGAGGTTATTTGTCTGAGTTAATTGGAATGCGTCATGTCTTTCTTGTTACAGGAGCTTTTTTATTCCTTTCCTTTCTCATCGTTTTTTTCTTTCTGCATGAAGAAAATCACTCTGCTCAAGCAAAAAAAACACAGCCGAAAAAAGTATGGACGATGGTCCCAGCGAAGCATTTAATTATTAGTTTATTTGTAACAACATTTATTATTCAACTTGCTAATATGTCAGTTCAACCAATTGTTACATTGTACGTGAAAAATTTAGTAGGTCCTCATACTGCACATATTGAAACAATTGCGGGTGCAGTTATGTCAGCGACAGGATTAGCAGTTATTTTGGCAGCACCAAGACTAGGAAGATTATCAGATCATATCGGTCCTCAAAAAACGTTAGTTGTAGCGTTATTTGCAGCAGGAATTATTTTTATCCCGCAAGCATTTGTAACCTCAGCTTGGCAACTATTAATTCTTCGATTTTTATTAGGTATCGCACAAGCAGGATTATTGCCTTCCGTACAAACTCTACTAAAACAACATACACCAACCCATGTTACGGGACGAATATTTGGATATAATCAGTCGTTTCAGTTTTTAGGAAATATGATTGGGCCAGTGCTCGGGGGACAAATTGCAGCGCATGCAGGCTTCCAATATGTTTTCCTCTCTACATCATCACTATTATTTATTGCGTGTATTTGGGTTTATTTTCATAATAAGAACGAAGAAGTATCAGAGAAACAACGTTTGGAAGTTAGTTAACTAAGTGAATGAAAAAGAAAAAGGATGAAGCAACATGTGCTTCATCCTTTTTCTTTAAAATCGAAGACAGAGATAACTTAATGTACCAAGCTCATAACTACGGTGAATGACTTCACCGCTATTCTCGCCACTTCCCATTGCAATAAACAAAGGAACAAAATGCTCTGCTCTTGGTACGGCTAATTGTGCATGAGGAGCATTATTCTCCCAATTAAACAATGCATCTTTATCGTTATTCTGCATATGTTTAATAATCCAATCATCAAATTCAATTGCCCATTTTTCAGGTGTAGTTTGATTCCATTTCAGTGCTCGTAAATTATGAACGGTAACGCCACTACCGATTACTAAAATATCTTCTTGTCCGAGTCCTTTAAGTGCTTCTCCAATTTCAAATTGTTCTTTTGCAGAAAGGAATGGATTTACTGATATTTGCACGACAGGAATATTTGCTTCTGGATACATGCGGTGCAGGAGTGTCCATGAACCATGATCTAAACCTCTGGTCATATTATGATGGACTGAAATACCTTTGTTTCTAAATTTTGTTTCTAACATAGATACAATGCTAGAAGAGCCTTTCGCACGATATTTGATTTCGTATAACTCAGGGGGGAAACCTCCAAAATCATAAATTGTTTCATATTCGTTATCTGATGAGGAAATCGTTAATACTTCAGTTTCCCAGTGAGCAGTGAAAATAACAATTGCTTTCGGTTTATATGTTTCTCCAAGTGTTTTTAAAAATCGTGTATAGTCTGTATCTTGAATAGCGAGCATAGGCGAACCATGTGCTAAAAATAGTGATGGCATCATAATAGTAGAAACCTCCTAAAAATTATATAATTACTTTATGTAAGTAACTATATAATTTTATTTTTGGTTCGTCAAGAGATTAGTTTGAAAGCAAGTCTGAAAAATACATCATTTGTCATAATGAAAGCAATTACATATAATATAAAATAAGAAAAGTGAATGGATATTCATTTTTCTTAAAGGTATACATAATAAATTTGGGGGCTGACGAAATGAATGTACAGGAAAGTTTCGTTACGGCATTGGATGGATCGGAAATTTATTTGCGTAAATGGTTACCAGAAGGAGATCCGAGAGGAATTATTCAGATTGCACATGGCATGACAGAGCATGCAGGGGTGTATACAGAATTTGTAGATGCTTTATTGGAAGCAGGTTATGGTGTTTATGCGCATGATCATAAAGGACATGGGAAAACAGTAAAAATAGAAGAAGATTATGGTCATTTTGAACCAAATATAGGGTGGAATCAAGTTGTATCGGATGTTATCTTTGTTTCAGAAAGGATAAAAGAAGAACAGTCAAGTCCTTTGTTTTTACTTGGACATAGTATGGGTTCTTTTTTATCAAGACGTGCTGTACAACTTAGGGGTGAACTATATGATGGATTTCTAATTTCAGGAACAGGTGGAAATCCAGGGCTTTTAGGAGCTATTGGTCATAAAGTAGCAACAATCGAAATGAAATTGCGCGGGGCAAAAACGAAAAGTCCAATGTTAAACTTTTTATCTTTCGGAAACTTCAATTCGAACTTTAAGCCAAATCGTACAAAATTTGATTGGTTATCTTCAGATAATAATCAAGTTGATAAATATATTGCGGATCCGTTATGTGGTTTCATTTGTACGACGAGTTTTTACCGAGAATTATTTTCTGGAGTATTAGAAGTAAATAAACTAGAAGAATACAAGAAGACGCCAAAGAATCTTCCAATACATATATTCTCTGGTGATCGTGATCCTGTTGGCGATATGGGGAAAGGTGTAAAAGAAGTATATGAAAACTATAAAAAATGTGGTGTGAAAGACGTGACACTACGTTTATATGAAAATGGTAGACATGAAATGTTTCATGAAGTAAATAAGGATGAAGTATTTAAAGATTTAATTTCGTGGTTAGATGCGCATAATAAATGAGAAAGATAATCCCAAACTGTTTGTAGTTTGGGATTATTTATTATACAGAAATAGGGGCAATAAATTCTTAAATTCACTTTACTTAATAAAAAATAAATCTTATTCTATAGTCGTTCAAAAAATAAAGAAATATTGTATGAGAGGAAACCTCACTTTTCTGAAGTGAGGTTTTTTGTAGTAACGAAGTAATAGTGAATAAAACTAATTTTAAAAGTAACTTAAAATCAAACTTTTTATAAAGCAACAGATGCCTGTTCATAATAGTAGTATAATAGTGAATGAGGTGTTAATAGAATGGAAGATAGAACGTTAGGTTTATTACTAGATGTTGTTGGGGAATTATTTTCAGATGAAATTTCAATTGCTGTTTCGAATACGAAAGAATATATTTACTATCGGCCAAGTAAACGAATTGATTTAAAGATTAGTGTCGGGGATCCTATAAAAGAAGGAACGATTGCTCATAAAGCGATGGTGATGAATCAAAAAACCTCTGAGTTTATTAATCGGGATGTTTTGGGTATTCCTTATCATGGAATGGCTGTACCATTTTCAAACAATGGAAAGCTTGAAGGGTGCGTAACGGCAATTTATCCAGCTTTAACGGATGGAAAGTCAGTTGTTACTTTAAAAACAACAGACGGCTGGATTCCGGTTCCTTTTTCAAAGGTTATGTATTTAGAGGCTAAAGATAAAAAGACGTATGTGAATTCAGAAGAGTTATCAGGAACACATAAATACTCTCTGCAAGAATTCGAATACTTGCTTCCGAAAGATTCATTTATTAGATGTCACCGTTCGTTTATTGTAAATGTTAATCATATTAAAGCGATTTATCCTGATACCCATTCTACTTTTGTACTTTCAATGGATAATGGTGAGAGAGTACCAGTTAGTCAATCATACGCTAGTTATTTCCGTAAACTTCTAGGATTCTAAATTTTTCTGCTTTAGAACCTAGATTTGCTGTTCTGTCTGAATTTTCGGCATTGTATACTAAAATCCCTATTTTGATAGTGTTAATGTGTAAAATAATTATGAATATTCAATGAGAGAGGGATTACATATGGAGAACAATTTAGATAGAATCAGAGATCAACGTCTAAAAGATCGGGTAGTTACACCTGAAGAAGCAGCTTCCTGGATTCAAAGTGGAATGACTTTAGGCTTAAGTGGGTTTACACGTGCAGGTGATGTAAAAGCAGTCCCATTTGCGCTTGTAAACCGAGTTAAGAATGATGAATCTTTTAAAGTAAATGTTTATACTGGGGCTTCTTTAGGATCGGATGTAGACAAATTATTTGCTGAGGCAGGAATTTTAGGGAAAAGATTACCTTTCCAAGCTGACGCGACTATGCGAAAAGGAATTAATAACGGAGACTTTTTATTTGTGGATCAACACTTGTCTCATACAGCAGAGTTACTCCGTGCTGACGTTCTGGATATAGATTTCGCCATTGTGGAAGCGGTTGCGATTACAGAGGACGGAATGATTATTCCAACCACTTCAATTGGAAATTCCTTAGCGTTTTCCTTAAATGCTAAGTCTATTATTATTGAAATGAATATGGCTCAATCCGCACAATTAGAGGGGCTACATGATCTATATGAACCAGGTAAACAAGGGGAGAGGCTTCCAATTCCGCTTGTGAAAACAGATGACCGAATTGGAACAATCGGTATTCCAATTGATCCTGAAAAAGTAAAGGGAATTGTGTTTACGAATCAATTGGATTCGCCATCGACAATTGTTCCTCCGGATGAAGAAACTGTTATTATGGCACAGCATTTAATAGAATTCCTTCGAGAAGAAGTCAAAGTAGGCCGATTAACAAATCGTTTAGCGCCGTTACAATCAGGAATTGGTTCAGTGGCTAACGCCGTATTGCATGGAATATTAGATTCAGAATTTGAAGATTTAGAAGTATATTCCGAGGTTTTACAAGATGCAGTTTTTGATCTTATGGATGCTGGAAAAGTCAATTTTGCTTCTTGTTGTTCTATCACGCTTTCTGAAGAGAAAATGCAACAAGTATTTTCTAACTTTGAAAAATATCGTGACAAATTAATGATGCGTCCACAAGAGATTTCCAATCATCCTGAAATTATTCGTCGCCTTGGATTAATCTCAATTAATACTGCATTAGAATTAGATATATACGGAAATGTTAACTCTACTCACGTTTTAGGTACAAAAATGATGAATGGTATTGGTGGGTCTGGCGATTTTGCAAGAAATGCCCGCCTAGCTATCTTTGTTACTAAATCGATTGCGAAAGGTGGTAACATTTCAAGTATCGTTCCTTTCGTTTCTCATGTAGACCATACTGAACATGATGTAGATGTTATCGTCACTGAACAGGGATATGCCGACTTAAGGGGACTTGCGCCAAGAGAAAGAGTGGAACTTATTATTGAGAATTGCGCACATCCAATGTATCGTGAACAGCTACGAGCTTATTACGAAGAAGCAAAAATAAGAGGTGGACAAACTCCTCATATTTTAGAAAAAGCTTTTTCTTGGCATACGAGCTATGCTAAAAATGGAACAATGCTTGAAGCGGTAGTAGAAACTGTATAGGTTTGTATCGTACGAAATAGTAAAACGAATGAGTGAGCTTGAAGATTAAATTTTAGAAAAAGAGAACGCCAACTTTTAGGGATGGCGTTCTTTTTCTTTAAAAAAATTGTTGAAAATCGTACTGATTATAATAAAGATTTATAAAATTAATTTCTAATTTATGGAAATTAAAGGTTTTTTTGAAGTGCTTTCCGAATCAATTTAGTAGTGTACATATTGAAAGTGAGGAAAAAGAATCATGAAGATAAGAGAAGCATTATTAAGTGAAGCAAATGAATTAAGTGAACTCGCACTACATTCAAAAGCAACGTGGAATTATAGTGAAGAATTCATACTTGCTTGTAAGGAAGATTTAACAATTACGGAGGAGTACATAAAAAATAATTTTGTATATGTTTTAGAAAACGATAATGCGAAGATTGGTTTTTTCTCATTTTTACGTAATGATAAAGCTCTCGATTTCTTGTACATTCATCCTCATTACAAAGGAAAAGGTTACGGGAAAATACTTTGGGAGTATGTAATAGAAAAAGCCAATGAACTAGGATTAAAAAGTTTTACAATTGATAGTGATCCGAATGCAAAAGGATATTACTTGAAAATGGGAGCACAGTTAATAGGAGAGACACCATCAACTGTCTTTAAGGGTCGTGTACTGCCTCTTTTGAAATATGATGTGTAAAACTATTAATAGTAGGGGAAGATTAGAATGGATGATGTAAAGGAAAAAAGAATATATGAAGCACTAATAAAATCGTGGTCGATTGAAACGAGTTCAAAGTGGACAATTGAAAACCCAGCAAAGGGACAATGTGGTGTTACAGCTCTTGTCGTTCAAGACATATACGGAGGAGAAATTAAAAAGACAAAAGTAAGAGAGGTATGGCACTTTTATAACTTTATAGATGGGCAGAGATTTGATTTTACAGAGACTCAATTCAATGGGAAATTGAATTATATGGATGAAAAGTCAAATCGGGAAGAAGCATTTGCAGATACAAATGAAAAACAATATAGCATTTTGAAGGGAAAAATAACGAAAGAATTAAAATTATCTTTTGACTCTTAATCTTTAATAAGTTACTATAATGGTGGTAACTTCATTAAAGGGAACTTCATAGAGTTGAAAGGGGAAATACTTTTGAAAACAACTTATGTAAACGCTACAATTGTAACGATGAATGAACAAAACGAAGTGATAGAAAATGGATATATCATTGTAGAAAATGATCAAATTATAGATGTAAAGAGCGGAGAATTTGCAAATGATTTTGAAGTAGATGAAGTAATTGACATGAAAGGAAAGTGGGTTTTACCAGGGCTTGTAAATACACATACACACGTTGTAATGAGTCTCCTAAGAGGTATTGGAGATGATATGTTATTACAGCCATGGCTTGAGACGAGAATTTGGCCACTGGAAAGTCAATTTACTCCAGAGCTTGCGGTCGCTAGTACGGAATTAGGATTACTTGAGATGGTGAAAAGTGGTACAACATCATTCTCTGACATGTTTAATCCAATTGGAGTAGATCAAGACGCAATTATGGAAACGGTATCAAGGAGCGGGATGCGAGCTGCTGTTTCAAGGACTTTATTTAGCTTCGGAACGAAAGACGATGAAAAGAAAGCGATTGAAGAAGCTGAGAAATATGTGAAGCGTTATTATAAAGAAAGTGGCATGTTAACTACGATGGTTGCACCACATAGTCCATATACATGTAGTACAGAATTGTTAGAAGAGTGTGCTCGTATTGCAGTAGAGAATCAAACAATGGTTCATATCCACCTTTCTGAAACAGAGCGTGAAGTACGTGATATTGAAGCACAGTACGGAAAACGTCCAGTAGAATATGCAGCGAGCTGCGGATTGTTTAAACGCCCAACAGTTATTGCACACGGTGTAGTATTAAATGATGATGAGCGTGCATTTTTAGCAGAACATGATGTTCGAGTAGCTCATAATCCGAATAGTAATTTAAAACTAGGTTCTGGTATAGCGAATGTAAAAGCGATGCTAGAAGCAGGAATAAAAGTAGGAATTGCAACAGATAGTGTTGCATCTAACAATAATTTAGACATGTTTGAAGAAATGCGCATAGCGACTTTATTACAAAAAGGTATTCACCAAGATGCAACAGCATTACCAGTTGAAACAGCTCTTTCTCTTGCGACAAAAGGAGCTGCGGAAGTAATCGGGATGAAACAAACAGGGTCACTAGAAGCTGGTAAGTGTGCTGATTTTATTACGATTGACCCGTCTAACAAGCCGCATCTACAACCAGCAGATGAAGTGTTATCACACCTTGTATATGCTGCGAGTGGTAAAGATATAAGCGATGTAATTATTAACGGAAAACGTGTCGTTTGGAATGGTGAATGTAAAACGTTAGATGAAGAGCGTATTATATTTGAAGCAAGTCGTTATAAACGAGGTTTACAAAGATAACTTTTTTAGGCTGTGGAGAGAATCTTCTCCACAGCCTATTTCTAATTTGTAAACCTCACTATATTTTTTAAAACTTTGCAACAGAAGTGATAATGCTAACACTACCCAAAAAATTAGATGTTGACGCTAGTTTTAGAGTACATTGATAGTTAGGACATGTATTTATTTTTGGTTTTTAATAAACTTATTGTATTATTGTGTATTAAATGAACTATTAAGGCGATTAAAGGTAAAGCAGCTCCAATGAGTAAAGTTACTTCACTATTAAATTTATAGTAAGTATAACTTCCAATCCATGAACCAAAGGCTCCTCCCAAAAAGAAAATAGTCATATATAATCCATTAAGTCTGTTTCTTATCTCGGGATTCAAACCAAAGATAATTTTTTGACCTAATAATAAATTTCCTGCTACACCAATATCAATGCAGATACCTGAGATAAGAATTAAAATTATGCTAAATAGTGAATGATCTTGAACAAAGAATAATAGTACGATCGATAATAGTACGAGTGCCAATGATACATTAGTCATTGTAAAAATATAACCTTTATCTGCTATTTTACCAATAGTAGGAGTTAATAAAGCTCCAGCAATTGCAACAAAGCCAAATAATGCAATTTCATTATTTGAAAAATGTAATGGCTCTGATCTTAATAAAATTGGAATAGCTGTCCAATAAAGGCTAAATGCAGCAAATAAACATGCGTGATAAAAAGCTCTTTGTTGTAAAGGAGAAGTATTTATTAGTAGCTTTACCATAGAAGTTATTAAATTTGGATATGTCATGTTACTAGTTGAGATAACTTCATAGTTGGGTAAAAATTTTAGAATTAACAGTAATACGGTAACTAGGGTTATTAATGAAAAAAGAAATACCATTCTCCAGCTAAACCACTCTGTTATTCCGATAGATAATGGGCGAGCAATCATAATCCCAATCAATAAACCACTCATCACTTTACCCACATATTTACCTGCCTCTTCAATTGGCACGATTCTCATTGTTAGTGGAACTAACATTTGAGCTGCACAGGCCCCAATGCCAATTATAGTTGTTAATAGTAAAAAAATAATTCCGTTTGTCGAAATTAGCGTACCAATTAATGAAAAAATAGTTAACCCGATAAGAATTCCTATTATTTTCTTACTTTTCAATAAATCAGCCATCGGTACGATAAAAAATAACCCCAATCCATACCCAATTTGTGTCAAAGTAGTGAGCAATCCAGATAAATCAGAAGAAATGTTCAGATCTTTTGCAATGAATTGTACAATTGGTTGTGCATAATAAATATTTGCAGCAAGTGAACCACAACTAATTGCTAAAATAAATATTAGAAAATTTGTCTTTTTAGTCAATTTTATCATTCCTTTCTTTTTGGAACGTTCATTCCGAAATCATTAAAAAAGAAAGACTATAGGTCTGCAATAGTCTTATCTACTAGATGATAGGCTGAATTTTTCTCTTTTTTATATTTAGACATTACATTCAAACTATGATTTAAACTTAATAAAGAATATGCAACTAATTCAGTATCAACCTCTTGTGAAATTTCTCCTTTCTTTTTTCCTTCTTCGATAACTTGCTTAAATACTTTTTCAAGTTCATTAAAATCATTTATGAGTATTTCTTCTATGGCAGGGTCAATTTGTCCAATAAGCAGTGAAGAATTAGTTATCATACAACCTTTTGGAATTTCACCTGAATAACATTTTTCAATATGTTGATAAAAAAAGGATTTAAGTGATGCTTTTGTGTTTATACCACTAAAAAGTAAATTTCTCTTTTGAGAGCCATAATTTTTATAATGTTCCAAAACTAGTTTAAATAGTGCATCCTTATCTCCAAAGCTATCGTAGAGAGTAGATCGACTTATACCCATCGTTTCAATAAGATCTGATATATATGTAGCATCATAACCTTTTTCCCAGAATAAATGCATAGCTTTATTTAAAGCGTGTTCTTTGTTAAAACTAATACTTCTACCCAATTTATAACACCTCCATTCATGTAACTTAGTATAAATATTCCGGAACGATAAGTCCAGAATATTCGTCTTAATTTCCGAAAGTTTCGTAAAATATCCGTAAATGTTAATTTGGTATTGTGGTATTTAGATGCTATAAAATAGAAAGTATGTATTGAAGCGACAATTAAATTCGATTTTATTGAGGAAAAGTTAAGCTCCTATTAGTTTATATGTTTTTTTCGTTAAAAATCGAAAAGATTCCAAGGTAATCCATATCCTTTTAAAAGGATAGTTTTTTTCTTGAACGAATTAATATTCAAAAGAATGTCGCATCTTTCTGTTAGTATTTCTGCTATAATATATTACGCTTTATAATATTTTATATTTAAGGAGAACAACTCATGAAGCGAAAAAAGAGCCATTTAATGGTAATGGCACTTGTTACATCTTTATTATTAACAGCTTGTAATAATAAAGCGGATAAAAGTGACATAGAGGTTAAAAAACAAGTGTTAAATGTAACAGTATCAGAAGAAATTCCTTCTCTGGACACTGTGAAAACAACAGATGGTACATCAGCACACATTATGCAGAATATATTTGAAGGGTTATATGTATTAAACGATCAAGATCAGCCTACTCCAGCCATAGCAAAATCGTTTAAAAGAAGTGAAGATGGTAAGAAATATACATTTGACTTGCGTAAAGATGCAAAATGGTCAAATGGGGATAATGTAACAGCAAATGATTTTATATTTGCTTGGAAACGTGCAATTAACCCTGAAACAGCCTCTCAATATGCGTCCATGCTCTTTTATGTAAAAAATGCGAAAGAGATCAATAAGGGAACAATGCCTCTTGATGCACTTGGGGTTAAAGCGATAAATAATTATACGTTAGAAGTTGAACTCGAACAGTCAATTCCGTATTTTTTACAGTTGTTAGCACTACCTATATACTTACCACAGCATGAATCATTTTTGAAAGAACAAGGAAACAATTATGCATTGGAACCTAGTAATCTCATATATAACGGTCCATTTGTATTAGAAAAATGGAAGCATGAACAAGAGTTTCAATTAAAGAAGAATGCTACATATTGGGATCGAAAGAAAGTGAAATTAGACGAAATAAACTTTCATATCGTAAAGGATACAATGACAGCTGTAAATTTATATGAAGCCGGAGATTTAGATCGAGTACCTATTAATTCGCAAGTTGTAGACAAGTATAAAGGGAATAAGGAATTACATATGTCGAGTGATCCTGGAATTGCTATGCTTCGTTTTAATGAAAAAAATAACGCGTTAGCAAATAAAAAGGTGCGTCAATCTATTTCATTAGCGTTAAATAAAGATGATTTCGTTGCTTACTTTATTAATAACGGAGCAAAACCTGCAAGTGGACTTGTACCAGTTGGTCATGTAAATGAAGTGACTGGTAAAGATTTTAGAAAAGAAAATGGAGATATTTCCTCATATGATTTGCAAAATGCGAAAAAACTTTGGGAAGAAGCGAAAAAAGAGCTTGGGGTAGAACAAGTAAACCTAGAGTTCTTAACGTTCGAACAAGATAACGCAATACGTATGGCAGAATATATAAAAGGTGATTTAGAGAAGAATTTGCAAGGGTTAACGATACAAATTAAACAACAGCCATTTAAGCAAAAATTACAGTTAGAACAAATAGGTGATTACGATATAACTATGGCAAATTGGGGACCTGACTATAAAGACCCAATTAGTTATTTAGAGTTATTTACGACAGGGAATCCGAATAATAAAATGAATTATTCTAATGTTCGTTACGATGAATTAATAAAGAAAGCGAAAACGGATTTTGTACTAGATACGGAAAAACGATGGGAAGCGTTGCGAGAAGCCGAGCAGGTATTATTAGAAGATGCTGCGGTGGCGCCGCTTTATCATATTGGCTCAGCATATGTACAAAAGGATTATGTAAAAGGAATTGAAAAGCATCAATTTGGTGGTATTTATACTTATAAGAATGCTTATATTGCTAATGAATAAATACAAAAAACCTTACTTTTTAAAAGTAAGGTTTTTTACACATGAATTCTATTAAATCGATTTTAATAAAGCGTAAAAATTCGTATCATATGGGATATCATTTTGATACATATAATTTTTTAGAACACCTTCTTTTTCAAAGCCTAATTTTAATAGTACTTTATTGGAAGCTTCATTTTCAAGAAATACAATTGCTCCAATCCGCTTTAAATGAATCGTATGGAAACCGTATGATATAACCTCAGAAACAGCTTCAGTCGCATATCCTTTTCCCCAGTGTTCAGGCAAAAAGGCATAACTTATATTGGCTCGTTTATGCTCAGAAGACCAATCGTGAAAACCAATGGTACCGATAAGTTCTTTCTTGTCTTTTAATTCGATCCCCCATTTTATACCGCTTCTTGCATTGTAACTCAACTTAAAGTTATGAATGATTTGTTTCACTTGATCAACATCTTGTAACGGTTTTTGGCCATAATAGCGCAGTACATTAGTATTAGAAAAGCATTGTAGTATACGCGGTGCATCTTCTTCGGTAAGTTCTCTTAAAATGAGTCTTTCAGTTTTTAATAAAGGAAACATATTTTCGCTCCTTTTCACATGAAAATAGAATGTATTTGTTATTATATAATTTAATCTGAAAATAAAGATTATTCAAGGCGTAAGGGAATTATTGTCTGGAAATAGATTATATAATTTATCTTAAAAAGAGTTTATAGGATTAATACAAATAATGAATTGAAAAAGGGTATTCCAAATAAAAATTGGAATACCCTTTTTTCATTACCCTACAAATGTTTGATACAGTAAGAAGATATTTAAAACGATAACGAGAGCAGCAATTATCCATGCGATAAATGTTGTTATACGGTGGTTAACGAGTGCACCTATAATCTTTTTATTACTTGTAAACATAATAAGTGGTACAAGTGCAAATGCAATACCGAATGATAAGACAACTTGACTCATAACTAGAGCGTAAGTTGGATTTACACCTAAAGCGATAATAACTAGTGGTGGAATCATTGTAATAAATCGGCGTAAATATAACGGAATATGCATGCGAATGAATCCTTGCATAATAATATCGCCTGACATTGTACCGACAGAAGAGCTTGATAAACCGGCTGATAACAGACCAATTCCAAACAAAGCAGCTGATATAGGACCTACTAAGTTGGTAAATTGAGTGTAAGCAACATCTAAATCTTCAACGTGCATACCATTTTTAAAAAATAGTGCAGCTGCAACAATTAACATACTCGCATTAATTGCTCCAGCGATAACCATTGCAATAATAATATCGATAAATTCGAAACGAAAAATCTTTTTCTTTTGTTCGTCAGTTGTTCCGACCACACGGCGTTGTGTTAATGCAGAATGCAAGTATATTGCATGCGGCATAACTGTCGCACCTAAAATCCCTGCTGCAAGTAATATACTGTCTACACCTTGGAATTTTGGAATAAATAGTCCTGAAAGAAGGGGACTTAATTCTGGTTTTGCATAAAAAACTTGAATCCCAAAAGCAATTACTACAATGAAAATCATTCCTGTAATAATAGCTTCTAGTGGACGAAATCCTCTACGTTGAAATTCAAGGATAATAAATGATCCGGCTGCTGTAATTAAAGCGGCAGGTAGCATCGGGATTCCAAATAGTAAGTAAAGCCCCAAAGCAGCTCCAATAAATTCCGCTAAATCTGTAGCCATAATAACTAGTTCACCTTGTATCCATAAGCCGATAGACACAGGCTTTGGAAAGTTTTCACGAGCTATTTCGGGTAAATTGTTTCCTGTAGCAATTCCTAATTTAGCCGATAAAGTTTGGATTAATACAGCCATTAAGTTAGAAGCGAGTATAACCCATAATAGTAAATATCCATATTGTGAACCAGCTGCGATATTTGTAGCAAAGTTGCCAGGATCAATATAAGCAACGGACGCGATAAAAGCGGGTCCTAAAAATGGTAACAGTCTTTTCCAGCCTTTTGTTTCTCCACTTAAAGCTAAGTGAGCTGATTGTACAGTTGTACTTTCAGAAGGGAGATGTTTATCTTTTGTTATATCTTTATTCATAGTAGTTTTCCCCTTTAAAATGTTAACTTGATGAAATTATTGTATTTATTCTTACTCATTATTTCAATACATTTAAATATGTTATGTGATAATTTCATTTGAACACGAAAGTTTCCTTAATGCAAATTATATGCCTTTATGCAATGGATGGTGTGATAATGTAAAATGAATTGGGAGTTTATGGTGTGATGACATGGGGAAACATAGTGAATTAAAGGGCTGTTTTTGAAATTTATGTGAACATAAAGCTGATAATACAGCATATTAATTGATGGAATTGCAATTGTATGATATATAATATATTGGGATTACAACATAACCATAGTGTTATGATGTGTAATCTTGTTTTTTATTTTTGTTAACTGATAGAAAATAGTATAAAGAAAAGAAAATGGGATTCATTTTCTTATTATATATGTTTTGATATGAACGTTAACTTATACATGATTTTAAAAATTAGATAGGTGGTAGAAATACATTGGCAACTACAAAACCATACAGAGTATTACTATATTACATGTACACAACAATTGAAAACCCAGAAGAATTTGCTGCAGAGCATTTAGCATTTTGTAATTCACTTGAATTAAAAGGAAGAATTCTTGTAGCAAAAGAAGGTATTAACGGAACTTGTTCTGGAACTGTAGAGCAAACAGAGAAATACATGGAAGCAATGAATAATGATCCACGTTTTGATGGTATCGTATTTAAAATAGATGAAGAAGAAGGGCATGCATTCAAGAAAATGCACGTACGTCCTCGTCCAGAATTAGTTACACTTCGTCTAGAAGATGACATTAACCCACACGAAATAACTGGGAAGTATTTAGAGCCAAAAGATTTTTATGAGGCAATGAAACAAGAAGATACAGTTATCATTGATGCACGAAATGATTATGAGTTTGATTTAGGACACTTCAAAGGCGCGATTAAACCTGATATCGAATCATTCCGTGAATTACCAGATTGGATTAGAGAAAACAAAGAAACACTTGAAGGTAAAAAGATTTTAACATACTGTACAGGTGGAATTCGTTGTGAGAAATTCTCTGGTTGGTTAGTTCGTGAAGGTTATGAAGATGTAAGTCAGCTTCACGGCGGAATTGTAACGTACGGAAAAGATCCAGAAGTACAAGGTGAGCTTTGGGATGGGCAATGTTACGTGTTTGATGAACGTATCGCTGTTCCAGTAAACCAAAAAGAACATGTTATCGTTGGTAAAGATCACTTTACAGGTGAACCATGTGAGCGCTATGTAAACTGTTCAAATCCAGAATGTAATAAGAAAATTTTATGTTCTGAAGAAAACGAAGCGAAATATTTACGTGCATGTTCTCATGAATGTCGTGTAAGTCCACGTAACCGCTATGTAATACAACATGAATTAACTGAAGAACAAGTAGCTGCTGCATTAGAGAAAATCGAAGCAGGGAAGTAAGCTGAATTCGTATAATAAAAAGGTACTCCAAGTTTTATTTTGGAGTACCCTTTTTTTATTATCCAGTCCTGTCATTTGTCGTTTTTTGTCGGTAAGTCGATATATTTAAAAAATCGCTGATAAAAATTTCACTTACTGTAGCACACCAAGAATTTGAAAATAACCTTCTTTAGTTTTTATCCTCTTTTTCTTTTACAGCAGACAGTACCGTTTGTTTTACCCAAGCTTTTCTTTGTTTATGCTGTAGACCCCATTGGTATAAACTTTGGGCTCCTAAAATAAGTGAAATGACAATGCCGCTAATCGCAATTAATAGAGCGAAAAATTCAAGAGGTGACGATATTTTGTTTGAATCGGTGTTTCTTAAAAGGTCGATCATAGTAAACCCTAACATTTGGCCCACTACAGAGTAGAGCGTTAAAATTAATAATAAAAGGCTATCTTTTTTAGAGGCGACATTTTCTTGATATTTAAACAAACTATCAAGATTTTGTTTCGCATTCGAGTATAGAACCTCAATATTAAAAAGTTTTCTTAAGCGAAAGAAAATATCTTCACTTTGTGATTGGGATACTAATTCTAAAGAAAAATAATTAGCAGTGAACGAATTGATCGAATAAATTAATTTCTCTATTTCATTAGTATCTTGTTCAATGTTTAGCTCAGCATAGGCGTTTGCCATTTTTAATAAAACAATTTTATGAAATAGGTTTAATAATAAAGCGTAATAAAATTCTCCGAACATTTGACTAGCAAGTTTAGAGATTTCGCGTTCTCCATCATTTGTTACACATGTAAAAATATGTTCTTCCATTATGAAATAACGATTTGGAGCCCATCTCTGGTAAGCGTGTTTTTTTAAATAGTCATGAATGTAAGGAAGGTTATTTGCACTCACATAGGGCTTACCATCACTTGTTAATCCGGAAAGACTAGAAGTACGATAAACATCTACTTCATTAAGTTCCATACCTTCTTTTAGTGACAATAAAGTTTGAACGTACATTCTTTGGTCTTCAAAGAAAGGGAAGGTTTGAAAGTATGAACTTCTTAATCTCTTCTTTTCAAAGAAATCAGTTACACCATGAAATAAATAACCAAAAATGAATTTTTCAACTTGGGAATACTTCTTTCCGTTACATTCAATACAAATAGTCTCATTTGTATCATTTTTAGTTTCAAGTACACGGAAGCGAGCAGCGAATTCGATTGCTTCAGATAAAGTCATGTTTGGAGCAGTGTTTACTTCTGTTCGAATTGTTAAGAAGCCAAGTTCATAAGGACAAAGTGTTACATCAATAGAGTGTATCTTGAATGGAATTGAAATAAGGTTTGTTGTTAAATGTCCAGTTAAGTTAAGGTCCTTTGAATAACGTTGCAAGCCCTTTTGATGCTCTGAATGAGGAAAGAGAATTTTATTTGTAAATGAAAGATAGTATGCTTCCATATTTTGATGTGAAACTTTAAACTCCCCATAATATGTATTTTCATCATCGAGATGATCGAGCCGAAAAGGACGAAAATCGTTTTTTTGTAAGAAAGGGAACATATTTTGTTCATATCCAGCTTTAAACGAAAACGGGAATATAAATTGGAATATAGCTGTTGCTACACCTTTTTCCTCAATTGATTGTATTGCCTCCATCTACATTGTGTCCTTTCCATATATGCTATAGAAACAACATGCCCAAATTTATTTGAAAATAACCACTCTTTTATACTCAATTGAGAGTGAAAATTCAGCTTATTTAGCAGGGAACATGTATAATGTTATGTATACTAAAAGTTATAAAATTGTATTTTGAAAAGGGGGATGCTGTATGCGGATTTTAGTATTAGGCGCTGGTGGAGTCGGAGGATTTTTTGGTGGCAGATTAGTCGAGAAGGGAGAAGATGTCACGTTTCTTGTTCGTAGTAAACGGAAAAAACAATTAGAGGAAAGAGGACTTGTAATCCGAAGTGTTAACGGGGATTTTTCCTTCCGACCGAAATTAATAACGAAAGAAGAGCGAACTTCTCCATTTGATGTCATTTTATTTTCAACAAAAGCGTATCACTTAAACGAGGCAATTCAAGATTTGAAGCCGTTTGTTGGCGAAAATACTGTAATCATTCCATTGTTAAATGGTATCGCTCATTTATCGCTATTACAAAAAGAATTCGGCGAAGAAAAAGTAATTGGCGGTTTATGCTTTATCGAGACGACGTTAAACAATCAAGGAGAAATTGTACAAACTAGCGCTGCCAACAGACTTGTGTTTGGAGAAATTAAGTCTCAAAATTCAGAGAGAGTAAAGCATATTTCTAAAGCATTTTCAGGTACGAAATCTAGTTTTGTTTTAAGTGAAAATATTACGCAAGATATGTGGCATAAATATTTATTTATTACTGTAATGTCAGGTGTGACAACGTTAATGCGTGCACCAATTGGACCAATCCGTGAAAGTGAAGGCGGCCGTGATTTTATCCGTAATGTGTTTGAGGAATCTGTACAAATCATGAGAGTATTAGGAGCTCCAGTAAAGGCTAATATTGCCCAGGAACATATGAAAACGATTGATAAAATTTCGTATGATATGAAGTCATCAATGCAACGTGATATGGAAAAGGGTTCGTTTATTGAAGGGAAGCACTTGCAAGGATATTTACTGGATGTAGCAGAGAAATTTTCTATAGCGGCACCATTATTAGAATCTATATATCAAAATTTAAAGGTGTATGAAGAGATGACCTTTAACAAATCTGTAATAGAATTAGATGTATGAAAAAATAAAAAAGATAGCAATATATAAGTGTATTGCTATCTTTTTTATTTTTTTGTATGACAAATTATTTATTTCTTTTCGTTCTATCTGTCAAATTTATTTCCTGTTCACGTTTACCATATAACTGATTAATTTCATTTGCTACTGCATCTAAATATGAATCGGAAAAAATAGGCTTCTTTTCTTTAGACATATGGGTCTCCTTTGCGGATTTTTAATATTCATTATGTATATTTCTCAGCGGATTATGCGCAATCATTTTAATTTTTTTCTTATTAAAAATTTTTGTTTACTTTTTGAAAATAAAGGAGTATTATAATCCACAGTTTCAATTTTCTAAATCGCTGAAACCGCATGGTACGGGGGACCCGTTTTTACGGATTAGTACATAATCCGATGGGGTGAATCCTTGAAAAAGGTAGGGCTACTCATAGGCCCGAATCCGACAGCTAACCTCGTAAGCGTTATATTGAGAAGGAAGGTGGAGCTTGTGCGACAAAAAAAATAATGTCTACAAGTCTATTTCGCTATGGCTTGTAGACATTTTTTGTTTTCTGAAGAAATAGTTTACTGGCTGTAACAAGCAGAAAAGTTCGTACAAAATTATTGGAGAGTGGACAGCATTGGTTTCATCTATTAAAAGATTTTTAATTGGAAGACCGTTAAAATCAACAGAGCTTGGAGAACAAAAGCTTAATAAAACGAAAGCTTTAGCTATTTTATCTTCTGACGCATTGTCATCAGTTGCTTACGGTCCAGAACAAATTTTAATTGCTTTAGCAGGTGTGGGAGCGATCGCTTATTGGTATTCCATTCCGATCGCTGTTGGGGTATTAGTATTATTGACAGCCCTTATTTTATCTTATCGTCAAATTATTTTTGCTTATCCGCATGGCGGGGGAGCGTATGTTGTATCAAAAGAAAATTTAGGGATGAATCCAGGCTTAATTGCTGGAGGATCTTTATTAGTCGACTATATTTTAACTGTTGCGGTAAGTGTATCTGCAGGTACAGATGCGCTAACATCTGCTTTTCCTAGTTTACATGCACATAATGTAATCATTGCGATTATATTTGTTATATTTATTACCATCTTAAATTTAAGAGGAGTAACGGAATCAGCTTCTGTTTTAGCATATCCTGTTTATTTATTTGTTTTAGCCCTATTTATATTAATTGGTGTAGGCATATATAATATTTTGACTGGTCACGTTTCACCAACTTTACACACGCCGATCGGAACGCCGGTTGCGGGTATTAGTTTGTTTTTACTGTTAAGAGCATTTGCATCAGGTAGTTCTGCTTTAACAGGTGTTGAAGCAATTTCAAACGCAATTCCGAACTTTAAAGATCCTGCGCCAAACAATGCTGCAAAAACATTGCTTGCAATGGGTGCATTACTTGCTGTGTTATTTTCAGGAATTGTATTTTTAGCTTATTATTACGGAGTGACGCCGAGTAAAGAAGTAACAGTTGTTTCTCAAATTGCTGAACAAACATTTGGACGTAATTTCATGTACTATTTCATACAAGGTACAACAGCTTTAATATTAATTCTCGCAGCTAATACAGGCTATTCTGCATTTCCTTTATTAGCGGTTAACCTCGCAAAAGATAAATTTATACCGAGAATGTTTACGATTAGAGGAGACCGTCTAGGTTACTCAAACGGTATTATAATACTTGGAGTTGCTTCGATTATTTTAATTGTAGCTTTCCAAGGACAAACAGAACATTTAATTCCGTTATATGCAGTAGGGGTATTTATTCCATTTACACTTTCTCAAACAGGGATGGTATTAAAGTGGCTTCGCGAAAAACCTGAAGGATGGGTTTTAAAATTAACGGTTAATTTAATTGGTGCAGTTATTAGTTTTATCGTAATGAGCATGTTCTTTTTAACTAAATTTGCACAAGTTTGGTCGATTCTTATTTTCTTACCTGCTATTATCTTCTTGTTTCATCGAATTAAGAAGCATTATGATGCAGTGGGTGATCAATTAAGTTTAAAAACTTGTGAACCTCTTATTCCAATTGAGGGGAATGTAATTGTCGTTCCTGTAGCAGGTATGACGCATGTAGTAGAAAATTCATTGAACTATGCGAAATCTCTTTCGGCAGATCAAGTTATCGCTGTATATGTTGCTTTTGACAGAGAAGAGGAAAAGAAATTTGAAGAGAAATGGAAGGTGTGGCAACCTGAAGTAAGGCTTGTTACATTACATTCTCATTATAGAAGTATTATTCAGCCGCTAACGAAGTTCATTGATACAGTGCAATATAAGGCAAGTGAATCGAATTACCGCGTTACGGTCGTTATACCACAGTTCATTCCGAAAAAAGGTTGGCATAACATTCTTCATAATCAATCCAGTTTACTCATACGTGCGTATTTACTTTATAAAAGAAATGTTGTTATTACGACAGTTCCATATCATTTGAAAAAATAAGAAGATTTTTGAAGGATAGCTTCGTGAAAATGAAGCTATCCTTTTTGTGTATATGCTATGCATAATTGCATATGGATTTAAAAATTATATTAATATAATTTTATCGGTTATTTGCAAGTAGTGTTTTCTGTTGTGATATATAGATATTTCAATCGATAAAGTGAATCGGATTATATTTTGAAATAAGGACATGAAAGCTTGAAAATAAAGGGAATGAAAATACTTCTTTACGTTATATAAACAGCTGTGTTTAAATGACCTTACAGTACAAAACATATATGAAAACAAAACGAAATTTCATATTTACGCATGTTGTTTAGTTTAAAATGAATAATATTTTTAAGTAATATATTCACTATGTGAATGTGAGAATTTCGATGAAATAGAAAATTTATACAATGTTATTCATACTAAACACATATGAAAAATAATAAAATGTTTTGTGACGATAAGTAAGTACTGTAGCAATACGAGAGAGGTGGTTCATACATGGATCACGGTGAGAACGTTCTCTATTTTAATCATCTCAAATTATGGGCAAGAAAATAGAATAATAAAATGCGATAGTAATAGTTGCTAATACATAGGAGGAGTTAAAGTGAAAAAGACTTTAATTACAGGGTTATTGGTTACAGCAGTATCTACGAGTTGCTTCATTCCTGTAAGCGCTTACGCTAAGGAGGGGCAAACAGAAGTGAAAACAGTATATGCGCAAAATGTAATTGCTCCAAATACATTATCCAATTCAATTAGAATGTTAGGATCACAATCACCGCTTATTCAAGCATACGGATTAATTATCTTGCAACAGCCAGACATTAAGGTAAATGCGATGAGTAGCTTAACGAATCATCAAAAGTTTGCAAAGGCGAATGTAAGAGAATGGATTGATGAATATAATCCGAAGCTAATTGACTTAAATCAAGAAATGATGAGATACAGCACTAGATTTAATAGCTATTATAGTAAGCTCTATGAACTAGCAGGAAACGTAAATGAAGATCAGCAAGCAAAAGCAGATTTTATGAGTGCATATGGAAAATTACAATTGCAAGTACAAAGCATCCAAGAGAGTATGGAGCAAGATTTATTAGAGTTAAATAGATTTAAAACAGTATTAGACAAAGATAGTAACAACTTATCAATTAAAGCCGATGAAGCAATAAAAACACTGCAAGGATCAAGTGGAGATATTGTGAAATTAAGAGAAGATATTAAAAGAATTCAAGGGGAAATTCAAGCTGAACTAACTACTATTTTGAATAGACCTCAAGAAATCATTAAAGGTTCTATTAATATCGGTAAACAAGTATTTACAATCACAAATCAAACTGCACAAACGAAAACAATCGATTTTGTTTCTATCGGTACTTTAAGTAATGAAATTGTAAATGCTGCAGATAGTCAAACGAGAGAAGCAGCTCTTCGCATTCAACAAAAGCAAAAAGAGTTATTACCACTTATTCAAAAGTTATCACAAACTGAAGCAGAGGCGACTCAAATTACATTCGTTGAAGATCAAGTAAATAGCTTTACAGAATTAATTGATCGTCAAATTACAACTTTAGAAACGTTATTAACGGATTGGAAAGTTTTAAATAATAATATGATTCAAATTCAAACAAATGTTGAAGAAGGCACGTATACAGACAGTAGTTTACTTCAAAAACATTTCAATCAAATTAAAAAAGTAAGTGATGAAATGAATAAGCAAACAAATCAATTTGAAGATTACGTTACAAACGTTGAAGTACATTAAACAGAAAAATAATTAGCGATATAGGGAGAGAAGAAAAATGACAAAAAAACCTTATAAAGTAATGGCTCTATCAGCACTTATGGCAGTATTTGCAGCAGGAAATATTATGCCGGCTCATACGTATGCAGCTGAAAGTACAGTGAAACAAGCTCCAGTTCATGCGGTAGCAAAAGCTTATAATGACTATGAAGAATACTCATTAGGACCAGAAGGCTTGAAAGATGCAATGGAAAGAACAGGTTCAAATGCTTTAGTAATGGATCTGTACGCTTTAACAATTATTAAACAAGGTAATGTTAACTTTGGAAATGTATCGTCTGTTGATGCGGCTTTAAAAGGGAAAGTAATTCAGCACCAAGATACAGCTAGAGGAAATGCGAAGCAATGGTTAGATGTGTTAAAACCACAGCTTATTTCAACAAATCAAAATATCATTAACTACAATACGAAATTCCAAAACTATTATGATACTTTAGTTGCTGCAGTTGATGCAAAAGATAAAGCGACTCTTACGAAAGGCTTAACTAGATTATCAAGTAGTATTAATGAAAATAAAGCACAAGTGGATCAGTTAGTAGAAGACTTGAAGAAATTCCGAAATAAAATGACTTCGGATACGCAAAACTTCAAGGGTGATGCAAATCAAATTACATCTATATTAGCTAGTCAAGATGCAGGGATTCCGCTTCTGCAAAATCAAATTACAACGTACAATGAAGCAATTAGTAAATATAATGCAATTATTATCGGTTCATCTGTTGCGACAGCTCTAGGACCAATTGCAATTATCGGTGGTGCAGTAGTTATTGCTACGGGCGCAGGAACACCGCTAGGAGTAGCATTAATTGCAGGTGGTGCAGCAGCTGTAGGCGGTGGTACAGCTGGAATCGTATTAGCGAAGAAAGAGCTTGATAATGCACAAGCAGAAATTCAAAAGATAACAGGACAAGTTACAACTGCGCAATTAGAAGTAGCAGGATTAACGAACATTAAAACACAAACAGAGTATTTAACAAATACAATTGATACTGCAATTACAGCGTTACAAAATATTTCAAACCAATGGTACACAATGGGATCAAAATACAATTCTTTACTTCAAAATGTAGATTCTATTAGTCCAAATGACCTAGTTTTCATTAAAGAAGATTTAAACATTGCGAAAGATAGCTGGAAAAACATTAAAGACTATGCAGAAAAGATTTATGCTGAAGATATTAAAGTAGTAGATACGAAAAAAGCATAATCGAATACGAATCGTTAGAGCGTTAAGTGTTGATGAATGATTTGAAGCTCCTGTTCAGTTGTGAGCAGGAGCTTTTGATATCCTTATAAAGAGAATAGGTGAAAAATATGCAGAAACGATTTTATAAAAAATGTCTTTTAGCGGTAATGATTGCTGGGGTGGCAACGAGTAACGCATTTCCTTTACATCCTTTTGCAGCAGAACAAAATGTAAAGGTGCTACAAGAAAATGTGAAAAACTATTCTCTTGGACCAGCTGGATTCCAAGATGTAATGGCACAAACGACATCAAGTATATTTGCAATGGATTCATATGCAAAATTAATTCAAAATCAACAAGAGACGGATTTAAGTAAAATAAGTTCGATTAATAGTGAATTTAAAGGGAATATGATTCAGCATCAAAGAGATGCAAAAATTAATGCAGCATATTGGTTAAATAATATGAAGCCTCAAATTATGAAAACGGATCAAAATATTATAAATTACAATAATACTTTTCAATCGTATTATAATGACATGTTAATAGCGATTGATCAAAAGGATAGCGGAAAATTAAAAGCGGATTTAGAAAAGTTGTATGCGGATATTGTAAAGAATCAAAATGAGGTAGATGGATTGTTAGGAAATTTGAAAAGTTTTCGCGATAGAATGGCGAAAGATACAAATAGTTTCAAAGAGGATACAAATCAGTTAACAGCGATATTGGCAAGTACGAATGCTGGTATTCCAGCTCTAGAGCAACAAATAAATACATATAACGATTCGATTAAAAAGAGTAATGATATGGTCATTGCTGGTGGCGTACTTTGCGTAGCTCTAATAACATGTCTTGCTGGTGGGCCGATGATTGCGGTTGCGAAAAAAGATATCGCAAATGCAGAAAGAGAAATCGCCAATTTAAAAGATAGAATTTCAGGAGCACAAGCAGAAGTCGTAATTTTGACTGATGTAAAAAATAAAACAACAAACATGACAGAAACAATTGATGCAGCAATTACAGCACTACAAAACATATCAAATCAATGGTATACAGTAGGTGCAAAATATAATAATTTACTACAAAACGTAAAAGGAATTACTCCAGAAGAGTTTACGTTTATAAAAGAAGATTTACATACAGCGAAAGATAGCTGGAAAGATGTAAAGGATTATACAGAAAAATTACATGAAGGTGTGGCGAAGTAAACAGTGGACTAGTTCTGCTGTTTATTTTTTTATCCTGTTTTTTTGAGAAATAAATTTTTAAAGAATCATTATAGACTTTTACTTTATTAGTATTAAGTGAAACTTATTCACTTAATTTCCTATCAGAAATTATAAAGTGAAAACAGAACATGAAATACGCAAAAAATATCACAGGGCAGATCCTCAAAATATTTCAAAATCCACCCTGTGATCATATACTCATTTACAAGTGAAAATAATTAATACCCTAAAATATCTACTTCAGCTGCTGAAGCAAATCCATTCTGTCCTTTCGTTACTTCCACTTTTACATACTTTGCAGTAACTGGGGTAAATGTTGCCGTTTTCTTATCACTATTATTTTCCCATGTTCCTGATGATATTTTGTCATACGTAATGCCATCTACACTCGTATAAATATTGTAAGTTAAAATACGGCCATTTTCTGACCAATCTTGCCTTGGAAGATATGCCAATTGTGAAATGGTACGTGTATCACCAAGTTCTAGTGTCAAATTGTAAGGATATTGATTTGGTGTCCAAGTACTATGCCAAAATGTATCTGTTTTTCCATCTATCGCCTTACTAGCTGAGCCCGTTGATTCCTCACTATTTGCACTTGCCTTCATTATTTTTTTTGACAATACAGCAAGTGGTTTAACAGGTTTAGCATCCGTCGCTTCCCATATAGGTGCAATTAATGTTGGGTTGTTTAAAGCTTCTACTTTTTGTCTCGTTTCTTGTGTTGCTTTCAATCCCCATTTATCAAAGAATGGCAGTACATTTTGTTTTGCTATTTTCGATGTATTGTAAATAAATGCCTGTATTTTATCCTCGTCTGTTTTGGGAAGTTGATCCTCTGGTATCTCACGATATAATTTGTGGAGATTTGGATAAAAATCATCCCCATATGCCAAATGAAGTTGCCAAAGCATAACAAGTTTTACAAACAGGTCGTCAATATTTTTATATTCCTTATTTGTTTGTTTTAAATATGCAAAAGCTCTATTATAATCTCCCTCTGTATCTAAACGTGTTGGTATATTTGGGTATATTTTCTTGAATGCAGCTAAAGAATATAGATTATTAGTTACTTCACCCATACCTCTTAAATCATTCCACGTCCATGGATATTGTTGTCGTGCATGTCCCGCTTCATGCATTTGTCCCCACCCAAACTCATTGACATTTAAAGTACTTTTGATAGCTTCACCAGCAGTCGTAAACACGGCTCCATCCCAACTTGCATACATACCCCAACTTTGTGCGTTAGGATTTTCTACAAAGGCCCAAATACGACGAGTTGAACGATGTAAAGGATTAGGATCTGTTTCAGATAGCCCTGCTAACTTGTCTTGCGCTCGAATCATTTCATCATATTTATTTAATAGGGGCACAGGATCTTGATTTACAATATATTTATTGGCACTATCACGAGTTACAGTTAGCACCGCTCGTTCTGATTTCAATTGTACTGCATGTGCATTTGGATAGTTGTTCATCATGGCAATCCAGTCTGCTTTTGTGTGTTTCCCTAATACAAAGAAAGGAATAGGGCTACCGCCTTGCGTTACTTGCACCTTAACTGTTCCTGTGCTTTGAAAATTATCTAACCCTAATACGCCGCCGTTTGGTGAAGAGATGGTATTAGAGCCAGGTGAAAGATCAATTTCTTTTCCCCATTCTTTATCATATTGATGTGTCCCAATAATGGCTCTAATCTTTTGCGTTCCTGATACTGTAATTGTAACCTGTTCATTAGGTTTCACATATATGCCTGTTGGCATATAATTTTTTTGCTCACTTCTTTTTTCTCTTTTTGCTTCATCCCAAAAACTTCCTGTACCTGGAAGGTCAAACTCCCTTTGTTCAAATTGAGTTGCAGTTTGTGCAGTTTCAGCATGTACATCTAAATTGTTTGACATAATAGGTGTAAATAACGTGGTTGCTAAAATAGCAGATGTTGCAAACACCTTTATAGTTTTTTGTAATCTACAATTCTTTCTTCTGTTCATATAGATCAGTCCCTTCGTTAAAATTCATTATTACTTACATACGAAATATTAGTTTTTTCACTAATGCCGAAAGTGGATTTTTTAAATTCACACTTATAAAAAAATGTTGATGATATTTTTAGATGAGTAAAAAAAAGCATAGTAACACTTCAAGTTCCCTTCCTGATTAATTTAGAAACACATTCCCTTCATTGATTTCTTAAATCACTCCTCTAAATAAACAATTAAGATAAATGTCCTATCTCAAAGATCCTTTCCTAATTTTGGGATTACGAATTAAGTATAGTTCAAAAATAAAGTTATACAATTGAGAAAAATTAAAATGTTAAAAAAATACATTCTCGTAAGATTTTTAACATTTACTAAAAAATATTTGTTATAGAGAGGAGATTCACATACCCATCAAGCTAAACTTTTGAAATATCTCCAAAACGAAAATTCTATCTCTTCATAATTATTCATACAATCCGATTCAGTTTTCCTTTCTATGGGGGCAATTTAACTCTTAACTTGATGGGCATGTGGCGTTACCTCTAGGAGATAGCTTCATCTAGATAGGATAATGTAAACATGAAAAAATAGGTAAAGTGGAAACACGTTTGTTTATTTGCAAAATGAATAAAAAGAAAAACCCCTTGCAGATAAATGTAAGGGGGTATTTTGGAGTAGTAATTTCGTATCCATGTGTGCGTAAAAATTTTTCCGTTATCGCTCCCTTTGATAGAATCCATTTTCATATAGGTTTTTTACTGAATTTTTTTAAAATTAAATTTTACGTCTTGATAATTCATTCAAAATGATTTAATCTTATATCAAATGATATGTTTATCTATCAAAAATATTTTTGTAAAGATAAAGGAGTGATTGAGAATGTTAAACGCCCCATTGATGGTAAGTCTTTAGGTACAGCAGCATTGAAAAGATTGGGAAGAACTGAGTGAGCTTTCACAATAAAGAACTCTATAACTTTATGTAGTGTTTGATACCCTTCGATTAGATTTTTTGAAAAACAAATCAATATTAATTGAATCAAAGTTTAGAAATTAAATATATGAGTAGTAGAAAAAATCCATTAGTTGTTATCATGTCCTGATAAAAAAATGTAAAAAATAGAAAATGGAAATTCTGAGAAAACCTGTTCAGAAAGTATGGTATGAAAGTAAGTTAGTGAGGGGAATTCAAAACCAATTTAATAAAAGCGAGGTAAATAATATGACTTTTGAAGAAAAATTACAAGCATATGCAGAACTTACGGTGAAAATCGGTGTCAATATTCAACCAGGGCAATACTTATTAGTCAATACATCAGTGGATGCATTGGATTTCGCCCGTATAGTTGTGAAAGAGGCTTATAAGGCTGGGGCAGGGCGTGTTCATGTTAATTTTTCGGATGAAGAAATGGAACGTGCTTACTTTGATTATGCCTCAGATGAAGAATTTAATCGCTTCCCAGAGTGGATAGTCAAAATGAATGATGAGCTGATCGAACGTAAAGGAGCACTATTAATGATAGATGCTACAGATCCTGATAAATTTACAGGTATTTCATCTGATCGTCTAGCTACCTATCAAAAGGTAGCAGGAGCTGCTCTGAGAAACAATCGCAACGCCGTAATGAAGGATTCAATAGCTTGGTCGATGGTAGCAGTTCCTTCACCAAAGTGGGCATCGAAGGTGTTCCCGGATTTAGCAGCAGAGGATCAAGTACCAGCATTATGGGAGGCTATTTTTAAAGCTGTTCGTATTGGTGAAGGCAGTACTATTGAAAAATGGCGTGAACATGTAACAAATTTAGAATCTCGTGCGGTCCTACTGAACAATAAAAAATATATGAAGCTTCACTATACAGCGCCAGGTACTGATTTAACAATTGCATTAGCACCACAGCATAAATGGGTTACTGGAGGTGGTAAAACTCCTGATGATACTATCTTTATGGCTAATATGCCGACAGAAGAGGTTTATACGTTACCGATGAAACAAGGTGTAAATGGCTATGTAAGCAATACAAAACCATTAGTTTATCAAGGGAATATTATCGATGGCTTTAAACTGACATTTGAAGAAGGAAAAATTGTTAAAGCTGAAGCACAGGTAGGACATGATTTATTACAAGAGCTTATTAATGTGGATGAAGGCTCTTGCTATTTAGGTGAAGTAGCACTTGTACCACATGAATCACCAATTTCAGCATCGGGAATTTTATATTTTAATACATTGTTTGATGAAAATGCATCGAACCATTTAGCGATTGGTAAAGCTTATCCAACTTGCTTAGAGGGTGGAAGAGATCTAGAAAACGATCAGCTTGAAACGTTAGGGGCAAATATTTCAGTAACACATGAGGACTTTATGATTGGCAGCAGTGAGATGGACATCGACGGTATTCTACCAGATGGAACTGTAGAACCAATTTTCCGTAAAGGTAGCTGGGCATTTTAAGTTTTTAATTTGAATAAAGGAGTAGAGTGGATGAAACGATTAGCATAATCGGTGCAACTATATAGGTGTTTCACCTGCTTTTGCTTAGGCTGAAAACAACCTCTTTAATTAGAAGTAAAATGCATGCAAAGGAGATAGGCCAATGAATTTCTGGGAAGTTGTTTTGATAGTAGTGAATTTTAGTCTATTGAGTTGGATACTGTTAATAGGCAGAGAAACGAAAAAGTGGTCTAAATTAGCTACTTTGATTGCCGTTGTAATGGTTACAGTTCAGTTATTGGCAGAAGGTTTTAGGTGGCAGATGATTCCGGCATATGTATCCCCAGTTATCTTAATTTTATGCTATTTATTAACTGGGCAGAAAAAGGGCTTTAGAAGTTCGGGTATATTCATAGTTAAGACTTCGTTACTATGTATCTATTTGTTTGTAGCAGTTGCGCTACCCTTACTTATGCCAGTATTTTCATTTGAAGAACCAACTGGTCCACATAGGATCGGTACGAAGCTATATCATTGGGTTGATCATCAGAGAAATGAACCATATTCGAAAAATCCAAATAATCGGCGCGAACTGATGGTGCAAATTTGGTATCCTGCAGTTGAAAAAAGCAAGGGGGATCCAGAACCTTATATTCGTAACATAAATGAGCTTTCCAAGGGATTGGAAAAAACATTGTCTATTCCTGCATTTGCATTCAGCCACATGGAATTGGTAAAGTCTCATTCGTTTATGGATTTACAACTCTCAGACTCAGAGAATCACTATCCCATATTACTCTTCTCTCATGGTTTTAATGGTTTTCGTAATCAAAACACGTTTCAAGTTGAGGAGTTGGCTAGTCAAGGATATATTGTTCTAAGTATCGATCATACCTTTGATGCTGCAGCTACCGTCTTTCCAGGTGGTCGAACTGCTTACGTACAGCCCATCAATTTAACTGATGAAGGAGATAGCCACATAAAATTATGGGAGGAAGATGTCAGCTTTGTCCTTAATCAGATAGAGAAACTTAACGAAAACGATGAGACCGGTTTCTTTACAGGAAGACTGGATACCTCGCGAATTGGAATGTTTGGCCACTCTTACGGTGGAGCTACCGCAGCACAAATACTTGCAAAAGATTCTCGTGTCAAAGCAGCTATCAATATGGATGGTACATTGTATGGTGAAACCTTGCCTGAAAGTGGCATTGGAAAACCATTTCTGCTCATGAATGCAGAAGAGCCTGATGAAGCAGATCCCTTTGAAGTGAGGGAGCGATACGGACGCGGGTTAGCTGGCGGTGGTATGTCAATGGTCATTCCTCATACGGATCATACAAGCTTTACCGATTTACATTTGTTCTCACCTCTGTTGCAGAGCCCAGGTGAAAATCCAAAGGAAGTTCATCGTATTATTAACGAATTCAGCCTGGCATTTTTTGACCAGTATGTAAAACAGAAGGATGACGGCTCAACCCTTAAAAGGCTGATAACCCAATACCCGGAAGTGAATTTTAAAATAAACCGATAACTTTATGCAGAAAGTAACTCGTACCATTTCCTTTGGCTTTTGTATTTATTACATTAAAGAATTTAATTTCTTCATCGTTATCTAAATAATGAAATGCTAAAAATGAAACATTCAAAGTACTATCAGTTTCAGTAATATAATTCTTTTTGAAAAGCTACATTCAGCAGCTGGACACTTTATTTTAAATTGTTTATTATAATATCAAATGATATATTTATCTATCAAAAATGACGACTTTATACAGAAAAAGGAGAGATTGACGATGAAGAAAGACTTGTCAGCGTTGAAGGAAGCGAGATTTAATGCAATTCTTGATTCGGCTACTATATTGCTTGTTGAAAATCCTACTGCTTCGATGAATGAAATTGCGGAATATGCGGGAATTGGAATTGCTACACTCCATCGCTACGTCGAAAGCAGGGAGAAATTGATGCTGTTCTTGGGCCATCGGGCTATCCAACTGGTAAGTGATACTGTAAACCAGATTCCACTGGATGAGGAAAGAAGTGAAAACTATATCCCGGAACTCATTGAAGCGTTAATCCCTTTAGGTGACAAAATCTATTTTCTAGGTCATGATGCATCTGTATTTAACAACAAAGAATTAGGTGAAGCAGAAGAGAAGCTGAGGGAACCCTTACGACGCGTTATTGAACTGTTACAACAAAGAGGTTACTTTCAGCAAACGGTTAGTAGCGAATGGATTTTAAATACGCTTTATGCTCTGCTTTTCCATACCTGGGAACAGGTACATGAAGGAAATGTGGCTAAAAAATCTGCCGCAGAGCTTGTTTTAAATACATTTTATTATGGTTTCAAAGCTAAGGATGAGTTGAGAGGAGAGTGAACTGATTTAAATCTATGATAATTAATATCAATAATATAGAAAGTGAAAAGGAGCAATAGAAAATGAATCAAATCTCTATTGTAAAGGCTGTTCATCAGTCCATGGTCGGCGCCCAGCTAAATGTAATGGCATTGGAATACATGGCGTTTCCGCTTGCAGGATCTGAGGAGAAGAACACAGTCGAAGGGATATTTTGTAGGCTATGGCGGCAGGGGAACAACCGTTTTAGTCATCAATACGCCTATGAAGCTCAAATGGACGGGAAAACTTTAGGGATGATTACTTGCTATCCCATACCCGTCTTAAATCGTCTTGCCTGGCCCACTTTTAAACAACTGCTTTCGTTCCGAAAGCTGGGGTTTGTTGTTTATAACATTCTGAATATCAAAATGCTTTATTCCATGTTTACCTTGAAGGAGGGAGAAGATGACGAGTTTCACATCGGAACAATTGCCTTACTGCCCGAAAGTCGAGGACTAGGGATAGGTACCAGACTACTTGAGTTTGCCGAGGAACAAGCTTCGCTGCAAGGCTTTTCCAAATGCTCTCTGACAGTAAAGAAAGAGAACCAACTTGCAATTAAATTGTATCAGAGGATAGGCTACCAGATTACAGGTGAAATCAATAAACCAAAGTTATCGTTGTACAGAATGGTCAAAAACGTAGAACCTTACAACCGTTTATAAAAAAGTTGTACAGTATTAGGGTAACGCCACATGCCCATAAACTTAAGGATTCAAAATTACCCCAAATCGAAAAAATGGACTTTTTGCACAAGTTAACACAAGATTTTTAGCTTGATAGTGATGGGGCCTCTATATAAAAAAACACAGTTTACACTCAAACTGTGTTTTTCGACGTACAATGATTTATCAACATCTCTTTATTCTTTAAAATCTGCAACAGAACCAGGATTCCCCCTCAAAGTATAAATTCGAAGGGGAACCGTTTTTTTATTTACTTATATACGTACAGCTGTACCACTGACAGCAACCATTAACATTCCATCACGAACAACTTCGTAATCTACGTCAATACCAACGATAGCGTTCGCACCTTTTTCTTTTGCAAGTTCTTTCATTTCGCCCATTGCAATATCACGAGCGTCTTTTAGCTTACTTTCATAAGCACCAACACGGCCACCGACAACATCACGAACGGAAGCGAATACATCGCGGACAATATTTGCACCCATAATAGCTTCACCATTTACAATATCAATATACTCAATAATCTCTTTACCTTGAATTCCAGAAGTTGTTGTTACAATCATGACTGACACTCTCCTAATATATTATAATTTTTGATTAGCTTTCTTATGCCATAGAAAAAGTATTTTTGGCACTAGAAACAAGTCTAGTTTCTTACAGAATGAAACCAAGGCAATTGTTTAACATGTGTATCGCTATAACATATGCAATGGATCTTTTAGAAATAAGATAAGCCGCAGTAAGTATCAACGATCCAGGTAAATAAATAGCAATATCCGAAAGTTGGTTCGTATGAAGAAGTGTAAAAATCATAATCGAAATGATAGATGCAATAGCAGTACCAATATGGTAAGAAAAACGATTTATTAATATGTGGCGAAACACAATTTCTTCAAGTATTGGACCCAGAATACCAAATACAAGCAATGTAAATACAAGAGGTACCTCTGCACCAGTTTCAAGGAGCTGCTCTTGGTTCTCTGGTTGACCAGTTGCTAGAAAATACATAACACACTGTTCCACAATTAACGTAAATAAAACTACCATAGGAATACTTACTATTTTCAAAATTGTCTTCTCTTTAAAATAAGTAAAACTTTCAATAATTTCTTTCCTAAAGCAAATGATTCCTACAATAGCAGGTACAGTAAAACCGATGGCACTAAGAACAAATTCTGATTCAACTAAATTGACATTAGCTAAAAGTGATATGCCAAATAGTATGTACAAGCCAATTTGAAATGGTACAAACAGTGTAAAGATTATTAGCATAATGATTTCTTTTTTATTCATTTTTATAAAGTTCACTGTATTGCCCCCATAATTAAATTACCTATAATTTTTGATTTTTCTTTCTGCATAACGCTCTCCTTCTAAATATATTTATATAAGATTCTAAACCGGACGGTTCGGTCTGAATCGAAATCTAATGATACTACAAGTTTCTAGTTTTTTAAACCCTTTTTATAAAGTATTAACAAAATCAAAATGGAAAAAAGCAAATATATTTATATTTCAGTTGCTTTGTTACAATTTAATTCCAGTAATCATTAATGGTTAATCTTTTATAGAATGAAGTGAAAGTGGGGGTAGTTCAAACAATTTAGCTAAACATATTAATAAAAATTATATATAATAATCATATGTCTATACGTTAAAATTAACTATATATTTTTACAACTCTACGATTTTAGATAAAATTAGTTGTATAATATGACTGAATTAAACAATTGGTCATGTTATTTTGACAGAAAATTCACTTAAGTTATATAGGTAATACAATTTGATTAACTTCTTTTCAAACTGTATTGTTTGAGGTTTCCATAAGATAGGAATTGATAAGATATTTCTGTTCCAAACTTATTTATACTTACAAAAAAATTAAGAAAATAGAGGGTAAACATTACCTAGAATATTAGGATCGTTTTCATTAGGAGGATTACAAAGCATGACTAAAGTTGATAAGGTTAAAGAAAAAATTATTGAAACATCTTTATATTTATTTAATACTAATGGGATAACTCGCACATCCATCCAGGATATAATGACAGCTACTGAACTACCTAAAGGATCTATTTATCGTAGATTCAAAAGTAAAGAAGAAATTGTCCTTGCTGCCTACGACAAAAGTGGTGAGATTATGTGGAGTCATTTTCATAAAGCAATGGAAAATAAAAAGACAGCAATTGATAAAATCCTTGCAATTTTCCTTGTATATCAAGATGCAGCTAATAATCCTCCTATTGCTGGAGGCTGTCCATTACTTAATAGTGCCATTGAAAGTACTGGAGTATTTCCAGAATTACAAAAAGCAGCAGCAAAAGGTTATGATGATACAGTAATGTTAATGGCTTCTCTCATAAAAGAAGGAATAGAGAAACAAGAATTTAAAGAAGATGTAGACATTATATCACTCGCTTCCTTTCTTGCATCTTCAATGGAGGGGGCTATTATGGCAAGTCGAGTATCTAACGATAATATACACCATCATTATTTTATTGAACAAATAAAACATCATCTTTTCTCCTATTCTAAATAAGTGAGAACTTGCATTGCTTTCATTTAACTTTTATAGACTTAAATTGAATAAACACCCCTCATAAACAGTATCTTCTGTTTATGAGGGGTGTTTGAATAGTTTTTAGACGATGGTTTATGTTTCTTATTGAACGGTTTCATTGTATATAATAAGTGGAATAAAAGTTCAGTTAGATAAAATTCGGTAGTCGAATTTTTTTGCATAAAGCTGTATAATGCTTGTAACGAAAGGGAAATACAGGAAGGGATTTGTAATGAGTTACTATGGAAAAAGATAAACAACAATTAAGCGTTGAAGTTGCAAGATTATATTATCAATCAGATTATAGTCAGCAAGAAATTGCTAACAAATTAAATATTTCAAGACCGACGATTTCTAGATTGTTAAAGTACGCGAAAGAAAAAGGGTTTGTTCAAATTAGCATCGCCGATCCATTTGCGGATTTAGATAACGTTGGGAATTTACTGAAAGAAAAGTACAACTTGTTAGAGGCACATGTTGTGTTTTCTCCAGTACCGGAATATGCAACGATTACAGAGTATATAAGTAAATATGCTGCTGAGTATATGGAAAAGACGGTTAAAAACGGTGATATTGTTGGTGTAAGCTGGGGAATGACGATGTATGAAATTGCTAGAAAAATCGTACCGCAACATGTAAAAGGGGTAGAGGTTGTCCAGCTAAAAGGTGGCATTAGTCATTCGAGTGTAAATACATATGCGAATGAGACGATAGCTTTATTTGCAGATGCTTTTCAAACGACGCCAAGAAATCTACCTCTTCCAGTTATATTTGATAATGCAGTGACAAAAGAATTAGTAGAGCAGGATCGACATATTCATCACATTATCGAAATGGGGAAACAAGCGAATATTGCAGTTTTCACTGTAGGAACAGTGCGAGACGAAGCGCTGTTATTCCGATTAGGTTATTTCGATAAGGATGAAACAAGTTTACTCAAAAAACAATCAGTCGGTGACATTTGTTCACGTTTCTTTGATGGAGACGGAAATATTAGTAGCGAAGAGATTAATCAGCGTACAATTGGAATTGAGTTAGAGGAACTGAAATTAAAGAAACGCTCTATTTTAGTTGCAGGTGGTAATAGAAAAATAAAAGCAATTGATGGTGCGTTACGTGGCGGGTATGCAAATGTATTAATTATCGATCAGCATACAGCAAAAGAACTGTTACATTATCAAAAAGGTTAGAAATAAAAGGAGTTCTCAAAATGTTAATTTTGAGAACTCCTTTTATTTTGTTATGTATGAATGATAGGAGTCTTTTTTGAACACAAATTGCCTTTTTAAAAATAATTATGGATATGGAGATACATACTACCATTGTTAACATAGAAAATTTGATTATATATGAAGTGTTCTTTGTTAGAATGCGCTTTATTTACTACAAGAAAATGCCTTTTAAAAAAGAATGAACAAAATTTCAAAAGTGTATTTACATTTGTTCAACTAAGAGTTAGAATGAAGTTGTTAAAAGACATGAGGAGTGAAGATAATGAACATTGCAAAGTTAATTGACCATACAATTTTAAAAGCTAATACTACTAAAGAAGATGTTATGAAAGTAATCGAAGAAGCAAAGGAATATAAATTCGCTTCTGTTTGTATTAACCCAACATGGGTAAAATTAGCGGCTGATGAACTAGCTGGACATGATGTAGACGTTTGTACGGTAATCGGTTTCCCATTAGGAGCAAGCACTACTGAAACAAAAGCATTTGAAACAAAAGATGCTATCGCAAAAGGTGCAACTGAAGTTGATATGGTAATCAACGTAGGCGCTTTAAAAGATGGTGATAACGAATTTGTTGAAAAAGACATTTATGAAGTAGTACAAGCAGCAAAAGGAAAAGCTCTTGTAAAAGTAATCATTGAAACTTGCCTATTAACAGATGAAGAGAAAGTACGTGCTTGTGAATTATCAGTAAAAGCTGGTGCTGATTTCGTAAAAACTTCAACTGGATTCTCAACTGGCGGAGCAACTGCTGAAGATATCGCATTAATGCGTAAAACAGTAGGACCAAACGTTGGTGTAAAAGCATCTGGCGGTGTTCGTACACGTGAAGATGCAGACAAAATGTTAGCTGCTGGAGCTTCTCGCGTTGGAGCAAGTGCTAGTGTTGCAATCGTATTAAATGATGCAAAAGGTGCTACAGATAACTACTAATCGATAAAAGCTTAAAGCAATAGATATACGTTTAAAGTATATCTATTGCTTTAATAATTGAAAAAAATGTAAGCGGATACGAATGGGAGGAAACGGCTTATGAAATACTTAATCGGTGTTTTTGGCCTCGTATTGATTTTAGGTATCGCTTGGCTTGCTAGTAATGATAGAAAGAAAGTCAAATATCGTCCAATCATAACGATGGTTATATTACAATTCATTTTGGGGTTTCTATTATTAAATACAAGTGTAGGGAATATATTAATTAGCGGAATAGCAGATGGTTTTGGAGAGCTATTAAAATATGCCGCTGACGGTGTGAATTTCGTATTTGGTGGATTAGTAAATCAAAAAGAGTTTTCGTTCTTTTTAAGTGTATTAATGCCAATCGTATTTATATCAGCCTTAATAGGTATTTTGCAACATATTAAAGTATTACCTATTATTGTAAAATCTATCGGTCTAGCATTAAGTAAAGTAAATGGAATGGGGAAACTAGAATCATATAACGCTGTTGCATCTGCGATTTTAGGACAATCTGAAGTATTTATTTCAGTTAAGAAACAACTAGGGTTATTGCCAGAGAAAAGAATGTATACATTATGTGCATCAGCAATGTCTACAGTTTCTATGTCTATCGTTGGATCATATATGGTGTTATTAAAACCACAATATGTTGTAACCGCTTTAGTGCTTAACTTATTCGGTGGTTTCATCATTGCTTCTATCATTAACCCATATGAAGTTACTGAGGAAGAAGATATGTTAGAAGTACAAGAAGAAGAGAAGAAGACCTTCTTTGAAGTATTAGGGGAATACATTATTGATGGATTTAAAGTTGCGATTACAGTAGCAGCTATGTTAGTCGGTTTCGTTGCTCTTATCGCATTCATTAATGCAGTATTTAAAGGTGTAATCGGTATTTCATTCCAAGAAATTCTTGGTTATGCATTTGCACCATTTGCATTTATTATGGGTGTACCTTGGCATGAAGCAGTTAATGCCGGAAATATTATGGCAACAAAATTAGTATCAAATGAATTTGTCGCTATGACAGATTTAGCACAAGGAAACTTTAATTTCTCAGATAGAACGACAGCGATTATCTCTGTATTCTTAGTTTCATTTGCAAACTTCTCTTCAATTGGGATTATTGCAGGGGCAGTTAAGAGCTTAAATGAAAAGCAAGGGAATGTAGTCGCAAGATTTGGTTTGAAATTACTATTCGGTGCAACATTAGTAAGTTTCTTATCAGCAACAATCGTTGGCTTATTATTTTAATAGATTTATATAATATAAAAAGGAATGGTGATTGTAATGAGAATGGTAGATATTATTGCAAAAAAACGTGACGGCAAAGAATTAACGACTGAAGAAATCAAATTCTTTATTAATGGATATACAGACGGAAGTATTCCTGATTATCAAGTGAGTGCGCTTGCAATGGCAATCTTCTTTAAAGATATGACAGATCGCGAACGTGCAGATTTAACGATGGCGATGGTTGAGTCTGGAGAAACGATCGACTTATCAGCAATTGAAGGAATTAAAGTAGACAAACATTCAACTGGCGGTGTTGGTGATACAACAACATTAGTATTAGGACCGTTAGTAGCTGCTTTAGATGTACCAGTAGCAAAAATGTCTGGTCGTGGTTTAGGACATACAGGCGGAACAATTGATAAATTAGAAGCGGTAGAAGGATTCCACGTTGAAATTACGAAAGAACAATTCATTGATATTGTAAACCGTGACAAAGTAGCTGTTATTGGACAAACAGGAAACTTAACACCTGCAGATAAAAAGATTTATGCATTACGCGACGTAACAGGAACTGTTAACTCAATTCCTTTAATCGCAAGTTCAATTATGAGTAAAAAAATTGCAGCTGGTGCTGACGCAATCGTACTTGATGTAAAAACAGGTGCTGGTGCATTTATGAAAACAGAAGAAGATGCAAAAGAATTAGCACATGCAATGGTACGTATCGGAAATAACGTAGGACGTCAAACAATGGCAGTTATTTCAGATATGTCACAACCTCTTGGATTTGCGATTGGTAATGCTCTAGAAGTGAAAGAAGCGATTGATACGTTAAAAGGTGAAGGTCCAGAAGATTTAACAGAATTAGTACTTGTATTAGGAAGTCAAATGGTCGTACTTGCGAAAAAAGCAAATACGTTAGAAGAAGCTCGTGAAATGCTAATTGAAGTGATGAAAAACGGAAAAGCAACTGCGAAATTTAAAGAGTTCTTAAGCAATCAAGGCGGAGATAGCTCAATTGTAGACAATCCAGAAAAAATGCCACAAGCGAAGTATGTAATTGATGTACCTGCAAAAACTTCAGGTGTTATTTCTAACATAGTTGCAGATGAGATTGGTATTGCAGCTATGTTACTTGGTGCAGGTCGTGCAACGAAGGAAGATGAAATCGATTTAGCAGTAGGATTAATGTTACGTAAAAAAGTTGGCGATGCAGTAAAAGAAGGCGAGCCGTTCGTAACAATCTACGCAAATCGTGAAAATGTAGAAGATGTAAAAGCAAAAATTTATGAGAACATCTCTATCGCTGAAACAGCAGTGGCTCCTAAATTAGTTCATACAGTTATTACTGACTAATGATCATTTCATTTACTTTGAGGGGGAAATAATATGGATAAGAAAAAATATATTGAAGAAGCAAACAAGATGTTATCGAAAGCGTATATTCCGTATTCTAAATTTCCTGTTGGCGCAGCGTTAGTTACGAAAGAAGGGAAAATCTATACTGGTTGTAATATAGAAAATGCTTCTTATGGTTTATGTAACTGTGCAGAAAGAACAGCAATATTTAAAGCAGTATCAGAAGGGGAGCGCGATTTTAGTTACTTAGTTATTACAGGAGAAACTGATGGACCGATTTCACCATGTGGTGCGTGTAGACAAGTAATTGCTGAATTCTGTGATCCGAAAATGCCTGTATTACTAACGAATGTAAAAGGTGATGAAAAAGAAGTGACTGTTGAGCAATTACTTCCAGGTGCTTTCACAATTGACGATTTAAAATAAGTTAAAAAGCCATTTTGCAATTATTAATTGCAGAATGGCTTTTTTGTTCATATTCCGTTCATAAACTTTGCGTAAAATGATTGCAGCGAATATGGAAAGTTTACAGCAGGAGGAATATAATGAAGAAATTCTATAATGCGGCATGTAGTTACTTATTGGTTTATGATTTTGCTAAAAAAGTCATTTAAATAGATAGGAGTGGAAAGTATGATAGCACTTTTATCAAGTGTCATAGCGGTTTGTATGGCTGTTGGGGTAATGTTTCTACGTTTTAAAGCAGCGAAAAAGCCGGTAACGAAAAAGAAAATTATATTACCACCAATTTTTATGAGTACAGGCGCGATGATGTACTTTTTACCAGATTTTCGATTAACATCGTTAGAAATAGTCGAGGCAATTAGTATAGGGATTATTTTCTCTATTTTTCTTATTAAAACAACTAAGTTCGAAATAAAAGGCGAACATATATTTATGAAACCGTCAAAAGCATTCATATTCATTTTAGTAGGCTTATTAGCTGTACGCGTGGCATTAAAGTCATATTTAAGCCAATCAATTGATTTGGCAGAGTTAAGCGGCATGTTTTTCTTACTAGCATTTGCGATGATTGTGTCGTGGAGAATTGCGATGTATCGCTCGTTTACTAAATTAGAAAAGACAATAAACAGAGCTGGAATTTCTATATAGGAAATCCAGCTCTGTTTATGTTTTATTGAAATTCTTTAGCGCGGAACTCATTTGCTTAATTTTAAACGTATTTGAGCATCTTGTAATGCAACTGGTGTAACGTTAAGACCATTCGAATCAACAATTTTTGTATTTAATAAAATGGAATCTAGGCTTCCACGAAATGTTTCTGTATAGTTTTGACGTAACATTTGTTGTTCTTGTTTTTCATCAACTGTTAATCCAGATGTTCTTTCTTTTTTTGATAATTCATTAATACGGAATAAAATGTTTTGCATTTGTTTTCACCTCTAGTTAGAATTAATTACATTAGTTACTTACTAATGTATAGTTATTTTAACCTATCTTTCATTAAGTGTCAACGTCTATAAAAATTTCTTTTTTGTAAGAGCATGGAGTGAAAAAGGATGTGAATAACTTAATGATACTTGAAATAGAAAAGATGTTAATATACAATACCGTAGTAGGGTATAAAATTAGTTGTTTTACATTATGAAAGAAATGAGCACAAAGGAGTATGTAATAATGAATGCAGTAATTTCAAAGAAAGAAACAATCATCTCATATACGATTGCTATTTTATTTATTTTAGCCATGGTAACAGCGGGTGTGTTATTAAATGATCCGGAAGTTATTCTGCCGGAAATAGCAGCGATGGCAATTGCTTTATGGGCGTATCGTGAGCCAGGATGGTTAAGGCAACCAGAAAAAATCTTCATTGCACCTTCAATAACAGCTGTGATTGGTTTTATGGTGAATCAAATGGATATTGCTTATTTAGGGAAAGTAAGTTTAACGCTTGTATTCATGATGCTTTTTTTACGTGTAATTCAATCCAATTTAGCACCATCTATTGCGACAGGTTTATTACCATTAGTAACAAATGCGACGGAATGGTCATTTGTTATCGCGGTATTCGCTTTAACATTTATTTTAATGGTTGGTGTTCTTATATTTAAATTGAATAACGGTATTAAGCGAAAAGTGCAAATACAGTATAAATATATGACTGTATTTCTCATACTAAATTTCGTATGGATTAGTTTATGTTGGATAACTGGTTATGAACAATTAGCAGTTATTCCACCAATATTAGTTGTTGTATATGAATCACTTCAAAAGCCGATGTACAATGAAAAAATGGCTTTTAAACAAATAGTAGTATTAACTACATCTGCAACTGTTGGAACAATATTGTACTTTGCGATTGATTCATGGATTGTAGTCACTTTATTAAATATGATATTAATGCTTATTTTATTAAAAATTGCTGGTGTACGTATTCCAGCAGTGTATGCATTTCCATTATTGCCGCTCGTATTTCCAGATGGAATGATAAAGATGTTACCAGTAGCTTCATTTGTTGCGGGAGTATTTTTATTTGGTGCAGTACTACTGTATAAAAAGTGGGAGATGAAGCAAAAGGGCATGGCAATGTAGATAGAGTAAAGATAGCTTTTAATTAGTAAAATAAATAGACACCTGTGAGTGTCTATTTATTTTATGAAAAATTTAGTTTAATTCATTTAAGTAATGAACAAGTTCCGATGCTTTAGAGAAAAATGGAGAATGATCAGCTTCTAAAGTAATAATTTTCTTGCAAGGTGTTTCTGTATTCATTCGGCGCTGAAAATCAATTGGAATCGCTCTATCTAGAGTCGTTTCAATATAAATGCGATCTATGGCTCCAAAGTTTTCTTCAGATATTTTCAGCTCTTGTTGGAAGGGTCCTAATGGTTGAGGACGCATTTGATTAAAAGATGCTTCTTTAATAGAACCGTCTTCTGTAGCATTTAAAAATGTTTGTTCAATTAGATTAGGTATAAGTTCAGCAGTCAAGTCATTTTCATTTATAGTGAATTGCGGGCCATCTTCTCCGTCTAATTTACTACCAAGACTTTCTCCATTTCGTGGTAAGAAAGCACAAAGATATACTAATTTATCGATTTTATTTGGTATAAGTTCAGCAGTTTGAGTAATAACGATTCCACCCATACTATGTCCAACAAGAATAACCTTTTCATTTTGTTGATTTATATTAGCTGTTACTGCATCAACATAGGAATCTAACGTTATATTTTGTGAAGGAGTTGTATCTTTCCCACTTCCAGGTAAGTCTAGTGTAATAACAGTGTGACCTAAAGCCTCTAGTTGAGGTTTTACTAATTCCCATGCCCATTCACCTTGCCATGCTCCATGTACTAAAATGTAAGTACTCATTTAATCAACACTCCTCTAGGGTATATAAGTTTCATCTATTTGTAATATTGATGATGTATACTCAGTGTAAATGAAGTGGTTTCATAAATATAATGAAGGTTATTTATAGATGATATAAATATATTTTATATAAGGAGAACAGAATGAATGTTTTTGATTTTAAAGTCTTTACATATGTGGCTCGTTTAAATAGTATTAGTCTGGCAGCAAAGGAATTACATATGACACAGCCAGCAATAACCCATATTATTAACAAATTAGAGAAACGATATGCTATAACGTTATTTGATCGCTCTAGACAAGGAACGATTCTAACTGAAAATGGCAAAGAATTTTTAGTTGGTGTGAATCGACTTCTAATGGAGTATGAAAAACTTGAGGAAACAGCTTTCCAGTTGAAGAATAAAAGCTTGTATAAAATTGTACTAGCTACGTATCCTTCCGTTACTGTATATTGTTTGGCGGAGTGTATTCAACTAGGGAATATTGATCATAGTCAATATGTACTTGCAGTTCGAGAAGGAAGCTATCAAGAAGTGTTAGATTGGCTATCATCAGGTAGTGCAGATTTTTCTATTTCTATAAAAGAAAATTTAATACAAGGATTTCATTATGATGTCATTGGTGAAGATCCGTATGTTATGGTGTCTTCAAAAAAAGTTCTGCCTAACCTTACTATTAATGATATAAAAAATTATCCTTTTATTATGCCACTTTCTGGTTGCAAAGAAGTGCTCGAACCGTATTTGATGAAAAATGAAATAACAGTTAATAAAGTGATGGAGTCAGAATCAATTAGTTCAGCATTAGCACTTACTATACAAGTTAATGGCATAACAATCGTTCCGTTATCAGGACTACATAAGCAAATTATTCATGACTTCATTGTACAGCCGATAGAAATTACAATTCCACGACAACTTATTATGCAATGGTCACCTAAAAAAGAGAATGACCCGCTGTTTCTCGCGTTTGTTAAGAATTTATTAGCTCAACTACAGCAAAAGAAAAAATGAATATAATATTACAAAAGATAAGCTCATTTCACTAGAGCTTATCTTTTGTATGTATTACCAATAAAGAGCAGTATCATAAAATCCGATTAAAATAAGGAGAAAACCAGCTATACGCTGAATGCTATTTCCTATTTTCCTACTCTTCTTTAGTAATGCCCCGTTTAATCCCAGATAGGAGATGAAGGACATTAATACGACGATAGGAAGCGCAGTTCCTATCGAAAAGAACGTTGGAAACAAGTACCCGTAATTAAATGATAAAGATAAAGGGATTAACGTTCCAAAAAATAGAACGAACATAGTCGGACAAAAAGCTAAGGAAAAGAAGAATCCGAGTAAAAATGAACCAACTTCATTTTGATTTCGTATAAATTTAATCGAGAAGAAATATCTTCTTTTTATAATACCTGACAACAGTAGCCCCATTAAAATTAATAGGGGTCCCATCATTTTTCGTAACCATGGAAAATACAAAGTCAATATTTGCTGAATCTCTTTTCCTAAAAACCATACTAATAGTCCAAGCGTCGTAAAAGCCATTATTTTTCCTAAAATGAATAAAAGTATATGTTTCCATACATGTCCCTTTTGTAAAGATTGGTTGCTATAAAGTGTAATAGCACTAATGTTTCCTGTTAATTGGCAAGGAGCAAGGGTACCTACTATGCCTAATAAAAACGAAAATAAAAGAGGTACAGATTTCGTAGCATTCGCGGCATCCATTAAAGGAGACATGAGTTGATAGCTCCATTCACTTATTGTTGAAAACACGTTATATTCACCCTTCTACTTAAATTGGAATGTTCCTTCATTAGCAATCTGCTTCCACGTATTACCCTCATCTGTAGAGAGGAATACATTTGATTTCATTGTAGCAAATACGATTTCGGCTGAATTTTGAGGGTTTTGTGAAATATACATAATTGCATCTTTAGAATCTAAAGGTGGAATTTGTATGTTTGTTTCTTCATTTGTAGCAATTGATTTCTTCGTTACGATTTGCTTATTAATAGGGGCGTAAATAACATCTTCATTACTTAATGTAATTGCGGTCGATTCAAGTGATTTAGCGAATAGTTCAAATGTATTTCCGTAATCTGTAGATAAGTAAACACCGTCTTTAGCACTTACCGCGACTACACTAGATTGATTCGGATGTACTGAAAAGGAATGAATCGTACTTGAAAGACCTTTTAACTTACTATTTTTCCATTCTTGTCCGTTGTTCGTACTGAAATAAAAACCTTGTTGTAATTTAGAATTAGGGCGTTCGTTGTATAAATAAATTGCTTCCGTATTATATCCGACAGCAAGGTTATGAAAATCGGATTCTCCATAAAACGCTAGCTTTTCAAGGGTATTACCGCCATCAGAACTTTTAAATAATCCTAAAGGATTTTTTAAATTTGCACCTGGTTCAGGGTGACCACTAGCAAAGAATCCGTTCTTCGTTGCCTGAAATCCCATATAATCATGTAGCTCAGTCTTAGTTTTAAACCATTTTCCATTTTGATAAACTTTTATCCCGCTATGAGTGGCGATAGAAATCCCAGACATATTTCCTGCATAACCAATTCCGTGAATGTGCTTGATTTTTCCAGATGTAATTTCTTTATAGAAGTCTTGCGGACTCGTATTTGCTGTTTCTGTATTTTTTGGTTGAGATTGCGCCGTTTCGTTCTTCACTGGTGCTGTTTCGAAGTTGCTAGAACATCCAGAAATTATTAATAAAGAAGTAATTGCTAAACCTGTTGCTACATAATGTTTCAAATTTGTAGACCCCTTTCCTATACATGAGATTTTAAGTATATGGAATAAATATCAAGAAATTGTGGAGTGATATGCATAATTTAGCGTGGAAGGGGCCCTAGTAATGAAAATTCTCCTTTTGCTATGAGTATAATTAATTGACGAAAAATTATAACAATAATAGAATGAATTGTATTGATGATTAGTTTCACAAGCATACATAGAATACTAGGGGGATTATTATGAAATCAACATTTTTTGCTCAAAATAGAGAAAGACTAACGAAAACATTACCTGATGAATCCGTTACGATTTTATTTGCGGGACAAGCACCGCATATGTCAGCTGATGCACATTATAAATTTGTACCGAATCGTAATTTTTACTACTTAACGGGAATCGATGAACCAAATGTTATCTTTATGCTGAAAAAGTTTGGGAATAGTGTAGAAGAGACACTTTTCATTGAAAAATCAGATCCAGTAATGGAAAAATGGGTTGGGAAGACAGTTTCTAGCGAAGAAGCAGAGGGAATTTCAGGTATAAAGAAAGTTTTATATTTAGATAGCTTTGAAAAAGCAGTATCAAATATACTCTTTACAGAAAATGCGAAGCATCTATATTTAGATATAGAACGTCGCGAGTGGAATGGTACGGAGACAAAAACATTAGCATTTGCTAAACATGTAAGAGAAAAATATCCACACGTAACAATTGGTAATGTATATCCGAACATTTGTGAATTACGAGTTTTTAAAACTGAGGAAGAAATTGAAATTATTAAAGAAGCGATTGCTATAACGAAAGACGGTATTTACAACGTACTTAAGCATGCAAAAGTAGACATGATGGAGTATGAATTAGAAGCTCAATTTGATTTTACACTGAAATCATCTGGCATTAAGCATCATGCGTTCAATACAATTTTGGCAAGTGGTAAAAATGCTACAGTTCTTCATTATGAAGATAATGATGCACAAATTCAAAATGGTGATTTAGTATTGCTAGATTTAGGTGCTCAAAAAGACTACTATAACGCTGATATTAGTTATACATTCCCGGCAAATGGAATATTCTCTAGTCGTCAAAAACAAATTTATAATATTGTATTAAAAGCATTAAAAGAAACAACAGAGATTATTAAGCCGGGATTAAAGTTCGCTGCATTAAATGAGCATACAAAAAAGGTACTGGCAGAAGAGTGTAAAGCAATTGGTTTAATTCAAGAAGATGAAGAGTTATCAAAATACTATTATCATGGTGTCAGCCATTTCCTTGGTTTAGATACACATGATGTAGGAACATATAAAGATAGAATGTTAGAAGAAGGTATGGTTATAACAATTGAACCTGGTCTTTATATTGAAGAAGAATCAATTGGAATTCGTATTGAAGATGACATTCTTGTAACGAAAGACGGGTATGAAAACTTGTCAAAAGATATCATTAGAGAAGTTGAAGAAATTGAAGAATTTATGAGTGTAAATAATGAACATGTAAAAGGAAACCAAGCTGTAGTTAAATAATAAAAGAGTCATCACTAATTTATTTGAACTTTATCTCGAATCGTGGACAATTAAAAAATCCATGATTCGGGATAGGGTTCTTTTCTTCGAAATACTAATCTTTAATTATTAATCCTAATAAAGTAGCAAACTGAACAGCTTGATATGTTGATACTTTACATCCTCTTAAATCGTTCACTGAAACTGTAAGTGTATCAAAGGTAGAAGAACTAATATCTATCCCCTTCAGTGATGTCTGATCAAAATTAGCTTCATCAAGACTACATAATTGGAATTCAACTTTTTTAAGTTTACAGTCAAAAAAATCTGCATTATTTAATGAAGTTTCATTAAATATAATTTTTTCTAGTTTAGAATTCCCAAATGCTGCTAAATTCAAAATTGAATTCTCAAATTTAACATTTCCTAAGCTAGATTCTGCAAAATTAACCCCGATTAATTTACTGTTTTTAAATTCGACTCTATGAACAGAAGAATTGCTTAAATTAACATTTGATAAATCGCAGTTTTCAAAACAAACATCTGTAATATCAATATTGCTAAAGTCTGTATTAGTGAATTTACAATTCTTTATCACTGCATCATACAATCGCACTCTATCTACAGATTCATTTTCGAAAGTGGAGTCTATAATTTCACACACTTCTAATGTTGGATCTTCTTCATAAAAAATATCTTGAAAATTCTTTGAAGATAACTCTGGTGAAATTTTTGGTCTATCAATTTTCATCGTATATCAATCCTCTTCTATTTGATATATTTGTGTAATTTGAGTCCATTGTCTGTAAAGAACATTAGTTCTTATTATACAAAAATCTAAGTTCTTTTGTGAAGAGCATTTTAGCTACATTTTTCTTATTTAATAATAGCAGTGTTATTGTTTCTTAAGAAATAACGTCAAAACAAATACGAGAACGGCTAATATAGTCGCTACAAGGAAAGCATTTTGTATTTCTAAAATATTCGCCTCTTGTAATGTCTCCGCTTTTAGTAATCTTCCAATTAGCTTACGTAAGATCTAATTACATCTCCTTATTTTCTTGAAAATCAACTTCTATAATGATTTTGAAAAAGAAAAAGGAGGGATTTTCCATGAAACGATTTGTATTAGCAGCCATTACAGTCTCTGTAATATTTTTAATTGCTGCCTGTTCTGTGACGACAAATACAACAAATGATCATAAAAATATGAATGATAAAAAAACACTACAGACTGAAACAGCTACAACACCATTGAAGGTTGAAAAAGGACCAGAAGTTACTTTAATAGCGAAAGAAGAAAAGCAAAAATTAAGTAACGGTGTTATTGTTCCAGTCTGGACATTTAATGGCTCATCTCCTGGTCCAGAAATTCGGGTGAAAAAAGGTGAAAAGGTGAAAGTGACATTAAAAAATGAATTATCTGTACCAGTATCCATTCATTGGCATGGATATCCTGTCCCAAATAACATGGATGGAATTCCAGGCGTGACACAAGATGCAGTTGAACCAGGAAAAAGTTTCACTTACGAATTTGAAGCGAACGTACCAGGAACGTACTGGTATCACTCGCATCAAGATTCTGTAAATCAATTAGATAGAGGTTTGTATGGAGCGCTCATTGTAGAAGATACAAAGGAAAAATATGATAAAGATTACACATTAATGTTGGATGAATGGGTTACAGATAAAGAAGAAATTAAAAAGCAGTTAAAAGAAATGACAAAAGGGCAAATAGGTAATAAATCTAAAGGTGATGAAAATACGAAAAAGAATGACGATAAGAACGGCATGGATCATTCCGGTATGGACATGGGCAGTGATCAAAAAGACTCTGGCAATATGACAGGAATGGACCATGGAAATATGAAGATGGAAGGTCATGATATGAGTATGTATGATTTATTCACAATCAATGGAAAAAGCGGTGATTTAGTAGTGCCATTGAAAGTGAATAAGGGAGATAAAGTTCGTCTTCGACTCGTTAATGCTGGTTATCTATCACATGATATACATGTTCACGGTCATGATATAAAAGTAATTGCGACAGATGGTCAACCAATAAACGATCCAAAAGTTATAAAGGATAAAGTAATTTCAATCGCACCGGGTGAACGTTATGATATTGAATTTACTGCTAATAATCCTGGGAAATGGTATGTTGAAGACCATTCAAAAAATAAAGGTGCAAAAGGAATGAAAGCTGTTATTGAGTATGATGGCAGCAAAGAGATGAAAGATAAAACAGACGAAAAAGAAAAATTACCGAAAGTAGATATAATGAAATATGGTACTAAAAAATTAGGTAGTTTCACGTTAAATCAAGAGTATACTGCCACATATAATATGGACTTAAATACGCAAATGAATGGAAATGAAATGGTATATACAATTAACGGAAAGGTATTTCCGGATATTGACCCAATTCAAGTGAAAAAGGGTGATTTAGTAAAAGTGAGATTGGTAAATCGTTCTAAAATGGATGATCACCCAATGCATTTACACGGACACTTTTTCCAGTTGTTGAGTAAAGATGGAAAACCGATAGAAGGTTCTCCAATTGTAAAAGATACATTGAACTTAAAACCGGGTGAAGAATATGAAGTAGCCTTTGTAGCAGACAATCCGGGTGAGTGGATGTTCCACTGTCACGATTTACACCATGCTTCAGCAGGGATGGTAACGGAAGTGAACTATACAGATTATAAATCTGGCTATGTTCCAAACCAAAACATTCCTAATAAGCCAGAATAATAGGAAGCAGTTATCCTATGGATAGCTGCTTATTCATTTTTGTTGCAAGTACTAATGTATATGTTGATTATGCCCAGGTGAAAGGAGCATGATTTGGAAATGTCGCGAATACGGCAACGATAATTACTACACTAATTGAAAGTAATAACAAAAAACGCTGTTGGATAAAAGTAGAAAAGTTCTCCGATAATAATTGAATCACACAGGACATAGTAATCGTTATAGTAAGTAAAAGGCTAATGAACAATATACTATGAGCTTGTTGAGCGCTTAACATTTCTGTAATCATTGCTCCCATCATACTTGCCATTAATCCAGAGAACATTCCTTCTAAAGCAGTATATAGGTGAAAACGTAGACCGATTAAGAAACCGATAAAACCACTAATTAAAATAGCAAGCAAAGTAGAATATAGTAATTCCCCCTTAAAGAGAATGCCTAAGTAAAAACCAATACTTAAACCGATACTCATACTAAAAGACATAATAAATACCATATACTCCATTAGGGTACCCTTACGTTTAGAAATATAGGATGTAATAAGAATCGAGGTACAGCAAAGTGTTAAGGTAGTTAACGTATAAGCAAACATTATGATACCTCCTTGTCCTATCGTTCATTTCATCATATGTTTATATGGAGGGTACTTATGCTTATTAATATCTGCATATTATCTGCACAATTTCATAGATGTAAGCAAAGGAACGCTTGATTTTTTAGGGCGTCTTTTTTAATTATAAGCATGTGAAAGAAATTGTTATATTATGAGTTTCTATTGTGAAGGCATAAAGAATAAGCGTATAATATTATAGGTCTCCCATTTGCGAGACAAACCGCGAATGATAAATAAGATTGTTGTTTTATCATCGCTTCTAAACATATAGACAATGAAAGTAACACTGGAATACAGATAGGGAGTTATAAAATGAAATTAATTATTGCCGAGAAACCAGATCAAGGGTTGGCTCTTGTTTCACAGTTTAAATATCGCCGGAAAGATGGATATTTAGAGGTAGAAGCGAATGAGTTATTTCCAAATGGAGCGTACTGTACATGGGCAATTGGTCATTTGACGCAGTTATGTAATCCAGAGCATTATCACGCAGAGTGGAAAAAATGGTCACTTAATACATTACCGATGATTCCAGAACGTTTTCAATTTGAAGTAACAAAGTCAAAGTATAAGCAATTTAACGTAGTGAAACAGCTGTTACATAATCCTCAGGTAACAGAAATTATTCACGCGGGCGATGCTGGGCGTGAAGGGGAACTGATTGTACGAAATATTATTAATCTTTGTAACGTGCAAAAGCCGATGAAACGTCTATGGATTTCATCTTTAACGAAGCAAGCTATTTACCAAGGATTTAAAAATCTACTTGATGAATCAGATACAATTAATACGTATTACGAAGCATACACAAGATCTTGCGCTGACTGGGTTGTTGGTATGAATGCATCACGTGTCTTTAGTATTTTGTTAAAGAAAAAAGGAATGAATGATGTATTTTCTGCTGGTCGTGTCCAAACACCAACGTTAGCATTGATTGTAAAGCGAGAGAAAGAAATTGAAAACTTTAAGTCAGAGCCTTTCTGGGAAGTGTTTGCAACCTTTAATATAGAAGGAAAGAAATATGACGGAAAATGGGAAAAGGATAATGAATCCCGCTTAAAAGACCCTGATATGGCGAATAAAATTGCGGCATTTTGCCAAGGGAAACCGGCTGTTGTGAAGGAAATGAAAACGGAGCGTAAAGAGTTTCAGCCGCCGCTTTTATTTAACTTATCATCACTGCAAGCAACGGCAAATAAAGCCTTTAAGTTTTCACCGAAAAAGACGCTTGATATAACGCAAGCACTCTATCAAAAAGGGATTGTTTCTTATCCACGTTCAGATTCTAACTATGTTACACAAGGAGAAGCAGCGACGTTCCCTGATATTTTACAGAAGTTAAGTCAGTTTGATGAATATAAAGGCTTATTACCGGCTCCGGTTGAATCCATTATGAATAACAAGCGTTATGTAAATGAAAAGAAAGTAACAGATCACTACGCAATTATTCCGACAGAGCAAGTTACAAACCCAAGCAGACTATCAGGTGATGAAAAGAAAATATACGATATGATCGTAAGAAGGCTTATTGCAGCTCATTATGAAGTTGCAATCTTTGACTATACAACGATTGTAACGCTTGTAGATGAACGTGCTGAATTCATTTCAAAAGGAAAACAGCAAATTCAAGAAGGTTGGCGTAAAGTTATTTTCCAAGACGATAAAGATGACGAAACCATTCTTCCAATTGTAGCTGAAGGCGAAGAAGGAAAAGTTGTAAAGGTGAAAGTGAAAGAAGGAAAAACACAGCCACCGAAGCGCTATACAGAAGGACAACTTATTACGTTAATGAAAACAGCTGGTAAGTATTTAGAGAATGAAGAGCTGGAGAAAGTATTAAAGAAAACAGAAGGTTTAGGTACGGAAGCGACTCGCGCAGGTATTATTACGATGCTGAAAGACCGTAAGTATATAGATGTAAAGAAAAACCAAGTGTATGCGACTGATAAAGGAAAAGTATTAATTACCGCAATTGGTGATAAAATACTAGCTTCACCGGAAATGACTGCGAAATGGGAACAACGTCTTGCGGAAATTGGTGAAGGTACAGCTTCACCAGCTACATTTATGGAACAGACGAAAAAGCTATCAGCTAAAATTATTGAAGACGCAGTGGAAATGTCTGAGAAGTGGGATTTCACGGGACTACATGTTGAATCGATTGAACGGAAAGGATCGAAATTTACAACGGGTAAAAAGGTTGGTAGCTGTAAAAAATGTGATGGTGATGTAATTGATAAGTCAACGTTTTACGGTTGTTCTAACTATAATACAACGCAATGTGATTTCACCATTTCAAAGAAGATATTAAGTAAAACAATTTCGCAAAAGAATATGACAAAGCTCTTAAAAGGTGAAAAGACTGATTTAATTAAAGGTTTTAAAAAGGGCGAGAAAACGTTTGATGCGAAATTAGAGTGGAAAGATAATAAGATTAATTTTGTATTTGAGAATTAATTTGTTAAAAGAGCATGACATAAAACTGTCATGCTCTTTTGTTTTTCTTTTATTTAAAATTTAACGATAAAAAAAATCCTTTAAATAATAATTTTTTATTGTAAAACGATAAATCTTGTATTAAAATCAAAATCATAATAAATGAGTGAGGTGCTTTTGTTAAAAGGTAACAACCTTATTTTTAAAATTAGAGGAGGTATAACTATGAACATTAACAATTTGATTGTTAAAAATATGGATAACCCCCATGAGTTGGAGAAGATGTATAGAAAAGATCCGAAAGCTTTTAAAAAAGCATTCTCACAAGCATGGGACCAAAACCCTGATTCCCAGGTTCTAGGTGCTTGGTATGAAAGGTTGCATTTCAAGGAGAAAGTAAATAAAGAAAAAACATCTTTGTTTCAAAAAGGTTTCTTATTCATGGGCCTTTTAGCTATTCTGGCCGGCATAAGCACCAGGATCATTTTCCACTTTGTTGAGCAGGAAGCAATTGCTCCAATTAACTTGGCTTTTGGTGTAATTCCCTTTATTGCTGCTTATTTTGTTTACAATAATACTCCCAAAAAAAGTATTATTTATTCCCTTGCAGCGTTGTTCCTTATTTCCGGGATGTATCTTAATACGTTGCCATTAAATTATAAAGACAGTACCATTCTTGCTTATTTACATCTTCCTATATTTTTATGGGTCTTAGTAGGGCTTGCGTTTACAGGAAATGAATATTCAAAAGGCAGTACAAGATTAGCCTATATAAAATTTAATTTAGAATATTGTCTTCTCTACGCCAGCATGGCAGTGAGCGGAATGATACTAGCAGTATTCACCATGCGTTTATTTAGCTTTGTTGACTTAGATATAGGAGAATTCTATTTTAGTAATGTTGTTTTATTTGGAGCAGCGGCTCTCGCTATTGTGGCTGCATACTTAGTATCAATGAATCTTAAGCTTGCTAAAAATATTACACCATACATATCTAAAATTTTTAGTCCTCTCGTCCTGATCACGTTGCTTATCTATCTTATAACGGTAATTTGGGTCGGGAAAAATCCGTTCTTGGATCGCAATTTCCTAATGGCCTTCAACGGAATCCTCCTTGGTGTATTGGCTGTTACCATATTTTCTATCGTTGAAAGTGACTCGGACGAGAAAAAGAATATTTCAGATTATATAAATTTTTCCTTAATTGTTCTGGCGCTTATTATTGACACTGTCGCATTGTCAGCCATAGTATTTAGACTTTCTTCTTACGGGATTACACCTAATAGACTTGCTGTTTTAGGAGTAAACATACTGATTTGGGCAAATCTCATTTGGATTATGTTTGCCTATATGCGTTTCTTGCAAAATAAATCAGGACCAAAAGCTATCCAAGATGCCGTTACGAAGTATTTGCCAATATACGGACTTTGGGCAGCTTTCGTCATATTTACGTTTCCTATCATTTTTAATTAGAAAGGATCTGTTAATGCGGGAGTGGTGAGGGCTAATAATCATTGGGGGATGAACAAAACCCCCAATGATTAAAGTTTCACTTTATTACAATTGGTATTATTACGTTTGTAGTTTCGGTAATTTCATTTGTAATGATAAATAAGAAATAAGTGTTGTATGTAATCTTTCCATAATAAAAAACGTCCCAAAATGGGACGTTTTTTATTATGCGTATTGCCGTTTTTTCTTAATAAGCAACAAAACTTGTGACACACAAGCTAGTACCGGTAACTCAATCAATGGTCCAATAACGAGTGCAAGTGCGATAAGAGGTTCGTCTGGAAAAGCGGTTACAGCGATAGCGAGTGCAACAGGTGAGTTTCTTGCTAACGTTGTTAAGCTTAGACTTACTGTATCTTTGTAAGATAAATGCATCATGCGCCCGATAAATTGTCCTAGTAAAAAATTGATGATGAAGAACAATAGAACAGGAACGAGTAATAATAAAACAACATTCATATTTTGTAGTAAATATTTACCTTGTGATGCAAACATCGCTACTATTGCTAAACTTAAAAATACAATTTGAGCAGAGCTAAAAAACGGAATGAGTTTATTCTCGAGAGGTTCAGCTTTTTTCATTTTATTCATAATGAATTTTGTAGCGTGTGCAAGTATAAATGGTAAGACGATTACGATAACAATACTTTCTACTAAAACAGAAATCGCTACAGCTTTCATGACACCAGCAAATAAAAATAAATAAATTGGAAGGAGTAGTACTTGCAAAATTAAATTTACAGGTAAAATTGCAGTAGAAAGTGCTACATTTCCTTTCGCTATTTCAGTAAAGATTAAGTACCAATCTGTGCATGGAGTAACCATTAACATTATAAATCCAACCCAAAGTGCTGGATAATCTGAAAGAAATAGTGCTCCTAATCCCCAAGTGAGTAAAGGGGTCCATAAGAAGTTAATAGTAAGACTTGTTCCAGCAAATTTTAAATTGCGAAATCCGTTTTTTATTTCTTTTAATGGGATGCTGAGGAATAATCCATATAGCATGAAGAATAAGAAGGGGACAATAAATTTGTCTGAATACGTATGTATCATATTAAATTGTCCGAGTACGATGCCGCATGTAACAGCAAAAAGAATAATAAAAGTTTGAATCTTTTCTATAGTGCTCATGAATAAATCCTTTCTATATATGAATTTTCCTCTCTAAGTTGTATTATACAAGTAATAAAGATGTATTTGGTGTTCAATTGTATCTCGCTTAATATTTTTAAGTCGAGATTTTATTTTTTATTAAAAGTTACTTGACTAAAGTAAGTGACTATATTACAATCACTTACATAAGGTAATTAAATAACAAAAAGTTGCAATGGCGTAACTTAAGGTATCTATTGGAATTTTTTCTTAGAATAAGAATTTTTATGATGATGAATAATGAATATGAAAAGAAAGATTAGGTGAAGAAAATGGGACTATTTAGCTCATTATTTGGTAAAAAAGAAGAAAATAAGAATGTAGAGGGGAATAAAAAAATGTCAAAAGTATTATTTGTAAAAGCAAACGATCGTCCAGCGGAGCAAGCAGTTAGTTCAAAAATGTATGAAACATTTGTAAGTACTTATAAAGAAGCAAATCCAAATACAGAAATTACGGAATTAGATTTATTTGCATTAGATCTTCCTTATTACGGAAATATCGCGATTTCAGGTGGATATAAACGTAGCCAAGGTATGGAGTTAACAGCTGAAGAGGAGAAGGCAGTTGCTACAGTAGATCAATATTTAAATCAGTTTTTAGAAGCTGATAAGGTTGTATTTGCATTCCCATTATGGAACTTTACAGTACCAGCACCATTAATCACATATATTTCATACTTATCTCAAGCTGGAAAAACGTTTAAATATACAGCAAATGGCCCAGAAGGTTTAGTTGGTGGTAAGAAAGTAGTTGTGTTAGGTGCTCGTGGTTCAGATTACTCTTCAGAACAAATGGCTCCTATGGAAATGGCAGTTAATTACGTAACAACTGTACTTGGATTCTGGGGAATTACAAATCCAGAGACAGTTGTAATTGAAGGACACAATCAATATCCAGATCGTTCACAACAAATTGTTGAAGAAGGTCTAGAAAACGTTAAAAAAGTAGCAGCAAAATTTTAATTCATGATAGTAAATGGAAAAACCAACATGGATGACCATGTTGGTTTTTTAGTCTATTTTTCATGTTAAAAAATGTATATTTATAAAATAAAAGAAAAGTTCGAAAATAGTATTGCAAAATATTATATAGCAAACTATAATGAATTCAAGAATAGTTGATACTTAAATTAAATATTCAGAAAATTCAATTAGTTAAAATTGGAAAATGAGATAAGGAAACTTGAATGGGGGTTATATTATGGCGAATAAAGTACCGTTTTCGTTCATAGTAGTTATTGGATTAATGTTATTTGCACTATTTTTTGGAGCGGGAAATTTAATTTTTCCAGCGATGCTTGGTCAATCAGCTGGAGAGAATGTATGGATTGCTAACGCTGGATTTTTAGTAACTGGTGTTGGATTACCATTACTAGGTGTACTAGCATTTGGTTTTTCAGGTAAAGATGATTTGCAGTCGTTAGCTAGTCGTGCTCACCCAGTGTTCGGGATTGTATTTACAACAGTTTTATACTTAGCGATCGGTCCGTTATTTGCAATACCGAGAACAGGAAATGTATCTTATGAAATTGGTCTTAAGCCGTTTATGCCAGAGGGAGTAGGTTCTACACCTTTAATTCTTTTCACAATTATATTCTTTAGCATCACTTGTTTTTTTTCGCTAAATCCCGCGAAAATTGTCGATATTGTTGGAAAAATTTTAACGCCAATTAAGTTGACTTTCATCGGTATTTTAGTAATCGTTGCTTTTATACATCCGATTGGAGATATGCAAGCACCAGTGGAAGCTTATACATCACATGCATTCTTTAAAGGATTCCAAGAAGGATACTTAACGATGGATACGCTCGCATCATTCGTATTCGGGATTATCATCATCAATGCTATTAAAGAAAAAGGTGCGAAAACGAAAACACAAATTATGGTCGTTTGTGCAAAAGCGACAATAATTGCAGCATCTATTTTAGCAATTATCTATACAGCTCTTTCTTATATGGGTGCTTCAAGTGTTGCAAAGCTTGGACATTTAGAGAACGGCGGAGAAGTATTAGCGAAAGTTTCTAACTACTATTTCGGATCATATGGCGGAGTATTATTAGGATTAATGATTACAGTAGCTTGTTTAACAACTAGTGTGGGACTTGTATCAGCATGTTCTTCATTCTTCCATAAGTTATTCCCAAATGTTCCTTACAAAGCAATTGCAATCACACTATGTGTATTTAGTGCAATTGTTGCAAACGTAGGATTAACACAATTGATCGCAGTTTCTGTTCCAGTATTAACAGCAATTTATCCACTAGCAATCGTATTGATTTTCTTAACATTCTTCCATTCATTATTCAAAGGAAGAGCTGAAGTTTATCAAGTGAGCTTAATCGTAACATTTATCATCAGCTTATTCGATGGATTAAGTGCAGCTGGAGTTAACATTGAAGTAGTAAGCCAAGTGTTCACTAAATTCCTTCCGATGCAGGGAGTAGGATTAGGCTGGATCTTCCCAGCGATTATCGGTGGATTTATCGGATATGGCATTAGCGTTGTAAAAGCAAAAAATCAAGTTCAACCAGCTAGTGCGAATAAGAAAATAGGTTAAATAAAAAAGTTATAGAACTTGTTTCTATAACTTTTTTTGTTACTATTGATAAGGATAGAAAAAATAAAGTAGTAGGGGAAATAAAATGAAAAAAACAATTGATCATATCGGCATCGCAGTTCGAGATATAGATAGTACGATACGTTTTTATGAAAATGTGTTACTAGGAACTTTAATAGATCGTTACGTAAGTGAAGCTCCTGGTGTGGAAAGCGAAGTAGCCATTCTTGAAGTGGATGGAGATAGAATTGAATTACTTGCACCGACGAATAATACGACGTCGCCAATTGCCAGATTCATCAAACAAAAAGGTAAAGGTGTACATCATGTTGCATATCGAGTAGATGATTTAGATGTAGCTTTAGAAGAGTTAAAGGAGCAAGGCATTCGAACGTTAGAGCATACACTTCGAATTAATAAACACGGCAGAAGATTAATTTATCTTAACCCAGCGGATACTGAAGGAACGATTATCGAGTATTGTGATTATCCGGAAGAGAAATAGAATAGGGATATTTTTTTAAAGGTGTTACGTAATAACGTAATACCTTTTTATTTATGTATTTCACATTTTCTTCACAAATGATTCACGATAACTTTTCTTCTTTGATAACTTACATAAATATATTTTATGATATAATAACAATCGACTTTAAAAATGTAAGTTGTATCTATCGTGATAGTTACTATCATATTAGAAGTTTAAAGGTGGAAGAGAAATAAAGAGTTATACTTTCTAGAAGTTTATATTTAATCAGGTTAATATTTCGCCGGAGAATCAAACTTCGGAAGTTAAAGTAATGAAAATAGAGCGATGAGGAAGAAAGAAGTGAAATGAGTGTGAAAGTAATGAGAAGATTAGGGACATGGTTATTACTTGCGTGTGTGCTTATCATATTGATACCGAAAAGTGCATCTGCTCATGCGTATGTTGTGAAATCAAACCCTACGGAAAATGAAACGTTGAAGAGAGCACCATCTGTTGTGAAAATTGAATTCGATGAGGACATACAAGTTTCACGTTTTAATACATTGTATGTGAGAGATACATCAGGTAAAAGAGTCGATTTAAAAGATGCTCATATTGATAAAAAAAATAAAAAACTATTAGAAGCCGGATTAAAAGAAAATCTCAAAAATGGTCTCTACTCTATTCAGTGGAAAGCTATTTCAGCTGATGGGCATCCAATTCAAGGGGTTATTCCATTCCGTATTGGATTAGCGGAAGCGGGAACAGACGATGTACAAGTGGAAGAGATGGGGTATGTCCCGCAAATCGATATGATTATGGAACGTGGAATTTTATATACAAGTTTCTCGCTATTTTTAGGAGTTCTCTTCTTTAATCTTATTATGTATAAAGGGAATGCAACCTCGGTTCGATCAAGGAGTAAGAACATAATATGGATCTCCTTATTTGGGATATTTATTAGCTTGTTATTCAACCTACCATTGCAAGCGAAAATAAATGCCGATGTTTCGTGGCTAGAAGCATTCAACCCTTTACTATTAAAAGAAACATTACAGCTTTCTGTTTTTGGTTATGTATGGATTACTCAAATGGTTCTCATTAGTACGCTTATAATTGTTACGTATTTTGCGGTGAAGCATGAGAAGTTTTCGTCGTTTAAAGTATGGAGTATTCCAATACTATTGTTTATAGGGTTACTTGTTATGAAGGCCTTTAATAGTCACGCATACGGTTTAAAGTTTAAAGACATTGCTGTCGTTATGGATTTTCTACATTTATTCGCAGCTTCATTATGGGCTGGTGGTTTATCATCTATTATTCTTCTTTTACGTAATGAGGATAACAAGTGGCATATGTATTGGGATATGATTAAGCGTTTTTCACCGTGGGCAACAGGTGCTGTCATCGTGATTTTAATAACAGGTCTTTTTAACAGTACATTTTTTATTCCAACAATCCACTCGTTATTTGATACGAAGTATGGATTGGCTTTATTAACAAAGATACTTTTATTCATTTTCATGGGGATATTGGGAATTATTCATTATGTGAAAGGGAGAATGCGAGCACAGCAAGGATTAGGAGCTACGGTGAAAGTAGAGTTTGTCATTGGAATTATCATTTTCGTAATCGTAGCTTTTATGACAAACGTACAAACACCACCGATGCCTCCTACTGGACCATTTACAGAGAGTAAGCAATTAGATAATGGATATGAACTTACGCTAAATGTAAGTCCGAATAAGGTAGGTCAAAATAAATTCCATATTACACTAAAGGATGAAAAGGGACAGCCTATTACTGATATGGAACAAATGATATTGACGACTCAATCATTAGATATGAACATGGGAAACGGTTCATTTAAAGTTTCAGTAGTTTCACCGGGAGAATATGAAGCAGAAGGTATGTATATTAACATGACAGGAAACTGGAATATACATGTTCATGGATTAACAAAATCTCTTGATAGTTTCGATACAGATTTTAAATTTATTGTCGGTGGCAGATAAAAAGAAGCTATGTATGAAAAGGAGCTAATAGAAAATGAAACGTATAAAAAAATTAGGAACAACAATGATCGCAACAATTATTGCAATGGGGATTTTTTCGTTACCTGTTAGTGCTCACGTAACTGTGAAACCAGCAATTTCAGATGTTAACTCTTGGGAGACTTATACGATAAAAGTACCAGTTGAAAAAAATATGGCAACGACAAAAGTCACGCTGAAAATACCAGCTGGCGTCGAGTTTCAACAGTATGAACCAGTGCCAGGATGGAAAGTGGAAGAGAAAAAAGATACAGATGGAAAAGTTAAAACTGTAGTATGGGAAGCAACAGGAGAAGGGATTTTACCTGGTCAGTTTCAACGATTTACTTTCGTCGCTAAAAATCCAAATAAGGAACAAAAAATAGCTTGGGACGCATATCAACAATATAAAGATGGAGAAATTGTTGAATGGACAGGTGATGAAAAAGCTGAAAAACCGCATTCACTTACTACAATTGCAAAAGGTACGTCATTAACAGGAGAACATGGTGAAGTGTCTAGTGTAGAAAAGAATGAAGGTACTAGTAATATGCAATTGATAGCAATTGTCTTATCTATTTTGGCGATAGTATCGTCGGTAAGTGCGTGTGTTTTTGTAGTACGTCGTAAAAAGTAAAACGTAAGAAAGAGCCTACAAACAGTAGGCTCTTTCCCATATTTATTTCACTTCAACTTGCTGCCTTACAACAAGTGTTTTCGGTTTTATATTTACAAAACAAATACTCACAACAATAAATAATAGTCCGATGAATAAGCTAATGGTAATAGCCTCATGTAAGAAAATTGAACTTACAATAATAGCTATTAGTGGAATGAGGAATGTATAAGCCCCAACTTTACTTGCTTCACCAGCTCCAACAAGTGTGAAGTATGCAAGCCACCCCATTGCAATAACGAAGAACGAAATAAAGAGAAGTACGCTAACAAATGGTATACTCCAAGCGATACTAGACCAGCTTTCAAACTCTGAACCAAATCCAATTAAGCAAAGGCCACCAATAATAAGCTGAAGTGTTACCATCCAAATGGCATTAACACGGTGACCAGTCTTCTTAATAAATACTGTGCCAAGTGCCCAGCCGATAGCGCATCCTAACGCGAGAAGGATTCCAATAATAGAAATATGTCCTGTTAAACTGCTAGAGCTAATAACACCTACACCAATAAATCCGAGAACAAGCCCGAAAATTTTCAAGCCGTACATTGATTCTTCAAGCCATATCCACGAGAAAATACCGAGTAAAACTGGTTGTAGAAATACAATGGCGGAAAATAACCCAGCAGGCATATATTGAAGGCCGACAGTTTGTAATCCGTAAAATATAATGATGTTAAGTAAAGAAGAAATAACGTATAAATGCCACGTTTCTTTTAAATGTAACTCTTTGTATTTCGGTAATGCGAACAGGAGTAAAATGAATCCTCCAATTAAAGTTCGAACGCCTGCAAATAAAACAGGTGGTGTATAATGCAGGGCAAACTTTGATAAAGGCCAATTGATTCCCCACATGAAAACGAGAAAGGTAAGGATTATGGCCGTCTTAGTTCGAGAAAGCTGTGTCACTGAAAGACCTCCTTGTTGTTATTCATTTCACTATGATATGATATCGACTGTAATAAATAAAATGAATCTTTTTTATGAGGAGTATAAGTGATTAGTTATGACCATTACACAACTGCAAGTATTAATAAAAACTGTTGAGTTAGGTAGTTTTACGAAAGCTGCCAGGGTATTAAATATGACGCAGCCAGCTGTTAGTCATGCGATTTCAAGTATTGAGTCAGAGTTAGGCGTTACTATTCTTATACGTGATAAACGAAAAGGGCTCCTCGTTACGGATGTAGGAAACAGGATTCTTGTACATATTAGAGAGATTTTGAACGGTGTAGAGAAGATTGAACAAGAAGTTGCGATGGAGAAAGGACACGAAGTTGGGACGATTCGAATTGGTAGTTTTCCGAGTGCTTCTGCACATTTCTTACCCAAAATGATAAACCTTTTTAAGGAGAAGTATCCGAAATTAGAAGTGGTTCTTTGTGAAGGAACGATTAAAGAAGTTGAAGATTGGTTAGTATCGAGGGTTATTGATATAGGAATTGTTATTTTGCCTAATAAAGATATGGAGATTGTTCCATTAACGAAGGGGAAAATGGTTGCTATCTTAAGAGAGGATCATCCTCTCTGTAAGAAGGACTCTATTACAATTAGTGATTTAGAGAATGAACCGATCATATTATGTAAGGGCGGATACGAACCACCTATTATTGATATGTTTAAACAAGCAAACGTACCACTTCGGGCTGAGTATGTAATTTCGACAGTTACTACAGCTTTAAATATGATTCAAGAAGGATTAGGCATTGCAATATTAGCTGAATTATCTTTAACGAATTTACCAAAAAATGTGCAAACGAGAGAATTGGAACCACAAGTATGGAGAGAAATTGCTTTAGCTGTTCCTTCATTAAAGGATTCTTCAATCGCTGTGCAGCTATTTATTGAAGAATTTCAATCGCTATTTGCAGAATAAAAAGAGGTGTCTCATATATCATAATGGGACACTTTTTAATTTACTTATAAAAAATCTATGAAAAGGATTGACTTATTTTTTAGTTGTAACTATAATGATTACATCAAGGTGGTGATTACGATGAAAATTAGTAGCCGCTTTTCCATAGCTGTTCATATTTTATCTATTTTGAAAAACAATCCATCTTCACTTTGTACTTCAGACTATATGGCTGAGAGTGTCAATACAAATCCAGTAGTCATTCGTAAAATCATGTCGTACTTGAAACAAGCTGGCTTTGTTTACGTAAATCGTGGACCGGGTGGCGCGGGATTACTAAAGGATTTACATGAAATCACATTGTTAGATGTGTATCATGCAGTGAACGTAGTCGAAGAAGACAAGCTATTTCATATTCACGCCCAACCGAATCCAGATTGTCCAATTGGGGCGAACATTCAAGCGGTGTTAGAAATTATTTTAATTCAAGCACAATCCGCGATGGAAGAAGTTTTGAGAAATATTACGATGGGGCAGTTGTTTGAAACTTTGCAAGAAAAAATGAATGCTTAAATAATATTTATATTTTTTTATCACTAATGTAACTGATTTGATTACAACGATAAAGGTAAGGTGTAAAAGTTATGACTGTAAAAATGAAAGTATACTCAGATTTTATATGTCCGTTTTGTTTTTTAGCAAAAGGTCCATTAGATGAGGTAGCGAAAGAGAAAGATGTAAAGATTGAATGGATGCCATTTGAATTACGTCCAAGTCCATATTCAAAAATAGATCCATGGAATGAACCAGAAAAATTAGGTTCATGGGATGCTTTCATTCTTCCGACAGCGAAGAAGTTAGGAATTGATATGCGCTTGCCACGTGTTTCACCACATCCATATACACATTTAGCTTTCGAAGGATGTCAATTTGCGAAAGAACGTGGACTAGGTAATGAGTATCATCACCGCGTATTCACAGCATTTTTCCAAGAAGAGCAAAACATTGAAGATATTGATGTGTTAACAAAATTAGCGGTAGAAGTAGGACTTCCTGAGGCGGAATTTAAAGATGCTTTAGTAACTCGTAAATATAAAGAAAAGCATCAAGAAGCAATTCAGCACGCATATGATGAAGCGAATATTATGGCTGTTCCAACTGTCATGATTGGAGATGAAGTCATTCAAGGGCTTGCTAGTAAAGAAACACTAGAAAGGGTCATTGATAAAGAAATTGAAAAGGATAAAACAAATTCCTTTGAAGGTATGCAATGTAATACCGATGGATATTGCTAATTCGCTTGTTATGAAATAACAAAATAAATTATAAAACAAACATTTGGAGGAATTAAAATGTCAGCAACTACAACAAACTTAAAAGAAGCAATCGTGAACCGCCGTTCAATTCGTAAAGTAGCAAAAAACGATGCAATTACGAAAGAAAGAATTGAAGAAGTGTTAAAAACAGCTTTACACGCACCAACATCTTTCAATATGCAAAGTGGTCGTATGGTTGTATTAATGGATGGAGAGCATGAAAAGTTTTGGGATATCATTAAAGAAACACTAAGAGCACGCGTACCAGCAGAAAACTTTGAAGCGACTGTAGAAAGACTAAAAGGCTTCCATGCAGGTGTAGGAACAGTTCTATTCTTTGAAGATCAAGCAACTGTAGAAAAAATGCAAGAAAATGCCCCATTATACAAAGATCAGTTCCCATTCTGGTCTCATCAAGGAAATGCGATGTTACAACATACTGTGTGGATGCTATTATCGGCTGAAGGAATTGGTGCATCATTACAACATTACAACCCAATCGTAGATGCTGAAGTGAAAGAAACTTGGAACATTCCAGCAGAGTGGAGCTTAGTAGGTCAAATGCCATTTGGTGAACCAAACGAACAACCAGCAGAAAGAACGTTCTTGCCTACTGAAGATGTAGTGAAATTTTATTAAGAAATACAATATGTAACGAGAAGGAAGCTGTGCTTAAAAACAGCTTCCTTTTTGTAGTGGTGTTAATTTATGCGCATTTAGGGAAGAAATATAAGAAATAATACGGTGAGAAGGGAATTAGAAAAATGAATGATGAGAAAAAATATACAGTGGTAGGTACTGATGTTGAGGAAGTAAAGCGTTTAAATAAAAATTCAGGATTAACGTATAATCAAGTGAAAGAAATGTTAGCAAAGCAAATGCAAAAAAAGAAGTAATTAGATTGAAATCTTTCATTTTTTCATTTAGCATTTTGATTGGAGAGAGTTAAGTAAAAGGTAACTCTCTTTTTTGTATAGCTAAGCATCTTATAGAGTGGAGGAAGCAACATGAAGAAATGGGTAAAGGTAACGCTGTCTATCACTGGAGGCATTGTCTTATTAGCGTGTGCCGGCGGATATTACGTGTATAAAAATTATTTTCCAAAGGAACCTGAGCGTATTGTATATGATAAAGAAAGAGTGCTACAACCGATACATAATCAGCTTAAAGGAATCAATATAGAAAATGTAAAGATAAAAGAAAAAGAAGTCGTAAATGCGACTGTAGATGAGCTTCAAAAAATGATTGATGACGGAAAGTTGTCATATGAAGAATTAACGAGCATTTATCTCTTTAGAATACAAGAACATGATCAAAATGGAATAACATTAAATTCTGTTACAGAGATAAATCCTAATGCGATGGAAGAAGCAAGAAAGTTAGATCAAGAGCGGGGTAGAAACAAAAATTCGAATTTATATGGTATTCCTGTCGTTGTAAAAGATAATGTACAGACGGAAAAAGTGATGCCGACTAGTGCAGGAACTTATGTATTAAAAGATTGGATTGCAGATCAAGACGCAACAATTGTGAAGCAGTTGAAAGAAGAAGGAGCATTTGTTTTAGGAAAAACGAATATGTCTGAGTGGGCGAACTATTTATCTTTTACAATGCCAAGCGGGTATAGCGGGAAGAAAGGACAAAATTTAAACCCGTACGGTCCGATTACATTCGATACTTCAGGATCAAGTTCAGGATCTGCTACAGTAGTTGCGGCAGATTTTGCGCCGCTTGCAATTGGAACAGAAACGACGGGATCGATTGTTGCACCAGCGGCGCAGCAATCAGTAGTTGGGTTACGTCCATCTTTAGGTATGGTAAGTAGAACAGGAATTATTCCATTAGCTGAAACTCTTGATACAGCAGGACCTATAGCAAGAACAGTAAAAGATGCAGCAACGTTATTTAATGCAATGATAGGTTATGACGAAAAAGATGTTATGACAGAAAAAATGAAAGATAAAGAAAGAATTAATTATACAAAGGATTTATCAATAGATGGATTAAAAGGGAAAAAGATAGGGCTTCTTTTTTCTGTAGACCAACAAGATGAAAATAGAAAAACAGTAGCAGAAAAAATAAAAAAAGACCTTCAAGATGCAGGTGCAATATTGACTGATTATATTCAGTTAAACAATGGGGGTGTAGATAATTTGCAAACTTTAGAATATGAGTTCAAGCATAATGTAAACGACTATCTTTCACAGCAAAAGAATGTACCGGTAAAATCGTTAGAAGAGATTTTAGCGTTTAATAAAAAGGATAGTAAAAGACGAATAAAGTACGGACAAACATTAATTGAGGGGTCTGAAAAATCTGCTATAACGAAAGAAGAGTTCGAAAACGTAGTACAAACGAGTCAAGCAAATGCAAAAAAAGAGCTAGATAGGTATTTAGTAGAACAAGGTTTGGATGCTCTAGTTATGATTAATAACGATGAAGTTCTTCTATCAGCTGTAGCTGGTTATCCGGAATTAGCGGTTCCTGCTGGATATGATAAAAATGGAGAACCAATCGGTGTAGTGTTTGTAGGGAAACAGTTTGGTGAAAGAGAGCTTTTCAATATGGGATATGCGTATGAACAGCAGTCTAAAAATAGAAAATCACCTAGTTTATAAAAAGATTATATGAAAAATAACTGGAGTCCACCGAAATATGTTGGTGGATTCCAGTTAAACGAATCTAACAATATGAAAAGAAAAAAAGGATTCTTCTTAATTAGTAAGAAAGATTGTCTATAGGAGTTCATAAAATGTAATATATTCAATTTCCATCCATTGAAGGGGGAGGTTAATTTTTAATGAATGAAGTAAAGAGTTTTTTTCGAAGTAGAGGGTTTCAACGGTTTCTCGTTTTAATAATAGTAGCGCTTGTATTATATGCATTAAAAAGTATGATCAATTTAATATTAATTACGTTTATACTGACGTTTTTAATGGATCGATTTCAACGTTTTATTTCAAGAAAATTGAAAGTAAACCGGAAAATTGTTATTGCATGTTTGTATATAATACTAGTTTCCTTTATAGGCACAACGTTATATAAATATTTACCTGTGCTGACGATACAAATTTCACAATTAATTTATCAATTTAAACTGTTTTTTCAAAATCCACCTGATAATGAAATCGTTAAATATGTACTTTCGACAATTAATGGGATGGAAGTATCAAAATATATAGAACAAGGTGTAGATGTCATATATCAATCAATAGCAAATATAGGGAAGGTAAGTTTACAAATATTATTATCTCTAATTTTAAGCTTATTTTTCTTATTAGAAAAAGAGCGTATTATTACATTTACATCTAAGTTTAAAGATAGTAAGTTAAAAATCTTTTATGAGGAAATTGCATATTTTGGTGAAAGATTTGCAAGATCGTTCGGAAAAGTAATTGAAGCTCAGTTTTTAATTGCCGTTGTAAATTGTATTCTTACTGTCATTGCATTAATTGTTTTAGGATTTCCACAGCTACTTGTATTAGCTGTTATGGTTTTCTTACTAGGGTTGATTCCTGTTGCAGGTGTGATTATTTCTTTGTTTCCACTTTGTATCATTGCTTACAACGTAGGCGGAGTTATGTACGTAGTATACATACTTGTGTTCATAACAGTAATCCACGCTCTTGAAAGTTATTTTTTAAATCCGAAGTTTATGTCTGCAAAAACAAATTTACCAATCTTTTATACATTTATGATTCTCATCTTCTCAGAGCATTTCCTCGGAATATGGGGGCTTATTATCGGGATACCAATCTTTATCTTTTTATTAGATGTACTTGATATAAATAATGAGGATGCGACTAAAAAATAAGAAATGATAGAAAATCATTAAAAGGTCATAGGGGATAATTAAGATAAAAAAGCAATCCAAAATAAATTGGATTGCTTTTTTATCTTAATTAAAGAACCGGAGCCATTGTTTCTTTTAATACTTGAACAGAGTGATCGAATTTTAATTCTTCTTCTTCACTTAATTCAACCTCTAAAATTTCACGAACACCGCCGCGATTTAAAACAGCAGGCACCCCGATATAAACATCTTTTTGACCATATTGACCTTCTAAGTAAGCTGATACAGTTAATACACTATTTTCGTCGTTTAAAATTGCTTTTGTAACACGTAGAAGTGACATACCGATACCATAATAAGTTGCGCCTTTACGCTCAATAATATGGTAAGCTGCATCACGGACGTTTATGAAAATTTTGTCTAAATCTTCTTGATTATACGTGTTGTCTTTTTCAAGCAGTGTTTGTAGTTTTTGGATACCAACGGAAACATGACTCCAAACAGGAAGTTCAGTATCGCCGTGTTCTCCGATAATATAAGCGTGAATGTTGTGTGGACCAATATCGAAGTACTCACCTAACATATAGCGGAAACGAGCAGAATCAAGCGTTGTACCAGAACCGATTACACGTTCTTTCGGTAAACCAGATTCTTTCCAAGTTACGTAAGTTAAAATATCTACAGGGTTTGTTGCGATTAAGAAGATGCCATCAAATCCGCTATCCATAATACTGCGAACGATTTGTTTAAAGATTTTAGCGTTTTTCTCAACTAAATCTAAACGTGTTTCGCCTGGCTTTTGTGGTAATCCAGCTGTAATAACTACAAGGTCAGCATCTTTACAATCTTCGTAGCTGCCTTTCCATACTCTAGTTGGAGCTGGTGCGAATGGAACAGCATGACTTAAATCCATTGCTTCCCCTTCAGCTTTTGCCTCATTTACATCGACTAAAACAAATTCTTCAGCTACGGCTTGGTTAATCATACAGTAAGCATAACTACATCCAACTGCTCCTGTTCCTACTAATACAACACGGTTAATACCTTTTTTCATTTCAAAATTCCTCGCAATTTCATTGATTTTATTATGTAAGATAATACGTCTTACTTCTATAGAGTCATATCTAGTTTATTACATTTTATAAAAGATATTCAAGTATTTGAAAATGTATCCGTGCAAATCCGCGAACAAAACATAGGAATTCAGTGAACCGAATATAATTCAGTAAAATCCTTTGTAAAAGGGGAAATGGTATGGGGAACCCATTAACAATGGAAGAAATGCTTCATATTATTCATGCAGGGCTTGTTAAAAAGAATAACCCAAAACGGATTACGATTGCAGGTGCAGGGATTTCTGGATTAGTTGCAGGTTCTTTATTAAAAGAGGCTGGGCACGAAGTAACGATTATAGAAGCAAATAACAGAATAGGTGGCAGAGTGTATACGATTCGGGAACCATTTAGTGTGGGTTTATATTTTAATGCGGGACCGATGAGAATCCCTGACACCCATAAGTTAACCTTAGCGTATATTCATAAATTTAAACTACCTTTAAACCTTTTTATAAATAAAACTTTTGCAGATATCATTTATACGAATAACATTCAAACGAGATTGAATGTGTTTGAAAATGATCCAAGTGTACTTGAATATCCGGTTTTGGATAAAGAAAAAGGAAAAACGGCAGAAGAGCTAATGATTGAAGTATTAGAACCAATACTAAATTATATTAAGAAGGATCCTGATAAAAACTGGCTTATCGTTGAAAAAAAGTATAAAACGTATTCGCTTGGTTCATTTTTAATGGAGTATTATTCAGATGGTGCAATAGATATGATTGGGGTACTTCTTGATATGGAAGCTTATATGGGAATGTCCTTAATTGAAGTATTACGTGAAATGATTTTCTTTACTTCAACAACGAAATATTATGAAATAACTGGTGGAATGGATAAGTTATCGAATGCATTCTTACCACAATTAAGGGAACATATTTTAATGCAGTATAAGGTTGATAAAATTATACAAGAAGATAATAAAGTAATGTTACAAGGAAATCATGAACAAACGTTAGAGCAATTTACAATAACAAGTGATTTTGCTATTATTACAATTCCATTTTCAGCGTTAAGATTTGTAGAAGTTCAGCCATACTATTTATTCTCTTATTTTAAAAAAAGAGCAATTCGTGAATTAAATTATATTGCTGCAACTAAAATTGCAATAGAGTTTAAAAGTAGATTTTGGGAGAAAGCGGGACAGTGTGGAGGTAAATCTATTACTGATTTACCGATACGGTTTACATACTATCCGAGTTATGGCATTCATACTCCAGGACCAGCTATCGTTATAGCAAGTTATACGTGGGCAGATGAGGCGTTAACATGGGATAGTCTCCCGCAAAGAGATCGTATTCGTTACGCATTAAAAAATTTAGCGGAAATATACGGTGACATCGTCTATAGTGAGTTTGTCACTGGAACATCTTTTAGCTGGAGTAAAAATCCGTATTCTTGCGGTGCATTTACAGCTTTCGAACCAGGCCAAGAGCTCGAGTTATTTCCGTATATTACACCACCATCTGGAAAAGTACACTTTGCAGGAGAGCATACGACATTAACACATGGGTGGATGCAAGGGGCAATTGAGTCTGGAGTTAGAGTTGCATATGAAGTAAATGAACAGTGAATCTCTTATATTTACAAATGGTCATTCTTTTAATAAAATGATAAATATAAATCGTAATTATTACGCTTTGAATACATTTGAAGTAAAGAAATGGATGGTCGGTTGAATGAATAAAGTGGAGATTCATATATTAGGTGGTTTTTTAGGTAGTGGAAAATCAACATTATTACAAAATTTATTGTTAGCAGAGAAAAAGAAGAATAGAAAAGTTGCAGTATTAATGAATGAAATTGGTGAATACTCGGTAGATACAGATATTATTGGAAAAGAGAATGTTTTAAGAGAACTTCTTAAAGGATGTATTTGTTGTACGTTAAAAGAAGAGCTTGAAATACAATTACATTCGTTATACCAACAAGAAAGACCAGATGTAATTTATATAGAAACGACAGGTGTTGCGCATCCAATTGAAGTGTTAGACGCGTGTGTCTCGCCAATTTTAGCTCCTTTTCTGGAAGTGAAATCAATTGTAGTCGTTTTAGATGCAGTAAGGTGGTTAAACCGAAGTATATTAAGTGCAAATGTACAACAGCTATTGCATGAGCAACTTAAATTTGGTAGTCACATTCTTGTTAATAAAGCAGATTTACTAACAGATGAAGATAAGAACACAGTATTTGAAGAAGTAAAGGCAATAAATGATCATGCGAAAATGTATGAGACAAAGTATTGTAATATATCTTTAAAAGATATAGAAGAAGCAGAATTTCCAAATGATGAGGAACATGAGACACTACATGTCAAACAGCATTTACATATACAAACGATGACATATCAATTTACGAAACCGATTGATCAAGACAAATTATATGAATGGCTTTCGAATTTACCAGATAGTATTTATCGAGTGAAAGGTTTTGTGAAATTCCGTGGAGATAAATACCCTCACCTATTCCAATATTCGTTCGGAGTACCAACTTTATTAGAACAAGACTTCGGTTTCCCGACAAACTTAGTAGTAATAGGAGAAGGACTAGATAAGAAACAATTGGCTGAAGGGTTAGAGAAAGTAGAACTTAACTCTAATTAAGGGGAAAAGACTAACTTAAAAATAAGTTAGTCTTTTTGTATGGTCATTGCTGAAATGAAACAGTATTTTCAATTGGATTGCAGAATATATATTGATTGTATGTCCGTTTCCATTACATAGGAAGGTGATTATATATTTGTGCCGAATGTAGAGGGTACTACAAGAGTTTTCCATTATCTATCGAATTAGTTAGTCATGATTACGGACAGGGGATTTTGGCGTGTTTGATTCTATCAGAAAGTAAAGTATGGGGAGGATCACAATGTCGATGAAAAAACGTAAGTGGCTAAAGACAATGTTTACTGGTTGTGTTTTAGGTTCGTTATTAATAACGGCAGCTTGTTCAGGAAAGAAAACAAGTACAGAGGATGAAAAAACGATTAAGGTAGGAGTCCTTGCTTCTTTAACAGGACCGCTAGAATCGTATGGAAAACAAACAGTGAACGGATTTGAATTAGGGTTAGATTATGCAACTGGTGGAACTGGGAAAGTAGATGGGAAAAAGATTAAGTTTGTTGTAGAAGATACAGAAACGAAAGCGGATGTAGCAGTTAAAAAAGCTACGAAGTTATTAGAAGAAGAGAAAGTTGATTTTTTAGTTGGATCGTCTAGTTCAAGTGATACGTTAGCGGTTTTACCACTGGCTGAAGAATATGAAAAGATTATGGTTGTAGAACCGGCAGTTGCGGATAGTATTACCGGGAAGAACTGGAATAAATATATTTTTAGAACTGGAAGAAGTTCCTCACAAGATGCGATTGCAGGAGCAGCAGCAATTGCGAAAAAAGATGTAAAGATTGCGACATTTGCCCCAGATAACGCTTTTGGTCGTGAAGGGATTGCTGCATTTAAAGCGGGTGCGAAAAAATTAGGTGCGAACATTGTGAATGAGCAATACGCGGATACAAATTCAACAGATTTTACAGCGAATATTCAAAATATCATTAGTTCAAAACCAGATTATTTATTTATCGTTTGGGCAGGGGCAAATTCACCTTGGAAACAGTTGAAAGATATGAATGTGGAAGCGCAAGGTATTAAAATTTCTACAGGTGCGCCAGATATACCAGCATTAAAAACAATGGATGCATTAGTAGGTATGCAAGGTTTTTCTGTATATTATCACACACTTCCAAAAAATAAAGTGAATGATTGGCTAGTTGAAGAGCATAAAAAACGTTTTAATGGTGCAGTGCCAGATTTGTTTACAGCGGGAGGAATGTCAGCAGCAATTTCTATTGTAGAAGCCTTAAAGAAAACAAAAGGTGATACAGATGTAGATACCTTGATTAAGAAAATGGAAGGAATGGAATTTGATACACCGAAAGGAAAGATGAAGTTTAGAGAGAAGGACCACCAAGCCATGCAGATACTGTATTCTATCACATTGAAAAAGCAAGACGGTGTTGATTATCCGGTGCCAGTGTTAGAGCGAGAATTAACGATGAAAGAAACAGAACCACCAGTTCAAAATAAATAGACTGAATTTTCTGTTGTTTTTGTATAAAGAGGGGGGACCCTCTTTATACATATTTCTTTCATACTCACGGCTTTAAAGGGAGGGATTTCGTGACACATTTGCTAGAGACGAAAAATCTTAGCGTATCTTTTGGTGAACATCATGTTATTAAAGATGTAAATTTAACTGTCCAAAAAGGAAAGCTCATTTCTATTATCGGGCCAAATGGTGCGGGGAAGACAACATTATTTAATTTACTAAGTGGACAGATTTCACCCACAACAGGTGAAGTGTATTTTAAAGGGCAAGATATTACAAAACTATCGATTTCAGATCGAACACGCTTAGGAATCGGTCGCTCTTTTCAGCTTACAAACATATTCCCAGAATTAACGGTACTTGAAAATGTCCGTTTAAGTGTTCAATCATTCGTACAAGATTACTATAGTTTTTTCCCGAGTTCAGCAAAATTAAAGCAACAAGTTGGAGAGGCGAGACGTTTCTTAAAAACAGTATTACTTCACGAGAAAGAGAACGTATTAGCGAAAGATTTGGCACATGGAGAGAAAAGAAAGCTAGAACTTGCGATGTTATTAGCTTTAAAAACGGATGTGTTATTACTTGATGAGCCGACGGCAGGTATTTCGGTTGAAGAGGTCCCTGCTATATTACAAGTGATTGAAAATATTAAGAAACATCCAGAGAGCACAATTGTACTTATCGAACACAAAATGGATATGATACTAGGTTTGTCAGATCATCTTATCGTTTTATTTCATGGAGAGTTATTGGCTGAAGGATTGCCAGAAGAAATTATGAAAGATGAGCGTGTACAAAGTGCTTATTTAGGGGGATTATATAGTGGCACTATTACAAGTGAATAATATAGAAACGTATTTAGATCAGTTTCATATTTTGCAAGGAGTATCTCTTACTGTTGAGAAAGGGACGATTACTGTACTGTTTGGTAGAAACGGGGCAGGGAAAACAACGACATTACGTTCAGTGATGGGGTTTCACCGCATTGCAGATGGTGAAATTTATTATGATAGTGCAAAAGTAAGTGGATTAGCTACACATTTAATTTCAAGGAAAGGAATAGGATATGTACCAGAAAATCAAGGTATTTTTCATGATTTGACAGTAGAAGAAACATTCGCTCTTGCTAGGGGGAAAGGTGAAGAAGTAGAAGGGAAAATAGAGTGGATGCTAGAACTATTTCCGGATTTAAAGCAGTTTTGGAATAAGAAAAGTGGGCTCTTGAGCGGAGGGCAAAAGCAAATGTTGGCTATTTCAAGAGCGTTTATTAATAGTGATGGATTATTACTTATTGATGAACCGAGCAAAGGGCTATCCCCGATAATGGTGGAGAAATTAATGGTAGCTATTTTGAAGATGAAAGAGAAAACAACAGTTTTACTTGTTGAGCAAAATTTTATGATGGCTAGTCAAATTGGCGATTATTTTTACATTATGGATAACGGACGAATTGTTCATAACGGTTTTATGAATGAATTAAAAAAGAATAAGGAAATGTGTCATAAATATTTAGGAATCTCTTAACATGAATCCGAGGTGAAAAGGATGGATGTGTTAATCAATTTATTTGTAAATGGGATTTCAACAGGGATGCTCATTTTTTTGTTAGCATCAGGGCTTTCACTTATTTTCGGTCTAATGAGCGTTTTAAACTTTGCACACGGTGGTTTATTTGCATGGGGAGCATTTACAGGTGTTTGGTTATTTAATATGACAGGAAGTTATATATTAGCTTTAGTTGGAGCAGTAGCCATGGGAATGTTCCTAGGATTTATTTTAGAAAGGTTTCTTATTAGACCGGTATATGGAAATCATGTTCGACAGCTGCTCGTTACGCTTGGAGGAATGCTCGTTCTTAGTGAGTGTATTAAAATATTTTGGGGGCCAAACCCTATTAGTGCAAAATTACCGTTATGGTTACAAGGAAGTTTTACATTCGGAGGTATTATATTAATTAAATATCGTCTATTTGTTATTTTGATTGGGATAATTATTTACATTGCACTACTACTATTACTCAAAAAGACGAAGATAGGTCTTATGATCCGTGCAGGTGTAATGGATAAAGAAATGGTTCAAGCGCTTGGTATTAATGTAAAAGCGATATTTTCTTTCGTCTTTTTATTAGGGGCAGGGATGGCAGCTTTGGGAGGATTCTTATTAGCACCGTATTCGGGCGTTATTTTCGCCGAGATGGGCATGCAGTATGCAATTTTAGCATTTATAGTAGTAATTATCGGTGGATTAGGAAGCGTACAAGGTTCAGCTATTGCTTCTTTAATTGTCGGATTAGCTGGTGCTTTTACAGCGTATTTTATACCAGATTTATCACTTGCAATTAATATGTTAATGTTACTATTTTTCTTAATAGTGAAGCCAACTGGACTTGTTGGTGAAAAGGGGTGAAATGGTGAACAACACATCGGACCGAATTAAAGTATACTTCGGAGTATGTATGCTCATTTGTTTAAGTGTATTTCCGTTCGTAAATGATTCACGGAGCCTGTTAATTTTGTTCACTCAAATCTTCATCTTTGCTATTTTTGCAATGAGTTTTGATGTATTGCTTGGGTATACAGGAATTGTATCGTTCGGTCATTGTATGTTCTTTGGGATAGGAGCATATGGGGTAGCGCTTTTATTTGATCGACAAGGCGTATCAATAACGAACTTTTTAATTGGAATAGTAGCTGCAATTATCGTTTCAGCAATCGTTAGTTATATAATTGGTTTGCTTTCTTTACGATTGAAAAGTCATTTTTATGCAATGTTAACACTTGCTATTTCACAGTTGTTTTTCGTACTTGCTGAAAAATGGCGTGGGCTTACTCACGGAGGAGATGGTTTTACATTTGGGGTACCAGAAATATTCCGTGATCGTTTTACTTTTTATTATGTATCACTTGTATGTTTATGCTTCATTTTTATTCTATTACGTCTTTTTACAAAGTCTTCTATTGGGAAAGTATTAAAGGCAATTTCACAAAATGAACAACGTGTTGAAGCACTTGGATATAAAGTCCTCCATTATAAAATAATCGCAAGTGTAGTCGCAGGAATAGTAGCTGCAATTAGCGGTGGTTTATTTGTTATTACATTGCGCTTTGTCAATACGACTGTATTTTCAATTGAAATGACACTAAATGCACTCTTAATGACAATGATTGGAGGAGTGGGAACATTAATTGGAGCTATTGCTGGGTCTGGGATTATTGAATCACTAAAATATTATTTATCAGAACTAGCGACGGAATATCCGATTTTTGAAAGATGGACGATTATTCTAGGTTTATTGTATATTATCGTGCTACTCGTTTTTCCGAAAGGATTGGTTGGGACGGTTAAGAAATTGAAGAGTTTTAAAAGGAATAAAAAGGAGAAAAGTACAGAAGTGGAGCAAAACGTGTGAAAAATCAATTGTATACAAAATAAAAATCCCTCTTTTATATTCGTTAAAGAGGGATTTTTATTTTGAAAAAAGTTTGTAATCAAAGTCATTTTATTAATCAAATAGTTCATCAGGGATATGCTTTATAAAGGTTTGATTCGTAAAAAAATGAACAGCTAAATTCTCAAGGGGAACATCTTCAATTATTACTAATGTATCATTTTTAATCGGTAAAAAAGCTATTCCTTTTCCATCAGCAATAAACTCTTCCATAAGCGAATAAGAATCCAACTGTTGAAGTTGTCGCTGAGATAGATTGTTTTCTTTTAGAAATTGTATTGTCTTATTCCTAAAAGGGCACTTTTTGTCATTGCTAACGAAGAAAATTTCTTTTGAATAATCAATGGTACATTTTTCTTTCGCTTTTAATAAGCCTACAGAAATTGAGGTTGTGAACACTTTTTTAAACGATGCGTCAGGATAATCCTCATAAGTTATGACCATATCAACTTTTTGTTGCTGCAGTAATTTTTGCAAATGACTACTACTTTCTACATATATTTGATAATTTCTGAAATTTACTTTAATACGCTTACTTAAATAATTTGTCAAAATAGATTGTGACGTCGCTATTATATAAGAAGAACCACTCGTTTTAATTTCATCTTTTACTTCTTCTAATAGAGTTAATATTTTATTCGTGTAATCTAATAAAATGTCACCAGCAGGTAACAAGGAAACACCTTTGTTATCTCTATGTAGTAAAGGCGTTTCTAATTCTTGTTCTAATTTTTTGATTCGCTCAGTTACGTTCGGTTGAACATATCCTAACTCTTTAGCAGCTTTACTAATAGAACCCTCACTGGCCACAGTTTTGAATATAATAAGATCATTTATTTCCATGTATCTCAGCCCCTTATGCACTATCATTATAAATGATACCAAATATAATTTATACCTATTTTACGTTAGCCACTTATCGATTTATCATAATGTATATAAGATTGAAAGCGAGTGATAAACATGATTGGAATGCAATATAAGGTCATTTTGCCAAAGGATTATAATATAAAGATTATTAGGAATAGGGTAAAGGATAATGGGCATAAAACTGATGGTTTTCAAGACCTGAATTTTAAAGCTTATTTAATTACTGAGGTAGGTAAGGACGGGAATTTCTATAACTGTTATGCACCTTTATATATTTGGAATGGCCATGAAGGAATGAACAAATTTATCTTTGAAGGATATTATGATAATATTTTACAATCTTTTGGATGGCAACAAATACATATAGGTGTTCCATTAGTTGTTAATCTAAGTGATGGATTTAAGAAAAGTAGATATGTTGTTGAATATGCGGGAAGTATTTCTCAAAGTAAAACGCTGGTTGGGACTCAATTAAACACGATGAATGAAAATGTACAAAACAATGAAAAGTGTTTAGGGGATGTAATCGTTTATAATCCGGATAAATGGAGATATAGTAGGTTTGAGTTTTATGAAGAGAAACCTGATATTGTAGTGAATAAAGGTGTTACAGTATATGAGATTTTACACATTTCACGATGAAATTTTGTTGTATATTAAAAATAAGAAAAGGAATGAAAGTCTATGCCTTTTGTGAAGATTTATTATTCTGAAAACATATTAAATGAAGAAGAGTTGGAAAAAATGGGTGAATGTATCCATCTTTCATTAATTGAACATTTTAACATCCCTGAAAATGATTATTTTCAAATGTTCCTACCTTACCAACAAAACAAATTTTTATATAATCCATATTATTTGTTGGAAAGAGGAGAAAAGAGAACAGAGAATATGATTTATGTTTCTATTACATGTGGACCGGGAAGAACGGTGCAACAGAAAAAAGATTTGTATCAATCCGTATCCTTAAAAATTACGGAATATTCCGATTTTAAAACTTCGGATATTTTTATTACACTAAATGAGACAGCTGCTGAAAACTGGTCATTTGGTCAAGGAATAGCACAAATGGTGAAAATAAAGGGAGAAAAAAATGAAAAACGAACTTATTGAAGTACATATTAAAAAGAAAATGAGAGAAATGTCACCTGCATTTGCTCATTATAGTGAAAAGATATTATTTGAGGAAGTGTGGCGGGATGCCACTTTAACATTAAGAGAAAGAAGCTTGTGTACTGTGTCAGCACTAATCAGTCTCGGTAATACAGAACAATTACAATTTCATCTGAAGCTAGCTAAACAAAATGGGGTTATGGAGAATGAATTGGTTGCATTAATAACACATATGGCTTTTTACGTTGGTTGGCCAAAAGCTATGGCAGCTTTAAATATAGTAATGAATGAAATGAAAAGTTAAGAATAATGATAAGTAAGAATTCATGTTTATATGAATTCTTACTTATCATTATTTATACAATACTCTATCGCTATATTTATTACATTTTCTCTTGCTTTTTTATCACTTGCGTAGTAAAGTGATAGTAAGATTCACGATAGGAAGTGATCAAACATGCGTGATAATACGATAGGATCATTAATATGGTTACGTTTAATACGATTTACGAACCAAAGTAATCAAATGTCAAATGAGTTTTTAAAACGTTTTGATTTAACGACAGCTCAATTTGATGTGCTTTTGCAAATACGTACGTATCAACCACTAACACAAATGGAGTTAGCTGAAAAGGTAACTGTTACACAAGGTGGCATTTCTCGAATGTTAACTCGTCTTGAAAAAGAAGGATATATTGTACGAAAACAAGATTGGAAAACGAAAACAATTAGTCTTACAGAGCAAGGGGAATCGGCCTTAGAGAAAGCATTGCCAGAGCAACTTGCATTTCAATCTTCGTTTTTTGATGATGTATTAAATGAAGAAGAGCAGAAAATATTATACGAGCTAATGACGAAAGTTCATAAGCATAGTGAAAAAAAAGAATTACCGCAAGAGTAATTTTTTTTACACTATCAATTGACTAATCAAGTGAAGGTATAGGTAATACGGAGATATACTTGACTTACCAACGTTTTTAGAAAAAAACTAATACTACTTTATTAAAGAGGAGAGTAACTATGGAAAAATACCGTATAGATATAAGAAAAGGAATTGAGTTTGGATTATATTCAATTGGTGATCATGTTTTAAATCCACATAATGGGGAGAAAATTACGCCAGAAAAAAGAATTCACGAACTAATTGAAACAGCTAAGTTAGCAGATGAGGCAGGGCTTGATGTGTTTGCTGTCGGCGAAAGTCATCAAACGCATTTTACAACACAAGCTCATACAGTTATTTTAGGAGCTATTGCACAAGCTACGAAAAATATAAAAATTGCAAGTTCCGCAACGATATTAAGTACATCTGACCCAGTTCGAGTATATGAGGATTTCGCTACCATTGACTTGATTTCTAATGGACGTGCAGAAATTGTGGCTGGTCTGTGGATCTCGTATTGGAGGATATAGTTTACTTGGTTATGACGTGAATGATTATGAAGAATTATTTGAAGAGAAGATGGATCTTTTATTAAAAATTAATAACGAGGAACATGTAACATGGAATGGACAGTTCAGAGCACCGCTCGCACATGCATCGGTTATTCCGAGAGCGAAAAATAATAACTTACCAATTTGGCGTGCAGTTGGAGGTCCACCAGCTAGTGCAATTAAAGCGGGACGTGCAGGTGTGCCAATGATGATAACAACACTTGGTGGTCCAGCAATTAACTTTAAAGTGTCAGTAGATGCTTACCGCGAGGCTGCTGTACAAAGTGGATTTGATCCAGCTAGTTTACCAGTTGCGACAACGAGTTTATTTTATACGGCAAAAAATTCACAAGATGCACTTAGTGAATATTACCCTCACATTAATGCTGGTATGCTTACACTGCGCGGTGGTGGGTATCCGAAACAGCAATTTACAAATGCAATAGATTACCGTGATGCTTTAATGGTTGGTAGCCCACAACAAATCATTGAGAAAATGCTTTACCAATATGAATTATTTGGCCAACAACGCTTTATGGCACAAATTGATTTTGGCGGTGTACCATTTGATAAAATTGAGAAAAATATTGAATTAATTGCTACTGAAATTTTACCAGCCGTTAGAAAACATACAGCAAAATAAATAAAAAACTGAGAGTCTAATCGACTTTCAGTTTTTTTTATTTATTCTGGAAAAATGACAAAAAAATGAACTTTTAGTCGAGGAAGAGGGAAGTTATTTTCTATTTTTGAATAACATTATTTCGAGTTTGAATTTTGAAAATACATTTTTCTCTTGACAAAAAACAAGCATTTATCGAGGGTAGTTTCGAGGACATTTTTTCGGGTGAAAGTCAAGTGTATGAAGAGAAAAACGATTGTTTTATAGATATAAAAGTAAGAAGTATATTGAAAAAACACATTTTTCTAATGAGAAAAATCTGATTCAAAAAAATGACAAAAGACATATTTCAGACAAAATGATGTCAATAATACGTCAAAAATAACCTGAATTTACTATGCAGGTATATTATACAATTCGATTAACGAATAAAACACTACAGAAATAGTGAAAAGGTAAAAAATAGCATTACAATAGTTTGAAAAACTGAAACTTCATATTTTTCGACAATACATACAAAATGTTTTTGTCTTTTCGTATTTCTTAATAATTGAGTTTGATAAGATTGCTCAATTAACTTTTATTATAAATACTATGAAGGAAGTGATTTTAGTATGGAAACGCTCGAATTGGCACGAATACAGTTCGCATCAACAACGATTTTCCATTACTTTTTTGTTCCGCTGTCAATTGGTTTAGCTTTTATTATTGCGATCATGCAAACGTTGTATGTGGTAAAAGGGCAAGAAGTATATAAGAAGATGGCAAAGTTTTGGACGCAATTATTCCTTATTAACTTTGCAGTAGGTGTAGTAACAGGTATTTTACAAGAATTCCAGTTTGGTATGAACTGGTCAACGTATTCACGTTTTGTAGGTGATGTATTTGGTCCATCACTTGCGATTGAAGGATTACTGGCATTTTTCATTGAGTCTACATTCCTGGGTTTATGGGTATTCGGTGAGGATAAATTACCGAAGCGAATTCACTTAATGTGTATTTGGCTCCTTTCAATTGGAACGATGTTATCAGCATTCTGGATTTTAACTGCAAGTGCATTTATGCAGTCACCTGTCGGGTATGAAATGGCAGCTGATGGTCGTGCGCAAATGAATGATTTCTTAGCCATTATTCAAAACCCACAACTATGGGTACAATTCCCGCATACAATTACAGCGGCAATTGCAACAGGTGCATTCTTTATTGCTGGTGTAAGTGCATGGAAAATTACAAAAGGACAAGAAACTGTAGTATTTAAAAAATCTTTCCGAATTTCTATCATTGTTGGAACAATTACAACGGCGCTTGTATTATTCTTCGGTCATGCACAAGCGCAACAATTAATTAAGACACATCCAATGAAGATGGCGGCAGCCGAAGCGCTATGGAATACAAGTGAGGATCCAGCACCATTTACAGTATTTTCGAAAATTGATACAGAGAAGAAAGAAAATTCGTTTGAAATTCAAATCCCTTATATGCTAAGTCTATTATCGTATGATAAGTTTAGCGGTCAAGTTGAAGGGATGAATCAAATTCAAAAACAATATGAGGAAAAATATGGACCTGGAGATTATATTCCTCCAGTGCATACAATGTTTTGGAGTTTTAGAGCGATGGTAATGAGTGGAACATTCATGCTTCTTCTAGGAGCTTACGGATGGTTCTTATCAAGAAAAGATCGTTTAGCGGAAAAAACGTGGTATTTAAAATTAATGGTGTATGCAATTTCTCTTCCATTCATCGGTAATACAGTAGGGTGGATTATGACTGAAATGGGTCGTCAACCTTGGGTTGTATTTGGTGTAATGAAAACAGAAGATGCTGTATCACCAAATGTAACATTCGGTGAAGTATTATTCTCACTTATTTCATTCACATCAATGTATTTAATTATGGGTGGAATTTGTGTGTACTTATTTGTTCGTACCATTAAGGGCCACAAGAATAAGAAAACGAAAAAGGATTATCAAAGCCATGATCCATTTGATAAGGAGGAAGAGTATGTTATCTCTTAATGAGTTATGGTTTTTAGTTATTGCAATCTTATTTGTTGGATTCTTTGTACTGGAAGGTTTCGACTTTGGGGTAGGAATGGTTTCGAGGTTTTTAGGAAAGAATGATTTTGAAAAACGAGTTTACTTAAATACAATAGGACCGTTCTGGCACGCGAATGAAGTATGGCTTGTTTGTGCTGGCGGAGCGATGTTTGCAGCATTTCCGCACTGGTATGCAACTTTATTTAGTGGTTTTTATATTCCATTTGTATTTATGCTTCTTGCTTTAATTTTAAGAGGTGTTTCTTTTAAATTTCGCGCGAAAATAGATAATCATAAATGGAAGAGTGCATGGGATTGGGGGATGTTTATTGGAAGTATGTTACCTCCTATCCTTTGGGGAGTTGCGATTGCAAACTTTATGGTAGGTGTACCTATTGATGAGAGTAAAAATGTTGTAGGTGGATTCTTGCAATTACTTCATCCATTTGCGTTACTTGGAGGAGTAATGTTTCTCCTGCTATGTATTGTTCACGGATTACAATTTCTTACGATACGTACAACTGGTAAATTGAGAGAACGTGCACGAATTGCTGCAATAAAAATTGCACCATTTTCATTAATTACACTTCTTGTTTTTGCTGGTGTGGGGTTATGGAAAACCGACATTTTCACTGCTCATGGAACAGAATGGATTATGGTGCCAATCGGAGCTTTTGTAGCACTATTAGTGTCCACTTTATTAAATAAAAGAAGAAGAGATGGTTGGGCTTTCTTTATGACGAGTTTAACAATCATTTTACTAAGTGCGAGTGTATTTATCGGTATGTTCCCACGTGTTATGATTAGCTCTTTAGGAGCAATGAATGATTTGACAATTTACAACGCAGCATCAGGAGCTTATGCATTAAAACTTATGACTTACTTTGCGATTGCTATTTTGCCTTTCGTTATCGGAAGTCAAATATGGAGTTATTATGTATTTAGACAACCTGTTAAGTCAGACAACGATTTGGAGTACTAATGAAAAGAAAAAGAGGACTTCCGTCTTATCCCGGTAGCCGTATTTTATATGTAGCGTTAACGATTATTAGTATTTTAGAAGCTTTTAGTATTATTGCGCAAACAATCTTTTTAGCACGAGCTATTACGTTTTTATTTCATGGAGAGACAGTACAAACAATATTAAGTGAAATTGTTTATTTTGGTATCGCGTTTGCAGCGCGTCACATAGTAGTTCGAACATCACAAATATTAGTGGAACGTTTTGCTGAAAAAACAGGGTCGTTACTAAGAAAACAACTAATAGAGGCATATTTCACATTAGGTCCAAGGTATGTTCAAACTGTTGGAACTGGTCATCTGGTTACCTTATCAATTGAAGGGATTGAGAAATTTAAAACATATATTGAATTAACGATTCCTAAAATGATTAGAAGTAGCATCGTTCCAGGTCTAATTGCACTATACGTTTTTACGCTAGATATTGAGTCTGGAATCATTTTAGTTGTAACGATTCCTATCGTGATCATATTTATGATTCTTCTCGGATTAGCAGCGCAAAAAATGGCAGATAGTCAGTACGAGATATATCGTGTACTTTCGAACCATTTTGTAGATACGTTAAAAGGTTTAGAAACATTAAAGTATTTAGGGAAAAGTGAACAGCACGAAGGAAAGATTGAAAAAGTAAGTAAAAGGTATAGAAAAGCAACGATGCGTACTTTGCGAGTTGCTTTTCTTTCTTCTTTTGCATTAGATTTCTTTACGAGTTTATCAATCGCGTTTGTGGCAGTTGGATTAGGGATACGTTTAATAGATGGAACGATTATACTATTACCAGCCCTTACAATTTTGATTTTAGCTCCGGAATATTTTCTGCCGATTAAACAAGTGGGAGCAAATTATCATGCGACATTAGATGGACAAATTGCGATGGAGCAAATAGAAGAGATTTTGCAACAACAAAAAGGAATACAAAAGAAAGATTTAAACGAAGACATAGTATGGAATGCCTCTAGTAGCTTGAAATTACAAGATATCAAAGTTAATAATACTGAATCTGAAAAGGCTATATTAGAAAGGATTAATTTTACTTGGGAAGGTAACGGTGCTATTGGTGTTATTGGTGAAAGTGGTGCAGGCAAATCGACGTTAATCGACGTATTAGCAGGTTTTTTATCTCCTTCGAGTGGAAAGATGTTAGTAAATGGTCTAGAAGTTGATGGATCTACTCGTGAAGATTGGCAAAAAAATATCGCTTATATTCCGCAGCAACCTTATATTTTTCCGCTTTCATTAAAGGATAACATTCGTTTTTATGAAACAAATGCAACAGATGAAGAAGTTGAAAGAGTTATTAATGAAGTCGGCCTTCGTTCACTCGTTACATCACTTCCAAATGGGATGCACGAAAGAATTGGGGAAGGTGGACGTATGCTAAGTGGCGGACAAGAACAGCGTGTTGCTATGGCGCGTGCGCTTTTAAGTAAAAAACCAATCATTTTATTAGATGAGCCTACGGCACATCTTGATATTGAAACCGAATTTGAAATAAAGCAAGCGATGTTACGTCTATTTAATGGAAAGTTAGTATTTTTAGCAACTCACCGTCTACATTGGATGAAACAAATGGACCATATCCTTATTTTAAATAAAGGGGAAATGAAAGAAAGTGGGACGTATGAAGAACTTTTAGAGAATGAGACATTACATTTTCATAGGGAAGAGAGGGGAGAGAAATGAGTAACTGGGTTAAACCTTATATAAAACAAAATAAAGGTAGAATGACTTTAACTATTTTCCTTGGTCTTCTTGGAGTTAGTTCAGGAGCGATGTTACTTTTTATTTCAGGTTATTTAATCTCAAAATCTGCCCTTAGACCAGAAAATGTAATGGCTGTATATGTTCCTATTGTTGCAACAAGAGCGTTTAGTATAGGGCAAGCTGTGTTTCATTATATAGAGCGCTTAGTCGGACATGATGTCGTACTACGTATATTAGAAAAAATGAGAACGAAGCTATATAGAATAGTAGAACCACAGGCGTTATTTTTCCATTCTCGATTTCAAACGGGTGATATGTTAGGAGTGTTATCCGAAGATATAGAGCATTTGCAAAACCTATATTTACGTACAATATTTCCTAGTATATTAGCGCTAGTTGTTTATAGTATCTTCTTACTTGTTATCGGTGCATTTGACCTTGTGTTTGCACTTATTGTAGGTTGTATGTTAGCTATTATCGTGTTTCTTCTTCCATTTGTATCATTACTTTTGATGAAGAAACACCATGTTACTTTAAAGCAAGGCAGAAGCCGTTTGTATCAAAAACTGACAGATGCTGTTTTTGGATTATCTGATTGGCAAGCAAGTGGTCGTAAAGATGAATTTATTAATGAGTATGTAAAACAAAATGATCAGTTGTTAAAAATCGAAAAGAGAGTGAAACGCTGGTATCATATTCGGGACAGTATCATTCAATTAGTAGTAGGTATTGTAGTTATTTCAATGATTATATGGACTGGGAATGAAGCGGCAAGTGAACAAATTGCTCCTACAGTTATCGCAGCTTTCGTATTAATGACTTTATCTGTAACGAACGCGCTTATTCCTATTGCAGATGCCATCGATCGAATACCGTCGTACGTAGAATCTACCCATCGTCTTAATGGCGTAGAAAGTGATAGTGTTTTACATGATGAAACGGATTTGCATGGAGAGAAAGATTATATTGAACCAAAACATGTAGATATTGAACTGAATCACGTATCGTATAGTTATCCAGATAGTAATGAGATTGTATTAAAAGATGTATCATTACAAATAAAAGCAGGGAAGAAAATTGCTATTTTAGGGAGAAGTGGGACAGGGAAATCTACTTTACTAAAATTGTTAACAGGGGCGTTAAGCCCAGTAAATGGCCAAGTTGTATTGAATGGTGAACGAGCTCATACGAATCTTTTATCTAAATATATTTCTGTATTAAATCAAAAGCCGCATTTGTTTGATACGACAATTGGAAATAATGTACGAATTGGCAAACCAGAGGCGACGGATGAAGAGATATGGAAAGCTTTAGAGAAAGCACAACTAGCTTCACATGTTACTTCTCTTCCAGACGGATTACAAACAAAAATGCATGAAATGGGAAAGCGGTTTTCTGGTGGGGAAAGACAAAGGGTTGCTTTTGCTAGAACTCTTATGCAAGAAACACCCATCATTGTACTTGATGAACCGACTATCGGTTTAGATCCGAAAACAGAATTATCTTTAATTGAAACAATGTTTTCTGCAACGGAAGAAAAGACGGTTATTTGGATTACGCACCATCTTGTAGGAATAGAACATGTAGACGAAGTTATATTCCTTGATCGTGGCCAAATTGTCATGCAAGGTAGTCATAAACAACTTCTGAAAGAAAATGAAAAGTATCGTAAACTTTATGAGTTAGATAAAGGAATATAATTTGAATAAGAAATAATTGTAAAAATAGCTACGCCTAATGGTGAAGCTATTTTTTTGTTAGATTGCAGGTGTATATGATTGTTACGAATTAAAAATGAATTTCATATTATACATATAATGGAGGGATGTGCATGAAGGAGCAATATAAAATCATTGTTTTAAGTGATGAATTATCAGGGGATAGGATTCGAAATACATTAGACAAAAATAAATGTAAAACAATAGTTCATGTTGTAGACGTTTCAAATGTTGTTCGAATAGAAAATTCTTTTCAATATATAGTCATTTGGAGAGTGGACGCAGAAAAACTTACAAATGACTTGATAAATAGGGGCGTGCAAAGTTCAAAAATTATTAATTTAACAAAATACATGTATGAATGGAAGGACAAATTAATTTCTATCTATCAAATAAATCCGGATCTTATGTCTTTATACATTTCTATGAAAAAAGCAAAGAGTGATCCGACGTATGAATTGTTTGCTACCGGTTTGTCTTATCCACATTGTGGCATAAGTACGGAGCTCCTCTCAAAAAAGTCAATAAAATTAACACTTCCATCTCAAGATCTATACTATGATTATTTAATAGCGTCACAACTTCTATCAAACACTCATTCATTTCAATATTGTTTAATAGGAATAGCCTATTTCTCGTTTTTCTTTGATATGTCGTTATCATCTGAATCGTATAGAATTCACAAAGTATATTATCCATTGTTTCAAGATGGTCATCATACTGTAGTTCATTCTCCTCTACCCACTGATGGATTCTTACATCTAAATACTCCGAAACCACTTCTTTCTATTTTTGATTTGCATTTTGAATATATTTTATTAGATGAACTAAAAGATGAATCATTGATACTGCCTTGGATAAATGCTGAATGGAATATCATTCCACTTCACATTCCTTTTGAAGAACACGGGAAAATAAGAGCAGCTTCACATGCTAAATTGGCGTATCCTCATACTTTAGTTGAAAATAAAATGATTTTTAAGAAATATTTAGAATTACTGTTAAAAAACGATATAAAGCCATTAATTGTTGTATTCCCTGTTACTTCACATTATTTCAATTGTAGTAGTAAGAAATTAAAAGAAGATTTTTATAAAGTTATAAATGAGTTTCAAACTCAATATTCTTTTCAAATCATAGATCTATTTGATTCGCCATTATTTTGTGAGGATGATTTTTATGATAGTGATCATATGAATAAAAAAGGTGCAAATAAAATGTCCGCGTTATTAAATATGTTTATTCAGGAACGAAAAGTATGATATTTTGTTTCATGTTTGCATAAAAGTATATAGGCTCCATACAGTTAAAGTAATGTGATTTTTGTGTCGCGTATATAAATAGTATGCGAAGAGGTGAGAGAGTTAAAATGAGAACTCGTATTGAAAGAACTGAAGAGGTGGTAGAGCAACTTCCATTGGTAAGTGTATTAATTCCTACGTATAATCGTCCTCACTACTTTGAAAAGGCTTTATGTAGTGTGTTAGAACAAACGTACCCTAATATAGAAATTATAGTTGGAGATGACAGCACGAATGACGAAACAGAAAAGATGTTACAAAAATATTTATGTAATCATTCAAATATTATTTATATAAAAAACAGATCAACTCTCGGACAGTTTGAAAATGCGTTAATGTTATTTCATGAAGCGAATGGTGAGTATATAAATTTTTTAATGGATGATGATATATTTCATGTGAATAAAATTGAAAAGATGATGAAGTACTTTTTCAATGATCTAGATAATGAAATTAAGCTAGTAACATCTCATCGTCAAGTAATTGATGATAAAGGGAAAGAACTACGACATATTTATTCAACTGTCCGTTTATTTGAAGAGGATACGATTATAGAGGGGACAGAATTAGGAAATAAGGTAATTGTGGAGCAAAAAAATTATATTGGAGAACCGACAACAGTTTTATTTCGTAAAAATGATTTGCAAGAACCGTATGGGATTTTTGATAAGAGGCGGTATTTATGTAACGTAGATATAGCTTCATGGTTATCTTTATTAAGTAAAGGAAAAGCAGTATATATAGCAGAGACACTTAGTTACTTTCGATTACATCCAGATCAACAGTTAAATGAATCTAATAAAATGATGGATGGGTTAGAAGATTTTTCACACAGTATTATAGCAGGAGAACAATATGGTTTCTTATCCACCGAAAAAGAGTTAGACAAAGCGATAACTAATTTTCTAGATTATGCAAGAAGGATAGTTCCATCATCGATATTATATACATTAGACTATTACCAAAAAATTAGAGAGAAGAAAATAAACATAGAAAAGAAAAAACAACATATAAATAATAATTCTTCTTTACCGAAAGTAAGTATACTTATTCCTGCGTACAATAGACCTTATTACTTGGAATTAGCGCTCAACAGTGCTCTGAATCAAACATATGAAAATATAGAAATTATTATTTCTGACGACAGTACAAATCATGAAGTCAATGCTATGATTCAACCGTACTTACGTGAATATGAGTGTATTACATATGTTAAAAATGAAACGCCATTAGTTGCCGAAAACTTTAATAAGTGTGTAGAACTTGCGGATGGGAACTATATAAACTTTTTATTAGATGATGATTTATTTCATCATGAAAAGATCGAGAGAATGATGCAATACTTTTTGACGTTAGAAAATATTTCATTTGTGACGTCATATCGTGAACTGATTGATGAGAATGGAGAGATATTACCACCTTCAACATTAAATATGAAAATCGCGAAAGAAACTACACTTTTTGAAGGAAAAGAATTAGGGAATTATATGTTAAAAAACTTGAAAAATGTAGTTGGTGAGCCGACAACTGTTTTGTTTAATCGGAATTTGTTTGACGGGAAGTTTGGATATTTTAAAGGAAAGGCTTATTCTGCTATTAATGACATTGCAACTTGGCTAGATATGATGAGGAAAGGAAAAGTAGTTTATATACAAGAACCTCTTAGTTATTTTAGACAACATAGTGGACAAAATCAAAAACAAATGCATTTTATTTTAATGACAATTGAAGAGTGGATTGAATTAATTATAGATGCATATAATAGTGGATTTTTAAGTTCCGAAAGTGAGTATAAAGAGAGTTTATCTTATTGTTTAGAAAATGCGGGATTTATAGTTAAGGATGCAGTAAGAAATGGCGAACTAGATCAAATTTATAATGAAAAGATAAAAAAAGGATTAAACAAGTTAGTTGCTCATATGTTCGAGAAAGAATCTTGTTATTGTCAATATTGCAATCAACAATTTGAAAAATTTTCACCTTGGCCAGCACATTATGATTTTCCGAAATATAAATTTGAGATGTGGAATAAAGATACAGGGATATGTCCAGTTTGTAATTCGATGGATCGTGAAAGATTGTATCGTGCGTACATTGAAACGGAAACGGACTTGTTAAATAGAAACTATACAATGCTTCATATTGCACCTGAAGCGAAGTTAAGAGATTGGTTTAACGAGTATAAAAATATTACGTATGTATGTGGTGACTTAGAACCAAAGGATCCATTAATGAAGGAAATTGATGTTACAAGGATTACATATGATAGTAATACTTTTGATGTAATATTATGTAGTCATGTGTTAGAACACGTTCCTAATGATGACAAAGCAATGCGAGAGTTATATAGAGTGTTAAAGCCAAATGGATGGGGAATTATTCAAGTACCAATCGTAATGAATGTAGATTTTATTGTAGAGAATGAATTAATTGTAACACCACAATTGAGGAAACTAGCTTTTGGTCAAGAAGATCATGTGAGAATTTATAATCAATCGGGATTTATTCAACGATTAATGAATGCAGGATTTAAGGTAGAATTATATAACATAGCGGAAAAACAAGGAATGAAAAGTGCTAGGAAATTTGGATTATCTGAAACAGATATGCTCTATATTGTCCGAAAATGATAGAAAGGAATAGATAGATATGGAGAATATTCCTTTTTTACGTGCTTCAACTGTACCTGTAAGTGAGTATTTGGACGAATTGAAGGAAATTGATACATCTCACATATATACGAATTATGGACCTATAAATCAACGTTTTGAGGAAACAATTATGTCGGCGTTTTTTCAAAACAGGGGAGCTGTTACAACAGTAGCAAACGCAACGTTAGGGTTAATGGCGGCTATTCAACTAAAGAAAAGAAGAAAGGGAAAGTATGCTCTCATGCCTAGCTTTACATTCCCTGCGACTGCCTTAGCCGCTATTTGGTGTGGATTGGAACCTTACTTTATTGATATTTCAATAGATGATTGGTATATGGATAAAACGGTACTTTTGGATAAGATAGAAGAATTAAAAGAAGAGGTTGCGATTGTTGTCCCGTACGCCACCTTTGGATCATGGATGAACTTAGAAGAATATGAAGAATTAGAGAAGAAGGGGATTCCGGTTGTCGTAGATGCGGCGCCGGGATTTGGATTAATGAATGGAGGGATGCATTACGGTCAAGATTTTAGTGGAATGATCGTATATAGCTTTCATGCAACAAAGCCGTTCGGAATTGGTGAAGGAGGGCTCATATATAGTAAAAACGAAGAAGATATACAACGTATTAAAAGAATGGGTAATTTCGGATTTGATAAAAATCGTGAATGCACGATGATGGGGTTTAATTGTAAAATGTCTGAATACGCAGCAGCTATTGGGATTGCGACTATAAAAAAGTGGGATCAAAAATTAAAAGAACGCACCCGTATTTCTGAATGGTATAAACAGTTGTTACAAAATACTGGGTTAATGAAAAAAGGGTGGAAAGTCCAAAAGACAGAAGCAGTTATTCACCAATTTATGCCTATCATTTGTCCAGAAGAAGTTCGCAACATACAAGTAATAGAAGAAATGAAAAAACAGAAAATAGAAGCTAGATTATACTTTTCACCATCTTGCCACCAACAAGTTCTTTTTAAAAACTATAAGTCTACAGATTTAACAAAAACGAATAAAATAGCAAAACGAATCGTAAGTTTACCTTTATGGGAAGGAATGACGAAAGAACTAGTAGAGCAAATTGTAATCTGTTTAGAGCAGAAGGTGGTGTCGGTAGATGAATAGTTTTTATAGTCAAGAAGAACTAAAGAAAATTGGATTTTTATCTGTTGGGAAAAATGTATTGGTTAGTAAAAAAGCAAGTATATATAATCCGAGTGCTATATCAGTTGGCAATCATGTAAGAATTGATGATTTTTGCATTTTAAGTGGTAAAATCACAATTGGAAGTTATTCGCACATCTCGGCGTATACAGCGTTATATGGAGGGGAAATTGGGATTGAAATGCATGACTTTGCAAACATTTCAGCTAAAACAATCGTATATGCAGTACTTGATGATTTCAGTGGAAATACATTAATGGGGCCAACCGTCCCGAATCAATATAGGAATGTGAAAGTAGGAAAAGTTATTTTTAAAAAACATGTGATTATTGGTGCTAATTCTATTATTTTTCCAAATGTAACTGTAGGAGAAGGTACGGCAGTCGGCGCGATGAGTATGGTAAAAGAGAGTTTAGATGATTGGTATATTTACGCTGGAGTTCCCGTAAGGAAAGTAAAACCTCGTCAAAAAAAGATGCTAGAGTTGGAAATTGATTTTTTAAAAAGCATTCATTCTTAATAAAAAAGAATGAATGCTTTTTATTTTTATCTCGCTATTTGCCGGGCAGTAAGACTTCACCTCAAAATTCAGCGAAAGCAAAGAAATTAGGTGGGAGCTGATTAAAGTTTCACTTTATGATAGAGCAGAGTGTATCTTAACTTATTATGTTTTAAATTTTGCTGACCAAGGCAATACTGAGCCATAGTGAATGTAAAGTTGGAGGGCGAGCGTATATGTTTGATGAGGATGGGATTGTTTTAATTATGGAACCAGCTGATGAAAGAAACTTGAGGAGATTTATTTTTTCAGTGCCACAGTCAGTGTATGAAAAGAAGGGGATTACATTACACTATGGAGCAGCTATAGGACAAGGATATATGGATATAATTGAAGATATTATAAGCGTACATATAGAAATAGATGTTGTAACAATAATAGGGCATGTAAGAGTATAAATAGCTATTTGAAAAAAGGTTGTAAGCAATTTAGCTAGAAGTTATGATAGAGAAAATTATAGACAATTATAAAGACGAAGGGAGTCTGAAATGAAAATAAAATCAATTTTATTAGTATTTATAGTTTCAATTGGTTTAATGGGATGTTCAATAGTGGAGGAAGGAAAGAACTCTATAGATTATGCTCAAAAGGCGACAGACTATGTAAATGAAATAAGCGCATTTGCAAATGAAGCACCGGCATTAGCAGAGAAAGCTATTAACGATGGGACAGCTCGAAAAGAATTAGAAACGAAGCTGAATGAAATTAAACAAGATATACCAGCTTTCAATGAATTAACGCCACCAGATGTAGCGAAGGATCTTCATCAACAAATTGTTGGATATAATGAAAAGCTAAATTCGTTAATTGATACGTCTATGAAAAAGATAGAGGAAGGAAAAATGGACGTAGAGCAATTTAAAAACTCAGAGCTCATGCAGACGATAGATCAAGTTCGTGATTTGAAAGATAAGGTGCAAAATTTAGGTCAATAACAAAAAGCTCCGTTTGTAACAAACGGAGCTTTTTGTTATTGGATACAATAAACGATTACACCAACGATAATAATCATGTTGCCGATGAGTTTACGTTTCGTTATTTTTTCCCCTAGGAAATACCAACCGAAAATTAATATGATGATATAACTTAAGGATTCTAATGCTGATGCTTGTTTTAATTCCATGCCCTTCATGGCGATTACATTTAATCCAGCATTAAGTACAAATAAAGAGTAACCGATAATAACATAAGGATTCACATATTCTTTTATTCTAGAATCGTATTGTTGTAAAGTAGCTTTTTTTAATAATATTTGTGAGTAATTTGCTAAAATTATCCCGAAAATAAACAATAGCATATAACTATTCATCTTTTGTCACCACCACAATTCCGACGATAATAATAGCTGCACCAAGTAAATGATTCCACTGAATTGTATCTCCAAATAGAAATACTGACCAAAGCATTGACCATAGTATAATAATCCCTCGATGTGAATATGCTTTTGAAATTTCGAAATGTTTAATTACTTGTTGCCATAAAATTGCATATCCGAATAAAAGTATAACTAGTCCGAAATAAGCAACAAAAAATGAGATTGAAGCAATTGGAAATTGAGCTGCCCATTTCATGTAAACCATAATGATAGAATATATCAAAAAAGCTACATGTAAAAATACATAATTTTTAATAGTTGGTTTCATTTATTCACTCTCTTTTACATATAAATATCTATTTATACCTGTTTTTTTAATGATAGATATAGAAATATATTTTGTTTAATCTTTCACATTCCAAATTATATAGTATCATGGCTTTTATTGTAAAACAATAGAAGCCATGCATTCATTTTTTCCAAGATTCTACAATATGTATCGTTTTATTTGTTGCATCCAACTCTACTTGAACACCGAAAGGTATAGTAATCATTGGATGTGTATGACAACAATCGAAGTCAGCTAGAAAAGGAATTTTTTGATTTTGAAGTACTTCCAACAGTATTTCAAAAGGTTTTCGATTTGTACCACAATCATCAAATTGCTCATGTTTTCCAAGAATGATACCTGAAATTTTATCAAATACACCGTTAATTTTAAGGAATGAAAAGCTTCTTTCGATAGTAGCTGCATCTTTTGAACTGTCCTCAATAAAGAGAATATCGCCTTCTTGAATATGTGGCATATAGGGGCTAGCCCAAATTCCTTGTATCGTGTTTAAATTCCCGCCAATAATACGCCCAGTAGCTTTTCCTTCAATTACTGAAATCCAATTGTTTGGTCGAAGTTCTTTCTCCTTCGTCTTTTCTTCCCAATTAATAAATTCATCTGACCAAAATAATGGTTGTTTTATATGATAAGGAAGAGATTGATCATGTAGTAAAGTTTCTGCAAAATATTTGTATGTGCAGTTAACAAAAGGTTCAAATTCGCCAAAGGAAGGGACGAGAGCGGGCCCATAAAATGTAGGGATTCCTGTTTTAGCATAAATTCCTAGTAATAAAGCAGTTGCATCTGAATATCCAATCATTATTTTAGGGTTATTTAGAAAAGCGTCATAATCAATATAAGGTAATATTGAATTTGAATTCATCCCACCAATTGTTGACATAATACAAGAAATATTAGGGTTTCTTATCAAGGCATTTAGTTCATCAGCACGCTCTTGTATACTACCAGAACGATAAAAATCATATCGACCTGTTAATGAACCTTCTAATATACGAAACCCTTTCTGTTGTAAGTAAGATTTTGCTCGTTCAAATCTTTTTGGAGAAGTGTAGGTTACTGGTGAAGAAGGGGAGTAGATCCCAATTGTGTCTCCATATTTTAATGATTTTGGAAGTAGCATTTGTATGAATCCCTTCTATTAAATAGTTTATTTACAAGATTTTATTGTTGAATATTCTTATATTTCAGTATTATAAGTGTAACATAAACAAATTAAAATAATAATTCCTGTATATGAATAAATATACTTTTTACCTTGACTGTATAAAGGAATTGTTGTTAAGGTTAAATGTGAGTGTATAAAAGGTTTGCTAAAGGAGTTTTGAAATGAATCGGTTAAAATGGGGAAGGATGACAGTCCTATTAGTCATTATTTTAGGGATATGTTGGTTCTTATTCCAAGGAAATCAAAAGAGCGTAGCGAATGTAGAAGGACAACCTTTGCAAGTGGCAGAACTACCTAAAGCAGGATTTACTGAAAAAGTAGTCCCGCCAAAGTACATCCCACCAGAAATTAACGCAAAAGCGGCTATGATTATCGATGCGAGTGATGGAGATATTATTTATCAATATAATGAAAATGAAGCTTTTGCACCGGCTAGTATGTCTAAGATGATGACAGCGTATCTCCTACTAGAGAGTATACATAACGGGAAAGTTCGCTGGGAAGATCCAGTTAAAATGAGTGCGAAGGCGGCACAAACAGAGGGAGCGAGAATCCCAGTACAAGTTAATGACACATTAACTGTTAAAGATTTATATCATGCATTAATGATTGAGTCAGCTAATAATTCAGCTGTGGCTTTAGCAGAACATATGGCAAAATCGGAGAAAGATTTCGTTCAGCTTATGGATGCAAAAGCGAAACAGTTAAAAATGTCGGAACATGCTAAATTTGCAAATGCTTCTGGATTACAAGAGCCAGATGGAAGTGAAACAAAAATGACGGCTGCTGATGTAGCACAATTGGCGTATCATCTTATAAAAGATTATCCGGAAATATTAGAAGTGACTCACTTGCGTCAAAGTCAGCTAGCATTTAATAATATTAATGTTATAAGCACAAACGACATGTTAAACAAAAATAATAAAAGTTTATATATAGAAGGAATGGACGGACTAAAAACAGGATTTACAGATAGTGCAGGATATTGTTTTACTGGGACTGCCAAGCAAGGTGATAACAGAATTATTACAGTAGTCATGGGGACATCAAGTAAAACAAAACGTTTTACAGAGACAAATAAGTTAATGTCGTATGCATTTGGATTAGTTAATTAAGTAAGTAAGTAAAATACGAATCTAGATCGCTACATAAGTAAGACTGTTTGTTGTTACTAATTTTAGATAACAACAAACGGTCTTTTTATTTTAACTTTAAAAAGGAAAAAGATTCTAAATACAAGTGTTATCATTTGAGTTTATTTGTTGCTGTGATATTATAAAGTTATAAGCTTATTAATAATAAGTTTGAGGGGCGTAATATGACATATACATATGAAATAGCCTCAATTGAAAATTGGAGGGAATTATGATGGCAAAAGATTTTTACTCAGCAATTGAAGACAGAAGATCTATTTATGCAATTAGTAAAGAGCAAGTAGTTTCTGATGAAAAAATTCAAGAAGTGATTTATCATGCTGTAAAACATACACCTTCAGCTTTTAATTCTCAAAGTGCTCGCGTTGTTGTTTTATTAGGAGAACAACATGATAAATTATGGGATATTACGAAAGAAACATTAAGAAAAATTGTACCTGAAAATAACTTTGCACCTACTGAAGAAAAAATGAATGCATTTAAAAGTGGTTATGGAACGGTTTTATATTTTGAAGACAGTGAAGTTGTGGAAGGCCTTCAAGCAAACTTTGCATTATATAAAGATAATTTCCCAACTTGGTCTCAGCAATCATCAGGAATGTTACAATTTGCAATTTGGACAGCTTTAGAAATTGAAGGGTTTGGTGCTACGTTGCAGCATTACAATCCGCTAATTGATGAAGAAGTGAGAAAAGAGTGGGATGTTCCAGCAAATTGGAAGCTCACTGCGCAAATGCCATTTGGTAAACCGGTAGTACATGCTGGTGAAAAAGAATTCCAACCGTTAGAAAACCGTGTGAAAATTTATAAATAAAATAATTTGATAAAAGGTGAACAGGAATATAACCTGTTCACCTTTTTTATACGTAATAAGGGTTTTTTTGTCCAGCATTTTTCATCTGATTTTTTAATTCATTTTTACGTATTTCAATAGCTGATACTTTTTGTAATGTTATCATTGAAACGAATTGAATAAAAGCATAGTATGGCTCTATATTTTTTTGTATTGGATCATCTATTATATTTCTCACAAATATGCCTCCTCTTTTTATTCCAATAAAATTCCGCATTAATGGGTAGCCCGAGTAGTGAGGGTTAATAATTAGCGGGGGGATAAAACCTTTACTAATTAAAGTTTTATTATGATATATAATACTATGATTATCCTATAAATTCCATTATCGGAAAAGAAAACAGTTGGTATAGTGTGTGTTTTCTGTAAAGGAGAAATGGTTTTTATGAAATAAATCTTACAATTCGTCAAATTATTTCAAAATTGTAGATAGTATAGAAATTTAGTTTTCTAAAAATATTATACTATTGATAAATAGAGTGATTTTTGTCATGATGAAAGTATACTTCATGTAAGGAGCTTTATAAGGAAATACATAATGTGGTTTGTATTAGGTTAATAGAATTTTTTATAGAAGATAGAAAAGCGATGTTTTATATTGAGATATTAAATGAAATGTCGAATTTTCATGCGATATATAAGAAATTTGAAAAAATCATTGCAAAAACACTATAATTAATGATAAAGTTCACATGAAGTTCACACGGATTTCACTTTGTTCATTTAAAATGAACTCTGTGTGAAAAATAAAACTCTTGCTAAAAAATGGAACTGGATGAATATTTTACTTTGATAATATTGTAAAGTATTAAAGTTTTAAGTTTTTTTTAAGAGGATAGTAGGGAAAGGAAGTAAAGACAACTTATGAAAAAAGTAATTGCAGGTTTAGCAGCAGCTTCTGTAGCTGGCGTTGCAGTTCCAGGAATGGATTCTGCTCATGCACAAGTTTCAAATGAAGCGCTAAAAGAAATTAATGGACAAACTCAAACTCAAACGACTGTAACTGAAACAAAAACTGTAGAAACAACTTCTGAATTAAAATACACAGTAACTGCTGATGTATTAAATGTTCGTTCAGGTGCTGGTACAGGACATAACGTTATTTCTAAAGTGAAATCAGGTCAAGTGCTACAAGTAGTTGGACAAGAAAACGGTTGGTTCAAAGTAAACGTAAATGGTCAAACAGGTTATGTAAGTGGTGACTTCGTAACGACTGGTGGCAAAACAGGAACGACTGTTCAACAAGGAACAGGTACTTACACAGTAAACGTTTCTTCACTTAACGTACGTACAGGCCCAAGTACATCTCATACAGTATTAGGTTCTGTAAACAAAGGTAAAACAGTACAAGTTGTAGGTGAAGTACAAGATTGGTTTAAAATCAACTTCAATGGTGGAACTGGATACGTAAGCAAAGACTTCGTAACAAAAGGTGGTTCTGCTGTATCTAACGAAACACAACAACCAACTACAAACAACAATACTACAACAGTTCAAACTGGTGGTTCTTATGTTGTTAACACTGGTGCTTTAAAAGTACGTACAGGCCCAGCTACATACAACGCTGTAATCGGTGGAGTAACAAATGGTAAAGTACTAAACGTTACTGGCGCTGAAAATGGTTGGTACAAAATTAACCATAACGGCCGCACGGGTTACGTAAGTGCAGACTTCGTTAAGTTTGTAAAAGGCGGAGTAAACAACGTTACAAATAACAATAACAATAACGTTACAAATAACGTTCAACAACCAGGTAAAGACGTACAAAAACCAACAACAGGTGGAGATACATCTTCAATCGCTGGATTCGCTAGATCTTTAAATGGTTCACCATACAGAAATGCTGGTACAACACCTGCTGGTTTTGACTGCAGTGGATTCATTCACTACGTATTAAATCAAACTGGTCATAAAGGCGCTCGTCAAACAGTTGCTGGATACTGGAGCTCTAAAACAAAAACTAGCAATCCACAACCAGGTGATTTAGTATACTTCCAAAATACTTATAAATCAGGTCCTTCTCACATGGGTGTTTACTTAGGAAACGGTCAGTTCATTAGTGCAGAAACAGATGCAACTGGTGTACGTATTAGTTCTGTAAGTAACTCTTACTGGAGCAAGCACCTATTAGGTTACACAAAAGCATACTAAGAAAAAGTAGTTTTATATACTTTTCGTATAGAGAAAAGGCTTTCCAAGGAAACTTGGGAAGCCTTTTTATAATTGTATAAATTGGAAGTTTAATAGTTTTTATTTTAAATTTCCATTTAAAAATCGATCATATAAGTCATGGAAATAGTTAGGACGAAATAAGTTCGCTGCATGTCCTGCTAAAGGTATTTCCTTATATAGAACGTTAGGTAAAATAGATTTCAAATCAAATAGACAAGATTTATAGAGATGATCATGCTCTCCCATTACCCATAGTATAGGGTGAGGAAGTGATTTTAATTTAGACTTTAAATCGAATTCTAACCGATGTCGTAATGACTGGGCAATAATGGATGAATGTAATTGTAATCCGAAACGGTAGTAAATATTTCTTGAAATGACTGCAAACGGATTTGCTTTTAGTATACCACTTGGAAAAATAGTATTTGCGTATTGAGAGAGCCATTTAGAGTATTCATCCCCTCGCTTCTCCCAAAAATTTTGGAATACGCTATATAAGCGAGAAGGGTTATTGTAATGTCCTCCAATATGACAAATACTTAATACTTTTTCTGGATGCATTTGTGCAAAAATTGTAGAGATGTAACAGCCGTAACTTAGCGCACAAATATGAGCTTTTTTAATACCTTCTTGTTCATATAAGTTTAATAATTGATCTACGAGACGCTGTAATGAAAAGTCGATTGCTTCTCCTTTATCATCACCGTGACCTAATAAGTCATAAGTTATAATGTTGTAGGAGGCAGAAAATCGTTTTTGCTCCTTTTTGAAGGCGCGACGATTGCCAACTAATCCATGAATAAAAATAATTGTTTCCTTTTCAGAATGTATATTTGTTTGCAAAAAGGATACTCCTTTCACTAACTGGAGATTTATATCGTGTTTTAAATTATTTATCTATAATTCACATAGAATAATATTAAGTACCAGGTAATAATATCAGATGTTTATATCTGTTGTAAAGATGAGTTTTTATGTATATTTTGTAAAAATAGAAAAAGTGTGTTTACATTCAGTTTACATTTGTATCGTATTCTAATTTTAGAAAGAATAGTTTGGTTTAACATGAGGAGATGAACAGGAATGGAAGTTAGAAATGAAATGAAGAAAAAAGGGAGCTGGAGGCAGTTTTTACGCCTTATTCAAGATACAAATCCTCCGAAAGGAATTTTAATTTTTGCGTTATTAATGAGTTTGCTTTCTACGGGAGCGAGTTTATTTATTCCTATGCTAACAAAAGGATTAGTAGATAATTTTTCGCTTTCTTCAATTAGTGCAGGACAAATTGTTGGGTTAGTTGCTTTCTTTGTAATGCAAACTATTGCGGCAGGGTTGTCTATATATTTACTAAATTATATTGGGCAGAAGATTGTAGCGGGACTAAGAGAACGTTTGTGGAAAAAGGTACTTATCTTGCCGGTATCTTATTACGATCAAAATAGAACAGGTGATACCATTAGCCGTATGACGAATGATACAGGTGTTGTGAAAACGTTAATTTCTGAGCATTTGTCAAACTTATTAACAGGTGGTATTTCAATTGTTGGATCGTTAATTGTATTATTTGTGTTAGATTGGAAAATGACTGCGTTACTTTTAACGGTTATTCCGTTGTCTGTATTAATTTTAGTTCCACTTGGACGAAAAATGTATAAGATTTCAAAAGCGCTTCAAGATGAAACGGCATCTTTTACAAGTGTGTTAACGCAAGTGTTATCAGAAATTCGTTTAGTGAAATCTTCAAATACAGAAAAAAGAGAATATGAAACGGGTAATACAGGCATACAAAAGTTATTACAATTTGGTTTGAAAGAAGGAAAAGTGCAAGCATTAATTTCGCCAGTTATGTCGTTTGTTTTAATGGCACTACTTGTTATTATCGTAGGATATGGCGGGATGAGAGTTTCTAGCGGTGCATTAACAACTGGTGAACTTGTAGCGTTTATTTTGTATTTAGTTCAAATTGTAATGCCGATGAGTCAATTATCTATGTTCTTTACACAATTCCAAAAGGCAATTGGTGCAACGGAAAGAATTAGTACGATTTTAGAATATAAAGTAGAAGATCATGAAACTGGTGTGAAAGTGACAAATGCTAAGCAGCCGATCGTTCTTGAAAATGTACATTTTGAGTATAACGAAGAAGAGCAAGTTTTGAAAAATATTGATTTCATAATTGAATCTGGAAAAGTGACAGCGATTGTAGGACCAAGTGGTAGTGGGAAAACAACGTTATTCTCATTACTGGAACGTTTTTATGAGCCAACTAGTGGTGCCATTAAATTAGGAAAAGAATCAATTACGAGTTATTCATTACAGTCATGGCGACGTCAAATCGGTTACGTATCACAAGATAGTCCGTTAATCGATGGAACGATTCGTGATAATATTTGTTACGGCGTTGAAGGTGAAGTAACGGATGAAGAAATTGAAAAAGTAGCAGCAATGGCATATGTTGATGCATTTATTCATGACTTACCAAACGGTTATGCAACAGAAGTTGGAGAACGCGGTGTGAAGCTTTCTGGTGGGCAAAGACAGCGAATTGCCATTGCCCGAGCGTTACTTCGAAATCCGCAAATTCTTATGCTCGATGAGGCAACTTCAAGCTTAGATAGTAAATCTGAGTCTGTCGTTCAAAAAGCGTTAAATAACTTAATGAAAGGCAGAACAACGTTAGTGATTGCGCATAGACTTTCTACTGTTGTAGATGCAGATAAAATTATCTTTATTGAAAAAGGGAATCTTACAGGTAGTGGTACGCATGATGAATTATTACAGACGCATGATATGTATCGTGAGTTTGCAACGCAACAATTGAAAATTAAAGAGGGTGCATTTTAAAAAAATATATTAGATGCTAAGTAGAAAGGAAATGGTTCCTTTGATACCTAAAATTTTAATAGTAGACGACGATCCACACATTAGGGAACTCGTTTCTGTATTTTTAGAACGAGAAGGTTTTCAAACGTATGAGGCAATTGATGGAATAGATGCACTTCAGAAAATGGACGAAGTAAAAGTCGATATGGTTATTCTTGATATTATGATGCCGAATATGGATGGGTTTGATGTATGTTTTGAATTAAGAAAATACTATGATATCCCGATTCTGATGCTAACTGCCAAAGGGGAAACATCACAAAAAGTAAAAGGATTTCACCTTGGAACAGATGATTATCTTGTAAAGCCCTTTGATCCTATAGAACTAGTAGTGAGAGTAAAGGCATTATTGAAACGTTACCAAATTACAGTTTCACAATCGATTCAAGTTGGAAATGTATTATTAAATCGTAAAACATTCGAAGTTACATCTGGAGAACAAACGGTTATGTTACCGTTAAAAGAATTTGAGCTGCTTTTTACTTTAGGGTCTAAATCGGGAAGAACTTGTTCGAGAGAGCAATTAATTGAAGAAATATGGGGATATGATTTTGAAGGGAATGAACGTACACTAGACGTTCATATTAATCGGTTACGTGAGAAGTTTCAAGAAGAGCAGTCGAAATTTAGTATTAAAACAATAAGAGGATTAGGGTATCGCTTAGAGGTAAGTAAATGAGAAAAAGAAAACGAATGAGTAAGTTGAAGATGCTGAAAGTATTTGGAGCGGTATTAGCGCTCTTTTCTTTTCTTACTATCATTTGGTCTATCGCATTTTATGTAGCAACTAGTATATTGAATGCTTTTGACGTAAACGTATCGCCATTTGTTGCCTTTCTAATTAGTGATATGGTCGGTTTTGTATTTATTATTCTTATTTGGACATTAATTGGAATATTAATGAGGCCAAAACGAGAGGCAATGATTTGGACTATTATTGAACCGATACAAAAAATTGCAAAAGGAGACTTCTCCGTAAAAATACGAAATGAAGAAAAGTATGATGGAGAAATTGGTGTGCTCGTAAAAAGTATAAATGATATGACAGATGAACTGAATACGATGGAGAAAATGAGACAAGAATTTGTATCGAATGTTTCTCATGAAATACAGTCACCATTAACTTCTATAAAAGGATTTGCTAGAGCACTACAAGACGATAATCTTTCTGAGGAAAAAAGAAAACATTATCTTACCATTATTGAAACTGAAACAACGAGATTATCTAAACTAAGTCAAAACTTATTGAAGCTAACTCTTTTAGAATCAGAAGAGTATATACCAGAAAGAGTGAGTTATCGATTAGATCAGCAGTTAAAGCAAATTGTGTTAAATAGTGAACCGCTCTGGGCTGAAAAAGAAATCGAGTTAGAACTAGATTTAGAAAAAGTACATGTTATTGCTGACCAAGAAAGTATGAGTCAAGTGTGGATTAATTTAATTCATAATAGTATTAAATTTACTTCAAGCGGTGGCACGATTACTATCCAGTTAAAGGAACATGAAACAGTAGTGGAAGTGCGCATCCATGATTCGGGAATCGGTATATCAGAAGAACAGAAACAACATATTTTTGAGCGTTTTTATAAAGCGGATTCTTCACGAAATCGTGCCTATGGAGGAAGTGGCTTAGGTTTAGCTATTGTAAAGAAAGTACTCGACCTTCATCAAGGAGAGATAAAAGTAGAGAGTGAAGAAGGAAATGGAACAGAATTTATTGTATGTATTCCTAATTATGAAGAAAAATAGTGTTAGAAGGAGAGCCTTCTAACACTATTTTTCTTTAAAAATGCATTTACCGTTACTGCAATTATATTGATAAGCTTTTCCTTCGTTATTCATACGGTATGAGTAATCAGATTCTTTATCGTTCTTAAAGTCAACGTATGCTTCTGCACCGTTTTTATCGTCATCTATATCAATGAATTGAACGTTTCGTATAGAATAATCTTTCTTTTCTTTTAAACCTCTTCCTTGCAAGTTTGTATGAATACCATCTACTAACTGGTCAAACAACGACCAGTTTAAATTAAGATGTTCAAATGACTCAGTATGTCTTCCTAAAATACCGTTGTCTTGTATTATTTTTTTATTATCATCGTATGTATAAGAGTATGTAAAATATGGTTCGTCTTTATATACTACTGTTGCATAATAGCCAATATTATAAATGGGAGTATATTTTCCGGTTATGTCTTGTATTTCTTCTTGTTTATAACCTTTTTTAATATGGAGATAATTGCTAGTATCTTTTTCTATTACTTTATAATTTAGTGGATTACCAAATATAAAGTACAGGGCAAACAATATGATAAATAGTCCGACTGCAGTTAGTAACAAGACCCATTTTTTTCTTTTCATACACATACACTCTCCTATGCTGGATTTGTTTTTATTTTACATGAATAATGGTAAAAACATGAAACTTATAAACAAAAACTTTCTATAGTTACCTACAAGTAACCTACGCACATGAAAGTGCATCATTGCCTTTTTACATAAACATAGATACAATTTTAATATAATACATAACTGAGATGATTAAGGAGTGTTATACTTGGCAGAATTATTACAAGGTAAAAATGCTTTAATTACAGGAGCAGGTAGAGGGATTGGTCGCGCTGTAGCAATCGCATTAGCGAAAGAAGGCGTAAATGTAGGCTTATTAGCTCGTTCAGAAGAAAACTTAAAAGCTGTAGCGAAAGAAGTAGAAGCAGAACGTGTAAAAGCCGTTATTGCAACTGCTGATGTTTCTTCATACGAAGAAGTAACAACTGCGATTGAAACGTTAAAAAATGGTTTAGGATCTATCGATATTTTAATTAATAACGCTGGTATTTCTAAATTCGGTAAGTTTTTAGAACTAGACGTTGCTGATTGGGAAAAAATCATTCAAGTAAACTTAATGGGTGTATATTATGCAACTCGTGCTGCTTTACCAAGCATGATTGAACAACAATCTGGTGATATCATTAACATTTCATCTACAGCAGGACAAAAAGGTGCACCTGTAACAAGTGCATATAGTGCTTCTAAATTTGGTGTCCTTGGCCTAACAGAATCGTTAGCGATGGAAGTTCGCAAACATAACATTCGTGTAACAGCTTTAACTCCAAGTACAGTAGCGACTGATATGGCTGTAGATTTAGGATTAACTGATGGAAACCCTGATAAAGTAATGCAAGCAGAAGATATTGCAGAATTTATCGTAGCGCAGCTGAAATTAAATAAACGTACATTTATTAAATCTGCTGGGCTTTGGTCTACTAATCCATAGGAAGTAAATTTAACTTTAAAAGAAGGGATATCTATTCTGTAAGGGGTAGATGTCCCTTCTTTATTTTTTGTATTCGAGACAGAATTATCGGTATAATTAAAAGTGAATGGTAGAAAGCATTGGGAAATTGAAAGGGATGGTATTTGCATGAGTGAAATTGAGAAATGGACGGCTGTTGATCAATATATGAGTGATGTATTAATACCGAAAGATTCTACATTAGAAGGGGTTCTTCAAACTAATGCTGCAGCTAATTTGCCAGCACATGATGTATCACCAACGCAAGGGAAGTTTTTACAATTATTAGTACAAATTCAAGGGGCTCGTAATGTTTTAGAAATTGGCACGCTAGGCGGGTATAGCACGATATGGCTTGCTAGAGCATTGCCATCTGGAGGCCGAGTTGTTACATTGGAAGCAAGTGAAAAACATGCTGAAATTGCACGTAGCAATATTGAGCGTGCTAATTTGACTGATAAAATTGAAATACGAACAGGATTAGCGTTAGATTCTTTACAACAAATAGAAAACGAGAAGTATGAACCGTTTGATTTTATTTTTATAGATGCTGATAAACAAAATAACCCTGCTTATTTTGAATGGGCACTAAAACTATCACGACCGGGTACTGTAATTATTGGGGATAACGTAGTACGTGAAGGAGAAGTTATTGACAATACTAGTACCGATCCTCGTGTACAAGGGATACGTCGTTTCTATGAATTAATAGCTGCTGAGCCACGTGTTAGTGCTACAGCGCTTCAAACTGTCGGAAGTAAGGGATACGATGGATTTGTAATGGCAATCGTAAAAGAATGAGGTAAGGAGATAGATAGAATGAAAAAGATGTTTGAAAAATTATAACATGTATCTTGTATAACGAGATTAGCTCGTGGGCCTCCGACATACATAACACTATATTATATATCAAAAAATTGGAGGCTATAAGTAGATGAGAACTGAAAAAGAAATGCTAGACTTAATTATTAATACAGCAAAAGAGGATGGAAGAATTCGAGCAGTTATCATGAATGGATCGCGTGTAAATCCAAATGTGAAAAGAGATTGTTTTCAAGACTATGATATTATGTATGTTGTAAATGATATACAATCTTTTACGTCTAATCATAATTGGGTTCATAGATTTGGAGAAATAATGATAGTACAAATGCCAGAAGAAATGTCGTTAGTTCAACCAGATGAAGATGGGAAGTTTCCGTATTTGATGCAGTTCATGGATGGGAATCGGATTGATTTAACGCTAGTTCCAGTTGAGTTAATAAAAAAGTTCGTTGGACAAGATAGTTTAAGTAAATTACTTCTCGATAAAGATAATTGTATGGAAGGATTCCCGCCAGCAAGCGATAAAGATTACTTAATAAAAAAGCCTACAGAAAAAGAGTTTTTGGATTGTTGTAATGAATTTTGGTGGTGTAGTACGAATGTGGCAAAAGGGCTATGGAGAGAAGAGCTTTCTTATGCAAAAGGAATGCTTGAGGGACCAGTGCGAGATATGTTCATCGTAATGCTAGAATGGTATATTGGTATGAAAACAGATTTTACAGTTAATGCAGGGAAGTTTGGAAAGCATTTCGAGCAATATATTGAAAAAGATATGTGGGTGCAATTTAAAAGAACATTTTCTAATGCAGAATATGAAAACATATGGAAGTCATTCTTTGTCATGGGTGATTTATTTAGGGAAGTGGCGAACGAAATCGCTAACACATATGAATATCAATATCCGCAAGATGATGATGATAAAGTGACGAACTATTTAAAACATGTGAAAGCTTTGCCAAAAGATAGTACATCGATTTATTAATAATAGTAAGCAGTAAGACTGTCCTAATTAAGGACAGTCTTATTTTTGTTTATGAATAACAATTTCTCTAACAAAGTGCAGATGAATCACATATGAAAATTTAGGGAGGTTTTTTATCATGTATTATTTTTATTCGCCAGAAATGTTTGCTCCATATCAATGGGGACTAGAACGAGATGTTTCGTATGCTTATATGCCATATAACTCATTTTATTATGGAGACTATATAAGCGCATTGCCATACGCATATATCCCTCAAAGCTATGAAGTACAAATGAAAGCAGATGATCGTGGATCGTGGACACCATTTACATGGGTTGAAAAATATGCGTACGCATTTTCAGGACCGTATAATAAAGCGGAAGTAGCTCTTACATTTGATGATGGACCAGATTCAGAATTCACGCCAAAAATATTAGATAAGTTAAAACAACATAATGTAAAAGCTACTTTTTTCTTACTTGGTGAAAACGCAGAAAAATTTCCGAATGTAGTAAAGCGTATTGCAAATGAAGGGCATGTAATTGGTAATCATACGTACAGTCATCCGAATTTAGCGAAAGTAAATGACGCTGAGTACCGTAATCAAATTATAAAAACGGAAGAAATATTAAAACGTTTAGCCGGCTATGCTCCTAAATTTATACGTCCACCGTATGGTGAAATACTTGAAAATCAATTGAATTGGGCAACTGAGCAAAATTTTATGATTGTACAGTGGAGTGTTGATACAGTTGATTGGAAAGGTGTAAGTGCCGATACGATTACAAATAATGTGTTAGGGAATTCATTTCCAGGTAGTGTCATACTGCAGCATTCTACTCCAGGTGGGCATTTACAAGGATCTGTTGATGCACTAGACAAAATCATTCCGCAGTTAAAAACGAAAGGGACACGTTTTGTAACACTTCCAAGTATGTTCCAGACATCGAAAGAAAGAAAGTGAATGTGTTATAAATTGGAAAAATAAGGGGTGTGTCGTATAATGAAAGTGTAAGTTAGGGGGGGATATAATTGATTGATGCACTAGTAAACATAGGAATAAGCATATTGATTGGTATTATTTTTATACTTGCGGCAATTATTCTTCAAAAAAATCCACCGACCGATATTAATGCGGCATATGGTTATCGTACGAAACGATCTATGAAAAATAAGGAATTATGGGATGCGGGTAACAGGTATAGTGCGGAAGTGATGAAGCAAAACGGATTTATCATGATGTTAATTGGAAGTGTTATTAGTATACTGTTTAGATATCCACATACAATAATAGCGATTATAGTGGTTATGCTGTTATTAATCATTCGTTTATTTATACAAGTAGAGAGTAGATTAAAAATACTTGAACAATAATAAAAAATAGGACTCTACGCAATATTATGCTAGGAGTCCTATTTTATTTATAAACTATTATTTTTTAATAATTCTTTTCCTTGCTCTATAACAAATTCATAGTATGCAAGGTCATACGGATAAATATCTTCAAATGTTATCGTAATCGGTGTATTGTTTAAGACTGAAATAGTCGTTAAAGATGAAATCTCTCCTTTTAATAGTTGTAGAAAAGAAGTTGCATGTACTTTCATCACATCGTCTACTTCTTCACCTGGTGCGAATGGAAGTGGATTGATGACGTTGTGAAAATACATATGACAAAACTCGCGATCAGTAAGATTTGAAATTTCATAATCTATTTTAAAGATTCCCTTGTATGTTAAATCATTAGTTTGAAAGGAAAGCCCTAATTCTTCCTCAATTTCACGAAGACCACCAATTTGTACATCTTCATCATGCATAATATGTCCAGCTGAAGTAATATCCCATATACATGGAGCTTCTTTTTTATTTTTAGAGCGTAATTGGAAATATAAAAACATATCTTCATTATCTTTTTCTACAAACCAACAATGAAATGTTTCGTGCCAATCACCGTCACGATGCACTTCATCACGTAATTTCTTCCCAAGTGTATTTCTTTCAGGATCAAATATTGTTAACCACTCTGTCATTTTAATTCCCCTTTCTGCAAATTTCATTATACAATATTTGTATTGGATTCTGGGAAAATAAAGAAAAAGGAGTGGTTATAAGTGGGGATAGAGCGTGCGGAAATAAAATCGATTATTTCAACAGAGGAAGAGTTACGGAAAATATTGGGGCAACCAAGTGAGCGAGCGTTAAAGAAAGTTATTTCATCATTAGACCACCATTGCGTAGATTTTCTGTCTAAATCTCCTTTTCTAGTATTATCTACTGCAAATAAATTAGGAGAGTGTGATGCTTCGCCGAGAGGAGATGCACCTGGATTTGTATACGTATTAAATAATAATAAAATTATCATTCCAGAAAGACCGGGCAATCGTCGTATAGACTCCATTTTGAATATTATTTCAAATCCACGTGTAGGATTAATCTTTTTTATTCCAGGTCTTGGGGAGACGCTTCGAATAAATGGTCGAGCGTATATTACAAACGACGAAGAAGTTTTGAAAGAAATGCAGGCGAATGGACGTAATCCGTTGCTTGGAATTGTTGTTGAAATAGAAGAGTGTTATATTCATTGTGCAAAAGCGTTTATTCGTTCTAAGATGTGGGATCCAGAATCTTGGTTAAATAAAAAAGAGTTACCATCAGCAGCAAAAATGTTGCTGGAGCATGCGAAAGTGAATACTTCAGAAGAAGATGTTGCACGTTCTTTAGAAGAAAGTTATACAAAAAGATTGTATTGAAAATTTTATTGATATAGTTTTGTGAGGTGGATATGTACGGGTTTTAGAATGGGGAACTTATATATGAACCGTTGATTTATAAACTGGAGAAATAACAAAATAGGTAAATTGAGTGGCGGTTGCATAATGCTATTGTAAAATATAATAAAAAAAATTCTTGAAAATAGTTAGTAAAAATAGGCTTGCTTTTTAAAAAGTTGATAACTATAATAAGTTAACAAATAGACATGAACGAAAAAGTAACGATAAGGACAAGAAATCATTTTTACGGTTTACAGAGAGGGAAGTCTAGGGTGTGAGCTTCCTAACACGAGAAATGATTTTACCACCTTTGAACTTCAATAGTGAACGAGTAATCTATTAATTATTGACGGTATCAGCCGTTATCTGAACTTGAGCAATCTAGGGAGAGATACGTCTAGATTGGAACAAGGGTGGAACCACGAAAACACATTCGTCCCTTTCCTAGGGATGAGTGTGTTTTTTTACGGATTTGTAGATTGAAAATTTAAAATAATTGAAAAATAGTATTGATTTTGTTTTTTATGCGAGTATAATGAGTTAACAAATAAACATGAACGAAAAAGTAACGATAAGGACAAGAAATCATTTTTACGGTTTACAGAGAGGGAAGTCTAGGGTGTGAGCTTCCTAACACGAGAAATGATTTTACCACCTTTGAACTTCAATAGTGAACGAGTAATCTATTAATTATTGACGGTATCAGCCGTTATCTGAACTTGAGCAATCTAGGGAGAAATACGTCTAGATTGGAACAAGGGTGGAACCACGAAAACACATTCGTCCCTTTCCTAGGGATGGGTGTGTTTTTTTACTTTGAAAGGAGGTGCAGTAACATGGAACGATTTGTACGTACGGAAATAACCACCACCTGCATGATTAAAAAGCAGCGCAAGGTGATTGATAGAGATAAATAATAAAATTGTAGGAGGAGATTAGAAGATGAATAACGTTATAAATGTTGGGGTATTAGGTTTAGGTACGGTCGGAAGTGGTGTTGTTCATATTTTGAAAGAACATTATAAAAAAATCGCTCTTGATACAGGATACAAAGTGAAAGTGAAAACAGTCGTTGTACGTGATTTGGAAAAAGAACGCGATGTTTGTATTGACGGAATTGCAGTCACAAGTCATGCAGATGAAGTTCTAAATGATTCAAATATTGATATTGTAGTAGAGGTAATGGGCGGAATTGAAGAAGCAAAACAGCATATTGTTAAGGCTTTAGAAAATAAAAAACATGTCGTAACAGCAAATAAAGATTTAATGGCTGTATATGGTGCAGAGCTTCTTCAACTGGCAAACGATAATGATTGTGACTTATGTTATGAAGCGAGCGTAGCAGGCGGTATTCCAGTGTTAAGAGGACTAACTGACGGGCTAGCATCAGATCAAATTGAAAAAATAATGGGAATTGTAAATGGTACAACAAATTATATGTTAACAAAAATGAGTCAAAATGGGTGGTCTTATGAAGAGGCTTTACAGGAAGCACAAAAATTAGGTTTTGCAGAATCGGATCCGACAGCAGATGTAGATGGACTAGATGCGGCGAGAAAGGTAGCAATTCTTGCAAACTTAGGTTTTTCGATGAATGTTTCATTAGATGATGTGCAAGTAAGAGGGATTCGAAAGGTTGAAAAAGAAGATTTACAAATGGCTGAAAAGTTAGGATTTACTATGAAGTTAATTGGGAAAGCAGAAAAACAAGGATCAGCCATTCATTTAAGTGTAGAACCGACACTTTTACCAAGTCGTCATCCATTATCGAATGTAAATAATGAATTTAATGCAGTATATGTTCACGGTCAAGCGGTAGGAGAAGTAATGTTTTACGGACCTGGAGCTGGAAAGTTGCCAACTGGTTCTGCTGTAGTAAGTGATATTATTTCCATCGTTAAAAATATGAATCAAGTGCCGAAAAATAAAAGTGCGTTAAAAGAACCAGTTCCTTATGAATTACAAGGTGATGAAGAAGTAGTTTCGAAATATTTCTTGCGTATTTCATTACGAGATGAGCCTGGGATGTTGCAAAAAGTAACAGAATGTTTCGTTAATTATTCTGTAAGTTTAAAAGAAGTTATTCAATTACCTTTAAACCGTGAACTGGCAGAAGTCGTTGTTGTGACACATCGAACTTCCAAGTATCAATTCGAACGAGTTTTAGGAGCGATAGAAGCTGTCGCAAGTGAAATAAACAGTTACTACATTATTGAGGAGGAAAAACAATATGTATAAAGGACTATTAAAACAATATGCTTCTTATTTACCGGTGAATGAAAACACACCTGATGTCAGTTTAATGGAAGGAAACACACCTCTTATTCCGTTATTAAATATATCAAAGCAATTAGGGATTCAGCTATATGGTAAGTACGAAGGAGCGAATCCGACAGGTTCTTTTAAAGATCGTGGTATGGTGATGGCAGTTGCTAAGGCGAAAGAAGAAGGTTCAGAAGCAATCATTTGTGCATCAACAGGTAATACATCAGCATCAGCTGCAGCATATGCGGCACGTCTTGGGATGAAATGTATAATCGTAATCCCTGAAGGAAAGATTGCGCATGGAAAATTAGCGCAAGCGGTCGCTTATGGAGCTGAAATTATTTCAATAGAAGGGAATTTCGATGATGCACTTAAGGCTGTAAGAAATATTGCTGCAGAAGAGCCGATTACATTAGTAAATTCAGTGAATCCTTATCGAATTGAAGGACAAAAAACAGCAGCATTTGAAATTTGTGACCAATTGCAAAATGCACCAGATGTTCTAGCTATCCCTGTTGGGAATGCAGGGAATATTACAGCGTATTGGAAAGGCTTCTGTGAATATGAGAAAGAAAAAGGTTATAAAAAGCCAAGAATTCATGGCTTTGAAGCGGAAGGAGCAGCTGCAATTGTAAAAGGGCATGTAATTGAAGAGCCTGAAACAATTGCAACAGCGATTCGCATCGGTAACCCAGCAAGTTGGGCGTATGCAGTAGAGGCTGCCGAGCAGTCTTGTGGTGAAATAGATATGGTATCAGATGAAGAAATTTTACATGCGTATAGGTTATTGGCAAAAACTGAAGGAGTTTTCGCTGAACCAGGATCAAATGCTTCATTAGCCGGCGTAATTAAACATGTTCAATCTGGGAAAATCAAAAAGGGAGAAACAGTTGTTGCGGTATTAACTGGAAATGGTTTGAAGGATCCTGATATCGCTATTTCTTCAAATCAACTAGACATCGCAAGTGTGTCAAATGATATAGAACAAATTAAAGATCATATTAAAGGGGTGATTATGTCGTGATACCATTTAGCGTTCGTGTCCCTGCTAGTACGGCGAATGTTGGTCCTGGATTTGATTCAGTTGGAATAGCTTTGTCATTGTATTTAGGTGTGGTGGTTAAAGAAAAAGCTGATAAATGGCAAGTAATCCATTCCTTTGAAGAATCAATTCCGACAGACGATAAAAATTTAATCGTTAGCACGGCATGTAAAGTATGTCCTTCTATATCACCCCATATAATAGAAGTTACTAGTAATATCCCATTAACGAGAGGGCTAGGAAGTAGTGCATCAGCGATTGTAGCTGGGATAGAGCTTGCGAATCAACTAGGCAATTTGAACTTAACTGCTGATCAAAAAGTTCAAATTGCTACAAATTTTGAAGGACATCCTGATAATGTTGCTGCTTCTATATTAGGTGGAACTGTAATTGGAGCACTTGATGGAAAGGATATTTCCGTCGTAAGAATTGAGAGCAAGGAATTAGGGGTAATTTCTCTTATTCCGAATGAAGAATTAAATACAGATGAAAGTCGCTCTGTATTACCAAAGATGTTTCCGTTTCATGAGGCAGTTAAAGCTAGTGCGATAAGTAACGTATTAGTAGCTGCATTATGTCAAAAACGGTGGGAAGTTGTAGGTGAAATGATGGAGAGAGACCATTTTCACGAGCCATATCGTTTAGAACTCGTACCGTTATTACCATCTATTCGTAAATGCGCAAAAGAATTTGGTGCGTACGGCACAGCACTTAGCGGTGCGGGACCATCTATTTTTATATTAACGCCATATGAGAAACGTCAAGAAATCGCTGAGCAATTAGCGAGAGTATTTACAGATATGAAAGTATGTGAGCTTGAAATCGACCATAAAGGTATTATTGTAAATAAGGAAGAGCATATTGGATCGTAAAGAAAGCTGGCATGGCTAGCTTTCTTTACATTGCAAACCTATTTTAAATTAGGTTTTTTCGGAAAAATATAAAACAAATGTTGATTTTGAATAATGTAAGTAAAGAGTGCATTCATTTTGGAGGTGATTAAATGAATAAAGAGTCACCAGAAGAAAAAAGAGAGCGTATGAGACAAAGTGAATTAAAAAGTAATCCTACGGGTTCTTTACATGACGGACTCAATAGAGCGGAAACGGGTAGTCCAGTTGATATAGCAGGCGGTATGAATTGGAAAGGTACAGGAATAATCATTTTAGTACTACTTTTAGGATACATTGTATACACTTATTTTTTCAGTTGAAGAATGCTTGTTAAAATTTTGATTTGTTTAGTTTCATAATTGTTGAGAAAAAATGCAGTTACTGTATTACATATCTTCTAAGCGAATTATAGTTGTTCATATCAACTTTTAATACTCCAAACAGAGCTAGCAAAATGCTAGCTCTATTATTTTTTGCCACATTCCTGTAACAAACCACCTGTATATTCATTGGTGGAGGTGCAGAGGATGAAAAAAATGATAGCGATATGTCTTCTAACAACTATGCCATTTTCGACTTTAGTCGGTTGTGACGTAAAAGGTAGTAATGCTGTACAAGAGTCTAAAATAAAGAAATCGACGTATAAAGATTTTACTTATGATGTAAATCCAGAAACATTCACATTAACTGTAGAACATGAGGGGGTAAAGGAACAGGCATCACAACCCCTACCGAAAATGAAGGTATCGAATGTAAAAAAAGAAAAGGATCGTACATCGTGGGAATATCCAGATCAAAAAGTAAAAATAAAATTAGAAAAGAAAAAAGACCACTTAAACATTGAAGTGGAATCGACTGGTGCAGAAAGCTTTACATGGCCGAAAGTAGAAGCTGAAAATTATACACTTCCGTTATGGGAGGGTAAGCAAATTCCGAGCAATGATGAGAATTGGAAGAAGTTTTTAAAGGATGATGCATATTCATTTGCTGAATCATTTTCTATGAAGTTTTTCGCATTAAATGGTTCGAAATATTCAATTGTATATATTGCAAACAATATGTTTAATAATGAATTGAAATTTCATTCGGATCCGAAAATAGGATTTGATTTTACACATGAATTTCCGAGCATAAATAAAAATAAAACATATGGATTTCAATTATATGTGACAAATAATGATGCGGTAAGCATTGCTAAACTGTATAAGGATGATATTGTTCGAAAAGGTGAATTTAAAACATTACAAGAAAAGGCTAGAAAAAATAAAGAAATCGAAAAGTTATATGGAGCGGCGCATTTTTATTTTTGGAATCAAAATGGTTTATCAGAAAATAATATAAATTGGCCAAAACTAAGGGAGCAAATAAATAGCCCGCTGTTTAGTCATATAAAAGAACTTATTCAAAAGAATAGTTCAGAGCCTGGGGAACTGAATGTATTAGATCAAGTAAGTAAACAAGATTTCATTGATAAGTATCAAAAAAATGTTATTTTACGTTATATAAACGAAGTATTATCCATGAAGGAATTTTATAAAGAGGATATTTTTCAAAACGTTGATCAGGAAGCTAGTGTGCTATTAAAGAAAGGTGTAGGTCACTTAACGAACACAGAATTGTATAGCTTAAATAAGCATTTATTAAAGTCGCTACTTGGTGATGCGGTTGAAGAGGTAAGTAAATGGGGTAATGCAGATGGAACGGACATACTAAAGGAAATGAAAGAGGTAGGAATAGAAAAAGCGTGGATTGGTCTGCCGAACTGGGAACAAGGATTTATGCAACCTAATTTCGTGACAAAAGCGAAGGAAATGGGGTATTTAGTTGGTCCGTATGATTCATATCATTCCATTCACGAAAAAAGTGATAAAAATTGGAACACAGCATCCTTTAATGACCCATCATTATATGAAGTGGCTACTGTAACGAAGAAAAACGGAGAAAAGGTGCAAGGCTTTTTAGGCAGAGGTCGCAAGTTAAACCCGACTGTATCGCTGCCTAGTGTAAAGGAACGCATGAATGATATATTACAAAATGGTCCTAAATATAATTCATGGTTTATTGATTGTGATGCGACAGGTGAAATTTACGATGACTATTCAGCGAAACATATAACGACACAAGAGCAAGATTTAAAAGCACGTTTAAAACGAATGGACTACATTGCACAAGAAAAGGGTATGGTCGTTGGTTCTGAAGGTGGAAATGATTTTGCTAGTAGTACGATTGCATTTGCACACGGAATTGAAACACCTGTTATTAAATGGGACGATGAAGATATGCGGAAAAATAAAACAAGTCCGTATTATGTCGGTGGATATTGGTCACCAAATCAAAATGTTCCCGAAAAATATGCAAAACAAGTACTATTGAAAGAAGAATATAAACAAGTGTATTTAAACCCAGTATATTCGGTACCATTATATAAATTAGTATACAATGATTCCGTTATTACAACGCACCATTGGGAATGGGGAAGTTTAAAGGTAAAAGATGAAGTGGGAAATCGAATGCTGTCTGAATTATTGTATAATGTTCCTCCGTTGTACCATTTAGATGAAGTAGAGTGGAATAAACATAAAAAAGAAATTACAGAGCATCTAAAAGTTTGGAATGAAGTTCATGAAAAAGCAGTAAAAGAAGAGATGACGAATTTTACGTATTTGTCAGAAGATAAGCTAGTACAATCTGTTTCTTATGGAAAAAATATTAAAATCATTGTGAACTTCTCAAATGAAGACATGGAAGTAGAAAAAACGAAAATAAAAGCAAAGTCGGCTTTTATTGATAATCAGGGGAAGAAAAGCATGTATACGCCGTTTGAGAAATAATAACGTGAAATATACTGTATTCATAGAGGTTTTATCATTAGCTGGACTCTTTATTCATATCGTTTATCTGGAAAAAGATATCCTAATTTAAAATGAAAGAGTTAATGAATTTATAAATTTGCATGTTGCGAAGTGCTAAATTTTTGAAATTGGTAAATAGTGACTTGCCAAAAATAAGTACGAGAGTATAATGTGAAATGGAATACATATTGGGTTTAAGTAGTAACCTTACAAAATTGTAAGGTTAATGAAAGGAAATTCAATATGAAGATAAATAGACTTACATTATACTTGGTAAAGAGAAAGAGAGGCGAATGGGTATGAGCTCTGAATTAGAACAAAATACGAGAAGTAATAAAAAGCGTTCTAAAAGAAAGTCAATAAAATGGTTCATATTAATTCCATTTTTCCTACTTATTTTTGGAGGAGTAGGATATGGTTCGTTTATATATAATAAAGCAAAAGCTGTTGTAAATGATGCGTATGCAAAAATTGAAAAGTCATCAAAGCGTGATAAAGAAGTTGAACCTTTAAAGGATAATATTTCAATATTAATCATGGGTGTAGATGGAAGTGAAATGAGAAAAAGCCAATATGGCGAAGCAGTTCGAACAGATGCACTTTTATTAGCAACAATTAATAAAGATGATAAATCTGTTAAGCTAGTAAGTATTCCACGTGATTCACGTGTTTATATTCCAACTAGAAAAAAATTAGATAAAATTACTCATGCTCACGTATTTGGTGGCGTAGAAAGCACACGCGATACGGTGGAAAGATTTTTAAATGTCCCTGTTGATTATTATGTGAAGTTTAACTTTGAATCATTCGTACAAATTGTCGATTCAATTGGTGGTATTGATATTGATGTACCAGTTACTTTCACTGAACAAGATAGTAAAGACCAAGCTGGTATGATCCATTTAGAAAAAGGTTACCAACATTTAAATGGAGAACAAGCACTTGCACTTGCAAGAACGCGTAAAATTGATAGTGACGCAATGCGTGGACAGAGACAGCAACTTGTAATAGAAGCAATTGCCAAAAAAGCGATGTCTGTTCAATCAATTAGCAAAATGGGCTCTTTACTAGATGCGGTTGATAAAAACATGAAAACGAACTTAACATTTGACGATATGCTTGCCATTACAAAAAATATGGCAGGATCTAATTTGGAAATGGAAAAAATGCAAATAGAAGGTACAGATAAACGTATCGGTGGTATTTATTATTACATTCCAAATGAAAAAAATGTAAAAGATATTTCAAAAAAATTAAATGATCATTTAGGTGTAACGCCAAAACCAGTTCGAAACGAATAATAAAAAAAGATTGGCTTTTGCCAATCTTTTTTTTTGGAATGTATTTGTAACTTTTCTGTAACGATTTTTTAGTTTAGAAAAATTATACTCATATGTATGAGTATAATGGATAGGTAAAAAAGTAAAAGGACATACTCAAAATTTGTGGTAAGGAAAGATATCATATGCAGAAATGGTTAAGCATGATGGGAATTATCTTTATATTGACTGGATGTAAAATGTCTGAAGCTCCAACAAGTCTAATGGAAGCTCCTACAAATAAAAAATGGATTAATGAATTAAATGAACAAATTGATAAAGATTTACCTGTTAATTATCGCTTACTTACTCCAATGTCTAATAGAGATAAACAGACGACATGGTCAATGAATTTCGAGCGAGATAATAAAAAAGAAGCTGTCATCGTATATAAAATACCTAATGAAGATTATCATATATATTTAGCCGTATATGAGAAGAAAAATAATGGATGGAATATGAAGTCAACCTATACATTTGATGGGGAAGAAGTAGATATTGTTGAGGTAGGAGATTTCACAGGGAGTGGGAAAAGGGAACTATTGATAGGAATAACTACCAATCGTGATTTATTAGAAAACACAATGTATGTTTTTTCCGATGAGAGTGACGATATAAAGGAATTTTATAGACAGAAGTATACAAAGTTATTTATAGATGATTTAAACAAAAATGGTTTTAAAGACATAAGCCTTGTTTCGCATATGAAAGATGAACAGTTGAAGGTTCAGTTCATTGAAAAGTTTAAGGTATTGTCAGAGGTTACATTTGATCCGTATATAAATAGTATTCAAAGAATACAAATGGGTCGTATTTCTAAATCATTAAAGGCAGTTGTAATCGATGCGGGAACAGGGGCTCATTCAGGTATAACTTATGTAGCAAAATTTGATCAGGATCATTATGAAGTATTACCTATAGATGGGAAAGAAGATTTATTTAATGAATATGTTGTAGAAAGTAAAGATGTTAATGAAGACGGCATTATTGAATTTGTTCGTACTGTACGCCCAAAAGGTTGGGAAGATAAATCACATGGTGATAGTCCGCTTTTCGAACGTTACATACAGTGGAGTGAATCTGGAATTAAACCAATTGAAGAACGATATATAGATATAGAAAAAGGGTATTATGTGAAAATCCCTAAAGAGTTAATAGGGAAAATTACAATACCAGATCAGCAAAAAGAATCAAATTCTCAAAAGTTTTTGGATACAAGAACAAATGAAATATGGCTTGAAGTTCATATTTTTAAGCGGAAAGAATGGTTCAATATAAAAGGCTACAGCGCAGCAATTAAAACGGCTTCTCACGTATATGCAGTACCGAAGCAATCAAAATTTGAAAAAGTGAAAGCATATATAAAACCGCTAGCGGATTATCAACAAGAGTAGGAGGTGAGAATTATGTCAAAAATTTTAGTTTTAGAAGATGAATTAACAATCCGTAGCTTTATTGTTTTAAATTTAAAACGTGCTGGATTTTATGTAATAGAAGCTACTACTGGAGAAGAAGCGTTACAAATTTTGAGTGAACAAACTGTTGATATAGCACTGCTGGATGTAATGTTACCGGGGATTAATGGTTTAGAAGTTTGTAAGGCTATCAGGAAAGAAAATAAAAAAATGGGTATTATTATGTTAACCGCACGTGTACAAGATGAAGATAAGGTGCAAGGACTAGGAATAGGTGCAGATGATTATATTGCAAAACCGTTTAGTCCAGTAGTATTAACTGCACGTATACAGTCTTTATTAAGAAGAATAGAAGTACATGAAGAAAAAACGAATATTGTTACGTCAGGTCCATTTTCGTTAAATATTATAGAAGAAAGATTGTATAAAGATGGACAATTAGTCGATTTAACACCTACAGAGTATATGATATTACAGTATTTAATGAATCAGGCTTCAAAGCCAGTTTCGCGTGATGAAATTTTAAATATGATTTGGGGAACCAATTACGTAGGTGAGACGAAAGTGGTAGATGTAAATATGAGACGGTTACGTCAAAAGATAGAATGTAATCCATCAGAACCTGAATTTATTCTTACGGTGTGGGGAAAAGGATATGTGTGGAAGGAAAGTATAAGATGAAACGGAAAGTGACTTTATATTTTATGACGGTCATTACACTTATGCTTGTATTATTTGAAGTTGTATTTTCAGTCTCAATTTATCGATACTATTATAATGGTATTGTGCAATATATAGAGTCTCATGCGAAAACGAGTACACGTTTTTTTTCAGAATACAATTCACTATACTTTATTCGGTTACAAGAATATAGTGGTGACATAATTAGTAGCTTTCAATTAGAAGGAACAGAATTACAGTTAATTGATCGTCACGGCTCGGTTATACAATCTTCAAGTGGTGAAAAGATAGAAGGTAAAGTCAATATTCCACAATCATTATTAGAAGGTGAAATGTATAATCAAGTTACTAAGAAAGGTAATAAAAAACAACTAGAGGTGCTAAGCCCACTTATACATCAAGGACAAACTATTGGTGTTTTAAAATATACGACTGTTTTAACAAATGTAAATAAAAAGATTATTGAAATTATTACGTTTACTATTTCTGTAGGTATTGTTATTTCGGGAGTCGTCTTCTTAATTAGTAGACGTTTGGCAAATTCATTTGTTGAGCCAATTGAATCCATTATTCAAGCCTCTTCACAAATTGCAGAAGGCACATTAAAGCAAAAAATTAAAGAAGATTATCCTGGAGAATTAGGTGACTTGGCACATAGCTTAAATTATATGGCCTATAAAATAGATAAGGCTGAGCAGATGAAAAATGAATTCATTGCTTCTATTTCGCACGAAATACGAACGCCTTTAACAGGAATTAAAGGTTGGAGTGAGACGTTAAAAACAGTAGATCATTTAACAGAAGAAGAAATAAAGCAAGGTATGGGCATTATTTCAGGTGAGACAGATAGGTTGATTCATTTAGTAGAAGAATTGTTAGATTTTTCAAGATTACAATCAAATCATTTTAATTTATATAAACAAAAGGTGCAATTGTACGATATACTAGAGGAGACGATTTGGCAATTAACTCCTAAATCGGAAGAGAAGGAAATTCAATTTATTACTACTATAGACCGAATTGAATTGATGGGAGATCGAAATAGGCTAAAGCAAGTTTTCTTGAATATTGTTCAAAATGCAATTAAGTATTCACATAAAAAAAGCACAATACACATTGAAGCGACTAAAATAGAAGGACAAGCAGTGATTAAGGTAAGAGACGAAGGGATTGGAATTGCTAAAGAACATTTACCATATATTGAGCAATCATTTTACCAAATTAATAATCATGCTGCAGGTGCAGGTATTGGTTTAGCTATCGTTAAAAAAATGGTGGAGCTTCATGGCGGTGCGCTTAGTGTTACAAGTAAAGAAGGAATAGGAACAACAATTTTGATAAAACTCCCATTATAATACAAATAAAATCTATTTATATGGTGAAATAAAAATAAATAGATGTATAATTATATTGGGCGATTTATATATAAGATTAATAGGGAGAGGAATTCGATAGAATGGAAAAAGCTTTAAAAATTAAACAAATAGTAGTCGTTTTAATAGCGATTGCCGCAGTAGCTATTGGGTATTACATGTTTCAATCAATTACTTCACCAGCAAAAGCTGTTGCGAAACAAGAAAATGTAGTGCAGCTTGCAAGTGAACAGCCGAAAGTTGAAATGAATAAAACGGCACCAAGTCGTTTTAATGGAAAAGAAAGAAAAGTTGCTTATCTTACATTTGACGATGGGCCAGGGAAATATACGGCTGAATTATTAAATACGCTAAAACAACATGATGCGAAGGCGACGTTCTTTTTAATTGGAGCGAATGTCAAAGAATTTCCTGATTTAGTGAAACGTGAAAATGCTGAGGGTCATTATGTAGGCATGCATAGTATGACACATAATTTCGCAAAGTTATATAAAAATGGCGAGTATGTAAATGAGATGAAAGAAGATCAAGGTTTAATCGCTAATATTATTGGGAAATCACCTAAATTAACACGTCCTCCATATGGTTCGATGCCTGGATTGAATGAAGGTCTTCGAAATAAAGTGGTAGAAAGCGGATTTAAAGTATGGGATTGGACAATTGATTCATCAGATTGGAAATACAATAAAATGCCAGTTGATGCAGCTGCAGCACAAATTGCTCAAAATGTATTAACAAACGCAACAAAACCACAAGAAGTAATTTTAATGCATGATATTCACCCGCAATCAGTTGCTGCTGTGCCAGCAATTTTAAAGGGGCTAAAAGAAAAGGGTTATGAGTTTGAAGCTTATCATGAAGAGAATCACTTCCCAGTGAACCTCTGGCATGATAACCGTATGTAATGGAGGAATGAACGTTGAAGTATGGAAAAGTAGCAGTAGTAGGAGCATTATCAGTAGGACTTTTAACAGGTTGTTTCGGTGAAAAGCCAGAAGAAAATCTATATACAGCTTTTGAAACAGCAGCAACACAAGAAAAATCTTTAGTGGATGAAGCAAAAAAATTAGAGCAGTTAGAGAAACAAGGGCAAGAATTATATGCTCAAATTTTGCAAGAAGGTAAAGATCATAATGAAGCAGTTGTGAAGAAAATAGAGCAAGCTACTGCAAATGTAGATGATCGTGAAAAAGTATTGAAAAGTGAAAAAGAAATGTTAGAAAAAGCACAGAAGGAAACAAAATCTGTTCAAAGTAATATAGAGAAGATTGAAGATAAGAAGTTACAAAAACAAGCAAAAGCAGTAGAAGAGTCGTATAAAAACCGTTATGATGCATTCAAAAAGATGAATGAAAATTACACGAAAGTGTTAGCGACTGAAAAAGAACTGTATGAAAAATTAAAAGTAAAAGAAACGAAATTAAAAGAAATCGGTGAAAAAGTTAAAACTGTTAATGAATTAAATGTGGAAGCACAAAAGTCGAAAGAGCAGTTTAACAAATTTACAAAAGAGTATAATGACAGTAAATTAGCATTCTACAAAGATGCAGAAATTAAGATTAAAGATCAGAAATAAAGAAGAATCTAAAGTGTAATAAAAAGCCGGAGAAACATCGTTATAAATGTTTTTTCGGTTTTTTACGTTAAATGAATAGAAAAGACTGGAATTGATATCATAAAAGAGTTATAGTGAGTTATTCTAAGGGAAACATTGTAAAGTAAGGAGAATGGAAATATGTCATATGAATTTTTACTCAAATTAGGTTTAGCACTCTTTTTAGGATTATTCATCGGGATAGATAGGCAGCTAAAGAATAAACCACTTGGTGTGAAAACAAGTATGGTTATTTCTGTAGCAAGTTGTTTAATTACGATGGTTTCAATTGAATCTGTGCATGTATATTCTGTTCCAGGACATACAAATATGGATCCGATGCGACTGGCCGCTCAAATTGTTAGTGGAATTGGTTTTCTTGGCGCAGGTGTCATTTTACGAAGAAGTAATGATGTTATTTCTGGATTAACAACAGCTTCTATGGTGTGGGCTGCTTCAGCTTTAGGGATTGCAATTGGTGCGGGATTCTATTTACAAGCGACAGTTGCTATGGTTTTAATTATTTTAGCGATTAATGTACTTCCGCAACTTGTGAAAATTGCAGGACCGTATTCATTAAGACAAAAGGATTTATCAATAAAAATTACTGTTAAAGAGCATCATGAGTTAGATGGTATATTTAAGCAAATTAAAAATTTAGGCATGCATGTGAAACGCGTGAAAATTAAAGATATAGATAGTGGAGCATTTCAGCAACTGGAGATGGTTATTTTAGCTCCAGAAGATTTATATACAACAGAGTTATATAGTTCCCTGAAAGAGATTGATCGAGTAGTTTCAGTTGAAGTGGAAAGTAGATAATTGTGATAAAAAAGAGTGAAGTGAATTCACTCTTTTTTATTTGGATTTTTAAGGAATGAAATTGATATAATGATGAGTAACAAGGGGGAGAAATGATGGGAATACATATTAGAAGAGCAATAAAGGATGATATACCAGGTATAGCAAAGGTGCATGTTGATAGTTGGAAAACAACGTATAAAGGGATATTTGCTGACGAAATTCTAGATAATGTAGCATATGAGAAACGAGAAAAACAATGGGAAGATATTTTTCAAAAAGAAGGTAATCATCAATTTAGATTTGTAGCAGAGAATTTAAATGGAGACATAGTTGGATTCGTCGATGGGGGAGTAGAAAGAACTGGTACATATAATTGTGATGGAGAATTATATGCAATCTACCTTTTACAAGAGTATCAAGGAATGAAAATAGAACAAAAGTTATTTCAAGCTTTATTATCGGATTGTATAAACAATGATATGCAATCACTTTTAGTTTGGGTTGTTACGAATAATCCTTCTAAAAAGTTTTATGAAAAATTTAACCCTGAAAAAATTGATACGAAATTTTTAGAGAGAGTAAGGGTAGAAGAAACAGCGTATTGTTGGAGAGATTTGAATTTGTTATACAAAAAGTTATATAGATTTGCTTAAATAATATTATTATGTAAACTTTATGTTTGAAAGAGGTATACCAATTAAGGTATACCTCTTTTGTTTAACCATTTTGGATAGATTACTAATGAAAAATAGTAAGTATGTAGTTTGAAACTGAGTATTTTTTTCTTGTATTTTTAACTAGATTAAAGAAAAGAGAGAAAACAAGAAAAATTAAATCAGATAAAAAAATTCTGAAATATACTCTTGAATTGAATATCATTATCAATTAGAATCATAATTGATAACGACATTCAATTATCGTTTATTATATAAAATTTCGATAGCTTTAATATAAAGAGGAGGACCAACATGCAGCATGCGAAACAAATCGCAGAACATGCAACATTACAAAGCTTTTTAAACTGTTATTTAAGAGAAACAGGGAGTGGAGAATGGATTACAGAGGATGAAAGAATGAAGATTATCTTCAGTAATACGTTGAATAGAGATACAGTCCCCACATATTTATGTTGTCGGCTATCGGCACAGAACGTTACTTTGTATGGAGAAGTTATATATAAATCATCAACAGATCGTCATTTGTTTGGAGAACAATTTTATTATCAAATTGGAGATAGTAATTCTGTTATTAAAGCAGATTACGTTACAGTTATTACATTTTTAATAAAAGAGATGTCTATCAACTACGGAGAAGGGACGAATCCTGCGGAACTTATGCTTCGAGTTATCCGTAGTTGTCAAAATATTGAGGAATTTACAAAAGAGAGAATAGAAGATACGTCCGCATTATACGGTTTCCATACAACTTTTATAGAAGCGGAGCAGTCTTTATTATTTGGGCATTTAACTCATCCTACACCAAAGAGTAGACAGGGGATATTGGATTGGAAAAATGCAATGTATTCTCCAGAATTAAAAGGAGAATGTCAGCTTCATTATTTTCGGGCCCATAAAAGTATAGTAAATGAAAAATCATTATTATCAGATTCTACAACAACGATTATAAAAGAAGAATTAAGTAATGATGAGATGGTTAGTAAGGAATTTATAGAGAAGTACTGTAAGGAAGATCAATATGCATTAATTCCAATTCATCCGCTTCAGGCAGAATGGCTCTTGCATCAAGCTTACGTACAAGATTGGATAGTTCAAGAATTGCTTGAGTATATTGGACCTGTAGGCAAGTATTATATGGCAACATCATCACTAAGGACGCTATATCATCCCGATTCGAAGTATATGCTTAAGTTTTCATTTCCGGTGAAAGTAACGAATTCAATGCGTATTAATAAACTGAAAGAACTTGAGAGTGGTCTTGAAGGGAAGGAAATGTTAAAGACGGCTATTGGTGAAGTACGAGAAAGGTTTCCAGGCTTTGATTTTATTTGTGATCCAGCCTATATTACATTAAATTATGGAACACAAGAATCTGGATTTGAAGTGATTATTCGCGAGAACCCTTTTTATAGTGAACATGCAAACGACGCAACATTAATTGCTGGGCTAGTTCAAGACGCTATACCTGGGGAACGTACGCGGTTATCGAATATTATTCATCGCCTAGCAGATTTAGAAAGTAAAAGCTGTGAAGAAGTAAGCTTAGAGTGGTTTAGACGATATATGAATATTTCTTTAAAGCCAATGGTATGGATGTATTTACAGTATGGTGTTGCATTAGAAGCTCATCAGCAAAATAGCGTTGTTCAACTAAAAGATGGTTATCCGGTCAAATATTATTTCCGTGATAATCAAGGATTTTATTTCTGTAATTCAATGAAAGAGATGCTTAATAATGAATTAGTTGGTATTGGAGAACGTACTGGAAATTTATATGACGACTATATTGTGGATGAGAGATTTCGTTACTACTTAATTTTCAATCATATGTTTGGCCTCATTAATGGTTTTGGCACAGCAGGATTAATTAAGGAGGAAATTCTTCTCTCGGAATTAAGGTCTGTACTTGAATCATTCCTTCCGTATAACCGGGAACCTTCAACATTTTTAAGAGAATTATTGGACGAAGATAAGTTAGCGTGTAAAGCAAATTTACTAACGAGATTTTTCGATGTCGATGAGTTAAGTAATCCATTAGAGCAAGCAATTTATGTGCAAGTACATAATCCGCTCGTTAGAGAAGTGGCTGTTCGTTCATAAATAGCGTTAAAATTTCACGTAATACAAATAATGGTATTTTGTCATAAGGTGGAGGGTTTTATGAGAGTGGACATATATCATACGAAAGTATTGAAGGCGCTCGAATCAGAAGATTACATTTCAGTACGAAGAAGAGTGCTACGTCAATTAGTAGAATCGTTAATTTATGAGGGGATTATTACACCGGTTCGCATAGAAAAAGAAGAACAAATTCTTTTTATAATACAAGGACTTGATGAAGAAGACAAAAGTGTCACGTACAAATGCTATGGCAGGGAACGGATGACATTTGGACGTATTTCGTTAGACTCATTAATAGTAAGAGTCCAAGATGAACAGCAAGAAATACAATCTGTCTCGCAATTTCTAGAAGAAGTTTTTCGGGTTGCTAGTGTAGAACAAGCTAAATTAGATTCTTTTATGCACGAATTAGAACAAACAATATTTAAAGACACGATTGCACAATATGAAAGAAATAATAAGAAAGAATATACTCAAAAATCTTACGATGAGTTTGAAAGCCATTTAATAGACGGCCATCCATATCACCCTAGTTATAAAGCACGTGTTGGATTTCAATATCGTGACAATTTTCAATATGGATATGAATTTATGCAGCCAATAAAACTCATATGGATTGCAGCGCATAAGAATTATGCGACTGTAGGTTATGAGAATGAAGTGATGTATAACGACCTTTTAAAAGAGGAGATTGGCGATCGTAAATTAGAAGAGTTTATGGAACGAATTCGTAATAGGGGATGTTATCCAAAACAGTACGTGTTTATACCTGTTCACCCATGGCAGTGGGAGAATTTCATCATTTCAAATTATGGGGATCATATACAGGGTAATTTTATTATTTATTTAGGAACATCAGAGGACGATTATTGCGCGCAACAGTCATTGAGAACGTTAAGAAATATTACGAGTCCAAAGAAACCGTACGTTAAATTATCGATGAATTTACTCAACACTTCAACACTCCGTACACTGAAACCATACTCTGTTGTGAGTGCACCAGCAATATCAAATTGGTTAAATGATGTTGTAAGTAATGACGCCTATTTAATGGATGAAGCACGTTTAATCTTGTTAAGCGAGTTTTCAAGTGTAACGTATGACACGAATAAGAAAGCTATATATGGTTCATTAGGATGTATTTGGCGCGAAAGCATTCATAAGTATTTAGATGCACAAGAGGATGCAATTCCTTTTAATGGTTTATACGCTAAAGAGAAAGATGGTACACCAATTATTGATGCGTGGTTGAACAAATATGGAATGAAGGATTGGCTACAATTACTTATTCAAAAAGCGATAATACCAGTTATACATCTTGTTGTAGAGCATGGTATCGCACTGGAATCACATGGACAAAATATGATTCTAGTCCATAAAGAAGGGGTGCCTGTTCGTATTGCGTTAAAGGATTTTCATGAAGGGCTTGAGTTTTATCGTCCATATTTGAAAGAAGTTGACAAATGTCCCGACTTTACTAAAATGCATAAAACATATGCGAATGGAAAAATGAATGATTTCTTTGAAATGGATCGCATCGAATGTTTGCAAGAGATGGTGTTAGATGCACTATTCCTGTTTAATTTAGGAGAATTAGCATTCGTACTTGCGGATGAATATGGATTGAAAGAAGAACATTTTTGGATGATGGTTGTTGAAGAAATTGAAAATCATTTAAGAATATATCCACATTTGAAAGGTAGATTTGAAAATATTCAATTATATGCACCTACATTCTATGCTGAACAATTAACGAAACGTCGATTATATATGGATGTGGAATCGCTTGTTCATGAAGTTCCAAATCCATTGTATAGAGTAAGACAACTTATGAAACAAAAATCAGCTGTTACAGGGGGAAATTATGCTAATCGTTAATAAACAAGAGTATAGCAAAAGTGATTTTAATTTGAGATTACAAGTTTATGAGGAAATGGAACAATTTCAAGAAGCAGAAGGAAATAGATTTGCACTTTGTCTGAAAGATCCATTCGATATTATTACGCTTGTGTTTTTCTTAAAAGAAAAGAAATCATCAGTATTACTTATACATGAAGATACGCCAAAAGAAACGGCTATTGAAATGGCAAAGCGTGCAAATTGTGTAGGAGTTTTATATGGAGAATATGGCGATTTTACAAAATTAGAAGTAGGGAACTTTTTACTAGAAGAGCCTTCTTTATTGCAATATAGTTCGGGAACTACGGGAGAACCGAAACTGATTCGTAGAGCATGGACGGAAGTTGATACAGAAATTACTGCCTATAATGAAGCTTTAAACTGTGAAGTAGATGAAGTGCCAATCGTTATGGCTCCTGTTTCACATTCATACGGACTAATATGTGGTACGTTATCAGCAATTACGAGGGGGAGCAAGCCTGTAATCATTACGAACAAAAATCCTAAATTCGCATTAAATATAGCTCGCAATACAGAAAAACATATTATATATGCAGTACCACTTATGTTACACATTATGGGGAGTTTTCCATTAGGAACGTTCCAGTTTCATAAAATTATGACATCAGGATCGCCTTTGCCAGAAGCACTATTTTATAAACTAAAAAAAATGACAACATATATGATGCAGCAATACGGTTGTTCTGAAGCAGGTTGTATTAGTATATGTCATGATATGAAGAGCCATTTAGATTTAGGAAACCCTCTACCTCATGCGAGTATAAGCATAGGTTCAGATGAAAATGCACCGGAAGAAATCGTCGTGAAAATGAATGATAAGGAAATTTTCACGAAAGATTTAGGGTATAAATCTGAGCGTGGCATTCATTTTATGGGGCGTATGGACGATGTAATTAATGTTTCAGGATTAAAAGTCTTTCCTATAGAGGTAGAAGAAACGATGCTTCAATTGGAAGGTGTGCAAGAGGCAATTGTATATCGAGGGAAACATCCTGTGATGGGCGAAATAGTTAAAGCGAAAGTGATCTCTCATGTTGATCCAGTGAAAATAAGAGAATGGTGTATTCAGCACTTACCTTCTTATAAAGTTCCGTATGAAATTGAAAGTGTAAATGAAATTCCTAAAAATAAAACTGGAAAAGTAAGTAGAAAGTTACTAGAGATGGGAGAGGTTACAACATGAGACGGGAAGCGTTAAAGAATGCCGTATTAAAAATTATGATAGAAAAAATGGAACTGAAAAATGTAACGCATTTAGAAGAAACGATGCGCTTAAATCAAGATTTATATATAGATTCGGTAATGATGTTACAGCTTATTGTATACATAGAAATGGATGTAAAGCTATGCGTTCCAGAGGATGAGGTAGATCCAAAGGCATTTCTTACTGTAGGATCTTTGCTTGATTTTATGGAGGAGTTAGAGCCGTTACAGGAAGTAAATGTGAATAACTAACCTTTAGGAAAGTGGATGAGAGTATGACTTCAATTAAAGTGCACTGTTTAGTGAGTTGTTTTTGTGAAATTATAAAAAGGCGTAGCGACATTGATTTTCGTCCATTTTATTTTGGACTATGGGATGGAGATTTTGATATAACAGAAGGCGGAATTATTTCATATCACTCTGAAAACATTAACCATGATCATTATTTACTTTGGTTTGAAAAATTGTACGGTATTAAAGTAAACGAATGGTATGATCATGCAAAAAATAAAGATAGCAATGTAGAAACGTTTTTAGAATTAGTAGAAAACAAGCCGGAAAATCGTTATGTCATTGTAATGGTTGATATGTCTCTATTACCAGAGAGGGAAAATAAATTTCATCAAAAACCGTTTCCACATTATTTAATGATATCAAAAACAGAGAAAGAAGAAGAGTGGTTCATGCTAGATCCTGATTTTCGTTGGGAAGGAAATATGGAAAGAGAAAAAGTACTTCACTCTATTCAAGATAACCCATTTGGTGGAGGTTATTTCATTGATATAGAAGGAATTGGGGAGCCAACGCAAGAAACAGTAGCTAGTTATTTCACAGAAACATTCAAAAAGAACGACAATGAACTGACTATGGAACTGAAAAATTTAATTGTAAAAATGGCAAATGAGGAAGAAGGATATGCGCTTTCTGGACTTGTAGCAGCAGTAAAACAAATACCAGTACTTGCAATTCGTAAATATAGTTATGAGCATGCCTTTGCATACTTCCGTGAAACGTTGCAATATTCGGAGCAAGAATTTGATTATTGGTGTGATCGGGTAGAGGATATTGTACAAGGATTTACAAATGTACAGTATCGTGCAATTAAAATGGCAATGACGAATAATAAAGGTATGCTAGTATCGATTATTGAAAAACTGGATGAAATGAATGCAATTGAACTGCAAATTAAGAAGGAATTAGAGAGACAGTTTCTATCATGGAAAGGTATGAAAACAAATCAGTCTGTCGCAACTTTTTAATAAGCTAACTGAATTTAAGATAGGGGAGTTTAATGCTATGAAATATTCGCTATGTACCATTTCATTTCGTCATCAATTAATTTCATTTACTGATATTGTTCAATTTGCATATGAAAACGGTTTTGAAGGAATTGAATTGTGGGGGACTCATGCACAAAATTTGTATATGCAAGAACGCGAAACGACAGAACGAGAATTGACTTTTCTAAAGGATAAAAACTTAGAAATTACGATGATAAGTGATTACTTAGATATATCATTATCAGCAGATTTTGAAAAAACGATAGAGAAAAGTGAACAACTTGTAGTACTAGCTAATTGGTTTAATACGAATAAAATTCGCACGTTTGCTGGGCAAAAAGGGAGCAAGGACTTCTCGGAACAAGAGAGAAAAGAGTATGTGAAGCGAATACGTAAGATTTGTGATGTGTTTGCTCAGCACAATATGTATGTGCTGTTAGAAACACATCCCAATACACTAACGGACACATTGCCTTCTACTATAGAACTATTAGAAGAAGTAAATCATCCGAATTTAAAAATAAATCTTGATTTTCTTCATATATGGGAGTCTGGCGCAGATCCAATAGACAGTTTCCATCGATTAAAGCCGTGGACGCTACATTACCATTTTAAGAATATATCTTCAGCGGATTATTTGCATGTGTTTGAACCTAATAATGTATATGCTGCAGCAGGAAGTCGTATAGGTATGGTTCCGTTATTTGAAGGTATTGTAAATTATGATGAGATTATTCAGGAAGTGAGAGGTACGGATCTTTTTGCTTCCTTAGAATGGTTTGGACATAATTCAAAAGAGATATTAAAAGAAGAAATGAAAGTATTAATAAATAGAAAATTAGAAGTAGTAACTTCGTAATGTGAAATGATGTGAGAGTCTCGTTTTAGAGGCTCTTTTTTTACGGTAAAAAATAACCAAAAATTTCCATGTATTTTAATTTGAATTTAACACAATTTATATATAAATAAGGAGGTGATTGGTAATGGCTAGAAATCGTAATTCTAATCAATTAGCATCACATGGAGCACAAGCAGCTTTAGATCAAATGAAATATGAAATTGCACAAGAGTTTGGTGTACAACTTGGCGCTGATACTTCTTCACGTGCAAACGGTTCTGTAGGCGGTGAAATTACAAAACGCCTTGTAGCGATGGCAGAACAACAACTTGGTGGCGGATATACTCGCTAAATGTATAAGGTTATAGGAGAAAGGAAGGATTCTTCCTTTCTTTTTTTTTCAATTAATTGGTATGGATATATTGTGAACTGGATTCAAAGAATAGGAATAATACTATAATTTCCCCAATTTCTTTTGTTGTGAATGGGAAGTAGTAAAGATGTAATAGCCCTGGTGGAATGAAAAGTTACGTTCCAGCGGGGCTATTATATGGTAAGAAATATATGATGAAAGGTTTCGAAGCCAACATGTTAAAAAAAGAAAACTGTTGTTTAATTGCGCTTGCATCAGTTCCACTTGTTATGACATTAGGGAATTCAATGCTCATCCCAATTCTGCCGACTATTGAAAAGAAATTACATATTTCATCGTTTCAAGTATCCATGATTATTACAATTTACTCTATCGTAGCCATTCTACTTATACCGATTGCTGGTTATTTATCAGATAGATGGGGACGAAAGATGGTAATGGTTCCGAGTTTGCTGATTGCAGCTATAGGAGGAGCGATAACTGGTTGGGTATCTTGGAAAGTTGATAATCCCTACAATTGGATATTGATTGGTAGAGCGATTCAAGGTATTGGTGCTGCTGGTGCAATGCCAGTTGTTATACCGTGTGTTGGTGATTTATACAAAGACGAAAAACAAGTTAGTACAGGTTTAGGAATCATAGAAACATCCAATACATTTGGGAAAGTGCTGAGCCCTATTTTAGGGTCTGCTCTTGCAGCCGTTGTATGGTTCTTACCGTTTTGGGCGATTCCAGTTTTATGCGTAGTATCAATTGTTTTATTACTTGTTCTAGTAAAGGCAAAGAAACAAGAAGGAGAAGTACCACCACTTAAAGAGTTTATAAAATCTATTCTGTCTACGTTTCGAGAAAAAGGAAGATGGTTAATTGCCATTTTTGCATTAGGTGCAATTATTATGCTTATTTTATTCGGAATTCTCTTTTATTTGTCGACTATACTGGAATCAAAGTATGACATTCATGGTATATGGAAAGGGTGTGTGCTTGCTATCCCGTTACTTGTACTGTCACTTAGTTCATATATGGCCGGTAAAAAAATTGGAGATAATCAAAATGTTATGAAGAAGTGTATTTATATTGGTTTTTTAATGGCAGCTGCATCAGTCATCGTTCCTTTATTTATAAAAGGGATTTATTTACTACTTCTTTGTCTCGTTATTATGGGGATAGGAATTGGTATGGCACTCCCATGTTTAGATGCCCTCATTACACAAGGAATTGAAAAGGAGCAAAGGGGAACAGTTACGTCATTTTACAGTTCAATGCGATTTATCGGTGTAGCAGCTGGACCACCTTTATATTCTTTTTTCATGAAAGGGGCGGACCATGAAGTGTTTTATTTGACAAGTATTTTCGCTGCCATTGGTGCTGTCATAGCAATCATTTGGATTAAACCAGCAAAGGATGCAAAGGCGGTAAAACAGAAACCGGAACCTACTTCATAATTTGTAAGAGAATTGCATGATGTTTTGAGTAACATGCAATTCTCTTTCGTTCATTAAGAATAAATAACTTGTTTTAACATATAAAGTGCGACACCCCATATGATGAGACCAGAAAATTTATTTAATAATAAAATTGTCTTTCCGGTCGAGTCTAGTCTTTTTAGAAATTTCCCCGCTAAAGCTAAGCTTATAAACCAAATCCAAGAAACGATAATAGTTGCAAGTGTAAAAGCCCATTTTTCACTTCCTATGTATTGAATAGAATTTGTTCCAATTACACCGATTGTGTCTAAAATTGCATGTGGATTTAATAACGAAACGGATGCTGCGAAAAGGATTTGCTTTTTTAAGGGCATACTTTTTTCTTGTTTTACATCGTTGGAAGGGTTACTTCTCCAAATAACAAAGCCCATGTATAGGAGAAAGAAAAATCCAATTATATATAACGAGTTAGTTAGCCAAGAAAAAGTAAGGAGTACAAGGGAGACACCTTGCACTGCAATCAATATGAGTAACGTATCACATATAGAGGCAGTTAATACTACGGGAGCTGTCCTCCAAATGTTTGGTTGGCTCGCACCTTGGTTAAAGACAAAAACATTTTGTACACCTAATGGAATGATAAGTCCAAATGCAAGAATGATACCATGAATAATTGCTTCACTCATCATATTACCTCCTATTTTAATTCATTATGATAGTGTATATTGTATAGAAGAAATGAAAATTTGTATCCATCCATATGGTTGGGGAGGTTACCAACCAAAAAGAATATAAGGTGATATAATGGGAAGATTCGTTTGGAAACCGAATATGTCTCTAGCGACTCCGCTGTATAAACAAATAGAAACTTATATAAAAGAAAGGATCGTTAATGGAGAATGGACCGTTGGAACGAAATTACCTTCACAAAGAGAGTTGGCACATACATTTGGTGTGAATCGAAGCACAATTGTAATGGCTTTCGATGAACTAGTTGCAAAGGGATACATAGAAGGGAATGGCAGGAAAGGAACAATTGTTGTAAATAATAATGAGAATGCTTCAACTTACGCACCCCCGCCTAATTGGCAGTCTTATGTAGAAACAGGACTTCATTATCCGAATCTCCCAGCTATTCAGGAGATTAATCAAGCTGAATTTTATCCACATGTAATTCGATTAGGAACAGGTGAGCTCGCGCCGAGTCTCTTACCTGAGAAAAAGATGAAAGAAATTATGAATAAGCTTTTAAAGTCAAATGTGACGCTTGGGTATGAAGAGCCGAAAGGAAATTTTTATTTAAGGGAAAAGATTTCCGAATACTTAAAGGGGCATGGTGTATATGTATCTCCTGACTCTATATTAATTGTTTCAGGAGCAATTCAAGCGCTGCAACTTATCTCTATGGGGCTTCTTCCAAAAGGGGCATCCATCTTATTAGAAAAACCATCCTATTTATATTCGCTTAATGTTTTTCAATCCGCAGGAATGCGTTTCATTGGAATACCAATGGATGAGAACGGTTTAAATACATCATATATTACAAAATATAAGAAGCAATTTAATGCATCTATTTTATATACAATCCCGTCTTTTCATAATCCAACGAACTTTAGTATGAATGCGAAGAGACGAATAGAAGTGATGGAAATATGTAATGAAATTGGATTACCTATTATAGAGGACGCAGTGTATCAAGACTTATGGTTTGATGCACCTTGTTCGAAACCTTTAAAAGCCTATGATAAAAATGGAATCGTACTACATATTGGAAGCATGTCCAAAGTAATTAGTCCAGGGTTAAGAATTGGATGGATTGTTGGACCTGAGCCAGTAATTCAAAGATTGTCAGACATAAAAATGCAAACAGATTATGGTTCAAGCACTATATCCCAGCAAATTGCAGCAGAGTGGTTTACAAATGGTCTATATGATGAGCATTTGCGCTTTGTAAGAAGTGAATTGAAAAAACGAAGAGATTTTATGTTACTAATGTTAGATAAATATCTTCGTGAAATAGCAACTTGGCATGAACCAACAGGGGGATTTTATATATGGGTACATATAAAAGTACCCATTTCATATCGCAGTTTATTTGATAAAGCTCTGCAAGAAAAGGTTTTATTAAACCCAGGTACTTTATATGATAGAAGTGCAAATCAATTTTTGCGCCTATCGTATTCATACGCAACGTTAGAAGAAATTGAAATAGGTATAAAAAAACTTGCACAACTAATGAAAAAGTAAGAGGAGAAAGTAATGAAACAATATGTAATTTGCCAAATGATCAATGGAGAAAAATATTTAGCTGCTTATGCGGAGACGCAGCAAGAAGCAATTGAAAAAGCAGAACTGTTAGGATTAAGAACGGGAAATCGTTACATAGTTATTACTGCAGAAGAAGCCGAAGGGTTATCGTACCCTTAAACAATGTACGAGATTGTATAGGAAGTAAATAAGTCTAGTAATATAAGAAATTACTAGGCTTATTTACTATTAATTTGTCAAACGTTTTTGTATGCAAAATAATAATATTATGAGTCAAGTTGACGAAAAAATCGATTTGTCTTTCGGTCTTGATTTCCTTTTCTATATTCATCAATATATTGCCTAAAGTTCCAAGCTTGTAAAAATTTATTAGCAGAGTTATAACCAGAATTGTAAAGCCATTCTTTTTCTTCCTTTGTCAGTTCAAAATTAGTACTTGTAATCGTTCCTGTTGGAATTGTAATGGTTCTTGCTTTTGATTCGTTATCTAAATGACGTAAATCGTGAGCTTGCATCATTGTTTTAAATAGTCCTTTGAACATAGAAATAGGCTCGTTATAGTGAGCAGGGTCAGCTTGAATCTCATCTTTTACAAAATGAAATCCGAAAGTCGGCCAGCGAGGAGCGGTAGGTGAATCGAAGATCCAAATTGGATAATTACTTAGAATTCCTCCATCAACCATATAACAAGGCTGCTTCCATTTTGGAGTTCTCCATTTTACGGGTTCAAAGAAGAAGGGGATTGTACTACTCATTCTTACCGCTTTAGCGATAGAGAAGCGATAATTTAAAAATCCGTAGTTTGGTAAGTCGTCAGGAAAGACAACCATTTTACCATTACTGATATCAGAGGTGATAATTTTGAGTTTGTTTAGATCTGGTAAATCAGTAAATAAATGAACCCCTTTTTTTCGAAGTAATTCTTCAATCCATTCTTCTATAAATACATTAGAGTATATACCTAGAGTAGTCCATGCACTGAGTCCCTTACCGATAAAAGGAATTCTATCAATAAAAGTTCTTTTCGTAAATTTATTATAATCAATATCAGTTATAATCGTTTTTAACTCTGAACAAGAATATCCTGCCGCTAGGAGCGCTGCAATAATCGAACCAGCCGATGTACCAGCTACACGTTCCCATTCATAACCTTTTTCGGCTAACGCGCAAATTGCCCCAACATGCGCAATACCGCGCACACCGCCTCCTTCAAAAACACCATCAATCTTCATTAAACATACTTCCTTTCAAATAAAAGATTTGGAAATGGAAAAAAAGCACGTATTGTACGTGCTTTTTTTCAATAGTTTTTAAGTTTACTAGCAGCCTACAAAGCCGCCCCAACAGCTAGCTCCGATGATGATTAGAAGGATGAATAAAACGATTAATAAAGCGAAACCTCCGTAACCACAACCACCACAGCTACCGCCGTAACCGTAACCGCCGCAACTATATCCGTAACCCATGTGGAATTCCTCCTTATATTAAAAATAAAAATGAACGAGGGGAAAATGTACTGGAAGAACTAAAGAACTATCGTGTTTGTAGGAACAATGTATAGTATGCTTTTTTAAACTTGTTCGCGTACGAAGGATAAGCCCGTTTTTTGGAGGCTTGTTGATTTTGTAAAGAATGAAGTATAATCTTTGTACTATGATATAAATAAGTATGTAAATGTAAGGAGAATTTATGAATAAAAAAATTGAAGTGTTAATTGATAAATATGAACTAACACACTTGAAAGAGGAACTTATTAATACTGTATTTCCTTGTATAAAAGTTGTGCCAAAGCAGCAGGAAACTGTTGCGATAGGTAGTTCGAAAATGGGAGGAGTTCCTGATCTACCAGCTTTATTTGAATATCCAAAGCATAAAGGAAATCCACTACAATTTATCGCGCAATTTAACTTAAGTGATTTACAAAATGTTGGTATGGATCACAATCTTCCTAAGACGGGGATGCTGTATTTCTTTTGCATTGAAAATTATTTTGAAGAAAATGTGAATCTAACAGAGGCTGGGCGTGTACTTTATTATGATGTTCCTGTAGAGCAATTACGAAGAGAAAATGAAATACAAGCGAAATATAACCAGTGTGCAATTACTTTTGAACTGACATACAAATTACCAGAACTTTTCATTGAAGATGAGGCTGATTCAGATCGTTTCTTGCAATTACTTGAAGAGCTAATTCCAGATAACTATGATAACCATCAAATGTTTGGTGAGCCATTCTCTGTACAAGAAGAAGTGTTATATGAGACAGGAGAATATATGGGAGTAGACCCGCAGCAAATGACTCTTTTATTCCAAATTGATTCAGATCATAAAAATTGTAATATGGTTTGGGGAGAACTAGGGATGCTATATTTCTGTATTAGTAATGAAGATTTGAAAAATCAACGTTTTGAAAATACATGCTGTGTATTACAAACATGCTAATGAAAAAAGGTTGTTCTTTTAAAAAGAACAACCTTTTTATGTGAATTAGTTAATATGCATAATCTCATATGACCTATACGAAAAAGTATTGTATACTCTGAAACTATACGATACTTTTTCGTATAGTTATAGAATATAAGGAGTGACAAGATGGGAAAGACAATTAAGTATGTGACAGCTGCCGCACTTTGTTCAACTATAGTAATGGGAGGCTTACAAGCGTCATCTGTATCTTATGCAGCTACAAATCCGAATACGGTGACAGCACAATCAGATGTAAAGTTATTAGATGATTTCAGAAAAGAATTAAAAAAACAGATTGATAATCGAGAAGAAAATATTACAATCACATATAAAACAAAAGATAGAAATGCTAGAAATATTATGGATCAATTGTATGGTGAGTTTAATAAAATTGTAGATGCTGATGAGTATGTAAAATATAATGTAGCGTCTACTAGATATTCTATTAAAGGAATGCCAGGGGACTATACGTTTACACTGCAAGTAAAATACCGTGAATCAAAAGAACAAACTCAATATGTAAAAGCTCAGGCAAAATCAATTGTTGGATCAATTGTAAAACCAGGGATGGATGAGCATGAGAAAGTAAAAGCTATTCACGATTACGTTGTGAAGCATGTGTCTTATGATACGTCTTATCAAGCGTATACAGCATATGAAGCATTAGCGAATCGTTCTGCCGTTTGCCAAGGATATACATTATTAACGTATGAGTTGTTAAAAGAGGCAGGTATTCAAAATCATATTGTAACAGGCACAGGAAATGGACAAGCTCACGCGTGGAATTTAGTGAACATTGAAAACAAATGGTATCACCTAGATACTACATTTGATGATCCAGTACCAGATAAAGCAGGGCGTGTAACTTACTCATATTTTAATATGTCTGACGAACAGTTAAGTAAAGATCATGAATGGGATCGTAGCAAATATCCAGCGGCAACTACAAGTTATTTTGGTGAATTAACAAATAAAATAAAAGCTGGTAGCTCAAAAACTATTGTATATGAGCAGATGTTAAAAGAAACAAATTTACAATACTTATCTGCAGAATACGGAGCAGAAAATTATAATGAATTTAAGCAAAAGTTGCAGCAACAGTTTGCAGGCAAACCAGAAAAAGTAGAAGTACGATATAAGCAGTCCATGGATGGAACGATGCAAGATATAAAGAAAGTATTAAATGAAATAAATTGGCCAAAAGGTGCAAAGCGTGTGTCTTATCAAGTAGCACCTTATAGTGCACTGGCGGGTTATTCATTGGCGACAATTACATTTACGTATTAAGCAATGAGAAAGAGCATCTGTAAAAGATGCTCTTTTTATATTTGTTGATCACTTTAAAATATTGGGAATTATGTGATAAAATAAAAAGGAGAGGATGTGAATGCTGAATGAACTTGTTCGAAAGTAATATTTTTACATTGATATATACTTGTTTAGTAATCGGACTTATCGTTTTGTTTTTCATATCATTTACTTTGTTTATTAGAAGAGTATTACAAAGCAGCGTTGCAAAGAAACACCACGTGATTAATATGAACCAGAAGCTAGATCGAATTATTGAATTGCTTGAAAAAGATAAGAAATAGTGATAGAAGAAGTATGAAAAGGGGAAGAGAATGGCGAATTATATAAAAGAATTACGTGAAAAAGTAGGGCATGATTATGTTTTCTTAAACTTTGCCGGTGGTTGTGTATTTAATAAAGAAGGAGAAGTATTACTGCAAAAAAGAGGAGACTTTAACGCTTGGGGCTTTCCAGGTGGCGCAATGGAGATAGGAGAATCGGCTGCGGAAACTGCAATCCGAGAAATAAAAGAAGAAACCGGGTATGATGTAGAAATAAATGAGCTTATTGGAGTGTATACAAAATATTTTCAATCATATCCAAATGGAGACAAGGCACAGTCAATTGTGATGTGTTTTTCATGCTCAATAGTTGGGGGCGACAAAAAAGTAGATGGTGATGAAACGTTGGATTTGAAGTTTTTCCCGTTAGACGACATGCCACCGTTATTTTGTAAACAGCATGAAGATTGCCTGCAAGATTTATTGGAGAAAAGAGTAGGGGTATATCGTTAACATATAAAAAAGAAGCTAAATGAGATTAGCTTCTTTTTTATGTTTTATTTCCACCAATCATCAAACATTGACGCTGGTACTTGTCTTTTATGCTCACTCACTGTGTAACGTTTTTCAATTTTCTCTGCAACGTCAGCTGGAACTGCTTTACCTTCTAAATAATCATCTAATTGATCATAAGTAATACCTAACTCTGTTTCGTCAGCTTGACCTGGTTTTTCATCTAATAAATCAGCTGTTGGCATTTTTAAGTAAAGTCGCTCGTCTGCACCTAACTCTTGTAATAATGCACGTCCTTGGCGCTTCGTTAATCCCGTTAATGGTAATAAATCTGCACCACCATCTCCGAATTTTGTAAAGAACCCTGTTACAGCTTCTGCAGCGTGATCTGTTCCGATAACAAGTAGCCCTTTTTGTCCACCAATTGCATATTGAGTAACCATACGGATACGTGCTTTCACGTTACCTTTATTGAAATCTGTTAATGATTCACCCAATAAGTTTTCATATTGATTTGAAAAAGCATCAACAGTTGAAGCAATATCAAATGCAACAGATTGATCTGCTTGAATGAATTGTAATGCTAATTGTGCATCATCTTCATCTTTTTGTACTTTATAAGGAAGACGTACGGCGATAAACGTTACATTACCACCTTCGTTACGAATTTCTTCAACTGCAAGTTGTGCTAAGCGTCCTGCTAAAGTAGAGTCTTGGCCGCCGCTAATACCAAGTACAAATCCTTTTGCGCCTGTTTTTTTTACATAATCTTTTAAGAAATCAACTCGTTTACGAATTTCAACTTTTGGATCAATTACAGGCTGAACATGTAATGCTTTCATAATCTGTTCTTGTAATGTCATTATGTTTTCCTCCTATTCATATTAAAGCGGTAAATAAGTTTATATGTATAATGGTACATACTTCTATCCTTTATTATTTCGCAAAACTAACGAATATACAATAGGATGTGTGTATGAATATGAATGTAGTCATTATAAATAAAGTACTATGTATAAGCAATTTTTTTAAACCTTTCAAAACTGTAAGGTTTTTGTCATTTGAATCGATGGAAGGTATTTCCGTACTTTACTAATATAAAAACATAGTTAGTAGAAAGAAGGGCGGAGAAGTAATATGAACATTAGAGAACTCGCATATCGGAATGTAACGCGAAATAGACGGACATACTCAGCCTATTTTTTGAGTAGTGCATTTGCTATTATGGCCTTTTTTGTGTATTCATTTTTTGCGTTTCATCCGGCATTAAGTGCAGGAGAATTGGGTCAGTACGTATTCGTAAGTATGTCTTTTGCACAGTCTATTATTTACTTATTTACATTCTTCTTTATTTTATATTCGATGGGAATGTTTTTAAAAACGAGAAAGCGTGAGCTAGGAATTTTAATGATGCTAGGTATGACGAAATATCAATTAAAGCGTCTTATCTTTTTTGAAAATATTATGATTGGAATAGGGGCAATTATTTTTGGTATTCTTTCAGGTATGTTATTTTCAGGGGTATTACTATTTGTCGCCCCGATGATATTAAAACTAGATATATCCTTATCCTATTACATACCGATGAAAGCAATTGTTGTAACAAGTATTATGTTTTTCATATTATTTATGATCATATCATTGTTTAGTGCAGGAATGATTCGTAAAAATAAAATTATGAAGTTGTTTAGAGGGTCAGCAGAGGCAAAACCGGAACCGAAAGCATCAATCATTTCTTCAATATTAGCAGTAGTATTGCTTAGTGCTGGCTATGTAGGAGCTCTTCTATCGCATGGCGCAATGGTATTTATTATGATGATTCCTGTTACAACGGTAGTTATTATTGGGACGTATTTGTTGTACAAGCAGCTGAGTGTCTTTATTATTCGATTATGTAAAAAAAGTAAACGTTTCTATTGGACACAGACTAATATTATTACGTTATCAGATTTAGCGTATCGCATGAGAGATAACGCAAGAATGTTCTTTATTGTAACCATTATTTCTACTGTAGCATTTTCCGCAATAGGGACATTAGTCGGCTTCGCATCCATGACGAAAGGGATAATGGAGAGACCAATTGCGTTTCATTACCATTCTAAGCAAGGGAATAGTAACGAATCACAACATATACAAATGATTGACAAAGGATTAAAGAAACATAATATAGCAGCTTCAAAAACTAATATTTCGACAAAGAAAACGGAGGAACAGTCGTTAAGAAGCGCCACTTTTATAAAAGAATCAGATTATAAGGAATATGCAAAGTTAACAGGAGAACCATTTAATACTGTAGCCAATAAAGAGATTGTATTTTTGTCAGCTGATATACCAGGGCCAGCGATGAAAGAAAGAAAAGAAATTACTTTACCCAATATGAATGAAAGTTTAAAGGTGAAAAAAGTTACTTCATCTTCATTGGGGAAAATATTAAGAGGAAATGTTTATGTAATCTCTAATAATCAATATGATTCATTACAAGATGGATTTATAGAGACAAAAGATTATATGTATAAAACTGAAAGAACGAAAGATGAGATTGAAATTGGTAAAGAGCTTACTCATCAAATTAAACCGTATCAAGAACAGTCAACGTTTAGTGCGGAAGAGTACGAACAAAACCAAAGTTTACAAATTGCAGGACCGATTTTATTTGTAGGTTTCTTTATTGGTATAGTATTTTTCGTTTGCGCAGGAAGTTTCCTTTACTTCCGTTTATTCTCCGATTTGGAGGATGATGTTCGCTTGTTCGAAATGATTCGAAAAGTTGGATTGACGAGTGGGGAATTATCGAAGGTAGTTACAATTCGATTGGCGCTTTTATTCTTCGTTCCAATTGGTGTTGCAACATTACATGGGGCAGTAGCCTTAACTGCGTTAGGGCAAATGTTTGAGTACTCATTGTTTAAAGAAAATACAGTTGTATTAAGTATTTTCATAGGTATTCAAATTGTATACTTCTTACTTATAAGATCCCGTTATGTAAAACAATTGAAAGAGAGATTACGTATGCATTAAATGTGTTTTTTTAACTCGAGTACAAAATTTTCTAAAAAGAGGCAAGTATTGCCAAAAAGTGATAAAATGGAAAAAGCGAGGTGGAAAAATTAATATAGAGTAAGGGGGGAGAAATATGAAAGCAACAGGAGTTATTCGAAAAGTAGACGAATTAGGACGAATTGTTATCCCTAAAGAATTACGCGATGTATTGGGAATACAAATCAAATCACCGCTTGAAATTTTTGTAGAAGCAGATAAAATCATTTTACAAAAATATCAACCTTACAATGCTTGCCAAATCACAGGTGATGTTTCAGAACAGAACATATCATTAGCAAATGGAAATATTACTGTTGGGATAGAGGGAGCGGAATATTTAGTAAAAGAAATAGAAAAGTTTTTAAACAAGAGTGAGGTTTAGTCTTAATTTATATTATTTTTCAAATTACATATCATTCTTTTAAAAGACTGTAAGAGGACCATTAATTGGTTCTCTTATTTTGGTTAGTAGTTGAACGACATGGGGTGTTACTTCCTACAAATCATAGGGAAAATAAAAAAGTAGTATAAAGTTAGTAAATGATGTTGAGAAATATTTGAAAAGAAGGAAAACAAAAAGAATAAAACGAATGTTACATTTACACGTATTCAAAAGTGGTCTGAAATGAAAATAATACATTTTCAGGAGGGATTACGATGAGTAGTACAGTGAATAAACAAAAAGGTATACAATTGATTCCGTTTACCGTAAATAAGGTGGTAGAACAAGTAAATGAAATTCCACCAGGTGTACAAATGATTCACGCTCCGCAAGTATGGGAAAAGAGTGTGAAGGGGCAAGATGTAGTCGTTGCCGTATTAGATACAGGGTGTGATACTAATCATATAGATTTAAAAGATCGTATTATCGACGGAAGAAATTTCACAAAAGATTATGAAGCTGATCCAAATGTGTATCTTGATAATAACGGACATGGTACTCATGTAGCGGGGACGATTGCCGCGACTGAAAATGGTGTCGGTGTATTAGGAGTTGCACCACTTGCTAAAATGTTAGTATTAAAAGTTTTAGCGGGAGATGGTTCTGGAAGTTATGAGCAAATTATTGAGGCAATTCATTATGCTGTAAATTGGAGAGGGCCGAATCAAGAGAAAGTGAGAATTATTTCAATGTCACTTGGTGGTCCGCAAGATGTTCCAGAATTACATGAAGCAATTCAAAATGCGGTAAAGCAGGATGTTCTCGTTGTATGTGCTGCTGGAAATAATGGAGATTGCGATGATGAAACAGAGGAATTAGATTTCCCAGGTGCTTACTCTGAGGTAATTGAAGTTGGTGCTGTTAATTTAGAGCGGAAGATTGCATGTTTTAGTAATTCAAATCAAGAAATTGATCTAGTAGCGCCAGGTGATGAAATATTATCTACGTATCCAGATGGGAAATATGCTGTGTTAAGTGGAACTTCCATGGCGACGCCGCATATTGCTGGGGCGCTCGCCTTGCTCATTAAACAGTGTGAGAAAGAATACGGTCGAAAGTTATCAGAGCCGGAAGTATATGCACAACTTATTAAAAGAACTGTACCTTTAGGGTACGAACGTACATCTGAAGGGAATGGATTAATAGATTTATTAAAAGAATAGCCATATTAAAAAACATCTCATATTCATATGAGATGTTTTTTAATATGGCTCTGTCGCATGTAATACAACTTGTAACAAACCTGGGAATCTAGCATTTAAATCTTCTTCACGAATTGAAATGAAACGTTGTGTTCCTTCAAGGCGTGTGTACATAACACCTGACTCACAATGAATAGAGTACTAGCTGTATTTTTCACGATAATGTTTATGATCGGTACAGACACTTTCTTAATTTCACCACTGTTGCCGACATTACAACAGGTGTATCATGTTTCAACCGAGTTGTCAGGATGGATGGTGAGTTCGTATGCTTTAGGGTATGCTGGATTTGCGCTTATTGCTGGTCCTATATCAGATGGATTAAACAGAAAAAAAGTGATGGTACTAGGTATGAGTTTTTTTGCAATAAGTACGTTTTTGTGTGGAATTGCACCGAGTTTTTGATGGATGCTAACATTTAGATTTTTAGCAGGTGTAAGTGCAGCTTTTGTATCTCCACAAGTGTGGGCATCCATTCCGCTCCTTATAGAGAAAAAGCAAATTGTGAAAGCAATTGGGGTTGCAACAGCAGGGTTATCAATCTCTCAAATTTTAGGGCTGCCACTGGGAGCTTATTTAGCAACGATACATTATACAATCCCATTCTATTTCATTGGTATATTATCAGCACTACTTGTTATTCTTATTTATGTTGTATTACCAGAAATACAGTCGGTTCATATAGGTGGAGATAAAAAAGTGATTTTACAGCGTTATAAACAATTACTTACAGATTCAAAGGTTTCACTTTCTTATTTTGCATACTTTGTTTTTCAAACCGGAAATTTTGCTGCATTTTCATTTTTTGGTGTATGGCTTTCCATTCAATTTGGCTCACAAGTTCATGAAGTAGGTACAGCTATGCTTGTACTAGGATTAGGAAATTTAACTGGTAATATTTTTGGTCCTAGAATCGTAAATAAAATTGGTTATAACCTTTCTTTCTACGGTGGAATTATATTTACAGCAGTTCTATATGTATTACTTCCACATGTAAAGAACATTGTATTGGTGGAGTTATTGTTCTTTGCTTTGTTTTTTGTGACAGGAATTTTGTTTGTATTAATGATGAGGCACTTACAAAACATGTCTAGTGTAGCAAGAGGAACAGGTGCCGCCCTTGCTAACGCCTCGATGTACATTGGCCAAATGATTGGTGCGGTAATAGCAGGAATGTTATTTGCAACATCTCACAATTTTATACTAGTAGGTAGCTTTACAGCGTTATTATATGTTGTAGCTTTATTTCTGTTTAGAAAAGGTGAAAGCATTAGTAAAGATAATGAAAAAGGAATTGCATCATAAAGTTTTAGTAAATCAAAAAACAATTTTTTAGGATAAGTTAAAAAGGTGCTTTTTGATTGCATAGTTGCTGTATTTTTAATAATTCGTCGTTGAGCTGTATGATTGAAAAGGATTTGTAATAAAATTATAGGAAAATAAAAAACCCCTATATAGATAGGGGTTTATATATCGGCATATAGCTCCTCGGAAAAGGATATACCTAGTTTAACATATAGGAGTACTTATAATTGTGAAATAGATGTGAAAGTAATGTGAAAAATGTTGTAATAAAAAGCACTGTTTTAGCTAATATAGCTAAAACAGTGCTTTTCTCTTTGATTGAACAGTTGCAGCATTTTCATCATGTATACCTGCATCTTTAATAATTCGTTGTTTTGCTTTATTTAATAGATGGTTTACTGCTTCGCCAAAATAGTTAGCTTCGCTTTTTGTGCGGGCTTCTCGTAAACATTTATAGTTTTCTAGCAGTTCCTCTTTTTCGGAGTTTGTTAAGAAATCTTCTATTTTCTTTTTTGTCATACGAAACACCCTTTCTCCTGACAAACGACGCAATAGAAAATATTTATTTCTCATTATAACAATAATTTTAAAAGAAAGTATACACTAACGTCGCAATAATTTGTCAATTTCTTGAATCTTCTCATCAGCTTTCCCAATTTGCGTATTTTTAGCCTGTTCGCCACCAAGAGCTTGATGTAGTAAAAAAGTTTGACCGGAAATAGCAGTTACAATGGATACTTTTATAATTTCTTTTATTGCGGTGACATCGAATAAAACGAGCCCAAGAAGTGCGGCTAGGCTACCAGTAAAAATATCAGTTAAAAATCCAAAATGAAAAAATGTTTTCAAACGGCGTGGAAGCAATAACTTACCTTGGTTATTGATTAGATGGGAAACGAAGCCGGTAATGCCACCAACAAGAACAGCGGTTAGCCATTGATACATTTCCATCGAATCCACTCCTTTTAGTGAATAAGATTCGATTATTTTATATTGATTCCTTTTAATATTTCATATAAGCATATTGAGAAAGTTTGTTTGGGGATATTTTGTATTCAAATTAATTATAACAGAAAATTTAGATAGATTTCAGTCTATTATATGAATCATTTTTACAATAATATGAATGCAGAAAGGGGTGCGTGATATGAATATAGATTATCGAATAAGAAGTGTAGATGGTTATACAAAAAAAATAGGGGAATTAGTAAGCCTACTTGAGCATACGAGAGCTGTAACATTAGGCGAAGTAAAAAATTTATCAGTTGAGCAATTAGATTTAATTATGCAAAGCAGCGGAAATTCAATTGGCGCCTTATTAAAGCATATAGCAGCTATTGAAAAAGTTCATCAGCTTATTTCATTTCAAGATCGTGACTTTACAAAAGAAGAATTAGAAATATGGGAAGATGCACTGTATTTAGGGGAAGCGGGTAGAGCAATCTGTGGTCATGAAATACAGTATTATGTACAACTTCTACAAAGTGTTCGAGAAGAATCTCTGAAGTATTTAAGTGAACAAGGTAATGAGTGGCTCATGTCAGAAAGAAAGTGGCCTAACGGTGTAGTATATAACCAGCACTATCTTTGGTTTCATGTGCTAGAAGATGAAATTAGTCACCGAGGACAAATTAGAATGCTCAAAAACAAGTTATTTGAAAATTACGTTAAATGATGTAGCTTTTTATAGGAGAATTCCATATAATGAGAGTAATTAAAATAAGAACGGGGTGATGTATTATGGCGAAAATAACTTATATGAATAATAAATCAAATACAAAGGTGGATGGAAAGGGCGAAACGATATAAGTGAGCGCACTATCCTTCCACTTAGCTTAAACTAGGGAGGATATCAATTTGAATCAAAATATTTTAGAATCGTATGGCTGGGATTCTTTTTTTGAGGAACAAGCTGTAGAGAACTTTGAAGTAGGGCGTATTTTACTTGAGCATAAGCATATATATCGAATTATTTGTAATGATGGTGAATATATGGCAGAACTGTCTGGAAAGTTTCGGCATGAAGCAGTAACGAAGGGAGATTATCCAGCTGTTGGTGATTGGGTGTATATAAAGAAAATAGAGAATGAAAAGAAAGCTATCATTCATCGTATTTTTCCGAGAAGAAGCTCTTTTTCTAGACAAGAGGCTGGTACTCGAACGGAAGAACAAGTAATAGCAGCAAATGTAGATTATTTATTTTTAGTGAATGCACTTAATCATGATTTTAATGTTAGAAGGATGGAACGTTATTTATTATTAGCGTATGAAAGCGGTGCTATGCCAGTTATTGTTTTAACAAAGAGTAGTATATGTAATGATGTGGAACGGAAAATTGTAGAAACGGAAGCTATAGCAATTGGTGTTCCTATTTTCGTTGTTGATAGTTTAGAGCATACAGGTATTGATTCGTTGAAACAATTCGTTTCTTCAGGGAAAACAATTGCTTTAGTTGGGTCATCAGGGGTAGGAAAGTCAACTTTGTTAAATGCACTAATAGGAATTGAGGTAGCAAAAACGGGAGATATACGTGAAGAGGATAGTAGGGGGAGGCATACGACAACGCATCGAGAGTTATTTCAATTGCCAAGTGGCGCTCTCGTAATTGATACTCCCGGTATGAGAGAATTGCAACTTTGGGAAGGAAGCGAAGCGATTCAAACAACATTCTCTGATATTGAAAAACTTGCGACAACATGCCGTTTTCGTGATTGTAAGCATGAGAATGAACCAGGATGCGCGGTGCATAGTGCAATTGATAACGGACTTATTACGATAGATCGTTTGAAAAGCTATAAAAAATTACAAAGAGAACTGGCGTATTTTATGAGAAAACAAGATGTAATCCTTGCCAGAGCAGAGCGTGATAAGTGGAAAAAGCTTTCTAAACAACATAAAAAAATGTAAAAACCAAAGGGTGCCCCTTTGGTTTTTTTCTATTTGTAAATTTTATAATAATATTATTCATATATATAGACAAAGGGAAATTAATTGTTTAAACTTTACAAAGTATTCATCATAATAGGTTATGAAAATAATAATTAGGGATTGGGAAATATTCATAATTAACTCAATTTAACTTTTAAATTTGAAAATTAGGAGGTTCATAATGGGGAAACTATTAAATTTGTTTCGTGATATGAAAGTAGCAAAAAAGCTATTAATTTCATTCTTTGTAATTTTAATTGCGGCTGTGTCTATTATCGGAGGCATGTCTTATCAAACAGCCAAAAAGAATTTTGAATCGCAAATTAAGAGTAGTGCCAACGACAATATAAAAATACTGGATAATTTAATCAATCAAATGATTGATGCAAAATTTAATGATGTGAATAATTTTGCACGGGTGATTCAGGGGAATATGTATCAAGGAGATAATCAGGATGAATTAAGGAAAATGTTATCTCAATATATAAATTTAAATAAAGATGTTGAACAAGTATATGTTGCCGGAAATGATAAAAAATTTGTACAAGAACCAAATATACAAATGGCAGCAGACTATGATCCAACAGAGCGTTCTTGGTATAAAGATGCGGTTGCAAAACAAGGTGGTATTGTTGTTACTGAGCCATATAAGGCAAAAGGAAATGGACATATTGTCGTAACAATCGCAAAACAAACAGAAGATAAAAATGGGGTTGTTGCGCTAGATTTAAGTTTAGATAATTTATTAAAAACATCAAAGTTAATTAATATTGGTAAAAAAGGATATGCCTTCATTTTAGATGGAAAGCAAAAAATAATTGCTCATCCACAAGAAAAATCAGGGGAAAAAGCGGCTGATTCTTGGGCAAAGAAAATTTATGAAGATAATCACGGTGCTTTTTCATATTCTTATGGCGGTAGTGAAAAGAATATGGTATTTGCTACAAATGTAAAAACAGGTTGGAAAATTGGTGGGACTATGTACTCAAGTGAAGTAATTGAAGCTGCTCAACCTGTATTTTATAATATGTTAATTGTTATGCTTATCTCATTAGTAATAGGTGGAGCACTTATTTATTTTGTAACACTTTCAATTACGAAGCCTTTAAAGAGATTAGTTGTTACCTCTAAAGAAATAAGTGAAGGGGATTTAACGCAAACAATTGAAATTCATTCTAATGATGAAATCGGCCAACTTGCTAAAGGATTTAATGAGATGACGAATTCGTTACGGACGTTAATCGGAAGAATTAACGATTCAGCTGGGCATGTTGCAGCGGCATCAGAAGAGCTAACTGCAAGTGTAAGGCAAGCAAGTGAAGCGACTGAGCAAATCACAATCGCAATGGATGAAATATCAAGTGGGGCAACGACGCAAACAACAAGCGTAGAAAATGGCGCTATGTTACTGTTTGATGTAACGGAAGGAATTCAGCATGTAGCAAATAGTTCATCATCTATTAATACGGCTTCTGCACATACTCGTGAAAAAGCAGAAGATGGTGGGAAACTAGTAGGAAGAACAGTAAACCAGATGCAGTCTATTGCAGAATCTGTGTCACAATCAGATGCAGTTATACAATTACTAAATAATAAATCAAAACAAATTGGTGATATTTTAGAAGTAATTCAAAATATTGCAGATCAAACAAACCTTCTAGCTTTAAATGCGGCGATTGAAGCCGCAAGAGCCGGTGAGCATGGAAGAGGTTTCGCAATTGTTGCAGATGAAGTGCGTAAATTGGCAGAGCAGTCTAGCGTATCTTCTAGTGAAATTAGTAAATTAATATGTGAAATACAAGATGATATGGGTAAGACAGTCAAATCTATGAATCATGTAAATGAGGAAGTTCAATCTGGACTTGTTATCGCAAATGAAACGAAGCAAAACTTTGCTGAAATTTTACAATCTACAAATGAAATAGCTAATCAAATTAAGACGATGGTTGAAACGGCTAATGGAATGTCAAAAGGGGCAAATGAAGTATCTATTTCGGTAGGACAAATTGCAATGACAGCACAAAATAATGCAACAAGCACACAAAATGTTGCGGCTTCAGCTGAAGAACAGCTAGCTTCGATGGAGGAAATTGGATCCGCAGCGGGCACGTTATCTCAAATGGCTGAAGAGTTACAAGGACTAATTGACAGATTTAAAGTTTAATAGAGAACAGACTATCCCCTAGTAGCATTATGCCACTAGAGGGTAGTCTGTTTTATTGTGTAAAATCAAATAGGGATGTAGACTTCCTTTATGACGTTTAAAATGGCATTTTGCATAATGTTTGTCGAAAAATAGAGGTATTTGTTAGCTTTGTGTATAATTATTAACGTATAGAATACAAATAAAAGGAGAGTATTATGGGAGTGTATTGGGGGACAAAAAGACATTCTTGGCTTAGTTACGTCTCATTTTGGCTAAGTATTTCATTTTTTATTGTTTTTCTAATTGAAGTGTTTATATTAAAAACACTTTCGAATAGCTCGGTACAAATTGTTAAATATTTTTATTTTATACTTGTACCAGTAAATATTTTTCTTAGTTTAAAGTTACTATTTAAGAAGAATGAAAAGAAAGCGTTACCTATTTTTAGTTTCGTTGTCTCATTATTATTTGCAATTTTAATAATCGTATTAGTTTTAGCAGCTATAGGGAATTTCTTTTAAGGGGAGTGGTATAAGTCACTCTCCTTTTTTATTTGTGGTAGTCTTACTATATATAAAAGTATGAATGCTGTGAGCTAATAAAAGCGGAGAGTAGACAATATTTGCATGGATTAAAGCCTGACGCTATTTAAACTTGTAAGAGTGTATGGAGTAATGAGGTAATATACATAATAATGGAGATAGAATTAGTTATTTTATAAGTATCTATGAAGCAAATGAATACGGTAAGAACGGTGATATATGGTACAATAGCTATGGATAGTGATAGAGATAAAGGGTATATAAAATACTCATCGTTTTTTAGTAAGAGAGGGGTTATCTTATGCTATACGAGGATTTGGAGACATTATTTCAAACAGCTCCGAAAGAAGATAGAGGCGGATGGAAATATATAATCCAAGAACAAAATGATACATATAAAATTGTTGATGAAATACTGAAAAATCAAATGAGTGTCGAATTGTATTTTAATGAATACGATGAGGTGAAAATCACTTTATATAAAGATGGAATTCCCATTACGACTATACAAAGAATTGTGATTTCAAAAGTTGAATTAGACGAAGATGAAGAAGGTATTCAATTTGTTTTAGAGCGCATGCCTAGTCGAATGATCCGGTTGCAGTTAAAGCCGTATTTAGCATTAGAAATGGGACCGTACTGGGAAGTATGTGATGATTGTGAATGAACATAAAAAAGCATCCAATAACATGGATGCTTTTTTATGTTTTTTGAAGTTGTTTAAACGCAATGATTGGAAGTATAACAATACTTACCCATCCGATGATAGGATATAGAATATGAAGTAAGTCACTGTAACCGATGTAACTAAAGCAATAACTAATTAGTAAAATGAAGAAAATAATATTGTGATTTTTCCACCCAGTAATAGATTGCATCTGTTTTGTCATTCCGAACACATTACCAACTAAAGTTGTGAAAACTTCACCGAAAATAATGAGAACGAAGAAGAAGTGAAAAGTTGCATTAAATCTTCTTATGACTTCAGCCATTGGGATGTTATATTGATAAAATTGATCGACTGATAAGATTGCTAAATGGCTGCATAATAAAATTAAAGAAAGTCCAGCACCACCTAAAATCCCACCCCAAAAAATGGCTTTTCGATCCTTTACTTCACTGGCTAATGGGACGAGAACACTTTGGGCGAGAGAAAGATTTAAGGCGACATATGTAATAGGGCTAGTAATCCATTTCATATTCCAACTCTCTGCAGGAATAGTGTTATTAATGGAAGGTGTACCGTGAAAAAAGGTTGTAATAGCAAGTCCGATAATAAAAATCATCATAATAGGTACGACAAGTGTATTTACTTCAAAAACACCTTGTAATCCGCGGCTACTTATAATGAGACAAGCGATAACTGTAATGAGAATACCGAGTTGTCTTGGTAAGCGAAGTTGCTCTTCAAATACTGCACCAGCCCCTGATAACATAACGCTCGTTACACCGAATAAAACGAGTAATAATAATGTGTTTACAACATTCCCAAATACATCCCCAAATAAATATTTGTTAAATTCTTGCGCTGAAAATGCCCCGATTTGTGATGAAAGTAACATCATCTTTGTGCCGAGCCAAATAAAAAAAAATCCACTTACACATATGCCAATTGTCCCGTATAATCCATTCACTGTGAAAAATTCAACAATTTCTCGTCCAGTAGCAAATCCAGCTCCAACGACAGTTCCGATATAAGTAGCAGCTACTTTCTTTGCTACTTGCCATTGTTGATTGTCCATGTTATCCCTCTTTCTACTATGATGAGCTTGATGTACTATTATGCATATGTATGAGCTTGGACAATTAGACGTATGAAGTGTTTGAAAAAATACATGAATTAAATGATATTAGGGAAGTATTAAAGGTGTTAAAACTTTGTTACATATAAGCCGATTGTTCGAAAGGAAAGGGAATGTATGGTAAAATGTAATTAGGTTATTAAAAGATAAACATTACAAAATGATAAGAGGAGTGGATTGTATGAGTACGAAAACAAATGTTGTTGAAGTATTAAACAAGCAGGTAGCAAACTGGAATGTGTTATATGTGAAATTGCATAATTATCACTGGTATGTGACAGGGCCACACTTCTTTACATTACATGAGAAATTTGAAGAGTTTTATAATGAAGCTGGAACGTATATTGATGAGTTAGCAGAACGTATTTTAGCTTTAGAAGGTAAACCATTAGCGACAATGAAAGAATATCTCGCAACATCTAGTGTCAGCGAAGGGACAAGCAAAGAATCTGCAGAAGAAATGGTGCAAACATTAGTGAATGATTATTCTGCACTTATTCAAGAATTAAAAGAAGGTATGGAAGTTGCGGGCGAAGCTGGCGATGAAACATCAGCTGACATGCTGTTAGCAATTCATACAACATTAGAACAACATGTATGGATGCTAAGTGCATTCTTAAAATAACGATAAAAAATATAAAGAAACCCATTGAAAAATTATTTCAATGGGTTTTTTTATGATTTTTCAGTTTTCTTTTATGCTATAATATAGTAAAAAGGAGGCGATGCGATGTTTCGCTTTTTTAGAACTGGAAAAGAAGAGCGGGAAATTACGAAAGATGAATTAGAACAAGCGATGGCTCAGTTTTTAGAAACGAATGCTAATATCGTTTATACAGTATTAGTAAATGAAGATTATACAGTAAATTATGATTTGTTAAAACCGTATTTACCTGCATTTCCAACAAATGATTTTCTCATAACGAAGGAAACGCTTGAGGTATTTGAACATACAGCAGAAAATTTAAACCTAGTGAAAGAAATTGATGTCGTACAAAAGGCAGTAGATCAATACGTAACAGAAAAAGAAATGTTCCCAATTGTTGAAGGTAGCGAAGATCGCCTCATATGCGGAATGAAACTAGGACCTTACTTAAATCGTAGCTTAAAAAGAGACTTATATATTTCAGAAAAACATTATTTAGTTTCAAGTAAACCAGATAGAAAAAAACAAAAGAGCGGGTAGACGTAATGAAAACAACAATACATATATTGTTGTCTTTTTTTTGTTTGTTAAAATATTGACTTTTCAGTTTATTAATATTTATATTAAATGTATTGGACAGAGAAGGATAACTATTAAGTATCATTCGGAGAATAAGATATTGCTAGGGCGAGTTATATAAAATCTTCACAAAGTGGTATAAAGATTCGCAAAATAAATATTATAAAAAGTTTCGGGGGAATTGGTACATGAAAAATAGTATGACTTACATTCAATTATTAAATGAAACGTTACGTTGTTATGCAAATAAAGGAAGTTTTGAAGCGTACAATTATATAATGGAAAACGCTACAGGTGTAATAGGGAATGAGGCGCAAATATATAATTTTAAGTATGCGCTCGCAAGTGCATCAGGACTTGAAAAAGAAGCATTACATTTAATGAGGGAGGCCATTATAGAAAAGGGATTCTGGTATGGAAATGAATATTTAATTTCCGACGAAGATTTAAAATCACTACATAAATTTAAAGAATTTCATACAATGGTGCAATTATGTAAAGAAAGAGAAGAATTAGCACATAAAAAGGAAAGACCAGATGTGAAATATATATACAGCAAGAAAGAGGGGAATCTACTACTTACATTACATGGTGACCAAGAAAATATTCAAATAGTAGAGCCATATTGGAAATCAGTTTTGGCACAAGATTACACGTTAGCTTTACCACAGTCTTCACAAATTCAGTTTTCAGATGGATTTGTTTGGGATGATATAGAGAGAGGGAAAGAAGAATTAAAAGAGCATTACAATAATTTTATAGAAAATCATACAGTAGAAAATGTAATAATTGGTGGTCTTTCTGCAGGGGCAAGAGTAGCTTTATATACGATTTTGCAAAAAGATATAGATGTGGATGGTTTTGTTTTTATAGCACCGTGGCTTCCCGAGATTGAAGAATGGGATGAGTTGCTAAGAGTGCTGCAGGATAAACATATAAAAGGATATATAGTATGCGGGGATCAAGATGAAGATTGTTTCGAATCCACGCAGCAATTTGTACGATTATTAAGAGATAAGAATATAGAACATAAGTATAAAGTTGTGCCTAACTTAGATCATGATTATCCTATTAACTTTGATGAGCTATTAAAAGAAGCTATTGAATATATAGGAAACAAAAACAATAAGTAGTAAGAAAAAGAGATGCATCACTTGTGATGCATCTCTTTTTAGAGTTATAAATTAAAAGCATTTGCTAGTAAGCGATAAGACTTTAATTTATGTTCAAATTGATGGGTAATCGTGACAATCATAAATTCGTCAGTATTGTATGCTTTGCTTAAGTTTATTATTTTTTCTTTTACAGAAGACGGATCACCAACAATCATACGTTGACGATTTTCTTTTATACGGAATAAATCATAAGCACTGTATGAATAATTTTGAGCAGTTTCAATAGAAGGTGTACCAGTAGTTCGTTTTCCTTGCTCTAATAATAAGATTGATAAATCTAAACTAGAAGCAATTTTTTCCGCTTCTTCATTGGTTTCTCCGCATATAACAAAGATGGCAACGATTGAATTAGGCTTATCTCCTAAAAATGAAGGCTGAAATTGTTCTTGGTAAGCCCTCATAACTTCAGGGCCTCCGAAGCCATTAATAAATTGTGCAAATGCGAAAGAAGCTCCGTTGTTTGCAGCAATTTTAGCGCTCTCTCCGCTAGAACCGAGCATCCACATTTCAGGAGATGTTGGGATAACTGGAGTAGCTTTTAAGTTTGCATAGTGATGGTTTTCTGGTATTTGATCATGTAAGTACATTGCAACGTCTGCAATTTGTTCTGGATATTGATCAAGTGAGACCATTTTCCCTTCTTGAAGTGCGCGAGTTGCTATTGGCATACCACCAGGAGCTCTACCAACACCGAGATCGATGCGGTTCGGATACAGTGCTTCTAGAACACGGAAATTCTCAGCAACTTTATATGGGCTATAATGTGGTAACATAACACCACCTGAACCGACTCTAATACGGTCCGTTTTTGCTGCAATATGAGAAATAAGTATTTCTGGACTTGAACCAGCTAAGCTTACGGAATTATGATGTTCGGATACCCAAAAACGTGTGAATCCGAGTTTTTCAACTTCTTGTGCAAGCGTAACTGTATGTGAAAAAGCTTGGGCTGCTGTGCTACCATCTGAAATAGGTGATTGGTCTAATACACTTAACTTGATCATAGAATATACCTCTCAATCTTAATGTACATCCTATTATATATTTACTTATGAAAAATGCGTAGTGAAATGCTCAAAATGAAAAGCGGATAATCCTATTTCCGCTTTTAACGAGAAAATCCGCGTTCATAATGATTCATTTCGACCAGATTTAAAATATATTCATAGTTGTCAATTTCACATTTTAGCTGTTCACGTTCTTTTTCAGATAGTGTTATATTGCTAAGTTTTTTACATAAGTTTTGTTTCTTTAATTCTAAATGCTTTTTTGTAGCGTGGTAATCATAAGTATGTTTCATTTTTTAGTCACTCCTTCGTTGCGGTTGCTATATTATACGAAGCATAAAGAAATATGAAATCTGTCTCTTATGTACTTTTAGTGAATATTCAAATTGCAATGGTGTTATGTTTATGGAGATTTATGAATAAAATGCACTAAACCACTAACGTCCATTTGATGAAGTAAGGGGTGGAATTGTGCAGAAAGATATAATGTATAACACTGAAATGGATGAAGCGTTAAAAGTTATAGATAAAGGATTGAAGAAGACGATAAATCCAAAACAAATTATTGTAGTGGGAGCTGGTATGGCTGGATTAGTTTCAGCATCTTTATTAAAGGCTGCAGGACATGATGTGAAAATTTTTGAAGCAAACAATCGGGTAGGTGGCCGTATAGAAACGGTTAGAATGGAAGATACCGGATTATATTTAGATGTCGGAGCAATGAGAATTCCGTATTCGCATACATTAACGATGGCTTATATAAGAAAATTTGGGCTACAGGTGAGTCCATTTATTAATAGAAATGAGACGGATATTATATACGTAAATGGACGAAAAACGACGTTGAAACAATATGAAAAGGATCCAAGTATTTTAAGGTATCCTGTGGAAATGAATGAAGTGGGAAAAACGTCTGAAGAACTATTGTTATTAGCAGTACAGCCGATAATAAATTTTATTAAAAGAAATCCAGAGAAAAATTGGGATGTTGTAGTGAAGGACTTTGGGAGATATTCCACAGGACAATTTTTGAAGTATCACCCTTATCAGTATAATACTTACTTTTCGCCAGTAACAATTGAGATGATTGGTGTTCTATTAGATTTAGAAGGTTTTTTGGAACGATCGTTTGTAGAGACTTTACGCTTTCTATACATTATGCAAGAGGAGAGCGGATTTTGTGAAATTGTGGGCGGGAACGATAGATTGCCAAAGTCATTTTTACCGCAATTAGAAGAGAATATTATATATAATCAAAAATTAATGAAGCTACATCAACACGATAATGGTGTGACAGCTTTCTATCGGAACGAGGAAACTTTTGAATATAGTAGTATTACAGGAGATTTAGTTATTGTTACCATTCCGTTTTCGACAATGCGTTTTGTAGAAGTAGATCCGTTTGATTCTATATCTCATGAAAAATGGAAAGCAATTCGTGAATTACATTATATGCCTGCGACGAAAATAGGAATTCAATTTAAAAGCCGATTTTGGGAAGAACAAGGACAATTAGGTGGCAGAATTATAACAGATTTGCCAATTCGTTATGCCTATTATCCAAGTTATGGAATTGGTGAGAAAGGACCGGCTATGATGTTAGGTAGCTATACATGGTCTTATGACGCATTGTTATGGGATGGTTTATCAAAAGGTGATCGTATTTATTACGCATTACACAACTTAGCAACAATATTAGGTGGTCAAGTGTATGATGAGTTCATATCTGGAATATCAAAAAGCTGGACATTGGATCCGTATGCGCTTGGAGGATTTGCACTTTTTCAAGCAGGTCAAGAATCTGAGCTGCAACCAGCGATTGTCAAACCAGAGGGGAGAATATTCTTCGCTGGAGATCATACAACGCTATATCACGGATGGATTCAAGGTGCGATTGAATCTGGAATTCGTGTAGCGGCGGAAGTGAATGAGTAAAAGGTTTTCAATTCAGAAAATTCTTTACTATATAACTTGAGATGGATATTATTATATATAAAAGAATTATGGGGAGTGTTTACAGTGAATCCGTTATTATTCGATTTTCCTTCTGAATTTTATACTGACAGGCTTTTTATTCGAATGCCGAAACCAGGAGATGGTAAAGTTGTATATGATGCAATTCAGGCTTCAATACAAGAACTAAAACCTTGGATGGTGTTTGCACAAAAAGAGCAAACAGAGCAAGAAATAGAAGAAAGTATTAGAAAATCACATATTCAATTTTTGCAACGTGAGGATTTAAGATTACTAGTATTTTCGAAAGAAACAGGTGAATTTATTGCTTCAGCCGGATTACATCGTATTAATTGGGATATACCTCAATTTGAAATCGGATATTGGATTGATACAAGGTTTAGCGGAAAAGGCTATATGGTAGAGGCTGCGAAAGGTATAACGGATTACGCTTTTTCTGAATTGAAAGCAAACCGTGTAGAAATTCGTTGTGATTCTTTAAATAAGAAGAGTAGAGCGATACCTGAGAAATTAGGCTTTAAGTTAGAAGGTACGTTAGAAAGTGCGAGTGTTACGGTAGATGGAAACGGATTAAGGGATATGTGTGTATTTGCCATGACTAGAAATACATATGAAAAAGAAGAGCTGTAAGAAAACAGCTCTTCTTTTTATGCATTATGGTACAGGATGCCCATTAGAGCTTTCGAAAATTGTAAACCATTGTTGACGGTCTAAGTTAACGTTTGTAGCAAGAGCAGCCGTTTTTACGCGATCTAATTTACCAGAGCCAACGATTGGCATCATATTAGCTGGATGAGCAAGTAACCAAGCATACATAACCGTATCGATACTAGAAACACCTAGCTCAGTAGCAACTTTTTGCATAGTTTCACGTACACGTACGGCGCGTTCTGATTGACCAGTAAAGATTTCCCCACCAGCAAGAGGTGACCAAATCATTGGATTGATTCGTTTTTCTTGGCATAAATCAATTGTCCCTTTTTCAAAATGCTCAAGCTGCAATGCAGAAACTTCAATCTGGTTCGTAATAAGCGGGAAATCTAAGTACGAACTTAACATATTAAATTGTGAAGGTAAGAAGTTAGATACACCGAAGTGACGAACTTTTCCTTCTTGTTTTAATTGTGAAAATGCTTTTGCCACTTCATTTGGATCCATAAAAGGATCGGGACGATGAATAAGTAATACGTCAATATAATTTGTATGTAAATTTTTAAGTGATGCTTCTACACTTTGCATAATATGCTCTGCACTAGTATTGTAGTGAGCAACATATCGCTCTGGAAATTTCGGTGATGGGGGAGCGATTCCACACTTTGTAATAATTTGCATGTTTTCTCGTAAGGAAGGCTTTAATTGTAAAGCTTCGCCAAATAACCCTTCACACGTATATCCGCCGTAAATATCAGCGTGATCAAAAGTAGTAATTCCCATATCCATACAATCTTCAATGAAAGAAAGTAATTCTTGTTTCGTCATATTCCATTCTGCTAAACGCCAAAATCCTTGAATAATACGAGAAAATTCTAGCGTTTCAGCCATTTGAACTCGCTCCATTATAAGTACCCCCTTGATGAATAATAATGTTTTGAAAAGGCTTTCTTACTACATGTTATTATATAGTTAATTAGGTGTACAGACAATAAATATGTTTTGCTACAAAAATGATTTTCTCTATATGCTATAATGTAGAAACATATAGCTATAAGGAGAGGTACGAAATGATTCCAGTAACAATATTAACTGGTTTTCTTGGATCAGGGAAAACGACTTTATTAAATCGTATTTTATCAGAAAATCACGGTAAGAAATTAGCGGTGATTGTAAATGAAATAGGGCAAATTGGCATTGATAATCAGTTGATTATGAATGTAGAAGAAGAAATTATGGAAATGACAAATGGCTGTTTATGCTGTACTGTACGTGAAGATTTACTTGTTGCTTTAAAACAGTTACTGGACGTAAAAGCAGAAGGGAAAATGGATTTTGATGGTTTAGTAATTGAAACGACTGGACTTGCAAATCCAGGGCCGATTATTCAAACATTCTTTTTAGATCCAGTCATTCAATCTGCATACCAAATTAACGGTGTTGTAACGGTGGTAGATAGTTATCATATACATAAACATTTTGAAAAAGGATTAGAGGCAAAAGAGCAAATTGCGTTTGCGGATGTCGTTTTAGTAAATAAATTAGATTTAATTGAAGAGAGTGAGAAAGAAAATCTCTTGCATGAAATTCAAGGAATTAACCCGACTGCAAAGTTAATTGAGGCGACTAACTGTGAGGTAGATATACCATCTTTATTACAAATCCAAACGTTTAAAACGAAAGATACGTTGCAAATTTACCCTCATAAAGAACATAATCACTTAGAAGGTGTGAAATCATTTGTATTACGTGAAGAACGTCCGCTGGATTTACAAAAGCTTAATGAGTGGATGTCAGCTGTCGTTCAAGAGCTAGGGGAATATTTATATCGTTACAAAGGAATTTTATCGATAGACGGAGTAGATAAACGTATCGTTTTCCAAGGTGTACATACGTTATTTGCCGCTTCGTACGATAGAGAGTGGCAAGAGGGCGAAGAGCGAGTAAGTGAAGTAGTTTTCATCGGAAGAGATATTAATAAAGAGTGGTTCCAAGAACATTTTGAAGAGTGTGTGAAATAAGTCTGCGTAAATTGCAGGCTTATTTTTATGAGCATTCTATTAGATTGCAAAACAGAATTAAATAAGGGAAAGAAATTAAAAATTGATAAATGTATAATAAAAAGCCTGTTTTCACAGGCTTGTATTTTCGTCTATTAGTAACTCCATTACAACACCTACAACTGGACCTTCATCATCAATATCACCATTTAAGCGGAAACCAAATGATTCATACAGTCCCATTGCAAGTTTGTTGTCTGGATGTAAACTTAAGTAAATTATTTTGCATTCAAATTTTTCTTGTAAGAATTGAATGAGTAAGCGAAGGAAACGTTTTGCGTATCCTTTTCCTTGATATTGTTGGTCAATCATAAAGCGATCGAGCCATACACTTTTATGTTTTACTGAATACCATCCATACATTGCATAACCTACAAGTGTTTCTCCATCATATAAACCTACTGACATTCCGTTTCCTTCATATAATGATTCCGCTAAAGAAAACGCGTTACTTTCAATAAATTGTTGCTGATCTTTTGCGACGTCTAAAGCAACTACTGAACGCCAATTTTTTGCTGTTACTTCACAAATGTGAAGATTCATAATTCCAACTCACCTTCTAAATTAATATAGCTTTAAAGCTAATATGGATAATTTTACTTGTTATTTTGGTCAAGTCAAGGATAAATACATAAAAAGGCAGCTGAATACTAGATTCAGCTGCCTAGAAAATATAATGGATTAGTTTGTTGCTTCTTTCAATGTGTTTACGTTTTCTTCCATTAAAGTGAAGTAATCTTTATTATTTTTTGCATCATCTTCAGAAACAGTAGCTAAGTGATTTAAGCGTAAAACTGTTGTACCAGTTTCTTTTTGAATAACAGATGCTACTTTTGGAGTAGAGAAAGTTTCGAATAAAATATATTTTAGATTATGTTCTTTTACTGTTTTTGTAATGTCAGCAAGCTGTTTTTGAGATGGTTCATCAGAAGCTGAAATTCCAGCGATAGGAATTTGTTTTAGGCCGTATCGTTGTTCCCAGTAACCATAGGCAGCATGAGAAACTAAAATTTCTTTCGTTTTTGCGTTCGCTACAGCTGCCTTAAATTGATCGTCTAAATCAGTAAATTTAGTTTGAAGTGCTGCAAAGTTTTTTTCGAATTCTTTTTTATGTTCAGGTTGTAATTCTACAAGTGCATTTTTAATTTTTTCTGCCTGTTTCATTGCTAGAGTAGGATCTAACCAAACATGTGGGTCTTTATCGTGATGATGTTCATCTTCTTTATGGCCATCTCCATGATCATGATGCTCTTCTTCAGTAGAAGCACGAAGCTCAATACCTTTAGATGCATTTACAATTTTAACATTTTCTTTTTGTAATGTTTTTTCCATTTTTTCAGCAAATGGTTCTAATTCAGCGCCGTTATAAACGAATAAATTGGCTTTTGCAACTTGTACTGTTTGTTTTTGACTTGGTTCAAATGTATGTGAATCTGCACCAGGTGGGTAAATTGCTTCAACATTTACATAGTCGCCACCGATTTTCTTTGCGAAATCAGCAAGTGGGAAAATCGTTGTATAAACTGTTAGCTTTCCATCTTTCTTGGCATTACTTTCTTTTTTATTTGAGCAGCCAGCGAAAATTAAGGTAAAAATAAGTAAGAATGAAAATATAGTCAATCTTTTAGGCATGAAGTTCTCCTCTTTTCTTTTTTACGGATATATTTTCCCCAATTATAGAAGAAAAATATCATTTTAATACAAAACGGAATAATTACGTTTTAGTTTGCGAACTTAGTATAATACATCTTTAATAAAGTTGCAATAAATAATAATCATTCCGATTTGTTTTTGTTATAAAGTTGTCAAATATAGGTGTATTATTTTTGCAAATGCATGCATATGTGACAACGCTGTTTTCATATATTGAAAAGGAGGTAAAGAGGGGGATGAGCGCTTGGGTTACTTAATGGAAGCTATTTTATTAATATTAGCGGTAGTATTGCCATTATCTTTCGTATTAATTTTTTTAAGAAGATTAATAAGTAATTTAGGGGACGCTACAACAATAACGAAATTACAAGAGAGAGATGAGAAAAAAGAGTGAGTAAAACACTATGCGTACGCATAGTGTTTTACTTGTGGTAAAATAAGAGCAGGAAACTCCTAAAGGTTGTATTTTACTGAAGGAGAGAAAAGTAAAATAAGAGGTATATGCATATATGAATAAGCGAACAGCGTTAATACTTGGTGCAAGTGGTTTAGTTGGACAAGAGATAACGCGTCTATTACTTGAATCAGATTACTACGATTCGGTTACTATTTTTGTAAGAGAGCCAATGCAATTGCAACATGAGAAGTTACAGCAGAAACAAGTTGATTTTTCGGTATTAGAGGAATATAAAGAGTTCTTTGCTGTGGATGATGTTTTTAGTTGCTTAGGAACAACAATAAAAAAAGCAAAAACAAAAGCAAATTTTAAAAAAGTAGATTATGAATATACGTTACGAGCTGCTTGTTTAGCTGAAAAACAAGGGGTGCAAAATTTCCTTGTTGTGTCTTCTATGGGAGCGAATCCTAAATCATTTTTCTTTTATTCACAAGTGAAAGGAAAAATGGAAGAAGAATTGCAAAAGTTAGTGATCGGTGGTATTCACATTTTTAGACCATCATTATTAGTAGGAAACCGACAAGAATTTCGTTTCGGCGAACGAATGGCTGAAAAGTTATCTCGTATTATTCCTTTTATTTTTAAAGGGGCTTTCAAAAAGTATAAACCAATTTCAGCTAAAGATGTGGCGAAAGGTATGTATATAACCGCGCTGCGAGAAGAATCGGGTATCTATACTTATAATTCAAATGAAATTACAACGATAGAATAAATAAAACCGAGAAGAATGACTTCTCGGTTTTATTTATTCGTATGAATTTTTCCTGGTGCTCGCTTATATTGGTGAGGTTCTTGCAATTCAAAGCCAAGTTCATTGGCTGCTATTCTTGGGAAGTACGGATTGCGAAGTAATTCACGTCCGATGAAAATTAAATCTGCTTCGTTATTATTTAAAATTTGCTCTGCTTGTACTCCGGTCGTAATTAATCCAACTGCACCAGTTGCAATGTTAGCATGCTCTTTAATATGTTTAGCATATTGTACTTGATACCCAGGATAAACATCGATGCGTGCAGGGACAACAGCCCCAGAGCTACAATCAATTAAATCTACTCCTTGTTCTTTCATCCATTTTGTATACTGAACATAATCTTGAACTGTTAACCCGTCAGGATGATAATCATTTGCTGAAATACGGACAAATAACGGTCCGTTCCAAACTTCATTTATCGAGTCAATGATTTCGCGTAAGAAACGATAGCGGTTTTCAGGTGAACCACCATATTCATCAGTCCGCTTATTGGAAAGCGGAGAAAGAAATTCATTAATAAGATAACCGTGAGCACCGTGTATTTCAATAACATCAAATCCAGCTTGTTTTGATCGTACTGCAGCTTGATGAAAAGCTAATACAGTATCTTTAATTTGGTGTTTGCTCATTTCTATTGGCATTTTCATTGTTTCATTAAATGGAATGGCTGAAGGAGCTAACGCATCTGTTTCTAATTCTGCTTTTCTTCCGGCGTGAGCGAGTTGAATGGCAGCTTTTGCACCGTTATCATGTATAAAAGTAGTCGTTTTATGTAAGCCTTCAATTAGGTTGTCATCCCAAATGCCCAAGTCTTTGTTAGAAATTCGTCCTTCAGCTAACACCGCAGTTGCTTCAACCATAACTAAACCTACTTGGCCAGCAGCGCGAGTTCCATAATGAATGAGATGAAAATTCGTAACGCTGCCATCCTCATTCCCTGATGAATACATACACATAGGCGACATAACGATACGATTTTTTAGTGTAACGTTCTTAATTGTATAAGGTGAAAAAAGCTTGGAATTCATCAAATAGCCTCCTTGATTGAATTTTCTTATATTTTATCATTCTCTTTTTTGTTTCTCTAATAAAACGCTTATACGAAAAATTTTGTATATTCGTGTTACAATGACTAATATGAACTGAATTGGAGGATGACATATGTACCAGGCTTATTATGAAAGTGAATTAGGCTTGCTTGAAATTACAGCGAATCAAGAAGGAATTACGTCTGTTATATTTGTTGATGAACGACAAGAAGAAAATAAAAATGAAATGATAGAACAATGTATAAATGAGTTAGATGAATATTTTAAAGGGAAAAGAAAAGAATTTACGGTCCCGCTGTCTGCTAAGGGAACAGCATTTCAAAAAAATGTATGGGATGCACTTTATACTATTCCGTACGGCGTAAGTGCTTCATATTTAGATATTGCAGAGAAAGTTGGAAATACAAAAGCTGTACGGGCAATAGGAGGGGCAAATAGTCGGAATCCAATTTCGATAATTGTTCCATGTCACCGTGTAATAGGAAAGAGTGGAAAGCTTGTTGGATATGCTGGTGGTTTATGGAGGAAAGAGTGGTTATTAAAACACGAAGGTATTTTGAAATGACGTATGGATGGGAAGAGGGATTGTTTTGAAATGTATAAATTGTGGGCAACCTTGCGAGGAGGAACAGTTAAATTGTACAAGTTGTCAGCGAAACTTGGATAATGAACAAGAGGAAGGTAGCTCGTTAATAGATAAAGAACTGGAAGTATATGTAGGGAGACAATATCCGTATTATCAAAGGAAATGGGAGCTTGAGAATAAGCGGATTGCTAGGTGGAGCTGGAATGGTTGGGCTGCTATTTTCAATATAGGCTGGCTAGGATATCGTAAGTATTATGTACCAGCTGCTTTATTTATGTTGTTATTAGTAGCGTGTGATGCATTTTCGTACTATATGGGATTTAATGTAGCGTTGCCAATCATTAATATGGTGCCTCTTACGTTTTTATTACTCATTTTTATTCTGTTTGGAATGGGGATTTTTGCAAATGGATTGTACTATCAATTTGCGGAAAGACGTATATACCGAATAAAAGCAAGAGAAATAAAAGATAAATCAGTTGAAAACTATCTAATCAATGATAGCGGCGGAACGAGCAAAATGGGAGCGACAATTGTTACTATTTTAGCAGTTGCTAGCATATTTTTTAGTCATTTCTTTTTTCCGACTGATCGAGACGTTATTCAAAAGGTTCGTACAAGCTCGCTTTATGAATATCCTTTCTTTTCAATAGGTGAATCTTTCGAAAATTATTTTCAAAATTCAGGTTGGATATATTATCGTGGAACGGAAGGGTTAGAATTAGTAGAATTCCAAGGATATAACACCGGAACGTCAAGACAAAAGGTGAAGATTCAATTTGTTGTCGATTATAAATTAGGTGAAGTGGAACCATACTCACTTATGGTTAATGGTGAATCTAAAACTGAAGAAGAGTTTTTGAAGCTGATGGAAGAAATATTTAAAGTTCAAAATCCATTTGATATAGAGGATGGATTACAAGTAAATGCTATTCAAGGAAGCGGCTGGAAAGAAATTTCCGCTCGCTTTTTTCTATGTTTGTTAAAATAAATATTTAAAATAATCAGAATCTTTTGTATAATAAAATATATTATATAGGATTTAACTTATACATATAGATTGGGGGAAGGAAGAATGAAGAGAAAGACAACAACAATTGCTGCACTTGCGTTAACGACGAGTGTATTGGTTGCAGGATGTGGGAATGGTGAGAAGGCTTCGACAACGAAGAAAGAATCGAATAAGGGAATGGCCGATAAACAAGTTTTAAATTTGCTAGAAACAGCTGAAATTCCTTCAATGGATACATCTAAATCAACGGATTCTGTATCTTTCCGTGTATTTGTAAATGCAATGGAAGGTTTATATCGTCTAGATAAAGATAATAAACCAACACCAGGTATGGCAAAAGATGTGAAGATTAGTGAAGATAAAAAGACATATACATTTGAATTACGTGATGCGAAATGGTCAAATGGTGATCCAGTTCGAGCACAAGATTTTGTATATGCATGGCAACGTACATTAGATAAAGCAATAGCGGCAGAATATGCATTCATTTTATTTGATGTGAAAAATGCACAGAAAGTAAATAAAGGTGAATTACCAGCAGATCAATTGGGTGTTAAAGCGAAGGATGATAAAACGTTGGTAGTAGAATTAGAGCAACCAGCACCTTATTTTCTTGAGCTTACGTCGTTCCCTACATTTTTCCCATTAAATGAAAAATATGTGAAAGAGCAAGGAGATAAATACGGATTAGAAGCAGATAAATTATTATATAATGGACCATTTACAATGAGTCAATGGAAACATGAACAAAATTATCAGTTGAAGAAAAATCCTAATTATTGGGATAAAGATACTGTAAAGTTAGACGAAATTAATGTAAGTATTGTGAAGGAAACAAGCACGGGAGTAAATTTATATGATAGTGATCAAGCAGATCGAGTTATTTTAACTTCTGAATTTGTTGATAAATATAAAAAGAATAAGCCAGATGAATTTAAAACGAAGTTAGATCCACGCATATATTTCTTACGTTTTAACCAAAAAAATGCAACATTTAAAAACCAAAAAGTACGTGAAGCAATTGATTTAGCATACGATAAAAAAGGAATTGCTGATGTTATTTTAAATGACGGTTCATTGCCAGCATATTTCTTAGTACCTGAAAAATTCACGACAGGTCCGGATGGAAAAGATTTCCGCTCTGTAAATAAAAACTTCCGTGATAGTAAAGATAATGCAGAGAAAGCAAAAAAAATATGGGAAGAAGCGAAGAAAGAGCTTGGTCAAGATACAATTACGGTTGAATTACTAAACGATGATAACGGTAGCCGTAAAAAAGTGGGCGACTTTATTAAGGAAGAACTAGAGAAAAACTTGCCTGGTATTAAAGTGAATTTGAAACAGCAACCATACAAGCAAAAGCTAGATTTAGAAAAGAAATTCCAATATGAATTCTCATTATCTGCATGGAGCCCTGATTATCCGGATCCAATGACTTATATTGATATGTTTGTTACTGGAAGCTCATTTAATGAAATGGATTATTCTAATCCGAAGTATGATGATTTAGTAGCGAAATCAAAAGGAGAGCTATTAAAAGATGATAAAGCACGCTGGAATGCACTTGCGGAAGCTGAAAAAATCTTAATTGGTCAAGACGCAGCAATTTCTCCTACGTACCAACAAAGTACAGCTTATTTAGAGAAGCCATTTGTAAAAGGTATTGCTAATCATACGTTTGGCGGGGACTTCAGTTATAAATGGGCATATATTACAAAAAAATAGTATAATAAAAGATGAGTGAATTTTCGCTCATCTTTTATTTGTATAAGGAGGAATTATAGTTGTTAAGGGGAATCAATCATATTTGTTTTTCGGTATCTAATTTAGAAAACTCTATTATGTTTTATGAAAAAGTATTAGAAGGAGAATTATTAGTTAAAGGAAGAAAATTGGCTTATTTTAACATATGTGGAGTATGGATAGCGCTTAATGAAGAGACGCATATTCCGAGAAATGAGATTCATCAATCTTATACGCACATTGCATTTTCTGTTGAACGAGAAGACTTTGAATGTTTAATACAGCGATTAGAAGAAAATGATGTTCATATTTTACAAGGAAGAGAACGTGATATCAGAGATTGTGAATCTATATACTTTGTTGATCCTGACGGTCATAAATTTGAGTTTCACTCAGGGACACTGCAAGACCGTTTAAATTATTATAGGGATGAGAAACCTCATATGACATTTTATTAGGGAGGGATAGCATTTGCATGCACTAGTAATTGGTGGAACAGGAATGCTAAAGAAAGTTTCTATGTGGCTTTGTGAGAAAGGATTTTATGTTTCTATTATCGGGCGAGATGAAGTGAATTTAGAAAATGTTAAGCGAATGAGTTCTGCACCAGAAAATATTACATGCCTTTCGTTAGATTATCATAATGATGAAGATGTAAAGCTAGCTATTAAAAGTACAATTGAGAAAAATGGCCCGATCACATTAGTTGTTGCATGGGTACACACAAGTGCAAAGCATGCACTATCAAATATTTGTAAAGAACTAGATTTGTCGTCTAAAACATATAGTTTATTTCATATTTTAGGTAGTAAAGCATCACGTATGCCTGCACAAAAAATAGGAAGTACGCGATGTATTTATTATAGAATTATTTTAGGTTTTATTTTAGAAGATACATATGGAAGATGGCTTACGCATGAAGAGATAGCTGATGGAGTTATAAAAGGGATTGAAAGTAAACGAGCAGAGTGGATTGTAGGGAGAGTTGAACCGTGGGAATTACGACCAACATGGTGAGGGGGAGTAAGAAATGAAAACAACTATATATGTAACAAGGCATGGTGAAACAGAGTGGAATGTAGCGAAGCGAATGCAGGGACGAAAAAATTCTGCTTTAACTGAAAATGGTATAGTTCAGGCGAAACAATTAGGGAATCGAATGAAAGATTTACCAATCCATGCGATCTATAGTAGTCCGAGCGAAAGAACACTTCATACGGCAGAGTTAATAAAAGGGGAACGTGATATACCCATTATAGCGGATGAGCATTTCTATGAAATCAACATGGGTATATGGGAAGGACAAACAATCGAGGATATAGAAAAGCAATTTCCAGAAGAAGTACATCTATTTTGGAATGAGCCACATCTTTTTCAGTCAACATCAGGCGAAAATTTCGAGGCCGTTTATGAAAGAGTAATTGAAGGGATGCAGCTTCTTTTAGAGAGGCATAAAGGACAAAACATATTGATTGTTTCTCATGCGGCAGCAGCAAAATTACTTATAGGGCATTTCGCGGGAATGGAAATAGAAAATGTGTGGGATGATCCATTTATGCATAGTGCCAGTTTGAGCATAATAGAATTTGAAGAGGGTATTGGTAAAGTGAAACAATTTGCAGATATAAGTCACTTTCAATAAATGTAAAAAAGGCCGCAAAACGGCCTTTTTTGGGTGGTATAAAAACTAGCAGTTACGTTTTTTATACCAGAAGTGATCGAATTTCTTATTTTTGCAAGATGGGAATTTATGTCCGCCTTTGCAATCATTCCATTTGTGTCCGCTATCGTGACAGTCTTTACCATGATCACATGAATCATCGCAAGAGTGACCGTGTCTGTTAGGGAAGAATTCGCATTTTTTACAGAAACTTCGTTTTGTCCAGAAAAATTTCTTTTCAAAGCGTATGCATTTTGTAATGAATGTACAATGTTTTCTGCGAGTCCGTTTTGTAACTAAAACGCATTCTTTTCTACGCGTTACTTTCGTAACGAACGTCCATTTTTGAACACGTACACGAGTACATTTTGTAACAAATGTCCATTTTTTTACATGTGTACATTTTGTAACGAACGTACAATGTTTCACGCGAGTACATCTTGTTCTTGGACATTTACCCCCAGTTGTACATTTACATCCAGTTGTACAATTATGATGAGTGAATTTATCATCATCGCATTCAAAAGTACTTGGATCTTGGTGTAAGAAATCCTCCATCCCAGCACTTTTGATTTCTTCGACAGCTTTTCTAATATCACGTTTCATAGAAATCCTCCTTATCATGTATTAAAGTGAAAAGGTATTCTTTTTCCTTAACATGATATGTATGTAGGCATCTTTCTGAACAGGACAAGAGTGTAATTTTATATAAATAGATGATTGCGGATGTATGGACAAGACAAGGCGCATACATTGAATGAAGAGAACTGAGAAGGGATGAGAAAACATGCTGCCTTCATATGATTTTTTTGTTCATCCAATGTACTTAGTGGAATTGAAAAAGGACATTTGGTCAGATAGTCCAGTGCCAGCAAAATTAACTTATGGAAAAAAGAAGTATGACATTGATATCGTATACCGTGGGGCTCATATTCGCGAATTTGAGAAAAAGTCTTATCATGTTATGTTTTATAAGCCTAAAAAATTTCAAGGTGCGAAAGAGTTTCATTTAAATTCGGAGTTTATGGATCCGTCTCTCATACGAAATAAATTATCTTTAGATTTTTTTCATGATATTGGTGTACTTTCGCCAAAATCACAACATGTATTTATAAAAATTAATGGTCAAATTCAAGGTGTGTATTTACAGTTAGAATCGGTTGATGAAAATTTTTTGAAAAATAGAGGATTACCGAGTGGTTCTATTTATTATGCGATAGATGATGATGCGAATTTTTCATTAATGAGTGAACGAGATAAAGATGTTAAGACAGAGCTCTTTGCGGGTTATGAATTTAAATATTCGAATAAAAATAGTGAAGAACAACTGAGTGAATTTGTATTTCAAGCGAATACTTTGACGAGGGAAGCCTATGAAAAAGAGATTGGGAAGTTTCTACATGTCGATAAATATTTAAGATGGTTAGCGGGAGTTATTTTTACACAAAACTTTGATGGTTTCGTTCATAACTACGCACTATATCATAACGATGAAACAAATTTATTTGAAGTTATACCGTGGGATTATGATGCGACTTGGGGGCGAGATGTACAAGGAAGACCACTCAATCATGAATATATTCGCATTCAAGGGTATAATACGTTAAGTGCAAGATTGCTAGACATACCTGTATTTAGAAAGCAGTATCGAAGTATTTTAGAAGAAATATTAGAAGATCAATTTACAGTTTCGTTTATGAGGCCGAAAGTAGAAGGGTTGTGTGAATTGATTCGTCCATATTTACTACAAGATCCATACATGAAAGAAAAATTAGAAACATTTGATCAAGAGGCTGATATGATTTATGAATATATAAATAAGAGAAGAAAGTATATACAAGACCACTTACATGAATTGGATTAATTTTGAAAGAGATTGAAACGTTATCAATCTCTTTTTTTTGTATAATAAAGATGTATCAATAAAAATGAAGTAATATATTTGATAGAGAATGGGGATGCGGATATATGACGATTAAATGGATTGATTGGGTAAAACAAATACAATCTATAGCTCAAGCGGGTTTAACGTATTCTAAGGATGTGTATGATATTGAGCGTTTCCAGCAATTACGAGATATTTCTATTTCAATGATGTCACATTACACGAAAACAGATTGGGAAGTCGTAGAGAAATTATTTGCAAGTGAGACAGGCTATCAAACACCTAAAGTTGATATAAGAGCGGTTGTTTTTCAAAATGAAAAGTTATTATTTGTGAAAGAAAAAAGCGATGGGAAATGGGCATTGCCAGGTGGATGGGCTGATGTCGGTTATACGCCAACCGAAGTTGCAGCAAAAGAAGTTTTCGAAGAGACTGGTTATGAGGTAGATCATTTTAAGTTACTAGCTATATTTGATAAAGAAAAACATCAACCATCTCCATCGGCGACGCATGTATATAAGATTTTCATTGGATGCGAGATTATTGGTGGAGAAAAGAAAACTAGTATTGAAACAGAAGAGGTGGAGTTTTTTGGTGAAAATGAATTGCCTAATTTATCAATTGCTAGAAATACAGAAGACCAAATTAAAGAGATGTTTGCCTACATGAAAGACCCGCAGAAAGAGAAATTAATAGATTAATCCTGCTTGAATTGTACATATTGTTAAAATGAAGATATTGGCAGATTGCAGCCTTTATGTAATAATGGGATGGTATGTGAAGAAAAAAGGAGATAAAAAAGAACATGTTAGCAAACATAATAGATCAGTTATTGCAATTTTTTGCAAGCTTAGGTTACTTTGGAGTAGCTCTTGCTTTAATGATTGAAGTAATCCCAAGTGAAATTGTACTTTCGTATGCTGGCTTTTTAGTAGCGAATGGTAAAATTAGTTTTGTTGGTGCAGTTATCGCCGGAACGATTGGTGGTACTTTAGCACAAATCTTTTTATACTGGCTTGGATACTACGGAGGGCGTCCGGTTGTAGAGAAATACGGGAAATATCTACTTATTAATAAACATCATTTAGACATAGCAGAAGGTTGGTTTAAACGTTATGGAGCAGGCGTAATATTTTCTGCGCGCTTTATACCAGTAGTACGTCATGCGATCTCTATTCCAGCAGGACTAGCTAAGATGCCATTAAAACTATTTACACTTTATACGGTTGTAGCGATCATTCCGTGGTCAATTCTATTTATATACTTAGGTGAAAAACTTGGTGGGAATTGGCGACAAATTAAAGAGTATGCATCTGATTACACACATTACATAATTATAGGAGCTGTTCTTTTTATTGCTCTATACTTTGGTTTAAAGTATTTCAAAAAGAAAAAAGCTGCGCGTTAAAGTCAATGATTTTTCATTGGCTTTTTTATTTGTTTCCGGTTCTAAAAAAAAGGAGTTGTCCATAATGTGTAATAATAAAGCGTAGCGGAGGAATGTGATGAAAGGGTCACCGTTTATACGTGGAACTATATTTTTAACGATGGCAACGATGATATCAAAAATGTTAGGATTTATATATGTTATACCATTTACAGCAATGGTCGGTACGAGTGGGTATGTTTTATACACGTATGCATATCGTCCCTATACCATTATGCTCAGCATTGCGACAATGGGATTACCACTTGCAGTTTCAAAAATGGTATCAAAATATGATCAACTGAATGATTATCATACGGTTAAGAGAGTGTTGAAAAGTGGAATCGTGTTTATGTTTATAATGGGAGTCATTTCGTGTTTTACGTTATATATGCTAGCTCCGCATTTAGCTAAGCTTGTCATCGATGGGAATGATCAAACGGGGAATAGTGTAGGAGCGGTTACTACTAATATTCGAATTGTAAGTTTTGCGTTAATACTTGTGCCAGTAATGAGTTTATTAAGGGGCTTCTTTCAAGGATTCCAATCGATGGGGCCTTCTGCATTAAGTGTCGTTGTAGAGCAATTTTTTCGGGTTTTAACCATTTTAATAGGAAGCTTTGTCGTTTTATATATTTTAAAAGCATCTGTCTCGCTAGCAGTTGGTATTTCAACATTTGGTGCCTTTATGGGAGCGGTAGGTGGATTAACTGTTTTAAGTGCGTATTATATGAGAAGGAGAAGGCACTTAAAGAAAAAAGAAATGGCAAGTATACCACAAACAACGAAATCTTTTTTCTCGCTTTATAAGGAGCTCTTTACATATTCTATTCCTTTTGTTGTGGTGGGCTTAGCAATTCCGTTGTATCAGACGATTGATACATTTACAATTAATAAACTACTTATACAAATAGGGTATATGCAAGGAGAAGCGGAAAAAATTAATGCGATAATTGGTCTTGTTCAAATGGTTGTGCTTATCCCGGTATCCGTTGCGACAGCTTTTAGTATGTCTCTCGTACCAGAGATGACGAAAGCTTACACAGCAGGAAATACGAAGCTATTGTACAAACATTTTACGAGAACAAATGTATTAGTAGTAGCGATTACGGTACCGGCGGCAATTGGAATGATGGTGTTAGCCAAGCCTGTATATACTCTTTTATTCGGTGCTGGAAATGATCCAGAGATGGGGAGAATCATTTTACAGTATTATGCTCCTGCTTGCATATTATTTTCTCTTTTTACAGTAACGGCTGCTATGCTACAAGGAATCAATCAACAGCAGAAGACGGTGCTAGGACTAGTGATTGGAATTATTGTGAAGATAGTTTTAAATATTGTATTGCTTCCGTATTTCGATTATGTAAGTTTTATCATTTCAACATACGCTGGCTATACGATTTCAGTCGGTTTTAACTTGTGGATGCTTTCTAAATATGTTATAAAGGCAACATAAGCTTTTAAGGCAGAGAGCACTCTGTCTTTTTCTATGTTTATCCCGCTTTAACGGGCAGTGAGACCCTCACCTCAAAATTCAGCGAAAGAAAAGAAGTTTGGTTGGGGGCGGGTAGCCTGTAAAAGCCCGATTTGTGAGGGCTAATAATCAGTGGGGGATGAAGCCACCCACTGATTAAAGTTTCACTTTATAATATTTTTCCTATAAAAACGTTTTCAAAATAATTTTTCTATTGAAATTTAAACGTATGTTTCATATGCTGAGAATGGCGGTTTAAAAACTGTGATTTAAGAGAGGTAGATTCCTACATGTAAAAAGAATCGGGGTGATAGTATGTTAAATATATATTTAACAGACCGAAACGGAAAACTACAAGAGATTGAGGAAATGCAAAAGGGGTGCTGGATTAATGTACTTCATCCAACAGAAGAAGAAATTCAATATCTAGTACAAACTTTAAATGTAGACTTAGATTTCATTAAAGACCCTTTGGATGATGAAGAACGCTCTCGTATTGAAAAGGAAGACAATAATACTTTAATTATCGTGGATATTCCGACAGTTAGACATGACGAAGAAGGAAATTCGATTTATGACACGATTCCAATAGGTATGATTGTGATGCCGGATTGTTTTGTTACAATCTGCTTAGAAGAGAATCCAATTTTTGAACGTTTTATTAATCAACGTATTAAAGAATTTTATACGTTTAAAAAGACGCGCTTTGCACTTCAGCTCTTATATACGATTTCTACTTATTATTTAAGATACTTAAAGCAAATAAATCGAAAAACAATTGATTTAGAGCATCAATTAAATCAGTCAATGAAAAATAAAGAGATCTTCACATTATTAGGCCTTGAGAAAAGTTTAGTATACTTTACAACGTCATTAAAGGCTAATAAAATTGTAATTCAAAAGTTAATGCGTAATAGTACATTTTTAAAAATGTATGAAGACGATCAAGATTTATTAGAAGATGTATTAATTGAAAATAAGCAGGCTATTGAAATGGCGGAAATATATAGTCACATTTTAAGTGGAATGATGAATACTTTTAGCTCCGTTATATCAAATAATTTAAATAGTGTTATGAAACTGTTAACGTCAATTACAATCATTTTATCTTTACCGACGATGGTTTCTAGTTTCTTTGGAATGAACGTAAAGGTTCCGTTTGAAGGGGAAGCCCACGGTTTTGTAATTGTACTCATCATATGTGTAACACTATCTTTCACGTTAGCTTTTGTTTTTTGGAAGAAACGTTACTTTTAACGATAAAAAAGCTGCTCTAGCATAGTTATATAACTACGCTAGAGCAGCTTTTTTGCTATGAAATCTCAAATTTTGAATAGAATATAACTTGTACAATGTAATGTATATAAAGGGTATGTATGCCATATAATCCTTGTCCAATTAATGAAATGGGGTTAAAATTACATATTGTTAATGAAAAGTTGGAGGAAATACATCATGGAATTGTTTCAATTACCGAAAGCATTCCTGCAAATGAATACAATTTTTATCTCCATATTGATCGAAGCACTTCCGTTTGTGCTAATTGGTGTATTTATTTCAGGATTCATTCAAATGTTCGTGACAGAAGATATGGTGGCTAAATGGATGCCGAAGAACCGATTTCTGTCTGTTTTATTAGCTACTTTTTTAGGCATGTTGTTTCCAGGTTGTGAATGTGGAATTGTTCCGATTGTAAGACGATTAATTGGAAAAGGCGTTCCACCATACGCAGGGATTGCATTTATGTTAACTGGACCTATTATTAATCCAGTTGTATTATTTGCTACTTATGTTGCCTTTGGGAGTAGTATGCACATGGTATGGTATCGTTCTATTGTAGCGATTATCGTAGCCATTATCGTTGGAATTATATTATCCTTTATGTTTAAAGAACATCAATTAAGAGATGATCACTTCCCAGAAGTGAATAATAAGCGTCCACTGCGTAAAAAAATGTGGGATGTATGTACACACGCTGTTGAGGAATTCTTCTCAATGGGAAAATATTTAGTACTAGGTGCGTTAATTGCAGCAGCGGTACAAACGTTTGTACAAACTTCAACACTTCTTGCTATTGGACAAGGTCCGTTTTCTTCATCAGCTGTTATGATGGGACTTGCTTATATATTATCACTTTGTTCAGAGGCAGATGCATTTATCGCTTCTTCGTTCCAAAGTACGTTTTCAACAGCTTCACTTGTCGCGTTCCTCGTTTACGGGCCGATGGTGGATATTAAAAATATGTTTATGATGCTTGCGACATTTAAAACGAAATTTGTAATTGTTGTTATAGTTACAGTTACTCTTGTTGTTTATGCAAGCTCACTACTCATTTATGCGATGGGGTGGTAGGTTATGTTTCGAGCATATATATTATTAGGTTTTACAATATTAATTGCGCAGCTTCATATTTCCGGTAACATTACGAAGTATATCAATATGAAGTATGCCTATTTATCAACAACAGCAGCAATTATTTTAGGTTTCTTAACGATTATACAAATTATCGTCGTTTTCCAAAAAGAGCACCAAAAGGAAAAAGAGAAAAATGATTGCAGTTGTGACCATAGCCATTGCGGGCATGATCATTCAAAAGATGAGAATACATGGTGGAAAAAAGCATTTTCGTACTCCTTGTTTTGTTTTCCAATTATCTCAGGGTTATTTTTCCCAATTGCGACGTTAGATTCGGATATTGTTAAAGCGAAAGGATTTCATTTTCCTGTTGCACAAGCAGAAAGTAAGGATCCATTTATGACAAGACAATTTCTAAGACCTGATACGAGCATTTATTACGGGAAAGAAGGATACCGTGGTGTAATGGAAAAAGGGAAGAAAGAGTTTGTTACGAAAGACAATATTAATTTGAAAGATGAAGACTTCCTAAAGGGTATGGAAACAATTTATAATTATCCTGGCGAGTTTACTGGGAAAAAATTATCTTTTAAAGGGTTTGTTTTTAGAGATGATTCTTCTAAAAAAGAACAATATTTCTTATTCCGTTTCGGTATTATACATTGCGTAGCAGATTCTGGTGTGTATGGTATGTTAGTGAAAAAACCAGAAGGTGTAGAGTGGAATAATGATGACTGGATTCAAGTAGAAGGAGAGATAACTACTGAGTTTTATCAGCCGTTTCATGCGAATATTCCTGTATTAGAAGTAACAAAATGGAATAAAGTTGAACAGCCGAAAGAACAATATGTATTTAGAGGAGCCGATTGATAAAATCGGTTCTTTTTTGTGGACTAAAAGTTCTGAATGTTGTTAATATTAAACGTGTAATTCATTTAGTATAGTGATTATTGAAATATTAGGGATAAATCATTAAAGGGGTGATAACAATGACAGAAGTGAAGGGGAAAACAGCCAATGAGTCAAGGGTGTTCAAAACGAGCCGGGTATTCCCAACAGATTTAAATGATCATAACACGCTATTTGGTGGGAAGATATTAGCGGAGATGGATATGGTTGCTTCTATTTCAGCATCCAGACATTCGAGAAAGGAATGTGTCACAGCATCTATGGACTGGGTTGATTTCTTACATCCTGTTCGTTCTTCAGATTGTGTTAGTTATGAATCTTTCGTAATTTGGACGGGAAGAACTTCGATGGAAGTGTTTGTGAAGGTAGTGGCTGAAGATTTAATTTCAGGTGAGAAGCGTATAGCGGCAACGTCATTCGTTACTTTTGTTGCACTTAGTAAGGAAAATAATCCAGTTCCAGTACCGCGTGTTATCCCTGAAACAGAAGAAGAGAAAGAATTACATCGTATTGCAGTGTTACGTGCAGAGCAGCGTCATATACGTAAGGCAGAGAGTAAGAAAGTAGCCACATTGTTAACCTTTTGAGATAAATGTTTAGCCATTTAAGTTACAATAGCAGGCGGAAATGGTTTTAAAATGAAAAGCGGACACCTAAAAATAGGTGTCCGCTTTTATAGTTTTTTCATCCACATATCATATGACAGTAGCTACTTAGCAGAAGCAAGCAGCACCGACGATGATTAAGAGGATAAATAATACGACTAATAGCGCAAATCCATTACCATGTGCGAAGCCCATTGTTATTTCCTCCTTTTATTTTAAGATACAACATACAATATGCAAATGAGCTATTGTTTGATATGGACATATATCATGCAATGACATATTTTCTTGAATGATAATGTAATAAAAAAGGGAAGATATAGAAATAACAGTAAGTGGAGAAAGGAATTTATCCATGAAGCACTTTTTCGCTATAATCCTTTGTTTAATAGGTGTATTCATTTGGATGAACATCGATGTGGAAATGGGGAAGGAAATGGCTAGTGAATATGAATTAGGACAAGTTCGATTAGGTGAATTTCAACTATATACGAACGGTGAAGAGTTATATAGAAAATTATTTGAAGATATAAACGAAGCAGAAAAGTATATATATATCCATTTTTATATTGTAGGAAAAGATGAAATAAGCGAAGAGTTTTTACAGTTATTAGAGAAAAAAGCATCTAGTGGAGTAGAAGTGAAATTGTCAGTCGATCGAATAGGTGGATATAAGCTGAAGAAAAAGGTAATTAGCCGATTAAAGGAAAACGGTGTGAAGTTTACATTCAGTAAAAAACCGAAACTGAAAAATGTTTTCTATTCTTTGCATCAACGAAATCATAGACGTATTGTTACGATAGATGGAAAGGTATCATACGTCGGTGGTTTTAATATCGGAAAGGAGTACCTTGGACAAGATCCGAAGTTCGGGCCATGGCGTGATTATCACGTGCGCATCCATGGTGAGGGTGCAGCGGATATGGAAAGAAAGTTCGCCGAAGATTGGAAAGAAGATACAGGAGAAAAAATGCCTATACATGAAAGTATACCGACATTAGGGAATGTACAATATCAATATCTATTTTCAAATGGAAAAGGCTTATGGGAAAAGTATGGGGCACTTTTAAAAAAGGCTAAAAAGTCTTTAATTATCGCTACACCATATTTTGTACCAAGTAAAGAAATGGTGAAAGAGTTAAAAGGTGCATTAAATCGTGGTGTTAATGTGAAAATTCTCGTGCCATTTAAAAGTGATGCCATATTGTTAAAACAAGCTGCCTATCCATATTTGAAAGATATGTTACATGCTGGAGCGGAGATTTATCAATATCGAAATGGATTTTTTCATGGGAAAGTAACAATCATTGATGGAGAAATTGTTGATATTGGGACAGCGAATTTTGATAATAGAAGTTTTTATTTAAATTGTGAGTCTAACTGTATCGTATATGATAAAACAGTTGTTGATGAAGTATGGAGTCGATTAAAGGTAGACTTTCATAAATCAAAACGATTTTCTGAAGAAGATTTTGAGAAAATTAGTAGATGGGATTGGTTTTTAGCAAGAATAGCAAATGTTTTAGCATCATATTTATAACATATAGACCCTAGAGAAGGGAGGCACTTTCATGGATTGTATGAAAGAGTTAATGAGATATAGTTATATGCTAATATACAAGGTTGGAGAGTATGCTGGAAAGGTCAGAGACGAAGAATTAAAAAATCTATTACAGCACCATTTACCATATATGTTACAAGCATATAATGAACAAGTAAATTTTCAAGAAGGAGAGAATGTGCAGCATATAACCTGTGAAACAACGGAGTTTGGTTTGCATGAAATGGAAAAGGAAACAGTTAGTAAATATACAGGGGATATTCATATTGCAACATGTTATATTGCGCACTTAAAACGATTAGCTCTAAAGTTTGCTCAAGTTGCAGTGGAAGTTGCTAATCCGGAGTTCCGCTCATTTTTGGAAAATTGTTTCCTGAAAATGAACCGTTACGCTTATAGTGTGTGGCAATATGTTATGAAGAAGGAATATAAGATTACACATCTATATGAAAATGAAAAGTTTGCATGAGAAACTAAGGCGGAATGGTATGCGCCTTAGTTTTTTTATGTCCATTTAGAGAAAAAATTAGTTTTATTGTGTATCGATTGGAAATGAAATATGTAAATTTAAATTAGTTTTTGTTATCAGAAAATTTACAAAAATTTACCGTATATTTACTGTTTTTCAATCTCTCCTTTAAAAATAGAGAGTAATATGAGGTTGTACATATTCTATCACAGGGAGGAAACGCAAATGAACAAATGGGTTAAATCATTAACTGCTATGGCACTTGCAAGTTCTTTATTAATGGTAGGTTGTAGTAAAGGTGAGGACAAGAAGAAAGAAGACGACACAACAACACAACAAGAGGATAAAAAGGATAAAGAAACAAGCGGAACCGAGAAGTCTACTGATTCTAAAGAGAAGAAATAAAGTAATAAAAAAGCTTCCTCTCATATATGAGGAAGCTTTTTTGTTGTAAATTGATTGATATTATTGAAAAATAGAAAGAGAATGAAAGAGGGGGAAAACAAATGAAAGTATGTATATTGGGAGCAACAGGACGAGTAGGTTCAAACATAATTAATTTAGCATTAAAGGATTCAGCTGAAGTGACTGCATTAGCGCGTGATTTAAATAGAATAGAAATACAACATGAAAGGTTACGAGTGATAGAAGGTAATGTATTGAACGAAAATGATATAAAAAAAGCGATAGAAGGAAGCGATATAGTAATTAGTGCACTTGGAACGGATCAAAATGGAACATTAGCGAAGAGTATGCCACAAATTATTAAGCAAATGGAAGAAGAAGGGGTTCATAAGATCATAACAATAGGAACGGCTGGTATTTTACAAGCAAGAACGGATCTAAATTTATATCGTTTTCAATCAACGGAATCAAAAAGGAAAACGACAACAGCAGCAGAAGATCATTTGGCTGCATATAAGGTACTAAGTAATAGTAATAATTTATGTTGGACAGTTGTTTGTCCGACACATTTAATAGACGGTGAGGCGACAGAGGTATATCGAACTGAAAAAGATATATTGCCAGAAGGTGGATCGAAAATTACAGTGGGTGATACAGCACACTTTGCATGGGATCTATGTAAGAAAAACATATATGAAAATAGTCGAGTAGGTATTGCATATTAAAAAACCATCCCGAAGTCGGGATGGTTAAAATATGATATAACACAAGAAGATGACAATCATAATGATTTGGAGAATTGCTTTCGCTACTGTACTGCTTAAAAAACCAACTACAGTAGCGACTCCAACTAGAAAGGCATCTTTTGGCGCTTTTTTATGCACTAGTTCTGTTATAAATACTGATAAAAACGGTATGATAATAAGTCCGAATGGTGGGAAGAAGAACGATCCAACAATGATAGAAATCATTCCGACACGTTCGCCCCATTTAGAACTACCGTATTTTTTTAAGAAATATCCATTTGCAATAAAATCAGCAACGAAAATGAAAAGAGTGAAAATGACTTGAATAATCCAAAAAGAAGTTGTTAATTCTCCTCCATTTATACCGAAATGGTAAATTAAATATCCAGCCCAGACAGCAAGTATGCCAGGGATAATGGGATAAATAAAGGCGAGAAATGAAACAAGGAAACAGGCAATGATACAAATTGTTAATAAAACCGTCACTTTATAGCTCCTTTTTAATATCTAGTTTATGTACAGCAACTTTTTTGACTTGATGTCCATCAAGTTCTAATACTTTAAATTGAAAACCAGCATATTCAATGGAATAACCAGCTTCAATATTTAAGTCAACTGCTTGAGAGAGAAGCCATCCTCCAATTGTATCTAAATCACTATCATCAATATGTAGGCCAAACATATCATTTACTTCAGAAATGAGCACCTTTCCATCTAAAACAGTAAGCTTAGGTGTACGCTTTTCAATCATAGGTGATTCATCCGCATCGAATTCATCTTGAATTTCTCCAATGATTTCTTCAAGAATATCTTCCATCGTTAAAAGTCCGGCAGTGCCACCATATTCATCCATAACGATTGCCATCTGAACGCGATTTTTTTGAAGATGGACTAACGTTTTACGAATTGGAACTGTTTCAAATACTGTTAAAACAGGATGTATATAAGATTCAAGTGGTTTATAAATACCTTTCGTTTGATCATGGAATACTTCTTTAGTATTAATCATCCCGATGATATCATCTTTATCTTTTTCAATGATTGGATAGCGTGTATATTTTTCAGTTGCGACGATATCCATATTTTCTTCTAACGTATTTTCAGTAGATAAGCAAATCATTTCGGTACGAGGAACCATTATTTCTTTCGCAACTCGATCATCAAATTCAAAAATGTTATTTACATATTTATATTCGGTTTGGTTTATTTCACCGCTTTTAAAACTTTCACCTAAAATGAGTCGCAATTCCTCTTCAGAATGAGCAAGTTCATTTTCTTTGGCAGGTTCTAATCCGAGTAGTTTTGTGAAAAATATAGCTGCACTATTGAGTAACCAAATAAATGGATACATAATTTTATCAAATAAAATAAGAGGTCTTGCAAATTTGAGTGTGATTGCTTCTGCTTTTTGAATTGCAAAAGACTTTGGAACTAACTCACCTAATACAACGTGGAAAAATGTAATAACACTAAAAGCAATAACAAAAGATAAAGTGTTAGCCATTGTTCCAGTAATATTAATTTTTTCAAAGAGCGGTCGTAGTATATGTTCCACAGTCGGTTCACCAAGCCAACCAAGCCCTAAAGAAGTGATTGTAATTCCGAGCTGACAAGCTGATAAATAAACATCTAAATTAGATAGGACGCTTCTTGCAGCTAAAGCTTGTTTATTACCTTCATTTGCAAGTTGGTCAATTCGACTTTTTCGTACTTTTACAACAGCGAATTCTGATGCAACGAAAAAGCCAGAAATAAGAATAAGTACAAAGATGAGAAAAATATTTAATATGTCCAAGTGTGTTCTCCATTCCAAGGTTTGGAATAAAGATGTCACCTCCTGCAATTATGTTATACTTTTATAATAAATCTAAATGAAAAGAATAGTCAAAGGAAAAGGGCAAATATTGGTATGTTTCTGTAATAGTTTTTGAATTTGCTGTTATTTTGTCCGCTATACAAAAGGAATAACCCCCTACTTTTAGATTATAGAGGGTTATTTCAATTAAGGTTTTGGAACGCTTCTCGTTAAAGTGTATGACTGTTGCTTGGAGTAGTTTGTGGTCCATAGTGTTTGAAGGAAAGAAAGTATGCTATATGGGATATAGAGTAGTAATAAGCCGATTGTAGCAATTATGGGTGAATTTCCGCCAAATTGAACGATAAATTGTAACAGTCCACTTGCATGAAAAACGCATTCCATAAAAACGAATGAAAGAATGATGGAACCTAAAATTGATTTATGGTTCGAAGTAAGCGCCAAAAACAATGTATCCACAAGAAAAGAATCATGTTTTATTTCATATTCATTTGTGTTTTTCAAGAAAGGAATCCATTTTTTTACTGCTTGCATAACGATAATCATGGAAGTACTACATACGATGATAAAAGATGAGTAGTAAGGAAGGTTTATAAATTGTGCGACGTATAGAAGTAGTAATAAGACTGAACATTGTAATACTACAGTGCAAAAAGAGTAAGGTATCCAATTCAATACAGTAGTAAACTTTTTAAACGAGTTAGGTACTTTGAAAAATAAATGGCCGATACCCAAACTTATGAAAAATCCGACCGCAAGGGTAAAAGTAAAACGAACAATCGATATAAAATATATTTCCCATATGTAAGGGAATAATGGTGTTGAATGATTAGAAGTATGTATCATTTGATTTGCTGAGAAAAAGATAGATTCATGCATCCAATCAACCTTTGGAATTGATATAGAAGAAAGCTGTGCGAAGTTTTGAAAAATGCTAATAAATCCATTTTGATAAGAGTAATTGTGTGTAATAAAAAGAGCTGGAATAGGACTTATGGCAAAAATAACAATAACACCAATTATAAATTTACATATATGTGAGCGTAATAAGGACATATAAACCACCTACTCTTGGAATATTCAGAAAATTCTTATTCTTATTTTAGCCGTTTTTGGAGCAAGTTACAATATATTTTTCTTCATGTATGGGCATATGGATAATTTTAAATTGTATTTAGAAATCTATTTTTTGTGTGGAATGAAGAGAATGTAGGGAAATGTCGAAAGTATTAAATAGATTTTTACAATTGGAAAGTGATACCATAAAATTAAACGATGTTTAAATCGTTGTTTAACTGATACATTCTAGAGGGGGAGATAAATTGGGAGGGAATGAAAACGTATCAACGAAAAAAAAGATTTTAAATACAACATTGGAATTAATTAAAAAAGAAGGTTTTGAAAAGGTAACGATAAGGAAAATTGCAACATTGTTAGATATAAATATAGCGCTAGTAAATTACCATTTTGGTTCAAAAGAAAAGTTAATTAGTGAGGCGATTAGAGTTTTATTAATTAGCTTTCAAGGCACTTTTTCTATTTTAGATAATATTACAGTGCCAGCAAAAGAAAGATTAAAAATATTTTTATTGGATTATGTACTAGTAATTCGGCAATATCCGGAGTTAGTTAGGAAGATTATTGCAATGGGAACTACGGTATTTACATCTCAATACGAATATGGGGATTTTTTGAAGAGGCTAGGTTTCAGTAAAGTGAAGAATATTTTGAGCGAGATAACAAATGAAACGGATCAGGAAATTTTAATGATGATGACGGTGCAAATATTTGGATCCATTTTTCTTCCCACATTAATGATGCCAATTCTCGAATCAGGGGCAGATATAAAAGTACCATCTGTAGAAAAACAGATTGATTTCCTATTTGAACGCTATTTTTATAAAAATTGAGATAGTGGGTGATAGAGGTGGCTAGTTTCTTTAGAAAGCATTGGTGTGATATAGGGTTAGTTGTCGCTATTGTTGTCGTTGTTTCTTTAGTCGCGAATTTGGGAAAAATGAGTGAAATAAAAGTACTGTTAGGGTTAAGTTTTGTGGCCATTTTAGTGCATCAATTTGAAGAGTATCGTTGGCCAGGTTATTTTGCTGGTCTGTTTAATGTAGTTATATTTAAAAGTGATATACCAGACCGCTATCCATTAAATACGCAATCTGCTATGGTAATAAATATTTTGATTGCGTATGTTTTTTATTTACTCCCGGTTTTTTTTCAAAATATAATATGGCTTGGGTTGGCACCTATTTTAATGGGATTTTTTCAATTCATATGGCATGGTATTTTTGCGAATATAAAAGCTAAAACAATATATAATCCGGGATTAGGTGCGGTTGTATTACTACATGTTCCAATTGGTTATGTATATATGAGGTATATTCTTTTACACAATCTGGCTACAAATTTGGATTGGTTATTTGGGGTGATCTACTTTCTAATAGCTACCTATTTTTTAATTATAAAAGGAAATATGTTAATGAAAAGTAAGGAGACAAATTATTACTTTTCTAAAAAACAATTAGGTCCGTACAATGATACAATGAAGTGATTCAGAATTCAGAGGGAGGGTTTTGGATGCGGAAGAAAGTGCAAGTGAAGGATTCATGAATAAATTATGACTAGAAAATGAATAATTTTCAGAAAAATAAAATAAATTATTTATTTTTTTCTGAAAATATAATATAGTTATGGCACAGAAAGTATTTTAACATAAGGAGGCTTTTTATGAGGATTAAAGGGAATTACGTGCCAAAAAGGGAAGTTTTACTGTGCTCAAGTTCGATTACGATAGGGGAAGCGTTAGAGCATTTAAATAAAACGGGTTATCGTTGTGTACCAGTTTTAGATGAAAAAAAAGAGAAATTTTTAGGGAATATATATAAAGTAGATATTTTAGAATATAAAGGATCACTTGACGAGAGTGTAATGCAATTATTAAACGATAAAGAGGGATTTGTGAGAGAAGATTCTTCTTTCTTTAAAGTATTTTTTACAATAAAAAAATTGCCTTATTTATCAGTAGTTGACGAAAAAGGGGTTTTCCTTGGAATTTTAACGCATAAAAAAGTTTTTGAGTTATTAGAGGATGCATGGGGTGTTCACTCTAGTAAATACTCTGTCATGATTGGAACGCAAGACTATAATGGAGCAATCCAAAAGTTATCGACAGTTTTAAAGAAATACACTGGTATTCAAAGTTTGATGACTTTTGATAATGATGCCTTATTAGTTCGTAGAATTATGTTTACATTAGGAGAAGAGTTTAACGACGGTGAATTAGAGACATTATTGAAAGATTTAGAAGATCACGGATTTAGAGTTGTATATGTGGAAGAGATGAAAAATCCACGTGAAGTTGAAACGATAGAGTAACATACAAAAGCCATCTAATTATTGGATGGCTTTTGTTATGTTACGTGTGTGAAGTTATTTTAAAATAACGACAGGGTAATAGGTGAGATTATAACAATATTTGTGTAAGAGAATAAAAAATGTAGATAATTTCGATTTTCAAAAAAATCAATTTGAAAATATGTTTTTATTTTGCAACTAAATATGTTACTATATGTGTGATAAAAACAAAGAGGTCTGACAACTATACTCCACGTAATAACACTCTAATGATTTGAAAATTCAAAAAACTCAAAATTCAAAAATAACAATTGTATTAATGATTAGAGTAAAAATAAGGGGAATGGAGAAATTATGGAGAAAGACACTGCTTTGTAAGGGGCATATTTTATCATCTTGAGCAGAGAGGAGGATGCATAGCATATTGTAAAATATAGAGATAAACAATGAAAAAGTGCTATGCAAATGAAGAGCATGAAGGGACGTTTAAGGCCAGGTGATACGGTAGCAATTGGTTTGATGCTATTTGCATTATTTTTAGGAGCAGGAAATTTAATTTTCCCGCCAGTTTTAGGTCAACAAGCAGGAGAGAATGTTTGGATTGCTACAATAGGATTCCTTGTAACGGGAGTCGGATTACCCCTACTAGCTGTAACAGCTGTCGCGTTTGTAGAGGGGGACTTGAAAGCGCTATCTTCTAGAGTCCACCCTATATTTGCGTTTATTTTCCCATTGATTAGTTATTTAGCAATTGGACCATTTTTCGCGATTCCGCGTACTGGAGCTGTTTCGTTTGAAATGGGTATGAAGCCGTTTTTATCAGAGGCAATGGTTTCAGAGTGGTACATGCTATTTCTTTTCACGATAGTTTTCTTCGGAATAACGTGGTATTTATCATTAAATCCATCTAAATTAGTGGATTGGTTTGGAAAGTTTCTTACGCCACTATTGGTATTAATTGTTGCTGTTATTGTCGGAAAGGCAATTATTGATCCAATTGGAGAGCCGGCTGCGCCGTTAGCTGCTTACCAAGAGAATGCTTTCTTTGGTGGATTTATTCAAGGGTATTTAACGATGGATGCAATTAGTGCTCTCGTATTTGGAATTGTCGTTGTACAAGTTATTCGCTCTAAAGGGATAAAAGAGAGTAGCCAAATTGCAAAAATAACAGTCGTATCAGGTATTATTGCTGTACTTGGTTTAACGTTAATCTATTTATCACTTGCTTATCTTGGTTCAACAAGTACATCACTTGGTGTCTCAGAAAACGGTGGTCTTATTTTAACGAATGTTGTAAATGAGCTATATGGGACGAGTGGTAAAGTTTTATTAGGGCTTGTTATTATACTCGCTTGTTTAACAACTTCTGTTGGGTTAACATCTGCGTGTGCGGGTTTCTTTACAAACTTATTCCCAAAACTTTCGCATAAAACGATTGTAACAATGGTATGTGTATTTAGTTTAATTGTATCTAACCTAGGTTTAACACAATTAATCGCAGTAACATTACCTGTGTTAATGATCATTTATCCAGTTGCAATTGTATTAATTGTACTTTCGTATTTCCATAAGTGGATTGGGAAGCGGAATACAATTTATATTGGAGCTATTTTAGGTGCATTGTTAATTAGTTTCTTTAACGGTTTAGAAAGTGCGAAAATTAAAATTGACGCGATTTCTAATGTACTACAAATGTTACCGTTATATAACGAAGGAATCGGATGGTTAATTCCATCATGTATTGGCGGGATTCTCGGTTTCTTCTTCTATAAATCAAATGAATCAAGTGAATTACAAAAGAAAGGTGCTTAGGCACCTTTCTTTTTTTGAAGGGAATTTTTGTATTTTGTCTAAGTAATAATTGGGGGGAATGATAAATGGCTAATTTTGAAGATTTTTTAAATTTGGATTTGAGAATTGGAACTGTAATACATGCAGAGGAATTTAAAGAAGCGAGAGTACCAGCGATTAAACTAGCAATAGATTTTGGAGAAATCGGGATAAAGCAGTCAAGTGCTCAAATTACGAAAAGGTATATTCCAGAAGATTTAATCGGTCAACAAATCGTTGCTGTTGTAAACTTTCCACCAAAGCGTGTAGCTGGATTCAAATCAGAAGTGCTTGTGCTTGGTGGTGTTCCTGAAGCTGATGATGTTGTGTTACTTCAGCCTAATATGGAATTGCCAAATGGAACGAAAATTAGCTAGGGTGAAGGTAGGGGCTAATATGGATATCGGACGAGAATATTTGCAATGTGCGATTTCGAACTTTGAAGCAACAAAGAAGCAAGGGGAACGGGCACTTTCTCAATTATCATATGAACAAATACAATGGTATTCTCATGAAGAAACAAATAGTATAGCGATTATTATAAAGCATCTGCACGGTAATATGCGTTCTAGATGGACGGATTTTTTAACGTCTGATGGTGAAAAAACCGATCGTAATCGAGATGGTGAATTTGAGGGATGCTATCATTCAAAAGAAGAAGCCCTTATAGCTTGGCAAGAAGGATGGAAATATGTTTTTAATACGATGAATACTTTAGCGCCGGAGCACTTATTGAAGACGGTATACATTCGCGGTGAAGCACATACTGTCATGCAAGCAATTGAAAGGCAAATTTCTCATTATGCATTGCATATTGGTCAGATTATTTACATTGGGAAGATGTTAAAAGAAAATGAGTGGGAATGTTTAAGTATTCCGAGAGGTCAGTCTGCACGTTATGTAGAGAAAAAACGTTCAATATAATAATAAGAAAGAAACCGATAAAAAATGGGAAATAAGAAAATCAGCCAAATAATAGATGGTTCTGTAATCATAAGAATGCTGCCAAAAATAAGTCCATACATAATAAGAAAGAAATTGAAAAGTGTATTTACTGGGATAAATCGTGAGAGGAACACTTGCTGTCGTTTAAAACAATCACTGTGAAATAAATAAAAGCGGAAGTACCATGTGGCGGTAATAAGATCTTTCTTTCTCACAATTCTTTTTTTGCATGTATGACAGATAAATGTTGGTTGCATTTCATTACGCTCCATTTTTTATTTTTATAATAATGTGAGACATAAGTAGGTACAACGTGTATGTTCCTATATACGCTCCTGCAATAAGGAAAAATGGATTCAGTAAAATCCCATGAATGCTCGTCATGAAAACTAAATCTTGTATTAAAACATCGTATATATTAATGGAAATAATTGTACCGAGTACATACAGTGCCAAGTACGCAGAAATATGTAGTACAATAGAGACTTTTGGATGCTTAGCGGACAAATAAAAAATGAATGATAGAGCGATTGGTAATATTCCTATTAATAGCTTCAATTCATTTCACCTCATTAACAATATAGCCGAAATTTTAACGGTCTATTCTCTAGGGCTTGTACATAACTTGAAATAGAGAGGTGATAGTATGAATCGGGGCTTTTTTTTTATGAAGTTTACAAGTATGCGTAAGTTAGTTTTATTTGTTATTACTACAGTGCTAGCGACTTTTTTTCTTATTAGTATGATGGTAACCTCTATGAAAGAGACGAAGTCAACGTATTTATATAATTGGTTAAATGAGTTATCGATGAATGGTTACATGTATGTACTTGGAAAAGAGAATCATTATTTTACACAGGAGTATCGAAAGTTGAATCAAGATTTTTCAATTTCTTCTTTTCTCTTTTCTATGGCTACAAATATTCGCTTTAATGATGTACGCAGTTTTGTCGGGAAAGAGCTACCCGGGTTTGGTAAGTACGATACAGAAATTGTTATTGCGGGTGAGGGCACAAACTATTCTAACTTACCGATAGAGTCGAGTGTACCTCTTGAAGAAGTAGTGAAAGAACGGACTAGTGGAACTGGACAAGCACCTAAACAAGATACGAATAAAGAGAAAAAACAGCCGTCCCAAACGACCGGGAAAAGACAAGTTGCGTTTATTTATCATACACATAGCTGGGAATCTTATTTACCTTTACTTAACTTAACGAATGACCCGAATCCGAATAAAGCAACGAGTTCTGTATCGAATATTTCTATATTAGGAGATCGTTTCCGTGAACAACTAGAAGGTGAAGGGATTGGAGCTACTAACGATAAGAGTGATGTTGGTCAAAAGTTAATAAGTAAGGGTTTAAACAGTAATAGTTCGTATAAAATGTCACGAGAAATTGTGCAGCAAGCTATGGCTGGAAATAAAGATCTTCAATACTTTTTTGATTTGCATCGTGATAGTGCTCGAAAGAATGTAACGACAAAAACAATTGGAGATAAATCATATGCGAAGCTTGCATTTGTAGTAGGGAAAGGAAATAAAAATTATGAAAAAAACTTACAATTAGCGACAGCTTTACATGAGGCGATTAATAAGAAATATCCAGGAGTGAGTCGTGGGGTCATTCAAAAAGGTTTCCAAACAGGAAATGGAATCTATAATCAAGATTTATCAGGGCAAGCGATATTAATAGAAGTTGGCGGTGTAGATAATACGGAGGAAGAATTGAATCGATCAATTGATGCACTTGCTAAGGCATTTGGTGAATATTTTTGGCAGGCAGAAAAAGTGAATGGATAAAGTGAAACTTGAATTAGCCAGGGTATCTATCGATAATTATTAGCTCACTTCAATCTTGGAAAAGCGTAAGTGTAATGCTTACGTTTTTTGTGTTGGTTTGAAATGTGGATAGCAAGATGTCACAAAATGGACATGATTAATAATTATTATAGCGATATCGAAATTTGTCTAATTATAATAGGAGAATTAGAAAGGGATTTTTGAAATGGCAGAGAAAATCTTTTTACAAGGAAAATTTTTATATTATGAAATTGATAGGGTGATTTAGGTGATTAGGGAGATCAAAGTAGAAGATGCAGCATCATTTTTGCAATTAAGTAAGCAATTAGATGAAGAAACGAAGTTTATGTTATATGAACCAGGAGAAAGGAAAACTACAGCTGAGCAACAAGAAAAAATGATCCAGCGATTTATAGAAAATGAATATGCAACAATATTTGTAGCAGTTGAAGATGAGAGAATAATAGGTTTTATATTAGTGAATGGAAATAACATTCAAAGAAAGAGGCATGTGGCAAGCATTGTAATTGGTATTTTGCAAGAGTATAACGGGCGAGGTATTGGGACGAGATTGTTTAAAGAGGTTGAGAAGTGGGCAAAATTACATGATGTATGGCGTTTAGAATTAACAGTAATGGCCCACAATACAAGAGCTCAGGCACTATATAAAAAAGCTGGATTTGAGAAAGAAGGTGTCAAAAAAGCTGCTCTTATTATCGATGGAAAGGACATCGATGAGTATGAAATGGCCAAATTATTAAAATAAGAGGTCGTTATATGAAAAAAAGATGGGCACTACTCGGTATCGTAGCTGCAATAATTATTGTTGGAGTAGCAGGAATCAATTATAAAATGTATAAGGATAAGCAGGCGCGGGAAGTAAGTGTAAATAGTATATTTCCAAAAGCGAAAGAAACGATTGCTAATATGGATGGGGATATTGCGGTAATTAATAATCCGAATTCAATGCTTGTACTTGTGAATAAAAGTAGGCGTTTACCAGATGGTTATAGACCGCCAGATTTAGTTATTCCGAAAGTGCGCTACTCTAGTGAAGGTGATCAAGAAAAGAAAAAGATGAGAAAAGAGGCAGCGAGGGCGCTTGAGGAAATGTTCCAGCAAGCTAACAACGAGCGTATTTTCCTTTTTGCAGTTTCTGGATTTAGATCCTTTGATCGACAAAAAGCATTAAATACGATGTATAAAAAACAAGATGGGGAAGCAAAAACAGCAATGTCTAGCGCGGTTCCTGGCACAAGTGAGCATCAAACTGGATTAGCTATGGATATTACGTCTCAATCTGCTAAATTTCAGTTAGAGACGGTTTTTGGGGAAACGAAAGAAGGTCAGTGGCTTTCTGAAAATGCCCATAAATTTGGTTTTGTGATTCGATACACAAAAGCGAAAGAAACGATTACGGGCTATCGGTATGAACCATGGCACGTAAGGTATGTGGGAAATCCACAAGCTACTTATTTGTATGATAATCAACTGACGCTTGAAGAAGTAACAGAGTAAATGATTGAGGGGAGAGACGTATAATGACGATGTTATATAAGAAAAAAGTACATGCATATATTACAAGAGAAAAAGAGGGGGTTATGCAATTACTGGTTTTTAAACATCGTGATATACATGAAGCTGGTATTCAAGTGCCAGGGGGAACGGTTGATGAAGGTGAAACGTTAGAAGCGGCTATATTGCGTGAAGTACAGGAAGAATCCGGATTACGTCATTTATGTATAGAGCGTTTTTTAGCAGATTACATTATACATGTGAAGGAAAAACAGGAATATGAAAAACGTCACTTTTTTCATGTAACTTTACTAACTGATGTAAAAGATACATGGGAACATATAGTAAGTGCTGGTGAGAAAGATCAAGGTTTAGCGTTTAGCTACGAATGGGTTAATATTGCAAAATGCCCTGAATTAGCAGGGAAACAAGGAGAGTTTTTACACTTATTAGATGAGATATATGTAAAGTAATAAAAGAGTCTGAAGCGAAAGTTCATTCGTTTTAGACTCTTTTTATTTTTCGGGAAATTAAAGGCTTTTTGAATAGATAAATTGAATTTCTTTAAAGGAATATTAGTTTGGAATAGTTGGGATGAAAAGATGAAAAAGTAAGAGTTATACGCAAAAAAGTTGCTATAAGGGAGAATATAAATGGAGATTCAGTTTAATCCAGTATTAAAAAAAGAATTAACAATTCATGATATACAAACCGAAATGGAATCTGGGCAGTTAACTTCAAAGGAATTAGTGATGTATTATCTTCATAGAATCGCAAAGTATGACCAAGACGGACCGGAAATTAATTCTATTTTAGAAATCAATCCAGATACTATTTTTATTGCAGAAGCGTTAGATTATGAAAGAAAGACAAAAGGTATAAGGGGTCCATTACATGGTATACCTGTTTTGCTTAAAGACAATATTGAAACGAATGACTCCATGCATACAAGTGCAGGTACGATTGCTCTAGAACAAAATATAAGCAGTGAAGATGCATTTCTCGTTACAAAATTACGAGAAGCCGGAGCAGTAATAATAGGAAAAACAAATATGACAGAATTAGCAAATGCAATGTCTTTTGAAATGTGGGCTGGATATAGTGCAAGAGGTGGTCAAACAATCAATCCATACGGAACGGGCAAGGACCATATGTTTGTTGGCGGATCTAGTACAGGATCTGCGATAGCAGTTGCCGCTAACTTTACAGTAGTATCTATTGGGACAGAAACCGATGCTTCTATTTTGAGCCCCGCTGTTCAAAATTCTGTAGTAGGTATTAAACCGACTGTCGGTTTAATTAGTCGTAGAGGAATTATTCCATTTACTTATTCGCAAGATACAGCTGGACCATTTGCTAGAACGGTAACAGATGCTGCTATTTTGCTAGGGAGTTTAATTGGAGTAGATGAGAAAGATGTTGCTACTCATAGAAGTGAAGGTAGGGCAGAGCAGGATTATACAAAATATCTTAATGTTAATGGCTTAAATGGAGCGAAGATTGGTGTGTTTAACGATGCACCAAAAGATTATTACGAAAATGGTGAGTATGATGAAATCTTGTTTAAGGAAACGATTCAAGTATTACGTAATGAAGGAGCGACAGTAGTAGAAAATATTAATATTCCTTCTTTTCATAGAGAATGGAGTTGGGGAGTGCCGATTTATGAACTGAAGCATAGTTTAGATAACTATCTTTCTAAATTACCTTCTACTATTCCGGTACATTCTATTTCGGAGTTAATGGAGTTTAATAAAAACATAGCAGAAAGAGCTTTAAAATATGGACAAACTAAGTTAGAGGGAAGAAAAGATTTTCCTAATACGTTACGAAATCCAGAATATTTAAATGCAAGATTAGAAGATATATATTTTTCACAAGAACAAGGCATTGATTTTGCATTGGAAAAATATAATCTTGATGCGATACTGTTTCCTTCCTATATAGCTTCTACTATATGTGCGAAAGCGGGTTATCCGTCTATAGCAATACCTGCAGGGTATATGGAAAGCGGGAGACCTTTTGGAATTACGATTGCAAGTACTGCCTTTAGTGAAGGGATGTTAATTAAGCTAGCTTACGCTTTTGAACAGGCGACAAAACATAGAAAAATCCCAAACTTGTCATGAATAGAATAAATAAAAAGGACAGGGAATGCCTGTCCTTTTTGTTTTAGTGATTAAAGTGAAATATCGTTCTGCTCTGTTTTATGATATTTTAATAAACTAAAAGATAAACAAGCGGAACATAAAATAAGAATAGAAGCGATGATATAAATTGTACGAACACCGAACATATCAGTAATAATGCCAACACTAAGCATAGATAGTCCAGAGGCTGTTGAAAGAAGTACACCATGTGCTGTATACATTTTTGATAATAAAGCAGGGGCGACACTTGATTGTAAAACAGTCGTTTGGGAAATATCTCTAATTTGATAACATGGTCCCATTAGAACACATAGAAAAAGCGCAATAAATCCGCTGCTCGTCATACCATATAAAAATGTAAGAATGCTAAATATAAGAGAGCCAATCGACATAGATCGTATTAAATTGTTTTGAATATAGGAACTCATTTTCCATGCTAATAGACCACCGATTAACGTGCCAACATAATAACTTGTATTAATATATCCCCACCATTCTTCGCCTTTATGAAGAATAGTCGTAACATATGCCATCGTAATAGCGCCAATCCATATTGTCCCGGCGAAAGTTTCAATTAAGTCCATATATGTAACGGTACGGAGAGAAGGATTTTGAAATAAGAGTTTCCAACCTTCCGATAAAGCAGTACTTTTTGAAGAGGGAGGATCTGCTATTCGTTCAGTATGTATGGTACGTAATGAAAAGTGTAATGCAATACATCCAAAAATCATTAACATGTTATTAATCATGAGTGTAGATGTAGCGCCAATGAGAAGAACGATAACACTCGTAAATGAATAAGCGGCGGCTTGCGCAATTTGTGTTGAAAAGGAAAAGATACTATTTACTTTTACTAATTTTTCTTTCGGTGTAAGGCGCGGAAGAATGCTGTATAGTAATGGAGCGCTCCATCCACTACATAATGAAATGAAAAAAATAAAAGTTAATAGAGCTATAATGTTTGTGGATAAGACCGGAAACAAAATCATTAATAATAGTAAAAAGACTGTTTTTAGCCATTGTAGCGTATATAACAACGTATAAGACGGAAAACGATTTATTATTAGTGGTGCAGAGATGTTAGCAATTAGATTTGTGATAACTTGTAATAATGGAAAAAGAGCAGTAATAGTAGCTGATTTAGTTGCTATATAAATATGAGTTGTAATAATCATTACATATACGATGTCAGCGAGAGTAATGCATGTTTTGGAACCTAAGTAGTAGGTTAGTGACAGGTTTCTCAATAAGAATAACACCTCTATAAAAATAGTATTTAGTAATTAGAATAATTGTAATTTAAAAAATGAAATTTTTAAAGAATTTAATTTTTTGTCACTTTTTGAAAGGAATTTTCATGTATAATGAAGAATATACTGATATAGTGTTATATTGATAATTCATTGTAACAGTGAGTATGTACAATAGCTTGTAGCAAACGCCCAAGTGTAAGAAAGGGCGGATAAACCATTCTTTTCTTCATATACATATAGAAAATGAGAAAGAAAGTGAGGGTTGCATATGGCTGCTTGGGTAATTTGGTTTATAATAGCTGGTATTTTATTTATTGCAGAAATGTTGTCGATTACATTTTACATGCTTTGGCTTGGAATTGGAGCTGTTGTCGGAGGTCTTATTGCTTTGTTTGCTCCTGATGCACTACTGTTACAAGTTACTGTTGGCGCAATTATAAGTTTAACTTTGACATTCTTTACGAAAAGAATTTCAAAAAACTTTCGAGAAGCAAAAGGTTTTACGGATACAGTAGATATGCTTGTTGGTAAAAAAGGGATTGTTATGCAAGCGATTACAAATGAAGCGAATGGTATTGTGAAGGTGGATGGAGATACTTGGACAGCTATTGCAGATTCTTCAATTGATGCTGGAGAAAAAGTCGTTGTTATAAAGAGGCATAGTACTATATTACAAGTAAAAAAGGAGAGTGAATAAATATGGTAGCATTAACGTTAACGATTATATTCGCACTAATTGTAGTTACATTTATCGCATTAACAATTAAAATTATTCCTCAGCAAAAAGTTGGGGTTGTTGAAAGATTTGGTAAGTTTCAACGTATCATGCACCCAGGATTAAATATTTTAATCCCAATTGTAGATCGTGTTCGTGTATATCACGACTTACGTATTCAACAAACGAATGTACCACCGCAAAAAGTAATTACGAAAGATAATGTTCAAGTAGAAATAGATACAATTATTTTCTATCAAATTGTTGAACCAGAACTTGCGACATATGGTATTTCAAACTATGAATATGGTGTTCGTAATATTACTTCAGCAACGATGCGTCAAATTATCGGTAAAATGGAACTGGATGAAACGTTATCTGGTCGTGAAAAAATTTCAACAGAAATCCGCTTAGCGCTTGATGAAGCAACAGAAAAATGGGGCGTACGTATTGAACGTGTCGAAGTTGTTGATATTAACCCGCCAAAAGATGTGCAAGCATCAATGGAAAAACAAATGAAGGCTGAGCGTAATAAACGTGCAATTATTTTAGAAGCTGAAGCAGCAAAACAAGATAAAGTTCTTCGTGCTGAAGGGGAAAAGCAAAGTAAAATCTTGATGGCTGAAGGGGATAAAGAAGCGCGTATTCGCGAAGCTGAAGGTATAAGAGAAGCAAAAGAATTAGAGGCACAAGGGGAAGCGCGAGCAATTGAAGAAATCGCAAAAGCAGAACAAAACCGTATTGAATTGCTTCGTGAAGCGAATTTGGATGAGCGCATACTTGCTTACAAATCATTCGAATCATTAGCTGAAGTTGCAAAAGGACCAGCAAATAAAGTCTTTATTCCGTCTAATGCAATTGAAACACTTGGTACTCTTGGGGCAATTGGAGAAATATTTAAAGAAAAACAAGCGAAGAAACTACCTTCAAATGATACAGGAAAAGAACAATAAAAGTGAGGAAGAGAAATGGGATACCATTTCTCTTTTTTTGTGCGTATATTCCGAAAAGCTTGTACATATCCATGTATAAAGAAGGTGATGCAGTGAAAAAGTATGCAACTCGAATACATGGGAAGAAATTAATTTCGTTACTCCTTTTATATGCGCTAATAGTAATTATAATAGCGTCGATTTTGACGTCACTTTTACATACAATGAAATCGAATTATGCAAATCAATGGTTTGGAAAAGTATCGATGCAAGGTTTTGTTCAAATGATAGAAAGTGAGAATCACTATTACGGATTTGATTATTTTAAGCAGAATAAAAGAGAGTCAGTTGGGAATTTAATGTTCTCTATTGCGACAGATTTGAAAATTAAAGATTTAAGAACATTCGTCGGTAAAGAAGTACCTGGTATGTCAAAGTATTATTCTAATATTATCGTAGCTGGGGAAGGGACAAACTTGACGAATATCCCAAATGAATCTAGTGTACCGATTGAAGAAGTAACGAAAGAACGGGAAGTAGCAAAAGATAAAGTTACAGAAGCGGAAAAGAATAATCCGGTTCAGAAAAAGAACGGAGCGAAAAAAGGTGAAAGTGCAGTATATATTTATCATACACATAGCTGGGAATCCTTCTTTCCATTATTACCAGGGGCAACTGATCCATCTAGCCCAGATGTAAATGTGTCCTTACTAGGAAAACGTATGAAGGAACAACTTGAGGGGCAAGGAATTCCAGTAATTCACGATAAAACGAATATGGGTGATTTATTAGCGAGTAAAAAGTGGGTATGGTATCAGTCATATAAAGCATCTCATGAATATGTAAAAGGAGCATTAGCACAAAATAATAAAATTGCGTTTCCGATTGATATACATCGTGATGATCAGCGTAAGAAAGTAACAACAAAAGTAATTAATGGAAAATCGTATGCAAGATTATATTTTATTATTGGGATGGAAAATGAAGGCCGTGCTGAAAATGAAAAAATTGCAAGAGCGATCAATAGTTATTTAGATGAAAACTATTACGGATTAAGTAGAGGGATTTTTCCGAAGTATAAAAAAGATGGAAATGGCGTTTATAACCAAGATCTATCGAAAAATGCGATGTTAATTGAAGTTGGTGGTGTTGATAATACGTTAGATGAATTATATAACACAATTGATGTGTTAACAGAAGCGTTTAGTAAATATTATTGGAATGATGCGGAAAAAGTGAATGGATGAGGGACGGGAGACCGTTCCTTTTTATTTTGAAATCTTAAAATGTGATATAATAGAATTTTGTGAATGTTAAATAAAGGGGGAGAGAGAAACATGCAAATACTACTAATACGCCACGGAGAATCAGAAGCTGATATTTTACATGTGCATGAAGGACGAGCTGATTTTGAGTTGACTGACAAAGGGAGACGACAAGTACAAAGACTTGTACAGAAAGTGAAAAAAGATTTTGCACCAGATTTCATTTGGGCAAGCACATTAAAACGCGCTCGCGAAACGGGTGAAACATTAGCAGAAGCAATTGGTTGTCCAATTCAATTAGAAGAGGAATTAATGGAGTTTAATAATGGAATACAAGCTGGCTTATCATTTGAAGAAGCAAAGAAATATCCAGAGCCAAAATTTCTTCATGACCGTTTTGAAAACGGAGAGTCATTTATTGAGTTTCGAATGAGAATAGAAGGGATTTTTTCTAAAATTGTGACAGAGAATACATATGATCGAATTGCGATTGTTGCCCATGGAGGCGTAATTAATAGTCTATTACGTGCATTTTTCAATATGCCAATTTCAATGGACTACTATTTCAAAATGGGAGATACGGGAATAAGTTTAATTGAAATTGAGGGTGAACAAAAAACGGTGCATTTCATTAATGATACGAATCATTTGGACGGGATGTAAAGACTTATGTACAAAGTTGCATTTTTTGATGTTGATGGTACGCTTTTAAGCGAGATTGATAGAAGTATGCACGAAAGTACAAAAGAAGCGGTACAAAGATTAATAGATAAGGGGATTCACGTAGTTGTTACAACAGGGAGACCATATAGTTTATGCTCACAATTTAAGGGGCTAGGCATAAAAACGTATATTTCTGCAAATGGTGCACATATAAAATTGGGGGAAAAAGTTATACATAAATCAGTACTTTCAAGCGAAATCGTTCATGATATTTCAAATTTTGCTGAATTACATGGTCACAGTGTTTCTTACTTTACAGAAGAATTTGCAATGAATGATATTGCCTCCAAAGATGAACGTGTCATACGAGCGTTAAATGAAACTTTAAATTTAGAGCGGTATCCTGACAAAGTTAAAAACTTGTCAGATGAGATGTATTGCATATGTCTGTATGCTGATGAAGCAGAAGCTCAAAAATTCATTGAAAGATATCCAGCACTTACGTTTGACCGTTTTCATGGTTACGTTATGAATGTATTGGAAGATAGTAAAGTATCGAAGCTAACTGCAATTCAAAAAGTATTGGAACATTTAAATATTAGTAAATCAGAAGCCATTGCTTTTGGTGATGGTGGAAATGATATTGAGATGTTGCAGTATGTAGGATTAGGAGTTGCGATGGGAAATGGTGGAGAGGAGTTGAAGAGAAGGGCTGATTTCGTTACAACGAAGGCGAGTGAAGGCGGAATTTCTTATGCCTTAAAGAAGTTGCACATTATTTAAAACTGATAGCTAGTCAGTGTGAAAAATCCTGTTTTAATAATAGGATTTTTTTGTTCAACAATGTGCTTGCAATAAAAGGAAAAATATGAGTATAATGAGAAAGTAATTAGGTAAGCTAATTATTTAATGAGAAAGGAGAGTGAAGATGAATGGATTCAAGAAAAGATTCTCTTCCTTTAGGGATTGAGCCGTACGCAGAGTTAATCAAAAAGACAGCATCAGCGGAAACGGATCCAATCGCAGCAAAACTTGGTTTGTTAATGTTATGGACGTCTGATAATGTTCTTGATGCGGTTGACGTAGATTTAGCTCCGCTTGGTATTTCAGAGAGTAAATTAGATTTTTTACTATTGTTTATTTTGCGTGAAATGGAAGCGAATGGGGAAGAGGTGAACATGAGTCCTTCGGATATTGCGAGTCGATTAGGGATTACACGTGCTTCTGTCACTGGCTTATTAGATTGGATGGAGAAACGAGAGTTAATCGTAAGATTCCACCATTCTGAAGATCGAAGAAGATTAAAGGTGAAAATTACTCCGAAAGGAAAAGAACTAGTTACACATTCTTTACCAACTTTTTGGTTATCTTGCGCTTCGTTAGTTGATGGCTTTAATCAAGAAGAGCGTCAAGTTTTAGAAAAGCTATTAAATAAAATGCAAACAACTATGCAGGTGAAATTAGGAGAAGGTAGGTAAATAAGTTGATTATGAAGATCAACTTATTTATTTGGACATATAATTAGCTTACCTTATTATATGCTTAACTAACTTTATGAACGGTGATAATTTTTGCTATGTAATTAAAATAAATAAGAGTTAAAGGAATGCTATTTTAGTAATTTAGAGAGTTTAAACTAATAAAAACAAATCGTAATAAGGGAGAGAGTTTATGATGGAAATAGGAAAGGAAGTAAATAGTGAAAAGAATTATACAATAATGACAGCAGTATTATGTTGGTCGGGTATGGTAGTTATGTCTAGCCTATATGTAACAATACCTTTAATCTCTCTATTTTCAAACATTTTTAATACGTCATTAGCACAATCGGCAGCTACAGGAAGTATATTTTCTGTTGGCTTTGCTATCGGGTGTTTGTTATTTGGGGCAATTTCTGATAAATATGGACGAAAAAAAGTGATTTTTATTGGATTGCTTGCACTGTCGATTGTTTCTTTTTGCTTAGGGTTTGTAGATAGTTTATTTTGGCTTGTTATTTTTAGAGGTATACAAGGGATAGCAGCAGCTACATTTTCTCCAGTAGCGTTAGCCTACGTTGTAGAAATATTCCCAGTAGAAAGAAGGGTTACAACAATAGGATTTGTTAGTACTGGTTTTTTAGTAGCTGGAATTGTAGGGCAGGTAATAAGTACTGCTGTTAGTCAGCATTTTGGATGGCATATGGTTTTCTTTCTTCTTAGCATTGTCTATATAAGTACTGCTATATGGGTTTATTATTCTCTTCCGAAAGGAGAGACGTCTCAATCCTATACTGATATTTTGGGGCCAATTAAACAGATGGGGAAAGTTTTTACAAATAAAAGCTTAGTATCAAGCTATATAATTGCATTTGTTTTATTAATGGCTTTTGTTAATATGTATACTGTTTTAGGGAATTATTTGAGCTCTCCTACTTACAATTTAACTGCAGAACAAATTCTTTATTTTCGCTTAGCGGGGCTATTTGGTATGTTGCTGTCACCGCTTGCAGGTCGTTTAACGAAGAGGTTTGAAGTAAGAAAAGTTCTTCAGGGAGGATTGTTGATCGCTATTTTTAGTCTAAGTTCAATGGGCTTTGTTTCGTATCTATCTCTACTTGTAATGATGAGTGTCTGTTTTGTAATAGGTATTGCTATATCCGTTCCGTCTTTAGTTTCTCTTGTAGGTCAATTAGGAGGGAAAGCGAGGGGAATAGCAGTATCTATTTATACTTTTATTTTATTTTTAGGTACTAGTATAGGACCTATCATTTCTATTTATCTAATGAAAATAGGAGGGTATGCTCAAACATTTATTTTATTAGGAATGATACTTTTTATTGGTTTTGTAGCTTCTCTATTTATAATTAATGAATAAGTGGAAAATCACTCAAATAAAGAAATGCGAGGATCTTTCATATGCTCACATAATAAAAGATGAATTTGTCCACGATGATGATAAAAGTGTGCAACGATTTCAAGTAACCATTCAAAGCGCGAATAAGAAATACCCCAATAGGCAGTCATAACTTCTGCTAATTCTATTTGGGAGTAGGAAAGAAATGTTTTGGAGAGAAGGTTGTATCCTTCAATCATCGTTTGTTGCATTTGAGCAACTGTTACGGGCGTATGTTCTATATAAAAGGTATGTAATTCTTTTTCTGGAATACCATTTAAAATGAGCAAATCAGCATGACAAATAAGAGAAAGATGTGTACACATTTCAAATAATGATCGTTTTGAGTGAATCGGTTGTATTTTTAAATCGTTTTCACTATATTGGTTAAGCATATAAATAGAAGTATCAATAGCAACTTTTAGTTGATGTAATGCAGATTGAACAAACATTGTAATTCTCCTCGTCTCCGTATATAATAGTTTCTTGAGGATATTATATCATACTCAAAATTCCGAAAATTCTAGTAGTTTGACTAGCATAATGAAAAGTATTATATTGTAAAAGGTCATATGAAACGTGAAATAGAATGGAATGCAATTATTGAGTTAGGAGTTAGACCAATGAGTTTGAAATATGGAAGAGATACAATTGTAGAAATTGACTTAAATGCTGTAAAACATAATGTAAAAGAATTTAAAAAACATGTAAATGATGAAGAAATTAAGATGATGGCTGCTGTAAAAGCGAATGGGTATGGCCATGGGGCAGTTGAAGTTGCCAAAGCTGCAATTGAAGCTGGAATAAATCAACTTGCAGTTGCATTTGTAGATGAAGCAATAGAATTAAGAGAAGCAGGAATTACTGTGCCGATTTTAATTTTAGGATACACACCAGTAGCGGCTGTAGAAGATGTAATTCAATATGACGTTATGATGACTGTTTATAGAGTAGAAGATTTACATGGTATAAATGAAATTGCAAACCGTCTTCAAAAGAAAGTACAAATTCAATTGAAAATTGATACAGGAATGAGTCGTATCGGTTTACAAGAAGAAGAAGTTAAACCATTTTTAGAAGAATTAAACCGTATGGATTATATAGAAGTAGTAGGGATATTTACGCATTACTCTACGGCAGATGAAATCGATAAATCATATACGAATATGCAAACAAGTTTATTTGAAAAAGCTGTTAATACAGCGAAAGAATTAGGAATTCAAATACCATATATTCATAGTTCAAATAGTGCAGGATCAATGGAATTAAGTAACACATTTCAAAATATGGTGCGCGTTGGAATAGGAGTGTACGGTATGTATCCATCAAAAGAGGTGGATCATTCAGTCGTTTCTTTACAGCCTGCGTTGTCGTTAAAATCAAAAGTGGCTCATATTAAACATGCGAAGAAAAATCGTGGTGTAAGTTATGGGAATACGTATGTAACAACTGGTGAAGAATGGATTGCGACTGTACCAATTGGTTATGCTGATGGTTATAATCGTCAATTATCTAATAAAGGCTATGCGTTAATTAACGGGGTTCGAGTACCTGTAATTGGCCGTGTTTGTATGGATCAGTTAATGTTGGATGTTTCAAAAGCGATGCCAGTACAAGTAGGAGACGAAGTAGTATTCTACGGTAAACAAGGTGAAGAAAATATCACAGTAGAAGAAATAGCGGATATGTTAAGTACAATAAACTATGAAGTTACATGTATGCTAGATAGAAGAATTCCGCGTGTTTATAAAGAAAATGACGAAACAACTGCAGTTGTAAATATATTAAGAAAAAACTGAATCATTTAGATTCAGTTTTTTTATTTTTGGCAAGTGAAAAATGCTCTATTTGTACCGTACGATTGAATATTTTTAAAACCTACAGATTGTAATGCATGAGTAATTTCGTCTTTAGTGTAACATGTTTCTTTAAAAGAAAAGTCACTTCTTTTCCAAATATCATTTGTATCACGTGTAAATAATATGAAATTCATTTCTGCTTTTTTGTTTTTATTATCAAATGTAGAATCAATCGTACAAACATATTCTTTCTCTGAAATATGAAACGAAGCAATCCAGTTTTCAAGAAATCCTTTTTCCATATTCATATCAAATGCGAATATACCCTCGTTATGTAATACGGAGTAAACGTTGTGAAACACACTTTTTAGTTCATCTAAATTCATAATATGGTTTAAACTATCACCGGCAGAGATGACGTAGTGGAATTGCTCATTTATATTGAAATAGCGAGCGTCATCGACGAAAAAGGTTGCATCTGGCGCATTTTCACTTGCATATTCAATCATTTGAGTAGAACCATCTATACCAGTTACTACAAAATTATTATCAAGTAGTTTCCTAGTAAGATGACCAGTCCCGCAACAAAGATCTAAAATATGAGAACGTGGTTGTGCATATTGTAAAACGAGTTTTTCAAAAGCTAGATAGGAGTGTTCGGCAAAATGTCCCCAATGTTTATTATAAATAGATGCGAAAATATCGTAATCAGAATAAATAAGTTTTTTAGACATAAATATTCTCCGTGCTATTCATTAAATTATAATAGTCATGCTTCGTTTTAATTTTAAAACCACATTGTGTATATAGTTTTAAAGCATGGTTATTTTTCGTTTCGACGTCTAATTCAATTGTTGAAGTTCCTTCTGTAATAAGGGTATGTACCATATAACTAAGAATATCTTTTCCATATCCTTTACCTTGATAAGAAGGATGAACGGCGAATCCTGATAGTGTAGTAGATTGTTCTTGCTCAGTAACTGTAATTGTTCCAATAGCTTTTTCGTTAATAAGGGCACTGTAAACTTTATGAGAAGGTGAAGTCATCATTTTTTGTAACCATGTAGCCGTATTGTCTACTGAATCACCAAAAGCTTTACTAGAAATTTCAATAAGGTCAAGAAGTGATTCTGAAGCTGCAAGAGTAAGCTGTATATTACTTTCTGTTGTTTTTTGAATTTCGTTTGTTTTGAACTCCATACTATATTCACTATATAAATACGGTAACTTCATATGTTTTACAAATTCATTCCCAGAAATAGAATCCCCATTGATAATAAGAAGAGCTTCATCTGCCTCTCTATTTTGTATTTCTTTCATTGCAGTTTGTAAAAGGGTAGTTCCGAAACGTTGTTTTCTAAAATGAGGATGTACAAAGCCTATTAGTTCAAGCTTTGTTGGTCTTTCGAAATCATACATATTTAAAGTGCCAATTAATTGAGTACCGTTATAAAGAAGAAAATCGTTTATATGATCTTCATTTCGATTTTTTAAAAAGTTGATATGTAAATCTGAAGAGTAATCAAGATTGTCTTGTTGCCCGCAAATATAAGCCAAATCCTTCATTTGCTGTATTTCACTTTCTGTTACAGAACGCTTTTTCTGAATATCCATTGTATACTCCCTCTCAATTGTATTTAAAAATAGGATGGGTGACTTAACCATTCCTTTAATTCCACACTACCTTGCACAGATAACAGTCGGTATAAATAACGATATGGTCGTCTACATTCTTCAAGATGAGGAATAGGCATAATTGTTTCGTAACCACTTTTAAAGGCATGTGCTTCTTTTTCGGTAAGTACATATTCTAGTCCGATAAAATCAAACTCTCGCGGGGCAACCGCGTAAGCTTCAGTATCTACTAAACCCGTAATAGTTGTACCGTCATATAAAAATTGGGTAGGGTCCATATCAAGTAAGACGAGTGTAGCTTCTTTTGGTAGGGACAGGGAAGAAAGCTGTGATTCAAAGGTAGGAAAAGCATTTTGTATGCTTTCATCATCGGAATAAAACATATTCACAAGCTCTTTACTCACGTTTAAAATATGTGATTGGAATTCATCTAGTGGAACTTGGAACGTGCCTGACGGATTTCCTATAAAATCGGCTTTAAACTTATGTATTTCTGCAAGTCCTTTTCCTAGGCTAAATAAAATAGAATCTGGTTGCTCGATAAAAGATTGAACTGTGTTACCTACTAACTTTTCGACCACCACAAATTCACGGCCATTTAAAACATGTTTTTCTAATATTGTTGGGATAGGAAGATTCGTATGTTCTTGCAGCAATGTATGTACAGTTTCTAAATGATGGACGTTCCTTGGATCAATTCCAAATAGATTTTTACATCCCCACCAAAAATCATTATTTGGTTCTTCATTCATTTTAGAAGTACGAACGATAACTTCTGTATCTTCTGTTTGAACGAGAAAAACATCACTTGCATGATCTTCATAACCTGGGTGCAAGGCCTGAACGGATAGAATAGTTGAATTGAATAGTTGTTGTAGCATGAAAAGACTCCCTTTTCTGTAAATTCTATAAATTCATTATATAACAGATGATGTGTTATGAGGATAAAGATAAAAAGATTGAAAGCATAGTTACATTTATAGCGAAAATTCATTAAAAACATTATATTTCTACATTTTTGTGTGAATTGTCTAAAAATTATAGTAGTAAGACTCATATCTTTAAATCTATGAAGAGTAAAAGTAAAATTAAGCATTCATTTATAAGATTGTGAATCAAAATAATGTAGACTATAGAAAATATTTCTCAATAATAAAATGAAGAGAAAAGCATGAAGAAGTAGAATGCATTCATTTATAATAGACTTAAATTAATTAATATAATTAATTGTTAACTTTATAAGATTGACTGGATAGGAGAGAATATTATGGCAAATGTACTCGTAATAAATTTCCCTGGGGAAGGTCATATTAATCCGACTTTAGCTATTGTAAGTGAGTTAATCCAACGAGGAGAAACAGTTGTTTCGTATTGTATTGAAGATTATAGAAAGAAGATTGAAGCAACAGGTGCAGAATTCCGAGTGTTTGAGAATTTTCTCTCTCAAATTAATATTATGGAACGAGTAAATGAAGGTGGGAGCCCTTTGACGATGCTATCTCATATGATTGAAGCATCAGAGCGTATTGTTACTCAAATTGTAGAAGAAACAAAAGAGGAAAAATATGATTATTTAATATATGATAATCATTTTCCAGTAGGACGTATTATAGCGAATATTTTACAATTACCAAGCGTTTCATCTTGTACAACGTTTGCTGTTAATCAGTACATTAATTTTCATGATGGGCAAGAATCGAGACAAGTAGACGAAATGAATCCATTATATCAATCTTGTTTAGCGGGAATGGAAAGATGGAATAAGCAGTATGGAATGAAATGTAATAGTATGTATGATATTATGAACCATCCTGGTGATATTACGATTGTATATACTTCAAAAGAATATCAGCCGCGTTCAGATTTATTTGATGAATCGTATAAATTTGTAGGTCCATCAATTGCTACTCGAAAAGAAGTGGGGAGTTTTCCTACCGAAGATTTAAAAAATGAAAAAGTGATTTTCATTTCTATGGGAACAGTTTTTAATGAACAACCTGCTTTGTATGAAAAGTGTTTTGAAGCGTTTAAAGATGTAGATGCGACAGTCGTATTAGTCGTTGGTAAGAAGATAAATATAAGTCAATTTGAAAATATCCCGAAAAACTTTAAGTTGTATAATTATGTCCCGCAATTAGAAGTTTTACAGCATGCTGATGTATTCGTGACACATGGTGGTATGAATAGTTCGAGTGAAGCGTTATATTACGGTGTCCCATTAGTTGTAATTCCGGTAACAGGAGATCAGCCATTCGTTGCAAAACGATTGACTGAAGTAGGGGCAGGCATAACACTTAATCGTAACGAGTTAACTTCTGAATTGTTACGTGAGACTGTAAAGAAAGTAATGAATGATGTGACGTTTAAGAGAAATAGTCGTAAAGTGGGAGATTCGCTTAGAAATGCTGGTGGATATCAAAGGGCAGTTGAGGAAATATTTGAATTAAAAATGAAGCCGTACGTAAAGATTAAATAGATGTTAGAAACACACTTACTTTTAATTTGTAAGTGTGTTTCTAGTATTACGTGTTACATAAAAATAGCGATAAAGGTGAAACTTTTTTGTATATAAATCGATACCTTTGAATTAGTATTAAAATTACGTTAAAATAATACTAAGAAAATATATAAGTTTTGGGGGTAATGAATGAAGAAAGTATTTGAATACGTATTATTAACAATTGGCTCAATTATAGTAGCAGGTTCATTAGAGCTTATTTTAGCACCTAATGGATTAGTAGATGGCGGGGTAACGGCTATTGCTATTATGGCAAATAAAGTCGCAGAATTGCCGCTTTATGGTGTGTTCTTAGGAATTAATATCCCAATTTTATTGTTTACTGCAAAAGTAATGGGAAAGAAATTTTTTATCCGTACATCTTATGCGAATGTAGTTACAACACTCGGATTAATTTATTTAAAACCATTTCCAGCAATTACGACTTCTGAGTTATTAATTGTACTTTATGGTGGAGTGCTGTTCGGAATTGGTGTTGGGATTGTTGTTAAAATGGGTGGAGCAATTGACGGTTCGGAAATGTTAGCAGTTTGGATGAATAAACACTTTAATGTACCGATTAGTACTTTTTTACTTGCAGTAAATGCAGTTATTTTCATCTTTGTTGCCATTTTATTTTCAATCGAACAAGCGATGTTCTCATTAGCCATTTTCTATATTGTTACGAAAATGATTGATTTTATATTAGATGGTATAAATCAAGGTAAGAGCGTTATGATTATTTCTGGTAAGAATAAAGAAATAGGCGATTTACTTATGAAAGAATTGCAACTATCTGTTACGTATCTACATGGAGAAGGTGGTTTTTTAGGGGAGCATAAGAGAATCATTTATTGCATTACAAACCGATTCATTTATCCGAAAATGAAAGATCTCGTTCTCTCTGTAGATCCAACCGCTATAATTGAAGCTTCTTATTCAACAGAAACGACTGGTGTGAAACGTCCGGGAAGGAAAGCTAGGTCAGGTGAATAACTAGCAGAAGGCTGTCCAAAAAGTTATTTTGGAACAGCCTTCTTTTTTATTTTGTTGAATTGTTAGTATGTTACAAGTTAAACCCACTGTTAACAAGTTTCCTTGCAACTAGGGAACCAAGCGTTTTTCAATAATATAGCCAACGTTTCAATTTTATTTTCTGGAATGCTACCAAAACCGAGTAATACGTATGATTCCTTACGTAAATCATTCACGAAATCATATGGAGAAACCGGGTATAATTTAACGCTTTGTTTTTTAGCGGATTCAATCAGTTCGTTTTCATTCATACTGTTATGGACACATAAAACAATATGAAGTCCGGACTGTTCGCCAAGAATTTGAACATTAGCCCCCATTTCTTTCATAATGGATTTTACTAACGCATGATGTTTTCTTTTATATAGTGTACGACTCCGGTTAAGATGACGTTCCCAATTCCCGCTTTGTATAAAGTTAGCAAAAGCAAGTTGTTGTATTGTAGCGACTGTTTGTTTGAAAATTCCATGCAGTTCTTGATATGTTTTTAAAAGATGTGGTGGTAAAACAACATATCCCATTCGTAAAGAAGGTAAAAAAGATTTTGAGAAAGTCCCCATATAAATAACGCGTTCATTTGAATCAAGACTTTGCAAAGAAGGAATCGGCTTACCAGCGTAGCGAAACTCACCGTCATAGTCATCTTCAATAATGTATCCGCTGCAATCATTAGCCCACTTTAACAATTCTGTTCTTCTAGATAAAGGCATAATAATCCCGAGTGGAAATTGGTGTGATGGTGTAACGTATGCGACATTGGCATTTGTGTTATATAAGCTAGAAATATCAATACCTTTTTCATCCAATGGTATGGGATGAATTTGTCTATCACAGCTTTTAATGATTGCGTGTATACGGTGAAATCCAGGGTTTTCAATGCCGTATTCTTTTGTAGGGCCAAGCAGTTGAAGTAGTAGCCAGAGAAGTGGCTGCGTTCCGGCACCGATCACAATTTGATCAGGTGAAGAATGTACACCGCGAGAATGATATAAATATGTTGATATATGCTCTCGAAGAGCGAATTCACCTTGAGGGTCTTCTTTGGCAAATAGTGCATTTTCGTATTTAAGAATGGATTCTTGTAATGCTCGTTTCCAATTTGTAATCGGAAATGTATTTTGATCAATAAGCCCTTGGCTACAATCATATTCGAATTTTTCGTCTATTAAATTGCTCGTCTTCATTGCTGCATTTCGTTTTTTATTTGGGATAACGTCAATATCGAAATTTGCTACAAAAATACCACGTTTCGGTTTACTTTCTACATAACCTTCAGCTAATAATTGTTGATAAGCTGATTCAACAGTGATGCGGCTAATATTAAGTTGTGATGCTAAATTTCTGTGTGAGGGTAGACGTGTGCCAACAGAAATACTCCCTTGTATAATTTCAGCTTTTATATAGTCGTAAATTTGCAAGTAAATAGGTGTGTTACTTTGTAATTGCAATGGGATAGTAAAATCCATATAAAACTCTCCTTTAAAACTGGCCTTATAAAAAATAATTAAACTGTCACTTAAGTAAAGGGCAGTTACTTTCTATAATAATGATATAACATTTAGAAAATTAAATAAATAGTTAGAGGAGAGTTAAAAATGAATGTTAAAGAAGTAGTAACAGAAGAGCAATTACATGAAGTATTACCTGTTTTACAGCAATTAAGAACGAAACTTTCAAAAGAGGAAACAAGCTCTTTATTTCGAAATATGAAAGAAGAAAATTATAAATTATTTTCACTGCGTAATGAGGAGGATGAAGTTGTTAGCCTTGCAGGTGTAGCGATTTGTACGAATTTTTATAATAAGAAGCACGTTTTCGTATATGACCTTGTAACAGCAGACACACATCGTTCAAAAGGACATGGAAATGTATTACTTTCGTATATAGAGAACTGGGGAAAGGAAAACGGATGTGAATCTATCGTCCTCACATCAGCATTTGCAAGAATTGATGCTCATCGTTTTTATGAAAGAGAAGGGTATGATAAGGTGAGTTATTCTTTTCATAAAGAATTATAAATAATAAGAAGAAGCTGTCCCGCAAAAGTTGGGAACAGCCTCTTCTTATTTATTAAGTTATTATTGAACGGTAAATAGGTTGTAAGTTATGGTATATGTATTTGAAAAGGTTATATAGTGTATTTTGTCGAATTGTTTTAATTTAATAAAGAGAATGATTGGAGCGCTTATACTTGAAGAAAATAAAGAAACTATCAATCCCTAATGATGCTAGAGTTATCGTCATATCTGATATTCATGGAGAATTAAATCTTTTAAAAGAAGCACTATATAAAGTTAACTTTAAAGATGAAGATTATTTAATTATTAATGGAGATCTTTGCGAGAAAGGACGAGATAGCGTAGGTGTAGTAAACTACGTTATGAATCTTGTAAAGAACAATTCAAATGTTCACGTTGTTGAAGGAAATTGTGAAGTTTTAGTTGATGCTCTTCTAAATGAAAATCCTCGTCTTATTAATTATTTATGTACGAGAAAGCATTCAATTTTTAATGAATGGCTAGAGCAATTGGATTTTTCAGTTCATGAAGGCACTTCAATTCGTGAAGTGAGAGAAGCCTTGCTAAGTGAATTTTCACAAGAACTATATTGGCTAACGGAGTTGCCAACAGCGATTGAAACAGAAGATTATATTTTTGTGCATGCCGGGCTAGAAGATAGAGTAGATTGGAAAGAAACAGAGCGCAAAAATGCGATAGCAATGCCAGAGTTTTTTAATAAATCACATAAAGCAAATAAGTATGTAATAGTTGGTCATTGGCCTGTCGTGAACTATTCTGAAGAAGCACCGTCTAACAATCCAGTTATTGATGAGGAGAAAAAAATTATTGCAATAGATGGAGGAAATGCAATTAAAGAAGCAGGACAATTAAATGCATTTATTATTCAGAGGAAACAAACGGGCGATACGTTTTCTTATACATATGTAGACTATTTTCCAGGGTACGAAGTAATAGCGGATTTTAATGCGAATTCAGAAATGCAGGGCGGAGTGACATATCCGTATTATTACATAGAGCCTATCGAGAAGATGCAAGATTATACAGTATGTAAGCAAAAGGAAACAAATAAATTACTCACTGTAAAAAATGAATACATGAAACAACTTGAGTCAGGTAAATATACAGTGAAAACTGATATTTCTTGTGCGCAAATAAGCGTTAGAAAAGGAGATATCGTTTCTCTCATTGATGGTAGTTGTTCAGGATATGATTTAATTAAAAAAGATGGTGTAGAGGGGTGGATAGAGAAAGGCATTTTGCTTGAGCTGAAATAGGAGGGATGTAACCTCCTATTTTTTATTGCCTATTTTGCGCCTTCGTACTTCAATTAACCTTTTAAATTAGTGGACTGCCTGCTGTCTTTAATAAGTAAATAAATCGTACTCGGTAGAATGATAAGCGTCATTCCTAAAAGAATTGCTAGTATGCCATAACCTCTATAGGGAGCAGAAACGCTAAAAGGAAGTATCGCTAAAAAAATCCCTGCTATCATCATTGAAATACTACTAATATTTGAAGCTCTTTTTTCGAGGTGCTTATCATTCCATTCTAATGAAACGGTTGATTTAGTCGTATCAATTTTGGAACTGAAATAACCTATTAATATAAATAAAAGCCCTAATGCTAAAAATATGAAATGATCAAGAGGAAGTGAAAAGCCAAGAGCGATGAGGGCAATGACAATATCGACAAAAAATAAGAATAATAACATTGTGTTGCCGATCCAATGGAGAAATTTCTGGTTACTCACTGCTTTAGATAAAGCTAAAAATACAAAGAATAAGAAGAAACATATAATTATATTTACGATTACAAAAGTGCTTTTATCCATTGTTGATGTAGGCGTTCCATTGAAGTCCCATTTTGTAACAATATTTGATGGTAAGAAGAAATATAGAATAATATTTGTCGTAATAATAGTGAGAAATAAAGCAATACTAAATTGATTATTCATTGAATCACCAGCTTTCTAAATCAATAATTGGTATCTTATAACAAAATTATACAATATAATATATGATATTAGTTTTGATTTTTCTGAAAAAATATTATAATTATATATGAAATAAAGGTGAATGCAGGAGGGAATTATGCAAAAGGTTGTATTAAAGGGGAAGAAAGTTACAATTCGTACAATAGAAGAATCGGATATAGAAACATTATGGAATATCATATTTAAAGAAGAAAGCCCAGAATGGAAGAAATGGGATGCGCCATATTTCCCGTTCTCAATGCAAGAATACTCTTCCTATAAAGAGAAGATGCAAACTCGTTTGAAAGAAGAACCACTGTCAAATTTAATTATAGAAAATAACGGTCAAATCATTGGGACAGTCGGGTTTTATTGGGAATATAAACCGACGCGTTGGTTAGAGATGGGGCTTGTGATTTATGACCCAACATACTGGAATGGTGGATACGGTACAGAAACATTGACATTATATAGAGATTTGCTATTTGAAAAAATGGAGATTGGTAGAGTAGGAATCACGACTTGGTCTGGCAATGAACGAATGATGAAAGTAGCGGAGAAAATAGGAATGAGCTTAGAAGGTAGAATGCGAAAGTGTCGTTATTATAACGGAACATACTATGATTCTATTCGAATGGGAATGATTCGTGAAGAATGGGAAGCACTATGTGTAACGAAGGGGTGAGAAAGATTGTACGCTATTATTGCTAAATTTGATCGTGTATTTACTAATAAAATTACAGAACTGCAAAATGAATTAACGAATATAATGGGAACAAATCAATTAGCTGGAGTAGAACCTCATATTACGATTGCGGATTATAATGAGTTAGATGTTAATTTGTTTATTGAAAAATTAAAGGGATTTGTAGCTATTCAAGAAAGTATGTCTGCAGTCACTTTTCCTTCTGTTGGAACTTTTCCTACTAACGGTACGATTTTTCTAGCTCCGACTGTTACCGATGAATTGTTAAAACTTCATCATTCTTATCATGATTATTTTAAAAATTTTCATGACAATCCAAATTCATATTACGTACCGGGAAAATGGGTTCCGCATTGTACGATTGCGAATCATTTGAATTCAACTCAGTTTTTAAGTGCGATGGAGTATATATATGAGAATTTTGATGTTACAACAGCCTCGATTGAAAAGTTAAAATTAATTAAGGTGAATTATGAAAATGGTTCTGCCGTTTCTTCTAGTATATTAGCAGAATGTAATTTAAAGAGAATGGAGACATCGAGATGACATATATAATTAGAGAAATGAAGCAAGAAGACATTCACGCTGTACAATCAGTAGCAAAAATAGCTTGGCATGATACATATGAAGGCATTATTCCAAGAGAAATTCAAGACAGTTTTTTAGACGAGGCATATTCTGATGAAAAAATGAAATATCGTCTTAAAAATACACATTTATTCGTTGCGGAAGAAGAGGGAGAAGTAATAGGATTTGCTAACTTTTCACCTGTTAGACTACAAAATGAAGCGGAATTAGGTGCGATTTATTTGTTACCAGATCAGCAAGGAAAAGGGATCGGAAGTGCTTTATTACAAAGAGGGATTAAGGAATTAAATGGGATACGTAAATTGTACATACATGTAGAAGCAGCAAATGAAAAAGGAAAACGCTTTTATGAAGCGAAAGGTTTTGCTGAATTAGAGCAATTTGAAGAAGACTTTGAAGGACATATGATGCAGACAGTAAGGATGGTTTTATATGTATAAGGAGGACTAGCAATGAAAATTTTTGATTTTAGTTAAAAAGTAGGAAAGCACATATCGGTATTTCAATCTAATTTCATAATGTCGAAAATAGTAAACCATCAAGGAAATGTACATATCGGTGCTATGCGTTTACAAGAGAATGGAATCATCGGTTATCATGAAGCAGTTGTATCTCAACTGCTTCTTATTGTGGACGGAGCAGGATATGTATGTGGGGCAAATAAAAAAAAGATAAAGGTAGAGGCGGGACAAGCTGTGTTTTGGGAGAAGGGAGAGCCCCATGAAACAAGTACAGAACAAGGATTAACGGCAATTGTTATGGAGGCGGAGAATCTTGAACAAGGGATAGTAATGCCTATTATTCCAGGGGAGTTGTGAAAAATGATAATTAAGGCAAATCAAGAAGATACCAATGAAATATTAAAACATACAGCTCAAGCGCTTTTTGAAGGGACGAGAGGAAATTGTCAATTAAGTACCGAGAAAGCGATTGAAATTACAAAGCCGATTGTAGAAAAAGGAGCATTTTATTTAATCATTAAAGAAGAAAATAAAGTAATGGGATGGATATTAATAGGGGAAAATACAGACTATTTTTCTTGTGAAAAACTTGGATTTATATATGAATTGTACGTTTTCCCAGAATATCGCGGGAAAGGATTATCGAGAGAACTGATGGAAGCTGGTATTAAGGAATTGAAGGAGAAGTATTCAGAAATTAGGTTGAATGTATTTACTGGGAACTTTGCAAAAGAGATGTACGAAGAGTTTGGGTTTGTTGAAAGACAGGTAATTATGACTTTGAAGTGAGTATAATAGTCTGAATGAGGGAAGCGAAAGCATGAGAAAAGAAAATGAGTATGTATAAAAGCCGATTTTAAATCGGCTTTTAATTATCGATACATCGTCTATTCTTATATTTTCTATGTTATTGCCATATAGCCTACCTAAAAAGATGGCTCTTATTATTTTTGTTTTAATTTTAGGAGCTATTTCCTTAGGGGCGAATAAAGTGGTAGGACGAATACATAACAAATTTAAACAATAATAAAGTTTGAAAAAGGATAGGGATAATCCACTATTAATTAGGAAAAGAAACGGGATTATACGTTAGAGATGGTTATAGGATAGGTGATACTAATAAATTGAAGGATTAAGAGAGGGGCATATTAATATACAATCATTTAAGGCCGGAAAATATATTACATATGTTGCAATTGCTATATTACTTGTAGTCGCTATTATGTCTCCTTATGAATTACCTAAAAAGATTGGCTTTATTATAGGTGTTCTTATTTTAGGGGTATGTGCACTTGGTACTAATAAACTTTACGAACGGATATTCCTTATATGGAAGATATAACTGTAACTCAAAAAATGCACGATTTTAGTAGTATTGTAGGTTATGATGAGTATACAGCCAAGGTAGGTGCGGAATATAGTTCGCGCAAGTATGAATTGCTTTTAGAGAAAATTGATGTTCCGGATATTATTCCGTATTTCAGTGATCACGATATAACAATCCGCTTAGAATTGGGAGTAGGGACTTATGGGTATAAGCTTCACATGGGTCAAGAGAAAGGTTTTTATGCATCATACGAAGGTTTTGGAGGAGGTTTTTTCTTGAAACCTGAAAAAAAGGAGTAATCACACATGTTTAAACAAGGACGTATTTTGATGTATATTTTTACCGCGGTTTTATTTTTTTCTTCATTCTTTTTTCCGCAGCCAATGGAAAAAAGGTTTTTAACAGCTATTGCAGCATTGATTATTGGTGGAATAGGTATTGGAATTTCCTATCTATTAGAAATTTTGAGTAACAAGTCGAATATATCTAAAAAGAACGGAGAATGACGATGGAGCTTTTCCCGATTGGTTCAGTTGTGAAGCTAAAAGATCTAAACCAACCTGTTATGATTATTGGAAGAATGGTCATTTCAGCAGATAAACTTGATTTTGATTACGTAGGGGTTCTTTATCCGGTTGGTTATTTAGGCGATGAAAAAGTGTTATGCTTTAATCATGATAAGATTGTAGAGGAAATACATAGAGGGTATTTGAATGAGAGTGAATTAATTTTACGTGAGAGATTAGTAGAATTGTAAAAATATTGAAAAATACATATTGATTTTAAAAATACGATAGGGGAAACAAAATGGGAAAGATAATGAGAACTATAGTAATCATTGGCATACTTGTTCCTCCAGTGCTGCTGTGGAGTGCACCTGGTATTCCTTTAAATGATAAACTGCTGTTTACAGGTTTACAACTAACTGTAGGATTCACCACAGTAGTAGCGTTAGAGATTATATTTAAAAATCGAAAAAAGAAGAGGGCAAAATAGAGATAGATTGTATGGAATAACAGCTGAAAATATGTAACATGTATTATTAATCGTTTTACTTGGGAGGTGACCTACTGGTTGCCTCTTTTAACGTTATGCTTATAGTTTTATCTGAAAAAGAAAAAAGGAGCAATCAAGCATGTTTAAACAAGGGCGTATTTTAATGTGTACTTTTACCGCAGTGCTATTTTTTCTCCCTTCTTCTTTCCACAGCCAATGGGAAAAAAGGTTTTAACAGCTATTGTTGCTCTAATTATTGGTGGAGTATGTATTGAGATTTCCTGTTTATTGGAAAATTTCAGTAGCAAGTCGAAAAATATATCTAAATAAGAAAAGAGAATAACGATAAAGCGTTCCTAATTGGTTCAGTTGAAAAGATAAAAGATTTAAATTGTTTTTTTATGTTATAAAAATTAACAAGCGTTAACAAGTAAATGCGTAGTATATCATATAGTAACGGCAAGCGGAGTACATGTGAATAGATATTAGTTAAGAAGAGGCTACTTATAATAGGCAGCCTCTCCTGCGTGTATTATGCATTATTATCGATACATCGTCCACATCCCAATGTCTTTAAACCCTAGTCGTTTATAAATTCGTCCAGCAGCTGGATTGTTATAAAATAAACAAAGTGTTCGGCCTTCTTTCGTAAAGTCTTGAATCATTTTTTGTAATATGAGTGAAGCGTAGCCATTTCCGCGATAATTCGGGTGTGTACATACACCAACTACCATAGCAGATAATGAATTTTCAGCGGAAGTAGAGGCGGATGCGATGATTGCACCGTCTTTTTCAATATAATATGTACGTCCTGTATTTGTTTCGATAGCCTGCCTTAATATTTTCTCTGATTCATTAGTAGTCGGAAATTCAGCGATGTCACTTCTTAATTGCATAATTCGCTCTACATCATCTAGTGTGGCAAGTTTAATTGTTTCTTGGATAGGCGTGCTAGGTAAGTTGTTGTCATTTAGACATTCGCAAAAATACATTTCATTTTTGGCGCCTAATTGTAGACTTGGAGAAGTTTCAAACCTTTCTACAATAGTTGACTTGCCAGAGAGTTTAAGCGGTTTATATGCGGAAAGAAGTGCCTCATAATCAATGGTAACAAAGTCTTCTTTACTATATGGTATAAATGAATCGTGGAATCGGAGTAGAATTGATTTTAATGTCCCATTCTCTTTAAATACTCCCCATAATTCTTGAAAATCTGTGTCATAACCGAAAGCTTCAATATCTCCAATAATAAACAAGTTAATGGCTGCTTCTTCTTTTAGGTAAGCGAATACTTGTTCATGATCTTTCTTTGTTAATTTTCGCATCATAACGAATCGACTTCTTTTTTTTATTTTTTCTAAATATTACAACTTAAGTTTTTTGAAATCAATATAAAATTTTATGTTTAGTTCACAAACTTTCGGAAAAACTAGGAAAGATATGACAAAGGAGGTTATGAACGGTGGATCATCCAATTCAAGGGTTAATGAAAGCAGCAATGGAAAATTTAAAAGAAATGGTTGATGTAAATACGATTGTTGGAGAGCCTGTTCAAACGGCTGACGGTGGTGTGGTGTTAACGGTTTCTAAAGTAGCGTTCGGTTTTGGAGCAGGAGGTTCTGATTTCCAAACGAATGATGGACAAAGAGCGAACGGTAACCCTGCATTTGGTGGCGGTAGCGCGGGTGGTGTTTCTATTACACCAGTAGCATTTCTTGTGGTGAATAAAGATGGAGTAAATATTCTTCATTTACAAAATGCGACACATTTAGCAGAAAAAATGATTGAATTAGCTCCACAAACAATTGATAAAATTCAATCGATGTTCCAAAAAGAAGAAAAGAAAGAGGGAAATCATCATCCTCAAAACCCTGATGAAATCCTTTAAAAACGCCTGCTTATGAGCAGGCGTTTTTTCTTGTAATCACTATGTAATAAAACACATGAAATTGTAAATAGTTTTTGAAGTTTTTTCTATGTTTCTAAAATTTTTCATGTTAAAATATGCTATAGAATTGAAACATATAAAACGAAGGTGGCTAGGTGCTTTGTCTGGAGGATCTGACCAAGTAAAGAATATGATATATATTAATGGTAATCGTCGAGGTCATTGTTTTATTACATCAGGAATTACGTTTAAAGAGTTTGCGAGTAACATCCCTTCACCGCTTCATCAAGTGTTGCTTTTGAAGCACAACTTTGAATGGACGGATTTTCATTATCATACTTTATTTGAATATGTTGAGGAAGAAAATATACATAAGTTAATTCAAGCAGAGATTGATGAATTTGATGAATTTTGTTGGGTAGATTTTGATGATGCAAGCGATTTAGATGAATTAGAGCCGAAAGAAATTGCAGAATTATTATATTTGGCTCACAAAAAAGAACCACTTGCAAGAACATTCTTTCCGTTACTGAAAAATAGATTTGTTTATTTTTCACATGATGACGGATGGTACAACAAAGTGTATTATCGTAGAATTGCCGATTTTGTAGGAATGTTAAGTAAAGTCATTCCGTATAAACTCGGTGCTTTCGGTAAGAAACGTTTTTCTTTCTTTCAAAAATCAAAAATTTTCCCAGCGATTTCAAAAGAATTGATTATGGGACTTATTCCACTAATGGAAGATGGTCTTTACATTGATCTAGCAGGAAAAATTGAGTCAAGAAGAGGTCTTGAAATTCCGGTATATGTAGTTGGTTCGTATGAAAGTACGGATGAGGTACTAGATAACATTGATGAATTGAAAGAACAAGCAACAGAAACAGGTTGGCTCATTTTTGATAAGAAAGAACAAGAGTGGCAATGGGTTGTTGACTAAGAAAACTTGGCGCATGAAGTCAAGTTTTCTTGTCATTTGAAAGGAGAAAAAATGAAGAAATATTATACAATTGTGGGTATTGTAAGTATTATTCTCGTGGCGATACTACTTATTACTTGTCCGAAAGAATCTGATTTTAATTTGTATTTAGAGGATAAGTATGCGTTGAATTGTAATGAGAGTAGTTTTGAATGCACGCAAAATGTAGATGGTAAAAAAGAAAAACTACAATTTGAAAGTACAGATGCACGAAATGGTGTATTCTTTATGACTGTAAAGCAAACATTTAAAACAGAAGCTGGTGTTTCAAAAGAATATAGCGGAGTAGGAATGTTTGGTACATTTCTTTTTGTTTCAGAGAAGACTTTCTAGTAATAGAAGGTCTTTTTTTTATGCTTATGTTCATATAGATGAAGTAAGACAAGCATAGGAGGGATAGCGATGAAGAACACATGTATCGTTTGCGGTGGTGAGGAGTTTTTTTCCTCAACATTATATGCACGTACGAAACAAGATTGGGCATATGCACCAAACATGTATCGGTTTGAAAAAGTATTTATTGAGCATAGGGATGAAGAAAATTATCCAGTGTTTCAAGAAATTACAGCGAAACATTGTTGTGGATGCGGTCATATTATGTTGTATCATGAATGAACACACCAAGTATAACTTGGTGTGTTTTTTTAAAACGCTGACAAAGCAAGCGGATAAAGTAAAGTAAATAAAACAGAAAAACTACCAAAACCAATTGCTGTATATCCAAGTGTTCTTGCTCCGAAATTGACAGCTAATAGGCCAACTAAAATTGCTAGGGAGCCGAGCGTAACTGGATAAAAAGCAATGGAGAATAACGAAAGAAATAAAGCGACATAGCCTACCATTGCGCCGGTATTTGTACCTTCTATTTCATTTGCAATTTCTTTACGCTTATGTCTAATTGGTATGCCAGCTGGTGATATTTCAGCAGCATACTCTTCGTTTTTTTCACCACTTTTAAAATGATGATTTCTCTTTCTTCGCATGTACATCCCTCTCTTTCAATTGGGTGTACCTATAGTATCTTACATAAAGGTAAGAACATGAGTATGAGTTAAACCCAAGTAAAGCAAAAAATGGAGAATACGTATTCCATCGTTAACATATCCATTTCCTATTGAAGATAAAGTGCGGGATTTTTTCCATCACGACTGATTATCAGCCAGCAACAATTGGATTTTTATGAGCAGTTCTCTCCCATTAACTGGTCCGCATCCATTGAATTTTGAGGTAGGTGTCTTACTGCAAGCGGGATAAAACAGGAATTTTGGAAAATGATGTAGAATGAAATGAATGATAATACGTGAAGGTAGGGGAATGTATGACAACATTTAATTGGCATGAATCAGCAGAGAAGAAATGGGATAGTAGTGCGGAGTTTTGGAATAAAAATAGTCAGGAAATGTGGGATAGCGGGAGTAGGAGCACAATTATTCCGTTTTTTGAACAATACGTAAAGAAAGAAGCACAAGTGCTCGATGTTGGTTGTGGTGATGGGTACGGTACATATAAATTAAGTAGCGCAGGCTATAAAGCAGTGGGAGTAGATTTATCGGAAGTGATGATTCAAAAAGGTAAGGAGCGCGGAGAAGGACCAAATTTATCTTTTATAAAAGGAGATCTTTCTGCATTACCATTTGAAAATGAGCAATTTGAATCAATTATGGCAATTAATTCTTTAGAGTGGACGGAAGAGCCATTACGAGCGTTAAATGAAATAAAGCGTGTGTTAAAGAAAGATGGATATGCATGTATTGCAATTTTAGGACCGACAGCAAAGCCACGAGAGAACAGTTATCCTCGCTTGTATGGAAAAGACGTTGTTTGTAATACGATGATGCCTTGGGAATTTGAACAGTTAGCGAAAGAACAAGGTTTTAAAGTTATAGATGGCATCGGCGTATATAAGCGCGGAGTAAATGAGAAGATGTTAGGTCAACTACCTACAGAGTTACAACAATCGTTAACATTCTTATGGGTATTTATGTTAAAAAACGTATAAAGAAATGAAAGAATTTTTAGGAGGTAAATAAGTGCAGAAAATACAAAAAACTGATACAATATCATCAGAACCAATTAAAGGGGGACTAGGGTATATGACAACTACTACAACAGTGAAATCCGATATTGAAATCGCACAAGAAGCGAGTATGAAGAAGATTCAAGAAATTGCAGCTGATTTAAATATTTTAGAAGATGAATTAGAGCCATACGGGCATTATAAAGGTAAGTTATCTCTTGATATTTTTAAGCGCTTACAAGATGAGAAAGACGGTAAAGTTGTTTTAGTAACAGCAATTAACCCAACTCCAGCTGGAGAAGGTAAATCAACAGTAACAGTTGGTTTAGGTCAAGCTTTTAACAAAATTGGTAAGAAAACAGTAATTGCACTTCGTGAACCATCTCTTGGACCGACGATGGGATTAAAAGGTGGAGCAGCAGGTGGCGGTTTTTCACAAGTCGTACCAATGGAAGACATTAACCTTCACTTTACTGGAGATATCCATGCGATCACAACTGCTAATAACGCATTAGCAGCGTTTATTGATAATCATATCCAACAAGGAAACACACTTGGAATTGATACGCGTAAAATTGTTTGGAAACGCTGTGTTGACTTAAATGATCGTGCCCTTCGTAACGTAGTAATTGGTCTTGGTGGACCTGTACAAGGTGTACCACGTGAAGACGGTTTTGACATTACAGTCGCATCTGAAATTATGGCTGTATTCTGCCTTGCAACAGATATTCAAGACTTAAAAGCGCGTCTATCTCGCATCGTAGTTGCTTATAACTTTGCAAATCAACCTGTAACGGTTAAAGATTTAGGTGTAGAAGGTGCGTTAACGCTATTATTAAAAGACGCATTAAAACCAAACTTAGTACAAACATTAGAAAATACACCAGCTATCATTCATGGCGGACCATTTGCGAATATCGCTCACGGTTGTAACAGTGTTATCGCTACAACAATGGCAGCAAAATTAGGTGATTATGTTATTACAGAAGCTGGATTCGGTGCTGATTTAGGCGCTGAGAAGTTTTTAGATATTAAAGCTCGTGCAGCTGGTATCAAACCAGAAGCAGTTGTTATTGTTGCGACTATTCGTGCACTTAAAATGCATGGCGGCGTAGCAAAAGATCAATTAAAAGAAGAAAATGTAGATGCATTAGCAAAAGGTATGGAAAACTTACAGAAGCATGTTGAAACAATTCAAAGCTTCGGTGTGCCTTTCGTAATTGCAATTAATAAATTCATTACAGATACAGATGCAGAAGTTACATACTTACAAGAGTGGTGTAATGAGCGTGGCTATGCAGTATCCTTAACAGAAGTTTGGGAGAAGGGTGGCCAAGGCGGAGTTGACCTTGCTGAAAAAGTACTAAAAGAAATCGAAAAAGGTGAGAACAACTACGCACCACTTTATGAATTAGAATTACCATTAGAAGAAAAAATTCGTACAATTGCTCAAAAAGTATATGGCGCAAAAGATATTGAATTTGCCCCGAAAGCACGTAAGCAATTAGCTCAATATGAAGGAGAAGGTTGGAGTAACCTACCAGTTTGTATGGCGAAAACACAATACTCTCTTTCTGACGATGCAACGAAATTAGGTCGTCCATCCGACTTTATCGTTACAATTCGTGAGCTAAAACCATCTATCGGTGCAGGTTTTATCGTTGCGTTAACAGGTACAATGTTAACAATGCCAGGTCTTCCAAAACAACCAGCAGCACTTCAAATGGATGTAAATGAAGATGGAAAAGCAGTAGGTTTATTCTAAAAGGTTGTAATTCATCTCGTTTATCTGTAAACTATATATACATCAAGTGGCGCCTTTCCATCGAAAGGCGCCTGTTTTTTGGAGGAAATTATGTTTGATCCAACTGCTTTTGACAATTTAAAAGTAATCGTAGAAGGTGCTGTGTATGATTTTGATCTACATGGAGATATTCTTGTAACAGATCGAAAAGATATGATGGACCTTGCCTCATTAAGTCGTATATATCATATCTCATTTCAATTAACAGAACCGTTCGAACCATTAGTAGAAGCAACATTTTCATTATCTGTGGATGCAAAGAACTTGTCTGGTGAAATACTAGAAGTGCCTCAGTTTACACCAGGTTGTGAAATGAAGCTAGCATTTTCATTCCCGTTAGAACAACCAGAAGTAGGATGCGAAGAAATTGAAACTTTAATGCGTTCTATATGGGGAAAAGAAAGAATGATTATGCAGAAAGTTTCATACGAATATAATAAGCGAGCGATTTCATATCATAATAAGGTAGAGGTTCTATTTCAAAAAGCGATTACAGAAGACCATGTTGATGATTTAATAGCTGTTATTTCACACATGATAGAAACGGTGCGAACAATACAGCATTTTCTTCAAAAATAGAGATAAAGGAGAAAAACAAATGATAAAAGATATGCAACCATTTTTACAACAAGCTTGGGAGAAGGCTGGTTTTAAAGAATTAACTGAAATTCAAAAACAAGCGATTCCAACTATTTTAGAAGGACAAGACGTTATAGCTGAATCTCCAACTGGAACAGGAAAAACGTTAGCGTACTTATTACCCCTTTTACATAAAATTAATCCTGAAGTAAAACAGCCACAAGTTGTTGTTTTAGCGCCAACACGTGAACTTGTAATGCAAATTCATGAAGAGGTTCAAAAGTTTACAGCAGGAACTGAAATTTCAGGTGCATCTTTAATTGGTGGTGCAGATATTAAGCGCCAAGTTGAAAAATTAAAGAAACATCCGAGAGTAATTGTCGGTTCACCAGGACGTATTTTAGAATTAATTCGTATGAAAAAGCTAAAAATGCATGAAGTGAAAACAATTGTATTTGATGAGTTTGATCAAATTGTAAAACAAAAGATGATGGACGCAGTACAAGATGTAATTAAATCAACGATGCGCGACCGTCAATTAGTATTCTTCTCAGCGACAATTACCAAAGCGGCAGAAGACGCGGCACGTGATTTGGCAGTTGAACCACAAGTGGTACGTGTAACACGTGCAGAGTCAAAAAGCTTAGTTGAGCATACGTACATCATTTGTGAGCGACGCGAAAAAAATGATTATGTAAGAAGAATTATGCATATGGGCGATGTAAAAGCAGTTGCTTTCTTAAACGACCCATTCCGTTTAGATGAAATTACTCAGAAATTGCAGTTCCGTAAAATGAAAGCAGCAGCTCTTCATGCAGAAGCAGGTAAGCAAGAGCGTGAAGCAACGATGCGTGCATTCCGCGGCGGAAAATTAGAAATTCTACTTGCTACTGATATTGCAGCACGCGGTATTGATATTGATGATTTAACACATGTAATTCACTTAGAATTACCGGACACAGTAGACCAATATATTCACCGCTCAGGACGTACAGGACGTATGGGTAAAGAAGGAACTGTCGTATCTCTTGTAACTCCACAAGAAGAGCGCAAATTACTACAATTTGCGAAAAAACTAGGCATCGTATTTACGAAGCAAGAAATGTTCAAAGGAACATTTGTAGAATCGAAGCCACCAGCACCTAAGAAAAAGAAACCAGCATTTACTGGGAAGAAAAAGCCTAGATAAATAATGGGGAAGGCGTAACTATTTATAGTTACGTCTTTTTGTTTGTAATTGAATAACAAAGGGAATTTAAATGTATCTATCTTATAAGAAATATCGATAAGGGTGAATCATTTCTCATTTAGTTTGTACAAGGAAGTAATATAAAAAAGTCGAATATTAAACTGATGCGAAATAATAAAAAGAAGGTACATATATGGATAGGAAATTAGGAATGTTTTTGAATACGAAACATATTGAAGTAAACGAAGGAATACAAAAAGCAAGGGAATGGGATTTAGAATATACTCAATTATATGCTATGAATAAAAACTTCAACTTAGCTAATATTCCAGTGGTAGAATGGACTGCTTTAAAGAAAAGCTTATCTTTTAATGGGATAAAGATTCCATCATTAGCAATTAGTTTTGGAGAAAATGGAATTACAGGAACAGAAGCTGACAGTGCAATAAATCAGATTAAATATATTACTGACAGAGGTTTGGAGCTGGGAGCAAAGATAATAACAGCTCATATTGGGAAAGTTCCAGATGATGAAAAAAGTGAGAGCTATGATAAAATGGTGCGGGTTTGTTATGAGATAGGGGAATTAGCATTCAAATTTGGGGGAGTCTTTGCTATTGAGACAGGATCTGAAAAAGCAATAGTATTAAAACGATTTTTAGAAAATGCAAACTCGAAAGGACTAGCTGTTAACTTTGACCCAGCAAATTTAATAAGTGATGTAAATGAAAATCCGTTAGAAGGTTTATTACTATTAAAAGATTATATAGTACAAACTCATATTAAAGATTGTAAAGAAGTGAAAAGTAATAGTTCAAGTAAGTATATAGAAGTAGCGGTAGGAAATGGTGAAGTGGATTTCGATATATTCTTCAAAGTATTAGATGAAATTGGATTCGACGGATATAACATGATTGAAAGAAACAATTATTTTGACGAACTGGATGGGATGAGTCAGTCGATAAATTTTGCAAAGAAGTACATACCAACTCAAAAGGAATAACGATACCAGCTGTAGAAAGCTACATAGAATGTAAAAAAACAATAGGAGGAATACAAATGATTCATAAAGTAGGACAAATTATGTTATATGTAAATAATCAAGATGAGGCAGTAAATTTTTGGACGGAAAAGGTAGGGTTTCATGTAGTTGCGGAGGAAGATAACAAGCAAGGAATGAGATGGATTGAAATTGCTCCAACTAATGGTGCTGAAACGAGCATTATATTACATAATAAAGAAGTTATTTCGAAAATGAGCCCAGAATTAAATCTTGGTACACCGTCCTTAATGTTCTTCTCAGAAAATCTGGATCAATTATATGCAGGTTTAAAAAATAAAAATGTTACTGTTGGAGAAATGGTAACTATGCCTTCTGGTAAAGTGTTTAACTTTGCTGATAGTGAAGGGAATTATTTTGCGGTTATGGAGAAGAATCAATAATAATATTGCTATGTGAAAATCCCCCTCAAATATATTGAGGGGGATTAAATCTTTGAAGTGGATTTTTCATGAGAGAGTTGTTTAATAAAAAATGCACCTTTTTCAATAGCGGTTTCAATGTAACCGACAATTTGATTAAACGTAAACACCTGTAAGTCTTCATGCAAATGTTGCTCGGGATACAACATATCTTCAAAAAGATACTTTCGAAAAGCTAAAACGTTTTCTTTAGAAACCTCTTCAATATCCACAATGTGAGCCTCTTGATTGAGAAGAGAGAAGAGCTGTTGTTCTTTATCGTAATGATGAAGCAACTTTGCATTTAACAATTTAAAATCGTTATAGTACAGGGGTGCGATAGTTTCGTCATTTTCTATTCTATTTTTTAGCCATGGTAGAAAAAAGCCACTTAGCCAATTATCATCGGCAATGAGGTGGGTGTAATAGCCTAAAATAAAGGGGGAATCTATATGTGCTTCGTATTTATGAAAAAATGAATCATAATCTATTCTTCTCGTATAGTTCTTCGTTGTACCAGCATAAAAATGTGAGGTTCCTTTTTCTTTTTTTGAATGAACAGCATCAGGGGCTACAGCTCCAAGTAAGAAAGAAGTTTTATCTTGAATAGATAGTTTCTCAGCAATACCGTTAGCGATAATAACATGCATAATTCGTGATCCCATGAATGCCACCTCTGTTTCAAGTATTCATTTCAGGAAGAAGACTGAACAGTTAGTATTACTTTCCCTGTACTTTTTCTACTTTCGACCCATTCATGTGCTTTCCCTGCATCTTGAAGGGGAAAAGATTTTGTAGCTTTCATTTGCAAACTTCCGTCACGCAAATAACGGAAAACTTCATTTGCCGTTTCTTGGAGTAGTTCAGGACGTTTTTTCCGTGTAGTGCCAAAGCTAAAGCCTAGTATAGAGCGGCAACTTGCGTGTAAATCTTTCGTTTTGAAATTGCCAATTTTACCGCTTGCATTACCGAAATGAACGAGGCGACCGTAATAAGCTAGGCAGTTTAAACTTCTTTCAGAGACAGTTCCAGAAATAGAGTCCAAAATTATATTCACTCCTTCTCCGTTTGTCAGCTCATTGACTTTCTCTACAAAATCTTCATCTTGATGACAAATAACATAATCAGCTCCAGCATCTAAAGCGATTTCTTTTTTCGTTTCACTTCCGACAGTACCGATAACTGTTCCAGCCCCTAATCGTTTTGCAAGTTGAATCGCGGTAGTACCAATTCCGCCAGCAGCTGCATGAATCAGCACGGATTCATTTTGTTGAAGCCTTGCAACATTCACGAGTAAATTATAGCTTGTGAAAGATACGATCGGACAAGCAGCTGCAGTTTGAAAGTCGACTTCATGGGGTAAAACGAAAGTGAGATTTTCATTTGAAACAACGTACTCTGCGTAAGATCCATTTTGAGGAAAAGAAATGACACGCTGTCCAGGTTGAATATTTTTCACATGAGAACCGACGCGTTCTACAATACCAGTTGCATCTATTCCTGGAATAAAAGGTAGTGCTTTATTTCCTTTTTTGCCATAACGTGATTTAATATCAGCGAAATTTACACTAGTAGCAACAACGCGAATTAAAACTTGATCTTCTGAAATAGCCGGTATATCCAAATCTGTATATTTCATCACTTCAGGACCACCGAACGACGTTACAACGATAGCTTTCATCATATATCCTCCTAAATTTGACTATATAAATCATTTTAAATCTTTATCAGAAATTGGAAAATTATATAATAGTTATGCGTGGTTATAAGTGAAGCTTATGAACTCATCGGATCATAATATTAATTTATATAAAAAATTTTTTCGGAAAAATCGAACGAAATATGAATTACTTGTCAATATATAGTGTAAGGCAAAGGAGGGCTGGAATATGAAGGCTGAAATAGATTACGCACATTTAATTCGATTAACTTTATCAGGAAATAAAGAAGCGTATAGCGAATTGTATGATGTAACGATTCAAGAAGTATATAAAACAGCACATTTTTTAATTGAAGATAAAACGGATGTAGATGATGTCGTTCAAGAAGTATACATACAGCTATATGAATCGCTTCGTAAATATGATAGCGAGAAGCCATTTCGCCCTTGGCTAATTGGGCTTGCGATTAAACAAATTCATTCTTATAGAAGAAAGAGGTGGATGCGACTACGAATTATGAAAAAAGCAGAAGAGCAAAGAAAGCCAGTGCAAATTGATTTTTCTAACGATGTTGTAAGTAAAATATCAAACCAAAAACTAATCAAACTCATTCATAAATTACCGTATAAATTGAAACAAGTTATTATCTTAAGATACTTATACGAATATTCACAAGAAGAAGTAGCACAAATATTACATATTCCAATTGGTACAGTGAAGTCTAGAATTCATGCGGCATTAAAGAAACTACGTCAAAAAGAGCAAGTAGAAGAAATCCTTTTAGGAGAGGTAGGGAATGTGAAATGAGTTTAGATTGTAGAGTTAGAGAATCTATACGAGAAGAAGCGAAGGGGATTGTTGCCCCGCCGGAGTTAAAAGAAAAAGTAATTGTTCAAATCAAAATGAATCGCGGGGGAAGTAAGGTGAAGAAACGTCTTATCGCCGGAGTGCTTGCAGCAGCATTTTTAATCCCTACGACCGGTTTTGCATATCAATCTATTATGGCGGATGGTATATACGGATCTTTTGAGAATTTAAAAAAACACGCCGGAGCGATGACATTAGAAACGTATATGCGTTTTAATGCAAAATTATCAGAAGCGAAAGATGAAATGAGTTCGAAGGAATATGAAGAGTTTACAAAAGAACTGAAAAAATTAACTAATGCAAAGCTTGCGTACGGGGATTCGAACGGTAATATAGATTATGATCAATTATCACCAGCTAAAAAAGAGGAATTGAAAAAGGTAGTAATGGAGCTTCATCCGTATTTTGATAAATTAAATGGCCATAAATCTAGTAAAGAAGTATTAACGCAAGAAGAGTTTGATCATCGCTATATGGAAGCTTTAATGACACATGAAATAGTACGAGTGAAGACAAAATCAACTGGTGCAATAAAAATAGAAGAAGTACCTGAGGCGTACAAAGAAAGATTTATTAAAGCGGAGCAGTTTATGGAGTATGTAGATGAAAAGGTGAGATAAGTAAAAAAGCTCAAAGCTTTAGTTTTGAGCTTTCTTTATTAAAAGAAAATAGAGCATTCAATTATATTTTTTCATCGTTGCATTGTCCTTTTGTATAAAACAATCTAAAAGGGAATAACCAGCTATTAAACTAATAATCGTAACAAAAGTTGTATTTATTAGAATAATATTAACTAAATAAGGTAGGTATTCGGCAAGTGGTGAAAAGAGTAGTGCTGGGGAAAAGGAAATAAATAGTGTAGGCACTGTAATAGCAATAAATTTATCCGGTTGAAAGCTCCAGTTTTGTTTACTCGTTTCGCGATTAATAGATTGAAGGAATCGTAATAAAATGCCAACTATAAGAGGGAAGAGTGTAAAGTAGAATAATCTTGGATAAACGTTAAAGTTCACTTGTGCATCTGTATCTAAATAAAATTGAATTTTTACTCCTACAAATAATAATAAGACGATAAATAATGTGAAGCAGAGGTATAGCATCACTTTTTGCATTATATTCCACCATCCTTTACTCAAAATATATTCGAAAAAAGAAGAGATATACAATAACTACTGTTGTATATCTCTTCTTTTACTGTTAGTTAATAGTGGAGTTTGCTTTTTTTTGCTTCGTGAAATAATCAATAATGCCCATTGCGCTAATTTCTATATCTAGATGTAAAATATTATAAACGGAATGATCTGATGGAACGTTTAACTTTGTAAGATGAGAAGAGATTTTATCCATTAACAAAGTTTGTAAAGCTTTAGTTGCTTCATCGAAATCATTATACTTTTCAAAGACTTCCTTACCAGTATGAACGAAAATAGGTAGCCAATATTCCAGTTGATTATATACTTCTGTAACATGAGAGGATGCACCGTAATGACCGAAATAAATAGTATCTACATTCATACTTTGAATGTGATTTTTAGAAGTAATCATCGCATCTGGTTGGAATTGTGAAGGGGACGTTGATGGTAGATATAACTCTACATCAACGTCTGCGAGTTCTCTATAATAAATTCCAATTGTATCGCCAGTAAAAATCCCGTTTGTTAATGAATCGTGAATGCTAATATGGTGCTTCGCATGTCCTGGTGTATCATAAAATGTAAGGGTACGGTTTTTTGCAATTTTTAACGTATCACTATGTTGTACAATATGAACACGTTCTTCTTCAATTGGAAGAATTGGATCAAAGAGTTTATCGAAATCTTCTTTGTAGACAGCTTTTGCACCCAAAATAAGTTTTGTTGGATCAATCATATGACGAGCACCACGAGAATGCACATATAACGTAGCATTTGGGCACTTTTCCATCATTAAACCAGCTGCGCCAGCGTGATCTAAATGCACATGTGTAACGATAATGTTTTTAACATCGTTTAAATCAATATGTAATTGTTGTAAGCCGTCTAAAATATACGGAAGAGAAGGGGCTGCACAAGTTTCAATTAAAGTAATATCGTCACCTAATAAAACGTACGTACCTGTTCGTTCATTATGCTGTAAATCGAAATCATCAATAAGATATAGGTGAGAAGATAATTGCTCTACTTTTTTCATAGTTATCACTCCTTATATACTGCATGTTTTTATTATACGCTAAAATAGAAAAAAGGCAGAAAACGAAGCTCGTCTTCTGCCTTTTTGTAATATTATTATTTCGTTTGTTGTTTATTAATAGACATAATGAACAGTCCAACAATCCCGCCTGCTAATGGAAGCATAATCTCTCCTGCTAAATTAAAGTAGGAGCTTAAGAATAAACCATTTACATCGATTACCCAGCCAGTAACATACAATAACATCATATATAGTACGAAATAAAACTCGCGATTTGAAATCGTTTCATGTTGTGCAGTTTTCATAATGAACACCATCCTTTTCTTTTATAATGGAATATAAACTGTCACATTTTGTTCACATTTCAATTGTAAAACTTTCCATCATAAAAGTCTAGTAGTTTGTGTCGAATTTTCGAACGGAAATAAAGCGCTATCATTACAACTTATAAGTACGTAATAAGAGCTGGATATTCACGAATGTAGTATAGTATAAACATAGAATGATAGTGAAGAGAGGGGCAAAGACAATGACAGTTTATGATTTTTCAGCTAAAACAATTACAGGTGAAGAAAAATCGTTAAAAGATTACGAAGGAAAAGCACTTCTTATTGTCAATGTAGCTAGCAAATGTGGTTTCACACCACAATATAAAGGATTACAAGAGGTATATGATAAATATAAAGACCAAGGACTCGAAATACTCGGATTTCCTTGTAACCAATTCGGGGGACAAGAACCAGGTACAGAAGCGGACATTACTAGTTTTTGTGAATTAAACTACGGTGTAAACTTCCCGATGTTTGCAAAGGTTGATGTGAAAGGTGATAAGGCTCACCCTCTATATACATACATGACAGAACAAGCACCAGGTTTACTTGGTATGAAAGCAGTGAAATGGAATTTTACGAAGTTTTTAATCGGAAAAGACGGGAAAGTAGTAGGGCGTTTTGCTCCGCAGACGAAGCCGGTAGATTTAGAGGTTGAGATTGAGAAGGTGCTTGGGGAATAAGTAGGAGTTTCACTTTATTAAAAAACGTCTCAAAGAACAATGTAGTTCTTTGAGACGTTTTCTTTAAACTCAAATTTTCAAGATTAAATAACTGTATCAAAGCCATCTGATTTAGGTAGAGAAGCTGCTTTTTTCATAAGCACTTCCCATAAGTGTACGGATTTCTTCCATTCTACCGTAGCCTGCCCCTGTTGATACATAGCGTTCTCATAACTGGCAGTAAGTTGTTGCATATCGGCCGAGTTGTAAAGTGTATCGATATGGAGAGCGTATTCTCGGAATGTTTGACTTTCACCCCGTGGTATGCCAATTCTCGCAAATTGTTTTAAAAGTGCACCGTAAGCTTTTTGATAAACAGCATCATCTTTTCGGTATTTATAGAAATGAATAATAAGAAATGTCATCCATTTCATTCTAGTGGTGAAGAGAATGTATCCTATAATACTAATTAGTATCGTAGAGAGGAATACGTACCACCAAGAAAAACTAGTTTTAGAATTTGTGACCTTTTTAGTAGAAGCTTCTTCTGTATTTTCAATTAAACTTTTAAGTTTTGCTTCATTATTTCGTTGTTGTATTTGCTCGTTATTAGAATTATTTGCTTCGCTATTTTGTGAAATAGGAGCAGGCGTATTATTTATAAAATTATAGGGATTAGTAAATCCTTTTGTCGGTTCGAATGGAATCCATCCGTATTCTGGGAAATATACTTCGACCCAAGAGTGTGCGTTATCGTTCGTGATTGTATAAACATCCTCACCTTCTGCAGAGGCAAGTGTATTGTCAAGAGTTCCTTCTGTATAGCCTTTCACCCAGCGAGCTGGAATCCCGGCAGAACGAAGTAGTACAATCATAGACGTCGAAAAATTATTACAGTAGCCGCTTTTTGTATCGAAAAGGAATTGATCTACATAATCTTGGCTTTTGGCAGGGAATGAGACATTCGTTGATTCGTATGTAAAAGAGTTGTCTGTGAAGTAATTTTCAATAGCTAATACTTTATCATATCGGTTGTCTTTATCATTTGTAAGATTGATAGCCAAGTCTTTTACGCGCTGTGGTAATGACTCGGGAAGTTGTGTGTACTTTGTCATAAAATAAGGATTTGTTTCTTGACCTTCATTTGTTTTTACAGCTTTCAAGTTTTTTATGGAAAACTCAGGGATCTCATATGTTACTTTATACGAATGTAAAGTAGTAGAAGAGTCTCCATTCATTGTATAAATTTTTTCTGAAAACGGGTCAACACTGTATGATACATCAGAAGAAGCTTCAACTGTTACTAATCCTGCTGGATAGGTAAGGTGAGGGTAACTTTTTTGCATGGTAATTGTTGCCTCAGTAGTTTCTGTTTTTGTATTTTGTTCGTACCAGCTTACGACGTCGTTTTTATTTTTAAAAGAAACCTTTTTCGGATTTTCAGAAACCTCCCAGCCTTTTCCGGTATAAAAATCTTTCGTTTCGACTCTCCAATATTGTTTGTTTTGCGTTCGTGCTGTGAAAACAATTGTAGGATCCGCCTTAAAAGGACCACCTAATCGTGAGTCATCTAAACCATACCCAATTGTAGAAACTTTTTTTTCTTTACTTGCTTCAGATGTGTTGAATTTTAAGAAATCCATTGGGTTTGGCCATTGAGGGCCAAATTTTGGAGCAAAGTATGCGATGGTTGCTAATAATACAATAAATATTGTAAGTGGTCTAAGTAATTTTGAGATTTCCCTAGCATAATTTTGTAAGTGTTCACGTTCTTTTATTCGTTCTACTTGAAGAAGACTAAGCATAAAAAAGCCGATGACAACAGTACGAATAATAGCGTAGTTTGCATTGTATAAATGTAAGTTATGAAAAGTTGCGATATAAATAATAGTCAATACAAGAAATAGAAACCCACGTTTTTTATGAATAATCCAAAATGAAGTAAAAGAACTCAAAAACCAAAATGAGAGAAAAAATAAAACCGTCGGAAAAACTGGAGAAATATCTAGTAAATTCCCTTGGAAAAACAGGGAGGAATTTCGAAACATATCAGAAAAGAATGCTGTTAGCCAAGATGGATTTATAAAAGCATTTTTATAATATAGGGAATGAATGATAAATAGGACTGTGACAATTTTTATTGGAATCTGCCACCTCGTTTGAAAAAAAGAGAGAGCGAAGCAAATTCCTATAAATGTTACGAAAATATCTAATCTACCTACATTTGTAATACCTATAAGAGGTCTTAGCCATTCTAGTAAAAGAAGAAATACACATGCATGCATAAAGAATCTGTTCGTATCCCACTTGTATTTTGTTTGTAATGTTATCATTTGCTCACCTCAAAAAACACGTTTGTATAACGGTTTTCATAAACCGTGTTTACAAATATTTGTCGTTTTTTTAGAGTTTCTATTATACTGATTTCTCGGTGTGAAAGTTGATTCGCTTTTTCTTTCACGACAAAAACCATACATTTTCTATTTCTTATAGCAGCACAATCAGCCGCCTTTTGAATATCGGGAGAAAGATTACTGGTCACGAGTATAACCGTGACGGGCTCATAAATTTTTCTTAGTTCCATGTCTACACTCTGGGAGAGCGGGAATACACTGTCTGCTTGCACTTTTGCTAAATGACAAAGGATTTGTTGTAACTGCGTATCTCCATTGTCTAAAGGGAAAATAGTTTGTTCTTTTCCGATAGACACGAATGATGCTGGTGAATTTTGTTTCAAGACAGTCCTTACGATAGAGGCAGTAAATGTGACGACTGATTCGAATAGAGGAGACTCGGTTCTGTCTATGAATATCATGACATTATGGCTGCGCTGTTGTTCAAACTCTTTTGTCATAATAGTGTTTGTTCGTGCAGTTGCTTTCCAATCAATCCATGAAAAGCGATCACCAGGTTTATAGTCTCTGACACCGACAGAGATTGTAGAGTCTTTTGCTGAATTTATATTTGCTGAAAGCGCTCCTTGTTCGAAATGATTTTCCAATTGTCGATATGCTATATCTACATACTGGGGATAGACTAAAAATGTATCTGGAACTGAAAAAGTTACTTCTTTCTCTATCATGCCGAATAAATCGCCAGTTTTTACACGAACGCTTGAAAAAGTGTGCTCGCCTCTAGAGATTGTGTCAATAACATATTGAAACGAAATATTTCGTTTCAATCCTGGGAAGAGTACTACCTTATTCATCTTTGTTTGTTTACAACTTATAAATTGTGGTGGCAGTTCATCTTCTATAACTAAATAAAGTAAGGGAAAAGGAAATTTTCTTTTTATTGTAATCGTGCTTATAAATTGTTCTCCTACTACATATCCATTTTGGTTTGTTATTCGTCTTACTTCAGCGTCCCGAAAAGCGTAAAAGGGGAGTAGTAGTGAATAAAGAGCAATGGGAATTGTGCTGTAAAACAAAAACCAACTTACAAACCCTCCTTGAAACATAGCGTACACAAATGTTAAGACTAGACATAAAGGGAGTAGCAATAACTTCGTAACGTGATATAGCGCTCGCAGTATTCGTTTCATCAAGGGTTCATCGTCCTTTGAGTCGGCACAGTAGTTCGTGCAACGATTTTTGCGATAACTTGTTCTCCAGTTATTCCTTCAAATTTTGCTTCCATTTTTAAAATGAGTCTATGTGCTAAAACGTAAGGAGCTAAAAATTTAACATCGTCTGGAATAACATAATTTCTGCCATGGATAAATGCATAAGCTTGTGAAGCTTTCATTAAAGCAATTGAGCCACGTGGACTTGCACCTAGCTGTATAGAACTGTACGTACGAGTCTGATTAACAAGTTTTACAATGTAATGCTTAATTGCTTTGTCCATACTTACTACCCGTACGCTTTGTTGTAAATAAATTAATTCTTCTATTGTAGTAATGGTCTGTAATTGAGAGAGTGGATTTGTTTTTTCCATCCGGTTTAAAATTTCAAATTCTTCTTCTGGTGTAGGATATCCCATTTTTAGTTTCAATAAGAAACGATCGAGCTGAGCTTCTGGTAGAGAATATGTTCCTTCATATTCGACCGGATTTTGTGTAGCCATGACAAAGAACGGCTTTGGTAAAGGCCTTGTAATGCCATCGATTGTAATATTGCCTTCTTCCATACATTCAAGTAAAGCAGATTGTGTCTTTGGAGATGTACGATTAATTTCATCAGCAAGTACAAAATTCCCCATAATTGGTCCAGGCTTGAACTCAAATTGGAGCTCTTTCGGATTATAAATAGAAACTCCTGTTACATCTGACGGCAATAAATCAGGTGTAAATTGAATTCGCTTATAATCAGCATCAATGGATTTAGAAAGAGCACGTACTAGCATTGTTTTCCCGACACCAGGAACATCTTCTAATAGCACATGACCGTCAGCTAAGAGAGCTGTCAAAGCTAAGATCGTTTCTTTTCGTTTTCCGACCATTATTTTTTCAATATTATTGATTATTTTTTCTACAGTGGGATGTAATGAATCAAGCTGGGGCATCGTAATCCTCCTAATGTTATTATCGTTTTCTAATCTATTTAGTGGACATATTTCTAATTCTATTTGTAGATAGTAAAACTTTTACCTTAAATTCTGAGAATATTCAGATTATTTATTTCGATTACATCTAGTATAATTGTTTCCGTAACTAAGGGCAATACAGTAAATAATGATTTGTAGTTTTATGTAAAATCAGACTCGATATAAAATAATAACATTGGGAAAAAATTTTTTACATACAATTTATACTCTTTTCCTTATGGCAGTTTTGAAATAATATCAAAACTCTTTTTCTTTTGCAAAATAGTCGATACCTCAAAATACCATTCTCCTAATAATTAAGATTAACCATAATCTTCACAACGGAACACAAGATTTTCTCACAAACTTATTTTCTACTGAATTTTTGACAATCTCTTGAACTGTGCGAAATGTCACATCTGTATTTTACAACCTCTCTTATAGTAAGGGTATGTAAGAGAGACGTATTAAAGGAGTGAACAGTATGAAGAAAAAAACTTCAGCACTAATGAGACGTTTAAAATATTTTTCACCAATAGATCGTTATAACGATAATCATACACAAGAAACATATGAAGATCGCGAATGGGAAAATGTGTACAGAAAGCGTTGGCAGCATGATAAAGTAATTCGTTCTACACACGGCGTGAACTGTACTGGTTCATGTAGCTGGAATATATATGTGAAAGATGGAATTGTGACGTGGGAAGGGCAGGAGCTTAACTATCCAACGACAGGTCCTGATATGCCAGATTTTGAACCGCGAGGATGCCCACGTGGAGCAAGTTTTTCTTGGTACATTTATAGTCCACTTCGTGTGAAATATCCGTATGTACGTGGTGTTCTTTGGAGTATGTGGCAAGATGAACTACAAAATAACGAGTCACCACTAGATGCTTGGAAAAGTATTGTGGAAAACCCTGAAAAAGCACGTAAGTATAAGCAGGCGCGTGGTAAAGGTGGATTTATTCGTGCGAATTGGGATGAAGTATTACAACTCGTTTCAGCTTCTCTACTTTATACAGTAATTAAATACGGGCCAGATCGAAATGTTGGCTTTTCACCAATTCCAGCTATGTCGATGTTAAGTCATGCTGCTGGTAGTCGTTTTATGCAACTTATGGGTGGGCCGATGCTTAGTTTCTATGATTGGTACGCAGATTTACCACCAGCTTCTCCGCAAATTTGGGGCGATCAAACAGATGTACCAGAAAGTAGTGACTGGTATAACTCTGGTTACATTATGACATGGGGTTCAAATGTACCGATGACGAGAACACCAGATGCTCACTTTTTAGCAGAGGTTCGATATAAAGGAACGAAAGTCGTTTCTGTCAGTCCTGACTTCGCTGAATCTACAAAGTTTGCGGATGATTGGATTAGTGTGAAACAAGGTACAGATGGTGCACTTGCGATGGCAATGGGGCATGTGATCTTACAAGAATTTTACGTAGATAATCAAGTGGAATATTTCACAAAGTATGCGAAGCAATATACTGATTTTCCTTTCTTTGTCACATTGAAACAAAAAGGAGATCAATTCGTTGCTGATCGTTTCTTAAACGCTGCTGATATTGGACGCGAAACGAAGTTAGGAGAATGGAAACCTGTTCTTTGGAACGAGAACACGAATGATTTTGCAACACCTCAAGGCACAATGGGCTCACGTTGGGATAACGAAAAGAAATGGAACTTGCGTTTAGAAGATGAAGAAACAGGTGAAAAGATTGATCCACGTCTTTCTTTACTTGGAATGGAAGAAACGATTGGAACGGTACAAATTCCGTACTTCTCTGATGATGGAAACAAAGTATTAGAACGTACAATTCCAGTGAAAAAGGTTATGACAGAAGAAGGCGAAGTGTTCGTTACAACTGTATACGACTTAACGTTAGCAAATTACGGGGTGAACCGAGGGTTTGGCGGACAAGAGCCGAAAGACTTCAATGATGATGTACCGTTTACACCTGCATGGCAAGAGAAAATGACAGGAGTGAAACGAGAACTAATTATTCAAATCGCTCGTGAGTTCGCACAAAATGCCGCTGATACAAATGGTCGCTCGATGATTATTGTTGGAGCTGGTATTAACCATTGGTTTAATTCTGATACGATTTATCGCGCAGTTTTAAATCTTGTTCTTCTAGTTGGGGCACAAGGAGTAAACGGCGGGGGATGGGCGCATTATGTTGGTCAAGAAAAGTTACGACCTGCAGAAGGATGGCAAACAATCGCGATGGCAAAAGATTGGCAAGGGCCACCAAAATTACAAAATGGTACGTCTTTCTTCTATTTCGTAACAGATCAATGGCGCTATGAAGATACACCTGTTGGACATTTAGCATCACCAATTGAAGGTAACTCACGTTATCAACATCACGGTGATTACAATGTATTAGCAGCACGACTCGGCTGGTTACCTTCTTATCCAACATTCGAGAAAAATGGAATTGAATTATATAAAGAAGCTGTTGCTGCTGGTGCAACAACGCAAGAAGAAATCGGAAAATATGTTGCACAAAAATTAAAAGAAAAAGAACTGAAATTTGCGATTGAAGATCCTGATAATAAAAACAACTTCCCGCGCAACTTATTCGTGTGGCGTGCGAATTTAATTTCAAGTTCTGGTAAAGGGCATGAATATTTCTTAAAACATTTATTAGGTACAACAAACGGATTAATGAATGACGATAGTGATTCATTACGACCAGAAGAAATTAAGTGGCATGAAGAAGCACCAGAAGGGAAGCTTGATTTACTCATTAATTTAGATTTCCGTATGGCTGGAACAGCGCTGTATTCTGATATCGTCTTACCTGCTTCAACTTGGTACGAAAAACATGATTTAAGTAGTACAGATATGCATCCATTTGTGCATCCATTTAATCCAGCAATCGGTTCACCGTGGGAAGCACGCTCTGACTGGGATATTTTCACTTCACTTTCTAAAGCTGTGTCAGATTTAGCGAAGAAAATAGATCTTGAACCAATGAAAGAAGTTGTTGCAACACCACTTCTTCATGATACACCGCAAGAATTAGCGCAACCACTTGGCAAGATTAAAGATTGGAGTAAAGGTGAATGTGAACCAATCCCGGGTAAAACGATGCCACAAATTCATGTTGTTGAAAGGGATTATAAAACGATTTATGACAAAATGACAGCACTTGGACCAAATGCCGGAAAACAACCGATTGGTACGAAAGGGATCTCTTGGTCAGCAGAAAAAGAGTATGAGCAATTAAAGAGCAAATTAGGAGTTGTTCGAACGGATACTATTGCGAAAGGTTGCCCAGACATAAAAGAAGCAATCAATGCTGCTGAAGCGGTATTAACGCTTTCTTCTACAACAAACGGTCATATGGCAGTAAAAGCATGGGAAGCACTTGAAAAACAAACAGATCTAAAATTACGTGATTTAGCAGAAGAACGTGAAGAAGAATGCTTTACATTCGAACAAATTACAGCACAACCGAAAACAGTAATTACTTCTCCGGCCTTTACAGGTTCAGAAAAAGGTGGACGACGTTACTCACCGTTTACAACAAATGTGGAACGTCTTATTCCTTGGAGAACGATAACTGGTCGACAATCTTTCTACTTAGACCATGACATGATGAAAGAATTTGGTGAAACGATGGCAACATTTAAACCAATTCTGCAACATAAACCGTTCCGTAAGTCACGCCCTGAAGTAGAAGGGAAAGAGATTACACTAAACTATTTAACACCGCATAATAAGTGGTCGATTCATAGTATGTATTTCGATTCATTACCGATGTTAACGCTGTTTAGAGGTGGTCCAACTGTTTGGATGAATAAAGAGGACGCTGCAGAAGCTGGCGTTGCTGATAATGATTGGATCGAGTGCTTTAACCGTAACGGTGTTGTCGTAGCGCGTGCTGTTGTAACGCACCGTATACCGAGGGGAATGGCATTTATGCACCATGCGCAAGATCGCCACATTAACGTGCCTGGTACGAAATTAACAAGCACCCGTGGGGGAACGCATAATAGTCCAACCCGTATTCATGTTAAACCAACACATATGATTGGTGGATATGGCCAATTAAGCTATGGATTTAACTATTATGGTCCGACTGGGAACCAGCGTGATTTAAATGTTGTAATCCGTAAACTGAAGGAGGTAGATTGGCTTGAAGATTAAAGCGCAAGTCGGAATGGTAATGAACCTAGATAAATGCATCGGCTGTCATACTTGTAGCGTAACGTGCAAAAACACCTGGACAAATCGTCCAGGTGCGGAATATATGTACTTCAATAACGTAGAAACGAAGCCTGGAATTGGTTATCCGAAACAATGGGAAGATCAGGAGAAATATAAAGGCGGATGGGAATTGAAAAATGGTGAAATTCAGCTGAAATCTGGTTCGAAAATGAAACGTCTTATGAACATTTTCCACAATCCAGATCAACCAACAATTGATGATTACTTTGAACCTTGGAATTATGATTATGAAACATTAACAAATAGCCCGCAGCGTAAGCATCAACCAGTTGCTCGTCCGAAATCAGCAATTACAGGCGAATTTATCGACAAAATTGAATGGGGTCCGAACTGGGAAGATGATTTAGCTGGTGGACATATAACAGGATTACAAGATCCGAACGTAAAGAAAATGGAAGAAGAAATTAAAACAGATTTTGAAAACGTCTTTATGATGTATTTACCACGCATATGTGAACATTGTATGAATCCGTCTTGCGTATCATCTTGTCCATCTGGTGCGATGTATAAACGTGAAGAAGACGGCATTGTTCTTGTAGATCAAAATGCATGTCGTGCTTGGAGGTTCTGCGTATCATCTTGTCCATATAAAAAAGTGTATTTTAACTGGCAAACGAATAAAGCTGAAAAATGTACAATGTGTTTCCCACGTATTGAGGCTGGTATGCCAACAATTTGTTCAGAAACATGTGTGGGACGTATCAGGTATATTGGGGTAATGCTATATGACGCTGACAAAGTAAAAGAAGCAGCTTCTGTTGAAGACGAAAAAGATTTATATGAATCTCAGCTTACTGTTTTCCTAGATCCAAATGATCCAGAAGTAGCAGCTGAAGCGAAAAAACAAGGCATTCCTGAAGAATGGATTAAAGCAGCACAAGAGTCACCAATCTATAAAATGATTATCGATTGGAAAATTGCTCTGCCTCTTCATCCAGAGTACCGTACAATGCCGATGGTTTGGTATATTCCGCCGCTTAGCCCAATTATGAATATGGTGGAAGGGAAAGGCAGTAACTGGCAAGCAGAAGCGATTTTCCCTGCTATCGATAATATGCGTATTCCAATTCAATATTTAGCGAATTTACTCACTGCAGGAGATGAATCACACATTCGTCTTACATTGAAGAAAATGGCTGTTATGCGAACGCATATGAGAGCGCTGCAAATTAATAAAGAGCCAAATGAAGCTGTATTAAAAGAACTTGGTTTAACGAAACAGGATGTAGAAGATATGTATCGTCTTCTTGCTATTGCGAAATATAAAGATCGCTTCGTCATTCCGGGCACTCACCGTGAACAAGTGGCAGATTTATATAGCGAACAAGGAAGCTGTGGTTTAGCATTCGCAGGTGGTCCAGGCTCTTGTATGACAATTTCTTAAATAAAGGGGGCAGAAAATGATGAAACAAAGTTTACAAACTGCTTTTTCTTGTTCTTCTTTTCTTCTCTCCTATCCTGAACTAGGGTGGAGAGAAGCTGTAACTGAATTGCAAGAAGAGATTGAAACGATAGAAAAGGAAGAAGTTAAAGCATCACTTACAGCCTTTATAAAGCAAGCGCTAGATAAAACGAATGATCAACTCATTGATAGTTACGTATATACATTCGATTTTGGTAAGAAAACAAATATGTATCTTACTTATATGAACACTGGTGAACAAAGAGAAAGAGGTATTGAATTATTAGAGTTAAAGCAGCATTATAAAAAATCTGGTTTTGAAGTAACGGATAAAGAACTACCTGATTATTTACCACTTTTTCTTGAGTTTTTTGCAAATGCAAATGAGCAAGACAGTGAACCAATTATGAATAAATACAAGCAGAATATACAAGCATTACACGTTCAGTTAAAAGAAGCAGGTAGTATGTATGAACCAATTCTTGCGGCTGTGCTACTCGCTATCGAAGCATGGGATGTACAGACAAATTAGAAAGGAGAGTTGTTAAAATGATGAATCAATTTCTATGGGTATTGTTTCCCTATATCATTTTTGCAATCTTTATCGGTGGACATATTTTTAGATACAACTATGATCAATTTGGATGGACATCAAAATCTAGTGAACTATTAGAAAAGAAAATGCTCCGAATCGGAAGTCTATTATTCCACTTTGGGATTATGTTCGTAATTGGCGGTCATGTTATGGGGATATTAATTCCAGAAGCTGTATACCGTTCGATAGGTATTTCTGAGCATACGTATCACATAATGGCAATTAGTTTCGGGCTTCCGGCAGGTGTTGCTTCTATCATCGGTTTAATTATATTAACGTACCGCCGCGTAACTGTAAAACGTATCATTGCAACGAGCACAAAGGGAGATTATATTGCGCTTATTTTATTACTTATCGTAATGTTAGCAGGACTTTCTTCAACATTTTTAAATATCGATTCAAAAGGATTTGATTATCGTACAACAATTGGCCCTTGGTTCCGAAGTCTCTTTATTTTCCAACCGAAAGTTGAATATATGACGGAAGTACCAGTATGGTTTAAAATTCATATTCTTGCAGGGATGGGTTTATTCGCAGTGTGGCCATTTACAAGACTAGTACATGTATTTAGTGCCCCAATTAAATATGTAAGCCGTAGTTATGTAATTTACAGAAGACGTATTCCTAATGAGTTGAAAAAATAATACTGCTGTAAACGGATAGGAGTTAGCAGCTAAAACGAAACGAGGTCTCATATGGCAGGCCTCGTTTTTGTTTACATAGGAAATAATCGTTAATAAGTAGTTTAAATTGAAAAAAGATTAGCATCTAAATAAGATGCTAATCAATGCTACAAACAGAAGCAGAGCAATCTTCACAAGCAATTTCACATTTTAAAAATTGTAAATCGTGGATTGTAATCTTTCCTTTATGAATCGAAATTGTACCTTGCTTTTTTAATTCATTTAACATTCGATTTACACTTTCACGTGAAGTTGCACAGAAATTAGCAAGTTCTTGATTCGTTAATGGTAAATCGATGAGAATCCCATTTTCTTTTAATACACCGTAACTATTTGTCATTCGTATAAGAGTAGAATACAGGGCACCTTTTTTGCCGTGTAATACTAAATCTCGAAACTTCGTTTGCATTCTTCTTAAATGTTCACTAATCCATTTCATAAATTCAAATACAAGTGCGGGTTTTTGGAGTAATGCTTTTTCTAAGGTTTCACGCTTTATAACTCCTACTTCAACATCTTCAAGGCATTTTGAATTTAATAAATACTTCGCATTGTCCGTGAATAATGTTAATTCTCCAATAATGTCGTATGCCGAACAAATACGGAGTGTTAATTCTTGCCCGTCAGCACTTAATTTACTAATTTGTACTTTTCCTGAGTGGATGATATAGAGCTCTGTTGCCTCCATACCCTCTTGAAAAATAAAACTACCTTTTTTAATTTGCATTTTATATTCAACAGATGCAAGTAATTCTTTTAAATCTTGAGATAATGTCATACTGTTTGCCACAGTGATCACCTTTCTTCTTATAAGCAATACATTTCCTATTTTGAGTGTAAGTATGATGAAAATGCAAGAGCTATTTTAAAAATAAATTGAAATTTCAATGACCGTAAGGGGAAGAAATCTTCAGTTTTTAGTTTGAAAAATTCAATAGACAAAGCGGATGAGATTAAAGATGTGAACAAAATTCGAACGGATTTGTGAAGAATTTTTGAATGGGGAAAGTAATGTGAGAAAAGTCACATTGAATATGTAGCTTCTTTTTTATAATGAAGGCAAATAAAAAAATTGAAAGCTTACTAAGGATTGCAGCAGAAAAGAAGGGATATAGATGCACGAGAACATGAAAGATTCTTTAGAACGGCCACTTCAAGATTTACGTATTTCAGTTATTGATCGTTGTAATTTTAGGTGTACATACTGTATGCCTGCTGAAGTGTTCGGACCTGATTACACTTTTTTAAAGGAAGAGCTTTTATTAACGTTCGATGAAATAGAAAGATTAGCGAGATTATTTATAAGTATGGGAGTCAATAAAATTAGGCTTACTGGCGGTGAACCTTTATTGCGTAAAGACTTACCGACGTTAATTGCAAGACTTGCAAAGCTAGAAGGCTTAAAAGATATTGGACTCACAACAAACGGTATTCATTTAGCAAAACAAGCAAAGGCGTTAAAAGAAGCGGGATTAAAACGTGTAAATATTAGTTTAGATGCGATAGAGGATTATGTCTTCAAAAAAATTAATGGACGAAATATAAGTACAAAACCTGTATTAAAAGGAATTGAAGAAGCGAAGAACGCAGGGTTAGAAGTAAAGGTAAATATGGTCGTAAAAAAAGGAATGAATGATAGTCAAATTCTTCATATGGCTCGTTACTTTAAAGAACAAGAAATTCAGCTCCGTTTTATAGAGTTTATGGATGTGGGCAGTACAAACGGCTGGAACTTTGAACAAGTTATTACGAAGGAACAATTAATAGAGAAGATTAATCGTGTATATCCGATTGAGCCTGTTAAACCTCGTTACTTTGGAGAGGTTGCGAAAATGTATCGATATGTAGGGAGCGATGCAGAAGTTGGATTTATTACTTCTGTTTCTGAGTCATTTTGTTCTTCTTGTACGAGAGCCCGTATTTCGGCAGATGGTAAGTTTTTTACATGTTTATTTGGAACAAAAGGAACGGATTTGCGAACGCTTCTTCGAGAAAATATTTCTGACGCCTCATTATTAAAAATTTTACAACATACATGGCGATATAGAACAGATCGATATTCAGATGAAAGAACGGTTGAAAGTACAAGTAAACGTCCAAAAGTTGAAATGTCTTACATTGGTGGATAGTGAAAGGCGGAGTTCTTATGCAAGAGCGTTATGCAAGACAAGTATTGTTTTCTAGAATTGGTGAAATGGGACAAAGAAAAATAAGAGAAAAGCATGTGCTCCTAATCGGTGCGGGTGCACTAGGAGCTGCAAATGCAGAAGCTCTTGTTAGAATGGGAATTGGGAAATTGACAATTGCTGACCGTGACTACGTCGAATGGAGTAATTTACAACGGCAACAGTTATATACAGAAGAAGATGCACAGCAGTGCAAACCGAAAGCAATTGCAGCGGCAGAGCATTTAAGAAAGATTAATTCTGAAGTGGAAATTGTATCAGTTGTATCGGATGTCACACTGCAAGAAATAAAAGAGTTAACAAAAGAAGTGGATCTCATATTAGATGCGACTGACAATTTTGATACGCGCCTACTTATAAATGACATTTCACAAAAAGAAAATATACCTTGGATATACGGTGGATGTATTGGAAGTTACGGTGTAACGTATACAATTCTTCCAGGGAAAACACCATGTTTTCGCTGCTTAATGGATCATCCTATGGGTGGTGCAACATGCGATACAGCAGGAATCATTCAACCAGCTGTACAAATGGTCGTTACTCATCAAGTAACAGAGGCGATGAAAATATTGGTGGATGATTTCGAGGCGCTAAGAGGAACAATGTTATCATTTGATATTTGGAACAATCAATATCTCTCATTAAAAGTAAATAGACAGAAGAAAAATACATGTCCATCTTGTGGAAATACACGCACGTACCCAAGTTTAACATTTGAAGCACAGATGAAAATGGAAGTGCTATGCGGACGGAATACGGTTCAAATCCGTTCAGGGGTAAAACGTGTTCTTCATTTAGAGGAAGTTCAAAAACGATTACAAAAAAGTGTACTTGTCCAAAAAACGCCTTACTTACTATCATTTCTAATTGATGAATATCGTTTCGTTTTATTTACAGACGGTAGGGCATTTATTCATGGAACAAATGATGTGAAAATAGCAAAACGATTATACGCAAAATATATAGGATGAACAGAAAGAGAGTTGCCCCTTATTAAAACGAGGTGAAAAAGAATGTTAGAAAAACGTATACCAATTCCAGTGGCAGAAGCAGTTGCACGTGTAATGGAATATGCTTACCAAGGTGAAATAGAAAAGGTTTCTCTTATAGAAAGCTACGGTAGAACACTTGGAGAAGATGTTATTGCAGATCATGATGTCCCGCATTTCAATCGTTCTCCATACGACGGATTTGCGATTCGAGCAGAAGATACAAAAGAAGCAAGTAGCAGTAATCCCATTCTGTTTGAAGTGATTGGTGAAATTGGAGCAGGTTTTGTTTTTACAGAAGATGTGAAAGCATTTCAAGCTGTCCGTATTATGACAGGTGCGGCAATTCCTGCGGGGTGTAATGCAGTAGTTATGTTAGAGCTAACGGAAGGATTTGAAGAAAACGAAAAGACTTATATGAAATTGAAACGCTCCTTTGTTGCTGGGGATAACATTTCTTTTAAAGGAGAAGATGTAAAACAAAATAGCATTCTGGTGAAAAAAGGGACTGTTATTAATCCTGGAGTTGCAGCACTTCTTGCTACGTTTGGTTATAGTACGGTATATGTTGTAAAACAGCCAGTCATTGGAATTGTAACGACAGGAAGTGAACTGCTCGAAGTACATGAACAATTAAAGCCAGGGAAGATTCGAAATAGTAACTCTTATATGGTAGCTGCTCAAATTGAACGAGCAGGTGGAATTGTACAGTATTATGGGCAATTCGCTGACAATTTTGAGACGTGTTATAACACTGTAAAAAAAGCGATAAAAGAAGTTGATATATTAATTACAACTGGTGGCATTTCAGTAGGAGACTATGATTATTTACCGGCTATTTATGAGAGATTACAAGCTAATGTACTTTTTAACAAAATAGCGATGCGACCAGGAAGTGTGACAACTGTAGCTGAGTTAGAGGGAAAACTATTATTTGGTCTATCTGGTAATCCTTCTGCTTGTTATGTCGGATGTGAATTGTATGTTCGACCTGTCATTGGAACATACTTGCATAGGAAAGATCCGCACATATATCGTGCAGAGGCAATTTTACAGAAAGACATTTCGAAAGCAAATCCGTTTACTCGTTTTGTAAGAGGGAGAGTAGAAATTGTAGATGGGCAATTGCAAGTTACACCAGTCGGTTTAGATAAATCTAGCGCAATTTCTTCAATTGCAGAAGCGAATGCATTTATCGTTCTGCCGGGAGGAACAAGAGGATTTGAAACAGGAATAACCGTTTCGGTACTGTTATTAGAATCGAACGTCGGAAGTGAGTGGCCGTGGGAAGAGCCGCTTCGATCATACAAGTAATAGAAAAAGAGATTGCTAACTTATATAAGGATCAGAGGTGCAAGATGACACATACGTATTATGAAGTAATTGATACACCTATTTCAATTGAAGAAGTTACAAACAAAGTAATTCGTCGTGAGTGTGGTGCGGTTACTACTTTTATTGGTACTGTTAGAGAATTTACGAAAGGTCGACGTACACTTTGTTTAGAGTATGTAGCTTATAAGACAATGGCGGAGAAACAACTTGAGAGAATTGGCACTGAAGTAGGAGAGAAGTGGCCGGGGACATATGTCGCTATTACACATCGTATTGGTACATTACAAATTTCTGATCTTGCTGTTGTTGTCGCTGTTTCTACACCACACCGGAAAGCTGCATATGAGGCGAACGAATATATTATGGAGCGTATTAAACAAATTGTTCCAATTTGGAAGAAAGAGTTTTGGGAAAATGGTGAGTCATGGATAGGTGATCAGTTAGAGAAGGTAACATATGCAAATGGTGAGCCTGGAAAGGAGAGGAGTATATGATTGAAGTACTATTATTTGCACATTTACAAGAAGAAGTAAGTAAGCCAGCATTACACATAGATTGTGAAAATATTACAGTTGCGAAGCTGAAGGAAGTTCTGATTAAGGAATATAATGTAGCAATTTCAAACGAGATTATGGTCGCGATAAATGAAGAGTATGCAAATGAGGATGACATCATTCAAGTTGGCGATGTCGTAGCAATGATTCCGCCAGTAAGTGGTGGTTGATTCTTCTCAGCCTAATCATGTTAGGACGTGATTAGGCTGGAGAGAATAAATATAACTATGCATACATAGGAGGGAACAGGATGAAAAGTCCTAATTTTCAATTAATTTTACAAACTTCTAATCTAGTTATCGGTTTTATGGTATGGGTCATTTTATCATCATTAATGCCTTATATTAAAGCGGATATTCCATTAACTGCGGGACAAATTTCTATGGTAACAGCAGTACCGGTTATTTTAGGTTCTGTTCTTCGCATTCCAATTGGTTATTGGACAAATCGTTTCGGAGCAAGAAAATTATTCTTTATTAGTTTTATTTTATTATTATTTCCTGTCTTTTATATTAGTGTTGCCAATTCTATGATGGATTTAATTATTGGTGGATTATTTGTCGGAATCGGTGGTGCTGTATTCTCTGTAGGGGTAACTTCTTTACCAAAATACTTTCCGAAAGAGAGTCACGGTTTTGTAAATGGTATTTACGGTGTAGGTAATGCCGGAACAGCAATTACTTCATTTTTAGCGCCTGTTATCGCAACTTCAGTTGGCTGGAGAGCGACAGTACAATGTTATTTGGTTTTACTTGCAGCATTTGCACTTATGAATTTTTTATTAGGCGATCGTAAAGAGAAAAAGGTGAATACACCATTAATGGAACAAATAAAAGGTGTATATAAAAATGAAAAACTTTGGTTTTTATGTATCTTTTACTTTTTAACATTCGGATCATTTGTCGCATTTACCGTATACTTACCAAACTTTTTAGTATCTCACTTCGGATTAGAGAAAGTAGATGCAGGTATGCGGACAGCTGGATTCATCGTACTCGCAACAATTATGCGCCCAATTGGTGGTTGGCTCGGTGATAAGTTTAATCCATTTAAAATATTAATCTTTGTATTTATCGGTTTAACACTTTCAGGTATTATTTTATCATTTATGCCTAGCATGAACGTGTATACATTTGGTTGCCTACTAGTCGCATTTTGTGCAGGTATAGGTAATGGTACAATCTTTAAACTCGTTCCAATGTATTTCTCAGAACAAGCTGGTATTGTAAATGGTCTCGTATCAGCTTTAGGTGGACTAGGAGGATTCTTCCCACCGCTAATTTTAACGTTACTATTCCAATTAACAGGTCATTATGCAATTGGATTTATGGCGTTATCAGAAGTCGCACTTGCTTGTTTAATCATTACAGTATGGATGTATAGCCAAGAGAAATTGTTAGTGATGTTAAAGAATCATTAATAAGGAAAAAGAACTGTCCCAAAGTATTTTGGGATGGTTCTTTTTGTAATAGGCTTCAACATGTTTTTATTGCTATCTCAACAAACGCTCGTTTTCTAAAAGAATGTGTTTTTAAAATGAAAAACAGAAGGTTTATGGAATTTTATTTTAAAATATAGAAGTCAAAAGTTATTCAATTAAAGGGTAGATTAGTGAAGGAAATCTTAAATCTATTCTAAAGATCGAACTCATTTTTAGAATGCAAATATTTAATTGAATCGGGATGTTTAGATGAAAAAAATATAAGTCCACTCAAGATAAACAAGTATCAGGTATGTTAGGTGTTTTAAGCGACAAGTATGGAATTGATGTAAGTATTCTTCGCATAGTAACTGCAGTATCAGATTTTTCTAGGGCCAGATTTTTTGGTAAGGCTAATGGATATTGTGAAAAAGAATACTTATAAATAAAAAATACCGTTTAGGTTGATAAGATAAAATTATGAATTTGTATAAACAATCCATAATTTTCTTTATGAGTTATATTTGATATGTTAAAGAAAAGAGAGGGGAGGGAAATGAAATAAGAATTTTTGATGAGCATTTTCATATTATTGATTTAAGTTTTCTGATTATTAAGAACTGAGGGTGTTTTCAGACGAAATAAATGTGGTCCATATTTAGTAAAGAGTTTAATCCAACTATAATATATTTGGAATGAGGTTTTACATGTTTGTTTTTATTATATTAGACGTGATATTACCAATATTAATATTGATGCTAATTGGTGCAATCTTACAAAGAAAGTTTCAATTTAACTTAAAGCAGCTATCTACACTTATTACTTATTGCTTGATGCCAGCGGCTGTATTTGTGAATATATATGATATTCGTATAGAAACAGGTTTGTTGCTCCAGATAATATACTATTTAATGCTTTATAGTCTGAGTCTGATCATAGTAAGTCATTTCATTTCAAAAATATTAAAGTTAGAAAAAGGAGAAAGTGCAGCTCTAAAAAATAGCATTTCGTTAATGAATTCCGGTAATTATGGGTTACCAGTAAGTCAATTGATTTTCAGTCACAATCCAGTGGGGGTTTCCATTCAAATTTTTATTGTTATTTTCCAGAATCTTTTAACTTATTCATATGGGATATATAACTTACTATCAGCAACAAAAACAATCGGAGGTATTATTCAATCATTTCTAAGACTGCCTGTATTTCATGCACTCGTATTAGGGGTTTTCTTTCAATCTTTTACAATTCAAATACCTAATTCTATCTTTATTCCTCTTAATCAGCTTGCGAATGGTTTTGTTGCAATAGCACTCATATTGCTAGGGGCACAATTATCCAACATTAAGCTTAATTTTTTCCATCGAGTCATAACATGGGCTTTAATTGGAAGGTTACTGATGGGACCATTATTAGCACTTGCTATGATATATCTACTAAACATGGATGGTATTGTTGCACAATCATTATTTATTGCAAGTTCTTTTCCTACGTCAAGAAATACATCAACCATTGCTATGGAGTATCAAATAGAACCTGAATTACATGCACAAATCGTTTTATTTTCAACACTTTTCAGCATTATTACAGTAACTGTCGTTATTTATTTGTCATATATTTTGTTTTGAATGTACGTGCAAAAAACGAATAGATTTGAGGTGGTAAATGATGGACGGAAATCCCATCGATATGAGAAGAAAACAGTCTTAAATATATTGAGTGTCGTTTACAATTGTACTATGTCTGATAATCAAGTGGCTTAATTCAAAAAAAGGAAACTCATTAGGGGTTATTTCGTATGTAAATCTTTAAAGCATCTACATATAGATTTGCGAAAAAAGACATAATCTCGCTTATAATTGACGTTACATGAGCTTAGGTTGATAGTGATGGGGGAGCGTCAAGTAAGAATTTTATCTTTATTGATTCCATGTAGTTTTTCCGTATTATTGTAAATAAGGGGGATGATTCCAAGTTGAGTAAACAGAATATCAGCACAACAGTTTCAGGAGATATAATTGTTACCCATCTAGTTGGTAATATAAAAACAGATGATGTGTATGAATGGTTTAATGGTTTCGAGCAGGTTTGTCAGCAATTCATTTCCGAAGGGCGGAAATACAAATTGTTGGTGGATAGAAAAGGATACACGCCAAATCATTTTTCTGTTCAAAAAGTATGGAAAGAGAAGTTTTTCAATGAAACCATTTTGAATCACAGTAAGGCAATTGCATTTCTCCTTGAAGAGGGGGAGATAATGGATTATTTACAACAATCTAATACGAAAGAATCTGTGAGATTTTTTGATGATTATGAACAAGCGCTAATTTGGTTGAATGAATATCCAATATAAAACCTATATTGAAGCAGTTGCTCTCAAGCAACTGTTTTTTATGTCCGTAATTGTTGACGTTGTTTCCAGGCTTCCAACACCGTTATTTTTCTTCACAGATTCTTGTCCAATTGCTTGTCTGAGCCTAAAAAACGAAACTAAAGCAAAAAGAACAAACGCCTCTAAAAACGTTTGTTCAAAGTTAATTACTATTTTAGCTGAGTGATAGATTACAATTTGCGAGTATGAGAAAGTTTTTTTATAAGTTTAGGAAGTATAGATGTTAATTCTTGCTTCATGCGCTTCGTAAACGATGGGTCCTTACCTGAAGTTGAAATAGTGACAACATATTCATCATTTCGAATGACACCAGGTGTGTGAAAAGATGATGCTGTACTACCACTTACAACGTTAACCCACTGGAAATCATGAGCGGCCTGTTTGACCATCATATTTACAGCATGTTGATTTGTAGCTGCATAAATAAGATGAGCATCTTTAATATCATCATTACTAAAAGTTTTTTGCTTCCAAGTAATATAAGAAAGTTCCTTCATTTCCTCGCAAATTTCTGGGCTGACAACAGTGACGAAAGCACCTGTATTTTTTAATCCAGACGCTTTTCGATATGCAATTTTACCTCCACCAATGATAACGACCACTTTATTTTGTAGATTAAACATAAGAGGGTACATGTTATACATATATGCATTCCTCCATTCGTTCTAATAATGTTAACTTCATGTATGTATCAAACTGAAGACAGTTACAAGTCGTAACGTGATCATATTTTTTTGTATGCAATTTAATTTTTTGAAGTAATAATCCGGTAAAGAGAAGATACGGCATGACATATACATGGGACGCAGTCGATGTTATAGCCTTGAGCTCAGCAGCAAAAGAGGGAGTTCCTTTCGTTAAAAAGGAACAGGATACTGGCATACCAAGTTTTCGTTCGACAGCTGCTCTGATTTGTTGTAATTCATGTATCGGTTGTGGATCACTACTGCCTCGTCCTACGAGTAAAATACTACTATTTTGCATTGACATAGCTTCACGTATTCTTTTCACTACAAGTTCCACCATATGTGGATGTGTACTAAAAGGAGGTACAACTGAAAATGTTATTTGTGGATATTTCTTTTGTAGTTGCTCTATTTCAAAAGGAATATCACGTTTATAGTGAGCTGCTGCAAATAATAAAACAGGTACAATCATTATTTCAGTTACTCCCTCTATTATCGTTTCTGTAACTGCATCCGAAATAGTAGGTGTCGTTAGTTCTAGAAAAGCTATTTTTTGAATTCTTTCGTTTCGCTCTTTCATAACAGATTGAATAAATTGAATGAATTGTTCATTACCTTCTTGTAGCCGGCTCCCATGTCCAACATATACAATTCCTTTCATTGTCTCACCATGTCTTTCTTCATAAGAGTTTCTTGTAATTGATGATCTACGTTATGAAACCCAACTTTATTTGCATAGTGTAAAGTTGGAACGTCGGTATACGAGAATGGGAGAGTAAGAATATTGATAAAGCCAAGGCGTTTTATTTCTGCTAGAAACGTATCAATAGAAGCACGACCTTCAAATACAATGCTATCCCATGAGAATTCAGAAAGAATACGTGAATGAATTTCATCGAAGCGATGATCAATTGTGTACTCATGAGTCATCATATAGGAACCAGCACCAATTTTTTCTTGAATAACAGCAATTCGGTTAATGTTTCGTCCTAAATAAATCGTTGAATTCGAAGAAAATTGCGCAGGTTTACTGAACAATCCATATTGCATGAGCTTTTCTTGAATAGAAAGGTTCATATACTGAAGTTCTGCCTGTAAGGAACGAATATCTTTATGATATTTACTGCATGATTGCATTAAGATGTCTACACTGTCAGCGGAACAAAATACAAGACGATCAACGTTAAAAATCTTATTGATTTGTTCAGAGGTTAATGTGTATTCTTTCTTTTTGAAAGTTGGAATTTGATATATTTCTGCACCGGACTCTTGTAACATTTGCTTTATTGCGCTTTTTTTATTTGTTGCAGATGCAAATAAAATTTTCTTGCTGTGCAATGGCTTGCGTTCTTTCCAAGAGATTTGATTACGTAAGGAAACGACATCACCAACAATTGTCATAGAAGGATTAGAAATATTTTCGTTTTTGACAATAGAAACAATGGTAGACAGTGTCCCTGTGACAACGCGCTGTTTACCAGTTGTACCCCATTCAATGACTGCTACTGGCGTATCTTCTTTTTTTCCTGCTTGTAGTAAGTTTTCACAAATTGTAGGTAAGTTTTTTATACCCATGTAGTAGGCAATCGTGTCGCTATTGTAAGATGAATTATATTTTCCATGATCGCTTAAAGGACCTTTTGCATGTCCGGTTAATAAAGTGACACTATTACTGTAGTCACGGTGGGTGAGGGGAATACCTGCATAGATACTAGCGGCGATGCTAGATGTAATACCTGGTACAATTTCATATGGAATATTTGCTGATGCTAAAGTTTCTGCTTCTTCACCAACACGGCCAAAAATAGATGGATCTCCGCCTTTTAAGCGGACTACGATTTTTCCTTCTTTCGCAAATTGAAGGAGGTGTGAGTTAATCATTTCTTGACGCATAGTATGATTCTTTGGCATTTTTCCGCAATAAATAAGTTCACATGTTTCTTTTGTATAATTAAGAAAGGAAGGGTTTAATAAGCGGTCATATAAGACGATATCTGCACGATTTAAGCACTCTATCGCTTTTTTTGTAATAAGCCCTTCATCACCTGGTCCTGCACCAACTAAATATACATATCCGTTCATATTCGCACCTCGTCTATTTTTATTTAAAAGGAAGCCAGGGGAGGCTTCCTTTTGTAAATTACATGTATATATAAATATCTCCGTCAATAACTTCTACTTCATACGTTTGAATACAACCGTCATCAGGTTTTTGAACTTCACCTGTTAGTAGTGAAATTTTCCAATCATGTAGTGGACAAAAGACGAATTCTCCAGATACAATACCTTCCGCTAATGGCCCGTTTTTATGAGGACAACGATTTTCTACAGCTCGAATATCGCCATTTGAAAGGCGGAATAGGGCGAAAGACATACCTTTCATTTGCACCTCTTTACCGATTTGAATAGGAAGGTCTTCTGCACGCATAACTTTTATTTTTTCTTTCGTTTGTATCATATAGGTCACAGCTCCTTATTTCACAGTTTCTACTTCATACATCGCTTTTAATGATTTCGTTTCTAGTGCTTGTCCCCATGCTTCTTTATATGTGCCACGAGCTTTTTGGAAACGTTCATTTAACGTAGTAACCATATTTGCATCTTGCAGTATTTCTTTTATGTGATCGAAGCCTAAACGTTCTGTCCAGTAGGCAGTACGCTCTCCGTAAATACCAGTTTCACGATAATATTGCATGTAAGCTGTAGCGATGCGAAGGACATCATCTTCAGTAGGGACAATCATTACAAAATCAGCTTCACGTACTTCTGTGCCACCATTTCCGCCAATACAAAGTTGATATCCATTTTCGACACAAACAACGCCAAAATCTTTCGTCAGTACTTCCGCACAGTTACGCGGACAACCAGTTACACCCATTTTCATTTTATGAGGTGTATCTACCATTTCTAATGATTGTTCAAGCAACATACCAAGTCCTAATGAATCTTTCGTACCGAAACGGCAAAAACGAGAGCCAACACATGATTTTACATTACGAAGAGATTTTGAATACGCATATCCAGAAGTCATATTTAAGTCAGCCCATACGTTAGGTAAATCTTGTTTCTTGACACCGTATAAGCCAATTCGGCTTGCACCGGTAATTTTCACAAGTGGAACATCATACTTCTTCGCAACTTCAGCAATTTTCATTAAATCATCTGCTGTTGTAACGCCTCCGTACATACGTGGAATAACAGAGAATGTACCATCGTGTTGGATGTTACCATTCATTCTTTCATTAACGAAACGGGACGATTTATCATCTTCATATTCTTCTGGAATCGCCATACGTAAATAGTAGTTTAAAGCAGGGCGGCATTTCGAACAGCCGTCTTCATGTGCAAAACCAAGAACATTTCGTACTTCTTTTGGAGATTTTAAGCCTTTCTCGTGAATGGCCGCTACGACTTCATCACGGGATAAAGGTGTACATCCACACATACCGGCAGATTGCGCTGAGGCATCAAAAGCATCTCCAAGTGTATGAGATAAAACTTGTTCCACAAGCGGACGACATTTACCACAAGACCCTGCGGCTTTCGTACAGCCTTTAACTTCTTCAAAAGTCGTTAACTCTTGTTCTAAAATGGCGTGAACGATTGTACCTTTCGTAACACCATTACATCCGCAAATCGTGTCATCAGCACTCATAGTAGCAACGTCAAGTTCACTCTCTTCACCAGCTTTGTGAAGAATGGAAGCTGGTGTATATTCTTGTATATCTTCTTCTTTCTTTAACATGCTAAAGAGGCGTGTACCGTCAGCTGTGTCACCATATAAAACGATACCGACGACTTTATTATCACGAATTAATACTTTTTTATAGGAACGTTTACATTCATCAAAGATGGATATTGCTTTCGTTTGATCATCTTCATAAATTTGACCAGCAGAGAATAAATCACAACCAGCAACTTTTAATTGCGTACCGACGATACTGCCCGAATATCCATCAGTTTGTAAATTTGTTATATGTTTTGCTAATATCGCACCTTGTTCATAAAGAGGAGCAACAAGTCCATATGCGATACCGTCATGCTCTGCACATTCTCCAACTGCATAAATGGACTCATCATTTGTTAGCATATAGTCATTGACTACAATACCGCGATTTACAATTAAACCAGCATCTTTTGCTATTTGCGTATTTGGGCGTATTCCGACAGCCATTACGACTAAATCACAATCTACAACTTCACCATCTTCAAATTGAATGCCCTCAACATGGTCTGTACCAAGAATTTTTGCAGTTTTCTTTTCCATTAGAAATTTCATGCCTTGCGCTTCCAAATCTTCGCGTAATAGAGAAGCTGCTTTCGTATCTAGTTGCTGCTCCATTAAGTTTGGCATTAAATGAACAACATGTACGTCCATCCCTAAGTCAATAAGACCTCTTGCGGCTTCTAAACCAAGTAACCCACCACCAATAACAACGGCCTTTTTCTTTTCTTTAGCGGTGTCTATCATAAATTGTGTATCTTCAATTGTTCGAAATCCTGTTACACCAGGAAGAGTAGAACCTTCAACAGGTAAAATAAAAGCACTAGAACCTGTTGCGATAATGAGTTTGTCATATGTAAGAGTACGATTTTTTTCTGTGATAATGATTTTTGCTTCTCGGTTAATAATTTGAACTCTTTCGTTTGTATATAAAGTTATTTCGTTTTCTTCATACCAACTGTATTCATTCATAATGATATCTTGCATATTTGTTTTGCCTTGTAAAACGTGAGAGAGCATAATGCGATTGTAGTTTGGATGCGGTTCATCTCCCAAAATAGTAATCTCATATGAATCACTATTATGTTTTAATATTTCTTCCATACAGCGTATTCCAGCCATACCATTTCCGATCATAACTAAACGTTTTTTCATTTTCGTTTCCCCTTTTTCTGTGAAATGTTGAACAAAGGATTATATTTCTATTATAGAAAATCCAAAAAAGGGGAAATGTGATATTTATCACATTTTTATAATGATTCACAAATTGTTAAAATTCGGATTTATTCGAGAGGGATGTGTATATTCTTTACCAAATGAAAAAACAGGACATAAGTATGTATACTCATGTCCTGCACTTGATTTATACTCTCGTAATTGCACGTGGAAATAAAATGTTATTTTCTAAATGAATATGCTCAAATAAATCAGACTCTAGTGCTTCAAGGCGTTGGTAAACAAGTCGATAAGTGCCGCAAGCTCCTTCTGGAGGAGTAAAGTCATTTGTAACTTTACGAAGCTCTTTAATAATGTTGCCTGCGTGGTTATGTTCATTTTCCAACTTATCTACTACTTTACGTAAATTCACATAGTTTTCTTCAATTGGATTTTGTTCAAATTCTAAAATTAATGGAAAATCTTCTGTTTCTTCTTTAATTAAATGTTGTTCTAATTCCATCTTTAATTCGTGAAATAGCTTATGAATTTGAGCTAAGTGAGGCTGACTTGCTCCGTGGACGCGTAATACTTTCGTCACATACGGACTTAACTGTGGTAATTCTTCATTTAAATAGCGATGATGCTTATTTATAACATAATCAATCAATTCACGATAAGAAGCATTTTTCCAATCAATTTCAGATTCATTTAATCGTTTCGTATTATTATAAAGTGTATTTAATTCTGTAAGTACTTCTGTTGCTGATAAATTTCTTTCATGAATTGCATCAATAAGTGGTTTATTGCCACCACAACAAAAGTCTATTCTATATGATTTAAAAAGATCACTAGCTTTCGGGAATTGTGTAACGATCTCACCGACAATAGAAGTTTCAGTAAATGCATGTTTCATATGAACGCCTCCATAAAGTTTGAATGTAATAACTAAATTAAGAATAGCGATAAATGAAAATCAATGTGGTGATTGAAATCACTTATTATGTGTCAGTTTTAAGGATAATAAAATGAATTTTATAAAAGGAAGTGGGAGGGGAATTCGTCGTAATAGTTTTTGATAATAAAAAAGAAGCTTACTAGAAGCTTCTTTTTTATTACTATTTTTCGCATGCAACTCCATCGCCATCACGATCAAGATGTGAGTCATAACCTGGTTGTCCTTTATGTAAAGGGGCTTTCCCAGCCGCTCTAACTGCAGCACAATTTTTGTAGTATGCACTACTAGTATTTCCTGAAGCGGGTTGTGTTTGAGTTTGCTGTGCTTTTTGCTCTTCTTGTTGTTGTTTACGAGCCTGTTCGTCAGCCTGACGTTTTTGTTCTCCTTGTTGTTTACGAGCTTGTTCATCAGCTTGTCGTTTTTGTTCTTCTTGTTGCTTACGAGCCTGTTCATCAGCTAGACGTTTTTGTTCTTCTTGTTGTTTACGAGCTTGTTCCTCAGCCTGACGTTTTTCATCTTCTTGCTTACGAGCTTGTTCCTCGGCTTGACGCTTCTCATCTTCTTGCTTTTGAGTTTTTTCGTCCGCCTCTTTCTTTTCTAGCTCTTTTTTCTGTTCACTATCTTTTTGTTCTTCATTGTTAGATGCCACTTTTGTACTAGTTGCTGTCGTTTTTTCAGAAGAAGGAGCTGAAATACCTGATAGCGCAACAAAAATGACAAATAATAAGGCTGTAATAATAAATTGTTTTTTCGCTACACCTGTTTTCTTAATTACAGATAAGATTGCTATAACAAGGAAGAATATAAATAGAATGAAACTTAAAGTAGAAAAAAACTCGACGACGGGGTGTTCCGATTTTGTTGTACCGGTCGTTATTAATATAATAGTAGAAATCATAAAAAGAATAACGGTAGGACGTCCATATTGTTTTGCTTTTCCATTTTTCTTAAAGAATGAAATGATACATAAGATTAAAAGAATAAAAGCAATAGAAAATAAAGCTGCACCAATATTACTCAAAATCGCCATTTTCATACCTCCATTTGTAAGATTTTTCTTATTGATTATATAGGAACTTATTGGATATTACACGTTTTATATAAATTTAGAAAATTAATATTTTTACTAGACTTATAAACGATTATTTTATATATAGGGAAAAATAGATATATTTCCTATTACTTTTTGAAAGATATTTCATAAATTATAGTATATCGATTGAAAGGAGGAGATTTGAATGGAATTTCAATTGTTGGTAACTTGTATATTACAAGAAGGTAATGCTTACTTTTTAGTAACGAAGGTAGACGATGTTATTACGTTAAAAGTACCGATTACTGCGGGAGTAGCAGGTTTATTTTTAGCTTTAGGTGTACCAAGATGTTCTTAATTTAAATCTCTATAGTAGAAGGGGAAGGGACATGCCTTCCTTTTCTACTATTACATAATATAATTATGTAAACTTAAATGTCATATTTGTGATAGCACGTTTGAAATGGACATGCATATACTATAATGTTTCATTGGATGTTAGCGGTGAAAGGTAGTTTTAATAAGTACATCCAGTGATATTTTTAAGCTATGAAAATAAAAGAGGTGCTATTATATATGAAAAGAAAAACATTGGATATTCCAGTTACATTGCGAAGAGAGTGGTTTTTAATAGAGTTAGCTCATTTAACGAAAAAATATGGAATTGAAATTGCAACTAGCAAAATGGATGCTGCACCGTTTTTAAGAGATCAAGTTACAGAATCAAAGATAGGGAAAGGGTTACAATACGATAAATATGATGATGAATATATAATTGAAAATTAAAGGGTAACAACAAAATTAAATTAATTTATAACAAAATATAAAATAAAGCAGATTCTAAATATAGAATCTGCTTTATTATGAAATACTTGTAGTCAACTAACCTCTTTCTAGTGTTTTTCCTACATATTTCTCTTGCGTTATTCCAAAAGATTCACGAAGAATGCGAGCATAATCTTTAGATTCTATTGGTCGTTTATTTTTAGTGCCTTTAAAGGTTTCTGTATAATTTTTATTTGTTAATGATATGTGACCATAAGTAGTTAATTTACAAGTGATAGCCCCTTTATTAAAAGGAGATTCTTTATGCTCTACAATCACTTTTTGAATGTTATTCACTTTTTTCTCATCTATTGGATCTACAGTGAAAGCATAGCCTATTTTCCATTCATTTGAAGGTTCAGATTGTAAGAAACTTGTAGATTCTCCGTTAGCTCCTTTTCTCATTTCTAAAATATGCGTACCTTTTCGAGTATTTCGCTTACGAATTCGATATTCTCCTGTTTGAGAGGAGATGATATCTCCGTTAAAAGGGACTGGATGTAAAGGGAGATGAGATGCAAAACCTGCATCCACAACATAATCTTTATCCTCAAGACTTAATATGATAATGACATGACCATCATCGGGTTTCCATTTATTATCGTACAGATCATAAACAGTACCGGCTACTTTGTATACTTGAAACCCACAATCAATTAAAAAATAATACAATAAGGAGTTTAATTCATAACAAAGTCCACCTCGTTTTTGAATAAGTAACTTTTCTATTAAGTTATCTTTTGAGATATTTTTAATAGTACCAGCCATAATATCAAGATTTTCATAGGGGAGAATCATTCCCATTTTTAAGAGAATTTCATCTAAATCATCAAATGTTATTTCTTTTGCAGGAATTTTTAAGCGTTTAAAAAACTCCTTTTGTAATTTGGTCATCATAAAGTATTCTCCTTTCTTTTTACAGAATTTTCTTCTGCTCACCGATAGGTTAGTACTTCTAAAAAGTTAATTCAAGTGTACGGAAATTATCATAATATATGTTTCTGGAAATATAACTATCTATTCGGAAATTTCAGTTTAATTTTTAATCGTAGGAAAGTCTTATAATATAAGCTCCTTTAAAATTAGTTTGTATTTAATGAAAAGAAAGTACATATCTTTATTATATTTTTAAATAACTAACTAGTAATAAAATGTTTTTTTACTAAAATTTTTTCAAGATTTGTATGCTTTATATAAACAATAATGATTAAAAAAATATCTGGGTGTACCGAAGTTAACAATTATTGAGAAACTTTTTTGTCGTATTCTATCAAAAGGAAGAGGTAGAAACAAAGAGAATAACGAGAGTTAAGGAAGAGGGTATACAACTAGTAACCTTCTAAAAATAGGGCTAACATCTTTTTAAAATAAAAGATTAGCTATTATTAAGGAAGGGAAAATATAAAATATTATAAAGAACACCTTCTTTCAAAAAAATAGGGGGAGTAATATGCGACTGATGAGAAGATGTGTGGCCTTACTAATTGTATTTTTTATCATGGCTCCAACGATTAGCACAAATGTACAGGCAGAAGTTGTAAAAGAGCTTGGAAAGGGGTTTCCTGATACAGAAGTATTCACACCTGGAGAATGGTTTTTAGGCCAAAAACCTGCTAATTATGATGAGAATAAACCGCCAATTCTCTTTGTACAAGGAAGAAATGGTAATGCTGATAGTTGGTATGGAAAGACAGTATATCATGATATAAATGATATGTATGATTATGCTTTAAAAGCAGGCTATCAAACAGTGTTTATACAATTGTATGATGCTGCGGGGAAAGGTTCCGCTAGTCAGTGGGATAACGGAAAATTGTTAGCACAAAAACTTGAAGAAATATATAATCATTTCGGTAAAAAAGTTAATATTGTAGCACATAGTAAAGGTGGTATTGATACACAAGCTGCATTAGTTGAATATGGTGCGAATCGATTTGTTGGAAAGGTTATTACACTTGCTACACCGCATCACGGATCAAATTTAGCAGATTTATCATATAGTTGGTGGGCAGGGTGGCTTGCTTCTATATTAGGTCAAAAAGATGATGGTACGTATTCGTTACAAATAGGTGAAATGGCAAAGTTTCGTTCAACAATAGATAACAACCCAGCAGCTAAATTAAACCGTTACTATACGGCTACTGGGACTAGCTGGGGGCCAACATTTTCTGCATTATCTATGGGCGGGTTATATTTATCGTCGTACGGTTCAAATGATGGACTAGTAAATGAATGGAGTGCGAAGCTATCGTACGGTACACATTTATTTACAGATTCAAGATTTGATCATGACAATATAAGAAAAGGATCAGCTGTTTTTGCACGAATTGAACCATATTTACGTACGACAAATGTGGGGTTACCAGCTTTAGTAGCATCCAGCACTAGTTCAAATGAAAATCTAGAACAATTAAATACAACTTCAAATCAAAATATTTTAGGAGGCGAATTACCACAAAATCAGTGGATAGAGCAAAGTATTTCTGTTGATAAAAAGGCTGAAGGAATAGTTTCTGTACTAACTGCTTCTTCTGATGTAGAAGTACAAATGGTATCTCCAAAAGGAAAAATCTATGCAAACAAAGATAGCGCTATAACTACTGGTGAAGGCGAATCTTTCTTTAATGGGGCGACAATTAGAACATTCAAGTTTGATAAATTGGAAGTAGGCGAATGGAAAATCAAAATGATGGCGAAGCAGTCGAAAGATGCATATTTAGTTGTAAGCGATTACAAGAATGACGCGCCATTTGTTCTTCAAATGCCTACAAAGGTTAAAGTAAATAAACCTGAGTATAAACTGAAAAAATCACCAGTGGCACCTGAAATGAAAGGGGATCTTTCCATAACAGTAAGAGTCGTTAATAAAGAAGGTAAGTTAGTCTCTGAATTTAATGAATTACAAAATGTTAATACGAATACATTTACAGGTGCTTTGAAAGATATAAAACAACCGGGAGTATATAACGTTACGATGGATATAAAAGGGATGAATAAAGAAGGAAAACCATATAATCGTACGATTGTTAAGTCGGTTTATGTAGAGAAATAAGGAAGAATAAATAAGCATAATATAAAAGTGCAGAAATCTTGAGTTAGAAAGAATTCTGCACTTTTTTTGCGTGATGAGAGATAATAAAAGTCGAAGAAAACTGTTATTCAATAAAAAAAGATGCTGAAATAGCATCTGAATGTGAAGAAATAATATTAACTTAGTTTTGTAACTGTTAATTCAACTGAATTTATACCATTGTCACAAGTTACAATACTTTGACGATTAAAGCCACTATTATTTCTAAGTTGAAGAGTTGAATTAGCTGGCACTGTAACAATCGTTTCGCCAACGAGTTGAAGACATTCGTTATTTGATGAAGTATTCATTTGAATAGCGAAGTCACCTTGACTATTAGCAAGTGGATTGTTATTTAAAAATATAGTTATGACTGGGATATGTGGAAATACAGGATTTAAAGTAGTATTAATACTGGAAATGAACGAAACTCTATAATCACCAGCTTGTCTAAATTGTATAGTAGTAGGGTTTAGTAAGGAAACGCCTCCTGCTAAAGGTCCAACGTGATTAAATGGAAAAGGGTTTCCAAAAGGAACAGTTATAAATTCAGTTTGCCAAAAAGTTCCGTATGCAGGACAGCTTCGTTTATGTGAATGGTCACATGAACATTTTTTATTTGAACTGGAAGAAGATTTACATGAGCATTTTTTATACGAGTTTGAAGAATGATAGTATGAACCCAATATATTACCTCCTATTCTTAATAAATGTAAAACACATAATAGTTTATGAAAATGAATCACAATTGGCGTGTATGCTTGTACGATAAAAGGAGATAGATTTAGAATATAAAGTGCTCAAATGATGAAATATAGTATTGGGGTATTACCTGTAACACTTTTTGAAGATGATAAGGTTCATAATTTGATAGAAAAATGAATGGGATTTCTAAATGGATTAAAGTAATGAGGAAACGTTTATCCCGCTATTTTCCGAGCGGTAAGACCCCACCTCAAAATTCAGTGAAAGCAAAGAAGTTAGTTGGGGGATGAACAAAACCCCCACTGAGTAAAGTTTCACTTTACTATATTAATTTCGTCTGACAAACAGCAATATTATCTTTTGCTGTATGGATGTTATCGTTTGGTGAAGTTATAATATTTAATCGTATGTATATTAGATTATTTAGTTTATTTTTTTATTTTATTTGTGTAGCTGGGCAGGAAGAAGTCAGAAAATATAGAATAAATGTACATATGAAGCATCGTTTGTTTTTGGTGTGAATAGTAATTAAAGATACGCTAAAATATTTAAAATTGTAACGAAAGAGAGATTAAATAATAGAAGGAGCAACTTACATGGAAAATATATTAAAGGTATCTTCAAAATCAAGCCCAAATTCAGTCGCGGGTGCAATAGCGGGTGTACTAAGAACAAGTGGTAATGTGGAAATTCAAGCGATTGGGGCTGGAGCTATAAATCAAGCGATTAAAGCAATTGCGATTGCGAGAGGGTTCGTCGCTCCAAGTGGTATTGACTTAGCTTTTGTTCCAGCGTTTCAAGAGATTTCTATCAATAATGAAGAAAGAACAGCGATTAAATTAATTGTAGGCCCTAGAAAGAAAAGGTCTTAAAAGTAATTGTGAATGGTTCGTATCAATACAAAGTTCACAACAGTAAAAGCAAAGCATACTATGTAACTGCTAATCCTGCTTATGTGTATGCAAAATGAAAATTATAAAAGCAGAACTCTCATAAGGTTCTGCTTTTATTTGTTGTAATTAATTATCGCTATCTAGTGTAAATCCCTATATAGTTTTTTTTCTTCAATTAACTTAACATTTTTTAAGTTTACAGACATTTCATATTCTGATTTTTCAACATTTTCATATATTGTATTTTTTATCCTTTTTTTAATAAATCAACGGTGTGTTCTAACCATTCTAAAGGTGTTACTTTTAATCCCTCAAAATATATTCCATCTGCAGCTTCTTTTATATATCTATTTTTTTCTTCCTTACTGTAATCACTTTGAATAAATTTAGTTAAGAAAATAATAGCATCTTGTATATATTCTTTGTTTTCCTCTTCTATTAGTTCTTGAATTACCTCTTCATAGAAAGAATCTTGATGAAAGTTTCCTGCTAGGAATTGATAAATTTCATCTTCTGGATTGTGTTTTAATAACATATTTATCCTCCTATTTATTAATTTGGATAGCCAGTTAAAATAAATTTTCCGTTTGCATCTTTCTTTAAAATAATTTTAGCATTGGTCATTTCCTCAATTGTCGTAGAACCTCTTTGAATTCCTCTACCAATTATTTCATTACCACCTGAGAAAGCCAAATTATCGCCTTTGCTCAATATTTGTCCAGCTTTTGAGATACCTTGAGAGAATTTAGCACCTTGCGCTAGCTTTGCAGCTTTACTGACTCCTTTATCCCCCCAATAAGACCTAATCCAATTTGTGTTAAAGCATACGATCCCCATCTTGCGCGGGTTTCTGCATCTCCATTTATCACATCTTTCTTAAAAGAATCTGATAACGCATCCCACATAGCAGGTAAAGCTTTATCTAAATGGGTAACAGTGTAGCCCATACCTTTCCAAGTTTCCCAGTCACCTAATGCCTTTGATATAGGAAAGAACAGATAGAAAAATAAAACAGGCCTAATTCATTTAGTTTTATATTTTGTGGGGGCACCCACAACCCCACCCGCAATTTACCCACAAAATATAAAAAGTGATGAATCACTATGAAATATCATTTTTATAAAAGCTTGATAAATCAACGTTTTTAGCGCACTTTAAAACTTGATGAATTAAGAGGATATATTTAGAACAAAAGTTCAACAAATGGAAGGGGAATGTTTATTTATCAAGGGGATCTAATACAGTTTAATTAAAAGGTTATTATTTGCTCACATTTTGCTCACAAATAATATAAAAACATGTGAAAAAATATGAAATACCCTTTTGAAGTAGAATATAATATAACAAATAAAAAGCGTCGCAAATGCTTGTATAACAGGCATTTGCGACGCTTTTATAGTTTTTCTGAACATAAAATAAACAACCCTAAAACTGTTCATTCTTCTCCCAAGATTCTACGATATAATGAGCAATCGTCGGATTGAAGCCTTTACCAACTAAAAACATAATCGCAGCAACTTCTGTTAATGCGTGTTCGTGTGATGTATGTTTTGCTTCATTTAAACCGTAATCTACCCATGGTTTTACGAAATCTAGTACGGGTTTCTTGAAAGGTAAAAACTGTGTACCGACAACTTGTTGAATTTGTTGTTGTGTTGGTTCAGTAATTGGTCCAGGTGGTAAGATTTGTGGTTGTGTAATGTCTAATGTTGGTCCTGGCGGTAAAATTTGTGGCTGCGTTGGATCTATTGTTGGTGGTTTAGGTGGTGAGACACGTGCGTCGTAGTTTGGTTGATACATTTGTTGTTGGTATTGCGGTTGTTGTGGTTGAGTTGTGTATGGGTTTTGTGGTGCTGCATATGGATTTTGTTGATATGGTTGTTCTTGGTTTTGTGGTGCTGCATATGGATTTTGCTGATATGGTTGTTCTTGGTTTTGTGGTACCGCATATGGATTTTGAGGATATTCATAATTTGGACGTGTTTCATATGGATTTTGTTGAAATTCAGTTTCTTGATTTTGCGTTGTTGCATATGGGTTTTCGTCATATTGTTGTTCTTGCTGTTGTAACTCTTGTTCTTCGTATTGTTCTGTGTATCTTTGTTCTTGTTGTTGAGGGTAAAATGGTTGCCTTGGATAAGGCGGTTGATTATTATAGAACATATTTATTCCTCCTTCATGATGATGCTTACCACTCAGTGTATGGGCGGACAAGAAAATATGTGATGAAAAAATGTGGGCGTGTTACAATAAGTAACTGGGTGAAGATAAAATGACAAAACAAGAAAAGATTCAAAAAACAATTACTTTTGTAAAACATATTTTAGAAAAAGATGCGAGTGGGCATGATTGGTATCATATTGAACGCGTACATAAACTGGCGATTTCTTTATCCGAGCAAGAAGGGGGAAATCGTTTTATAATTGAAATGGCAGCATTACTTCACGATGTGGCAGATGAGAAGTTAAATGAAAGTGAAGAAGAAGGAATGAAAAAAGTTTCTGATTGGTTAGAAGAGTTACATGTGGAAGAAGAGGAAAGTAAACATGTTCTTCATATTATCGCCAATATGTCTTATAAAGGTGGTCATGGCGGTAAAGTGGATTCACTTGAAGGGAAGCTTGTTCAAGATGCGGATCGCTTAGACGCCCTTGGAGCAATTGGAATAGCTCGCACATTTGCGTATGGTGGAGCGAAAGGGAGATTAATGTATGATCCAACTATTCCTCCGCGTGAAGTGATGACGAAAGATGAATATAGAAAAAATAACGATCCATCTTTAAATCATTTTTATGAAAAACTTTTGAAATTAAAAGACTTAATGAACACGAACGCAGCAAAACAAGAGGCGGAAGTTCGTCATCGTTATATGGAACAGTTTATTGAACAATTTATGAAAGAGTGGAATGCACAAATATGAAAATGTTAACTGTGGAAAACTTATCAAAATCATATGGAGAAAAACCGTTATTTGATGGATTATCATTTAGTATTGCAGAAGGACACCGTGCCGGAATTATCGGTGTAAACGGAACTGGTAAATCGACGTTATTAAAAATTATTGCAGGGGCAGAAATTCCTGATACAGGTGATATGACTCATTCTCGTGGGTATACAATTAGTTATTTATCACAGCAACCAGAGTTTGATGAACAACTAACAGTGCTAGAGCAAGTCTTCCATGGTGATACTCCTTTAATTCGTCTTCTTCGTGAGTATGAAAAGGCGCTATTACATATCGAAAAAGATCCAAGTAATGAAAAAGTACAGGAACAATTATTTGCAGTGCAGCAACGTATGGATGCAATGAGTGCATGGGAAGCAAATGCAAATGCGAAATCTCTTTTAACGAAATTAGGAATTACCGACTTCACTGCAACTGTTGGAAATTTATCTGGTGGACAGAAAAAACGTATTGCGATGGCGCAATGTTTTATTGAAACACCGGATCTATTAATTTTAGATGAGCCTACGAACCATCTTGATCATGAGACAGTGGAATGGTTAGAGGAATATTTAGCTCGATATAATGGCGCAGTATTACTTGTAACCCATGATCGTTATTTCTTAGATCGTGTGACGAATCGTATTTTCGAATTAGATAATGGAAAACTGTATAGTTATGAAGGGAATTACAGTACGTTTTTAGAAGCGAAAGCACTTCGTGAAGAACAAGAAATTGCGCAAGAATCAAAACGTCAAAACTTATATCGCCGCGAACTAGCATGGATCCGCCGCGGTGCAAAAGCCCGTTCAACAAAGCAAAAGGCACGTATTCAACGATTTGATGAGCTAAAGGGCCAAGAAGGGCCAGCTGCAAAACAGTCAGTTGATATTGCACTTAGCGGTAGCCGTCTTGGGAAAAAAGTACTTGAGTTAAAAGATGTGACGAAAAAATTTGGTGATAAAACGGTATTAAACAACTTTAATCATATCGTGAAACCAGGCGATCGCATCGGAATTATTGGAGCGAATGGAAGCGGGAAATCTTCGCTATTAAATATGCTTGCAGGTAAGTTATCTCCTGATAGTGGTGAAATTGAAGTTGGGCAAACTGTAAAAGTTGCTTATTATACGCAAGAAAATGAAGAGATGAATTTAAATCAGCGTATGATTGAATACATTAAAGAGATTGCAGAAGTTATTCATACAACAGATGGAAAAGTAATTGGTGCATCTCAAATGTTAGAACGTTTCTTATTCCCGACTCATTCACATGGTACACCGCTTGGTAAACTATCTGGTGGTGAAAGAAGACGTTTATATTTATTACGTATTTTAATGGGAGAACCAAACGTACTTTTACTTGATGAACCTACGAATGATCTAGATACACAAACATTAACAGTACTAGAAGATTATTTAGAAGATTTCCCAGGTGTCGTTTTAACTGTATCGCATGACCGTTACTTCTTAGATAAAGTAGTAGATGAACTGTTCATCTTTACTGGCGGAGGCGAAGTGCGTGAGTTCCTAGGTAGTTATACAGATTATTTAGAAATGGAAAAAACGAGAGAACTTATGGAGAAAGCGGAAGTTCAAAAAGAGAAAAAAGTAGTAGAAGAAGCTCCAAAACAACAACGTAAACGTAAACTTTCATACAATGAGCAGCGTGAATGGGAAACGATTGAAGATACAATTGCCGAACTTGAAGAAAAAATTGAGTCAATTGGAGAAGAACTTGCGAAAGTTGGATCTGACTTCACAAAAGCACAAGAATTATCTGAAGCACAGCAGAAAACAGAAGAAGAGCTAGAAAAAAAGATGGAAAGATGGAGTGAACTATCAGACATGGTTGAAGGATTAAAATAAAAACAAGCTGCATATATTGAAAAGTAAAGAGAAAAACTTTACACTATTGGTAGAACCTATTTTAGGAGGGAAAAAATGAGAACATCTAATCCAATGTTGAAAAAAGAGGCATTCCGTAAAGAGGGAGCAAGCGCTTCTGCGATGACAATTGGCGGAACAGTAGGCAAAACGTTCATTATGCTTATCTTGCTACTTGCAACGTCTGTCTATTCATACATACAGATGATGCAGGGGACGATGAAGATGCCAGTATTAATTGGTGCTTTAATCGTTGCGGCAATCATCGCATTTGCGTCTATGTTCTTCCCGCGTATTTCACCTTTTGGTGCACCAATCTATGCGGCGGTAGAAGGGGTTGTGTTAGGAAGTATTTCAGCAGTTTATACAATGAAATTTGGCGATTCTATCGTTTTAAATGCTGTATTACTAACAATCTCAATTCTATTTGCAATGTTAGTGTTATATGCAACACGCGTAGTAAAAGTAACGGATAAATTCCGTACAGGCGTTATGGCAGCAACACTCGGAATTATGGTTATGTATTTAGTCGTATTCCTACTAAATATGTTTGGTGTAACTGTTCCATACATTCACCAAGGTGGTACAATCGGTATTATTATTAGTGCAGTTGTTATTGTAGTTGCTGCATTAAACTTATTACTAGATTTCGATTTAATCGAAAATGGTGTACGTAGTCAAGCTCCGAAATATATGGAGTGGTACACTGCAATGGGACTAATGCTTACATTAGTTTGGTTATACTTAGAAATTCTTCGTTTCGTTTCTTACTTTACGAAAAATGACTAATAAAAAAATCCTGCATGAAAAATGCAGGTTTTTTTTATTTTCAAAGATATATTGAACGTATGGTATAATATGGATGTTATCAACTTGAATTGAAGGAGATGGAATATGATGAAAGGGAAGAAGGGGATTATGAAAAAACTATTTTCTAAAAGTTTTTTCATAGAACTAGATGAAGCTTTAACGTATCCATCATCTGAAGTTATTACTTCAGCGATTGAAGGATATGCAACTGAATGCAATGAAAGACTAAAATTTGAGAGTAAAGTTAAACCGATTACTTTTTACTTAGAAAATGTAATGTACCGTGCTGAAATAAAGATGGCTCGCGGAGGATATTACATATCTTGTACTGAAGTGTAATAAATTTTGAAACCATACATGTTTGAACTATGTATGGTTTCTTTTTTTGTTTTGTAAGGTCTAAATTAATACTTTTTACTTACGGATACATCATTTTGTGCTTTTTACCATTCATCCATTTCTCCTTACAATGGAGAAAAATATGTGAGGTGGTATAACTTATGATGAATCGAGTTGTATTAATCGGTAGATTGACAAAGGAGCCAGAATTATACTACACAAAACAAGGCGTTGCTTATGCAAGAATATGTATTGCGGTGAATAGAGGATTTCGAAATAGTTTAGGTGAACAACAAGTCGATTTTATTAATTGTGTCGTTTGGCGAAAATCGGCTGAGAATGTAACTGAATATTGTAAGAAGGGATCACTTGTTGGGATTACAGGGCGTATTCAGACGAGTAATTACGATGATGAACAAGGCAAGAGAATATATAGAACTGAAGTTGTGATTGAGAGTATTACCTTTTTGGAGAGAAGGTGGGAGGGGGCATCGTAATAAAAGGTGATTTTAAGTAATAGCTACGGAAAAAATTGTGGAAAGTATTTTAATAAACTTAAAGAAGGAGTACCGCCAGCTTTTTTTGGAAAACAAGTAAAGAGTATACAAAATTTTATTACGTTTTTCGGCTAATCCAGTAACAATCGAGAACCGTAAAACCCATGCCAGGATAGGAATGTATAAAAAGAAGAATCGAGTGATAGAAAATAAAAAAGGGGATCCTTTCTGAGAGTAAGGAATCCCCCTTTTTATTGTTTCTTGCAAGTGAATTATTTAAATTCTTGTCTATATAATTTAAACGAATAAATAGCTCCAACGAAGAATACAAAGGCTTCAAATAATATAAAGATTTGACGGAAATTCTCAATATCTTTACCAACTAAAGAAATAAATATGCAATTCATTAGAATTTGAGTAGTAAACATACAAGAAATAATTTTAAAATGAATAGGAGTTGTTCTTTCATCTGGTTTACCAATTTTTTTGTAAATAATAATAAGTGTAATTACTGAACCCAAAAATAGAAGTGCTGTAAGTCCTACAACGATATTGAAATTTCCTGTACTTTCTAACATCCATTTATTTAATAAATCAATCATTATTATCTTCCTTTCCTACATAAGAGAATATTTCGTTCTTCTTTTTCACTATAATAAAAAAAGAAAAAGGAAAACATCGAACTTTCTTACAAATACTCGTGTATTCTTACAGTTTTGTCATTTTGCAAATGTATTCATCGCCTTGTCTTTCACTATTTTCTTTGGAAAACATAGTGAATTACGAGAAAGAGCGCTACAAGATCAACTTCCGAGAACGAAAAATATGTAAATAAGCTGTCTATATGGACAGCTTATTATATTTTTTTGCTTAGCGTGTGTTTTTTTTTAATACTGGTGGTACCTCAAGAAATGGATAAAAAATAAAAAGCATCGGAAACGAAAACTTTTAAAACCTCATTCCTAATTTGAAATGTAAATAGAATGAAATAGTATGGTAGCGGGAAGAAAGTAGTAAAATTAAGCATCCGAGTAGGAGTATAGAGTGATAACATGTTACAATACAGCTAAGAACACGCAATAAAGGAGAGTTTTTTACGTGAAGATTAAAGCAATTGAACCGACGCCAAGTCCAAATACAATGAAAGTTATTTTGAATGAAGTATTACCATCAGGAGCGCGTAATAATTATACAAATGAAAATAAAGAACAAGCACCAATGCAAGTGCAAGAAATTTTGAAAATTGAAGGCATTAAAGGTGTGTATCATGTAGCTGACTTTTTAGCAGTCGAGCGAAATGCAAAGTATGACTGGAAAGTATTATTACAACAAGTTCGTGCTGTTTTTGGCGAAGAAGTAGTGGAAGAAAGTGAAGAACAACAACTGTCTCATTTTGGAGAAGTGAAAGTGTTTGTTCAAATGTTCTTTACAATTCCAATGCAAGTAAAGTTAACAGATGGAACATCGGAAGAACGCGTTGGCTTACCAGATCGTTTCAAAGAATCAATTATGAAAGTACAAATGTCTGCACCAAACGTTGTAAAAGAGCGTAAATGGGTAGAACAAAGTACACGTTACGGTAATTTTGAAGAAATTGGGAAAGAAGTAGTAGAAGAGATTGTTGCTGCTTATTCAGAAGAACGTGTAAATGAAACGGTTAAAGAATTATTAAATCAAGCAGGTGCTGTTGAAGTAACGATTCAAAAGCGTGAACCATATAAAGTAACAGAAGAGATGATGAAAGATTCTGACTGGAAAAACCGTTTTGCAGCATTAGAACAAATGGATCCTACTGAAGAAGATATTCCAGTGTTGAAGATGGCGTTAGATGATGAAAAAGTTTCAATACGCCGTTTAGCAACAGCGTATTTAGGTATGGTAAAAGGTGATGAAGTATTACCGTTATTATATAAAGCGTTGTTAGATCGCTCTGTAAGTGTTCGTCGTACTGCAGGAGATTGTTTATCAGATGTAGGTGATCCGGCAGCGATGTTCGTTATGATTAAATCTCTGAAAGATCCAAGTAAATTAGTACGCTGGCGTGCAGCGATGTTTTTATTTGAACTTGGAGATGAAAGTGCGATTCCAGCATTAAAAGCAGCGCAAGATGATTCAGAGTTTGAAGTAGCGATGCAAGCACGTCTAGCATTAGAGCGTATTGAAGGCGGAGAAGAAGCAAAAGGTTCTGTATGGAAACAAATGACGGAGTCTCGTAAAGGGGAATAATGTATGATTGTTTTCTATGATAGTTGGTGTCCGATGTGTACGGCCGTTGCAGAACGTACGAAAAAATTAGATAAAAAGGGTAAGATGAAATTTGCTTCATTTCGAAATGAAGATGTAGTTGAGAAATATAAGCTTTCTCAAGAACTACAAAGTAAAATGGAACAAAGACTGTATATTTTTAAAAATAATAAGTGGTATGACGGCATTCAGAGCATAGATGTATTAGCAAAGGCCGTTCCATCTTATTGGTTTGCAGTTCCTTTTATAAAGCTATCTATCGTACTTGGTTTTGGAAGTAAAGTATACGATTATATCGCTAATAATAGAAAACTTGTTCCAGTGGGACATTGCCGCGGTGGGGTTTGTGAAATCCCTACAAAAAAATGAAATCATCGTTATCTTTCTTTTGCACCTATTAATAGAGCGTGATATGATGAATTTGGAATGAAAGTTGAAGGAGAGATTACAAGATGTCAAATGCTTATGAAGAATACATGCGCCAAATGGTAATCCCAATGCGCCAAGAGTTAGTGCGTTCTGGGTTTGAAGAGTTAACTACAGAAGAAGCTGTAACAGAATTTATGGAAAATACATCAGGTACAACTTTAGTAGTTGTAAACTCTGTTTGTGGTTGTGCAGCTGGTTTAGCACGTCCATCAGCAGGTCAAGCGGTTGTTCGTGCTGAAAAACAACCTGATCATCTTGTAACTGTATTCGCAGGTCAAGATAAAGATGCTACTGCAAAAATGCGTGAATACTTCGGAGAAATTCCTCCATCTTCACCATCTATGGCATTATTAAAAGGAAAAGAAGTTGTTCACTTCATTCACCGTCATGAAATTGAAGGTGCAACTATGGACGAAATTATTACGAACTTAGAGCAAGCTTTCGAAAAGAATTGTTAAAGAAGGGGGAGAGTAAATCTCCCTCTTTTCTTTATATAGAGGTGAAACAATGATCGTAACAACAGCAGGAAGAACAAACAAAGAAATGACAGCATATGCAAAAAAGGTAGCAGAAGAATTAAATCGTTCTTTCATTTTACGTAATGATATACCAGTGCATAAATTACATGAGCAGTATGAACAAGATATACTTGTCGTAGGAAAGAACCGATTAGCTATTTATCCGAAAGGTACGGAAGAATCATTTTTCTTTCATCCGAACTCAGCGATGTTTCGTGTGAAAAGGTTAATGCGTGGAGAACACGATCCGTTTGTACAAGCTGCTAAATTAGAGAGCGGAATGACAGTGTTAGATTGTACGCTCGGTATGGCATCAGATAGTATTGTAGCTAGTTATGTTGTTGGTGAAAGTGGAACAGTAACAGGACTTGAAGGCAATGAATATATGGCTTATATCATGAGAAATGGTTTGAAAACATGGTCTTCATCTGTTTCTGAAATCGATGAAGCAATGCAAAGAATCCAAGTAACGCAAACGGAGCATTTTTCATTTTTAGCGCAATGTGAAGACAATAGTTATGATGTCGTTTACCTTGATCCGATGTTTGAAGAAACTGTCATAGAATCTGACGGAATTAAAGGATTAAAACACTTCGCTTTGTATCATGATATTACTGACGAAACAATTGCGGAGGCAAAACGAGTGGCGAGAAAACGTGTCGTTTTAAAAGATCATTTTCGTAGTTCTAGATTTGAAAAACACAATTTTCATGTATACAAAAGAAAAAGTGCTAAGTTTCACTTTGGTGTAATTGACCCTTGCTAATTGTTTGAAAAGATGTATAATAAGCAATAATTAATTAAATATACTGTCTGTGATGAAGAGAGTAGTCTTTTTTAGAAGGAAAGCGAGCTAGGGATGGTGTGAGCCTAGTACGGAAGAAAAAGATGAAGCGCACTTCGGAGATGCTTCTTGAACGAATAGTAGAGAAAGCCGAGGCCCCCTGTCCTCGTTATAAACGGGAAAGTGGTTCGTAACGAACAACAAGGGTGGTACCACGGGTTCAAACTCGTCTCTTTTTTAGAGACGAGTTTTTTGTGTTTTAAAAAATAAGGAGGTTGTATCATGGATTATAAAATGCAGTTTGCGGAAAGTTTATCTAATATTTTCACGAATGAATTAACGCAAAAACAAATTTTAGATTTAATTGAAACACCGAAACAAGATGAATTTGGAGATGCAGCGTTCCCATGTTTTTCATTAGCGAAGCAATATAAAAAAGCACCAGCTCTTATCGCAAAGGAAGTTGCTGAGAAATTAAATGATCCGTTTTTTACGAAAGTAGAAGCCGTTGGTCCTTATGTAAATGTATTTTTCAATCGTGAAACTGTAAGTGATGCAGTATTAAAAACAGTTTTAGCGGAGAAAGAAGAGTTCGGTCAAAACCACTTTGGCTGTGAAAAAACAGTAGTAATTGATTATTCCTCTCCTAATATCGCGAAACCTTTTTCGATGGGGCATTTACGTTCTACAATGATAGGAAATTCGCTGAAACATATCGCTGAAAAATGTGGCTATGAAGTTGTAGGGATTAATTATATAGGAGATTGGGGAACACAGTTTGGAAAATTAATTACGGCTTATAAAAAATGGGGAAATGAAGCAGTAGTTAAAGAAGATCCAATACGTGAGCTATTTAAGTTATATGTTCAGTTTCATGTAGAAGTAAAAGAGAATGATGAATTAGAAGAAGAAGGACGTGCTTGGTTTAAAAAGCTAGAAGAAGGCGATGAAGAAGCAGTTGAACTTTGGAATTGGTTCCGTCACGAATCATTAAAAGAATTTTCTCGTATTTATGAACTTCTCGGTGTGGAATTTACTAATTTTCAAGGCGAAGCTTTCTATAATGATAAAATGGAAGACTTTATTGGGATTTTAGAAGAGCACGACTTACTGGAAGAATCAGAAGGCGCATTAGTCGTTAATTTAGAAGAAGAAGGAATGCCGCCTTGCTTAATTAGAAAATCAGATGGTGCGACGATTTATGCAACGCGTGACTTAACGGCAGCTTTATATCGTCAAAACACTTATGGGTTTGATAAAGCGCTATATGTTGTTGGTCCAGAACAAAGCTTACATTTCAATCAATTTTTCACCGTATTAAAAAAACTTGGCTATACTTGGGTTGATGGTATGGAACACGTACCGTTTGGCTTCATTTTAAAAGATGGTAAGAAAATGTCGACACGTAAAGGAAGAGTTATTTTACTTGAAGAAGTACTCGAAGAAGCAATCGAACTTGCAAAACAAAATATTGAAGAGAAAAATCCAAACTTAAAACAAAAAGAAGTAGTAGCAAAGCAAGTCGGTGTTGGTGCAGTCATCTTCCACGATTTAAAAAATGAGCGTATGCATAATATCGAATTCTCATTAGAAAATATGCTGAAATTTGAAGGAGAAACAGGACCTTACGTACAGTACACACATGCACGTGCTTGTTCTATTTTAAGAAAAGAAAGTGTAGAATTTGAAACATGTACATTTGCTTTAAAAGACGATCATAGCTGGAGTGTCGTAAAATTACTTAATAAATTCCCTCAAGTAATTGAAGCAGCTTTCAATAAAAATGAGCCATCGATTATTTCGAAATATATATTAGATGTAGCACAATCGTTCAATAAATATTACGGTAATGTTCGTATATTAGAAGAGAGTGAAGAAAAAGACAGCAGACTCGCATTGGTTTATGCTGTGACGGTTGTATTAAAAGAAGGATTACGTTTACTTGGGGTGGAGGCTCCTGAGGAGATGTAGCATAGAAGGTGTATGTATCATTACAGATATGTATGCCTTTTTATTTGGTATAGGAGTCATGTAAGCAGTAATCTCACCTTATTAAAACCAATTTCTGGGGGAATTATTAAAAATGTAGGAATGTTTTTGTTAAATGGAGAATTGTAAGGGGTGTATATAAAAGGAGGCGTTAGAGGTTGGAAACATACGATTGGAACAGTAAACTAGCGTATTTAAAAAATACGAGAGATTTATATTACAATAGCGATTATGTAAGTTTTCTAGTGAATTCAGTTTGGAAGATTTCTGAGCCAGTCCATGTTGTTGATTATGGTTGTGGATATGGTTATTTAGGCTTATTATTAATGCCTTTACTTCCAGAAGGATCAAAGTATACAGGCATTGATAGTGGAGAAACATTATTAGCTGAAGCGAGAGAGTTGTTTCGTTTACTTCCGTACGAGTCAGAATTTCTGGAGGGAGATGCTATAGAAATTGAATTGAACGATACATATGATATAGCAATTTGTCATGCCTTCTTATTACATATGAGTTCACCAAAAACGATGCTACAAAAAATGATTCATTCAGTTAAAAGTGGCGGGAAAATAATCTGTGTTGAACCACATTGGATATCAAATATGTCTTCATACACTTTGGATGGAGAGAACCAATCGGAAATTATCCAGCTAGGCATTTTGCAGAATTTATTTGAAAGTGATAAACAAAGAAATGGTAAAGATGGCAATATAGGCATGAAAATACCGATATATTTAAGTGAATTAGGTGTGAAAAATATTGAATGTAGAGTAAGCGATAAAGTGAACTTTTTAGATTCAAATATGCATCACAATGATAAAAACGATTTGTATCAATCATTAAAAGAAGAGGGGATTGCAGGCAATCCAGGTGATAAGCAGCAATTTATAGAACGTTTAATAGGCAGAGGATTAACATATGATAATGCGCTAGCTCAATATGAAGCTGAACTACGATTTTTTAAAATATTTCATGTACATTCTTCTTTAGTGTACGCTCCGAATATGAAAATTACATTTGGTGACATAGTATGTTAAAAGGTATGATATATAAGGATTGTCATTTAATGTCGATAAGTCGATATTCGACATATAATCGCTGATAAATGTTAAGAATCGGTCTATATAATTTGAAAATCGCCGATAAAATGAAAGAATCGCTGATATATTTGAATTATCGCCGATATAATTTTATGTACTGATTTCAGCTTCTACAAGATAAAAAACCGCATGTTACGTTATTCCATATAATCAAACAAAATACAGAGAAAAACAATCATTTTTACTATATTTTGTTATAAATTTGAATAATATTAATTAATACCATCCATTATAAGAGATTTTAGTTGAATACATACTATATGGTGTGTAAAATCTAAGCAAGTAGCAGTATAAATATAAATTCGAGGTGAATGCATGCTAGATTTTAAGCAGTTAGAAACTTGTTTAAAAGACAAGAGATTTGTAGATGGATTACAGGAAATAAATAATGAAATTGCATATATAAAAGAAACGAATACTTTATCCTATGTGAAGAATTGGCTTGCCAATATTACTTCGCATAAGGAGTTCGATATATTAATTCGCCTTACTGATGAAGGGCTTATGCACCAATACAGTTCATTCCTCATTCGTTACGCTTATAAAAAATTCCCAAATATGAGAACGCTCTCTTTATATTGTGATGAGTTAATTGATGAGCGGAAAATTCTTGAAGCAGAGCAGTTGTTAAAATCTTCTTTAGAAGAGTTAAGTAAAGAAGAAATAGATGCAGATTTTTTAGCGAAAACATATTTTACATTAGTACGATGTCTTTTAGAAATGAAAAGAAATGAAGAAGCGCTAATGTATATGCAAAAAGTAGAGGAGTACAGTACGCGCGTAGTGTTTGATAAATGGGGCTACGTTTATATGCATACAGGCGAATGGGAGAAAGCGGAAGAACAATTTATTGCTGGCATGCAGCATGAAGATTGTGAAGAGTTATCTACCTATTTATTATCACAATTGTATGCAAATAAAGGAGAACAAAAACGTGCGATACAGTTAATTAATGATGCGATTGTAAAGTTCCCACAAGTACCATATTTTCATTTTGAGAAGATAAAGTATTTATTAGATTTAGAGCAATATGAAGAGATGTTAGCGGTAATAGATAACATAAATACTCAGCTGCCATATCATGCTTATAACACTTACTTTGTACATTTACGTGCAGAAGCGCTGTACAAAATGAATAAATTTGCAGATTTACAAAAGCTATTAAAAGAAGAAAAGAGTTTAAAAGAATCTTTATATCATAATTTAGAAAAAAATCCGGATGGAAAAAAGGTTCACTTGCCGATAGTTCCTATTGTACAAAAGGATAATTATTGTGTTCCGACAAGTTTAGAGATGATGTTGCGTATATGGGGAGAGACACGTACACAAGATGAAATAGCAGAGTTTATTTTTGATATGACAGGATCGAAGTTTTCAGATACTGTTTCTTATTTAGAAGAATTAGGTTATGAATATCGTTATTTTAAAGGGAATGAAGAGAATTATAAGAGACTGATTGATGAAGGAATTCCTGTTTTATTAAGTATAGATATTGAGCATGCCTCACACGTACAAGTTCTATCTGGATATGATGATACATTGCAAGCTTTCTATGTTCAAGATCCAAACTTTATAGAACCAGTTCTTGTAGAATATAGTAAATTACAAGAAAAATATCGTTATACAGGCTGTTTAGCAATCACGTTTGTTCCGAAAGAAAAGAAGGCGCAACTAGCGTTTCTAAGTGAGGAAGAAAATCGTTATTTTAAATCTATTTTTTCTCTTACGGATCATTTAGATGAACATGACAAAGAGGGAATTAGTAACTTAGTACAATTTTTAAAAGAAACGAGCGATAATCCAAATACGTGGCTATATACGATAAAGCACTTAGATGTTGAAGTAGATAAAGAATTTATTTTATATTGTATCGATAAGTTAATGGAAAAGTTTCCGAACTCGGACTTTGTTAAATTGCATGGTGCACAGTGTTTTATTCGTCTTCAGGAAGTAGAGAAAGCGGAGCAAATGCTGACAAGCGTTGAGAAGAAAAATAATCGTGCATTATATCATTTGATAAATGGAAGATATGCTTTTGAGCAGGAAAGTTATATAGAAGCGATTTCAAGCTTTCGTTCATCGTTACAATTAGACGCAGATCAGCCTATTGCTTGGAGTTTTCTCGCTTTATCCTATATGTATATTGATCAATCTGAAAAAGCATTGCAATACTCTCAAGTTGCGTTAGAGCGCAGTCCTGAAAGGTTCACTTTAACGAATCACGGTTTAATATTAATAGATTTAGAAAGATATGAAGAAGCATATGAAATCTTTAATGACTTGTTAAAAGAGTATAAATATGAAGCACATGTATGGTATGAACGAGCGAGATGTGCACATCAACTAGGAAAATTATATTTAGCAATAAAAGGGCTTAAAGTAGCGATTCTTTTGGATAGTAATGCACCTTACATTTATACGAAACTTTCGGAAATATACGAATCTGATTTGAAGGATGAGGAAAGTACGAAAGAAATTTTATTAAACGGTATTGAGAATTGTGATGATAAAGCACCTCTTTACGTAAAATTAGGTGACTATAATTTTCAAAATGATAGCTTGGAAGAAGCAGAAGTATTGTATAAGCGTGCTTTAGAAGAAAATGATGAGGATGTTTATTCTCACTTCGGACTTACACAAGTGTATATGGCAAGAGAACAATACAAGGAAGCAAAAGAATATATTCTTGGTCTTGAGAAGCAAATTGAAAAGAGCCAAGATTTCCTCATGAATGCAGGAATGGTTTTATGGGATGCTGAAATTGAACTTGGTGGAAATGAAGAAGGATTTAAAGTAGCGCTATCTAAGTTAGAAAATGGTATAAAGAAAAGTGATTATAATGTAGCAAGTGCGTTAGATGAATATGTGAATCGAATTAAAGGAACGGAATTTGTACAACGAGGTATAGCGTTTTTAAGAACGTTACACAAAGAAAGAAATGAAGTAAGTGAGTACGGTTGTTATGCAGGTATTTTATATGAATCTATTGGACAGTATGGCCAAGCGATGAAAAGATATAATAAGGCGATAGAACAAAAGGACACGGCATTACCGTATTACCGAATTGGTGAAACACTTATGGCATTAGGGCAATTGACGGAAGCAAAACAAGCGTATGAAACATGTTTAGAGCTTGATGGGAATTTCGTAGGTGTACATTTACAGCTTGCGGAAATATACGAAAAAGAAGAAAACCGTTCTAAAGAACAAAGTCATATGGTTCAGGCGATGAAGGAAGAGCCATTGCATATTAATATGGAATATTTGGCACAGCTTTCAGTAGATATGAATCTTCAGGAAGAATTGCTGACGGAACTAGAACAATTAGCGGACGAAGTACCTGAAATATGGCGTTTAGATGCGATTGCATATGTGTACGGAGCGATGAATGAAATAGATAAAGAACAAGAACAGATTGAATACGCGCTACAATTAGATGGTGAGCATATAGAAGTTCTATATCATTATGCAAAAGTATTAGTGAAAAAAAGAAATGTAAAAGCAATTGAAGTTGCAATGAAAGTAATACAAAAAGATTTTGATAATGAACGTATATTTGATGTTTATGTAAAAGCAGTAGAGCAACATAAAAAATTGTCTAACATACGAGATTTTCTTCATACGTTAAAGGTGAAAAAAGCAGAAAGAAGTACAGCATTCATGTATGCTGCAGCTGCGGTTACGGAAATATGGATTGAACGGCAGCTGCATGAACAGCCAAAACGATCTATCATTACGAGAGCTTTTTATCGTATGAAAAATCGTGCGAAAGAAATTTCAATGGTTACTATGATAATTGATTTATATGAAATCTCTTTAAAGTTAAATCCGAAAAATAGTATGGCAGCACAGCGATTTGCGCTATTTTATGAGAATGTAGAGATGAATAAAGAAGCAATAGAGATTTTGCACACGTCACTAGAAAATAGATGGGATTATGAAGTAGCGAAGCAACTTGTAAATCTTTTCGTTGAGTGCGAGGAAGAAGATATGTTAAGAGATGCTTTGGAATTAACGAAGCAAATGGTTCGAGAACTACCAGATGATTATGATACACTTCTTCTGCAAGCACAAGTATTCTTTAAAGCAGGGGAAGAAAGAAAAGCAGAAAAGATGATCTTACAATTAATGGAGCAAACACCGTTCGTAAGTAGAGCATTTCTTGCTTTAGGAGAAATGTATCAAAGTCAAGAAAGGTTTGAAGAGGCAATTCATCTATTAGAAAATGCTTCTATAAATCATCCAAATGAAACAGCAATTCTCCTTTCTTTAGCGTCTTCATATCATGGTGCCGGCCAAACACTAAAGGCAGAAAAAATAACAAATGAAGTATTAACAATGGATGCAAGTGATTTGTTAGCAAGATATGATCGTGCTTGTTATTTAGCACAGTTAAATAGAAATGAAGAGGCGAAGAAAGAGCTTGAAATTGTCCTTCGTGAGGATGAATCGGGATTCTTTGCTGAACTTATTGAGGATGATGAAAATTTAGCAGCATTGCGAGAATTTGAAAAGTAATTGTATAAGAATAGGGGAAAAGATAAGGATATATTTTGAATTAGTTGACAATTAGTTGTCAAATGGCATAAAATAACTTTTAACAAAGTATACAAATCTGAAGACGAGAAAGAGTAAAATAGTGAACTGTTCTCCAGAGAGCCGGTATATTGCTGAAAGCCGGTGGGCAGACGTTATTTGAAAATCATCTCCGAGGAGCCGAGGCTGAAAGTGAGTAAGCCCGGACGGATGTCTATCGTTACAAAGAACACGTATGATAGTACGTTGCTAAGCGCTATTAGTGAAAAAGCTAATAGAATTAGGGTGGTAACGCGGGTAAACCCGTCCCTACTTCATAGGGACGGGTTTTTTGTGTGCTTTTAAAACATTCAAAGGAGTGATTGTAGATGAAGAAAGTAGATGTAAAAGAGTCAGCTGTAGGGAGAGAAACACGTATTCGTAAGCAGTGGAACGAACAAAGCATTTTTGAACAATCAATTCAGAATCGAGAAGGCGCGCAATCGTTTGTGTTTTATGAAGGACCACCAACGGCGAACGGTTTACCACACGTCGGCCATGCACTTGGTCGGGCAATTAAAGATTTAGTAGCAAGATATAAAACGATGGCTGGTTATAAAGTAGTAAGAAAAGCAGGATGGGATACACATGGTTTACCTGTAGAACTAGGTGTTGAGAAGCAACTTGGTATTTCTGGTAAACATGAGATCGAAGAATATGGCATTGAACCATTTATTCAAAAGTGTAAAGAGAGTGTTTTCACATATGAAAAGCAGTGGCGTGAATTCACTGAAAGTATTGGTTATTGGGTAGATATGGATGATCCATATGTAACTTTAAAGAATCCATATATCGAAAGTGTATGGCATATTTTGGGGACAATCCATGAAAAAGGATTGTTATATAAAGGACATAGAGTTTCACCATACTGTCCAAGCTGCCAAACCTCATTGAGCTCACATGAGGTTGCACAAGGGTATAAAACAGTAAAAGATTTAAGTGCAACTGTGAAGTTTAAAGTGAAAGATAGTGAAAATGAGTATTTCTTAGGCTGGACAACAACGCCTTGGACACTTCCAGCAAACGTAGCGCTTGCTGTACATCCAAATATGGAATATGTTAAAGCAAAACAAGAAGGTCATGTATACATTGTTGCGAAAGAACGTGTACAAGAAGTATTAAAAGAAAACTATGAAGTATTATCTGTTCATAAAGGCGAAGAATTATTAAACACATCTTATACAGCGCCATTTCCGATGAAAGAAGTTACAAATGGTTACCGCGTTATCGCAGCAGAGTTTGTAACGGCAGATAGTGGTACAGGACTTGTTCATATTGCTCCAGCATATGGAGAGGACGATTATAGAGTTGTTCAAAGTGAAGGATTGTCATTCTTGCACGTTGTAGATGAAAAAGGTGAGTATACAGAAGCGGTACCATTTTTGAAAGGTAAATTTGTAAAAGATTGTGACGTTGACATTGTTCGTTATTTAGCGAAAGAAGGTTTACTATATCATAAAGAAAAATATGAACATAGCTATCCACATTGCTGGCGTTGTGATTCACCACTTCTTTATTATGCAGGAGAAAGTTGGTTAATCCGAACAACTGCAATTAAAGATACATTTTTACAAAATAATGATTCAGTTACTTGGTATCCGGATCATATGAAACATGGACGCTTTGGTAAGTTTTTAGAAAATATGGTGGACTGGAATATTAGCCGAAATAGATATTGGGGAACGCCATTAAACGTATGGGAATGTGAAAGTTGTGATCATCAGTTTGCGCCGAAAAGCATTGCCAAATTAAGAAAGCATAGTACGAAAGAAACACCGGAAGATTTAGAATTGCATAAGCCTTATGTAGATGAAGTTCAAGTCTGCTGCGAAAAATGCGGAGGCACAATGAATCGTACACCAGAAGTAATTGATGTTTGGTTTGATAGTGGTTCCATGCCATTTGCACAATATCATTACCCATTTGAAAATAAAGAGTTATTTGAAGAGCAGTTTCCAGCTGATGTTATTGCAGAGGGAATTGATCAAACACGCGGCTGGTTTTATAGTTTATTAGCAGTCTCAGCACTGTATACAGGAAAAGTACCGTATAAACGAGTGTTATCACTAGGGCATGTTTTAGATGAAGAAGGGCAGAAAATGTCTAAAAGTAAAGGGAATGCACTAGATCCAGTTGATTTAGTAGATAAGTTTGGTGCAGATGCGCTAAGATGGGCTTTACTTGTTGATAGTGCTCCGTGGAATGCGAAGCGTTTTTCTGAAAGAACCGTACTGGAAGCGAAATCTAAATTTGTAGATACATTAGTCAATGTGTATAGCTTCTACGTTTTATATGCAAATTTAGATGAGTATAACCCGAAAGAAACGTATGATGTAAAGCGTACGAAATTAGACGAATGGGTATTATCAAGATTGCATAGTACAACGAAAAAAGTGAGAACAGCACTTGATGATTATCAATTTACGAATGCAGCTCGTGAAATTGCAGCACTTGTAGATGAAGTGAGTAACTGGTATGTAAGACGCTCACGTAATCGTTTCTGGGAATCTGGTATGAACGCTGAAAAAGCTGCTGCGTATGAGACACTTCATGAAGTACTTGTAACAATTAGTAAATTAATTGCACCATTCACACCGTTTGTCGCGGAAGACATTCATCTTAATTTAGAAGGAAGTAGCGTTCATTTAGCTGATTATCCAGTTGTAAATGAATCACTACTTCAGCCGAAATTAGAAGCGGAAATGGATGCTGTTTTACAAGTTGTTGAACTTGGAAGAAGTAACCGTAATCAGCATTCTTTAAAAGTAAAACAGCCGCTAGCAGAACTTGTATTACTTGAGCATAACGAGAATGATATGGATTGGGAATCTTATCATGATATCGTTATGGATGAGTTAAATGTAAAAGCGTTCCATGTTGAACTCGATGAAACAAAATACACATCATATCAATTAAAGCTCAATTTTAAAACAGCAGGGCCGAAATTCGGTAAAAATGTGAATGCAGTGAATGGTTGGCTAAAACAATTATCACAAGAAGAAGTACAAAACTTTGTATCAACAGAAAGAGCAGTTTACGAAGCAACACCAGGAGAAGAAGTAGTTGTAACTGCTGAAGATGTGTTAGTTGAGAAAGTTGCAAAATCAGGATTCTCTAACACGACTAACGGACAATATACGGTTATGTTAGATACGAATGTAACGGAAGAATTGTTACAAGAAGGAGTAGCGCGTGAATTCATTCGTGCGGTTCAAGAATATCGTAAACAGTTGAATTTACCAGTTAATTTACGAGTCGATGTTATTCTCGATACAGAAGAAGAACTACAACGAACGTTAACGAACCATAAAGATTTATTGGAAGAAAACTTACTCGTTAAACAATTTACATTTGGTCACTTAACGAACGAAGACGATGAACTTTCTTTAGGTGAAACAAAACTTAGAATTAAATTAAGTGCAGCTAATTAAAGAAAAAAGGAAGTTGGAATGATTCCAACTTCCTTTTTCGTATGGAGGTAAATTAACTAGCTAATTTCCTCATAATCCATTCAATAGGTCCTCTAGAAAATTTCTTTCTCCATAATACGCTAAACAAAATACTGAAAATGAAAAATACAGTAGCAAATAATAAAACGAAAAGTAGTGTTTGATGTTCCATTCTATTGAATAGAATTAATGTCCCAATCCCGATAAATACATGACTTACATAATGAGTTAATGTTAATTGACCTGTTTGTATAATGGAAGTAACAAACCAATTATTTTCATATTTTTCAGTGATATAGAGGCAAAGTATTAATATAGCAATAGCAGATCCTGTTGCAGATAAAATGTACAATACATTTGGTAAAATGGGTCCTGTATTAAACAAAAATGTAGCAACTGCTTTGCCAATGTGTGGAATGAAGTAGTACGTGAGCCCTTTTGATAAAAGTTCTATCAGTATGGTGAATGTAATACCGAGCAAGAGCAACCTATCTCTAATCTTTTTATTATGAAGATCTAATCTGCCAATTATCATACCGATTAAGAAGAATGAAAACCATGGGAAAAAAGGGTGATAACCATTAAAGAATAAATTGCGAAGAAAACCGTTAACTGTCCAGAAGTCTACATAGTTTATAAATGGAGTAGGGCCTCCCCAACCTTCGAAAGCATTGAAAGTAAGCTGAAGAGATTGTGCCAAGAGTAGGATAATAATAGATAAGAAGAGTAATGCTTTTTTTCGGACTGTAATGAGTAAGGCAGCAACGAAAAGGTAAACACCGTAGTAGTGTAATATATCCCCAGTCCACTCCATTACGTATAAAAATAATCCTAAAATAAATAAGAATAGTGCCCGTTTCCAGATGATTTTTCGGCTATTAGAAATTTTTATTTTTTCATTGCTAGCAACAGATGATCTAGTCATTAAAGATATGCCCATTCCAGCAAGTATAACAAACAAGGCAGAAGCTCTACCTTCAAAAAGTGACATGAAAGTTATTAAAAATGGGGGACCATTTCCTTCTGCACCTGTTATCACCATAAAATTAACAAGCAGCATACCAAACATCGCCAAGGCCCTAGCAAAGTCTAAGCCGATAATTCGTTTTTTAGTATTCAATTCAATCCCTTCTTTCAAAAATACTGTTTACAGCTTCCATCCATATTTGTCTATAATCTATATCCACATGTAACATCATAAAATTCCCGACATTATCAAGCACTAATGCTAACATATGAGCTTTTGAAACTAGATTTTTATTTTCAATCAATTGAAGCTCATTTGCTTTTGTAAGGAGGGATTCAAATCCTTGTAAATATTCTGTTTGCACAGTTAGTAATCGATCTTTGTACATATCATTTCTTGAAGATAGTAATACATATTCTTGCAACACACGATTAAAATAAGGATCGTTCTGCTGTTCATCAATTATTTTGAATCCAATTTCAATGCATTTCTCAATAAAATTTTCTTTCGTAAACTCTTCTGTATGGAAGAAGGAAGAAAACTGCATCGCAGCACATAATTCTGTGAAAATACATTCGATTAATGCATCTTTAGATTTAAAGTAATAATAAATGGACGGTTTAGCAATTCCGACTTCTTCAGCAATCATTGAATAAGTCGTTTTGGTAATACCATGTCCGGCAAACAGTCGATAGCTTGCTTCCATAATTGAAGAGAGTGTTTCTTCACTTTTGCTCATAATAAAGCCTCCTAAAAAAAGGTTATATAAATCGTATCATTCATTAATGTTTTTTCAACCTACCGTTAGGTAAAAAAGTGGCCTGTTTTTTACAAAGTCATTTAAAAAGTTTAAGAGTTAAGGAATTGCTTTAGAAATATATTTCTAAAGTATTGTGTTCACTTTACACATAAATATTGAGAAAATTTCACTTACCCTAAATGAAAAGGTAATAGAAGTGTTTATAGAGAATTACTCGTAGATTCAATTTTTATCCCCCCATTTTGTGGGGAATGATTGCCTAGTGGTAATGGGATAAGGTTGAGCTACTTTATTAGGGGGAGTGGTTCTATGTTTAATAAAAAAATGGTGGCAATGGCAATGACTGTACCGTTAGTAATGGGGACGATTTCTACGGTTTCGGCATTGGAAAAACAACAGCAAGTAAAGTTAGAAGCTTATTCGCCACAGAAAAAAGCAACTGAATATTTAAAAGAAAATGCTGCGCAGTATGGATTGAAAACAGACCTTTCAGACTTGCAATATATTTCTACAACAGAAACGTCAGTAGCTTCATATGTTAGGTTCCAACAAGTTGTTAATGGTGCACCTGTATTTTCAAAACAAATAACAGTTACGCTTAACGGAGAGGGAAAGGGAGTACTCGCTGTTTCTGATTATCAGCCTGTTACAGGTGTGAAGGAAGTAACGACAAAAATTAGTGAAAAAGATGCAATACAAAAATCAATGGCGTATGTTGGAGAAGCAAGTGAGCAAAATTTATGGGCTCCTACAGATAAAGAGTTCGGATATATTGTTGAAGAAGGAATTGCTCGTCCAGTATATAAAGTTGTAGTCCATTCTAATAATCCATTTGGTGCATGGGAAACATTTATTGATGCAGAAAATGGAAAGTTAATTAAAAAGGTTGATATAAACCGAAAAGCTGAAGGGTCAGGGAAAGTATTTTTACCTAACCCAGTCGTATCTAGCGGTAGTAAAGTAGGCTTAAAAGATAATAACGATGCAGATTCAACAGCTCTAACGAACCAACTGAAAACTGTTACGTTAAAAGGTTTAGATGGAACAGGATTTTTAATTGGAGAATATGTAACGATTTCTTCAAAAGCGAAAACAAAATCTACGAATTTACAATTTAACTATACACGCGCAAATGATAGCTTTGAAGATGTTATGTCGTACTATCATATCGACACATTGCAACGTTACATTCAAAGTCTAGGTTTTAAAAATATTAATAACCGTTCGATAAAAGTGAATGTTAATGGTACAACTGATGATAACTCATTCTATTCTCCATCAACAAAAGCTTTAACTTTCGGTACTGGCGGTGTTGATGATGCAGAAGATGCTGGTATTATCGCACATGAATATGGGCATTCGATTCAAGATAACCAAGTTCCTGGCTTTGGTAGTTCAGCAGAAGGTGGAGCGATGGGAGAAGGATTTGGCGACTTCTTAGGTGCTACATATGAAGATGCAGTATCGACTACTGGATATGGTAAAGCATGTGTTGGAGAATGGGATGCGACAGCTTATTCTAGTTCAGATCCAACATGCTTACGCCGATTAGATACGAATAAAGTATATCCGAAAGATATAACGAATGAAGTGCATGATGATGGTGAAATTTGGGCTCAAGGTCAATACGAAATGGCACAAGCTTTTGGCCGTGATGTAGCAACGAAAATCATTTTACAATCACACTGGTCATTAACACCAAACTCTAAATTCAGTGATGGAGCAAAAGCGATTAAGCAAGCGGATGCTCTTTTATATGGCGGACAACATGCTGCTGATATCGATCGCATTTGGGCAGCGAGAGGCATTAGTACGAATTAATATAAAAAGTCGTGGCATTTATAAGCCACGACTTTTTAATTTGCTTACGAACTGGTACTAGTAAATAAAGCTATATCAATGATAGTGTGAATATATCCGTATCCCATTTACTTTTTAGCTTCTTTAAAAACAAAATGCTCTTTAAATTTTCTAGATTCAACTTTTTGACCATTTCGCATCGATCGGAATGGGTGCTCTTGCCATGTAATAATAACATCAACTTCATCTGCTTTTGTAGCAACAGGTAAATTAGCGTGTTCAAATCCAGTTTTTCCACTTGCTAAACGACTTTCCTTTAGGGAAAAGAGTTCATATTTCGTTTTCTTATTTGGTTCGTTGCGGAATACTTCGACGTTTACGTTATATACCTCACTATTCCCAACATTCTTTACTGAAAAATGATATGTTTGAAATTCATCTTTTTTAGCTTGAAGCATATTCTTGTTTGTTTTTTTCGGTTTATCAATATTCACTTGCCATTGATCAGAGTTTTGAGAGATTGGTAAAGATTTTGGTGAATAGGCGTATGTTTCGTTTACTACAATTAGGCAAAACAATAGGAGAAAGAAACTAATTGCTTTTTGCATATACACACCTCGCTATAAAATTTTTTATTAATATGCGTAAATGAATTGGGTTTTATGTAAAAAATGGAAAAATGTTAGAGGTGTAATTTCGAATTTGATACATAAGAATATGTATTACAAAATTAACTTTTCACACTTTAGAAGAATTTAGGAGTTAGAAAATCAGAATGTTTCAAAAAAGGCTTGCGTTTTATAAGGAGAGGAGTTAGAATACTCTGTAAATATAAAAAGTGATGATCAGGAAAAGTACATGGTGCAAAGGTCTACAGAGAGCAGCCGGTTGCTGGGAAGGTTGCGATACCGCATGATGGAAAGACACCTGTGAGCGTTGCTTTGAACGTGATTATTAGTAAAAGCAAACGGTACCTACCGTTATCAGGGCTAAGATGATCAGTATGACAATTTGGGTGGTACCGCGGAAAAAAATCCGTCCCTATTTATAGGGGCGGATTTTTGTATTCTTTGAAAGGGGGTGAGTGACCGTGGATGATGACGATGACAACAATAACGTAAATAAATATAAAATTACTGGAGGGAAAAATAATGGATTCAATAATGAAGCGTTCACTCACAAAAGAATGTACAAAGCAAAGTGGAAAGGTTGTATTACTTCAAGGATGGGTAAAAAAAATTCGGCACCTTGGAAATGTTAGTTTTTTATTATTACGGGACAGAACAGGAGTAATTCAATGTGTATTAGAAAATGAATTGGCCGGATATAAAGTTGATGTAGAAAGTGTTGTCCATGTAATCGGTGAGATAGTCGAGACGTCGAAAACGGAATTGGGTGTTGAAGTACTTGCTCATGAAGTGAAAGTAATAAACGGTGCAGAACCACTTCCATTTGAAATAAACAAAAAGAAGTTACAAGTTGGATTAGATCAACTATTGAATGAGCGGGTACTCTCACTAAGACATGAGCGAACCGCAGCGATTTTTAAAGTGAAATCTACACTCGTTCAGAGCTTTAGTGAATTTCTTATAGAGAACGATTTCACACGTATATTTACGCCGAAAATTGTTTCGCAAGGGGCAGAAGGAGGAGCAAATGTTTTTAAGCTTCCATACTTCCAAAAAGAAGCTTATTTAGCGCAATCACCACAGTTCTACAAACAAATGATGGTAGCGGGTGGGTTAGAACGAGTTTTTGAAATTGCACCTGTATATAGAGCAGAACATCATAACTCTTCCCGTCATTTGAATGAATATATATCGTTAGACGTAGAACTTGGTTTTATTCATGATTTTTATGAAGTGATGCAACTAGAAACTGATGTTTTACGATATATGTTTCAACAAGTAGCGAAAAAATGTGAAATAGAACTACAACTATTACAAATAGAAGTACCTGTTATTACTGAAATACCTAAAATTACATTGTTAGAAGCACAAGAAATTTTGAAAAGTAAGTATCGTAAAGAATCTCCTGTAGGGGATTTAGATACAGAAGGTGAAAAGTTACTAGGGAAATATGTAAAGGAAACATATAATAGTGAATTTGTTTTCATTACACATTATCCGAAAGAAGCGAGACCGATGTATACGATGCAAAATAAAGAGAATCCAGCTATTACTGATTCATTCGACTTATTATATAAAGGGTTAGAAATAACGTCAGGGGCACAGCGAATTCATAATTATGAAATGTTACTCGCTTCGTTTAAAGAAAAAGGATTACACCCAGAGAAATTTCAATCTTATTTAAATACATTCCGATACGGTTGTCCCCCGCATGGAGGTTTCGGAATTGGGTTAGAAAGGATTGTATATAAACTATTAGAATTAACAAATGTACGAGAGGCGAGTGCTTTTCCGAGAGATTGTACTCGTCTTATACCGTAAAAAGAATCTTCGCGACTATCGTGAAGATTCTTTTTTTATAGTTCGTTTGAAAAGGTGAAAATATAGACTCTTTCTTTTGCTAATAAGCTTAGTGAAAGTGAGTTATCAATATGAACCATTTCGACAAAAAATCAATATATTCCTTGACAGTTACAAATATAACCGATATACTTCATATTAATTTCAAAAGAAAATATATTCTAAATATTAAAATGTGTTGAATAGGAGTAGTAAGGTCATGTATTTGTACAGAGAGCTATGGGTTGGTGCGACATAGTCAAATGACATCCTGAACTCGCCTAGGAGCAGTAAGGTGGAACGGAATCACATTCTTAGTAAATCTTAACGGTTAACCTTCGATATTAGGTTTGTAATCAAACGATTACTACTAAGGTGGATTCATAATGGAATCAATAAGGGTGGTACCGCGTTAAGTAAATGGCTTAGCGTCTCTTTATATAGAGATGCTAGGCCATTTTTTATTATATGGAAGAAGAAATGGAGGGTTTGTTTGGATAGGTCTATAAAATTTATTTATTTATATAAAAAGATTTAATTAGGAGGAAAATGAGATGAAACAGACGGAGCAATGGACTTCGAAATTAGGGTTTATAATGGCTGCAGCAGGATCAGCAATTGGACTTGGTGCGATATGGAAGTTTCCTTATATCGCTGGGAAGAGTGGGGGAGGAGCGTTCTTTTTAATCTTTATATTATTTACTGTTTTAATTGGACTACCGCTACTTATAGCTGAATTTATGATTGGACGCAGTACGCAGAAACAAGCAGTTGGAGCATTTAAAAGCATCGCACCAAATACAGGATGGCACTGGATCGGACGCCTTGGCGTTGGAACGTGTTTTATACTACTTTCGTTTTATAGTGTTGTAGGTGGATGGGTATTAATTTATTTATTCAGAGGAATAACTGGACAACTGATTACTCCAGGACAAAATTACGGTGCGTTATTTACTGAAACAATTGGGAATCCCACTTGGGCTATTATAGGACATTTCGCTTTTATGTTCATTACGATATGGGTTGTATCAAAGGGTGTACAAAACGGAATTGAAAAAGCAAGTAAATATATGTTGCCAGCATTGTTCGTTTTATTTGTCGCTCTTATTATTCGTTCGTTAACACTTGATGATGCAATGAAAGGTGTGAAGTTTTTCTTACAACCAGATTTCTCAAAGATTACTTCGGAAAGTATTTTGTTCGCAATGGGGCAATCATTCTTTGCGATTAGTATCGGGATTTCAATTATGGTTACCTATAGTTCCTATTTAAATAAAAAAGAAAGTTTACCAAAATCAGCAATAACAATTGTTGGATTGAATTTATTTGTTTCTTTATTTGCGGGTCTTGCCATTTTTCCGGCCGTATTTTCATTAGGAATGGAGCCGACAGAAGGACCTGGATTACTATTTATCGTATTACCATCTGTATTTAGTCAAATCCCATTCGGTGGATTTTTCTTAACAGTATTCCTTGCACTATTTACATTTGCGACATTAACATCGGCATTTTCTCTACTAGAAACTGTTGTTTCAGCATTAGCAAATGGTGAACAAGAAAGAAGAACGAAACTATCATGGATCATTGGTTTCTGTATTTTCTTAGTAGGTATACCATCTGCGTTATCATTTGGAGTATGGAGTGATATTACGATTTTTGGAAAGAATATTTTTGATGCGGTAGACTTTTTATCTAGTAATATATTAATGCCACTTGGAGCACTATTTATTAGTATTTTCGTTTCATTCAAAATGGAGAAGAAGGTACTAGAAGCAGAGTTTTTTGTAGGTGGTAATTATGGAAAGAAAGTATTTACTTGTTGGGCATTTTTACTTCGATTTGTAGCACCACTTGCAATAATTATAGTCTTCTTAAATGTAATAGGGATTATTTAACATTAAATGTTATAATATTCAGTAAAAAAGGGAGGTGATGATCATAAAGGCAAATTTGATAGAAGCAGGGAAATACATGCATATTAAAGGCAAAAAGCTATACGTTGAAACGCATGGAAACCCTAAAAATCAACCAGTTCTATACTTGCATGGTGGACCAGGAGAAAGTTGTTACGATTTTTCATTTCATCAAGCGGAACGTTTAAAAGATTCTTTATATGTAATGATGATAGATCAAAGGGGTGTTTGTCGCTCAGAAGAAATTACTGAGGATGAAGCTTTTGGATTAAATGATTTAATTGAAGACTGTGAGGAACTAAGAAAAGCATTACAAATTGAAAAGTGGTCTGTAATTGGACATTCTTTCGGTGGCTATTTAGCATTGTTATATGCGTCGATATATCCAAGTTCAATAGAGAAAATAATATTTGAAGGGCCAACTTTCGACTTTGCATTAACAAGTAGAGCTTTGTTGCAAAAGACAGGGCATTTATTAAAAAAATATGGAAAAGAAGAAGTAGCAGAAGAGTCTCTTGCTTATTCATCTAGCAATGCTAGTTCAAAAGAGTTGTTAGAAGCTTATATAAGACTAAGCAATGAATTAGAAGAAAAAAGAATGGAGATTTACAATTATAAGGAAGATAGGACAGATGAGAGTTTATACAGTGATGAAGAGTGGGAAGTATTTTCAAATCGCTCTCAAATTCATTTTGATAGATTAAAATTAGAGGGCTTATGTCATACGTCATTATTATATAAAATAAAAGAAGTACAGAATCAAATGTTATTAATTGTAGGAAAACATGATGTAGTAACGTGTGAAGAACAAATTAAAACATTTAATAAAGATGCCCGAAACGGCAAGTATATCGTATTTGAAGAGAGCGGTCATTCACCTCATTATGAGGAAGCAGATAGGTTTGCAGAAACAGTCATATATTTTTTGAAATGAAGAAAAGGGTGCTTCTATAAATGCGGGGCACCCTTTCTATATTTCTGGATATGTGATTGTGATGTTAGGCCACTTACTTTGCCAATTCTTTTTTATAACTCTGTTTTTGTACATATGTAATCGTTCTTTCGATTCAAGAAAATGAGCTGTTGGTCTCACTTGTAAGGAAAGGACATCTTCAATACCACATGGGGCTGTTAATATGACGTTGTTTAGTTCATCAAGTGTAACTCCTAAAGCTGTTGCTGTTTCAGGAAATTTAGAAATAGCATCAACAGAAGAATATGGTGGCATATTATTCACTACATGCATACGAGCTTGATTTTTTACAGACCAAGGGATAGTAGCATCAATATTCCTTAATTTCGTTTCTAATGATTGTTCGTATATCTCATCTTGATGTAGACTATCATAATAAATTACATCAACATCAGGCATAGCCGTTTTAGCTTCATAGTCATGTAAAGTATCCCAAATTTTAGAACGAACAAAGCCGGCACAAACCCACCAATCAGGTAACTCTAGTGATTTTGCCATTTGTAATACATTCATCATCCATTCGTCGTTTTCTATTAAGCGAATGATATCTTGTTCTGTTTGTATAGTCATTTGTTATCTCACCTGCTTTTTTTTAGAGAGTAAATTTAATTCATAAGCTTTATAATCCATGTAATCCAGTAAGCACCTGGTATGAATAACAGTTGAGCTAGTAATGTACCAAAAAGTCTAGAAATCATTAGCCAAGCATACATTTTACTCATTGCTTCAGCACCTTCTTCTGATTGAAGAGCTCGCTCTGTTAAAAGAGCAATACGTGGATCTAGTAGCACTGTTAATAAAATAGTAGCAAAACCATTAATAAGACCAGAAGCTGTAGTGGCTTTTGTTGCGAAATCTGGAATTAAAAAAGAAGCATATAGTGCGGAAAGAACTCCCGCTGTATAAATTGCAGTAGCGAACATGTTAATAAGCATTATACGCTTTGGAATACCGCCGATACGCAGTCTATGAATCATTTCTAACTTTGGAAAGCGGACATATTTTTTTGTGTACTTTAATTTTTGAATGTTATTCGTTTTCATCATTCGAATGAAAGAACCGTCTGTTTCAAAGTTTTGAATGACATATCCAAATAGTTTTGTCAAAGTTGGATACAGTATAATCGCAAGCAATGTACCGATAGAAGCAGATAATAGTACAAGACGTATAATATGCTCTAAATCAATAGAAGGATCTAGTTTTGCTTCGTCCACAATCCCGCCAAGTAAAAAGGCTTGTAGTAAGTTTGACGTTCTTGAAATGAGTAATACGATTCCTACGACGGATAATGCGACAGCAATCTTCTTTAAACGAACCCCCGCTAATCGAATACTATAAGAGCTTGTTTCAACTGCGTGGATTACAATTGTGAAAGCCATTATAAAAATTAACGTAATTGACATTTGTTTCACCAGTTTCTATTAAAATAATTGTAACTTTTTTACTTTATCATATCTATCGTATTTTGTAACTGAAAGTATGTGACATATGGAAATTGATTTTTCGAAAAAATAGATAATGATAGTATAATAGGGAGAAGTGGAAGAGATGTTAGCAGTTATTTATACAGCAAATTAAGTGGAGGAATGAAACATGTATAAAACATTTCTATTTGATTTAGATGGAACTTTAACGGATCCGAAAGAAGGGATTGTAAATTCGGTTTTGTATGCGTTAAAAAAAGTAGGAATTGAAGAAGTACATATAAGTGAGTTAGATTCATTTATAGGTCCTCCTATTCAGCAATCATTCATAGAGAGATATAATATGAGTGAAGGAGAGCTTGAACGTGCTGTTCTTTATTTCCGTGAGTATTTAAAGCAGCGTGGATTGTTTGAGAATAATGTATACGAGGGGATTCTGAAGCTCTTGCAACAATTAAAAAGTTCAGGGAATCGCATATTTGTAGCTACTTCAAAGCCCACTGTATTTGCGAAACAAGTTATAGAACATTTTCAATTAACGAATTATTTCGAAGATATCATTGGAAGTAATTTAGATGGTACGAGAATAAAAAAAGAAGAAATAATTGCTCATATTTTACAAACAAATGAAGAACTAAATAAAGAAGAAATGATAATGATTGGTGATAGAAAGCACGATATAATAGGTGCGAATCAGAATGGAATTGCTTCAATTGGTGTTTTATATGGCTATGGCTGTGAGAAAGAACTGACTGAAGTTAGTGCGACTTACATAGTGAAAGATGTTGAAGAACTGTATCATTTTTGTGCAGAAAAAAGTTTAATAAATTAGTAAATATAGATGCTAGCAATCCCTTTATAACGTATGATGAGGAATTCGTTTCTGTTTAAAGGGATTTTTCATATGTAATCGAATATTTATAATTAGACATTTTTAGCATGAAAAAATTGCATGAATAAGAGGAGGGATGTCAGAATTAAAAGATTAGTAGAAGTTTATCAATAAAATTTAGAATATTCTGTTTAATGGAGGGGTAAAATTGGAGTTAGTTATTATATTATTAGCACTAAGTTTACTTATGTTCGTAGCATACAGAGGCTTTTCTGTTATTCTATTCGCACCGATATTTGCATTATTTGCAGTATTTTTGACAGAACCTAGTTATGTATTACCTTTCTTTTCTAATATCTTTATGGAGAAAATGGTTGGATTTATAAAGTTATATTTTCCTGTGTTTTTATTAGGAGCAATATTTGGAAAAGTAGTGGAAATGTCAGGAATTGCAGATTCTATCGCAAAAACGATTATTGAGTTAGTTGGTGAAAAACGTACTATATTAGCGATTGTATTAATGGGGGCTATTTTAACGTATAGTGGTGTTAGTGTGTATGTAGTAGTGTTTGCTGTTTATCCGTTCGCAGCTAAGTTGTTTCGACAAGCTAATATTCCAAAACGTTTAATCCCTGGAACGATTGTTCTTGGAGCAGTAACGTTTACAATGGATGCACTACCTGGATCACCACAAATTCAAAATGTAATACCTACAACATTTTTTAAAACGGATATTTATGCTGCACCGATACTTGGGATTGTAGGAGCAATTTTTGTTCTTACATTAGGTTTACTATATTTAGAGAGTAGACGTAAGAAGGCAAAAGCAGCAGGTGAAGGGTATTTTGGTTTTAATAATGGAAATACTGAAATGGCAGCATCTTTGCAATTAGAACAAAAAAATATGCCATTAATTAATAACATTGAAATCACAAGAGCACAACAACTTATTGCATTTATACCACTTATTTTAGTAGGTGTAATGAATAAAGTGTTTACTATTATGATACCGAAGTGGTATCCAAGCGGTTTTGATTTTTCTGCAATTGGTATGAAAGCATTTGGAAAAGTAGAATTAAGTGCAGTAGTAGGAATCTGGTCTGTAGAATTGGCACTTATTATAGGGATCTTAACAACGTTATTATTATATTGGAAGCGAGTAGTAACAGGTTTCCAAGCTGGATTGAATACAAGTATTGGTGGAGCACTACTTGCAACGATGAATACAGGAGCTGAGTTTGGATTCGGTGGTGTCATTGCAGCACTTCCAGGCTTCGCAATTATGAGAGATGGTATCTCTGCTACTTTCACAAATCCGTTAGTGAATGGTGCAGTAACGACGAATATTTTAGCTGGAATTACAGGCTCTGCATCAGGAGGTATGGGAATAGTATTAAGTGCAATGGGAGATAAATTTATTGCAGCGGCCAATCAATTTGATATTCCATTAGAAGTTATGCACCGTATCGTATCAATGGCATCAGGAGGAATGGATACACTACCGCATAACGGGGCTATTATTACTATTCTTACAGTAACAGGATTAACACATAAACAGTCCTATAAAGATATATTTGCTATTACAATTTTGAAAACGGTTGCTGTATTTTTAGTTATCGCGTTCTATACTTTAACAGGACTCTATTAAACATTCGAATCGTAAAGATTCATCAAATCGATAATTTATATCATAAAATATTAATTAGGATAAGAAGGGGTGGAGTACTTGCAAGAAGTTTCTGAGTTTCGTATGCCAAAGTCGGTATTATATGGAAGGAATTCGCTTGAAAAACTGGGGGAACAATCAAAAAAGTTAGGGAAAAGAGCTTTTATAGTTACTGATACAATTATGGAGAAATTAGGATATGTTGAAAAGTGTATAAAACAACTAAATAAGAAAAGTATTACTGTTAGTACATATAATAAAGTAGATGCTGAGCCTACAAATATACACGTGTTAGAAGCGTTATCTCTTTGTAAAGAGGAAAAGTGTGATTTTATTATCGGTATTGGTGGTGGAAGTTGTATTGATGCTGCGAAAGCAGTAGCGGTTTTATATACAAATGGTGGAGAAGTTGAGGATTATGTCCAAAAGGATATTGAAATAGAAAACAACCCACTACCACTTATTGCAATTCCGACAACTTCTGGTACTGGATCGGAAGTTACAAGTGTAGCAGTAATTACGAATAAAAAAACAGATGTAAAAATGATGATGAAGCATCCTAGTTTTATACCGAAAGTAGCAATTATAGATCCAGTTTTGACAAGTTCATTACCACCACAAATTACGGCAGCAACAGGAATAGATGCGTTATGTCATGCAATTGAAGCGTATATTTCTAAAGTTTCACAACCACTTACAGATGTACTTGCTCTTTCAGCTATTGAAAGTATTATGAAATATTTACGTATAGCATATGAAGATGGACGTAATATGGAGGCAAGAGAAGCGATGATGATTGCTTCCTTACAAGCTGGAATTGCATTTTCTAATGCATCAGTTACATTAGTTCATGGAATGTCAAGGCCAGTGGGAGCATTATTTCATGTACCGCATGGAATATCAAATGCCATACTATTACCTACAGTGTTAGAGTTTACAAAAACAAGTGCAATGAAAAGGTTAGCAAAAATTGGACGTAGTTTAAATAAGGATTTGTATTCGAATTCTGATGAGGAAGTAGCAGATTACACACTTGGTGAAATAAAAAAACTTTGCTTTGATCTTCGTATTCCAAATTTAAAAGAATACGGAATCGATGAAATTGAATTTGAAAATGCTATTTCTAAAATGGCATCAGATGCAATTGAAAGTGGTAGCCCAGCTAATAACCCACGTGTTCCATCATATGATGAAATCAAAGAGCTGTATCGAGAGTGTTTTAATTATAAGTATAAAGAATTCATAAAAAAATCAGATTACTAATTTCAGAATATTATATAAAAATTTCCTTGGAAATGAAAGTAGAATTATTCTTTATTATTTCCGTATTTTCCGTTAAAACAAGACTTTATATTCCAAACTTAAAGTCTTGTTTTATTATGTATAATATACATAATAAAACATTGCTATTAGTTTTATAAAAATAGTTTAGGTAGGTGTTTGTATGAAAACGATAGGTCTTATAGGTGGTATGAGTTGGGAATCAACTTCTGAATATTATCGAATTATTAATGAAGAAATAAAAGAGAGATTAGGAGGGCTACATTCAGCAAAATGTTTGATTAATAGTGTGGACTTTGAAGAGATTGAAAGATTCCAGTCTAGAGGAGATTGGAATGGAGCAGGTGAAGTTTTAGCGAATGCGGCGTATTCATTACAGAAGGGAGGAGCAGACTTTATAATCATTTGTACAAATACAATGCATAAGGTAGTTGGAAAAATAAAGGAGAAAATTGATATTCCAGTCTTACATATTGCTGATGCAACTGCAAAAGCAATTAAAAGAAAAGACATTCAAAAGGTTGGTCTGCTTGGAACTAAATATACAATGGAGCAAGATTTCTATAAGTCACGTATAGAAGAAAATAATATAAAAGTAATAGTACCATCAGAAAAAAATAGAAAAGAAATAAATAAAGTAATATATACAGAATTATGTTTAGGAAAAATAGTATTTCAATCTAGAGAGTATTATAAAAGGGTTATAGAAGAATTAGTACAAGAAGGAGCACAAGGAATTATATTAGGTTGTACGGAAATAGGTTTATTAATAAAGCAAGAAAACGTATCAGTCCCGATATTTGATACGACTTATATACATGCAATTGAAGCAGTCAAGGTAGCTTTAGATAAATAGATTATAATTATATTATGTAAACTTAATTCATATATCTGGAAAACATTCAGAAAATATTTTATAATGTAAGTGGTTACATTTAAGGGGGAATGCGTATGTTTTCAGTTCAACCAATCGCATTTGTACATAATGAAAGAAAGGAAATAAAAGATGATGATTGGGGAGAAGTAAGATCCCGTATAACTTTAACTGAAATGTATGCAGAAGAAAGTATACAAGGGATTGAAGATTTTTCCCATATTGAAGTTGTTTTTTATTTTCATAAAGTAACTGACGAGCAAATTCAGTATTTTGCTAGACATCCTAGAAATAATAAAGATTATCCTGAAGTAGGTATTTTTGCACAGCGCGGAAAAAATCGCCCGAATCGCATAGGTGTAACAATTGTAAAGGTGATCAAAAGAGAAGGTAAATCAATTATTGTTGAGGGATTAGATGCTATTAATGGTACTCCTATATTGGATATAAAACCAATAATGAAAGAGTTTATGCCGAAAGAAGAAATACACCAGCCTAAATGGGCAACGGATATAATGAGACAGTATTGGAAGGGGAATGGAGTAAAATGAGAATATATGAGGCAACAATTGCAGATTTAGATGGACTAGCATCAGTTTTTAATAACTATCGCATGTTTTATAGGCAGGATTCTGATTTAGAAGGTGCAAAAGTATTTTTACGAAATCGAATTGAGAAAAAAGAGTCCGTTATTTTCGTAGCAGTTGAAGACGGCGAATATATTGGGTTCACACAACTATATCCATCATTTTCTTCCATTTCAATGAAAGAATTATGGATTTTAAATGATTTATTTGTACAAGCGGCGAAGCGTGGAGCCGGAACAGGTAAAAAATTATTAGAAGCTGCTAAAGAATACGCATTAGAGAATGGAGCAAAAGGTGTAAAATTGCAAACAGAGATTGATAATTTATCAGCACAACGATTATATGCTGAAAATGGTTATTTGAGAGATAATCGTTATTTCCATTACGAATTAACGTTTTAAAAAATTAAGTTGAAAGAGACATTTTCAAGAAAAAGAATTTCTTTGTAATGAGAAATTCTTTTTTATTTTTGCCTAAATTAAACGCAATGAAAACGATATTTATTTATTGTTAAACGATAAAAAATATGATAAAATTATGTTATCATTAAAAAAATGAGGTATTGTAAATGAATCTTAAACGAAGTTCAACAACGTTCTTAAAAGTAATTATTTTTCTTGCTGGAATTTCAGTACTTGCTTTATGCATATTTTTAGTGCCGGAAATGGCGGATTTCACAGAGAATTTGTATCCTAATATTGCTTCGATAAAATATCTTGTTTTCATTGTGATGTATGGAGCAGCTGTGCCTTTTTACGTTGCTCTTTATCAGGCTTTCAATCTTTTACAGTATATTGACGAGAACACAGCGTTCTCGGAATTATCTGTAAAGGCGTTAAAGAATATAAAGCACTGTGCAGTTACAATCAGTGGTTTGTATGTATTGGGTTTGCCACTTTTTCATTTTATAGCGAAAAAAATGGACCCTCCTATTGGGTTAGTGGGACTTATTATCGTTTTTGCTTCGCTCGTTATCGCCGTTTTTGCCGCTATCCTTCAACGCCTTCTACAAGAAGCAATTAACATAAAATCAGAAAATGATTTGACAGTCTGAGGTGGTGGATATGACAATTATTATTAATATTGACGTCATGTTAGCAAAACGAAAGATGAGTGTAACGGAACTTTCGGAGAAGGTTGGAATTACGATGGCGAATCTTTCTATTTTGAAAAATGGGAAAGCAAAAGCGGTTCGTTTTTCAACATTAGAAGCGATATGTAAAGCTTTGGAGTGTCAGCCAGGGGATATTTTGGAGTATAAAAACGATGAGAATACTCAATAAAAAAAGATAACAAATGTAAATAATAGAAGTCAATAAAGAAGGGATAGCCACTAAGCTATTCCTTCTTTACGTTAATTGCTGTTACTAATAAAAAATAAAATTTGAATTGCAATGTTTGCTTATCAAAAGGGAACTTGCTACCTTTTGAGGTAATCCGTTTTGTGGAAGACAATTATTTGCCAAAAAGGCTATTTTAACTATGTTTTAAATTATTTTGAGCGCATCAAAATCTTCATTTGTATTATAGTTGATTTAAAACCCAGTTTGTTGCATCTTCAAAGTTATCTGCAATGTAGTTTGGTTCAATATGTGCCCATTTGTCTCGGTACGTATGCAAAGCATCATACCCAGCGCCTGTTCGGACTAGAATCGTTGTCGCATTTACTTTTGCTCCTGCAACAATATCAGTCCAGCGATCACCAACTACAGCACATTGTGTTAAATCAAGCCCATGTTTTTTTGCTGCTTTAAGCAGCATGCCTGTACTTGGTTTACGGCATTCACAACCATCACCGTGTTTATGAGGACATACATAAATATCATCAAAACCGAAGCCTTCTAATTCTTGTACAAAATCGGCTACAGTTGCTATTCCATCTGCGATACCAGGTTGATTTGTGAAAGAGAAAATTTTTATATTTTTAGCTTTTAGTTTTTGCAAGGATGTTTTTGTGAATGGAAATAATGTAAAAGATCCTGGATAATGTATTGTAGTGTCACCACCAATTGTACCGTCACGATCAATGAAAATTGCTTTAATGTTTGTCATAGTTATAGTCCCTTCAATTATAAGTAGTTTAAAAATGTTTTACAAATCGGTAGCCATTTACTTCATATCCTAATTTTTTGTAAAAAGGATGAGCTTCTACTCTTTTTGTTCCACTAACTAGCCATGTGCCAATGCAATTATGTTTCTTTGCTAATTGCTCTGCATAATCCATCAATACTTGTCCAATGCCTTTCCGTCGTATGTTAGAATCGACGCTAATAATTGAAATCTCTCCATAACGTGTTACATCTTCTAAATTTTCACGTATACGAAATCCAAGTAATCCAAATATAGCTTCTTCTTCCTCGTAAACATATAAAAAATCAAACGGACTCATTTGTACGAATTGTAATCGATTGTTCATATCTTCATAGGAAATAGAGGAACCTTTTAATTCTTTCGTTAAAGAACAAAGTGCGTCTATATCATCTATCGTTGCTTCACGAATTTGAAAAGACATATTATTCACCCCAATAAAATGTAATCAAACATTTAATATTCTGTTAAAAAATGTTTTTTCCTGCTATGAAAATAAATATTTTATAATGATATACAGATAGTTATATGTTATTCTTTTCCTTGATTGTATTGGAAATGGAAAGAGGGGAAATGCATGTTAGAAGTAAATATCCGCTCAGCCGGATATGAAATAGGCGAAAAAACAATTCATGATATAGCTTTTTCTATCGAAAAAGGTGAACTAGTTGCTCTTATTGGAGCAAATGGTGCTGGGAAGAGTACGACGATAAAAACGATGCTCGGATTACTTGTAAATATGGACGGTGAAATATCATTCGGTGAAAAGAAAAATCCGTATGCATACGTGCCAGAACATCCAACATACTATGATTACTTGACGCTCTGGGAACATATTGAATTATTAATGGCTGCTCGTGGAAGTGAAATGGGAAGCTGGGAAGAACGAGCGGAACAATTATTACATACTTTTCGAATGGATAAGCATAAACATGAGTATTTATCAAAGTTTTCAAAAGGTATGAAACAAAAATCGATGCTAATATTGGCGTTTTTAACTGAGCCAGATTTTTATATCATTGATGAACCCTTTATCGGTTTAGATCCAGTAGCTACGAAAGAGTTTTTAAGTTATTTATATAAAGAAAAAGAGCGCGGAGCAGGAATTTTACTTTGTACGCACGTATTGGATACTGCTGAAAAAATTTGTGAAAGATTTTTACTCATTTCACAAGGTACATTAGTCGCAGATGGACATTTAGAATCTATTCAAATGTTAGCGGAAATGCCGGGTAGCTCATTACTAGACTGCTTTGATGTAATCGTAAGGCGTGAACAACATGATTAAACAACAATTTTATAAAAGATTACGCCATGAGCTTCAGCGGAAGTGGAAGTCTATACGTTCGGTAACAGATTGGACAGTTGCATTATATATTATTATTCCAGCACTTATATTTATGGGAATTTATTATCGATCGCTATGGATGGGAAATTTATCAATGGAAGAGACGATTTATTTCGGATTAGGATTACTCGTATTTTATCTAATAACATATCCGAGAGGAGTTCGTTCGTTTTTTGAACAAGCGGATAGTTTATTTTTAATTTCATATCCAAATCATATGCGAAAATTAGTCCAGTACGGCATGATGTACACATTTGTTCGAATAGCGATAACGAATGTAATAGTAGTTGTTATTATGTTACCGGTGTTGATGAAAAGTATCGGAGTAACAGAGATACAAGTCCTATTATTTTGGGTATTCTTTACTATATTTCGATTTATGATGTCGTTGTTAACGAGATTTATTCATGTACATGCGGAGAAACGATGGGTTTTATGGATTGTAAAAAATGTAGTATTTTCTATGAGCGTGTCCTTTTTTGGAATTAGTTTATTTTTTATTTATAAAAATCCATTTTATTCAATTCTATTTATCGGTTTAGTAATTTTCTTAAGTAGTGTATTAGTAAAAGCGAAAATGAATTATAAAAAGTTCTTTTTTAAAGAAATTGAGAAAGAAAAGGAGGAAAGCATGCGCTGGACGAGCGGAATTATGCAAGTTGGTGGTCATGCGGCTAAACCGAGTAGTTCGAATAAAAAACCGTGGATGTTTCCGTACTCTAAAAGACTTTTAGGAAAAAAAGCTGATTCTCGTATTGTCGAATCTTTTTTGAAAGAATTTTTCCGTACAAGTACTGCACGAATATTTTATATTCAAATTGTATGTATCAGTACTGCAAGTATAATTATGACTCCTAGGTGGATTGCAGCTATTGTTCTCGTATTTGCTGTAGTTGCAATTTCTCGCTATGCACGTGATTATTGGAATGAATTTACGAATAAGATGTTTCTTCATTTATATTGTGATGAAGGGAACTTACTTTTGTTAAGATGGAAGGCAAATCGTTATTTACTACTACCAGCAATACTTTTGTATGGAATAGTTATACTTGCCCAGTTTTATTTATTGCCAGCTGTGATTGGTGGCATTATTTTTATTTTATTAATTGTATGGATTGTATTTTTACCATTAAAAAAGAGCCATTGACGGCTCTTTTTCTAGTCTGTAACACATTGATAAATAAAATATACTAAAACGAGTATGCTTGCGGCGGAATACATGACATCTAAAGTCATCTGATCGCCTCCTTATTATTGTTGTATTTTTATTGTATGAAACCTTACAATTTCATATTCAAGTGAAAAATATGTGAACGTTAACAAAATTGTAAAGTGCAAAAATTACAATCATTTTGTATAATAGAAGAAACCACCGTTATATAAAAAAATAATGAGTGAAAGGGGAGGGAACATAAATGCCAAATTGGTTTAGAAAAACCTTAGTCGCATTAATTACCGTATTTACATTTGGTTTAGTGACGCCTCCTTCCATATTACTTGATAATGCCAAAGCTGCGGACAAGCCTACGAGCACAGCTGGGCAACAAAGTTTGGAGAGCACGTCCTATACATATGAAGAAACGAATGACAGGTTAACCACCGATACTTTTATTACTTATGCAATGCAAGAAGCAGAAAAGCAGTCGATGCAAAAGTTTGGTACTAAAATTGGTCCAGTAATTGAAGATGAGTTTAAAGATGTAATATTACCGAAAATTGAAGAGGCAATTGCTGAGCTTGCTAGTGATGTACCAGAAGATTCACTACAATCATTAGCGATTTCTCAAAAACCAGCTGGTGGAAATAATGAAAAGATTTTTCACGTCTACGATACGAAATCAGGAAATGATTTATTGCGTTTCCATGTAAGAAGAGATCATCCGCCGCAAGATGGTTATTATTTTAATTTCCATTATCACCGTTTTGATGATGGATACTCTGGACATCATGAGTTAGGAAATATTTATTGGAATACGAATGTACCGCCGAAATGGTTGTCTTAAAAAGAACAAGAGAAAATCTTGTTCTTTTTTATTTTTATAGAAGGGACAGACAACTATGTTGTTGAATAACATAGGTTTAGAAAAAAGAAGCAAAAGGAGTATGGAGATGCAAAAATATATTGTTTTTGACTTTGATGGCACATTAGTAGATTCACAAAATATATTTGTACCGATTTATAATCAACTTGCTGAAAAACATGGGTATAAAGCAGTAAAGGAAGACGAAATTGAACATTTACGTAAATTAACGATGACAGAGAGATGTAAACAACTCGATGTACCACTGTATAAATTACCGATATTAGCTTTGGAATTTTATAAATTGTATCAGCCTGCTATAAAAAATCTTGTTTTATTTCATGGGATGAAGGATGTATTAGATGAACTACATAAAACAGGATACGGTATTGCGGTCATATCATCTAACTCAGAAGAGCATATTCGGGCGTTTTTGCACAATAATGGTATCGAAAATATTCAAGAAGTGTATTGTTCTAAAAATTTGTTTGGTAAAGATAAAATGATAAAAAGATTTTTAAAATCGAAAAAGATAACAGAGCAAGATATGTTATACATTGGTGATGAACAGCGAGATGTAGCAGCTTGTAAAAAGGCTGGGGTGAATGTAATTTGGGTATCTTGGGGATATGATGTTATTGAAACAGTGAAAAAAGACGCACCCGATTATATGGTTCATAAGCCGATGGAAATTGTGCAAGTAGTACAAGGAGTGTATTCATCATATTGAATTTTGAGTAGCAAATTTAGAGGAATCCATTTCTTATTATGATAAGTTGTTTCCGATAATTGGATGGAGAAAGTTAAATGAAGTAGCATATAGCACGGGAGAAAGTGAAATATACTTTAAAGAAGTAGATGAGGAAATCGTAAGGACGTTAGGTCCTAGACATATTTGTTATCAAGCTATTCATAGAGAAGTAGTTGATGAAGTAGCAGATTTTCTTTCTAGTACGAAAGTGAAGGTAATACGTGGTCCAATTGAAATGAATCATTATTCAAAAAGGTACTATACGATTGATTTTTACGATTCGAATGGATTTATTGTAGAAGTAGCCTATACACCAAATGCAGAAATGTAAGGGAAATAGATATGAAGATAATTACAGCACGGCAAAACAATATACAAATTGTAAAAGATGCAGCGAATATTGAAGAAATTTCTAAAGGTTTCTCTCCAGATAAGAAATATGTAATTACGAATGCAAATAATGAAAAATATTTATTTCGGACAGGAGATATAAAAGAGTATGAAAGAAAGAAAATAGAGTTTCAAATTTTAAATGAAATGGTAAAACGTAACGTACAGGCACAAAGGCCAATTGAAATAGGTATATTGGAAGAAGAAGGTGTATGCTATAGTATTTTTTCATATTTAGAAGGGGAAGATGCGAAGAAGCTATTGCCTACGTATTCACCAAAAGAACAATATGATATTGGCATAGAGGCAGGAAAAGATTTAGCAAAAATGCATACATATGAAGCTCCTAATGATATACTTCCATGGCATGAAAGAGCAATGAAAAAACATAGTAAATATTTAGAAGCATACAAAACATGCGGAATAAAAATAAAAAATGATGATAAGATTATTAAGTTTATAGATGAAAATGAAATGTATGTAAAGGATCGCCCAAATCGATTTCAACACGATGATTTTCATTTAGAAAATATAATTGTACGGGATGGGAAATATGTAGGTGTAGTTGATTTTAATGGTTATGACTGGGGCGATCCACTGCATGATTTCGTGAAAATTGCACTATTTGCAAGGGACATTAGTATTCCGTATTCAATCGGACAAATAGAAGGATACTTTAATAGGAGAATACCAGAGGAGTTCTGGAAATTATATGCGGTGTACGTTGGCATGACAGTTTTCTCATCAGTTGTCTGGACATTAAGAGCAGCACCACATATGTTGGATGATACGTTAGAGCGTCTTACTATTGTATTGGAAGATCATAAAAACTTTGAGTTATCAAAACCAAGTTGGTTTCAACCAGATAAGATTGATATGAAATAGAAAAGGTAGGTGTGATTTGCACCTACCTTTATTTTTTACCATCAAAATAATTATTTAATTTTCTTAAATGTAAGCGGCTGTGTACTTAACATAGCAGGTACATGTAACTGAAGGGATGGGAATTCACCACGTACATTCATTTCATAAGCGAATAATAAGCTCATTTTCATTTGGAATAAGTCAACTTTTGTAGAGAAGATGTCGTAATGATGATGCCCTAATTGAATATCCATTTCCATAAATTGTACATATAACGAATCATCTCGTTTGTATACTTGTAATGTTCCGTATGCAGGATGTTCAAAAGTACCAGTATAATCCTCTAACTTGTGCGAAGGTGTAGTCCCTTTAATTTGTTCAGGGAGGGATTCAGTTGCTTCTTTCATCATTTCCTTCATTTTTTTAGTATCTTCTACAGCACGTTTATGCCAATCAATGGATTCTAATTCAAGTAGTTCGTCATAAATTTGATTAGCGAGATAAGTAGGAAGTAATGTTCCTCCAGCATTCGTTAAAATGACAAGGCCTATGTTTTCTGTTGGTATAAATGAAACAAGCGCTGAAAATCCATCGATATTACCGCCATGATGAATCACTTTTTTACCACGATAAGCGCTAATAAACCAACCAAGACCGTAACTATTTAATGGAGATTCAGGGAGTGATAAAACCGGTTGGTCTGGAATTGAATTGTGTGGTGTATACATTTGTTGTAATAATTCAGAGGAGATTAATTCATGATCTCCAAATTTTCCTTCATTTAAGTGGAGAAGTACCCAATTTGCCATATCTTCAATTGTGGAATTAATACACCCAGCAGCGCCAACTGTATCGATGTTACGGAATGGAACTGCTTTTATTTCACCGTCATTTTCAATGTAAGGTAAAGCATAATCATCTGTAGTTTGTGAATCGTTAACAGAGAAGTTTGTATGTCTCATATTTAAAGGTTCTAAAATATGTTCTGTAGTGTATTGCTCCCACGTTTGATTTGTAATGTTTTCAACAATGTAGCTAATTGTTGCATACATTAAGTTGTTATATAGAAATGCAGTCCGGAACGGTGCATCAAGTGGTAAATGTTTTATTTTTTCAACGAGATCTTTTCGAGATAAGGAAGAACTATACCAAAGAGCCTCATGACGACTTACTCCAGTTCGATGAGAAGCTAAATCCCGTCCTGTAACTTGTGAGCTAGCAAGTAGTTCAGATAAAGTAAAGTTAGGTATATAAGACTGGATAGGGGTATCCCAATTAAACTTTTTTTGCTGTGCTAACAAGCTTAATGAAAGTGTGCCAAATGCTTTCGTTGAGGAACCGATTGCGAATCGAGTATTCGGTGTAACAGCCTCTTTTGTTTCTATATTACGATAGCCGAAACCTTCTGAAATAATAACTTCACCGTCTTTTATAACAGCGACAGCAGCACCAGGAACATTTAAATCCTTCATCATTTTTTCAACCGCTGTTTGTAAAGAAGTCATAACAGGCGTTTCAATTTTAGACATACTTCTAACCTCCAAATATAAATTTTGTTCTACCGCACTATACTTTCGGTAATAGAAAATGAAAACCTTTTTAAATTTGGAAAGTTAATAATTTTGTAAGAATTAGCGGAAGAAATTTTATTAATTAGGATTATTAAATTTACCATTTTTCATGTTATGATAAATTGCATATACGATTGAAAGAAGGTTTTCCTACATATGAAACATGCTGAAAATGAATACTTAAATTTATGCCGCCATGTAATGGAACATGGTACGAAGAAAGAAGATCGTACAGGGACAGGAACTGTATCTGTATTTGGATATCAAATGCGTTTTGATTTGAGTAAAGGATTTCCTTTATTAACGACAAAAAGAGTACCATTTCGCCTTGTAGCAAGTGAACTACTTTGGTTTATGAAAGGTGATACAAATATTCGCTATTTATTGCAGCATAATAATAATATTTGGAATGAATGGGCGTTTAAGAGCTGGGTAGAAAGTGATGAGTATACTGGTCCTGACATGACGGATTTTGGTCTTCGCTCACAACAAGATGAAGAATTTAAAGTACAGTACGATGAGCAGATGGAATTGTTTAAAAAGAACGTTTTAGAAGATGATGATTTCTCAAATAAATATGGTTATTTAGGAGACGTTTACGGTAAACAGTGGCGAGCTTGGAAAACGACAGCTGGTGAGACACTTGATCAATTAAAAGATGTAATTGAAATGATTAAAAAAACACCAGACTCACGTCGTTTAATCGTTTCTGCTTGGAATCCTGAAGACGTACCAAGTATGGCATTACCCCCTTGTCATACATTATTCCAGTTTTATGTAGCGGACGGAAAGCTTTCTTGTCAGCTATATCAAAGAAGTGGTGACATATTCCTTGGAATACCATTTAACATCGCAAGTTATTCACTACTAACACATTTAATTGCACACGAATGTGGTCTTGAAGTAGGGGGATTTGTTCATACAATTGGTGATGCACACATTTATACAAATCATTTTGAACAAGTAGAAAAGCAATTGGCACGTGAACCACGTCCGTTCCCGAAACTTACATTAAATCCAGATGTGAAATCTGTTTTCGATTTTGAAATGGAAGATTTAACGATTGAAGGATACGATCCGCATCCAGCAATTAAAGCACCGGTTGCAGTATAATTGTAGAGGAGATGAAAAAATGATTGTTTCATTTATGGTCGCAATGGACGAAAATAGAGTAATTGGTAAAGATAATAATTTACCTTGGCGTTTACCGAGTGAATTACAATACGTGAAGAAAACAACGATGGGTCACCCGCTTATTATGGGAAGAAAGAACTATGAAGCGATTGGTAGACCGCTGCCTGGAAGACGTAATATTATTGTAACTCGTAATGAAGGATATCACGTTGAAGGATGTGAAGTTGTTCATTCTGTAGAAGAAGTATTCGAACTATGTAAAAATGAAGAAGAGATTTTTATTTTTGGCGGAGCGCAAATTTACGATCTCTTTTTACCATACGTAGACAAGTTGTATATAACAAAAATTCATTATGCATTTGAAGGAGATACATTCTTCCCAGAAATGGATATGACAAATTGGAAAGAGATTTTTGTAGAAAAAGGTTTAACAGATGAAAAAAACCCGTATACGTATTATTACCACGTATATGAGAAACAACAATAATAAAGAAGATTGATGTGAGAATTCGCATCAATCTTTTTATTTATATTCACCAATATAAGTTTATAGATGAGATTCGATAGTGCTATAATGATAGGTAGCATGTAAAAATGCTAAAATTTTCAAAAGTACTAATATAGAAAGAGGAGGAGAATCGATTGAGAAAGATATGGGGGATTCTTTTTCTTTGCTTAACATTCATGTTAGTTGGATGTGGTAAAGAAGAAAAACCACAAGAAGCGTTTGATACATATGTAAAAGCGTGGAATAAACAAAAATTTGCAGATATGTATGATCAACTATCAAAAAATGCAAAAAAAGATATTTCAAAGAAAGAGTTTACTGAGAAATATGAAAAAATTTATTCTGGTATCGAAGTGAAAGACTTAAAGGTAGAAACAGGGGAAATAAAAGAAGATAAAAAAGATGAAGGCCCTGTTCCTTTTAAAGTAAGCATGGATACAGTTGGTGGTAAAATTACTTTTGGCCATGAAGCAAAAATGGTGAAAGAAAAAGATGGAGATAAAGAATCTTGGAAAATAGATTGGACTCCTGATTTTATTTTCCCTGGCATGACGAAAGATAGTAAAGTACGTATGCAGACAACACAGCCAAAACGTGGTGAAATATACGATCGTAATGGAAAAGGTCTTGCAACGAATGGGAAAGCTTCTGAAATCGGATTGATTCCTGAAAAGTTAGGCGATACTGCTCCGCAAACGAAAGAAACAGTAGCGAAGTTATTAAATATGTCTGTAGAAGAAATTGATCAAAAATTAGCTGCTAAATGGGTAAAACCAGGGTATCTCGTACCAATTGGAATTTTGCCTGAAGGGGCAACGCAAAATACGTACATTGATTTACCAGGTGTTTCAACAAAACCTGTAAATGTTCGTACATATCCGTTAGGGGAAGCGGCAGCTCATCTGACTGGTTATATTGGAAAGGTAAATGCTGAAGATTTAAAAACGCTACAAAAGAAAGGCTATCAAGCTGATGACCCAGTTGGTAAAGCTGGTTTAGAGCAAGTATTAGAGGAAAAGCTACGCGGTAAAAAAGGTGGCCGTGTCTTTGTAGAAGATGCGCAAGGAAAAGAAATTAAAAACTTGGCAAAAACAGATGCTGTTGATGGAGAAAATGTAACTTTAACTATTGATAGTGCTGTTCAAGAAAAAACGTATAATGAAATGAAGGGCGAAGCTGGTTCAAGTGCAGCAATCAATCCGAAAAGTGGAGAAACAATTGCACTAGTAAGTAGTCCAGCATATGATCCTAATTTAATTGCACGAGGAACATCGAAAGCGCAACGCGAAGCTTGGAATAATGATCCGAAAAAACCGATGACGAATCGCTTTACACAATTATCGGTACCGGGTTCTGTATTTAAACCAATTACAGCTGCAATTGGTCTTGAAACGAAAACAATCGATCCAAAAGAAGAGTTGAAAATTGAAGGATTAAAATGGACAAAAGATTCTTCTTGGGGTAATTATTATGTAACGCGTGTGAAAGATGCAAATCCGATTGATTTTGATAAGGCGATGAAATACTCGGATAATATTTACTTCGCACAAGAAGCTTTGAAAATCGGAAAAGACAAGTTTATGAGTGAAGCGAAAAAATTCGGATTCGATGAGAAACTACCAATTGAATATGGATTCCCTGCTTCTAAAATTGCAAATGACGGCATTAAAAATGATATTCAAATGGCTGATACAGGATATGGACAAGGTCAAGTATTAATGACTCCTCTTCATTTAGCTTTAACGTATGCGCCAATTGTAAATGATGGAACGATTCCATCACCGTATATTATTAAAACAGATAAACAACCAAAAGCTTGGAAAGAAAATGTAATTTCTAAAGGAAATCAGGATATATTAAAAACTGCTATGACGAAAGTAATTAATGATCCGGATGGTACAGGGAAAATTGCTAAAATTGATGGAATGACTCTTGCTGGAAAAACAGGTACAGCGGAATTAAAAGTATCAAAAGAGGCCGAAGGAAAAGAACTAGGCTGGTTCGCTGCATTTGATTTGAATGCGCCAGATATGGTCATTACAATGATGATTGAAGATGTAAAAGGTAGAGGTGGAAGTAACATTCCAGCTGAAAAAGTAAAACATGTTTTTCAAAAATAATATGTAATAAAAGGCTATCTCTATAATTTATAGAGGTAGCCTTTTTGTATGAGAAGTCTTAATATCTGTATACTAAATTTTAGAGAAACAAAATAAATCATTAACTTACGAAAAAAAAGTAGCTATTTTTTATTGACATTGAATAAAACTTTTTGTATTATACTTACATAAGGTAAGTTATTAACTTTTAAAAAACAAATCTTGAATTGAAGATAAAGAGGAAAAAGGGAGAGAATACAATGACAAAAGTACTATTTATCACAGCAAATCCAAATTCAGCAGAAGGTTCTTTCGGAATGGCAGTAGGGGAAGCTTTCATCGAGGCTTATAAAAACGAGCATCCACAAGACGAAGTTGTAACAATTGATCTATTCAATACTACTGTACCAGCAATCGATGCAGATGTATTTGCCGCTTGGGGTAAATTTGCAGCAGGTGAAGGCTTTGAAACTTTAACGGAAGCTCAACAACAAAAAGTAGCAGCAATGAACACAAACTTAGAAACATTTATGCATGCAGATCGTTATGTATTCGTAACTCCAATGTGGAACTTTAGCTATCCACCAGTAGTAAAAGCATACTTAGATAACGTAGCAATCGCAGGTAAAACATTCAAATATACTGAAAATGGTCCAGTCGGCTTATTAGAAGGTAAAAAAGCACTTCACATTCAAGCAACAGGTGGCGTATATTCTGAAGGAGCATACGCAGCTGTAGACTTCGGACGCAATCATTTAAAAACTGTATTAGGATTTGTCGGTGTAAATGATACTGATTATATTGCAGTTGAGGGTATGAATGCAAACCCTGAAAAAGCACAAGAAATTAAAGAAGCGGCAATTGCTAATGCTCGTGAATTAGCAAAACGTTTCTAATATAGAATGCTTAAAAAGTCCAAACACTTGCTGTTTGGACTTTTTTTCTTCTTTTTCCTTCGTTTGTCTAGTATAATGAAGGTCGGAATGATAATAGGTGGGGGTTCTGTATGATTCAAACGTTTTTTAAAATCTTTTATTTAATTTTAATTGTAATTGCGATTACACCGAGAATGTGGCGTCTTAAAAGACAAGTAAATACGATGGCGCCAAAAGAAAAAGATAATGCTGTGTATAAAACGACAAATTGGTTTGGTAAGAAAATGGTACGTGTAGCTGGAGGGACAGTAGAAGTGAAAGGGCTTGAAAATGTTCCGAAAGACAAGCCGGTACTAGTTGTAAGTAATCACCAAAGTAATATGGATATCCCTGTTTTACTAGGTTACTTAAATAAACCAATTGGATTCGTGTCAAAGGCAGAGATTAAAAAGTTCCCAGTTGTACCAACTTGGATGGAACTTATGAATTGTGTATTTATGGATCGTAGCGATCGTCGTCAATCTCTTAAAGCAATTAAAGATGGAATCGAACTATTAAAGAATGGACATTCTATCGTAATTTTCCCAGAAGGAACGAGAAGTAAAGGTGGCGAAGTTGGAGAGTTTAAGGCTGGTAGTTTCCATCTTGCAGTAAAATCAGGTGTAGCAATTTTACCTGTAACGTTAGATGGTACATATAAGATGTTTGAAGCGAATGGAAATCGTATGAAGTCAGCTCATGCAACAGTAACAATTTCTAAGCCGATTACACCTGAAGAGTATGCGAATATGGATATTAAAGAATTAACGAAGCATACACAGGAAGTTATCGCATTACAATTACATAAGTAATAAAAAAGGTTTCAGCTTATAGTAAGCTGAAACCTTTTTTATTATGCTGTAGGTAAGACATAAAAGAGTACACAGAAGAACATCATCGTACTACCACCTAAAACGAACAGGTGCCATATGGCATGGTTGAAAGGTAGCTTTTCCCAAAGGAAGAATATAGCTCCGACAGAATATAAAATTCCACCTGCTAAAAGTAGTGAAAAACCATGTCCAGTTAGATTTTCATAAAGTGGTTTAATGGCAACGATTATGAGCCAGCCCATAATGATGTAACATAAAGTTGATGCCTTTATAAAGCGACGTACAAAGAAGATTTTGAAGACGATACCTCCGATTGCAAGTGTCCAAATTATAGCAAGCAACGTCCATCCTAATGGGCCACGAAGTGTAATAAGTAGAAAAGGAGTATACGTGCCAGCAATCAATAAATAAATGGCTGAATGATCTAAAATAGTAAATATTTTTTCTACTTTAGGATGATGAATGCTATGTAGCAATGTTGAAAACAAGTACAGTAAGAACATGCTTACACCATAAACAGTAAATGCGACTACAGCTGATGCGGTACCGTGCTTAGAAGCATGAATAATCAATATGATTAAGGCAGGGATGCTTAAAATGGCACCGATACCATGTGTAATTGCATTTGCAATTTCTTCTTTTACAAATTGGGTCATTCGTGTCATTTTTTCAGTCATAATGCAAATCCTTTCTACTATCATAAAATAATATGTCATTTCCCTTACCATATCATACACAAGAGCAATAGAAAATGAAATTTGTATAATTGATTATATTTTTGAATTTTTTTGACAAAAGGCAATGGATTTGTTGACGTTTTCAAACTTTTTTGACAAAATAAAATTATGTAATAGTAGGACAAGGAAACTACTAATAAAGGGGATGGGGAAATGTTTTCAAATATTGGCTTTCCAGGGTTAATTTTAATTTTAGTAGCAGTACTCATTTTATTTGGACCTAAAAAATTGCCGGAAATCGGGAAGGCTTTAGGGGAAACGTTAAAAGAGTTTAAAAAATCAACGAAAGAATTGACAGATGACGCATTTCAAGAAAAGGAAAAGAAAGAAAAACTGTAATGTATTTTCCTTGTAATGGATAAATAAAGTGTGGTGAACGAGATGGAAGATCGGGAAATGAGCGTAGTAGAACATATTGTTGAACTTCGAAAAAGAGTAATATATACGGTGTTATCCTTTGTACTATTTTTAATTATTGGATTTACTTTTACAAAGGATATTTATTTTTGGCTTGTAAAAGATTTACCAATGAAATTAACTGTTCTCGGTCCAAGTGATGTATTGTGGATTTTTTTCTCGATTGCTACAGTATTTGCTATCGTTTGTACAATTCCTTTTGCTGCTATACAAATTTGGTTATTTGTAAAACCGGGTTTACATCCAAATGAACAAAAGATGACAATAATGTATATACCGGTATTGTCTATATTATTTATCGCAGGTTTATGTTTTGGATACTTTATTGTAATGCCGTTTCTATTTCACTTTTTAACTACGATAGGTAATGAAATGTTTAATACGATGTTTACGACAGAAAAGTATTTTCATTTTGTACTTAATTTAACAGTTCCATTTGCGGTGATTTTTGAATTGCCAGTTGTTGTAATGTTTTTAACTAGTATTGGAATACTTACGGCGGAATTTTTAATAAAAATAAGAAGGTACGCTTACGTAGCATTGATTATCATTGCATCTTGTATATCACCGCCTGACTTTTTATCTCATAGTTTAGTTGCGGTGCCGCTTATTTGTATTTATGAAGTAAGTATTGCTTTATCAAAGGTTGTAAGTAAGAGGAAAAAGAAAAGAGAAGAAATGCAGTCGAAAAGTGCCTCGTTATAAAGGCACTTTTTTATTTATTTGTTATACTATAGCTATAAACGTATACAATATATAGAAGAAAAAAATTATAGAATCTCCAAAATTTAGACAAACTTTGCGCTTTTATAAGCTTATACTAAATGTATTAAACAATTGATGGGTAATGAGGTTCCCGTCTCAGGGATATTTAGGACGGGAAGATGGATTAGGTGGAGATGAATAGAGTATAAATCTTCTAGCCATAAGGACTACAGAAATCATATAAGTCTGATTTTACTCCACTTTAAACAACGTCTTACAGCGCAAAGTAGAGGAAGTTCAAAAATCCAATGAAAAAGAGGATTGATATTGTGATTACGAAAAGTTTTTATTTCACTCATTCAACAGGGGATTGTATTAAAATATTCGAAATCCCTGTCCTACAGGCACAGCATCCATTATCGTTTCTAATTCAGTCTCGTCTTCAATTATTTATTGCAAAAATTCAAAAACAAAAACATCCAAGATTTTCATATTCTTTCCGTGAATATTTACAAAATTGTTTGAAGTGGAATGATTATTTAAATGTATATAAAACAAATACTCTTGAAAAAAATGCATGATATAGAGTAGAGACAGGGTTAGGAGCTCTGTCTTTTTCATTTTAGATATAAAAATATAATTAATTTGATGAAATTTCGTTCCAAATTGTTGAAAGCAGTGGGAATACTAGTATAATAACAAGGAGAGCGTATTGGAAAGGGAAGAATATAATATGCAAAAAATTAAAATTGTAACAGATTCAACGGCAGATTTATCACAAGAGGTAATCGAGAAGTATGACATTCATGTTCTACCATTATCAATCTCTGTAAATGGACAAACATATTTAGATCGCGTTGATCTACAACCAGATGAATTTATTGAAGAAATGATTAAATCAGAGGAACTACCAAAAACATCACAACCTGCAATGGGTACATTTGTAGAAATGTACGACAAGTTAGGTGAAGATGGAAGTGAAGTACTTTCCATTCATATGACAAGTGGAATGAGTGGTACTGTAGCAACTGCAAATAGTGCTGCATCAATGACTGATACAAAAGTAACAGTTGTTGATTCTCAATTTATTACACATGCTTTAGCATATCAAGTGATTGAAGCTGCAAAAATGGCAAATGAAGGACGCTCACTAGAAGAAATTTTAAAACGTGTAGATGAAGTAAGAAAGAATACTCGTTTATATGTAGTAGTAGATACATTAGAAAACTTAGTGAAGGGTGGACGTATCGGTAAAGGAAAGGCGTTTATCGGTTCGCTGCTTAATATAAAGCCAATTGCTAGTCTTGAAGATGGTGTTTATAATCCTGTAACGAAAGTTCGTAGCCAAGGCCAAATTGTAAAAACATTAGCTAAGTTATTTGAGCAAGATACAGCTGGAAAAGTTGTAAAGGCTGTTGCAATTCCGCATGCGAAAGCAATTCCTTTAGCTGAAAGTATGAAAGCGGCGGTTGAAAAAGTGAGTGGGTTTGCTCAATCAGAAATTTTCTATACAACGCCTATAATTAGTACTCATACAGGTCCAGGTGCAATCGGATTTATGTATTTAGCAGAGTAATAAAAAAGCTACTTGAAAATATATTTCAAGTAGCTTTTTTATGTAAATAGAAAGTAAGAAATAAGAAGAGCTATACAGGCACTACCGCTAATAATATAGCGAGTCTGTAAATATTCATTCATAGATAACACCCTTTATCCTGCTATTTGCGGACAGTAAAACTCCCACCTCAAAATTTAGCTGGAGCAAAGAGGTTAGGTGGCGGGCTGTCCGTAAAAGCCCGATTGGTGAAGGTTAATAATCAGTGGGGATAAAGAAACTCCCACTGATTAAAATTTCATTATAGGATTTTCTATATTATATGTTGGATATAGAAAATCAGTCGTTACGTTACACTACACATGTAAAGTTTCAATTTTTTCATTTACTTGCTTATCATTTGTTGCGTTACTATAAATAAAAGTTTGGCCTAAAAAGAGTACATGCAGTTGTTCCCATGGTAACATGCGCAAATTCCAATTATTTCGAAGTCTAGTTATTGCTTCACGAGGTGTTTCATCGGCGAGTGCAAAAGCTCCGTAATGCATCGGTATAAAATGCGTAGCGTTTAAATCTAAATAAGCTTGCACAGCTTCTTCAGGTGAAACATGAGATACTTTCATAAACCATTCTGGTTCATAAGCGCCAATGGGCATAAGAGCAATATCAATTAAAAAGCGTTCACCGATTTCTTTGAAACCTTGGAAATAGCCACTGTCGCCACAAAAATATATGGTTTCCATAGTCGTTTCATTATCAATAATCCATCCGCCCCAGTGAGACGTATTCATATCAAATAAGAATCTTCTCGTCCAGTGCTGAGCAGGTACGAAGTGAAAAGAAACTTCGTTAATTATCGTACTTTCCCACCATTTATACTCTTCTACATGTTTAAATTTCTTACGAGTAAATAATTTTTTTAATCCGATAGGTACAAGATATAGAACATCATCATTCAACTGACGAAGAGTTGAAAAGTCTAAATGATCATAATGACCATGTGAAATAAGGACAATATCAATTTTAGGCAGTGCTTCTATAGAGAGTCCAGGTTCTGTAAGTCTTGTAACTAGCTTTAATTTATTGGCCCATACTGGATCTGTTAATATATTAAGTCCATTCGTTTGGATAAGAAAAGTAGAATGCCCAATCCATGTGACAGTCGTTTTTTTTACATTACTTTGCAAAAATGCACTTTGTTTAACGGGTGATTGTTCTACTAAGAAAGAAAAATCTTTTTTGTTTTGCTTTCGTTCTTTACGCCAGCGTAAAAAAGAGCGAATTGATTTTTTTGTACTAACATTATCCATATTTTCATAGCGCTTTGCCATGAACATCACCTCATTTACAATCGTTGTATTTGTATTGTACCGAAATGTTGTTAAGGAATACAGTGTAAAACATGGATTAATGTTTAAGGAATTGTTAAAAAATAGGGAGAGGTATTTACAAAAGTAACAATAAAATTAGTTTTATCAATTCTATTTATAGAAATAATAGTAAAAAAATATATTTTGTCTAGTAATTCGCTTGAAATAAAGAAGTAACATACGTAAATTCGTACGATTTCGTGAACAAATGTAGTAAACAATTTTCTCGTAGTGTTAACTTTTGTTATTATAAACATAACCTATTTAAATTTAGGATAGAGAAAAGAGGTTTATAAATGAAGCGTTATCAAAAAATAATTGGTCTTATGGTTGTATTTTGTCTCTTTGTACTTGCTGGATGTAGTGAATCAGGTTCAAAGCTTCGTAAACCATTAAATTGGGATTTAGAAACTTTCCAATTTACAAATCAAGATGGAAAGCAATTTGGTACAAAAGATTTAAAAGGGAAAGTTTGGGTTGCAGATTTTATGTTCACAAATTGTCAAACAGTTTGTCCACCAATGACTGCAAATATGGCCAAGCTGCAAAAGATGGCAAAAGAAGAGAAGATAGACGTTCAGTTTGTTTCATTTAGTGTAGATCCAGACCTTGATAAGCCGGAAAATCTGAAAGCTTTTATTCAAAAGTTTACAGAGGATACTAGTAACTGGAATTTATTAACGGGATATTCGTTAGAAGATATTACGAAGTTTTCAAAAGATAATTTCCAATCACTTGTAGATAAGCCGGAGAATGGTCAGGTCATGCATGGTACATCATTTTATTTAATTGATCAAAACGGAAAAGTAATGAAAAAGTATAGTGGAATTAGTAATACGCCATATGAAGACATTATACGTGATATGAAGCGATTAGTGGATTAAAAATAAGGGTGCTATGCACCCTTATTTTTTTGCATTAGTCTATGGATAAAATGTCATGTTGTTGGGGAAGTTTCGGCGCCCGAATTTCTAATACGCCGTTTTGATAAGAAGCTTTTGCTGCTTTTTTATTAATTGAATACGGCAACTTAATCAATCTTGATGCTTCTGAAATGGAACGTTCCCGGCGATAATAGTTATGGGATGTTTCTTCTTCTTCTTCGAGTATCTCTTCTTTTACAGAGACTTTTAAGTATTCACTTTGTATTTCAATTTGAATTTGCTCTTTTTGTATACCTGGTAGTTCAGCTGTAACAACGAGTTCTTCACCAACTTCATATAAATCTACAGGGAATGTTAATAAACGGTTTCCTTTTTGGAAAAAATGATTTAAATCAGCGATTACATTGCGAAGAGGTGTTTGCTCGAAGAAATCATCAATTTGCTTTAAGTAATTACGAACCGGTGGGCGAGAAGAATCTTTTTTTTCTTCACTCATGGTATTCCCTCCTAGAAATCAATTTGCAATATCATATGACAAAAGCGGAGAAAGGTGAGTGCCTAGTTTTCATGTTTTCATAAAAAATTGTTAAAAATGTGAAATGGAGTGATTTTTTTATAGTTTTTGGTCGCCATATTCAGTTGATTATGCTAGTATAAATAGGGTTGATATAGTAGTATAGAAACAGAATGAAAACCGAAAGAGGGTAAGAAGTATGTGTGGTTTTGTAGGATGTTTATGTGAAAACCCTAGAGAGTTTTCAGAAACAGAAAAACATCAATTTGAAAATATGAACACGATGATTTTCCACCGTGGTCCAGATGACGAAGGATATTTTCGTGATGAACATGTACAATTTGGCTTCCGCCGTTTAAGTATCATTGACTTAGAGGCAGGACATCAGCCGCTAACTTATGAAAATGATCGATATGTAATTATTTTTAATGGTGAAATTTACAACTATGTAGAATTACGTGAAATGTTACTTGAAAAAGGTGCAACGTTTGCAACACAATCTGATACAGAAGTTATCATTGCATTGTATGCACATATGAAAGAAAAATGTGTAGACTATCTTCGTGGTATGTTTGCATTTATGATTTGGGATCGTGAAGAGAAGAAACTTTTCGGTGCACGTGACCACTTCGGTATTAAACCTTTATACGTCGCACAACAAGGTGATACTACATTCTTCGCATCTGAGAAGAAAAGTATTATGCATGTCATGGAAGATAAAGGAGTTAATCCAACGTCACTACAACATTACTTTACGTACCAATATGGTCCAGAGCCAGAAACATTAACAATTGATGTTAATAAAATTGAGCCTGGTCATTATTTCGTAAAAGAAATCGGTAAAGAGATGGAGATCCATCGCTACTGGAAACCTTATTTCAATGCTTCAAGCGCAACGAAAGAGGAGCATATCCAAGCAATTCGTGATGTGTTATACGATTCAGTAAAAGTGCATATGCGCAGTGATGTACCAGTAGGTTCATTCTTATCTGGTGGTATCGATTCATCTATTATCGCTTCTATCGCAAGAGAAATGAATCCAAATCTTTTAACATTCTCTATTGGTTTTGAACAACGTGGTTTCAGTGAAGTTGATGTTGCCAAAGAAACTGCTGAGAAATTAGGCGTTAAAAACCATAACGTATTCATTTCAGCGAAAGAGTTTATGGATGAGTTCCCAAAAATCATTTGGCATATGGATGATCCTTTAGCAGATCCAGCAGCTGTACCATTGTACTTCGTTGCAAAAGAAGCACGTAAGCATGTAACAGTTGTTCTTTCAGGTGAAGGTGCAGACGAGCTATTTGGTGGTTATAACATTTATCGTGAGCCAAACTCACTAAAAATGTTCTCTTACATTCCTAGCCCAGGTAAGAGCGTTCTAAAAGCATTAAGTGGTGCTCTTAAAGAAGGATTTAAAGGTAAGAGCTTCCTAGAGCGTGGATGTACGCCAATTGAAGAGCGTTACTATGGAAACGCGAAAATCTTCCGTGAAGAAGAGAAAGTTGAATTAATGAAGTATTACAATGAAAGTGTTAACTATATGGATATCACGAAACCATTGTATAACGAGATTAAAGATTATGATGATGTAAGCAAAATGCAGTACATTGACATGTTCACATGGTTACGTGGTGACATTTTATTAAAAGCTGATAAAATGACAATGGCAAACTCATTAGAACTTCGTGTACCGTTCTTAGATAAAGAAGTATTCGATGTTGCATCTAAAATTCCAACTGAATTTAAGATTGCTAACGGAACTACGAAAGCTATTTTACGTGAAGCAGCACGCGGAATCGTTCCAGATCACGTATTAGATCGTAAAAAACTTGGATTCCCAGTACCAATTCGTCACTGGTTAAAAGACGAAATGCATGATTGGGCTATCAATATTATAAACGAGAGTAAAACAGAGCATTTAATCGACAAACAGTATGTATTAAACTTACTGGAAGCACATTGTGCAGATAAAGGCGATTATAGCCGTAAAATTTGGACTGTCCTTGCGTTTATGGTATGGCACCAAATTTATGTTGAGCATAAATACGATACGAATAAGTTCCATGAAGAAACAAAACGTGCGTATAGCTTAGTTTAATTAGAAAAACCTTAAGATCGCATACGGTCTTAAGGTTTTTTTCATAAATAGGAAATATTATTGATACAATAATAGTAAAAGGATGGACGACATATGATTACGTTTGAGAAAGTTACTGTAGAAAATGAAAGCGTTGTTAAAGAAATGTTTAAATCGCATAGTTTAGGTGAGAAAAAGGTACAGTACTGTGTGAAAGTTGATGATACATATATTGGTGTAATAGATTATAGTGTTCAAGAGGAACGAGCTGTTTTATCACAGCTAATTATTCATTTTGATTACCAAGGTTACGGTTATGGTGCAAATACGTATTTTACATTTGAAGAAATGATGAAACAAAGAAATGTGAAAGAAATAAAAGTGCTACAAGAGGAATTAACAGAAAAGGCGAAGTCTTTCATAGAGAGTTTTGGTTTTACTTCAGAAGATGAAGAGTATGTAAAGAAAATATAACGATGATTACTTATGCGATAAAATAAATATAAGGCAGGTGGATGTATGACGATGACTTCTGGTCTTGTATTAATTGGAGGGTGCTTTATAGTAGCAGAATTATGTCATATACTCATTCGGAAAAGAATGAGTAAGAAAAAAAAGCCGTATGAATTACAATACGTCCCTGTCTTTTTCATTATGTTTTGTATGCTTAGTACATTACAAAATCTAATGAACTTTCCACCACTTGTGAATGTTTTTTTAAAGTTCGGTTTACTTTATAGTGGTGCTGGAATAACACTTTTATTTATTTTATTTTGCATACGTTATGTTCACTATCAATCGTATATATTTATTTTAAATTGGTTAAAGCAAGATGATAGAAAACGCCTTACATAAGGCGTTTTTTTTATTTGTAATTGTAACAGAACTTGTACATTTCACATAAAATAGGACGAGTAGCAATGCAAACATATTACAAGAAAGGGGCGGGGCAATAAAATGAAACTTGTTATAGACGCAGGGCACGGTGGATATGATTCTGGTGCTGTTGGTAATGGTTTAGTAGAAAAAAACTTAACACTTCAAATTGCTAGACGCGTTCGAGACATTTTAACGGTAAATTACCCAATTACAATTAAAATGACACGTGATAGTGATGTGTTTATTGCTTTATCGGAACGTGCTAATATTGCCAATGCTTTTGGTGCGGATTATTTTATTTCATTTCATATTAATAGCGGCGGGGGTACAGGTTTTGAAAGCTATATTTATAATGCGTTATCCAACAGCAGCACTGCATATGCAAAGCAACAAAAGATGCATACAGCAGTAAATCCTGTATTAACAAAATACGGTCTTCGTGATCGAGGAGCAAAAAAAGAAAATTATGCGGTATTAAGAGAAACCACAATGGATGCAATTTTAACTGAGACTGCCTTTATTGATACAACGTTTGATGCAAATTTATTAAAAAATCCACAATTTATTGAAGATCTAAGTCAAGCGTATGCGAATGGAATAGCGGCTATTTTTGGAGTAGCTCCAAATCCACAACCTCCTAACCCACAACCGACACCTCAAACGAAGGGAATCGCTTATATCCTTGGGAAAAATGTAAATTTAAGAAATGGTCCATCAACTTCTTCCTCAGTTATTCGTCAATTAAATTCTCCAGAATCTTACGTTGTATATCAGGAAAGTAACGGATGGTTAGATTTGGGGAATGGACAATGGGTGTATAATGATCCTTCTTACATTAATTTTGTAAAGACAAGTAATAGTGATGGAAGTCCGATTGGGGTTGCATATATACAAGGGATGAATGTAAATTTAAGAAGTGGTCCATCAACTACATCTGCAGTTATCCGCCAATTAAATTCTCCAGAATCTTATTTAGTATATATAAATGAAAATGGTTGGTTAAACCTTGGTGGAAAGCAGTGGGTATATAATGATCCATCGTATATTAAGTATACTCAATATTAGCAATTAAAATGATAATGCAATATGGATGCGTATCTTTGTTATGTATAACAAGGGTACGCATTTTAATAACAACATTTATTCTCATACTTATGCACTATGTTTTAAAAAGAAACATTAGAAAAGCGGATAGAATCTAAATAGTATATATTAAAAAAGTTTTCTGATATACATTGACAATGTATGTAGGATACATTAATCTTTAATTGCTAATGATAATCGATTTCATCTAGGGAGGACATATGATACATACTAAAAAACTAATTATGTTCTGCATTATGATACTCATGGTTGTAATTGCAGGATGTAGTAAAGAAGAGAAAAAGGAAAATGATATATCAGCGAAAGCAAAAGATTCATATACGGTAAAGCATGCAATGGGCGAAACGACAGTAAATGGTACACCTAAAAAAGTTGTTGTTTTAACGAATGAAGGTGCAGAGGCTCTTCTAGCTGTGGGCGTAACTCCAGTGGGGACTACAAAACCACGTGCTGGTGATGAATGGTATCCTCATGTAGCGAAAGAGTTAAAAAATACGGAAGTTGTAGGAACTGAACGTGATATTAATTTAGAGGCTGTAATGAAGCTTAAGCCAGATTTAATTATCGGAAATAAAATGCGTCACGAAAAAATATATGATCAGCTAAAAGAAATCGCACCAACTGTTTATGCAGAAACATTACGCGGTGATTGGAAAGAAAACTTTACGCTTTATACAAAAGCTGTAAATAGAGAAAAAGAAGGGCAAAAAGCTCTTGATGATTATAAAAAACGTATTGAAGGAATGAAAGAGAAGTTAGGCGATAAATTGAATTCTAAAGTTTCTATTATTCGTTTCGTGCCAGGTGATGTTCGTATTTATCAAAAAAACTCATTCTCGGGAGTTGTGTTAAATGATATTGGGTTTAAACGACCACCATTACAAGATAAAGATGATTTTGCGATAAAAGGAATTACAAAAGAGCAAATTCCAAATATGGACGGAGACTACTTATTCTATTTCACGTCTGATAAAGATGCAGATAAGAATAATGAAGGAAATTCGTTAGCAAAGGAATGGACAGAAGATCCACTCTTTAAGCAACTACAGGCTTCTAAAAATAATAAAGTATTCCAAGCAGATGAGGTAATCTGGAATACAGCAGGCGGTATTAAAGCTGCGAACCTTATGTTAGATGATATTGAAAAATATTTCCTTAAATAAATGATAAAATACATCACTTTTACGAAGTGATGTATTTTTTGTTTGTGAAAATACAGAAAATTCCTTCTTTCGGGGTGACATAAGTTGTACAATAAAATCAATCATGTGATAAAGGAGTGGGGAAGAATGAAAGCTACTCATAAAGATTGGATCTTGTTTAATGGGAGAATGATTAATACGAAGGAAGAACAGCCGATGGTCGCATTAGAAGAGCGCGGTTTCCAATTTGGTGATGGTATTTATGAAGTATTTAGACTATACGATGGCAAGCCTCATTTATTAGATTTACATTTAGAACGATTCTTTAACTCTATGGCAGAAATAAAACTAATTCCACCATTTACGAAGGAAGAATTAGTAGAAGAGTTATATCAAATGATTGAAAAAAATCAATTTCAAGAAGATGGGAATGTATATTTACAAATATCAAGAGGTGCACAACCGCGCAATCATGTATATGAATCAGATTTACAACCGACATATTTTGCAAATCTTGTTTCGTTCCCAAGACCAGTTGCTTCAATGGAGGCAGGGATTAAGGTAACAGTAGAAGAGGACATCAGGTGGAAGTTTTGCCATATAAAATCTTTAAATTTACTTCCTAATATTATGATCAAAAACAAAATAAATGAACAAGGATATCAAGAAGCAATATTAGTACGGGATGGCATTGTGACTGAAGGGTGTCATTCCAATTTCTTTATTGTGAAAAATAATAAGTTAATTACACATCCAGCGGATCATTTCATTTTACATGGTATTACACGTCACTACGTGATTACATTAGCGAAAGAGTTACATATCGAAGTAGAAGAACGAGAGTTTTCGTTACAAGAAGTATATGAAGCTGATGAGTGCTTCTTTACAGCGACGCCACTTGAAATATTCCCAGTCATTCAGATTGGTGATGAACAGTTTGGAGCTGGTGAAAGAGGACCAATTACGAAAAAATTACAAGCTGCATATGAAGAGAGTATTCGTTTGTTTAAAGTGACAAATTAATCATGAAGAAAAAAGCTGGTATTCTTCCGGCTTTTTTTCATGATATAATTCAAGCATAGGACAAGTTTTGAAAACGCTGTAAAAAGGGGATTTAATATATGAATTATGAAGATTTTAAAGAAGTAATTCACGGAAGACGAAGTGTTAGAAAGTTTAAAGATCAAGAAGTATCTACTAATGATATAAAAGAAATAATTGATTGTGCGCGTTACGCACCGAGTGATACGAATTCACAAACGTGGGAATTCTTAGTTATCATGAATCGAGAGAAGATTAAAGAAATTGAACAAATGACATGGGATGCATTACATAAACTTGCGGCAAAAGCAGCAGAAAATGGAGAAGAGAAAGCAGGGAAATTACTTACACGTTCTTTCGGACCATATGCAACAGCTTTCTCGGAGGCACCAGTATTAATCGTATGTTTGGCAACACCATATGAATCAAAGTTCCGTGAAAAGATATTTGATCCAATTGCTTTTGTTCCAGATTCAGTTTGGGAAGAAGAAGGGATTAAGAGTAGCTGTTTAGCGGCACAAAACTTAATGTTAGCTGCACATGCAAAGGGACTTGGTACTTGTCCAATGACAGGGCCAGTATTGCTAGCTCAAGATGAACTGCGCCAATATTTACAAATTGAGCCTGAAAAACAAATAAATATGGTTATTTCACTAGGATTTCCGAAAGATAAGCCAAAAAAACTTCCAAGAAAAGAAGTAGAAGAAATCACAACATTTGTTTTTTAAAGTGCTACATAGAAAAGACATTGGACATATCAATGTCTTTTTATTTTTGAGGGGGTATTATATCGATTTGTTGGGCTAAAATGATAAATAAGAAGGAATTACTATTTATTTCATAAAAAAAATTAATGTTCTATTAAGGAAAGTATGATACATTAATCGTGAGCAAGCTTCTATATGTTCATAAAAGTTTTAAAAGTTGTCTTAAAATTTAAAAGTTATTTTTGTATAATAAATTATAATCAAATGACAGGGGGGATGAATTTTGAAAAAATTCATAATCACTGGATTGTCTGTATTGTTATTAGTTGGTTGCGGTGCTCCACAGGAAAAAGAGGACGCGCAATCAAAACAGGAAGAACAAGTTGTAAACGCAAGTGATGAGAATATGGTTGTATTTCCTGAAGGAGCAATGTCAATTGGAGAAGGGAAAGTAAAAGTTATTACTCCAGATGGTACTTCTGAAAACGGCAATATACCGACTGTATTCATCAAAAAGGATACGTTAATTCAGCAAGTTGAATTAGAACTTTCTAATTTTCAAAGTGATAAAGAAACATTCGTATTTGTAGATCAAATGTATACAGATAAACATCAAGTAACTAGTACAACGCAGACAACAGTGCAGTTAAAAGAAAAAACGCTGGAAACAGGTAGTCATACAATTACTGCAGTTCAGTATGAAAACAATGACCCGAAAGGAAAGGTTATTAGTTTTAATCAAGCAACATTTGAGACAAAACCTGCGTCTTAACAAGAATAAAAAGTACATTACTCAAAAAGTAGTGTGCTTTTTTGTTTGGACTAGAGTGTGCAAGAGTGAATAACTTATTTCATTTTCTAATACGATTAAATAGGAAGTAATCACTTGTTACTACTATGACAGAGAAAGAGGTTGAAGATGTGAATCGGTGTATTCGTATCGTCTTGATTAGTATGATGATGGCAGTATTTTGGTTTACGATACAAGAGATGATTCAAGCTACGCTCAATTATCAAATTCATGACTTATCAATAGGAGCTATTTGTTTTACCATTGTTTATCTATTATATCCCGCACTAACGGGCAGTAAGACCTTACCTTAAAACTCGGTATAGGTGAGGAGATTAGGTGGGAGATCAGCTGCCTGTAAATGCACGATTGATGAGGGCTGATAATCATTGGAGATGAACAAACTCTCCAATGATTAAAGTTTCACTTTATGATAAACTCGAATTAAGGTAAGTTTTACAAGAAAAATGTAGGTATTTCATTTGAAATGTCGAATAGTACATACGATGTCGTAATAACAAATTTTCTATTGTTTACTGTGAAACAGAAGAAGGAGAGATAGTAGTTATGAAACGAGCTCTTATTAATATTGATTATACATATGATTTTGTAGCGGAAAAAGGTGCTTTAACTTGCGGAAAACCAGGACAGGAAATTGAGAAGGAAATTGTACATATAACGAAGCAATATATTGAAAATGGAGATTACGTTGTCTTTGCTATTGATAAACATGAAGAAAATGATGTATATCATCCAGAATCAAAGTTATTCCCGCCTCATAATATAGCTGGTACAAATGGAAGAGATTTGTTTGGTGAATTACAAGATGTGTACGAAACATATAAAAATGCAGAGAATGTATATTACATGGATAAAACACGGTATAGTGCATTTGCAGGAACAGACTTAGAGATGAAGCTAAGAGAAAGAGGAATAGCAGAAGTTCATCTTGTAGGTGTTTGTACTGATATTTGTGTTCTTCATACAGCAGTAGATGCTTATAATAAAGGGTTTAAAATTGTAGTTTTTGAAAAGGCGGTTGCATCTTTTAATGCACAAGGGCATGAATATGCACTTGGACATTTTAAGTCATGCCTACATGCAGAAGTGAAGTGAAAAAAGAGGCCTTTAAAAAAGGTCTCTTTTATTTGTCCTTGTTCATTGAAAACAGCTACCGCAACGCCTAATAAATTGAGTGGTCTTGATCCGACAACTTCTCTAATTTCTTCGATATACCCCATTGTAGGTAACCTCATTAAGGAAAAATAAGAGCATATAAACTATTCGTTATTATATAAATATATTCATCTTTATAAATGTAAGAGATGTCAAATATCTCATGTGTTTTATTTGGTAAAATATACATCAAAAAAGGTCAAACAAAAACTTTGACCTTTTTTGACCAAATGTTATAATAAAGGCAGAAAGAGATAATCTTTCATTCATAAATAATAAGGAGGAAAAAATATGCGTAATTTATTTCCAGAGATAACAAAACGTCAAAATGGTATTTTTGATTTTGGGCCTTCTTTATTAGAAGGGATGACAGATGCTTTCTTTAAGCCACTGAACATGGATACTTTTAAAGTAGATGTTCATGAGCAATCTGATAAATATACTGTGAAAGCAGATTTACCAGGTTTTCAAAAAGAAAACATTCAAGTTGATTTTGAACAAGATGTATTAACGATTCAAGCAACTAATCATAATGAAGTAGAAGAAAAAAATGAGAATGGCACATATATTCGTAAAGAACGTTCTATAGGTTCTGTAACTCGACGCTTTAGTTTTAAACAAGTTGAGGAAGAAAATGTTAGAGCAAATTATAAAGATGGCGTACTGACAATTGAATTGCCAAAATTGAAAGAAGAAAAAAGTAGTAAGACAACAATTAATATCGAATAAAAGAGCTGATAAATTCAGCTCTTTTTTTACGTAGTTAATGAATAAATGAGTTGAAATCGTAATGAGATGAATAAAGTTTTAACGTATAAAAAAATTTCACGATTTGCTCCCCCTTAGGTTATTAAAAAGGGTATATTTAAAGGGAAAGGAAAAAGAACAGCTAGACATACTGTTTAAAGTGAATTAGTAATAGAGTCAAAATACATAGTAAGGGTAGCGGCATTTTAGATTAGGATAATAGATTTTTCTGGAACAAACTTAGGCGATTATGAATTTTTTAATTAGTAAGGAAGTGGTTAAATGAGCTTATTAACGTATACGGAAGAATTTTTTAATTATGTAAGAGAGTTTTTACTTTTAAGATTTTTACTATTTGCTTTAGTTTTAATCATTATTTCTTTTGTAATAAACCGTATTATTGATTGGTTTTTTAGGAAATCAAGCTTTTTTGATGAAGAGGTAGAGCAGACAATTCAAAGTGTAATTCGATCTATTTTTAGATATATCATTATCATCAGTCTTATCATATATTTAATTAGCCAATTTGTAGATATAAAAAGTATTATTGCAGGTGCAGGGATAGCTGGAGTTGTCATCGGTTTTGCTGCACAACAGATGCTAAAAGATGTTATATTAGGTTTTGCAAGATTAGCGGACAAAGAGTTTCGAGTTGGTGATTTTGTAACTTTTAACGGAACAAATTCAGGAACTATTGAAGAGATTAGTATTCGTTTTATGCAAATTCGTGAATGGTCAGGAAAACTACTTACCATCCCGCACGGAGAGATTAGAACGATACAAAATTTTAATAAAGGATGGATGCGTGTAATTGAACGCATCACGGTAAGTTATCAGGAAGATCCAACAAGAGTGAAGGAATTGTTAGAAGAAGTATGTGTTATATGCAATGAAAAATTGAATCAAACTCTTTATAGAGTAGAGGATGAGGCTGTTGAACCATTTAAATACGTTGGTGTTACAGACTTAAATCCTAACTTGAAATATGTTGGCTATGAATTTTGTATTACAGGTTTAATAAAGCCAGAAGATTATTTTGAAACTTCTAGACAAGTAAGATTTGAATTAATGTCTATGTTCCATAAGAATCAAGTGCAAATGCCAGCAGCGAATATGGTTGTTACTACTGAAGGTTTACAGCATATCCATGGTGGACAATCTTTATCGGACAGCTAAAGTAGAATCGTTTGTTAACAAAAATTCTGCTTCCAACATTGGATAGAATAACAATAATAAAATGATTGATATAAAGAAAGGGCTGAAGGAATTCGGTTCTTTTTTTATTTATAGAATTTAGAAATTTCTTAATGTTATAATTGTAGTTGGTGATGAGAATGAACTTTGAAGAAAAAGAGATGCGTCGTTTAGAAGCATTAAAAGAAATTGCTGAATTATTAAATGAAGCAACAAACTTACAGGATATGTTAGAAAAAGTGTTGCATACATTGTTACAAGTAATGAATTTACAAACAGGGTGGATATTCTTTATTGATGAAAGTGGAAAGCACAGTATGCTTGTAGACGAAAATTTACCAGAGGCTCTTACGTGGCAAAAGAAGAAGCCGATGTGTGAAGGAAACTGTTGGTGTGTAGAACGTTTTGTAAATGGGAGATTGGAAAAAGCGACTAATATTATTGAATGTAAGCGAATAGAAGATGCAATTGAATGTAATTGGGGAGAGACAGAAGATGTTACACATCATGCGACAATTCCGCTTAGGTCTGGATCAGAAAAATTTGGTCTACTAAATGTGGCTGCACCTCATAAGACTCATTTTTCTGAGGAAGAGTTAGCATTATTAGAATCAATTGCATTTCAAATTGGAACGACAATACAACGTATTCAATTAGTTGAGAAAGAACGTAAATATGTAGTGGTAGCGGAAAGAAATCGACTTGCACGTGATTTACATGATTCAGTAAAACAATTGTTATTTTCTATTATGCTAACAGCGAAAGGTACTCTGAATATGACACAAGATAGAGAATTGCAAGAGATGTTAAGTTATATTGGGGAATTATCACAAGAAGCATTACAAGAGATGACGCTATTAATTTGGCAATTAAGACCTGAAGGATTGGAGAAAGGATTAGCAGAAGCAATTCAAAATTACGGGAAGTTATTAGGAGTTCAAGTGGAAGTTCGAATTGATGGGATGGTTTCAATGGGGGATGAAATAGAAGAAGTTTTATGGCGTATTAGCCAAGAGGCGCTACATAATTGTAAAAAGCATGCTTCGTGTGAAAAGGTACATATTCTTTTGAAAATAGAAAATAACCAGTTACATTTTTACATAGAAGACAATGGAATAGGATTTATACAAGAACAGGTAAGGGAATCAGCACTTGGCCTGAAAAGTATGGAGGAACGTATTCAGTTAATGAAGGGATCGTTTCAAATTATAACAGAGCTGAAAAAGGGTACAAAAATAGAAATTCAATTGCCGATTTGAAGGGGAGAATAAGGTTGAAGATTAAACTGCTACTAGTTGAGGATCATCATATCGTTCGAAGAGGACTTGTATTCTTTTTGAAAACGAGAGAAGAATTTGAAATTATTGGGGAAGCGGAAAATGGCGAAGAGGCATTACATTTCGTGCAAAAAGAAAGACCAGATGTCGTACTAATGGATGTATCGATGCCGAAAATGGATGGAATTGAGGCAACAAAACGTCTAAAGCAATATGATGAGACAATAAAGGTACTTATATTAAGTAGTTTTTCAGAGCAAGATTATGTTATACCAGCACTTGAAGCTGGAGCAGATGGTTATCAATTAAAAGAAGTACAACCTGAGCAACTTGTCGCTTCTATTATTGCAGTACATCAAGGAAATGCGAATTTTCACCCGAAAGTAACACCTGCATTAATGGGGCGTTCTGCAGTAAAGAAGGAAGTAGAAAATCCTTTTTCAATGTTAACGAAAAGAGAGCAAGAGGTACTTCGCGAAATTGCGAAAGGAAGAAGCAACAAGGAGATTGCAGCAGAACTTCATATTACAGAACAAACTGTGAAAACACACGTTTCAAACGTTTTAGCTAAATTGGAAGTGGATGATCGTACGCAAGCCGCATTATACGCAGTGAAACATGGAGAGAATTATTCATAAGCATGAATAATTCTGTTATATCGTATGACAGAATACATAGGAGCAATTAAAAATTATAGTAATCCCTAATATAGGTTTTTCTTCTTTCGATAATTAGGTACAATAAAGTGAAACTCTAATCAGTGGAGGACCATCCCCACTGATGATTAGTTCAACTAATCGGTTTTTACAGGATAAAGCTACGATGGAAGGGGAGGATATGCTATGCCTGGTACAAGAAGTGGGATTGGAAAGATTCAGGCTTCGTTAAATGGTTTATCACCGAAATTGCGAAGTATTGCCGAACATATTTTGAAACATCCACAAGATGTTGTACATAAATCTATTACAGAATTAGCTGAAGTTACGAGTAGTTCCGAAGCGACGATATTCCGCTTATGTAAACACCTTGGTTTGCAAGGTTTTCAAGATTTAAAGATTACATTAGCTCGTGAAATTGTACATACACCGATGCAAAATATTCATGAAGAGGTATCAGCAGAAGATAGTATGGTAACTGTTGCTAAAAAAGTTTTTCATTCGCATATTACAGGACTGCAAGATACTTTACATTTGCTAAATGAAACAGCACTTGAGCAGGCTGTACGAGCTTTGCAAGAAGCAAGGCGAATTGAGTTTTATGGAAATGGTGGCTCTGGTATTATTGCGATGGATGCGTATCATAAGTTTATGAGAACGGGTATTTCTTGTATCGCTCATACTGATTCGCATTTTCAAATTATGGGAGCAGGTTTACTCTCGGAAAATTCAGTTGTTATTGGCATTTCTCATTCTGGTAGCAATAAAGGGTTACTTGAAGCGTTAGAAGTAGCGAAAGCAAGAGGGGCCAAAATTATTGCGATTACGAGCTATAAGAAATCAGCATTAAGTCAGCTTGCTGATATAACGTTATATACATCAACACGTGAGACTGAATTCCGTACAGAAGCAAGTTCATCACGATTAGCACAGTTAAGCTTATTAGATACTTTGTATGTAGGGTTGTCGTTGCAGCGACAAGAAGAAACACTAAAAAATTTACAAAGTATACGTGAAACGATTTCGATGAAGCGAATATAAAAAAGCTCTTCAAATGAAGAGCTTTCAGATTGTAGACAAACTATTTTTGGAGAGTTCAAATGCTAAAAATAGTTTGTCTCGTATTTTATGGATAATTTATCTAATTGTATTTATATGTAGTGCTTTCTATATATAATTTACTATAAGTGAGGAAGGTGTCTTATGAAAATATCCGTTTATGTTGCAAGTGCATTTAGCAAGGGTCATAAAGGCGGAAATAAAGCAGGAGTGGTATTTATTGAGAATACAAATACATTGACCACTACTCAAAAAATGACAATAGCGAAACAACTGGGTTATGCGGAAACCGCATTTATATCAGAATCTGAAATTGCTGATTATAAATTTGAGTATTTTACTCCAAAAGAAGAAGTTGATTTATGTGGTCATGCCACAATTGGCTCTTTCGCGATACTGATGCATTTAAATAAAATTTTCAAGAATCGCTATACGATTGAAACGAACAGCGGTGTTCTTACTATTACCATAACAGATGACATCATATTCATGGAACAAAATAAACCGATATTCTATGATTTTGTATCTCCAAATGAGTTCACCGACTGTTTTGACATTAAAGATATAGACAATAAATACCCAATCCAAATTGTCTCCACGGGCTTAAAAGATATTTTAATTCCTATAAAAAGCGAAACACAATTACATGCACTGCAACCTAATTTTGAAAAAATTAAAGAAATCAGCAAGTATTATAATGTTGTTGGGATGCATCTATATACTTTTAATGACAATCGAATTATATGCAGAAATTTTGCTCCACTATACGACATTAATGAAGAAGCAGCGACTGGAACTTCAAACGGTGCATTAGCTTGCTACCTTTATGAACAGCACTATTTGCAAAAAGAAGTCTATGTATTTGAACAAGGTTATTCTTTACACTCGCCTTCCGAAATATTAGTTAAATTAGCAACCAATAGCAAAAATAAAATAGAAAAAGTTTATGTTGGCGGTAAAGGCTATTACTGTGAAACTAAGTGTTTAAATATAGAAAATATTGAGTGAAGAGCTTTTTTATCGATGAGAAGTTTGTTACTTTATTTTCTTTTAGAAATGTATGACTTACTTATAGTCAGTGATAAACTCTCATTTTTAAAAATTTAAAATAAAGACCGATTTGTGTAATAATTCAAATATTGTTCATAATTTCACAAATTGTTTATGAAGTGTCATGTTATGATGAAGATGTAAAGATGATTGAACACTTAAATTTGGTACAATAACTAGCCAAAGTAGTGAGGAAAGTAGTTGTGAGATAAACTCATTAAAACGCTAAAACACTAAAGGGGAGATCACATATGAAAGCAGTAGTGGTTAATAAAAACAGCAAAGCAAACATCGAAGTGATTGAAAAAGAATTACGTCCGTTACGCTTAGGCGAAGCGTTAGTAGATGTAGAGTATTGTGGAGTTTGCCACACTGATTTACACGTTGCGAATCATGATTTTGGTAACACTGATGGCCGTATTCTTGGTCATGAGGGTGTAGGTATTGTTACGAAAATAGCTGATGATGTTAATTCGCTAAAGATAGGTGACCGTGTAAGTATTGCATGGATGTTCCAATCTTGTGGACGTTGTGAATATTGCGTAACTGGTAGAGAAACATTTTGCCGTGAAGTTAAAAACGCAGGTTATTCAGTAGATGGTGGTATGGCTGAACAATGTATCGTTACAGCTGATTATGCGGTAAAAGTACCAGAAGGATTAGATCCTGCTCAAGCATCATCAATTACATGTGCTGGTGTAACTACATATAAAGCTATTAAAGTATCAGATATTAAACCTGGTCAACCTATTGTAATCTATGGCTGCGGTGGATTAGGTAACTTAGCTATCCAATATGCTAAAAATGTATTTGGTGCAAAGGTAATCGCAGTAGACATTAATGACGACAAATTAGCCTTAGCGAAAGAAGTTGGTGCTGATATGACTATCAATCCAATTTCTCAAGGTCCTGCTGATAAAATTGTTCAAGAGGAGCTTGGTGGCGCTTATGCTGCGGTAGTAACAGCAGTCTCTAAAGTAGCCTTTAACTCAGCAGTTGATGCAGTACGTGCTTGCGGTAAAGTAGTTGCAGTAGGGCTACCAGTAGAAACAATGGACTTAAACATCCCGCGACTTGTACTGGATGGAATTGAAGTAGTTGGTTCTCTAGTGGGTACTCGTAAAGATTTGGAAGAGGCGTTTATGTTTGGGGCAGAAGGAAAAGTAGTGCCGGTTGTTCAAACTTGTTCGCTAGATAAAGTACAAAATGTATTCGAAGAAATGGAACAAGGTAGAATTCAAGGGCGTATGGTAATTGATTTTAAAAAACATAATTGTGATTGCAAATAATTCACTTTAAATATAAAAAGCATGAGTCTAGCAAAGGACATGTAAAAAAGTTAAACAGCATAAGAAGATGATCCCTGTATTTAATAGGGATCATCTTCTTTATTTTCTACTAATATCGATGCCAATTAATACTTGATTAATGAGAAATGATTAAAGGTTTACTTTATTTGCAAACGAAAAGGAATCTTTATGTTTAACAAATTTTTTATGATCTGGAACGTTTTGAATTGCTACAATTTGCGAATCTCTTGCTTTCAGTGCATCTTGAATCCCGATGGTCATAAGCTTAATAAATAGAATCGTAATAAAGAATGAAGCGAGAGTATAAAAAATAATCCACCATGAAAGATTCATTTCATTACGATTTAATCCAATAAGACCTGCCCAATCATTAGATAGAGAAACAGGTTTGAGCACTCCGTCATAGAGTTCACGCATTTGTATGCCGCCAATTACAATGTTAAGCAACGCTAAATGGATAACGAGTATGAGTGTTTGGACGATATGTTCCATAAATAATACAAATAAGCGGTCAAGTAATAAGACTCGTAAGTGTTTTTTAATAATATGAAAACGACTAGCCCCCAGTAATTGTGAACTTAAGATGTAATCTTGTTTCATAAATTCATCAACCTCTGAGGATATGTATAAAGAAAGTGTAGGCAGAGCGACGAAAATAAGTACGAGTACTTGATAAAACGTAAATGAAATATTTGGATCTACCCCATCAGCATTTGATGTGATTATAATATTAACGGGCGTGATGAGTATGAATGCGATAAATAGAGTTGGAATATAATAAAAAACTTCTGAGCATGACTGGAAAAATCTCTTGAGTTTTGGAGCATATAAACTTAAGAGGATTCCTATACATGTTCCGCATAAAATTCGAAAGAAGCTAATTGCTACGGCTAATAAAATAGTGAATTTTGCTCCTTCTACAATTTGTAAGAAAACAGACTCTCCAAAACGATCAGATCCAAAAGGTGGAATTAACGATGGCGGAAAGGGGGCCTTTCCAAGTAATTCGTTATTGTCATTGTAAAGTAACTGAGGAGGTTTTGGGATGTTATCTTTAAAGAACCAACTATAAATAAAACTAGCTGAAATAAGTATGAATAGATAAGTAAAGCCGATTAAAAAGCGTTTTGATTTCCAAATAGATTTCATAATGATACTCCTTTCAATTGCTTTTTCCATCTATTCATCATGAATGAGACTATTTGGAAAATGGCATAAAACGGTAAAATAATCATAACAAGTATGATAAATGCAGCGGGAGGTGAAACAAACGCCTTATTAAATAGAAATTGAATAATGCCTTCCATATTAAAAACAAATTCTAAAATGAATAAATTAGAAAGTAAGAAAACAAAAATCGTTTTTAAATGGTGAAAGAAGTGGATAGATATATTTTTGAATAAATGAATGCAGAGTATATAACTTGATGAAAGACCTTTTCCATATGCAACCTCTACGTAATGTTTTCCTTCTTCTTCTTTTATGTATAACACCATCATCCGAAACATTTGTAATGTAGGTAAGACAGCTAATGATAAAATAGGGAGTAAATAAGCTCGATTTTCATTAAAAGAAATAATAGTGACAGGAGATTCCCCGAATTTTTGAAGTACCCATATGAAGAATATTTGCAAACAAATCATCATCATCATATCAGGGACAGCTTCTAATATGAACACAATTCGGTTTATCCATTTTTTTATATAATCTTTCGCTAAAAAATAAAAAAATGCCATGCTAGATGATAGAAAGAGAGCAAGAAAAAAGGCTAAAAATAATATAGTAAATGAATATAGGTAAGGTTCTAAAACAGTTGGAAATAATGGTGTTTTTTTGAAATGGCCAAACTTCGGGTCTGATCCTATAATCACTAATGATTCAGGGGAGAAGACCTGTTTTAACATGGTAACGATCTGATTAAAAAAATAAATTGGTTGAAAGGTAAACCCTTGTTGAGTGATAAATAAATAAGGTAAATTTAATAATAGTAAGAGTGATAAAAGAATTGATGAAAGCTTAATTGTGAATTGAGATATTTTATTTAACATTAAATCCCTCCGACATCTTTTTACAACATTATACAATAAATTCTATATTATTGTTTTATTTTTCTGAAAAATAAAAATACTATTAAATTTTATAGTATGTAAGATATATTTACAAGATAAAAAAGTGATAGCAGGGGGGCCGCGCTCTATGTTTATCAAGATAAAAGGACTAGTGAATCTAAAACAATAAACAAGAGCAAAATGCACAGAATTCTCATTCTGCGGGTAGTTACTTTTCTTGGCTTGATGGTTATGTAACGTGATCCCTAAAAATGAATATTGCTTTTCAACGCTTTTTCATGCAAATGAGTAGAACGTATGGAGGACTATGTATGTGTTGTTAATGAGAGGAAAGAGTGTATTGCGTAAAGAAGATAACGTAATTTTACCGCACGGAAAAGCTAAATTTAGTATATAAGTGAAATGGAATGAGGGGATTTACTTTTTGTTGTGAAAAAAATTTTCTTTTTATAACTTGATAAATAAAAAATATTTTATATAATAATTCATGTAAACGGTTTACTAAATCGTATTTTGCTAGAAATGAAGGGAAGATTCGCATGGAAACAAGGGGGAGAGTAATCGGGATTGATATCGGTACCACAAGTACAAAAACGGTTGTGTTCACAGAAAAAGGAAAAGTCATTGCATCACATGCAATCGATTACCCAATTATTCAACCGAATGTAGGATGGGCTGAGCAAGATCCTGATGTAATATGTGCCGCTGTATACAAAAGTGTAAGCGTTGCCATTGAAAAAGGTAATGTATTACCAGAAGATATTTCTTCAATCGGTATTAGTACAGCTATGCACGCATTAATTGCAGTAGATGAAAATGGTGCGCCATTAACGCGTTCTATCATTTGGGCAGATAATCGAAGTACGAAGCAATCAGAAAAATTATTACAACAAATGAATGGGCATGAAATTTATAGACGTACAGGTACACCGATTCATCCGATGTCACCACTTTCTAAATTGTTATGGATGAAAGAAGAGGAACCAGAGTTATATACAAGTGCCTATAAATTCATTTCCATTAAAGAGTATGTGATTTACCAATTATTTTCACGCTACGTAGTTGATTATTCGATTGCTTCTGCTACAGGGTTATTTAAATTAGAAACATTAAACTGGGATGAAGATGTTTTGACTATGTTACATATGTCACCAGAACAATTATCAACCCCTGTACCCACTACATATATTTTATCAGGTATGAAGCCAGAATTAGCACAGAAGATGGGGATAAGTGCAGAAACACCAATTGTCATCGGAGCAAGTGATGGGGTTCTTGCAAATGTAGGAGTTGGTGCGATATCACCGGGTGCGGCTGCAATTACGATTGGAACGAGTGGTGCGGTTCGAACAATCTCATCAAATATAAATACAGATGAGAAAGGGAGAACGTTTTGTTACGCATTAACAGATGAGCACTGGGTAATCGGTGGTCCAACGAATAACGGCGGAATATTACTGAGATGGTTACGTGATGAATTTGGTAGTCCAGAGCAAGAAGTAGCAAGAAAGCTCGGCATTGATCCTTATGATTTATTAATTAAATATGCAGAAAGCGTACCAGCTGGAGCGGATGGGCTATTGTTCTTACCTTTCTTATCTGGAGAACGCGCACCTTACTGGAATGCAAACGCTCGTGGTACATTCTTTGGAATCAATCTTCAACATAAACGAGAACATTTTATACGTGCAGTGATGGAAGGTGTTTGTATGAGTGTATATTCAGTAGCACTCGCAATCAGGGATTGTACAGGGCCACTTACTGAAATACGAGTTTCAGGAGGATTTGCAAAATCTGCATTTTGGAGACAAATGTTGTCCGATATGATGGGAAAAGAATTGCTTGTACCTGAAAGTCATGAAGCATCTGCGCTTGGGGCGGCGGCAGTTGCTTTATATGCTGTAGGAAAAATTGATTCTCTTGAAGAGGTAAAGGATTGGATTGATATTGTCCATCATCATGTACCGAATAAAGAAAATACGGCTATATATTTAGAAATGTTTTATATGTATGAACGACTTTACAATCGCTTGAAAGAAGAATTTGATTGTATAGCTGCTTTCCAACGTAAACAATAGGGGGATTGGGAGAAATGGTAGTTGGGATCGTACTAGCGGCAGTTGTCATACTACTTTTACTTATTACGGTAGTAAAATGGCATCCATTTGTCGCATTAATTTTAACAGCAATTGGTGTAGGTTTAGCAATGGGAATGCCTTTAATTGGAACTTCACCAAAAGATCCAGGGATTATTGATTCTATTAAACTAGGGCTTGGTAATACGTTAGGCTTTTTAGCGATAGTTTTAGCACTAGGAACGATGCTTGGAAAAATGATGGCCGAATCTGGCGGTGCTGAACGTATCGCTAACACATTAATTAATCGTTTTGGGAAGAAACGAGTTCACTGGGCGATGATGTTCGTTGCATTTTTAGTAGGGATTCCGGTATTTTTCCAAGTTGGATTCGTCCTATTAATTCCGTTAGTATTTACAATTGCGTTAGAAACCGGGGTATCACTTATTACAATCGGTATTCCGCTAGTAGCAGGACTGTCAGTCGTACACGGACTTGTCCCACCGCATCCAGCGGCAATGGCGGCAGTGGGTATTTTTAAAGCAGATGTAGGGAAGACAATTTTATATGCGTTAATTGTCGGACTTCCAACTGCAATTATTTCAGGTCCACTTTACGGGAAATGGATTGGTGCTCGTATACATAAGGAAGTACCATTAGATATAGCGGAGCAATTTATTGAAAGAGATAAGAAGAAAGAACTTCCTAGCTTCGGAAATACATTGTTTACTATTTTACTTCCAGTATTTCTTATGCTTGGTGCATCCATTGCTGAAGTAGCGTTACATAAAACGAGTCAACTTGCACAAGTGTTACACTTTATTGGAGATCCAATAGTCGCTTTATTAATTGCAACGATTTATTCTTTCTTTAGCCTTGGTTATGCAAAAGGATTTTCTAAAGATAAAGTATTACAATTTACAAATGATTGCCTTGGGCCAATTGCAAACATACTGTTAGTAATTGGTGCTGGTGGTGCATTTAATAAGGTATTATTAGATTCTGGAATTGGTACTACAATTGCTGAAATGGCGAAAGAATCACATATTTCACCAATATTACTTGGATGGGGAATTGCTGCACTTATCCGAGTTGCGACAGGATCGGCAACTGTTTCTATGATGACAGCAGCTGGTATTGTTGCGCCGATTGCAGCAAGTACACCAGGTGTAAATGTTGAATTATTAGCACTTGCAACAGGTGCAGGGTCATTAATTTTATCACACGTGAATGATTCAGGATTTTGGATGATTAAAGAGTATTTCGGAATGACTGTGAAAGAAACGTTATTAACATGGACTGCAATGGAGACTATATTATCTGTAGTAGCACTTGGGCTAATTTCGATATTAAATATATTTGTATAGAATAGGAGATTGATTAATATGAAACTAGGATTAATTGGATTAGGAAAAATGGGATTCCCATTAGCTGAACACTTACATGAAGACAAGCATGAAGTAGTTGTATACGATGTAAATAAAGAGCTTGTAGAAAAGGCAGGAAAACTAGGAATTACTGCACGTCATACATTAAAAGAAATGATCGCTGAATTAGAAGCTCCTCGTACGATCTGGGTAATGGTGCCTGCAGGAGAAGTTGTAGAGTCAGTATTAAAAGATGTGTATCCGTTATTAGATGAAGGTGATATCGTTATTGAAGGTGGAAATTCATTCTATAAAGATACGTTACGCCGTGCTGAAGAAGCAAAAAGCTTCGGATTACATTATGTAGATATCGGTACATCTGGCGGTGTAGAAGGAGCTAGATACGGTGCTTGTTTAATGGTTGGTGGAGAAAAAGAAATTTACGACCAATTAGAACCTTTATTTAAAGATTTAGCAGTAGAAAATGGCTATTCTTATGCTGGCCGCGTTGGTAGTGGTCATTTCTTAAAAATGGTTCATAACGGTATTGAATACGGCATGATGCAAGCAATTGCTGAAGGATTTGAAGTACTAGATAAGAGTGACTTTGATTTCAATTATGAAGATGTTGCAAAAGTATGGGCGAACGGATCAGTAATCCGCGGTTGGTTAATGGACTTAACTGAAAAAGCATTTGCAGATGATCCTAAACTTGATGGCATTAAAGGTGTAATGAACTCTTCAGGAGAAGGGAAATGGACTGTTGAAACTGCGCTTGAGTTACAAGCAGCGGCACCAGTAATCGCGATGTCATTATTTATGCGCTATCGTTCTCAGGAAGATGATACATTCCATGGAAAAGTAGTTTCAGCACTACGTAATCAGTTCGGTGGACATGAAGTTGTAAAAAAATAAGGATGTTTTTGAAAAGAAACTTGTGCATAAGCGCAAGTTTCTTTTTTATAGTTTAAGAAATTACTAATTTAAAAATACCAATCAATCATCGTTTTTTTGTCACAAATGACAGCTTCAACATTCATTGATTGAACAATATATTCTATATTTTCTTCTTTAGCTAATAATAAGGTTGTAAAGGAATCGTATATACTCATAAACGCATACTCATTGTCTTCTCCAGTAATAATTAACTCATTATTGCTAATGTCCCAAATATCTAATGAAGTAGTATTATTTACCTGTAATAATCCGTTTGTATCAAGAATTGGTTCAGAGAAATATAGATTTTTTGCACCTTTAGAACCGAGGAGTTTAAGTAATTTGTGTAATAAAAATATAGACGTATAATCTTCTGTTGGATAATAAAGATCTTTTTTTAAGTTTGAATGTAGCTTTTCAGCTAAATCCTCTCTTTTATATTCTTCTGAAAAGGCACTAATGGAAGTCAACATGGCCATTGCTAGGTCTGCGTATGAATGTAATCCACTACAAGACATCATTTCCTTCCAAGAAACGGATTTCCCATTGTGAATGATTTCTTCAGCGCTAGGATAGATGTGCTCATATGGTCTTTTTCTCACAGACTTTTCCCATCCTAAAGGCATTTGGACAAATGGATGTAGCAATATAGCTGCAGATTTAAAATTACTTGGTAGTTGTTCTAAAATTGGTGATTTGTCATTTAGCCAAATGTAATCCAACAAAATATAACCTCCTCTTATACTTTGAAATGTACGGATTCCCGTATTATGTTTTTTTGTATTGATTGTATCAAATATAAAGCGAAGCATGAAATATGTCCCAACATAAAAGTAAGAATAAATAAAATGAAGTTTTCATAAATAGTAAAAGGGTGCTTATGTCATCAGTATAGCTAAAAAATGTTGTTACATATGAGAAGAGCGTGTTAATAAAATATGAGGTGGTTAAATGGGAAATGAGCAAGTGAAGTCTGTAAAGGAAGAAAAAAAGTTATGTCTTTGTATGATTGTCAAAAATGAGTCTAGAATTATGGAAAGATGTTTAAATGCAACAAAATCAATTGTAGATTATGTTTCTATTTGTGATACTGGATCGACGGATAATACGCCTGAAATTATAGAAAATTGGTGTAAGGAAAATGAGATACCTGGGACAGTTCATCATGAGCCGTTTAAAAACTTTGGTTATAACAGAAGCTTAGCAGTTTCATTAGCGCAAAAAACATATCCAGAAGCGGATTATTTATTAATATTAGATGCGGATATGATTTTAGAGGTTGATCCGAATTTCGATAAAACGAGCTTAACGGAAGATCATTATCTTACATTGCAATATGATGTTCATATTAAATATTGGCTTACACGTCTATTAAAAGCTTCTTTACCATGGAAATCTGTCGGTGTTACTCATGAGTATTGGGATATAGATCGCTCAAAAGTTGGAGCGAATTACAATACGAGGGTAGATCGGTTAGAGACTCTTGTCGTGAATGATCCCGGAGATGGCGGGAGTAAAGCTGATAAATTTGAAAGAGATGAGAGGTTGTTGTTACAAGGAATAAACGACCCAGAAACAACGCCAGATTTGCATATAAGATATTTATTTTATTTAGCCCAAACTTATTTTCATTTAAGTCAATTTGAAGATTCGATTAAATGGTATAAAAAACGAGTGGAAGCAGGGGGTTGGGTTGAAGAGGTATTCTATTCGTTATTGCGAATAGGGTTTTGTTATGAGCAGTTAGCAAATCGTTCAGCAAATAAACAAAATGAAGTGACAGATGCTGATGAAAAAGAAACTGTTAAAGGGCAAGAAGAGAAATATTTAGCATTAGCTGTTTTTTATTTTCAAAAAGCGTGGGAATATAGACCAACTCGGGCTGAACCATTATACCAACTTGCAAGGTTGTATCGATTACGATCTCAAAACAATATTGCTTTGATGTATGCTCTGCAAGGGAAGGAAATTCCTTTTCCAAAGGATGATCTTTTATTTGTAGATTATCATGTGTATGATTACTTATTTGACTATGAAATTTCTATTAGTGCTTTCTATATACCTCATAAAAAACATTTAGGGGCCGTGTCGCAAAAGTATTTGGAATCGATTAAAGAAGAGATTCCATTTCATATAGCAAATGTAGTAGAGAATAATGCGAAATTTTATTAAATACATTTTCGGTTAAAGGAGTAGTGGAGTAATCATGGAATTAATGCGATGGGCGATTGAACTAGGAGAATCGGTGCATGGAAATACGTATGAAGAATTAATGCCACTACTAGACTATTATTATGACCGTGATCATTTAAAAGCGTATTGTATCGCAAATCTTCTTTTAAACATGGATGTATTAGATGAACATCGTGAAAGAATCGAATTAAGAAGATGCATCGCTGCTTATTATGCTGGATTATATAAAGTAGCAAGAAAACATGCAAATGAGTTAGTGCTTAAACATCCGGATGTAGATTTATATAAAAATAATTTAAAATTAATGGAAGCTTATTTGAATAAAGAATATGATTATTGTCTTTTTATATGCCCAAAGACATACGGTAGTTTCATAGATGTTGCGCGAGCTTTAAAGTGGCGGTTGGAGCAGGAGGGAAATACAGTAATTATATCAGAAACAATACTAGAAAATGTAAAGAATACAGTTGTTTTTGGAGCACATACATACGCATATAACCCGAATCTTCTTCCGAAAGATGCAATTATTTATAATTTAGAACAGCTATACGAAGGAAGTCCATATGCGCACCCCCTTTATTTAATATTATTAAAAGATAGAGTGATTTGGGATTATAGTAAACAAAATATAGAATGGCTAAAACAAAAAGGGGTAGGAAAAGAAATAAAACATGTAAAAATGAACTATGCTCCAACTTTGGAAATAAAAAAAGATGCATTTGAAGATGACATTACTGAAGATATTGATATTCTGTTTATAGGTGCTCTTAATCCGAGGCGGCAAGCTATTTTTGATCATCTAAAAGCGATTGCCCCAAATTTAAATATAGTTTTTAAAAATAATGCGTGGGGAATTGTTAGAAATGAATTGATTGCTAGAGCTAAAATTATATTAAATATTCATTTTTACTTATCAGGAATTCTTGAAACACCTCGCGTGTCTTATGCAGTCGCAAATAAGAAATTTATTATTTCCGAAAATAGTAATCCAGAAGATGAGGTAGAGTGGCCGGGAATTGTATTTACTCCGTACGAAAAAATAATTGAAAACGTAATGAAATATATAGAATTACCAGAAGAACGGAAAAAATTAGCGGGAAAAGCATATAATCATTTTGAAGTAAATGAAAGTTTAGGTACATTGAGTCTGAGAGATGAAACGAAGTAATTGTGCGAAACTCATACGAAAGTATGAGTTCTTTTTTGTTTATCATACTATTTTATGAAACAAGTTAACTCTTTATATTGTGTTTTGTATAGAAATTTCTGATAATATATAAGTAGAACTTGAAAACAAAGGGGAGAAATAATCATGAAACTAGTCGTTATTAACGGTACACCAAGAAAATTTGGTAGAACTCGCGTGGTGGCAAAATATATTGCGGATCAATTTGAAGGGGAATTATATGATTTAGCAATTGAGGAGTTACCTTTATACAATGGAGAAGAGTCACAACGTGATTTAGAGGCAGTAAAAAAATTGAAAACGTTAGTGAAAGCTGCGGATGGGGTTGTATTATGTACACCAGAATATCATAATGCGATGAGCGGTGCGCTGAAAAACTCTTTAGATTACTTAAGTAGTAGTGAATTTATTCATAAACCAGTTGCGTTGTTAGCGGTTGCTGGTGGCGGTAAAGGTGGAATAAATGCATTAAACAGCATGCGAACGGTCGCTAGAGGTGTTTATGCAAATGCCATTCCAAAACAAGTTGTGCTTGATGGATTACATGTGCAAGATGGTGAACTTGGGGAAGATGCCAAACCATTAATTCATGATGTAGTTAAAGAATTAAAAGCATATATGAGCGTATATAAAGAGGTGAAAAAGCAACTAGGAGTGGAGTGATATGTCCTCACTTTATCATGATTCTCGATTGTATTACATTCTAGGGGCCAATAGTCTATCTGCTATTGGTTCCGGAATTGTTATGATAACGATTCCGTGGCTGTTAATTAAAGAGAGTGGAGGAGAGACAACGTTTGGTTATGTTTCTATCATTGCAACCCTCATTATGTTTTTATTAACACCATTCATTGGGCAAAGTATTAATCGTTTTTCAAGAAAATCTTTATTGCTATGTAACGAAGGAATCGGAATTGCCGTAATTGGAATAATGGTTATATGGGGATTTGCTGGGCAACCTTATCATTCTATTCACTATATTCTTATTTATATAGCCGGATCATTCTACTATTTATTATTTTATCCTACAATATTTGCGTTCAACCAAGAGATATTTCAAGCGGAACATTATAAAAGTTTAAGTGGAACGATGGAAATACAAGGACAGTTAACACAAGTTATTTCTGGAGCGGCCGCGAGCTTCTTAATTGAAATTGTATCTTTGAAGTGGATTTTGTTAGTAGACATGTTAACTTTTGCTGGAGCATTTTTTCTTTTCTTATGTATACCGTACGTAAAGAAAAAAGAAGTGAAAAGAAAAATAACATTTAAGAAGCAATTGTTTGAAGGAATTCACTTTATGAAAAAACGTCCTAAGCTCTTTTGGTTCTTACTGGCTACTTATATGCCGTTTATAGGTGTCATGATGGCAAATTATTTAATACCCGTGTATATTTCGGATATACTCAAAGCCAATGCCTCTGTATACGCAGTAGAGGGCACGATGTACGGTGTCGGAGCGGTTGTTGCAGGAATTTGTATTCCACTCATAATGAAATATGTCAAAACAGAAGTTTCAATCGTTATGACGATGTTCATTTATGTAATTTCAATTACCGCAATGAGTATTGAACCTTCCGTAATGTTGTTATATGGACTAGCGATTTTTCATGCAATTGGAAATGCGGGGACAAGAGTGGCGAGAAATGTATTGATGATGGAGGAAATTCCAAATGAAGTAATGGGACGTGTAGACAGCTTATTTCGCCTAATTGGTACTGGAATACGAATTTTATTATTAATGTTGTTTACAGCGGGTGTATCTAAAGTGGGAGTCATGCTGCCGTTTTACGTACTAAGCTGCATATTGATCTTCTCATTAGGAATCGCTATTTATTATGTACTATCACAACGTAAAGTAGCGGCGCATGTTTCTAATAAATCAATCGTTTGAAAAAACACTTCTGCCTCCCTTTCTTTTTCTATATAATAACAAGAAAGGGAGTGAATACTTATTTATGAACAAATGGATCTTTCTTATAATTTTATTATTACCGCCACTATACATCATTTATATGACGTTTCGAATGAACAAAGTTGCTCGTGAAAAGTTGAGCTATCACTCTCCGTACGTTCTTATACTGGGTGCAAAGTTATTTGGAGATAGACCGTCTTTATCTCTTCAAAATCGTTTGGATGTAGCGTTGGAGTATTTATTTTCCCATCCTGAAGCGAAAGTAATTGTTTCAGGTGGTCAAGGAGAAGATGAAGATATACCGGAAGCTCATAGCATGAGAAATTATTTAATGGTACACGGTATAGATGAGAGTCGTATTTTAATAGAAGATCAATCTACAAATACGTATGAAAACTTAAAATTTAGTATGGATTTATATAATGTGAAACATGCGGTAGTTGTAAGTAATACATATCATTTATATCGAACGAAAATAATTGCAAAGCGTTTAGGCATGAAGATGGAGGCGCTAGCTGCTGAAACACCAATTCGTTCTAAGAGAAAAATGTATGTTCGCGAATATGCTGCTATTATGAAAACAATATTGTTCGACCGTTAGAGCTCAAATGCGAGCTCTTTTTTAATTTAAAAGCGTATCATTTGAAATGAATGCCATATTCCATCAAAATAAAGGAAACAACAGTAAAGGAGTTGTGTTTGTGATTCAATTTAATCATGTGTCAAAATCGTATGAAGATGGCACGAAAGCAGTGGATTCATTGCATTTAGAAATTAAAAAGGGAGAATTTTTCGTTCTCATCGGTCCGAGTGGTTGCGGGAAAACAACGACAATGAAGATGATTAATCGTTTAATCGAAACGACTGAAGGATCGATTTTAATCGATGGAAAAGATATTCAACAATATAATATAAACGAATTACGTTGGGATATAGGATACGTGTTGCAGCAAATCGCTTTGTTTCCTCATATGACAATCGCTGAAAATATTGCAGTTGTTCCTGAAATGAGGCAATGGAGCAAAAAGGAAATAAAAGCACGCGTCGATGACTTGTTACATATGGTTGGATTAGATCCGGATATATATCGAGATCGTATGCCTGATGAATTGTCAGGAGGACAAAAACAACGTGTCGGTGTCGTGCGAGCATTAGCCGCAAACCCGAAAATCGTTCTTATGGATGAACCATTTAGTGCGTTAGATCCATTAAGTAGGGAACAGCTTCAGAAGGATATTGTACAGTTGCAAAAAAAGATTCAAAAAACAATCGTGTTCGTAACACATGATATGCAAGAAGCATTATCACTTGGAGATCGCATTTGTATTATGAAAGAAGGAAAAGTTGTTCAACTAGATACACCAGAAGGAATTATACATAATCCGAAAAATGAATTTGTAGAGGAGTTCATTGGAAATCGTGGACGAACTTGGTATGAGGAGAAAAGTGTAGCAGATGTATTGCCGCTTGATCAAAGTGTGCAATTAGAAGGGCAGGCACTATCATTACATTCTTCTTTACAAGAAGCGTTAGTTCGTGTGCGTGATGAGGAAATCGTTCCAGTTGAAGAAAACGGTCAATATATTGGAGCGTTAACAAGTCGTCATATCGTCAATTACATTGTTGAACAAATGAAGGAAAGAGGCTAAACAGTGACTAATTTTATACAAACGTTCCAAGAACGAAAAATAGAATTACTAACTGCATTAAGTGAGCATTTACAAATATCGCTTATTTCATTATTTTTTGCAGTAATTATAGCGGTGCCACTTGGCATTTTATTAACAAGAAAAGAACGAATGGCTGAATTTATAATAGGAACTTCTGCAGTAATGCAGACAGTGCCATCACTTGCATTACTCGGACTATTAATTCCGTTAGTAGGAATCGGAAAACTTCCAGCGATTATTGCATTAGTTGTGTATGCACTATTACCTATTTTACGAAATACATATACAGGAATAAGGGAATTAGATGAATCACTAATAGAAGCCGCGAGAGCTATGGGGATGAATAGTTGGAGAAGGCTGTGGAAGGTAGAGCTTCCTCTTGCATTGCCTATCATTATGGCCGGTATTCGTACAGCGATGGTATTAATTGTTGGAACGGCTACATTAGCAGCTCTCATTGGTGCTGGTGGGCTCGGTAAGCTTATCTTATTAGGCATAGATCGAAATGATCATGCACTTATCATTTTAGGGGCCGTACCAGCCGCGTTACTCGCTTTATTCTTTGATATAGTACTTCGCATACTTGAACGACCGAAACGCTCTTCTAAGCGTGTTATATTGATGATATGTATAGTTGTAGTAATGATTGCTTCTCCATTTCTTTGGAGTACAGAAAAGAAAGATATTGTTATTGCGGGCAAACTTGGATCAGAACCTGAAATTTTAATTCAAATGTATAAGCAGCTTATTGAACAAGATACCGATTTAAACGTACAATTAAAACCAGGTCTTGGAAAAACAGCATTTGTATTTGAAGCGTTGAAATCCGGGGAAGTAGATATATACCCAGAATTTTCAGGAACAGCTTTATCTACTTTCGTGAAAGAAGAACCAAAGAGCACAAATCGTGATGAAGTATATGATCAGGCTCGCATTGGAATGGAAAAGAAATATAATATGGTTATGTTGAAGCCAATGGAGTATAACAATACATATGCACTAGCCATGCCGAAAAAAATAGCAGATCAAAAGAATATAAATACAATTTCTGATTTAGGGAATGTTGCGCAGGAAGCCAAAGTAGGGTTTACATTGGAATTTGCTGATCGTGAAGATGGTTATAAAGGAATGCAAAAATTATATAACTATAAGTTCTCGAATGTTAAAACGATGGAGCCGAAGCTGCGTTATAGCGCAATTCAATCTGGAGATGTTAACGTAATTGATGCATATTCAACAGATAGTGAATTGGAGCAATACGGACTGAAAGTGCTAAAAGATGATAAAGGGTTATTCCCACCTTATCAAGGGGCACCATTATTAAGAAAAGAAACGTTACAGAAATATCCTGAACTTGAAAAGGTATTAAATAAATTATCTGGAAAGATTACAGATGAAGAAATGCGAAAAATGAATTATGAAGTTAACGTAAATGGTAAAAGTAGTGAAGAAGTCGCAAAACAATTTTTAGAAAAAGAGAATTTACTTCGTTAAATTTACAAGAAATATACAAATTTATATGTTTGAAATGACCGTTCATTACAAAATGAGCGGTTTTTTTGTGCATACTTATACATTTTTTCAAAAAAGTATTCCATTTTTGTTCATTTTCTTTTAGAATAAGTAATGTTTTCCTGAAAAAATATAAGAGAAACGTCTATTAGAGAAAAAGGTGACTTTAATAGTTGAACGAACATAACACCTAGAATGACAGATGGGGTGGTACAAATAGAAAAGAAGTTAGGATTTTTTCCGTTAATCGCATTAGTAGTTGGAACAATGGTTGGTGGAGGTGTTTTTAGTTTACCGCATGATTTAGCAGTAGGAGCAAACAGTGGTGCAATAATAATTGGCTGGTGTATTACAGCGATGGGAATGATTCCACTTGCGCTCGTATATCAAACGTTAGCAAGACAAAAACCGGAACTTGAAGGTGGAATTTATAGTTATGCACGTGCTGGTTTCGGTGAATATATTGGATTTAATAGTGCTTGGGGATATTGGCTAGCAGGAATCTTAGGTAATGTCGCAACAATTATGTTACTGTTTAGTACATTAGGTTATTTCTTTCCAATTTTCAAAGGAGGAAATAATGTTGCATCTATCGTTGGGGCATCACTTTTATTATGGACACTTCATTTTCTAATTTTATTTGGAATCCGTGAAGCTTCTATTATGAATGTTATCGCAACAATAGGGAAGTTAGTTCCAATCGTTTTATTTATTGTTGTAATGGTAACAGCCTTTCGCTGGGACACATTTACACATGATTTTTGGGGAGAAGGAACCTTCTCACTTTCCGCTATACTTGGTCAAGTGAAAAATACAATGCTTGTAACACTTTGGGTTTTCATTGGAGTTGAAGGAGCGGTTGTATTATCCGGAAGAGCGAAGAATAGCCGAGATGTTGGTAAGGCAACAGTAATGGGACTTATTTTAGTAATGTCCATATATATTTTAATTTCTGTTCTGTCAATGGGAGCGATGACAAGAAGCGAACTTTCTGTGCTAGAAACTCCGTCAATGGGACATGTATTAGAGCATGTTGTTGGTCCATGGGGTGCAGTTGCGATTAACATTGGGTTAGTTGCTTCACTTGTCGGTACATTAATTGGCTGGTTTTTACTTGTTTCTGAAATTTCTCATGTAGCCGGAAAAGATGGCGTATTTCCGAAAGTCTTTACGAAAACAAATAAAAAGCAAACACCGCACATGGCATTATGGATTTCAAATGGTGTTGCCCAAATTATATTTATCATCGTTCTGTTTTCAGAATCAACATATCAAATTATGTATTTCATTGCATCAACATCAATTTTATTACCATATTTATTATCAGCGTTATTCCAATTTAAATTAGTCATTACAAACGAGCTAAAAGACGCTAAATTAAAAAATGGAGCGTTAGCTTTAATTGCTTCTATTTACTCTGTATGGCTTCTTTATGCAGCTGGTTTAAAGAATTTACTACTAGTTTCAATTGTGTATGGAATTGGAATTATTGTTTACACGTTTGCAAGAAAAGAACAAGGGAACCGTTGCTTTGCAGGTGCAGAGAAATATGTGATGTGGGCAATTATTATTGCGGCTATCACATCACTGTATATGTTATTAACTGGAAATATAAAAATGTAAAAAGTCCTTTTCATTTAAAGGGCTTTTTTCTTTGTTTAGAGAATATTTACTACATAAGATATTCAGGAGGGATGAGAATGGAAGAAAAAGAACAGCTGTCTAGAATAATTGATTTAGCTAGTGAGTTAAGGAAAGTATTAGTGCAAGAATCTTTTTTTAATCATCATCCTGAGTTGAGAGGAGTCATTGAGAATTTAGCAAGTTCTGTTGAAAATTTAGCGGAATTGCAAAAAAGTAAAGATGAAAATGCTGAAGATCGATTACGTTACGTACTTGCTAAAATGAAAATTGCTCATAATGCAATTTTACAAGAGAAAAAAGCATTTCCTTCTCATTAATATACGTTTTAATTTTGAACCTGGCGGATAACGTCAGGTTTTTTATTTCTAGTTTTTCGTTTCTTTCATACACTAAGAATAGTATGAAAAAAGAAGGTGACTAAGGTGAAATTACATAAAGCTCTTCAGCCAAGTTTTATAAAACGAATGTACTATATGAGATTTTTAGGGGAATTTACAAAAGCTGAAAAAGAGAAGAGTGGAGAGAATTTCTTTGTACAATGCTTATCGCCAATACCATTCACTTTACAGGAACAATTTGCAAATGAACCCTATGTATTTGAAGGATTATGTAGTAATAAAAAGAATGAAAAAATCTTTTTGGAATTAAAGAAGAGGAAATTAGAAAAGCAATTAGTGATGTTTCGTCTTTATTATGAAAGAGGAAATGTATACGTGGAGTTAATATGTACAGAAGAACCGAAAGAAATAGCAAGCAGCTATAAAATGATTCCGGCACCTAAAGTTACAAATAATAAAAAAAGAGAATCTTTAGAACGAAAACTTAGCAACGGTTATTTATCATTTCTTATGCCAAAATTTCCGAAAGACTTTGAGCCTCCCGAATTATTGTGGCACGATGGAAGACTGTATGGAAACATATCCTTAAAGTCATCAATTAGCTCAATCGCATATTTTGAACAGAAACGTGAATGTAAATATATAAACTGCAGTGACTGGACGAAGTATGTAGAAATAGCGGTAGAAGATCAATTATATTTTGTAAGTGATCATGTGTATGAGCAATTAAAAAAACGAATGCATGAAGAAGGTAAGCTAGTTGAAGTAGAGGATATAAAAGTGCAAAAAGATGAATGGGAATGGGATGAGCGTGAATCGTCCTTTTTACAGTATGTACAAAGTATGGTGCATAATAAAGGGCTATATTTGGATGCAACGGATATATATAATTTCCATATAAGTGTAAAAACAAATATGTTAACGATTCTTGGTGGTATACCGGGCGTTGGGAAATCACGTTTTGTGCAAACTTATGCAGAAGCATTAGGATTACAGTATGGGGAAGAATTGGTTTGGATTCCAATTTCACCATCGTATCAAGAACCACATGATTTACTTGGTTACCTTCATCCAAATGGTACTTTTATTGAAAGTGAAACGAAGTTAGTTAGGACGTTAATGAAGGCGAAAGAAAATCCCAATCAACTGTATATAATCGTTTTTGATGAAATGAACATGTCACATATTGAGCATTGGTTTACTCCATTTTTATCTGTTCTTCAACTTGAAACAAAAAATCGTATTTTAAACTTGTATGAGGGTGTTCAGGACATTGAGAATTCAATTCCATCAACAATTGAAATTGGAGAAAATATTATATTTGTAGGTACTGTGAATTTTGATGAAACAACGAAAGAGCTCTCCGATCGATTATTAGACCGAACGAACTTAATAACGTTACAAAAAATTCCGTTTTGTGAGATGGGCATGGAACTGGGGAAAGTCGTATTACACCCACCTTTGAAAGTAACAGCGGGAGAATTTCGGATAAATTGGATGAGAAATAAAGCGATGATTGAAGTGTTTTCTGAAGAAGAATTAGAGCTATTAGATAAGTTGCATGTCGTATTGTCATCACATGATGCGTCTAAGGGAATTTCTTTCCGATGTGCAAACGCAATTGCGACTTATTTGCAAAATATACCGTTCCAAAATAACCATACCTATATGATTAGTAGAGAAGAAGGGTTTGATTTACAAATAAAGCAGCGTGTATTGACGAAAATCAGAGGGACCGAAATGATGGTTGGTTCTTTACTTTCTGAAGAAGCAAAAAGGGGAGCGACCTTAGTACCTCTTTTGCAATCTGCACTTGCAAACAGAGTATCTACATTTGAACACTCTTTAGCATATATACGAGAAAAACGTAGGGAACTGGAGCTGTATGGATATGCAAAATGAAGGGCGTTACGAAACAAAAATCGTTGATACGAATGAAACGCTCCCTTTTGTATTAAAGTTAATCATTGGAAATGAGGGGAAAGGAGATTATATTTTATTAAATCGTCTTTGTACATCTACTACAGCATTAGTTCAATGCATTTATAAAGTACAAGAATTAAAACCGATTAGATTGCAGTACAATTATGAAATCCCAATGAATATTACTTTTATATGGAATAAAGTATATGAGGGACAGAAAAATATAAAAGAGGCTCAATATGAAATAAATGAAAAAAAACAAAGAGTATTAATATATGAACATGGGAAAACAGAATTCTTTTATCCATGGCGCTGTGGTTTATACCATTTTGAAGTTCGTATAGAAGATACAACGTATTATGGTGCTTTTCAAATCGTACCGAAAAACTTTTTTGATGATCAATTTGAAATGATTCAAGACTATGTGAAGTCAATTTTAAATGAGTTGATTTTGGATAGAGGTTATTATAAAAAGACTTTCTCTGCACTTAGCGATATTGAGGATTCTTCTTATTTAGTGTTGCTTAGAAAGTTACCCCAAAAAATGAAGATGATAAAGCAAATCTTTAAGAAAATAGAATCAAGCTCAAAATTTATAAATGCATATAAATGGGAAGGAAAAGAGAGAAAGCCAACAAGAAAAGGAACCATAGTGGCAGAAAGAAAACCTTATGCAAAACATTATAATCGTAAGTTTATGGAACAAAAAAATAGTAAGGAAAATGCATTTCTTAAATATAAATCGATGCAATTTTATCATTATTTAATTGAAGCTAAAAGTTTTTTACGTCAAACAATTGAAATATTAGAAAGAGAAAAAAAGAAAAAATCAGAAGAGTTTCAAGCCGTAAAAACAATTATACAAACAATTGAGCGTAATGGATCAGTAACCGATAGAGAGAAGCAAAAATATAAAAATATACATTTACTAAAAGAAGCCGATTTACGAAAGAGCTCAATGAAAATACAAGAATATAAAATATTGGCGCACATTGTTCATGAAAATGTACAATATTTTCAAATGTTAATGCACTCCTCGTTTTGGAGGGAAGTTACTGAAACAAGTAACATGAACTTACATGATTTACCGATACCACATCAACAATTACTACATCATTTAGAAGTACTCCCGCAATATACGGATCAATCTCCATCGTTATTATTTGTTTATAAGCCAACGTTTTTAGTGTATGAATATTACGCTTTTTTTATCGTTATTTCAATTTTAGAGCAAATTGGTTTTGAGGCTAGAAATTCCATTCGTGAACAAATACAAGAACATTTTTATGTAGATGGATTACAAGATGGAACGACAGTAGTTTTACAACGAGATGATTTAAAGGTGCATGTCGCATTTAATGACTTAATTGAAACACATCCTCTTATTGCATTAAGTAAAGGGAGTAATTTTTACAATGGTGAGGATACGAAGAAGCCAGATATTCGCTTAGACTGTTATGTAAAAGAAGATGGGAAATACGTATATAAATCTTCTATTATTATTGAAGTGAAGTATAGTCCAATGTACAATATTTTTCAGCACGTCGGAAATACGAAAGCAACTGAGCAAATGTATAAGTATTGGTCTATAAAGTATGTAGAAGAACAGGATGGAAAGCGAGTCTATTATCGAAGGTCAATTTATGAAGTCATTTGTGTATATCCAGGAAGCCATATGCATAGTAAAAAAATTGAGTCTGGATGCGGTGTTTTCTTGCAGTTATATCCATATAAGACGAAACAAGGGGAAGAGAAATTAGCTGGAAAACACGGGATGGTACAAATTTTTGAAAAGTGGTTAAAAAGCATTGAGAAGTAAAAGAAATCCTTTTTCATAAAGGATTTTTTTAGATTAAGAAGAATTATATGCTGTATGGAAAGAAACATATTGTAAGTTAGATTTGAAAAGTGATACAAATGTGTTATTAAAAGGAATGTGAGCGCGGGATAAAAGTCGATTAAATTGGAATCTAATTCATTTTGCAGAATATAATAAGTAATAAATATTTTTAGTTGCATACGAAGATTTGTTCTTATATGATAGATAGTGAAAGCGTTATCAAAAAACAGAGCGACGATGGGAAAGGCGGTTAAATATGTTCCAGCGTGTTCAAACAAAGGAAGAACATTTTGGGTTCGAGCAACTATGGGGAGATTTTTGTGAAGAAAGAAACTTAATGTTCGTAGAACGTAATTTAAATCCATCACGATTTTTATTAATAGAAGATGAACATCCTATTGGTACAGTAGAATGTATTAAGTATACGGTACCTGAACAATCAAATTCTGAGTTTTTCTATCCGTTTTCTAAAAATGATTTAGTAAAAGATTTGAAGAATGTGTATGAAATAGGCAAGTTAAGTATTTCGAAAACGTCTCGTGGGAGAGGACATTTTAAAAGGTTAACAGCTATTTTATTTATACATGCGTTAGAAACAAAAGCTGAATGGTACATTGCAGCAGTAACAAAAAGAATGTATATGTATTTACTTACACTCGGTTTTCCAATTGAACCGATAGATAATCCATTTCAGTTTCATGATACTTTACAAGGTGTACCAGTAAGAATTCATGCTCGAAAAGGGGTTACGCATTTGTATTCTTTAAAAGAATTTCGTGATGTGATTCAAGGGAATGCTCATGCACAGGCATTAATTGCAGAATACAGTAAAAATATTATGTTAACGAAATAAAACGAAGTGAATATGTATAATAAAGAGAATAATATTTTTATAAGATATAACTCTTCATTAAAAAAGACCCTTATTATTTTAATAAGGGTCTAAAAATTATAATCCAAATATACTAAAAATCATTTTGCGGCGCTTCGGTTTCTTTTCTCGTTCGTATGTTGGTTTTGAATCAGGAGTAATATAAATGGGTTCTTCTTTCGTTAGGGCAGCTTCTAACTTTTGAATTCGTTCTAACATTTCCTCCATTTCACGACGGTGTTGTAAAAGTTGGTACGTGACGACATCATTTGCCTTATCTTGCATTTGTTCTTCCATTCGATCGAGTCTTCTCGTAATAGTGTTTAATTGATCAGCTAATTGTTCAAAATCATTCGATGATATGTTTTGAACAATTGTATTGACTTGAGTTTTTAATTCTTCAACCTCATTTGAGGAAGTTTTTTGAGTAGGTTGAGGATTTTGAGACTGCTCTATTTGAAATAGATGGTGTTCTAACATTTGATCGACATCATCTTGTGTAAAAATAAAGTGGCCATATTTGTTTTTTTCTATCGTAAGATTTAATTGTTGCGCGATCCGGACAACAGCCTTTGGGCTAACACCTAATTTTTTTGCGATAAATGGTGTTTTATATTCCAAAATAATCCCTCCTATATATATCCTGTTGAATGATTTCGAGCTATGAAGTAAGTTCCCTTCTAGTGCGACAAAAGAAGTGTGGAATCGGCAAAGAAAGTGTTTTTTCACGAAATTGAGTTGAGAAGAATAGTTCGTTTAAATAAAAAAATTTTATCGTAACATTTAGAATAATTTGACGAGTGTAAATGAATTAGATTATCATAATGATAAATATCTTTTTTATGTATGCATATAATATATAAAAAGGTGGTTGCTAATGTAGAATTTTGTTAGAGTATTAGAATGCTTACTTCACTTGAATAAAATTAAGTAGGAGGTGGCTTCCTTGCTTACAATGTAAGTAAGGAAAAGTATTTGGACATATATAGTATAAGTATAGTGATTGTTTTAATTGCCTTAACGGCATTTTTCGTTGCAGCAGAATTTGCAATTGTTAAAGTGAGAAGTTCACGAATTGACTATTTAATTGCAGAAGGAAATAATCGTGCAACATCGGTCAAAACAGTCATTACAAACTTAGACGAATATTTATCTGCTTGTCAGTTAGGAATTACTGTTACAGCTTTAGGAATTGGGTGGTTTGGTAAACCTGCGTTAAAGCAAATGTTTGATACGCTTTTTGCAAATTGGAATATCTCTACTCAACTAGCAGACATTTTTGCTGTAACTTTAGTATTTTTGTTAATTACTTTTTTACATGTTGTAATAGGGGAATTGGCCCCAAAAACATTTGCAATTCAAAAATCTGAACAAGTGAGTTTGCTTGTTTCTAAGCCGTTAATTTTCTTTTATCGTATTGCATTCCCATTCATTTGGCTATTAAATGGTTCAGCTCGAATCATTACGAAGCTGCTAGGGCTGAAACCGCCGAAGGGGCATGATGAGGTTCATTCAGAAGAAGAATTACGGTTGTTAGTTTCAGAAAGTTATAAAAATGGTGAGATTAATCAATCTGAATATAAATATGTAAATAAAATTTTTGAATTTGATGATCGGATTGCAAAAGAAATAATGGTACCTCGAACTGAAATGAATATTATAAGTAAAGAAATGCCTGCTGAAGAAGCTTTGCAAAAAATGTCTCGCGAAAAATATACAAGGTATCCAGTTGTTGATGGTGACAAAGACCACGTAATAGGTTTTGTGAATTTTAAAGATATTTTTACTGAGTTTGTACAACATAAAGCTGTTAATAAGAAGACAGTAGAGCAATATATGAGACCAATTATTTTAGTTATCGATTCTATTCCAATTCATGATTTGTTTTTAAAAATGCAAAAAGAAAGAACACATATTGCTATATTGATAGATGAATATGGTGGGACATCTGGACTTGTTACTGTTGAAGATATTTTGGAAGAAATTGTTGGAGATATTCAGGATGAGTTTGATACGGATGAGCAGCCAGAAATTCAAAAGGTTAGTGAAACGAAGACGATACTAGAGGGAAAAGTACTTGTTAGTGAAGTGAATACGTTATTTGGTTTAGGGATTGATGATGATGGTGTTGATACAATCGGTGGTTGGATTTTAACGAAGAATATAGAGATTGCTGAAGAGGATTCCGTTGAAATTGAAAATTATAAGTTTTGTGTGAAAGAATTAGATGGACATTATATAAAAAGATTAGAAGTTACAAAGATAGTAGAATCGATTGTTATTTTAGAAGATGAAAAACAAATTTCGTTACAAGAGCAAATTAGCTCGTAAACTCTGCTATATAGCAGAGTTTTTTTGAGCATAATGTTTTTTGAGGGATAAGGGCTATGATACAATGACATAAGTTGAAACCTTCACTAGGTGAAGTATTGTTGTATACATATATTTGGAAGGAGAAGAAGTATGAAAAAGCATTTATATATAAACGGAAATTGGAAATCTGTAAACACGTATAAACCATTATACGCACCATATTCTGAAGAAACATTAGCGGAAATTGCACAAGGAACGGAAGAAGATGTAAAAGAGGCTGTTACTGCTGCAAAAAATGCAATGATAAAAATGAATAAATTATCTGCATATGATCGTGCGACTATTTTAGAGAAAGTTGCACAAAAAATGGATGAAAGAAGAGAAGAATTTGCAGAGATTATTGCAAAAGAAGCTGCAAAACCAATACGTGCTGCAAGGGGAGAAGTAGATCGTACTGTTCAAACGTACAAATTTGCAGCTGAAGAAGCGAAGCGTATATATGGTGAGACATTGCCATTAGACGCCGCACCTGGTGCGGATGGGCGTATTGCATATACAATCCGAAAGCCGATTGGGGTTATAGGGGCTATTACACCATTTAATTTCCCGTTAAATTTAGTAGCGCATAAAGTTGGACCAGCAATTGCTGCTGGAAATACAGTTGTATTAAAGCCAGCTGATCAAACGCCATTATCATCTTATGCATTAGTTGAGTTATTTGAAGAGGCAGGATTGCCAAATGGAGCTTTAAATATCATTTCTGGCCCTGGCGTCACGGTTGGTGAGGCAATCGTCAAAAATGATTACGTTGCTTCTATTACTTTTACTGGAAGTCCAAAAGTTGGAATCGGAATAAAACAAAAGGCTCGGCTAAAACGAGTTACGTTAGAACTAGGCTCAAATGCTGCTGTTATTATTGATGAAGATGTAGAGTTAACAGATGAAATAATTGAACGTGTAAAATGGGGAGCATTTGTTAATAATGGGCAAGTTTGTATTTCCGTACAACGTGTTTTTGTACATGAAACGAAAATGCATGAATTTCTCTCGAAGCTAAAGAAAGCGATGGAATCAGTTGTTGTTGGTGATCCACTGCTTGAGGAAACGGATGTATCAGCTTTAATTTCAAAAAAAGATGTAGAGCGAATTGATATGTGGGTTCAAGAAGCAATTAAGGAAGGAGCAACTGTTTTATGCGGTGGTAAGAAGCGGGATGCAAGAATTTTTGAACCAACTGTATTAACAAATGTTCCAGATCATGTATCTGTGCAGTGCCAAGAAGTATTCGGTCCACTCATGACAGTAAATACATTTAAAGAATTTGATGAAGCGATTGAGCAAGTAAATAATTCGCGTTACGGCTTACAGGCAGGAGTATTTACAAATAATTTATTTAAAGCAATGCGTGCAATTGATGAGCTAGAGGTTGGTGGTGTCATGATTAATGATATTCCAACGTTCAGAGTAGATCATATGCCTTATGGTGGTGTGAAAGAAAGTGGCACGGGGCGCGAAGGAATTAAATATGCAATAGAAGAAATGACAGAAATGAAATTAGTATGTATTAAAAAATAAAATAGAAAACTTAAAATTTGCGCTAAAAAACGAGTAGGGAATGTTTACGATTCCATACTCGTTTTTTTACGCTTTTAGTAACTATTTAATTAAGTGTAACTTTTACTTCATTTCTTGTTTGAAAATAGTATCTTCTACATAAATTTGTTCTTTATCTACAGCAGTAGCATGAGTTAATACTAAACCGATTGGTGTTTCTGTATCTTTATTTTGAACAATTGTAAAAGGAACATTTTTTTCGTTTGCTAATTTAATGTATTTTGATAAATGTGGGTAAGCAATGCTACCATTTAGGAGGAGTTGTAATGATTGAGAAGAGCGCATGCTACCTGCCACTTCAGAGTATACATTACTTTGCATTACTTGACCGATCGTTAAAGCGATTTCTACACGCTCACGTAATGTAGTTAAATACATATTACGTTCTTCTGGTTTGTTTTGCTTTTGGCCGTAAATGCCTTCTTGGAGATAATCTTCCACATTTTTATTTACCATATTTTTCACACCTTTCATTTTCTATTGTACGCAAGAATTAAAAATGATGCAAAAAAAAGTCGTTTTGACTACGGAAATAATGAAAATATGTGAAGGAAAAAGGGAATTTGCATACAATTAGTTAAATAAGAAAGAAAAAATAATTTTATCAACAGAAATTAACAAAATGTGACAAAAATCTATTAACGAATCGTATTTTTTGTGTTAATATTCAAAATATAAAGGGTATTCGTCGTATGGAAATGGAGGGAATGGAGGTTTTTCCAATCGATAAGGATATTAAAGAAATATTTTGTTCACACTTGAAAAACAATAGGCACCAATTCGTAGAGAACTGGAAAAACAAAATGATAATTTCCGAAAAAGATCCATTTAAACTAGAAGTAGTTCAAAATGGAGAGGATTTACTAGAGTTAATTATCGAACTTACTATGGAAGATAAAGATATAAATTATCTTCAACCGTTATGCGAGAAAATTGCTATTGAACGTGCTGGAGCAGATGCGAATATTGGAGATTTTGTTTATAACGCAAACGTGGGAAGAAATGAACTTTTCGAAGCGATGTGTGAATTAGATGTTAGCGCTCGTGAATTGAAACCAATTATGGCAAAAATACATACTTGTTTTGACAAATTAATTTATTATACTGTTTTAAAATACTCGGAAATTATATCGAAGAATTTAGAGGAAAAACAGCAATATATTAACGAAACACATAAAGAAAGGCTGACGATTCTAGGACAAATGTCAGCTAGTTTTGTACATGAATTTCGTAATCCGCTTACTTCCATTATGGGGTTTGTCAAATTATTAAAGGCAGATCATCCGAGTTTATCGTATTTAGATATTATTTCGCATGAATTAGATCAATTAAATTTTCGCATTTCGCAATTTTTACTCGTATCGAAAAAAGAAATGTGGAATGAATCGGAACGGTTTTGGCTTAATGACTTGTTTCAAGACATTATACAATTCTTATATCCGAGTTTGGTCAATGCGAATGTTTTGATTGAAAAGAATTTACCGTATCCAATTCCGCTTGTTGGTTATCGAAGTGAAGTGAGACAAGTATTTTTAAACATATTAATGAATTCAATTGATGCTCTTGAATCAATGAAAGAAGAACGAAAAATTATCATTGATGTATTTGAAGAAGATCAAGCTATTCGAATTGTGATAAAAAATAATGGACCAATGATTCCAGCTGAAAATGTAGAAACGATTTTTGAACCATTTGTAACTACTAAAAAGTTAGGAACTGGTATTGGATTATTTGTATGTAAACAAATTGTGGAAAAACATAATGGATCCATTATGTGTCGATCAGATAACGATTGGACAGAATTTCAAATTGCATTTCAAAAATAAACAGTCTACACCAAATGAATGGTGTAGACTGTTTTAATTTGTAAGTATAACGGCTTCTAATTTAGGATCTTTAGTTGAATAACCTACTATTGAAATTGTATAAATAACATTTGGTTCAACATTGAATTTCGGAATAGTCAATAAAACGTTTTTATTATCTGCGAGTGAAATTTCAATATCTGCTGTACCAGGGCTAACTTGTAAAAAATCTGTTATTTGTTTAAAGAGTACATTTTCAAATAAATGATCTCCATCTTTTAAATCTACATTTACAACAGGGGTATCTGGAGAGAAATGTGCAAAGCGTATTTTAGCTTGACCAGCTGGTAAATGTGTATTATCAAGTATAGGTTGTAATTGTAGGTGATTATCACTATTTATTGCAGCAAGAGTATAAGTATGATTTCCCATTATTGGTACCAATGCTGAAAAGATTGGAGTTTCATTTCCGACAGGGACAATATCTATACGGTATTTACCTTGCACTAATGATAAATAAGGGCTGAATTGCTTAAATGAAATACTTTTAATAACCTTTTGTCCGTTTACTAAAATATCAACCGCTGATATATTTGGATCGGCATGAAAAATTCTTATATGTGACGGTAAAGCAGCTTCTTGTGAATCCCTTTTCTCATGCGCCTGTACAAGTTTTGAAAGTGCATCGCAATATTTCATATATAATTCTATATATTTTTTAGGATTACGAAACTGATAGTAACGTGCGAGCTGTTCGTATTGCGTAACTTCTTGTCCATATTTTTCAATTTCAGATTGAGACATGAACATTCCTCCTTTGTCATCATTAAAACTATATGCGAAGCAAGAAAGCGGTTATGCGAAAAAAATAATTTTATAAAGGGAAAATTAAAAATTGACAACAAATATGTTTTCATAAAGAGGTGCTGGTGCTTATGAGTATTTGGCAGAGTAAAGCAGTACATATGACTGCACGAAAGTAAAATAAATGCCAAATTGAAACTGCATTTCAATTAACATATTGAATACATGTCCAGCAATCGCTAGAAAACTAGAGTTTTTTTTAATTATAGGCAAATACACATACAAAGTGATAATTGTCCTACATAAATTATAAAGGAAAGGTAGTTTGAATCTGAGGAAAGGGGTGCCACTTCGGGATAGGGATATCCCGATAGTAATTGTGAATGAAGTTATGAAAAGGTTTTGTCTTATAGGCTGTAGGATGAATTTGTAAACATGATTTTTCTATTTATTTTAGCAATTGACAGTATTAACCCATAAGAGAGCGTCATGACGAACTGATTAGTGTGGTTAATCGGTTCTTTTTTTATAGTTTAAAAATGAAAAGTTTACATATTAAATATGAATTTGAATTGGTTAGTAAGGTGGGATGTCGAAATTTGTTTTAAAATATGCAATTTAAAGTAGGATATTAGGAAGGAGTTTAACGGGAGTTCCGTCGAAGTGTACAGAATGTCGGCATTTAAGGGCAGCTGGCATTATGCTATAAAAACATTTGGTGATGTAGTCATTTCATATAAAAGGGAGGGTTATTTGGGCGTATAGAAAAGGATTGGTCTTCACTTTGAGTTCTGAATTTTCTGTTTTATAAATATTTTTAAGCACTCATTTGTATATTTTATAATAGTTTTTTGATAAATTCACTGCTTTTGCAGAGGATTCTTTTTTATGAAAGAAACGTCAATTTTCTTCATATATATATACAAATTGGAGAAATGGGGGAGCGCTATGCGCGATTACTTAATTAAACCACTTGTTGGTCAGCCGTATCCAATGATTTCACATGGAAAAGGTGTTTATTTGTATGATCAAAATGGTAATAAATATTTTGATGGTTCGTCAGGAGCAATTACGGCAGGTATTGGGCATGGCGTAAAGGAGATTGCAGACGTTATTAAAAAGCAAGCTGAGGAGATTGCTTTTGTTTATAGATCACAGTTTACGAGTGAACCAGCTGAAAAATTAGCAAAGAAGTTAAGTGATTTAAGTGTAGGAGATTTGAACTGGAGTTTCTTTGTAAATAGTGGTACGGAAGCAAATGAAACAGCTATGAAAATTGCAATTCAGCATTTTCAAGAGCGAGGTATTCAAGGGAAACATAAAATATTATCAAGATGGATGAGTTATCACGGTATTACGATGGGTGCGTTATCGATGTCTGGTCACCCACTACGTAGACAACGTTTCGTATCTATTTTGGAAGATTATCCGACTATACCAGCTCCATATTGTTTCAGATGCCCTGTTCAAAAGGTATATCCAACTTGTCAGCTGGCATGTGCGACTGAACTAGAAAGATCAATTGAAAGAATTGGTGCAGAGCATATTGCTGCTTTTATTGCTGAGCCGATTATCGGAGCAGCTGGAGGCGCGGTTGTTCCGCCGAAAGACTATTATAAAGTCATTAAAGATATTTGCGACCATTACGATATTTTATTTATTGCGGATGAAGTGATGACTGGGCTTGGTCGTACTGGAGCATGGTTTGCAATGGAGCATTGGGGTGTAGAACCGGATATCATGACACTTGGTAAAGGGTTAGGAGCGGGATATACACCGATGGCAGCGACAGTTGTAAGTGATCGTGTTATGGAACCAATATTACGTGGGTCACGTTCAGTAATGAGCGGTCATACGTTAAGTGCCAATCCATTGTCTGCAGCAACGGCTTTAGCTGTTATTGAATATATGGAGAAACATAATCTCCCTGAAAAAACAGCAGAAAAGGGAGAGTATTTAATAAAAGGCTTACAGAAAGTTCAGCAACAATCGACAATCATTGCTGATGTGCGCGGAAAAGGGTTGCTAATCGGAGTAGAATTGCAACCGTTTACAAAAGCGTCGGAGCTTATTTCAGTTGCAGCTAAAAATGGCCTACTTTTATACCAAGCAGTTTCAGGGCAAGCAGGAAAAGAAGATAGTGCACTGCTTGTAGCACCGCCAATGACAACTACATATTCCGAGTTAGATGAATTACTTTCAATTTTCTCTAAAAGTGTGGAAGAGATGATGCAAAAAGGAGGGCATAGTATCGCATGACAACTATTACAAATACATTCGGTAAATTAAAAGAAATTGAGGAAGTAATTTCTTTGTTCCATGATGATATGACATTAATGTTTGGGGGATTTGGAGGGATTGGATCCCCTCCATCTTTAATACAGGCAATTTTAGAAAAAGGCGTTACAAATTTAAATTTGATTGGAAATGACACTGGATTCCCTGATGTAGGTATCGGTCGTCTTGTTACAAATGAAAGAGTTAAATCACTAATTACTTCTCATATTGGCTCCAACCCAAATGCAGGAAGGCAACTAAACGAGGGAAGATTACAAATTGAGTTTTCTCCGCAGGGAACATTAGCAGAGCGCATTCGCGCTGGTGGCGTTGGTCTTGGTGGTGTTTTAGTTGATGTTGGTGTTGATACGATTGTGGAAGAGGGAAAACGAACAGTTGAAATGAATGGTAAGACCTACTTAGTTGAAACAGCATTAACTGCTGAAGTTTCAATTGTATATGCGAAAAAGGCAGATCCGTTTGGTAACCTTGTATTTGACAAAAGTGCACGAAATATGAATCCTCATGTAGCGATGGCTGGGGATATAACAATTGTAGAAGCAGAAGAAATAGTCCCGCTTGGAAGTTTAGATCCAGAGGAAATTGTCGTTCCAGGTGTTTTCGTAAATTATATTGTACCGTCGGAAGGAGTGAACTGGGAATGGGTATGGGCGTAGAAGTGAGGGATAAGATTGCTAGGCGTGCGGCGAAAGAAATACAAAATGGTATGATTGTAAATTTAGGTATTGGCATACCATCGCTTGTACCAAATCATTTGCCTGACGATATAAATGTTATGTTTCATGCGGAAAATGGAATCGTCGGCATGGGACCAACGCCAAGTAAAGGGAATGAAGACGAAAATTTGTGTAATGCAGCAGGTTTACCAACTTCTCTTATAACAGGAGCGAGTTATTTCGATAGTTGCACAGCGTTTGGTATGATTCGAAAAGGTTTGCTAGATATAACGATTCTTGGTTCATTACAAGTAAGTGAAAATGGTGATTTAGCAAACTGGATTGTACCTGGAAAACGTGTTCCAGGTATTGGTGGAGCAATGGATTTAGCACAAAAAGCGAAGCGGGTCGTTGTTGTGATGAATCATGTTGATAAGTACGGAAATGCAAAAATTGTTTCAGAGTGTACATTGCCATTAACTTCAAAGAAATGTGTAGATTTAATTATTACTGATATGGCAGTCATGGAGGTAACTCCGAGTGGACTTATATTACAAGAATTAATGAGCCCATACACAGTAGAAGATATAAAACGACATACAGAAGCTGATTTTCAAATTAATTCTAACTTACTAGTAATTGAATGAAGGGAGATGTAATATATGGAGCAATTAAAAAAGCAAGTTTGTGATTATATTGAGAGCCATGAAGAGGAAAGTGTGAAATTTTTAAAACGATTAATTCAAGAAAAGAGCGTATCTGGTGATGAAAGCGGTGCGCAGGCGATTGTGATTGAAAAATTACGTGAATTAGGTTTAGACCTCGATATATGGGAGCCTTCTTTTTCTAAAATGAAAGATCATCCTTATTTTGTATCACCCCGTACAAGTTTTTCAGATAGCCCAAATATTGTAGCAACTTTAAAAGGAAGTGGCGACGGGAAATCTATGATATTAAATGGGCATATTGATGTAGTTCCAGAAGGGGATGTGAATCAGTGGGAACATCATCCTTATAGCGGTGAGAAAATAGGAAATCGTATATATGGCCGTGGAACGACGGATATGAAAGGTGGAAATGTCGCACTCATGCTTGCAATGGAAGCGATTATTGAATCTAGCATTGAATTAAAAGGAGACATCTATTTTCAAAGTGTAATAGAAGAGGAAAGTGGCGGAGCAGGGACATTAGCAACTATATTACGAGGATATAAGGCAGATGGTGTCATTATTCCAGAGCCTACTAATATGAAGTTTTTCCCGAAACAACAAGGTTCCATGTGGTTTCGTTTACGTGTAAAAGGGAAAGCTGCACACGGTGGAACGCGTTATGAAGGGGTTAGTGCAATTGAAAAAAGTATGTTTGTTATAGAACATGTAAGAAAGCTAGAGGAGAAAAGAAATAGTCGAATTACAGATCCTTTATTTAAAGGGATTCCGATTCCAATTCCAATTAACATTGGGAAAATTGAAGGAGGGAGTTGGCCAAGTTCTGTTCCAGATGAATTAATTTTAGAAGGAAGATGCGGTGTTGCGCCGAATGAGACTATAGAGGCGGCAAAAGAAGAGTTTGAGAATTGGATTGTTGAATTAAATGATGTGGACAATTGGTTTGTTGAAAATCCAGTAGAAGTAGAGTGGTTTGGAGCGAGATGGGTTCCTGGTGAATTAGAAGAGAATCATGAACTCATTACAACACTTCATCACAACTTTGTTGAAATCGAAGGGAACGAACCAATTATTGAAGCATCTCCGTGGGGGACTGATGGAGGTTTATTTACACAAATTGCAAACGTACCAACAATAGTATTTGGTCCAGGAGAGACGAAAGTAGCACACTATCCAAACGAATATATAGAAGTTGATAAAATGATAGCTGCCGCAAAAATTATTGCATGTACATTACTAGATTGGTGTGAGGTGAAAAAATGAAATACTATGAATCTTTTAGAGAACAGACGAATTGTTATACAGTAGAAGGCGTTTTAGATTATTTTAATAAGCGTATTCGGGTAGATCACTATACAGGAAATGTTGAAAGTATTATACAGACAATTGACGAACTAGCAGAGGAACATTCTTTCACTAAATGTATTATTAAAGGAAAGGGAGAGCATGTTTCAACATGGCTCTCTTTCGGTTTTTTGTTGGAAGCAACGATACCTCATTATTTTCAAGGACACGATGCATACTTTTTTGTGAAATATAATAATGATGAAAGACGAAATAGTATGCATTGGACTGAGGAAGATACTATATTAAGCGGTGTAAAAGGAAAAGAAATAAAAGAAAAAGTAGTTCCAGAGAAATTTTTGCTGAGAAAAGCGACTGAAGAAGATGCAGAAGAATTAGCAACTGTATTCGGAAAAGTATTTGAAGTGTATCCGACACCTTTAAATGAAGCGAGTTATGTATTACAGACGATGAAAGAAGACGATACAATTTACTACGTATATGAATATGAGGGAAAAATTATTAGTACAGCATCTGCAGAAATGAATATAAAAGAAGGGAATGCAGAATTAACGAATTGTGCTACTTTACCTGAATATCGTAAACATGGATTTATGAAAAGTTTACTAATTAAATTAGAGGAAGAGCTTCGAGAAAGATCTATTTTCTGCTCCTATACAATTGCTCGATCGCTTTCTTTCGGAATGAATGCTGCCTTTCATCAATTAGGTTATACGTATAGAGGAAGACTGGCGAATAATTGCTACATTTTCGATAAGTTGGAAGATATGAATATATGGGTGAAAGATTTATCTAGCTATTCGAAAGCAGTAAAACTTCCGCCTCAAAATTCGGCTGTAAAGCAAAACAGTTAGGTGGAGCTGGGTGTTCGAAAAGCTGTACTAATTAGAGTTTCGAGTTATCTAATGAAAATATAAAATTGGTCAAAATTATAGAACGGAATCGTCATGCTTACAATCGCACATAGGTGTGCCGAAAATTCGGCATATAATTGCTGGATTTTCGGCAAGAGGGGGGATGACATTGCTAGCAGTTTCGACACAAGAAGTCATTGAAGCGATTTTGGGCAGTATTGATGAGGCTATACACGCTGTAGATGAGAATGGAATTACAATATTTTATAATTCTGTAGCTGCGAAACACGATGGATCGAAGATTGAAAAAGTGTTAGGGAAACATCTGTTAGAAGCGTTCCCGTCTTTATCAAGGGAAACGAGTACATTGATGAAAGTACTAGATACAAAAAAACCTATCGTACATCAAGCACAGCATTATCAAAATTTAAATGGTGAAGATGTTTGTACAGTAAATACGACGTTACCTATTTTTATAGATGGGAATATTGCTGGGGCTGTTGAAATTGCAAAGGATTACTCTACAATTCAAAAACTTACTGACACAATTGTTGACTTACAGTCGAAAATAAAGCGAACATCTAGAAAAAAAGTGATTAAAAAGCATGCTGCATTTGAGACGATAGTGACAAATGATACGCGGTTTAAACAGACGAAAGAGTTAGCAGAAAAAGTAGCACCAACAGACGCAAATGTTTTAATATATGGTGAAACAGGAACAGGAAAAGAACTGTTCGTACAAGCAATTCATGAAGCTTCTAAAAGAAAAAACAAGCCATTTATTGCACAAAACTGTGCAGCTTTACCAGAGTCGCTATTAGAAAGTTTATTGTTTGGAACGACAAAAGGAAGCTATACAGGAGCGATTGAAAGAGCTGGGCTATTTGAACTTGTTGATGGTGGTACATTATTTTTAGATGAACTGAATTCAATGCCTCTTGATTTGCAGGCAAAAATGTTACGAGTGTTAGAAGATGGAGTCATTAGAAGAATTGGTGATAATAAGACGAGAAAAGTAGATGTTCGTGTTATTACCGCAATGAACCAGCCTCCAGAAATATGTTTACGAGAGAATAAAATTCGCACTGATTTATATTATCGCTTAAACGTATTTTCATTATATATCCCACCGCTTCGTGAAAGAACTGAGGATGTACTATTATTAGCATCTTATTTTTTGAAAGAATATAATAAAAGTTATAAAAAAGGTGTACTTCAAATTGATGAGGAAGCGAAAGATAGACTGCAAGCTTATCAGTGGCCTGGAAATGTCCGAGAGTTAAAACATACGATTGAACATGCTGTTATTATTGCAGAAGGGAATACATTAACAGCCAATTGTTTACCACGTACATTTCGGAAAGAGAATTTTTCGAAGAAGAAGAGTATAATGCCACTTAGAGAAGCACTTCATCAAACAGAAAAAGAATTAATAGATCAAGCGTTGATTGAAACGGAAGGGAATATATTACAAGCCGCAAAAATGTTAGGTATCCCTCGTCAAACGCTTCAATATAAACTGAGCAAGTACGACAAAACCGCCGAATAATCGGCGGTTTTTGTGTGTTTGCACGAATAAAAGAGCGTTTACATATATAAAAAGTAATGAATATGATGTTAAGTATTGATTTCATACAACGCTTAAAAATATTTTTTCGCTTATGTAATAGGGTTCTCCGCACATTTACTTATCAACAATGTAAAGTTGGCATAACTATTGCTTATATAAAGGATGAGCGTATAAAAAGGGGGAATAGCAATGTTACATGATGTATACAAACCAAATCGTCACTGGAAGGATATCGAATTATGGAAAGATGTTACTGAAGAGCAATGGAATGATTGGGTTTGGCAATTAACGAATACGATCAAAACGTTAGATGACTTAAGAAAAGTAATTAACTTAACACCTGAAGAAGAAGAGGGCGTTAAAATTTCAACGAAAACGATCCCGTTAAACATTACACCGTACTATGCTTGGCTAATGAATCCTGATGATCCACGCTGTCCGATTCGGATGCAATCAGTACCGATTTCGGAAGAGTTATATAAAACAAAATATGATTTAGAAGATCCGCTTCACGAAGATGAAGATTCACCAGTTCCAGGGCTAACACATCGTTATCCGGACCGTGTACTATTCTTAGTAACAAATCAATGTTCTATGTATTGTCGTTACTGTACACGCCGTCGTTTTAGTGGACAAATTGGAATGGGTGTACCGAAGAAACAATTAGATGATGCGATTGCTTATATTAGTGAAACACCACAAGTACGAGATGTATTAATCTCCGGTGGTGATGGACTTCTAATTAACGATAAAATTTTAGAATATGTATTAAAAAATTTACGCGAGATTCCGCATGTTGAGATTATTCGTATCGGAACGAGAGCACCAGTAGTATTCCCACAACGTATTACAGAAAATTTATGTAACATTATTAAAAAATACCATCCAGTATGGTTAAATACACATTTCAATACATCTATTGAAATTACTGAAGAATCGAAAAAGGCATGTGAAATGTTAGCGAATGCTGGTGTTCCAGTCGGAAACCAAGCAGTAATTTTAGCTGGTATTAACGACAGCGTTCCAATTATGAAAAAACTTATGCATGACTTAGTAAAAATCCGTGTACGTCCATATTACATTTATCAATGTGATTTATCTGAAGGTATCGGTCACTTCCGTGCACCAGTATCTAAAGGTCTTGAAATTATTGAAGGTTTACGTGGACACACATCTGGTTATGCTGTTCCGACATTCGTTGTTGATGCGCCAGGTGGAGGCGGTAAAATTGCACTTCAACCAAACTATTTAATCTCACAAAGTGCAGATAAAGTTGTACTTCGTAACTTTGAAGGTGTTATTACGACGTATCCAGAGCCAGAGAGCTATATTCCAGGAAGAGCGGAAGGATACTTTAAAGAGATTTATCCGAACTACGAAGAAAAACGTTCAGATGTTGGTATCGCAGGTCTTATGAGCGATAAGAAATTTAACCTCGTTCCAGACGACTTACAGCGTATGAACCGTCGTAAAGACTATGAAGATAATGATACGCATGCATCTTTAAAAGATAAACGTGATAAGCGTGATCAATTAAAAGATAAAAAATATCAAGCACAAATGGCTAAATTAGAAGAAAACGACAAAAAAACTGAGGGTGATGCAGTATGAATTGTATGTGGTGTGACAGTACAGAAGCGAAAGAAAGCTTGAATACTGTATATTGGGAATTACCAGATGGTACGAAAGCCATTGAAATCCAAAAGACACCATGTATTTCTTGTTCCTCGTGCGGGATGGACTATCAATCAGACCATACAGTAAAAGAAATTGAAGATCAATTATTTTTAATTTACACGAAAGATTTACCAAAACAACTAACGTATGAAGAATTAATGGGAAGACCGCGTCTATTAAAAAGAAATTATTTCGACTTTTAACCAGCTTTTATGCTGGTTTTTTTCTTTTTCGCCTTGTATAATGTACCCAAGTTAGAAAGGTAGGGAATATTTTTGAAAAAAACATTTTACCATTATATGATGAAGCATCGTGCAGCTTTATTTAGAAATGAAATTTCAGATTTAGCAGAGGCGATGTATGATGATTTAAGTTTTCCGAAGCAATCTGAAGACTATGATGAAATTAGTTCATACTTAGAGTTGAGCGGAATGCTAGAAAGTATGTCTATATTTGATGAAGCCTGGGATTTATACATACAAGATAGATAAAAACTATTTGAAAACATACAGAATACATTACTTTGTTTAAAGTGAAGTATTCTGTATGTTTTTTTATACGAAATTTGTTGATTTGAAGCTAGTCTAGTTACTAGCTTTTTTTTGAGTGTAACGTAAATTTTATAAGATTATAATTTTTATTGAAAAAATTTATGAATATAAGCTTCTGTGATAAGCGTTTTTATGTAGGTTGCATATACTGATATCAAAATCACGACGTCAAAAAAAGGAGAGATAGAGATGGCAAGAAAAAAACAACCTAAATACAACGTAGGGGACATAGTCGTGATTACGCTATATGGAACCGTTGGGAAAATCACAAATATGAAGATTTTAGATGGAGTTTATGTATACGAAGTCAATAATCACGATGGATTTTACGTAGAGCAAACATTGCAGCACGTTACAGAGCAAGATATGAAAAAGGGCGATACGGAGTGGATTGAATTAAATTATAATTTCACGTTTGGTGATCTTGTGCAAGTAACTGGATATGATAAAGATGTTTTCCGTATTGTTGGTTTTCGTACAGAAGTATGGAGATATAAGAATGACGCATGGGAAGATACAATTTATGAATTGTCACGGATTACGGATGGTGAATGGTTAGAAGCGGATGAGTCAGATTTAACGTTACTTGCGAATGCTCAAACGGCAAATGCAATTTTGAAGAAACTGAAACAAGATAAAGCAGGTATGAATAAATTAGATTTAGGTAAGTTAAAGTCAATTAACAACTCGAAAAAAGTGAGTGTTAAGACGAATCGTCAAGAAATCATTGATGGGTTACTTGATATTTATAACGATTATCAATTATTGTTCGATACATTTAAAGATGAAGAATATAAAATTGTAATGGATGTTGTTCATAATTATTTAGTTAAATTGACAGAGAAAAAATAGTTAACTAGAAAGAGAGAATAAATTGAACAACAACATATGCAGTATAAGGTATGCCTACAACTATTAAAAAAATAAAAAGCCACTTTATAAGAGAGTCTGCCCATTGATCTTCATGCATGAACTCTTCTTTTGTTTGTCCTACTTCATATTGATTTTCCATTATTATTTCCCCCTTTGAATAGCTTGTACTACAATCGTATGCATCTCGTCCAAAGCTTATGACCTATAAAAAAATAAAATCTATTTTTCTAATCTCATATACATAATTTTGAGATTTTTTCATAAAACAGAAATAAAGGAGTGATGCTCATGAAGGAAATTGAAGTCGTGATTGATACGGAAGAGATTGCGGAGTTTTTTTATGAGCAACTAATTGAAAGAGGGTACGTCCCAAAACGAGAAGAAATTGAAGATCTCGCAGATATTACATTTGAGTATTTATTAGAGAAATGTATGATTGATGAAGTTTTTGATGAAGAGGATGAATGAAAGTAACGACGGGCATAACTCGTCGTTTTTTACTCTTTACAAACCTGTCACAAATATAGTCAATAATTATTGGTATAATGAAAAGGAAATTTTACTCAAGAGGTGAAGGAATGTTCAAAAAAATTATTGATTCTTTATTAGGAAAGAAAAAATATCGTTCGTATTCAAGTAGTGATTATCGTCGTAGAGGGCGCTCTTATTCAAGTAGCGATTATAAACGACGTTCATCTGGTTATGGACATCAACATTATAAAAGAAAACGTAAAAGCCGTAGCTTCTTTTCAAGTAGCTGATGAAATGGCGTCGTGTACTAGCTTTATTTGATAGACCACTGCGAAAAAATACAATTGTTGCAGAACGTTATAAAATTGAATCAGTAATTGGAATGGGCAGTTATGGGGTTACATATGTCGTTAATGATTTACAAATAAATAGATATAAAGTCTTAAAACAATTAAGACAAAGTAAACAAAGATATGAGTCTGGTAGAAAATCATTTGAACAAGAGAAAATGATTTTACAAACATTGAATCATCATGCAATTCCTAGTCTATATGATCATTTCATATGGGAGAAAAAGAGCTTCTTTGTAATGGAGTACATGCCTGGTAAAAATTTTGAAGATTATATTTTCATAGATGGGTATGTATATACAGAACGTGAAGTTTTTGAGATTTTATATGAAATATTAGAAATTGTATCGGTGTTTCATAGTGAAGGCATTATTCATCGAGATTTACGCATTCCAAACATACTAATGAAAGAAAATCAAATTAGTATTATTGATTTTGGATTGGCTAAATGGAAAGGTGAGGATGATGAGCGAGCTACAACTTACGAAGGTGAACAAGCTTTGATGCGAGAAGTTCACTTTCGTAGTGACTTTTATGCGCTCGGTCATTTCTCATTATTTTTATTATATGCAGGATATGAATCTAATGAAAAAAAGGAAAAACCATGGTACGAAGAATTAACTTTGGAAAATTATAATCGCGAAATGCTTATGCGAATGTTACAAATAAAAACGCCGTACTATGAGAATGTACAAGATTTAAAACAAGATGTAGCTTCTGCTTTAGAAAGGATGAAGACTCCATGTTTCAAAAATTTTTAGCAAGCGTTGGTATTGGAAGTGCAAAGGTAGATACTGTTCTTGAAAAAGATGAGTATATTGTTGGGGAAGAAATAGTTGGAAAGGTTCATATAACTGGAGGTTCAGTTAGCCAACAAATTGAAAGCATTTACTTAACATTATCGACGTCTTATGTACGAGAAGTGGATGATAAAAAAGTAACAGCAACATATGATTTAGAGCGAGTACGCTTAACAGAACCTTTTTCTGTAGAACCGAATGAAAAAGTTGAAATTCCATTTTCTTTTCCAATGCCAATTGAAGCACCACTTACACTTGGTATGAAAACGGTTTGGATTCATACAGGTCTTGATATTAAACGTAGTATAGACCCAAGTGACCGCGACTACGTTCAAGTGTTACCCAATGCATTATTAAGTAGTGTTTTAGATAGTGTAAATGAATTAGGGTTTAAAGCACGTCATATAGAATGTGAAGAATTACCGCATCGATTATGTAAGCAAGTTCCATTCGCACAAGAATTTGAGTTTATTCCGGTTTCTGGAGAGCATTATGGGAAATTAGATGAATTAGAATTATTAATCTTGCCACGTGCATACGACCGACTAGAAATTATTATGGAAGTAGATAGAAAATCCCGTGGTTTAGCTGGATTATTCGCTGAGGCGCTTGATCTTGATGAGAAGGTGATTCGTTTTACCGTAACAAGAGAAGATATCCCTGAGATGAAGCAAAAAATTAATAATTATATTTTTTAATAAACTATGCATAAAAAAGAAATGGAGAGGAAAACTAAAACAACCGCTCCATTTTTTTGCATAGTGAGGTTATGTATGTGAAACGATATCGACATTTATACTTGCTAAGTTTTACGTTACTCATTTGTTTTGTCGTATTATCACTTTCGTATCATACCGCTTGTATTGAGAATTTCGACAATATAGTCGCACATTTTATTCAAAGCTTTCGAAACGATTATTTGACGACCTATTTTACTTGGGTGTCTTTTATCGGTTCCAAAAGAATATATTTTCCATTACTCATTATTCTTGTAATGTATTTTCTCGTTAGAAAAAAGTTGCTTAGTGCGTTACTTCTAACAATTAATTACTACGGATCTCGTTATTTAAACAGTATGCTTAAACTATGGTACGAACGAGCAAGACCTGATGTCACGCAGCTTGTTACTGCAACTGGATATAGTTTTCCGAGCGGTCATACGATGAATGCTACTGCTTTTTTAGGATTTATTGCATACGTCACAATTACTGAAGATCGTATTTCATTGCATAAAAAATTATTAATTATTCTTATAGCAAGCTTTGTTGTATTATCTATTTCAGTTAGCCGAATATATCTTGGCGTGCACTATCCATCTGACGTATTAGCAGGATGGGCAGCTGGCGGTAGCTGGCTCGTTTTATGTGTTATATTTCATAAAACGTTCATAAAAAAAGAACCTATGTCATAATAGGTTCTTTTTTCATTGGCTCAACATGAATGTGTGCATGGTAAATCCCAAACTTTTTGCGAAGCATAGCCTCGATATTGTCAGTAATACAGTGACTTTCTCCAACATCCATACGAGCATCTACTTCAATTGTAATATCAACGTACGTTTGATTCCCGTACATACGAGCTCGAATATCTACAATGTTTTCCACACCGCCAATATGTTCAATAGCATCAGCGTATTCCTCCATTTTATCAGGATCAATTCCATCTGTTAGCATATGAGAAGATTCTACGAAAATCTCCCATGCAGTTTTACAAATAATAAGACCGACAATTAAAGCGGCAATAGGGTCTAAAATAGGCATTTGGAACTGAGAACCGACAATACCTACTACAGTACCAATACTTACGAGTGCATCTGATAAATTATCCTTTGCAGCGGCTTCTAATGATTTACTTTTTGTTCGTGCTGCAATTTTTTTCGTATACAAATACACGCAGTACATAACGACAGCAGAAAATAGAGCAACCCATGCAGCGAGTACATTAGGTGCTGCTTGTTTCGGATTTAAGAAAGATTGAATGGCACTAATAACAACTTCTAATCCGACTGTTGCCATAATGAAGGACGCAACAAGTGATGCGATTTGTTCGGCCCGCGAATGCCCATACGGATGATCTGGGTCACGAGGTTTACGAGATATTTTTAGACCAATTAATATCGCTAAAGAAGCACCGATATCCGTTAAGTTATTTAAACCGTCAGCACGTAATGCACTAGAGAGGGTAATATAACTGATGATGATTTTCATAGAGGATAAAAATATGTAGGCCATAATGCTGACAATAGCACCTTTATCAGCTTCTTTATGAGAAAGAGTATCCATTTTAATCACTCACCTTTCTTTAAAGGAATTCTTTCTATAAATAGAGTATCAAACGAAAGTCGTGTGGGTCTATACAAACATTGTTGACGTTTTATAGCTTTTTAAGAAGGGGATAACAAAGTTTCGTGAAGGAAAAATATGTTGAAAAGTACAAAGTCAGGGTGTAAACCGAATTGGAGTTTATTTACTAAAGAGATAGGAGGGGAGATGGATGAGGAAACGAATACTTTTCTTACTATGTATTATTCTTATAATGACAAGGTGTAATTCATTAAACGATGAAAAACGTCAAAAGGTAAGTGTGAAAATAGATGAAAGCCCTCTGAAAAATATTTTCCAGAGGGCTTTTATTTTAGTATGCTTCTAAAAACTCAGTAACTTGCTCTTCAGTTTTTGCGTTAGCACTATGTAAGTGGCCTAACTTCTCACCATTTTGGTATACAAGTAAACTTGGAATACCCATTACTTGATACTCTTCAGCGATACTTGGAAACTCATCTTTATTAATAGAATACCATTCAAATTTATTGAACTCTTCCATTACATCTCCGATAAAGTTGTCCATACGTACGCAATCTGGGCACCATGTAGTAAAGAACTTAACAACTACAGGCTCCTTGCTTGCGATGATGTCTTTGAATTCTTGTTCTGTTTTAATTTCTTTCATAAGTAAAACTCCTTTCAATATCACACGAATTTATATGCAAAATTCGTATTTGCAAACATGTTGCAAACTTATTATTTGTTTTTTAGTTTTGTAGTTCGTTCACACTTATAAAATTGTATGTAACATGACTGCGCTACTAAGTGTGAAAATAACGAAACCTCACTTTTCTTTATAAGCTTTTTCCAGGATTGTGTCAAACTTTTGAATTTTATACAAAAATTAAAGAAGCCCACACTTTGATTGAGTATGGGCAGAGGGACTAAAATTAATCGCTTATTAATTTCGAATAGATATTTAAATCGATAAGCTTTCCAGCTGATTTTTCGCTCTTTCTCAGAGTACCTTCAAAAGTAAAGTTTAATTTTTCTAATACTTTTATGGAATTTACATTTGCAGGTTCAACTTTTGCTTCAACACGATATAGTTTTAGATGTGTAAAAGCATAATCTAATAAAGAGGATATTGCTTCAGGTGCATATCCTCTACCCCAAAATGTTTTTGAAATATCATAGCCAATCTCAGTCTTTGAGTTTTCAAAATCTAAGGAATTATAGCCACATGAACCGATAATGTGATTAGATTCTTTTTCAATAATAGTAAAACGTATAGCTTTATTATTTTGAGCGAGTTCGTTAAGGAATTGAATCATATCTTTTGCCTGGTTCTCATCAGTGAAATTACTTATATTCATGAATTTAGTAACATCAGGATCAGACCATATTTTAAACATACTTAGTGAATCAGATGCTTTCATTTTCCTTAAATATAATCTCTGTGAGTGTAGTTCTGTAATCAATACTTTTACCTCCGTTATGTTGTAATGATAGGTAGATTAAAAATATTGATATCTGCGCATAATTCAGTCCCTTCTAGATTAATTAACTTTTATTATACAAGAAAATTACTACATTGAACAAAGGCGTTAATTGGAGGTAACGAAATGACAAACTCATCAATTGAATATTGCGTTCAGTGTGATTAAGAAAGTGGTGTATAAAGATGGGACGAGATGAGAGTTACTTCCAAACTAAAAAAAGAGTAGATAATTTAAAAACATTTTACATTCATTTAACCATCTACATACTAGTCAATCTGATGCTTTTTTACTTTTTAAGTAGTGAATTAGCTATTTTTTATTTTAATTACAAAAATTGAATAAGGTTAGAAATTATATGGTTGTAATGGGAATTGAGGGATATGAATAAAAAATTTTATCCCGCATTAACGGGCAGTAAGCCCCCACTGATTAAAGTTTCACTTTATTAGGGGTTTGCCTTAAACATTTATTACAGTCAAGAATATTTATAATAATATGAACTAAAAAAGGTCCAATTTTTGTAATGTTGGAGGGGATTATTGTGGACATAACTCAAAGCGTGGCAAGAATAGTGGTTAATGGGAAAGACCTTTCTTTCACTTCAGTTCAAACCTCTGCATGGAATCATGGACCTGTAAATGATTTAATCATTACGACGAATCAGAGGGTGAATGAGCTTTTTCAATTCATGTGGTCACAAGTACCGGTTACGATGTCGATATATTTTCTTCAAGGGGCGGATTTACTTAGGTTCGTTAGGGTTGCGGGAATTAATGAGCGTGTAACAGGAGAATATGTATATCATTTCATTTGGTAATAAGAAGGAGTCAAAGTAGTCTAGCAGCTACTTTTTTATTTTGTCATTTGAATATAAGCGAGCGGACTAGCTTTATAGTACCCACTGAAATAAAGAATCATAATATAATTTGTAATAAATTATACGGAAGTGAGTTGAAAATCATGTTTTATTCATATTTTAATTCTCAAGCTGGCATGCGACCAGCGTATGGTACGTCTATAACGTATAGTGGAGCACAAAGTACAGTCCAAGCTATTCAACAAGCATTGCAAATGCAACAACAAATGCAAATGCAGCAGCAAGGTGTACAACCATATTACTCATCCGTAGAGTATTTTTACCCAGTACATCAAGTTACACCGTACGGAAGTTCTTTTCTGACTATTCCATATGGGACTGTATACAACTTATAACTAGTAAGGAATGAAGTGGTGTATATAAATAAGGGTGCAGGTTAATAGCGCCCTTATGAATAATAAAAATAGCTAGTCCAAACCTTATAAATCAATCTTACATAATATGTAGTAATAAGTTTGAAAGGGGAATTAGTATGTCTTGTTATTACTACTGTAAGTATTGTAAGGAGTATAAAAAGAAGCATCATGATTGTTGTAAGAACACTTGTAAGTGCCATGATAACAAGGACAATCTTGTTAGAGCATCCGCATTTAGAGCTAGAAATACAGTAAATCAAAATGTTCCTGCTAATACTTTTGTGAAAGTGTTATTTCAAAATGAACAATTTGATTTAGCGAATGAGTATAATCCAGCAACATCTATTTTTATGCCGAAGACTAAAGGAGTATATTCTATTATTGGAACGATTGGTTTCTTTCCAAACGATCCAACTTTAAATTATAGAGCGCGTGTAGAAATTCGTGTGAATGGAAACGCAGCGATAGCTATAGATAATGACTTTTTTGGTCCCATAAGTTTTGGAAATGTAGTAAGTGTTTCGACGATTGTTCAATTGAATGCAGGGGATGAAGTTGAGATTTATGCACAAAGTAGTATAGATGGAGTTTTAAGTCCTTTAGAAGATGGTGCACATTTTGAAGCAGCAAGATTTCCTTCTTCAATTAAATAAAGTCATTAAACAATGAGTTTACAGAAGCTTAAAGGTAAACCCTCACCGAAATGGTGAAGGTTTTTTACTCTATTAAAAATAGTAACAGGTCGTCCAAGCTATTCTAATCTATATAGCATACTATGTAAAAATAAGTGTAAAGGAAAGGGGGACTAACTATGTCTTATTATTACTGTAAGTATTGTAAAGATTACAAAAAGGAAAGTCATGATTGTTATAGGAAAAGTAGTAAATGTGATAGGAAGTATGTAAAGGTGAAGTGTTGTGATGATAAGAAAGAGGAGCTTGTAAGGGCATCGGCATTTAGAGCTGTGAATACAGTTAATCAACCTGTTCTAGCAAATACTCCTGTTAAAGTATTATTTCAAAATGAACAATTTGATCTAGCGAATGAATATAATCCAGTAACATCCATTTTCACTCCGAAAACTAGAGGGGTATATAGTGTATTAGGAAATATAACATTTTCTCCAAATGATTTTAATGTGAATTACAGAGCTAGAGTAGAAATTCGTGTGAATGGAAATCCAGCAATAGCGATAGATAATGATTTCTTTGGAACAGGAGTATTTTTTAATAATGATGTTTCCGTAACTACTATTCTTCAATTAGAAGCAGGAGATGTAGTTGAAATTTTTGCAGAAAGTAGTATTGCTGGCGTAATTGTACAAAATGTTAATGGTGTAAATACGGTTCACTTTGAAGTGGCAAGATTTCCTTCTCCAATTAAATAAAACAGATCATTAAATGTTTTTTAGTAGGTTTAGTTAATCCCCTTACCAAATGGTGGGGGATTATTATTGTTTTTCTAAAATATATAAGTAAACAGGTTAAGTATAGTTTAATTTGTAAGGGTTTCAATCTTCTTCAGATAATAAACAGAATAATAAGTAACATGCTTGTACAAACTCATTGTTAGTAAGTTTACTAGTTTTCTTATAGAACAAGAAAGAAGGAATACATAAAAGATCGTATCGTTACGTTTTTTCTTTACTATATAGAAATTATATATTGAACATAGATTTGTGAAGGTAATACTAATACACTGAAAAGAATAACATAAAGGCGATTACACTATATAAAAACAAAATCAATCCTAAGATGAGTAGTATTGGATGCAGCTTGAACATATTTGACCTCCTTGAGTATATAAAGAATTTTAATATATTATTGGTCAATTTAGAAGGGGGACGGTTGCATAAAAAAAGAGCATACATAATAAGTACGCTCTAAAGAAAGATAGGTTTTATGAGTGGATAATCTCCATACGATAATATATGTTCTTTTAATAAAAACGTGTAAAAAATCAATGAATTATCAATGGAATATCATAAAATGTGTAATTTTAGTTTAGGAATGCATTTATTTTCTTTCTCAGTTATTTTAGGTAACAAATTTGTGAAAATCGTACATTATGCGGACTAACAACGGGATAGCGATCGTACTTCAGTCACATATTTCTTAAAGTCTGGATATTGCGTGATAGTTTGACATTTAGGGGTGCATAGTTGATTAATTATAGACACATTTGTAATTACTTCGTTACAAGGACCGAAAAATGTAACTTTTAGTTTTGAATTTGGTGGGATTTTGAACACGATAGGTTTTTTTTCCATGAAATCAGCTCCTAATATTGAGTATTATAAGTTAAAGGATGTAGAGTCGTATTAGTATAATATGAAACTTCAGTGGATTTGCTTATAATAAAGAATTTCATAGTAGTAAAATTGCTTAAAGATGTAAAGGGGAAATTGAGAATGCGAAATAAAACGTTTAATTAATATAATCAATAAATACGCAAATGGTTAATATAACTAATGCATTTTTTTATTTTCTACATATTATGTTAGTAAGAATTGTATAAGGAGGTAGTATAAAATAGTGGAAGAAAATGTACAAGCTCAGCTTTCGCCACCGTGGATCACATATTTTAATGAATTAAAAAATTCAATAGGTGCTGATCCAACTGTTACAGTTGGGCCGCTTATTCCTGTTGGTGGTAATTATATTATTTTAGTGCATGCGTTAAGTTTGGAAGTTTTAATTTAATAATGTAGGGGGATGTTTTCTAATATCCGTAAAAATGATTGATACCTGGATTGATAGGACGAGATTACATAACAAATGAATAGTAGGGTATATTTCAAATATGAGAATGTTTTATATGGTATATATGTTAAAGTTAATAGAAATATTTCTGAAAGAGAATATATTTTTTAAAACAGTAACGATTCTTTTTATTTATATTATAGATAGCTAGTTTTAGAGAGATAAGGCTTACAATAAAACAAGCTATGAATAAGACATTAAAAAGGAGCTGGAATGTATGGGGTATATTGTAGATATTTCAAAATGGAATGGAACTATCAATTGGGATATTGCAGCATCTCAGCTAGATTTAGTGATTGCTAGAGTTCAAGATGGCTCTAATACGGTGGATTTTATGTATCAAAATTATGTTAGTGAAATGAAAAAGTATAGTATCCCATTCGGTAATTATGCCTTTTGCCGTTTTATATCTATTGCTGATGCAAAGAAAGAGGCACAAGATTTTTGGAATCGTGGTGATCAATCAGCTAAGTTTTGGGTGGCGGACGTAGAAGTTCAAACGATGGCAGATATGCAAGGCGGGACACAGGCATTTATTGATGAATTACGCCGTTTAGGTGCGGAAAAAGTAGGATTATATGTAGGGCATCACATGTATTTATCATTTGGAGCACGTAATATTGAAGCTGATTTCGTATGGATCCCTCGTTATGGAGGGAATAAGCCAGCATATCCATGTGATATTTGGCAATATACGGATTCAGGGAATGTTCCTGGGATTGGGAAATGTGATCTGAATCGATTAGTAGGAAATAAGTCACTTTCTTGGTTTATAGATTCGAACAAAGCAAATCAATCTAACATAGTGTATAAACAGCAACCGAATGGCATTGGTATTGCAGTTTCGAAATATCCTGATGGATACGGAATAAATTTATATGAGAACCCCATGAATCCTCAATTTACAGGTGCACTCACTCAGAAAATTCCATATTTAATCTTAACAGGTTATTGGGGAGGCGGTGAGCAAGATATGATTTGTTTAGGGAACGATAAGCAGTGGGCATATTTAAAACATTTTAAGGTGAAATGGTTTTATGCAACTTCGAAATATCCTGTCGGCTACAGAGTAAATTATTATGAAGAGCCTGAATGTATGAATTATAAAGGAAATATAGATGGATCGACATCTTTTCGAGTGTGGGGTAGAGTGGGAAATGCGGTAGATATCGGGCAGAATAGTTGGATACCTGAAGAACATGTAAGTATTAAGTAACTATAGCAGCCGTATTGTTTTTGAGGTGTATGTAAAGAGTCTTCTTACTATACATAATAGTAAGAAGACTCTTTATGTTTAAAAATGGAAATGCATGATACATAGTCAACTCATATGAAATGAATTACATGCAGAAAACACACTGTTTTCACAATGCCTGTGTATAGTTAATTTGCATAATGATAAAAGTGAGGTATTTGAATTGAAAAAGAAAAAAATATTTATTGGAACAATTATTTCATGCGTGATGCTAGCATTATCTGCATGTGGTTCTTCAGACAACGTAGTAACATCAAAAGTAGGAAATGTTACAGAGAAAGAATTAAGTAAAGAATTAAGACAACAATATGGAGAAAGTACTTTATATCAAATGATGTTAAGTAAGGCATTGTTAGATAAATATAAAGTTTCGGATGAGGAAGCAAAAAAGAAAGTAGAAGAAGCAAAAGATAAAATGGGTGAGAACTTTAAATCAACTTTAGAACAACTTGGATTGAAAAATGAAGATGAATTAAAAGAAAAAATGAAGCCAGAAATTGCATTTGAGAAAGCGATTAAAGCAACAGTCACAGAAAAAGATGTGAAAAATAACTATAAACCAGAAATGAAAGTAAGTCACATTTTAGTGAAAGATGAAAAGACAGCTAAAGAAGTAAAGGAGAAAGTAAATAATGGTGAAGATTTTGCTGCCTTAGCAAAACAGTATTCAGAAGATACTGGTTCAAAGGAACAGGGCGGGGAAATATCTGGTTTTGCTCCTGGACAAACTGTGAAAGAATTTGAGGAAGCTGCGTATAAATTAGATGCAGGCCAAGTAAGTGATCCAGTTAAAACAACTTACGGTTACCATATTATTAAAGTGACGGATAAAAAAGAATTGAAGCCATTTGATGAAGTAAAGGAAAAAATTCGTAAAGATTTAGAACAACAAAGACTACAAGATACGACAGGTAAATGGAAACAACAAGTAGTCAATGATTTATTGAAAGATGCTGATATTAAAGTGAATAATAAAGAATTTAAAGATACATTTAAATTTCTAGAAAAGAAATAATGATTGTAATCATAATTAGAAAAGGGAACTCATATAGAGTTCCCTTTTCTAATTAGTGTGTGAGTTATAAATAGATAGTAAGACAATACAATATTACATTTAAATATTAAGAATTACAATGGGAAATAATGGATATCGAACATGATTTAAAAAATAATACATATAATGTTTTTGAATAAATATTTAATATGGATAATTAGTAAAAAGCTGAGCATTCGAATGGAAAGGATGTTCTTTTTGGTGTGAAAATTTTAGGATAAATAATGAATCGTATTAAACGCGTCATTTACCACATCAATAAATTAAGGTGGGGAGAATATATGAAAGTAATCTTTCAAGGAGAGGGCGGCGCGAAAATTTTTGAGTCATATGATGAAAATGTAAGTGATTTATTAGCTATATTAAAAGAAACGAAAGGGATTAAAATCGGGATTGTTGAGTATAAAGTGTTAAAGTACGAACTTAATTATTTTCGTCATCCGAAAAAAGCGGATACAGAGAGAGAGTTACATATAATAGTACAACCTAAGTATATGTAATGAAATATAATAATAAAAATCACTGATTCAGTTTTGTAAAGTTTCATAGAGTATGTAAGAAAAGAGAGTGTTGTAAATGCTCTCTTTTCTTATGCTTTGTGAGTTCGTTCATCATAGTATATGTGTTCAGTTATAGATGGTTAATAAACGAAAAAATTTAAAACTTTTTTGTTTAGGCAGGGATTTTATATTTAAGTAAATAAATATACTATGAAGTATTTTTTATACGAATATTGGAGGAGTATAAAATGAGTTTAGCAAGTTACATAGGCTGTAATGTAGAAATTCCGTTAACGGAGCCCGATTCTAATGATGTAATTGTTTTTGGATCATGTTTTGCAGAGGAAAGTATGCTTGAAATGGTACAAGAGTATCAATTCCAAAAAAATTACATATATGAGGTTTCAACTAGTTGGGGAATTGAACTTGTCGAGTGGCAAAACGTAAAGGAAAAAAAGAAGCGAAAGAAAAACTTTTAACTTTATGCAAGATTATGGAAGGTTATTTGGAAGATGGAGACTATTTCGAATTATTCAGTTGTTGGGTTGGTGATGAAGATAAGGAACGAGTAGGGGAATTGAAATTAAAAATAAATCATTTTAATATAGATGAATTATGTATTCCAGAAAGAACATTAGTTAGGATAGAAAAATAAACATTGAAATATTTTTTAAGAAAAGGCGATTTCACTTTGTGTGAAGTCGCCTTTTAGTTGTTATATGCATTTTACATAAGAAATGAGAAGTTTATTTGATAAAGGAAAAAAGTATGGAGATAAATAAAATTATGTTTTTTGTTAAAAAATAATAAGTATGGCTCTTCTCAAAAGAACGTAAGTTCGTGTATAATAAGAACGAATGTTCTTTTGAGAGGTAACCTAATTATAGTTTAGAAGTAAATCCGAGTTTAGTGCGTATTAAAAATAACTAAGGGATAGTATGGCTAAATAAATGTATAAATGATCAAGGAGATAAAAATGAACGATGTAAAGATACAAAAGGAAGAAAGAGAGTGGGTTCCGTTTACAGTAATATCCGAACAACTTTTAAATATGAGAAAGATTATTGGAGAGAAATTAAAAGTACAAAAACCGCTTTTAACAAACGAAGCAAAAGAGAGAATTTCTGATAAATTATTAACGTCATTACTGTCTGAGAAAGAAATATTGGTAACATATTTTGAAGATGGTTACATACTAACAAACTACATGACTGTTGTACATATCAATCCGGTAAAACAAATTGTAATTTGTACAGACGCCTTTTATAAAACTTACGTATTTAACGCTATGGATATTATTGAAATAACGTAAAAGAAGCTGAATATTAAATGGCAGCTTCTTTTATTTCTGATTTATGAGACAAATAATACAAGAAAAAGCAGCTAGCTTCGTGCTAGCTGCTGAGCCCCAGGGAAAGGGAGAAAAAGATAGGGTACTCCAAAATCAACAAGAGCTGTCAAACAGCCTGATTATAGTATAGACAAATTAAGATTTTCTATACTAAAAGTTGAACATAAGATTAGGCTGTACCCACTTGGTTTTGATCTGCAAGGTCAGAATCAAATGTATTGGTCGCGCTAACACCGCTAAAAGTATTAACAACAAAACCAACGTTTGATGCGCCAGAGCCATTATAAGCTTTCGTATTTTCTTTTGGAGAAACGTTGTAGAAATCACCTAAGTTAAATGAACCATTACTATTTTGTACAACTAAATTCCCTACAACTGATGGCATAATTTTCACCTGCTTTATAATAAGTTGTTAACATTACTATATGGAGTTATAGTCCAGATGGTTCATATAATAAAAATTGTGGAATAGTAAAACGTTTGGAGCATGGATTTCAATAAAAGTGTGTTAAAATTAATATAATAAAGTTGAGTAATTTTTTTAAAAATTTGTATAATTGATATATACGAAAATAAAGGAGGCAAAATGTAATGAAAGATATTATGAAAAAAGTTGATTTAACAGATGCCAAATCAAGTAATCTTGTTGCACTAATTTATAGTAATGAAGTTATATTAGTTGAAGACGCATTTTGTCCAAATGAAATAAAATTAAAGTTTAATGAAATTGCAATTTTATCTGCAATTAAAACAGCTCATATTGCGAAAGTGTCTATTAGGAAAGAACTTGAAGCGCTTTTTCATGATACGGGTGTTATATTAGTGAAACAAAATGTTGATTATGGTAGTAGCCAATCTATTACCATGCATTTTGAGCAATTTAAAAAATTGCAATATGAGATTGAATATTTAAATAAAAGTATGTAATAAGGCAGCTAAATAAAGGTTCTATCATAAAGGTGGAATGTGTTGTGTTGAAAAAGTGGTTTGAAAATTATTTGGGTGAATCGCATTGTAAACATAAATATATTTTTATTAAGATGCAGGATAATGAGGATTTTAAAAAAGATACATTAGGTGTAGTTTATATTTACCAGTGTGAAAAATGTGGAAAAGAGAAGTTGAAATGTAAAAACGATAATGAAATAAACAATGAATTTTTAGATATATAGCAAAAAGTAACCATGATGGTTACTTTTTTTATTTATGTATGCAATATCAAAACCATTACTAAAGTATGAGTTGAGTTGATACTATAGTAAATGGCTGAATAAAAATGAAGAGAGTAAGATATAGGGAAGGAGGATGAGAGAAATGCAGAGAAAAGAAATTGGTAAATCTGTAATTATTACAGGTGTGACACAAGGGTTAGGACGTGCGATGGTTGACCGATTTGATGAATTAGGGTGGAACATATATGGTTGTGGACGTTCAAAAGATAAAATTGAAGAACTAAAAAAACAGTACAGTAAAATACATGATTTTCAAGTAATTGATGTTTCAGATTCTCAGCAAGTTAACAACTGGGCAAATTATATACTTAATAGACATACGGCTCCCGATATGATAATAAATAATGCATCGATTGTAAATCAAAATGCACAACTTTGGAAAATTACGGCTCAAGAATTCGAAAATGTAATGAATGTAAACGTGAATGGTGTAGTAAATGTAATAAGAGCGTTTGTTCCCGCAATGGTAGCTAGGAAAGAAGGAATTATCATTAATATGAGTTCTAGTTGGGGGAGAGAAGGTGAAGCTGAGCTTGCGCCATATTGTGCCTCAAAATTTGCAATTGAAGGTATCACTAAATCTATGGCACTGGAATTACCTCATGGCATGGCTGTAGTTGCTTTAGATCCTGGAGGGAGTATTAGTACTCCAATGCTGAAGTCATGTGCGCCACAATATATAAATGAATCACCTACACCTGAAACTTGGTCACATAAAGCAACTCAATATATATTGAATATAACAATAGATAAAAATGGAGATTCACTGACATGCCCAGCATGCATATAAAAAGCACCTTTAAGGTGCTTTTTATATTAGTAGCACATTATATCATTCACAAAATTACATTTAAAAAATAAAATAAAAGATTAAGGGTGGAATTTATTTATTCCGCTATTTGCCGATTAGTAAGACCCCTACCTCAAAATTCAGCGAAAGCAAAGAATTTAGGAGGGGGATGAAGAAAACCCCACTGATTAAAGTTTCACTTTATTTTGAAAGGTTTAGAAAATATTTAAATAGGTGATAAAAATGAATCCAAGCGGTTTAAAAGTTACAGGGGCATGGTTTCAAGTAGGTGGGAACCTTACAGCTGCAATTGGAACGACAAGAGGATTTATTGGAGAAGAGAAAGTTGAATCGGATCTCGTTATTGTAGGAAGCTCATTACAAGCCCTCGGGTATATATTACAAATCATTGCGAGCAATTATGATGATGGGGAAGAAAAAAGAGAAAATCAAAATATAGGCTTAGAGAATCAAAGTAAATTACTTGATCAAATAGGAATTGAGCTATTAGCATTAGGGAATATATCAAATGTAATAGGAACATATTTTAATATAAATGAACAATCGAAAGAAAATGATTATCTTATTATTACAGGGAACAGTTTACAATCGATCGGTGCTTTTTTAGGAGTAGAAGCAGCTTTGATGGATATAAATGTACTACAGAAAATTATTATATTAGGTAACTCCATGCAAAGTTTAGGTGCTGGATTACAAGCGTATCAAGGTGTTTCAAATGTATTGAAAGATGAGAGAGAAAATGAAGATAGTATTTTTGATAAGAAGGATGAGAGAATAATTGCACTCATTGGTATTTGGATACAAGCGATAGGAACGTTAATTTCTGCAATTGGAGTAACTGCAATAGAGGAAGAAAATAGGCTAGAAAACAATGAAAAGGTTGAAATACTTATATAAATAGAAGGAGATACATGAATTTTATAGGTACGTTAAGATTAAAATAGTAGTAGGTTTTTTTGCCTATAGATAGAATATATAAAGTAAGAGATGTTATATATACTTAATGAAAATTTATGTAACAACAACATCATAAGGTTTCTTTACGTATGTTTTGAAAAGGGATATATAAAATACAAAATAAGGAGTTTTCAAGGGATGATGTATTTATTAGCAATTTTTCTTCCACCTGTTGCTGTACTATTTTGTGGAAAACCAATTCAGGCAATAATAAATTTCATATTAACATTAATATTTTGGGTGCCAGGAGTTATACATGCAATTCTTGTAGTGCATGATAAAAAAGCTGATCGGCGTTTGAAAAAACAAATTCAAGCATATGATGAAATTAATAAGAGGAATCGAAGATAATTCATCTGTGAAATGTTTTTAAAAGAAAGGAGGATTAACCTCCTTTTTTTAGTGGGTGTTAAGTTTAAATTTTTGTGTGGCGGAAAGAATTTTTAATATAAGTTTTATGATAATAACTTTTAGATTGTGCATGTAATAGGCCAGTATAAATACTTTCTGGTACATTAAAGAAATCGTACATACCATTCTTTAATTGGATTCGCAAAATCATAGAAAAAGGATTATAGCCAACAGCAACTATATTTTTTGAAATCACGGGAGATAGCTTCATCATTACGCAACTCCTCACTTTTCATTTTTAATAATTTCTTGTAGATATTGAGGTTGTGAAGTTGAAATCCTTATAAATTAAGAGGTATTATACTTATATGCAATATATTAAATGTTTGTTATACGTAATTATAAGGAAGTTCACACGAAGTACATATCGTTGTGCTATTTTTATTTCACCTTTGATTTATAAATAAGAAAATATTGACCATTTGAAAAAAAGGTATATTATTTATACGAGGTATTAAAAATTCACTTTTTACATTCTATGCTTAAAGGGGCAGCGTTATTAGGAAAAATAGAAGTGAAAATAGTTTGTATAAGAAGTATTCTAAAATTTATAATCTGTGAATTGGGAAAATATTGAATGCTCCAGGTCAATATACTTTCTTAATCAAATGCATTTTAGAAAGTGACCTCAATATTTTTAAGTAAATCAACGGGAGAATTGAAAGGCAGGAGAAAGTAACATGTCAGAAAATTATCGTTCTCGAGAGGAACGACGACAAGTTAAAAAGAAAAAACAACCAGCTTCTAAAACACAAAAACCAAAAGGTAAAACATCATTCTTTCGCAAGTTTTTAATTACTTGTTTATTACTTGGTATTGTTGGTTTAGTGGCGGGGGTTGCTACCTTTTTCGTAATGATTAAGGATGCACCAAAACTTGAGAAAGCAAAACTTGTTAATCCGTTATCCTCAAAAATTTATGATAAAAACGGGGATTTGGTATATGAATATGGAAAAGAAAAAAGGACGAATGTTACGTATGAGCAAATACCTAAATTAGTAGAAAATGCATTTTTAGCGACAGAAGATTCACGTTTTTATGAGCATAGCGGAGTAGATTTTAAAGGTACTGCGCGTGCTGTTCTAGTAAGTCTTAAAGGAGATTACGGTTCTCAAGGTGGAAGTACGATAACACAGCAAGTTATTAAAAACTACTTCTTATCAATGGACAAAACACCAAAGCGTAAGGCGCAAGAAATATATTTAGCTTATAAGCTAGAACAACAGTATTCAAAACATGAAATATTAGAGATGTACTTAAATAAAATTAACTTAGGAAACCGTTCATATGGGATCGCAACAGCAGCACAAAACTACTATGGTAAAGAATTGAAGGACTTAACATTACCAGAAGTTGCGATGCTGGCAGGTTTACCGAAAGCACCGAATAACTATGATCCAACGAAAAAAGAAAATGTTCAAAAAGCAACAGAAAGAAGAAATGTTGTTCTAAACTTAATGAATCGACATGGATATATAACAAAACAGGAAATGGAAGAAGCATTAAAAGTTGACGTAGAAAAGGGACTCAAGCCTGCAACTCAACTACAAACAATGCCATACCCTGCATTTATGGATGCAGTTGTGAAAGAAGTAGAAAAAGAATTGCCAGATGCTAATATTGGTTCTGATGGTTTAGAAATTTATACAACGTTAGATCCGAAAGCACAGAAACTCGCTGATAATATTTTAAATAATAATATCATTGATTATCCGAACGATAAATTCCAAGGTGCATTTACATTTATGGATACGAAAACAGGAGAAGTTCGTGCTATAGGTAGTGGCCGTGGAGAAAATAAAGCTGTATTTAAAGGGCATAATATGGCAATTGAATTAGATCGTGCAGCTGGTTCAACGATGAAGCCGATTTTCGACTACGCTCCTGCAATTGAATATTTAAAATGGGCCACGTACCATCAAATTGATGACTCTCCATTTAAGTATTCAACGGGACAAGAAGTACGAAATTCAGATAGAAGTCATATGGGACCTATTACAATGCGTGTAGCATTAGAAAAGTCACGAAATATCCCAGCAATTAAGACTGCGAAAGAAGTTGGAATTAATAAATCAAAAGACTTCTCTGAGAAATTAGGCATTACATTTAATGCGGCACCGACTGAATCAACAGCGATTGGTACAAATGAAGTATCACCAACTGAAATAGCGGGCGCTTATGCGGCATTTGGTAATGATGGTAAATATACGAAACCGCATTTTGTTAAGAAAGTTGTTTATCCAGATGGTAAGTCACAAAGTTTTGGACAAAAGCCAAAACAAGTTATGACAGATTCTACGGCATATATGATTACAGATATGCTTCGTTCTGTAGTTACATCAGGTACTGGTACATCTGCAAATATAGCATCTTTAGATGTAGCTGGTAAAACGGGTACGACAAACTACTCATCAAAACAATTAGCTCAATATAAAATTCCAGAAAGTGCAACTCGTGATAGTTGGTTTGCTGGATATACACCGCAATATACGATGGCAGTATGGACGGGGTATATGAAAGATGGTAAAGACGAGTATATTAGTAGTAAAAATACGAAAATTGCACAGTTGATCTTTAAAGAAATGATGAGTGAAATGGCTACAGATAAATCACGCTTTAAAATGCCAAGTAGCGTTATTCAAGAAGGTAGTGAGCTACGTATAAAAGGTGAAAAACGTGATTCATCGCCAAATACTAGCGTACCGGATACAACGGAGCAACCAAAACAAGATCAACAGCAAAAAACTGAAGAAGAGAAAAAGCAAGAAGAATTAAAGAAACAAGAAGAACTGAAAAAACAAGAAGAGCAAAAGAAACAAGAGGAACTTAAGAAGCAAGAAGAACAAAAGAAACTAGAAGAGCAAAAGAAACAAGAAGAAGAAAAGAAACAAAATGAACAAAATAACGGAAAAGGTCAAGGAACGACACCTCCAGCGAATAACGGAGGAGGCCAAGGAACGACACCTCCAGCAAATAACGGAGGAGGTCAAGGAACGACACCTCCAGCGAATAACGGAGGAGGCCAAGGAACGACACCTCCAGCAAATAACGGAGGAGGACAAGGAACGACACCTCCAGCGAATAATAATGGAGGTCAAGGAACTCCAACCCCACCTGCAACAGTACAACCAAATAATGGTGGAAATGCAGGAGAGGTTCCTGCCAATAATGGACAATAAGAAAAATTTATAGAAAAGTTTTCAAAAGAGCACTTAAGATTTGTAGGAATTTACAATCTTAAGTGCTCTTTTCATTTTGCTACAGAAAATGTAATGTTAAGGGCTGGATAGAAAAAGAGTGAATGTAGTTTATGTGAAATATAACGTAAAGAGAGAAATGATTGTACGTGCGGGTTATCCCGGAAAGGGACTAACTGTGATGGATTACATAAACCATTAAATGAGTGGGAATTATATTCAAATCTTTAATAAATGTCTTTCTTTAACGGTTACTTTAGTTTGGAAAACAATTAAAAAGTCGAATTTCTTATTTAAGGAATTCGACTTTTTATGTTGAAACTGGATTAAAGGTTCGCCTTATTAAAATGTAGGGGTAATACAGTGATAGCTATTAAATGTTAAACGTACCATAAAAATTTTGAAAAAAAATTGAAGGGAAATGATAAAAGACTTGAGTCGGAGGTAGTGGAGGATAACTATGGCTATGAATGGGAGTACTACTGGGGTGTGTACCATGATGCCAAAATGATGGGGTAACTTGACCGGGAATTTGATATTGCTGCCAAGTTGCGGGAAGTTCAATTCCTACATCGGAGCTAGCTGTATGAACTGCAGGAACATGTATTCCAGGAGTCGAAGGAACTACGGCAGTTACTCTTAATAATACCCACATGAAATATTCACTCCTAAGTTGTGATAATAAATTAGTATATTCTTTTCTCACATATAAAGGCACATATATAGGACTTTCGTTTAAAACATGCGTACAAAGTCTTAAGACTAATGTAAGCTGATGGTGGACTATTTAATATGAAAAGATACGTCTATTTGCGGAGGGAAAAGAGATAAAAAAAATGTACAATGAGGGTGTTAATCGTAATATTTTACGAGTGTATGGAGGTATTTTTATGGAACGATTATGGACGAAATCATTTATTCAAATGACTTTCGCAATGTTATTTTTATTTACAGGATTTTATTTACTTGTTCCAACGCTCCCGCTCTTTATTAAAGAGATAGGTGGCAATGAATCGCAAGTTGGACTCATGATGGGAATGTTTACAATAGCTGCTGTTGTAATACGACCGATTATTGGAGGAATGTTAGATCAATATGGTAGAAGATCCTTTATTATTTTCGGACTCATCTTTTTTGGATTAACGATGTATTCCTATAATATAGCATCGACTATTGTCCTTTTAGCTGTTTTACGTGTTATTCACGGAGTAACATGGGCTGTTTCTACAACAGCTGTTGGAACAGCAATAACGGATATTATTCCAGATTCACGCCGTGGTGAAGGTATGGGCTGGTACGGGATGGCGATGACAATTGCAATGGCGATCGGACCAATGATTGGACTATGGGTTGTACAAAATTATTCATTTCATGGTCTATTTTTATTAGCGACGTTGTTATCTTTTATGGCAGTCGTATTATCACTAATAACGAAGATGCCATTTACGCCACAAAAAGAAAAAGGGAAAATTCAGCTATTTGAGAAATCTGTATTAACAATCACGATTGTAGTATTCTTTTTATCGTTTGCATATGGAGGAATAACAACCTTTTTACCGTTATTTGCATCATCAATTCATGTGAATCCAGGAACTTTCTTTCTTGTATATGCAATTGCATTAACAATTGTAAGACCAATTTCAGGGAAACTATTAGATAAGTATGGAGAAGTATTCATCATACTCCCAGCATTATGTATTACTATTTTAGCTATAGTTGTTTTAACTATTTCAAATGGTTTGTTAGGTGTAATTATCGCAGCAACATTATACGGTATTGGATTTGGTTCAGCGCAGCCAGCTTTGCAAGCGGCAATGCTTACAATTGTCGATCCGAGTAAAAGAGGAGTTGCAAATGCTTCATTTTTTACAGCGTTTGACTTAGGAATCGGGTTAGGTGCTATTTTACTTGGAGTTGTTTCACAAATGTTTGGTTATCGTATTTTATTTTCAGGGAGTGCAATTTCGGCATTAATAGCCTTAATCATTTTCGTCTTCTTTGTAAAACAACGATTAGGAAAAAAAGAGTTTGCGTAAACTGGAGGAATAAAGATGAGAATTTCAATTGATCGTAAAGCTCTGCAATGGTTCCAGGAAGAATTACGTATAAAGCACGGTGAATCTGTACGTTTTACTGTAAGGTACGGAGGGGATAGTTCAATTCAGCCCGGATATTCTTTAGGGGTTGTTGCTGAGAAACCAGATGGGGAAATAGTGTCAGTTGAGAAGGAAGGTATTATATTTTTTGTAGATTCTGATGATCTTTGGTATTTTCAAAACTATGATTTATTTGTAAGTTATCATGAGGAAATGGAAGAAATTCAATTTAATTATGTAAAATAATAACTTTATTAAAAATGAATAAGTTTTATATAAAAATTATATTTAAGAGATAGTGAAATAAATATCATATAGTAACGAGCTGTATTTATGTACAGCTCGTTTTTTTTATTTCTCAAATAAAATTAGAATAATTGTATATTTGGCGGTGTTATATGAAAAATCTTTATATCTTGTTTTTGAAAATACGCAAAAAAGTCTATTCTTTCTTTATAAAATATAAGAATTATTTTCAAAAAATTGTATTGTTACAGTAAGAAAAGTGTAGGAAACTTATCATTATAAAATAAATTGAAATCTTCTAAAAACTCTGATACATTGAAATAGAAATGTAGTTTCACAATATTGTAAAGGCTTACAGTTATGTGCACGAAGATCTATTAGGATTGGAGGAAATAATGATGAAAGCTGAAGAAAAATTTTCCCCGGGATTAGATGGTATAGTGGCAGCGGAGACGAAAATCTCGTTTCTTGACACAGTAAAAGGTGAAATTGTAATTCAAGGGTATGACTTAATCGAACTCTCAAAAACAAAAGAGTATTTAGACATTGTGCACCTTTTATTGGAGGAACATCTACCGAATGAAGATGAAAAAGCAACACTTGAAAAGAAATTAAAAGAAGAATATGCAGTACCAGAAGGTGTATTCAACGTACTAAAGGCATTGCCTAAAGAGACGCATCCCATGGATGGATTACGTACAGGTGTGTCAGCGTTAGCTGGTTACGATAATGATATCGAAAACCGCTCGTTAGAAGTGAATAAAAGCCGAGGGTACAAGCTGTTAAGTAAAGTGCCAAACATTGTAGCGAATAGCTATCATATTTTAAATAATGAGGAGCCAATTGAACCTCTTAAAGAATTATCTTATAGTGCGAATTTCTTCTATATGTTAACTGGTAAAAAACCAACTGAACTTGAGGAAAAGATCTTTGATCGTTCCCTTGTTTTATATAGTGAGCATGAAATGCCAAACTCTACATTTACAGCGCGCGTTATTGCATCAACACAATCAGATTTATACGGTGCTTTAACAGGTGCAGTTGCATCTTTAAAAGGAAGTTTACATGGCGGTGCAAATGAAGCGGTTATGTACATGCTTTTAGAAGCTGGTAATGTTGAGAAATTTGAAGAGTTATTACAGAAGAAACTATATAACAAAGAAAAAATTATGGGCTTTGGACACCGTGTTTATATGAAGAAGATGGATCCAAGAGCACTTATGATGAAGGAAGCTTTAAAACAGTTATGTGATGTAAAAGGTGATTATACACTATATGAAATGTGTGAAGCTGGAGAAAAGATTATGGAAAAGGAAAAAGGAATTTATCCAAATCTTGATTATTATGCAGCTCCAGTATATTGGATGCTAGGTATTCCAATTCAACTTTACACACCTATCTTCTTTAGCTCTAGAACAGTGGGATTATGTGCGCACGTTATTGAGCAACATGCAAATAATCGTTTGTTCCGTCCGCGTGTAAATTATATTGGCGAGCGACATGTACTTAGTAAATAAGAACAACTGGGGAGTTGTTAGCACCGCCCGCCAGATGGGTGTTTGACCGACACCCATCATTAATAATAACGAATTTTCGACAGAAAGGGAAGGATAGCATGATTAAAACAAATGAAATTAAGCAAAAAGATGCATTATTAGAAGAGATTACGGATTATGTATTAAATAAAGAGGTTACTAGTGCAGAAGCATTCAGTACAGCTCGTTACGTATTACTTGATACACTTGGATGTGGAATTTTAGCACTACAATATCCAGAATGTACGAAATTACTAGGACCAGTTGTGCCAGGAACAGTCGTGCCAAATGGTACACGTGTACCAGGTACGTCTTATGTACTAGATCCAGTAAAAGGTGCATTTAATATCGGATGTATGATCCGTTGGTTAGACTATAACGATACTTGGCTTGCAGCAGAGTGGGGACATCCATCTGATAACCTAGGCGGAATTTTAGCGGTCGCAGATTATATTAGCCGTGTTCGTATTTCAGAAGGAAAAGAAGCTTTAAAAGTACGTGAAGTATTAGAAATGATGATTAAAGCACATGAAATTCAAGGCGTGCTTGCTTTAGAAAACAGCTTAAACAGAGTTGGTCTTGACCATGTATTATATGTAAAAGTAGCAACAACTGCAGTAGTTGCGAAAATGCTTGGCGGAACACGTGAAGAAATCTTTAATGCATTATCACATGCGTGGATTGATAATTCTAGTCTTCGTACATATCGTCATGCTCCAAATACGGGCTCACGTAAATCATGGGCTGCAGGTGACGCAACGAGCCGCGGTGTTCATCTTGCAATGACTGCTCTAAAAGGTGAAATGGGTTATCCAACAGCATTATCTGCGCCAGGATGGGGATTCCAAGATGTATTATTCAATAAACAAGAATTAAAATTAGCAAGACCACTAGGGTCATATGTAATGGAAAATGTGTTATTTAAAGTGTCATATCCAGCAGAATTCCATGCACAAACGGCTGCAGAATGTGCAGTGAAGTTGCATCCGGAAATTAAAGAGAGATTAGATGAAATTGACCGTATTACAATTACAACTCATGAATCAGCAATTCGTATTATTGATAAAGAAGGGCCATTAAATAACCCAGCTGATCGTGATCATTGCTTACAATACATTACGGCAATTGGTTTATTAAAAGGAGATATCGTTGCAGACGATTATGAAGATGCAGTAGCAAACGATCCACGTGTAGATGAATTACGTAATAAGATGGTTGTTGTTGAAAACAAACAGTACAGTTTAGATTACCTTGACCCGAACAAGCGCTCAATCGCCAACGCTGTTCAAGTTCACTTTAAAGATGGCACAGTAACAGAAAATGTGGAATGTGAATATCCACTTGGTCACCGTTTCCGTAGAGACGAAGCAATTCCAAAAGTTGTTCAAAAATTCACTGCAAATATGGCAGGTCATTATTCTAGTAAGCAACAAGAACAAATTCATGAAGTTTGTTTAAATGAAGAAAAACTAGAAAATATGAATGTAAACGAATTTGTAGATCTATTCTTAATTTAATAATAGGGGGAATTTAGAATGGCTTGGGTTGTGAAAAAGCAGTCAACACAAGAGGAGCTTGCGAATCGATTCCGAGCTTTAGTAGAAGCAAATGAAATTTTGCAAATTCCAGGTGCTCATGATGCAATGGCGGCTTTAGTTGCAAAAAATACAGGTTTTTCAGCTCTTTATTTATCAGGAGCTGCTTATACTGCAAGTAAAGGCTTACCAGATTTAGGTATCGTGACGTCTACTGAAGTGGCTGAGAGAGCAAGAGATTTAGTAAGAGCTACAGACTTACCTGTTCTTGTTGACATTGATACAGGATTTGGTGGTGTACTAAATGTAGCGAGAACAGCTGTAGAAATGGTGGAAGCGAAAGTAGCAGCTGTCCAAATTGAAGATCAGCAATTACCAAAAAAATGTGGACATTTAAATGGCAAGAAACTTGTTACTACAGAAGAATTGGTTCAAAAAATTAAAGCGATTAAAGAAGTTGCACCGAGCTTATACATTGTAGCACGTACTGATGCTCGCGGCGTTGAAGGATTAGATGAAGCAATTGAAAGAGCAAATGCATATGTAAAAGCAGGTGCAGACGCAATTTTCCCTGAAGCGCTTCAATCAGAGGAAGAATTCCGTCTATTTAATAGTAAGGTAAATGCACCTTTGCTTGCGAATATGACTGAATTCGGAAAAACTCCATATTATAGTGCAGAGGAATTTGCGAATATGGGCTTCCAAATGGTTATTTATCCTGTAACTTCACTTCGCGTTGCAGCGAAAGCATATGAAAATGTGTTTGCTTTAATTAAAGAAACAGGTTCTCAAAAAGATGCACTTTCTAATATGCAAACGAGAAGTGAATTATACGAAACAATTTCATATCATGACTTTGAAGAGTTAGATACTGGTATTGCAAAAACAGTATTATCAGAAGATCAATAGATAAAGCAGCGAAGGCGATGAAAATACATCTTTGGCAAAATAAAATGCTTGATGTGAAAAATCATCGCCTTCTATTTTCAAAAAAGATATTCCACTCATCGTAGACGAGCATAAGCAAAAAGCTATGAAAGCCGAATGATAGGGGGATACATATGGAGAAAACGAAGTTACCATGGGATGAATTTTTTTCACTTAATAAAGATATAAATCATACTTACTTTACACCAGAAGATTTTTCAGGTGATGAAGATTTAATCGCAAAAACGACAGAACAATTCGTTAAACAAGAAATTGTTCCACAAATGGAGAATATTGAACAACATAACTATAAAGTTTCTCGTCAATTATTTGAGAAAGCTGGGGAACTTGGATTATTAGGCATTGAGGTACCAGAAGATTATGGCGGGTTCGAGTTAGGAAAGGCTGTCTCAGGTCTTGTAGCAGAGAAAATGGGTTACGCTGGTGCGTTTAGCGTTTCTTTTAATATACACGCTGGTGTCGGTACATTGCCTTACATATATTATGGAACGAAAGAGCAAAAAGAAAAATATTTACCGAAAATCGCATCGGGAGAATGGATTGGGGCTTATGCTTTAACGGAGCCAAATGCTGGTTCGGATGCATTAAGTGCAAAAACAAGCGCCGTATTGAATGAAGGGGGAACAGCTTGGAAGTTAAATGGTGAGAAGCAATGGATTACAAATGCTCATATGGCAGATGTATACGTTGTTTTTGCGAAGACAAATAAAGGAATGACAGCGTTTATTGTCGAAAGAACATGTGAAGGTGTATCTATTGGATTAGAAGAAAAGAAAATGGGGATTAAAGGTTCTTCAACAGCGACTCTTATTTTAGAAGATGTTGTCATCCCTGCTGAAAATGTTTTAGGGGAAGTTGGGAAAGGGCATCACGTAGCCCTTAATATTCTTAACTTTGCTAGACTTAAACTTGCTTTTGGAAATATTGGAACAGCAAAACAAGCAATTGGTTTGTCGGTTCAATATGGAAAAGAGCGAAAACAGTTCCAAACGGAATTAGTAGACTTTACGATGATTCAAGAGAAAATTGCAAATATGATTATTGCTACATATGGAGCCGAAAGTGCAGCTTATCGTACAGCAGGTGTAATCGATGAAGCAATTCATGAGAGCGATGAAGATCTTATGAAGAAAATGTCTCAATTTGCAATTGAATGTGCACTGAATAAAGTAAATGCTTCTGAAACACTTGCTTATATCGTAGATGAAGCTGTACAAATTCATGGTGGTTACGGTTATATGCAAGAGTATGAGGTAGAACGATTATATCGTGATGCAAGAATTAGTCGTATTTTTGAAGGAACGAACGAAATTAATAGATTAACAGTTGCTAAAATGTTAATGAAACAAATCGAACAATTAGAAGATACTGAAGTAGAAAGTGATGTAGCAAATGTAGAAAGAAACCATCGTTACATTTTATTAGCGAAAAAATTGTTGAAACAATCTTTGAAAACGCTCTCTAAAACTCCAGGTCTAAAAATTGACCAAGAACAAGAATATTCACGTGTAATATCAAATATGTTGACGGACGTGTACATCATGGAATCAGCGTTTTTACGTACGAGAAAAGCGGTACGTAAAAATGGAGAGGAAAAAGAACGTACGAAGCAACTCATAACGGATGTTATTTGTGAAGAAGGATACCGTAAAGTAGAAGAAGCGGCGATTTCTGTACTTTCAGCAGCTGTCACAAAAGAACAAGATAGAAATGTGATTTTAGCTGAAATCCGTCAATTATTAGTGCCTTTATACACGAACGTATTTACGAAGAAGAGAGAAATTGCGAAAGCTATTATAAATCGCGGGAAATATATTGTGTAAATAGGAGGAAAGCGATATGAAAAAGATTGGTTTTATCGGTTTAGGTAACATGGGTCTTCCAATGTCAAAAAATCTAGTTAAATCAGGTTACACAGTATATGGCGTGGACTTAAATAAAGAGGCGGAAGCGTCCTTTGAAAAAGAAGGCGGAATTATCGGTCTATCAATCTCAAAACTAGCAGAAACATGTGATGTAGTTTTTACAAGTTTACCTTCACCTCGCGCTGTTGAAGCGGTATATTTTGGAGCAGAAGGATTATTTGAAAATGGTCACTCGAATGTAGTTTTCATTGATACAAGTACGGTATCGCCGCAGTTAAACAAACAATTAGAGGAAGCTGCAAAGGAAAAGAAAGTAGACTTTTTAGCAGCACCTGTGAGCGGTGGTGTAATCGGAGCCGAAAACCGAACATTAACGTTTATGGTTGGTGGATCAAAAGAGGTATATGAGAAAACGGAATCTATCATGGGCGTACTAGGCGCGAACATTTTCCACGTTAGTGAGCAGATTGATAGTGGTACAACTGTTAAGTTAATTAATAACTTATTAATTGGTTTTTATACAGCTGGTGTGAGTGAAGCTTTAACATTAGCGAAAAAGAACAATATGGATTTAGATAAAATGTTTGATATTTTAAATGTAAGTTACGGTCAAAGTAGAATTTATGAACGTAATTATAAAAGTTTTATAGCACCTGAAAACTACGAGCCAGGATTTACTGTGAACTTATTGAAAAAAGATTTAGGATTTGCAGTTGACTTAGCTAAGGAAAGCGAACTCCATTTACCGGTAAGCGAAATGTTATTAAACGTATATGAAGAAGCGAGTCAAGCTGGATATGGTGAAAACGATATGGCTGCTTTATATAAGAAAGTTAGCGAGCAATTAATTTCTAATCAAAAATAAATTATACAAAGGAGAGAATACAATGATTACAACTGAAATTAAACGAGTAAAAAATCACATTAACGGTGAGTGGGTTGAATCGACAGGTACGGAAGTAGAAGCAGTTCCAAATCCAGCGACTGGAAAAATTATCGCTTACGTTCCACTATCTCCAAAAGAAGATGTTGAAAAAGCTGTTGAAGCGGCAAAATCAGCATTCGAAACATGGTCTAAAGTACCAGTTCCAAATCGTTCAAGAAATTTATATAAATATTTACAGCTATTACAAGAAAATAAAGATGAGCTTGCAAAAATCATTACGCTAGAAAATGGTAAGACGCTAACGGATGCAACAGGTGAAGTACAGCGTGGTATTGAAGCGGTAGAACTTGCAACATCTACGCCAAATTTAATGATGGGTCAAGCACTTCCGAATATTGCTAGCGGAATTGATGGATCAATTTGGCGCTACCCAATCGGAGTTGTTGCTGGTATTACGCCGTTTAACTTCCCGATGATGATTCCGTTATGGATGTTCCCACTTGCAATTGCTTGCGGTAATACATTCGTATTAAAAACATCTGAAAGAACGCCACTTTTAGCGGAGCGACTTGTAGAATTATTCTATGAAGCAGGTTTCCCAAAAGGCGTATTAAATTTAGTACAAGGCGGAAAAGATGTTGTAAATAGCATTTTAGAAAATAAAGATATTCAGGCTGTTTCGTTCGTTGGCTCTGAGCCGGTAGCTCGTTACGTATATGAAACAGGTACGAAACACGGAAAACGTGTACAAGCGTTAGCAGGTGCGAAAAACCATGCGATTGTAATGCCAGATTGCAATCTTGAGAAAACAGTACAAGGTGTAATTGGATCTGCATTTGCAAGTAGTGGAGAGCGCTGCATGGCATGCTCAGTAGTAGCAGTAGTGGATGAAATTGCTGATGAATTCATTGATGTATTAGTAGCAGAAACGAAAAAATTAAAAGTAGGCGATGGCTTTAACGAAGATAACTATGTTGGACCATTAATCCGTGAATCTCATAAAGAGCGCGTTTTAGGCTATATTAATAGCGGTGTAGCAGATGGGGCAACTTTATTAGTAGATGGCCGTAAAATTAATGAAGAAGTTGGAGAAGGTTACTTTGTAGGTGCGACAATCTTTGATGGCGTGAATCAAGAAATGAAAATTTGGCAAGATGAGATTTTTGCTCCAGTATTAAGCATTGTACGAGTTAAAGATTTAGAAGAAGGTATTAAACTAACAAATCAATCTAAATTTGCAAATGGTGCAGTTATTTATACGTCAAACGGTAAACATGCCCAAACGTTCCGTGATAACATCGATGCTGGTATGATCGGTGTAAATGTAAACGTTCCAGCACCAATGGCATTCTTCGCATTTGCAGGAAATAAAGCTTCATTCTTTGGTGATTTAGGTACAAATGGTACAGATGGCGTTCAATTCTATACACGTAAAAAAGTTGTAACTGAGCGCTGGTTTTAATATAGAGTAAATAACCAAATCAGTTATTAAATGAAACCACCACTATTAATAGTGGTGGTTTTCGTCTTGTTAATTATTTTTTTCAAAAGCTAGTTTAATACCAAATCCAATTAGGACGACTCCTGTTAGCCCTTGAATATAACGTTGCGTCTTCGGTTTTTTCATAAAAGCACTAATTTTATCAATTAAAAATATATAAAATGCAAACCAAATGACTGTTAAAACGAGGTAAGTAAGGCCCATTACAAGAAGTTGAATAAATGTATTATGATTTGGATTTAAAAATTGCGGTAAAAAAGTTAAAAAGAAGACTGCAACTTTAGGGTTTAATAAATTTGTAAGAAATCCTTGGCGAAAGCAAGAAGTATGTTCGTTTTCATTATTCAAAGATAGATCATTTGTATCTAAGTTTTCTTTGTTTCTTACTGCTAAAAGGGCTTTAATACCGATATAAATTAAATAGAGAGCCCCAACGTACTTGAAAATAGAAAATAATAGAGCTGACTTTACAATAAGTGCAGAAAGACCAATTACAGCAGCTAAAGTATGAATTAATAGTGCAATACATGTACCAAACACTGTTTTCACTCCACCGACTTTACCAGCAGCCAATGTATTTTTCGTAGCCATTGCTGTATCTGGACCAGGTAAAATGATAAGGCAAATAGACATAATGATGAAAAGAAGATAATTTTCTATCATAGCCGCCCCTCCTTTTTATTTTTAGAATATTTGATTAAAAATAGTGTAGCACAAAAATGGATTTAATAAAATTAAATTTTGTTAAAAATAATTAAATAAAAAAGGCTATATAGTAGCTGTAATTACACTACTATATAGCTTCGATTTTATACCGCTATTTGCGGGTAGTAAGATTTTCACCGCACAAGATTTAGCTGAAGCAAAGAAGTTAGGTAGGGGATGAACAAAACATCCCCTCATGACAATTTCATTTTATGCATTAAGTAAGTTAAAGAAACGATTCACATCTTCTTCTGAAACGTCACTTAACTGTTTATATTTATAATTCGGATTTTGATCTTTATCAACGACAACGGAGCGTACTCCTTCGAAGAAATCTTCATGTCTCATGAAATTTTTAGCAAGTATAAGGTCCGTAGCGAAACATTCTTCAACGGATTTATCTTTTCCATCAATAAACTGTTTTAATGTTACTTTTAGTGAAATAGGGGATTTTGATAACAGTGTTTCTTTCGTTTTTAGAGCAAAGGAACTTTCATCTTTCTCCAATGAATGGATGATTTCTTCAATTGTATCGAAAGCAAAATGTGAATTGATTACTTCTAATGAAGGAGCGAGCTCGCTTTCTAAGTTTGGAGCAGTTGCAAATGTACGAATAACTTCTTTTAAATTAGTATGTACATCATCTTCTTTATGCCAATTTACACTTTCAAGTTCAGTAAGAAACTTTGGTAATGAATCAGATGTCATAAAGTAATCAGCAGCATTAATAAATAATACGTCAGAAGCTTTTAAAATAGATGCTGTTAAAGCAACGAATCGTCCTGTATATCCAGGCGCTTTATTTAAGAAATATGCAGCTCCGACGTCTGGGAAGAAGCCGATATTCATCTCTGGCATTGCCCATTTCGTACGCTCAGTTACAATGCGATACTTCGCACCATTTGTAAGACCGACACCACCGCCCATTACAATTCCATCTAAACAAGCAATAATCGGTTTTGTATATTGATAAATATATGTATCAATTTCATACTCTTCTTCAAAAAAACGTTCTGCATGTTGCAATGCCACTTCATTGGAACGCGCTTCATAAAGAGTTTTAATGTCGCCGCCTGCACAAAAACCTTTTGTGCCAGCTCCTTTTAACACGATAAGTGCAATACGCTCATCGTGTTCCCACTCTTTAAGTTTTTGTCCGATAGGTTGTAACATGTCATAAGATAAAGAATTAAGTGCTTTTGGACGGTTTAAAGTAATTGTCGCAACGCCGTTTTCACTAACAGAAAATAAAACTTGTTCAGTCATAATGCATCCTCCCTTACATATCTTCTTATTCTTAATTCTTGATATGTACTGAAATGTCCTTTATAAATTTTGTCAAAAGTTGACGGTAAATATTAATTTGGTCACCGCATATTTTGACGAGTTATCTTTGCAGGATTTCAGAGACTGAGGGGGAATATTACAACATTACTGTAAGTGTAATTATTTGAAGTTATAATGATAAAAGCGCTATTATATAGGTGTGAATTGTTCATTATCAATTCTAAAAAGAGTGTTTGAAGAAAAAATGAATCGTACAATTGTAATAAAAAATTTTACACTGAATTAGAAATAGAGAAAGGAGAAATCGGAATGCCAGGACCTTTACTATTGTCGGTTATTATTTTGTCTTCTTTAATGATAGGGATAACGCAGTATTTTCATCATACAGATACGACAGAAGAAGTGAAGGATAAAGTACGTCTCGTATTTCCGATTTTTATAATATCTATTTCATTCTGTATTTTATTAAATAAAGATGGGTACATTGTCGCAGTGTTCTCATTTTTCGTCGCAATCGTTTTAATTACCGTTTTATATTATGTAATGAAAGACTTTATACAAAAATAAAGATGTCACAATAGGCATTTTTATTTTGGAGAAAATATAAAATTTCACATACCGTATTTTATATAAAATACATAAAACATATAACCATAGAAAAGTGTGTACTTTGCTGTGTATGTACTTGTCAATCTTGCATAGCCACTATACTATTAAAATGTAGAGATTATAAAAAGGGGTTGTATCTATCATGAAATTTGAGATGCACACAAAAATTATTTCAAATGAAAAAGAAGTAAGATTACATATTGAAGAAAATATATTTCAATTAATATTGGATGGTTATCACTTATTTACAATTCAAGAAATATTGCCTTTATATAAATCAAATGAAGAAAGAATTGGAAGTGCAACGATATTGAAGCTAGAGTGGGAGAACGGAAAAACTACAATAAACTATCAACTCGTTTCACTAAAATCAGTAAATTAAAAGGAGTAGAAAAATATGAAGTTATTTCATACAGCGGATTGGCATTTAGGTAAGCTTGTTCATGGCGTGTATATGACTGAAGACCAAAAGATTGTATTAGATCAGTTTGTACAGGCTGTTGAAGAAGAAAAACCAGATGCTGTAATTATTGCAGGGGATTTATATGACCGAGCAATTCCACCTACAGAAGCAGTAGACTTATTAAATGATGTGCTGCAAAAAATAGTTATTGATTTACAAACACCAGTTATTGCAGTAGCTGGTAATCATGATAGTCCGGATCGTATCCATTTTGGGAGTAGTTTAATGAAAAAACAGGGATTACATATTGCAGGCCAATTTCAATTCCCGTATGAACCTGTTGTACTAAATGATGAATATGGAGAGGTTCACTTCCATCTAATACCGTATGCAGACCCAAGCATAGTTAGACACGTGTTGAAAAATGAAGACGTACGTTCTCATGATGATGCGATGCGCATTTTTATGAATGAGCTCTCTGAAACAATGGATAAAGAAGCTAGACATGTATTTGTTGGACATGCATTTGTAACTTCTTCAGGAGAAGCGGAGGAGAATACAAGTGATGCAGAACGACCACTTTCAATTGGTGGTGCTGAATATGTAAATAGTCATTATTTTGATAAGTTTCATTACACTGCGCTTGGACATTTACATCAAGCGCATTTCGTACGTAATGAGACCATTAGATATTCAGGTTCACCACTTGCCTATTCAATTTCTGAAGAGAAACATAAAAAAGGTTATTACATTGTAGAACTGAATGAAACTGGTGAAGTAGCAATTGAAAAAAGGTTACTTTCACCACGTCGTAAAATGCGAACAGTAGAAGCGAAAATAGATGAATTATTACAGCACCCAGTAAGTGAAGATTACGTATTTGTAAAATTATTAGATGAAAACCCTGTCTTACAGCCAATGGAGAAAATACGATCTGTATATCCAAATGCAATGCACGTTGAAAGAGCGATGCAAAGGCGAGAACTCACAGATACAAATGAAGTAACGGTTTCAAGACATAAAACGGATGATTTATCTCTTTTAAAGGCTTTCTATAAAGAAATGAAAGGGTTAGATTTATCAGAAGAGAAAGAACGCCTATTTATAGATGTATTACAAACAGTGCAAGAACGGGAAGGTGAACGAGGATGAGACCGATTCAGCTTATTATGACAGCATTCGGGCCATATAAACAGAAAGAAGTAATCGATTTTGAAGATCTTGGAGAACATCGTATTTTCGCTATTTCTGGGAATACGGGAGCTGGAAAAACAACGATTTTTGATGCGATTTGTTATGTGTTATATGGTGAGGCTAGTGGAGAAGAACGTAGTGATACGAGCATGCTTCGAAGTCAATTTGCTGATGATGATGTTTATACAAGTGTAGAATTAACCTTTCAATTAAAAGGGAAACGCTATGAAATAAAAAGACAACTTGGACATAAAAAACAAGGGAATAAGACCATTACAGGACATGCAGTAGAATTATATGAAGTTATTGATGGAGAAAACGTTCCAGCCGTCGATCGTTTTCATGTAACAGACGTAAACAAAAAAGTGGAAGATTTAATTGGTTTAAGTAAACATCAATTTAGTCAAATTGTTATGTTACCACAAGGTGAATTCCGAAAACTATTAACATCTGAGACGGAAAACAAAGAAGAGATTTTACGTCGTATTTTTAAAACGGATCGTTATAAATTAATGCGTGAGTTACTTGATCAAAAGAGAAAACAATGGAAAGATGTTTTACAAGAAAAACAAAAAGAGAGAGAGCTCTATTTCCGTAATGTTTTTAAATTACCAATCCGTGATGGAGCATTATTAGAGACATTAGCGGCACAAGAACATGTAAATACGCATCAAGTAGTAGAAGCGTTAGAACAAGAAACAACAGTGTATAAGGCAGAGGTTGAGCAATTACAAGTAGAACAAGATGTTCAAACGAAGCAATTAAAGGATGCAGAAACACGTTTTCATGCAGCAAAATCTGTAAATGAGAAATTTATAGATTTACAACAAAAGAATGAGAAATATAACACTTTACAAGAGAACCGTGCAGCAATTGAAAGGAAAGAAAAATCCTTTAAACGTGCGGAACAAGCAAAGCGCTTATTACCATTTGAACAATGGTATGAAGAAGCGATGCAAAATGAGCAGAAAGCTGAAAGTTTGTTAAAACAGATAATCGTCAAACAAGAACAGATAATGAACAGCTTTGAACTTGCTCAGGAGAAGTATGAAGTAGTAAAGAATAAAGAAGCTGAACGAGAAGAGGCTAAAAAACTTGTTCAAAGATTAGAAGAGTTACAAGCAATCATTGAATCATTAGCTGAGAGAAAGCTGAATTTACAAAATGCCGAAATTCAAATAGGGAAATTAAAAGAAAGTATGCAAAAGTTGGATCAACAACTAGAAGAGCATACAAGCCAAAAACAGAGAATGTCTGATGAATTGCATCAATTAGAACAAGCACTTGAGCAATATGTAGCTAAAGTAGAAGAACTAACGAATATGCGAGAAGATGCAAAAGTTTTAAAGCAAGCATACGATGTTTGGCAAGAAAAACAAAAATTCGAGCAAGAAAAAGAAGTGGCAAATAATAAAATGCACGTGGCAGTTCGTGCATATGAAAACATGGAGCGCCGCTGGTTAAGTGAACAGGCTGGTATATTAGCTCTTCATTTACATGACGGTGCATCTTGTCCGGTATGTGGTAGTACGAATCATCCGCAAAAAGCTACAGAGCAAAGTAATGCGATCGATGAAAAAGAGTTAAACGATTTAAGAGATAAGAAGAACATTGCTGAAAAATTACATGTGCAAGTAGAGGAGAAATGGAATTTTTATCGACTACAATATGAACAAGTGATAGAAGAAGTTGTGAAGCGTGGCTATAACTCCGAAAAATTAGTTGAAACATATAGTGCACTTGTTCAAAAAGGAAAACAATTAGCAGCAGACGTTAATACGTTAAAAGCAAGTGAAGAAACACGTAAGCAGATTGCTGCGAACATGAAAAGCGTAGAAGAAAAAATAGAAGAACTTCAGAAACAAAAACGGGAAGTAGAAACAATGCAGCACCGTACAGAAATAGAGTGCATGCAACTTCGTACGTCATATGAACATGATAAACGAAATATTCCAGAAAACTTGCAAACAGTACAAGCTTGGAAATCACAGTTTGACCAAGCTATGCACGAACTTAGGTTAATGGAGGACGAATGGAAGAAAGTGCAGGAAGCGTATCAACATTGGCAAAATGAAAATATACGTATTCAAGCAGAACAGAAAGGTGCTTCTAATCAATTTGAAAGTGCAAAATTGAAGAAAGAAGAGACTTTCGCACGCTTTATGAAAGAGCTAGAACAAAGCGGATTTACAGATCAATTCACGTATAAAGAAGCCAAATTAAGCGACGCCGAGATGGAGATGTTACAGAAAGAAATTCAAGGTTATTATTCATCTCTTGAAGTGCTTGCAAAACAAATTGAAGAGCTAAACTCAGAATTAAAAGATAAAGAGTACATGGATATTACATCTTTAGGTGAACACATAAAAGAACTAGAAATTAATCTCGATATCATTAAAGAAAAACGTCAACGTGCGCAAAATGCGGTAACATATATTTCTGATTTACATGAAAACATTAGACGTATTGACGAACAAATTCACGAGGAAGAAAAAGCCTTCCAAGAACTTGTTGATTTATATGAAGTAATGAAAGGTGATAACGAAAGTCGTATATCATTTGAACGTTACATTTTAATTGAGTATTTAGAACAAATCGTTCAAATCGCAAACGAACGACTACGTAAATTATCAAATGGACAATTTTATTTAAAACGAAGTGAACGAGTTGAAAAAAGAAACCGTCAAAGTGGATTAGGCTTAGATGTGTACGATGCATACACTGGCCAAACGCGCGATGTAAAAACATTATCCGGCGGAGAGAAATTTAACGCATCACTTTGCTTAGCGCTAGGAATGGCAGATGTCATTCAAGCATATGAAGGTGGTATTTCCATCGAAACGATGTTCATCGATGAAGGGTTCGGTTCATTAGATGAAGAATCATTAACGAAAGCAGTAGATGCCTTAATTGACCTACAAAAATCAGGCCGATTTATCGGTGTCATTTCACACGTACAAGAACTGAAAAACGCAATGCCAGCTGTATTAGAAGTAACGAAGCAGAAGGATGGATGTAGTCAGACTAGGTTTGTGGTGAAGTAAGCTTAGAAAATGGAGTAGGGAATCTACCGATACTTTTAGTGTCATATGTATGAATCATAAAACGTCGTCTCTTCATATTGGAGGCGACGTTTTATTTTATAAAATATCTATGAATTATCTGTAGAAGGCGGCGTATTCTCCAAACGATTATAAGTTTTAAAGGCTGAAATTGCTGAGATAACCCCGCCTACTAAAAATAAAGCGGATCCTCCAACTAAGATGATACGACTGACATATGTTTCCCGTGCTTCTTCGACTTCTTCTTGTAACGCTGTAGGCATATGAATTCCCCTTTATAAAAGTTGTTTTATAAATAGTATATACAAACGCCTAAAATGTGTTAAAATAACTGATGATTTTATGCAGTGGGTAATTAGATGAGTAGGATGCGAGTGGCTAAATAAATCTTCATCACAAATTTATGCGAACTTCACATAGAGCACATATTAACATTGTATTATGTATATGTACCAAATAAATAAAGTGAATGTAAGTTCTGTTTTCAAAAATTTAAAATCCTTTTATTTCTATATGAAAGTTTTAATCGAGGGTTTTAAAAATTTTGGAAATAGATCTTATAAAAATGGAATTCATATAAAAGGGGAATGTCTTATGACAACATATACAAGTGAAATGAAAAAAACTTTAGTTTCAGAAGAAGATGTAGATATTTTAAAAATTATGGCGCATCCAATCCGACTGCAAATTGTAAATGAATTAAGTACGAGAAAAACTTGTAATGTAACACAATTAACAGAGTTACTGAACATCCCACAATCTACTGTTTCACAACATTTATCAAAAATGAAGGGTAAAGTGTTACGAGCAGAGAGAAGAGGTTTAGAAATTTATTATCATATTAACAATTTAAAAGCGAGTAAGATTGTTAATGTTTTAGGGTATATAAACTAGTGAAATATTTTTATATAAAATAGCCCCTGCTGTTTAGCAGGGGCTATTTTGTGTTGTTTTATGTATTTGTATTTAAAACTTTATAGTTTTTATGATTTACAATTGTTCGATCAAATTCAAAAGTACCACCGCTTACATTTGTAATTTCAACTAAGACCGATTCAGTATAAAGTTTTAGTACAGATCCTGTAATCTTTAAATTGTTTCGTTGAAAAAGTATAGTATCCCCTACGTTTGCTTTCATAGTACCTCCTCATTAAAGACAGAAATATTTTTTTATTATATATATTAAACCACGGATAGATATATTAGTGAATATTTAGTTTTATTTATTGGAAAAAAATTTGTGATTTTATAAAAAATAAGGTGAATCGAAGTATAAAAATTTTTTTCTATTGTATTTAATCAGTAGTTTTTTGTATTTCATCCTTCGTTTTTTGTAACTGATTCCATGTTTTTGACGCTCTATCTTGTAAGTGCTTACATAAACAAAAACATCTTATACAATGAAGGTGTCAAATCAAAAGAGGTGACCAAAATGAACATAAAAAAAGTAAATTTAGCGAATAGCATTGAAATAGAAAGAGGAGGCGGAAAGGTATGAAAAAATCAACTGTTAATCCATGGTTTGTTGTCCTTGGCACAGTCATAGTACAAATGGGGCTTGGGACGATATATACATGGAGTTTATTCAATCAGCCTTTAGTTAGTAAATACGGTTGGAGTCTTAACGCTGTTGCGATAACTTTTTCAATTACTAGTCTTTCTTTAGCATTTTCAACTTTATTTGCGAGTAAATTGCAAGAAAAATGGGGACTTCGTAAACTTATTATGATAGCTGGATTAGCATTAGGACTAGGGTTAATACTTAGTTCACAAGCTTCTTCATTAATATTGCTTTATGTACTAGCAGGAGTTGTTGTAGGTTATGCAGATGGTACAGCATATATCACTTCACTATCAAATTTAATAAAGTGGTTTCCAGAGCGTAAAGGTTTAATTGCTGGTATTTCTGTCTCTGCATATGGTTCAGGTAGCTTAATCTTTAAATACGTTAACGCACAGTTGATTGAATCAGTTGGTGTATCGCAAGCATTTATATACTGGGGTTTAATTGTTACAGCTATGATTGTAATTGGTGCTTGTTTAATCCATCAAGCTGCAGATCAAGGAGCAGTTCATGAAACAAAAACTAAGGAATACACAACGAAAGAAATGTTAGGCACAAAACAAGTATACTTATTATTTATCATGTTATTTACATCATGTATGAGTGGCTTATACTTAATTGGTATGGTAAAAGACATTGGTGTTCAACTTGTAGGACTTAGCGCAGCAACAGCAGCTAATGCGGTGGCTATGGTTGCAATCTTCAATACATTAGGTCGTATCATTTTAGGACCGTTATCGGATAAAATTGGGCGTTTAAAAATCGTTACTGGTACTTTTGTTGTTATGGCGAGTTCAGTCTTAGTTCTAAGTTTTGTAGATTTAAATTATGGTATTTACTTCGTATGTGTAGCAAGTGTAGCGTTTTGCTTTGGTGGAAATATCACTATTTTCCCAGCTATTGTTGGTGATTTCTTCGGTATGAAAAATCATAGTAAGAACTACGGAATTGTGTATCAAGGATTTGGATTCGGGGCGCTTGCAGGTTCCTTTATCGGTGCACTTCTAGGTGGATTCAAACCAACGTTCATGGTGATCGGTGTATTATGTGTCGTGTCATTCATTATCGCAATTTTAATTCAAGCACCTAAACAGAAAAAAGAACACGAAGAAGAGTATCGCAGCGTAGCGTAAGTATACAAATCTTCTATAACGCTATGATTACGAAAAAGCATCCTATTCTATTAATTAGGATGCTTTTTTTATGAGTTATTTTAACAAGGTTAAATTATTTTTGGGATTTTTATAGATGTAAAAGTGAGTGGGATATATTGGAATATAATGAATTGATACATCGCATTTGAAATATATATTAAATCTTAAATGATAAAGAAGACATTCGTTAGTATTTGTAAGATATATTTTCAGAAAAATATTGAGAAAATATATACTTGAGTTTTTCATAAAGCATTGTAAATGAACGTATCTCTAGTTTGTCTTCTTCAATTTTAAAAAGAGGATTTGGAATTTTATTTATAATATAAGTACATTTAATACGTTTACATATGATTTTATTAAGAAGCATTAAAATACTTTGTCTGAAAAATAAAAAAAGATTGACAAGTTTATTGAGAAACATTATCATTTCGGTGTAAGATAGTAAATGAAAAACATTATCAATAAAATGGATTTTAAAGTAATGCGCACTTGACCAATTAGTTTAGTAAGTGTATTATTTTTTACAACACCACTGATAATGAAAATCAATATCAGTGGTGTTGCTTAATGAAATTAATGTTTATGTGAAAGGATAGAGAAAATGAACTTAGGGGAATTTGATGGGAAAACAGTTTTAGTAACAGGTGCAGCACAAGGCATAGGCAGTGTTGTTGCCAAAATGTTTTTAGAAAGAGGAGCCACAGTTATTGCGGTTGATCAAAATGAAGAGGGGTTAAATGTACTCTTAAATCAAAATGAATTAAATAATACACGTATGAAAACGTTTCGTTTAGATGTGAGTGATAGCGCTGCTGTTGAAGACATGGTAAATCATATTGCAAATGAAATAGCGCCAATAGATATTTTAATAAATGTTGCAGGGGTTTTACGTATGGGACCAATTCATTCGTTAAGTGATGAAGATTGGAATAAAACATTCTCTGTAAATACTACAGGGGTTTTCAATATGTCCCGAGCGGTAAGTAAAAATATGATGTTAAGAAAATCAGGGGCAATTGTTACAGTCGGTTCAAATGCGGCAAATACGCCGAGAATGGAGATGGCTGCGTATGCTGCGTCAAAGGCTGCAACGACAATGTTTATGAAATGTTTAGGACTAGAGCTTGCGGCATACAATATACGCTGCAACTTAGTTTCTCCAGGTTCTACTGAAACTGAGATGCAAAGATTACTATGGGCTGATGAGAATGGAGCTAAAAATATAATTACTGGTTCTCAAAATACATATAGACTCGGAATTCCATTACAAAAAATTGCACAACCTTCAGAAGTTGCTGAAGCAGTGTTATTTTTAGCCTCAGATAGAGCAAGTCATATTACAATGCACAATTTATGTGTCGATGGCGGTGCTACGTTAGGAGTTTAATAAAAATTCAGGAGGTTATTATATTATGAATGAACATATAGCTGTAAAGGAATTGTCAGAAAAACTTTTAGAAGATTATAAGACTGAATCTTCATTCTTTTTCGCTTCACCAACTCGAACTATATTAGCAGAAGGAGAGTTTACTACAGTAAAGCATCGTGAAATTGAAAATTTCCCAGAGCTTGTGCAAGCGACATTAAGTAATGCGAAACAAGCTGGAAATCCAAATCCTATCGTTGTGGGTGCTTTGCCATTCGATCGTAGAAAAGAAGTCCAACTTATCGTACCAGAATATAGTAGGATTTCTGAGCGTTTACAATTGGATACAACAAATCAGCTTGAAACAAATGAGAACGTAACATTTGAAATGACGCCAGTACCAGACCCTGAAGTTTATATGAATGGTGTGAAGCAAGGAATTAAAAAAATACAGGACGGTGATTTAAAGAAAATCGTTCTATCTAGATCGTTAGATGTTAAATCTTCGGAAAAGATTGATAAGCAAAAACTTCTGCGAGAATTAGCAGAACATAATAAGCATGGTTATACATTTGCTGTGAATTTACCGAAAGATGAAAAAGAGAACAGTAAGACGCTAATTGGAGCAAGTCCTGAATTACTTGTTTCACGTAATGGTATGCAAGTTATTTCTAATCCGTTAGCTGGTTCAAGGCCACGTAGTGAGGACCCAGTAGAAGATAAAAGAAGAGCAGAGGAATTACTTTCTTCTCCAAAAGATTTACATGAACATGCGGTAGTAGTTGAAGCGGTTGCCGCTGCACTTCGTCCGTATTGTCATACATTACATGTTCCAGAAAAGCCATCAGTTATTCATAGTGAAGCGATGTGGCATTTGTCTACAGAAGTGAAAGGTGAACTGAAGGATCCAAATACTTCTTCTTTACAATTAGCAATTGCCCTTCATCCTACGCCAGCAGTTTGCGGAACTCCGATGGAAAAAGCAAGAGAGGCTATACAGCATATTGAGCCATTTGACCGCGAGTTCTTTACAGGAATGCTAGGATGGAGCGATTTAAATGGAGATGGAGAATGGATTGTTACAATTCGTTGTGCTGAAGTACAAGAAAATACACTGCGTTTATATGCAGGAGCTGGAGTTGTTGCTGAGTCAAAACCAGAAGATGAGTTAGCAGAAACATCAGCTAAGTTCCAAACAATGCTAAAAGCTTTAGGGTTAAGAGATAGTTCACTTAATGAAAAATAGGGGGAAGAAAGAATGCTAGTAGGTTATACAGAATGGCCAAAAGAATTTGCCGATCATTATCGAGATGAAGGATGTTGGCTTGGTGAAACATTTGGAGGAGTGTTAAGAGAGCGGGCTGAGAAATATGGAGATCGAATCGCGGTTGTAAGTGGTAAGAAGCATATAACATATAGTGAACTTGATAAAAATGCAGATCGTTTAGCAGCAGGTTTACTGAATTTAGGAATAAAGAAAGAGGACAGAGTTGTAATCCAGTTACCTAACATTATCGAGTTTTTCGAAATATGTTTTGCACTATTTCGAATTGGAGCGCTTCCTGTCTTTGCACTACCTTCACATCGAAGCAGTGAAATTAGTTATTTTTGTGAGTTTGGCGAGGCGAGCGCTTACGTTATTTCAGATAAGGCTCTCGGTTTTGATTATCGAAAACTAGCAAGAGAAGTGAAAGAGAAAGTGCCAACTTTACAACGTGTAATTGTAGTGGGGGAAGAAGAAGAGTTTGTGAACATAAATGATCTGTATATGGATCCCGTCTCATTACCAGAAGTTCAGCCAAGTGATGTTGCATTTCTCCAATTATCAGGAGGGACAACAGGTCTTTCTAAATTAATTCCTAGAACACATGATGACTATATTTATAGTTTACGTGTAAGCGCTGAAATTTGTAATTTGAATGCAGAAAGCGTCTATATGGCAGTTCTTCCAGTAGCACACAATTACCCAATGAGTTCTCCAGGGACATTTGGAACTTTCTATGCGGGTGGAAAAGTGGTATTGGCAACTGGTGGTAGTCCAGATGAGGCATTTGCTCTTATTGAAAAAGAAAAAGTTACAATTACAGCGCTCGTTCCGCCATTAGCAATGATTTGGCTTGATGCTGCATCTTCTCGTAATACCGATTTATCGAGCCTAGTGGTTATTCAAGTAGGTGGTGCTAAGTTTAGCGCTGAGGTTGCAAGACGTATACGCCCTACATTTGGATGTACGTTACAGCAAGTATTCGGTATGGCGGAAGGATTAGTGAACTATACAAGATTAGACGATCCGGAAGAAATTATTATTCATACACAAGGTAGACCAATGTCTGCACTCGATGAAGTACGAGTTGTTGATGAAAATGACAACGATGTACAACCTGGCGAAGTAGGTAGTTTATTAACAAGAGGTCCATATACAATTCGTGGTTACTATAAAGCTGAAGAGCATAATGCACGATCATTTACAAAGGATGGATTTTATCGCACAGGTGATCTTGTAAAAGTAAATGAACAAGGATACATCATTGTAGAAGGAAGAGATAAAGATCAAATTAACCGTGGTGGTGAGAAAGTTGCTGCGGAAGAAGTTGAAAATCATTTATTAGCACACGATGCGGTCCATGACGTAGCAATTGTATCTATGCCTGACGATTATTTAGGTGAACGCACCTGTGCTTTTGTTATAGCTCGCGGACAAGTTCCGGCAGTAAGTGAATTAAAAATGTTTTTAAGAGAACGTGGTATAGCGGCTTATAAAATTCCAGATCGAATTGAATTTATTGAATCATTCCCGCAAACAGGAGTCGGAAAAGTCAGCAAAAAAGAACTACGTAAAGTCATTGCTGAAAAACTTATTACAGTAAAACAATAATAAAAACCGGAAGGAAGTGATTAGATGGCTATCCCATCTATTTCAGTATATAAAATGCCAATTGAATCAGAACTACCAAAAAATAAAGTGAATTGGACACCAGACCCGAAACGTGCAGTACTTTTAATTCATGACATGCAAGAATATTTTCTTGATGCATATAGCGATAAAGAATCACCAAAAGTAGAACTTATTTCAAATATTAAAATGATAAGAGAAAAATGTAAACAACTTGGTATACCAGTTGTTTATACAGCGCAACCTGGTGGACAAACGTTAGAACAAAGAGGTTTATTACAAGACTTTTGGGGTGACGGTATTCCTGCTGGACCAGATAAAAAGAAAATTGTTGATGAACTTACTCCTGATGAGGATGATATATTCCTAACAAAATGGAGATATAGTGCATTTAAAAAGACAAATCTATTAGAAATTTTAAATGAACAAGGAAGAGATCAACTCATTATTTGCGGTATTTATGCGCATATTGGATGCCTTTTAACAGCTTGTGAAGCATTTATGGATGGTATAGAGCCGTTCTTTGTAGCAGATGCAGTTGCTGATTTTTCACTAGAGCATCATAAACAAGCATTGGAGTATGCATCTAATAGATGCGCAGTAACGACATCAACAAACCTACTGTTAAAAGATTTACAAAGTGTAAAAGGTGATGAGAGTGAAGGAATCACTATACAGCAAGTACATGAACTAGTTGCACAACTACTTCGTGAGTCAGTAGAGAGTATTGATATTGATGAGGACTTATTAAATAGAGGGCTTGATTCGGTCAGAATTATGAGTTTAGTAGAGAAGTGGCGTCGTGAAGGGAAAGAAATCACGTTTGCAGATTTAGCAGAACGTCCAACTGTTGCAGGTTGGTACAGCTTATTATCTTCACAAACAGCACAGGTGCTGTAACAAATAGACTACATAATAAAGGGGTAGTAAAGAATGCCTAACAGTCAAAAGATTCGTCATTCGTTATCATCTGCGCAGTCTGGTATGTGGTTTGCGCAACAATTAGATCCGCTTAATCCGATATATAATACTGGGGAATATGTAGAAATAAACGGGAATATTCATCAAGACATTTTTGAATTAGCTGTACGTAAAGTTGTAATGGAAGCAGAAGCACTTCACGTTCGCTTCGAAGAGGATGAAATTGGCCCATGGCAAGTTATTGAAGAATCACAGTTTCATATGCATTTTATTGACGCTCGGAAAGAAGAAAACCCTGAAGAAGCTGCTAAAGTATGGATGAAAAATGATTTATCTATACCAGTCAATTTGAAAAAAGATACATTATTTACTGAAGCACTTATTCAAGTTGAAAATAATCGTTTCTTTTGGTATCAGCGCATCCATCACATTGTGATGGATGGCTATGGATTTTCACTTCTTAGCCAAAAGGTAGCGAATGAGTATACATCACTTATAGAAGAAACAAACAAGAGTGAAAAGCCATTTGGTTCTCTTGCAAAAGTCGTGCAAGAAGATATCGAGTATCGTGAGTCTAAACAATTTCAGGAAAATCGTACTTTTTGGTTAGAAAAGTTTGCAGATGCCCCAGAAGTTGTAAGTTTGGCAGAACGAGCACCGAGAACATCAAATGGATTTTCACGAGAAACAGCTTATTTATCTAGTTCTAGCACGAAAACTTTACTAGAAGATATCAATATTTCGTTAACAAGTTGGCCGGAATTCATTGTGGCTGTAACAAGTATTTATATGCATAAATTAACAGGTGAAAATGATATTGTTTTAGGTTTACCGATGATGGGACGTCTAGGTTCTGTATCTATTCATACACCAAGTATGGTAATGAATTTAGTTCCACTTCGTATTACAGTAACTCCAAATATAACTCTTGCGGAATTATTGCAGCAAGTTTCTAAAGAAATCCGAGATGTACGTCACCATCATAAATACCGTCATGAGGAATTAAGAAGAGACTTAAAGTTACTAGGTGAAAATCAAAGGTTGTTTGGACCGTTAGTGAATGTTATGCCTTTTGATTACGGGCTTAATTTTGCTGGAAATCGTGGTATTACGCATAACTTATCAGCAGGACCTGTAGATGATTTATCGATAAATGTATATAAACGTTTTGATCAAAATGAGCTAATGATTCATTTTGATGCGAATCCCGAAGTATATAATGGCGCAGAGCTAGCATTGCATAAAGAAAGATTTATGAATCTATTTGAATTAGTAATAAATAATTATGAGAAAAACGAGCCGATTGGAAAAATAAACATTACTCTGCCTGAAGAAAATCATAAAGTTTTATTGGAATGGAATGAAACGAAGGAAGACGATGAGTTAATCAGTTTACCTATATCATTTGAAAAACAAGTGCAAAAAAATCCAAATAAACTAGCGATTACTTGTGACGGTGTAATCCTTACGTATAAAGAGCTAAATGAACGAGCGAATGAACTAGCACATTATTTAGTAGAAGAAGGAATACGACCAAATCAGTTTGTAGCTTTAGTATTCCCTAGATCAATAGAAATGGTAGTTAGTATGCTAGCAGTCTTAAAGGCTGGTGCAGCGTATTTACCAATAGATCCAGAATACCCAGCAGAAAGAGTTAATTATATAGTAAATGATGCAAAACCAGTTTGTATCATAACACATTCATCTGTTTCATCTAAGTTAGTTATAGAAAAGGATATGAAAAAAATTGTATTAGATGACGAAGAAACGAAACTAGCGTTACATACATATTCTCGTATGAATATAGCATGTAAGAATGATGTATCACTTTTAAACCCAGCCTATACAATATATACTTCAGGCTCAACAGGAAACCCAAAAGGTGTAATTGTTCCTATGAGAGGTTTAAGTAACTTTTTAATGGCTATGCAGCAAAAGTTTTCATTAAATGAAAATGATCATTTATTAGCAGTTACAACGTTTGCGTTTGATATTTCTGCTCTAGAAATTTATTTACCTCTTATTAGTGGTGCAAGTTTAACAATTGCGCAAAAAGAAGACATACAAGAGCCATCAGCATTAACGACACTTTTACAAGAAGAAAGAGTGACAATTATGCAGGCTACACCGACGCTTTGGCAGGCGTTAGTAACTGATTATCCAGAGAAGCTACAAGGGCTAAATATACTTGTTGGTGGTGAAGCTCTCCCAGCGCATTTAGCAAATAAATTAAAAGAATTAGGTTGTTCAATAACTAATTTATATGGACCAACTGAAACGACGATTTGGTCTACTTTCATGAACATTGATGAAGGTGAAAAGGGTATACCACCTATTGGAAAGCCAATTTGCAATACAGAAGTGTATGTATTGGATGCAGGGCTACAACCAGTTCCACCTGGAATTATTGGTGAATTATATATTGCAGGGGAAGGACTTGCAAGCGGATATTTAGGAAAACCTGAGTTAACAGCTGAACGGTTTGTTGCAAATCCTTATGGAGAATCAGGGAAGCGCATGTACCGTACAGGAGATCTTGTGAAATGGCGTAGTGATGGTGCGTTAGAGTACATTAGTCGCGCAGATCATCAAATTAAAATTCGTGGATTCCGAATTGAATTAGCTGAAATTGAAACGGTATTACAACGACATGAAAATATTCAACAAGCGGTAGTAATGGTACGAGAAGATCGTGCAAATGATAAACGCATCATTGCGTATATCATTGCAGAAGAAAAGGAACCGATTAATCTTTCAGAAATTCGTTCTTATGTTTCAGAAAGTTTAGCGAATTATATGATACCATCGGCATTTGTTGTGCTAGAAGAATTACCATTAACGCCAAATGGTAAGGTTGACAGAAAGAAATTACCTGCTCCTGATTTTAATGGAATGAACAACGAGAGAGTTGCTAGAAATCCGAAAGAAGAAATATTATGTGATTTATTTGCAGAAGTACTTGGTGTTTCTCGAATTAGCATTGATGATAATTTCTTTGAAATGGGTGGACATTCACTTCTCGCATCTCGTTTAATGGCAAGAATTCGTGAAACGTTAAGTGTGGAATTAGGAATTGGGAAACTATTTGAATCACCAACTGTTGCCGAACTGGCGAAACAATTAAACCATGCAAAAAGCGCAAGACCAGCTATTCAGAAAGCAAGTAGGCCAAATGAAGTTCCACTTTCATTTGCACAGCGCAGGTTATGGTTCTTAAATTGTTTAGAAGGTCCAAGTCCTACTTATAATATTCCGCTAGTCATTCGTATGAATGGAATATTGAATCGGGAAGCATTACAAGGTGCTTTTTATGATGTAGTTGAGAAACATGAAACACTTAGAACAATTTTCCCTAACGTATTAGGTAGTTCCTATCAGAAAATTTTAGATATGGAAAATTTAAATCTAGAAATGGTTATAACTAATACATGTAAAGATGAATTAGAAAGTGTACTTTCAGAGGCGGTAAGATATAGCTTTAACCTCGATATTGAGCCGGCAGTTCGTTTGCAACTTTTTACAGTGAGTGAAAACGAACATGTATTATTAATTTTATTACATCATATTGTAGGTGATGGCTGGTCATTACAGCCGTTAACGAGAGATTTTACAGCGGCGTATAAAGCACGATGTCAAGGTGACAGAGTTCAGCTGGAGACACTACCAGTTCAATACGCAGATTATGCACTTTGGCAACAGCAATTGCTAGGTGATGAAACGACACCAGAGAGTCTTATTTCAACACAATTAGATTTTTGGAAAGAAGAACTTAAAGGTTTACCAGACCAAATGGAGTTACCTACAGATTTCCAGCGTCCAATTGAGACGAGTTACCGCGGGGAAACAATTCATTTTCATATAGATGAAGGTATGCATAGTAGGTTAGTAGAGCTTGCACGTAAAAATGGAGTTAGTTTGTTTATGGTATTGCAAGCAGGGCTTAGTGCACTATTTACAAGATTAGGTGCAGGCACTGATATACCAATTGGAAGTCCGATTGCTGGAAGAAATGATGATGTACTTTCAGATATCGTTGGTTTATTTGTAAATACATTAGTGTTACGTACAAATACGTCAGGAGATCCAAGTTTTAAAGAATTATTAAATAGAGTGAAGCAGGTAAATCTTGCAGCTTATGAAAATCAAGATGTTCCATTTGAAAGGCTTGTTGAAGTGTTAAATCCAGTACGTACTCGAAACAGCCACCCGTTGTTTCAAGTTATGTTAGCTTTTCAAAATACACCAGAAGCAACGTTTAATGCACCAGATTTAGAAGCGAGCCTTGAAATTCAAAGCGTTGGTTCTGCAAAATTTGATTTAACATTTGAAATTAGTGAGAGTAACGAGGTTGATGGTACTCCGAACGGTTTATATGGATTACTAGAGTTTAGTACCGATTTATATAAACGTGAAACGGTTCAAAAACTAATAGAACGATTCATTTTGTTATTAGATGATGCAGCTACAAATCCGGATCAATCAATTGGCAGATTAGAAATATTAACTGTAGCAGAGAAAAATACAGTGTTAGAAAAGTGGAATGGTGGTTTTCAAATTGCACCAGAAATGACATTGCCACAATTGTTTGAAAAGCAGGCTCATATAAATCCAAATTCTATAGCTGTTGTCTTTGAAAATAAGAAATTAACTTATGAAGAGTTAAATAGAAAAGCAAATAAAATAGCTCGATTCCTAATAGCAAAAGGGATTGGTCCTGATCAACTCGTTGCTTTAGCGATGCCAAGATCATTAAACATGGTTGTAAGCTTATTAGCTGTTCTTAAAGCTGGTGCCGGATACCTTCCGTTAGATCCAGATTACCCAGCAGACCGCATTTCATTTATGCTACACGATGCGAAACCATCATGTGTTTTAACGAATTCAGAAGTGGAAATTGAATGTGATGAGGCACTAAAAGTTTTAGTTGATGATGTGAAAGTAATAGCAGAAGTTGAGAAATATAGTGATGACAATATTGATGAAGTGGAACGAATTAAGCCATTATCTCCATCACATATTGCTTACGTTATTTATACGTCAGGCTCAACGGGTAGACCGAAAGGCGTTATGATACCTCATCAAAATGTAGTAAGACTTTTAGGAGCAACTGATCATTGGTTCCAGTTTGACGGAAACGATGTTTGGACGATGTTCCATTCATACGCTTTTGATTTCTCGGTTTGGGAAATTTGGGGACCTTTATTATACGGAGGGCGTTTAGTTGTAGTGCCACATACTGTAAGTCGCTCACCGAAAGAATTTTTACAGCTTCTTGTTAAAGAAAAGGTTACGGTTTTAAACCAAACTCCATCAGCGTTCTATCAATTGATGCAAGCAGATCGTGAAAATGAAGAGATTGGCCAAAAATTATCTTTACGATATGTTGTTTTTGGAGGAGAAGCACTTGAGCTAAGTCGCTTAGAAGATTGGTATAGTCGACATCCTCATAATGCACCAAAGCTTATTAATATGTACGGTATTACGGAGACGACAGTACATGTTAGTTATATTGAATTAGATGAAACTATCGTCTCTTTACGAGCAAATAGTTTAATTGGGTGCAGTATACCTGACCTTAAAGTGTATGTGTTAGACAACTATTTACAACCAGTGCCACCTGGAGTAGTTGGAGAAATGTATGTTGCAGGTGCAGGGCTTGCGCGTGGATATTTAGGAAGAGCAGGATTAACGGCTGAACGCTTTATCGCAGATCCATTTGGCAAGCCAGGTACAAGAATGTATCGTACAGGAGACTTAGCTCGCTGGCGTAAAGATGGGACGCTAGATTATATAGGACGTGCAGATCATCAAATAAAAATTCGTGGATTCCGAATGGAATTAGGAGAAATAGAAGCAGTCATAATGAAGCACCCTAAAGTTGAGCAAGTAGCCGTTATTGTACGGGAAGATCAACCAGGGGATAAACGGTTAGTTTCTTATATCGTTGCATCAAATAATGAAGCGATTGATACGAATGAAATGCGTCAGTTTGCTAGTGGTAGTTTACCAGATTATATGGTTCCATACGCTTTTGTAGTAGTAAATGAGTTACCTTTAACTCCAAACGGTAAGTTAGATAGAAAGGCATTGCCAGCTCCAGAATTTATCGCATCATCTTCTAGTCGTGGTCCAAGAACACCGCAAGAAGAAATGTTATGTGACTTGTTTACAGAAGTGCTAAGTGTACCTCAAATTGGAATTGATGACGGATTCTTTGATCTTGGTGGCCATTCACTCCTTGCAGTGCAGCTTATGAGCCGCATTAAAGAGGCGCTTGGAGTGGAACTAAACATTGGTACTTTATTTGCAGCACCGACTGTTGCAGGGTTAGCTGAAAGACTTGAGATGGGGAATGGTCAAAGTGCACTTGATGTGTTGCTTCCATTACGAGCAAGCGGGGAGCAATTACCACTATTTTGTGTACATCCAGCAGGTGGATTAAGTTGGTGCTATGCAGGACTTATGAAATCTTTAGGAACAGATTATCCAATCTATGGTGTACAAGCACGTGGTATCGCTAAAAATGAAGAACTTCCAAAAAGTTTAGAGGAGATGGCGGCGGATTACTTGAAACACGTTCGCGAAGTACAGCCTCATGGACCATATCGTTTATTAGGTTGGTCGCTTGGAGGAAATGTTGTGCATGCAATGGCGGCGCAACTACAAAATGAAGGGGAAGAAGTAGAATTACTCGTTATGCTTGATTCTTATCCTGGACACTTCTTACCGAATACGGAAGCGCCTACTGAAGAGGAAGCGTTAATCGCATTACTCGCTTTAGGCGGATATGACCCAGATAACATGGATGGTAAACCACTTACAATGGAAAGTGCAGTTGAAATCCTTCGTAAAGATGGAAGTGCATTAGCAAGTCTTGAAGAAGAGACTATATTGAACTTGAAAGAAACATATGTAAATTCAGTAGGGTTGTTAGGGAAATATGTACCGAAAGTTTATAACGGAGACATCTTATTCTTTAGATCTACTGTTATACCAGACTGGTTTGATCCTATTTCTCCAAATACGTGGCTAAATTATTTAGATGGGCAAATTGTGCAGCATGATATTGACTGTAGACATAAAGATTTATGTCAGCCAGGTCCACTTACGGAAATTGGACAAGTATTAGCGAAATATTTGCAGAATAAGAAAGGGGTAAGTAGAGTATGACGAATCCATTTGAAAATGATAATTACACATATAAAGTATTAATAAATGAGGAGGGCCAGTATTCTCTCTGGCCTGCTTTTCTCGATGTACCTATTGGCTGGAGTGTCGTATATGAAGAAGCTAGTAGGCAGAGTTGCTTAGAATATGTTGAATATAACTGGAAAGATTTGAATCCAAAAAGTAATCAAGTTCGTGAAAAAACATTAGCAGGAAAACGATAATGAAAGCAAAACTAAATCCAAAAGTAGTCGTAAGTATCGTTTATATAACTGCGATGTTTATGGCTGCGATGGATGCAACGATTGTAAATGTAGCACTACAAACGATAAGTAAAGAACTACAAGTACCTCCATCTGCAATGGGGACGGTTAATGTTGGGTATTTAGTTAGTTTAGCTGTTTTCCTTCCGATTTCTGGTTGGTTAGGAGATCGATTTGGTACGAAAAGAGTATTTTTAATTGCTCTTTTCGTATTTACAATTGCCTCTGCTTTATGCGGAATGGCTAATGATATTACTTCATTGAATATTTTCCGTATTATTCAAGGTGCTGGTGGAGGGCTTTTAACACCGGTCGGAATGGCGATGTTATTTCGAACATTTTCACCAGAGGAAAGACCGAAGATTTCTCGGTTCATTGTACTTCCAATTGCTGTAGCACCAGCAATTGGTCCTATCATCGGTGGTTTCTTTGTAGATCAAATGTCTTGGCGTTGGGCATTTTATATTAATCTACCGTTTGGAATCGTTGCATTGCTCTTTGGACTTCTATTTTTAGCAGAGCATGTTGAAAAATCAGCTGGTCGCTTTGATTCTCTCGGCTTTATTTTATCAGCACCAGGATTTGCGATGCTCATATATGCACTCAGCCAGGGACCATCAAAAGGGTGGATTTCTCCAGAAATTATGAGTACTGGGATAGCTGGGGTTGTATTCATTACATTGTTTATAATCGTAGAACTGAAAGTAAAGCAACCAATGTTAGATTTACGCTTATTAAAAGAACCAGTCTTTAGAAAGATGAGCCTTATATCATTATTTTCATCAGCTGGTTTACTAGGAATGTTATTTGTTTTTCCACTTATGTATCAAAATGTGATAGGAGTTTCCGCGCTAGAATCAGGACTTACGACATTTCCAGAGGCGATTGGATTAATGATTTCTTCACAAATTGTGCCATGGTCATATAAGAAATTAGGAGCTCGAAAGGTAATTTCTATAGGATTAATTTGTACGGCGATTATCTTTGTTTTATTAAGTTTTGTAAATCACGATACGAATCCGTGGCAAATTCGGGCATTATTGTTTGGTATCGGTATTTTCTTAGGTCAATCTGTCGGTGCGGTTCAATTTTCTGCCTTTAACAATATCACGCCGCCTTCCATGGGGAGAGCGACTACTATATTCAATGTGCAAAATCGATTAGGTTCAGCGATAGGAGTAGCTGTTTTAGCTAGTATACTAGCTGGTTTTGGAAGTAATAACGTTCAATCCGATTTTTTACCATATCAAGCAGCATTAATTGGATCAGCAATATTTTTGCTCATAGCACTACTATTTTCTTTACGTATTTCCGATAAAGAGGTAATGTCAAATAAGAAAGAAAAAACATTATCTGTATCAAAAAAAGAGAAAGCACTCGTCAATGAATAACAATATACGTATGCTTTTTTATGAAAATTGATATTCGTTGAATAAAGGAGAGTTTACATGATAGAAAGTAAAGTTGCAGATTCTGTTCCAACTTTGAATGAGAATGATTGTCAAATATGGTGGGCAAGAATTTCAGATTTACAATCATGGCATTACAATTTACTAAATGATATAGAGCGAGAGAAAGCAAATTCGTATCATCATTCGGCAGATCGAGCTCGTTTTATAATAGGTTGCGTAATTAGTAGATTAGTTCTCGGCAAAATACTTTCTATGTCACCAGTCCAAGTACCAATTGATCGAATGTGCTCAGTATGTAAATTGCAACATGGTAGACCACAATTACCAGAAGGTATGCCGCAATTATCTGTTTCGCATTCAGGTGAGTGGGTTGTCGTTGCATTTACAAAATCTGCACCTGTTGGCATAGATGTAGAACAAATGAATCCAAATGTAGATGTTATGAAAATGGCAAAAGGTGTATTAACAGACATTGAAATAGTGCAAGTTATGAAACTACCAAATGAACAGAAAATAGAAGGTTTTTTAACATATTGGACTCGAAAAGAAGCGGTGCTGAAAGCGACAGGCGAAGGACTATTGATTCCACCAGTACATATTACAGTATCAGCTCCAAATACTCCTCCAAAATTGTTAGTTTTTAAAGATAAGCAAGAGTTGGCAGATAATACAATGATGGAAGATGTAAGGCCTAGTTTAGATTATATGGCTTCTGTTGCAGTATTCAGTAAGGAAGTGACTGAAATTACGCAATTAGACGCGGTAGCACTTTTAAATCTTAAATAAAAAAATTATAGAAGAGGTGTTCCTCATGTTAGTGGCGGAAAATAGAAAGAATGAATTCACTTATAACATACAAGCAATTAAAAATATTTTATTTTCTGGAGATACATCATCCATTCATGCTTTAGAAAAGCTTTTAAATGATACAGTTCAGTTTGATGTTCTTGAACAAGAGGCACTTGGTAGACAGTACATTCCGAAAGAAGCAAAGAATTTCTTTGATAAAGATGGAACATTTCTTTACCGTGTATCTAATGTTAGTTATAAAGGCAAGGTGTTATCTGAAAATCTAATTTTTGCAGACACTTCGTTTTTACCGGACGCAATAAAGAGTGAATTAGAGAGTGGAAATATTCCTGTTGAAAAGCTTATAGAAAAGATGGAAGTAAGAAGAAACGTATTATATGAAGGATATCAGCCATCTGGAAATATTATCGAATTGTTTGATGGATGTTCTGTTACAGCGAATGTGTATCCAACTAGAAAGTATCAAATTGTCAGTAACTGCAAATGTGTATTTTATATTTGTGAAGTGTATCATGCAGAGAATATAAAGCAATTGCTTAAATAAAAACAAGAAACCAGCCTATAAAATGGCTGGTTTCTTGTTTATTTAACAGCTTCTTTTAATTCTTTACCTGCTTTAAATGCAGGAACTTTACCAGCTGCGATTTGAATTTCTTCGCCAGTTTGCGGATTACGTCCTGTACGAGCAGATCTTTCGCGCACTTCAAAAGTTCCAAATCCGATTAATTGAACTTTATCGCCAGATTGTAATGCATTAGCAATTGTGTCAAATACGGATTGTACAGCTGCAGAAGCGTCCTTTTGAGAAATATCAGCTGATTGTGCTACGTTTTTAATTAATTCTGTTTTGTTCATGTTTTCACCTCATAAAAAAATTTTTGGAATGAATGTTTTAGTATAATAGATAGTAAAGATAAAGCTATCACTATGATTAGAAAGAATACTATATAATTATGTTAATTTCGTTGCAAGAGACTGAATCCCTTCTATTATTTGGGGATTAATTAAGAATCGATGCATATAAAAAGCTTTAGTATGAGGATGAGGGGGAGTATACGAATGATTTTTCGTGAAAAAAATGAGAAGGAAAGTATATTAATTCGTCAACATGATCATGGTTTTTTAGCTGGAGAGATTGCAAAGCATATAAAAGAACACTTTTTTGAAGGTAAAACATATTTAAAAGAAACAGTTGATGCAATATATGAGCATGACAGAGGATGGATAGAGCTTGATAAAGTACCAATTTTAAATGATGCTAAAAATATTCCATATACATTTATGGATTGTCCAAGCCCATTACGTTTTGTTTTTTATACGATTGGTTTGAATGAAATTGAAAATTCTAATCCATACGGGGCATTGCTTTGTAGTAAACATTTTTTATCATTTCCACTAAACGAGGAAGATGAAGAGATGATGTCATTTTATAAACATGAATTAGAACGACAAAAAAGAATCTTGAAAACGTTAACAAAGGAACAGTTTGCGATGTTCGATAAACATTATAGATTATTAAAGTTTTGTGATGAACTTTCTTTATACGTATGTATGAATAAGCCTGGTGTCAAAAAGAAAGATGAAATTGATTTATTTAAAGATGGTTTTGAAGGAACAGAAATGTTTAATAGTAAAGAGGAGAAACTTATTCAAGCTGAATGGGTGGATGAGGAAACAATTCGGATTACACCATTTCCATTTCAAACGGAATTTTATACGTATGTAAAATATAAAACGATAAATAAGCATGAAATGAAAGAAAAAGGGATTGCAAAGGCTGATAGAGAATCAGAAATGAAGAAACAAACCATTCGTTTCATACAATAAGGAGGTAATATAAATTGAAAGATTATATATTAAAACAGTGTGATTATCATGCTTGGGCTAATACAAGATTATTCAATCGATTAAAAGAGTTACCAAACTATGAGACCATTTTTAAGGAGCAGATACAGAGTGTATTTCCATCCATTAAGGATACTTTTGTGCATATTTATATTACAGATCAAGTGTGGTTACATATATTGCATGGTAAAAGTATGAATGAAGCAATACAAGACCGAGAAGATTTACGAAAACAAATTGAAACTAAATCGTTACATGAATTAGAAAAAATGTTTGAAAACATGGCAAATCAATATAAAGATTTTTTAATTACAATACAAGATGTGAATGCTGTATTTGTTATTGAGAATCCATATGTAGGGAAATTAGAAACTTCGATTTTAGAATTAGTGCAACATGTCGTAAATCATGGTACATATCATAGAGGAAATATAACAGCGATGATCCGTCAACTTGGTCATTCGTCGACAATGATGGATTTTGTACTGTATTTACATATGGTTAAAAAGCAGGGAGAGTAATATAGTTTGTAAGAAGGAGAGGCTTTAATTATAGAAGTCTCTCCTTCTATTTTATTCCGCATTCATGGTAGATCGACTGATTAAAGTTTTCTTAAGAAGCTTTATTTTCTTGTAATTGCTTAGCGTATTGTACAGCCTTATATGCATTGACTCTACCGTTTTTCCAGTACGTACCTGTACCACTAATTTTATCAGAAGTTGACTCAATAATTTGGCGAATTTGTGTATTACTATATCCTTGATTTGCTAAAAGAGCAGCGACTCCTGCAACATGAGGTGTTGCCATAGATGTACCACTTAATGATTGATACGTGCTTCCTTTATATGTTGAATATATATTTGAACCTGGTGCTGCAACATCTACCCAGCTACCATAAGTAGAAAATGAAGATTTTCTATCTGATTGATCTGTAGAACCAACTGCAATTACTTCGCTGTAATAAGCAGGGTAATTAGCTTTTGTATTTCCAGCATTTCCAGCAGCTGCAACTATAACAGAGCCTTTATTCCATGCATATTGAACGGCTTGTTGTAATGCAGTACCACCATTTGGAGCTCCTAAACTTAAACTAATTACTTTTGCACCCGAATCAGCAGCTTCTCGAATACCTTGCGCTACAGCATCAAGAGTACCACTTCCTTGATTATCTAATACGCGGACAGCATAAATTGAAGTTTGTGGGGCAACACCAGCAATTCCGACACTGTTATTCGTAAGTGCTCCAGTAATTCCAGCGCAATGTGTACCATGACCATTACCATCATCAGATGTATTGTCGTTATCAACATAATCATGCCCGTAAATTACTTTCGAAGCCAAATCAGGATGTGAACCTTGAACTCCTGTATCAATAATAGCTACTTTTACACCAGGATCACTTCGTTGGCTATCCCAAGCTTGTGGAGCTTGAATCTTTTGTAATCCATATTGATTTTTAAAATATGGGTCGTTTGGAGTCCAAAAGGCGTGAACGTAATAATTCGGTTCTGCATATTCTACATCTGGATTATTTTTATAACTCTTTATTTTTTCTTTTACAGTACCCTTTGAAAATTGTACGACTTCAAAACCTAACTTATCATCTTTAGATAAGACATTAGCTCCGACAGATTTATGAAAAGATTGCACATTACTTAAAGATGCATTTTGCTTGAACTTAACGATTAATTGGTTAGGAACGTAATCAGTAGATGATGTTTCAGCGCTTGAAGTATTTGTGTTAAAGAAGAAACCACCAATAATAAATGATAAAACAGATAGGAAAACAATGATTTTGTTTTTCAAAAGATTTTTCCTCCCTTTTCTTGGATGAGTTTTTCAGCGACACTTTAATGTCGCATTCCTTTTCAACTATATAGTTAGACCATACGATTTATGACATTTATGTGAAAAACTTTTGGAGGAATAAAAAGGAGTAAACATTGATATAAATATATTTTTAATGATAGTAATTAAGTAAAAGAGGGGATGAAAAAAGGAATGCTCATCATGTATGAGTCATTCCTTTTTTCATAGATTAACTTGCCTGTTTTTTATTATTTTCTTTCAATTTCTCTGCTTGTAAAAAGCGATTCGTTTCAGCAACAACAATACTACTTAATCCAATTAGACCAATTAAGTTTGGAATGGCCATAAGTCCATTTGCAATATCAGCAAATGTCCATACGATTCCTAGCTTTAAATTAGCACCAATTGCAATCATGACGATAAAGATTGCTTTATAATATTTAACAGCACTTTCTCCGAATAAATAAGCTACACATTTTTCTCCATAATACGACCAGCCTAAAATAGTAGAGTAGGCAAATAAAATAATTGCGATACCGAGAATCATACTACCAGCAGTACCAAATACAGATTGGAATGCAAGTGTTGTAGCTTCAACGCCAGTTTTACCAGATTTCCAAGCACCTGTAGTAATTAATACTAGTCCTGTAATTGTACATACAATAAACGTATCTAGAAAAGTACCAGTCATTGAAACTAAAGCTTGTTTTGCAGGTGAATCAGTTTTTGCAGCCGCAGCAGCAATTGGTGCACTCCCTAAACCAGCTTCGTTCGCAAATACACCACGCGCCATTCCAATTTGAATAGCTGATGCAACTGTTGACCCAATAAAACCACCAGCAGCTGCTGTACCATTAAATGCACCAGAAAAAATAAGTGAAAATGCTTCAGGAATTTGGTCGTAGTGATAGAAAATAATTATAAGACCAGCAATTATATAAAAGAAAGCTTTAATAGGAACGACATATCCCGTCACTTTCCCGATTTTTTTTACACCGCCTAAAATAACAATTGCGATTAAAAATGCCATTAGTATACCAGTTAAAGCAGGAGGGAAAGAGAAATTAATTCGCATTGCCTCTGCAACTGAATTAGATTGCACCATATTACCAATACCGAAAGAAGCAGTTGTACCGAATATAGCGAATAATACTGCTAGCCATTTCTTACCCAAACCACGTTCTAAATAATACATTGGCCCACCTGAATATTCACCATTTTCATTACTAACACGGTATTTCACTGCAAGTATTGCTTCAGCATACTTTGTTGCCATACCGAACAATGCGGTAATCCACATCCAAAATATTGCACCAGGTCCACCTATAGTGACAGCTGTTGCAACACCGGCTATATTTCCCATACCAATCGTTGCGGCCATAGCTGTCATGAGTGCTTGGAAGTGACTAATATCTCCAGAAGAAGAAGTATCTTCTGATTTTTTAAACGCTAGTTTGTGAGCGTATAATAGTTTACTAAACTGTAAACCTTTCAAACGCATTGTGAGAATGACACCAGTTCCAACGAGTAGCAACAAAGTTGGTAATCCCCACACGTATTGATTTAGTTGTTCTAATACTTTACTTACTGTCTCCATCTTTATTCTCCTTTTTTAGAAAAAATAAAAACCACTTCAAGTAAATGAAATGGTCTCTGGAGAAACAAGGGATAGAAAAATAAACCGATACAATCGGCTTTTTCTTTCGCTTGTCTCTGTCCTTTTACCTGAGAGATTATCCGCTAAAGTAGCGGATTTGCTCCTTCGGTGCTCGTTTTCCTCCGCGCTCTATAAAAGCGAGAGGGAGTCTCTCCAGAGATTCGTCCCCATGCAGTTCTACTTGTAACCAAGACCTGAGAGTTTCAAAGTTGGTATAACAACTTTTTGCCCCGTCGGTAGATCAATAGACCTTCTCCTGAATGGTTCATCCGAATTATAAAATTTATAAACACATTGATTGTAAATCAATAAAAATATTATAGACATACAAATTGTGAATTGCAATCATTTTTTATTTTAAAATAGTAAATAGTTTTATTTTTTTGTAAGTCCTAATTTATCTTCAACTTCATTTAAAGTAGATAAAGCGATGACAATATGTTGATCCGCAAGTCCTAAAGCTTGTTTTGTTTTTTCAATAGTTTCATTGGTTGGAATAGAGTTATTTGTTCCGTCTATAATCAAATTTGCTGCATTTTTCATGAAATTTGATGCGGATTTAAACTGAGTTGTGAATTGAATTAGTTGTTTTTGTATATCTATATCTGTGATGTTTTCTTCAATTTTAAGTGTGTCTATTTCGTTCATAATTGTTTCATACTGCTTGGAAACGGCATTCATTGTAACTAATAGTTTATTTCGATCTACTGAATCTCCATTCGTGTTAATCTCTTCCCAGGCAGGCAACCAATCTTTTTCAATGATTTCATTATAATTAGTAGTCAATTCATTAATTTTAGGTTGTAATTTCGTTTTGAAAGTTTTTGTATCCGCTGTTTCTACAGGTGCTTTTTCGTTGTTATTTTTAACATTAGTAACGTAGAAAATTGTACCGAAAATGATGAAAATAGAAATAATAACTGTCCATTTAGTAAAAAGTAATTTCTGCAATATGTAACGCCTCCAAAATTTAAAAACTTATAATTATAATATATAACAATAATGTTGTTTGGAGTAGAGAAAATAGGTTGGAAATGATTTAAATTATATCTTTTCTATACATAAATAATTAAAGTTAGTAAAATGATGAAAGTTATATGTGAGAAAAGAGGGTTTTTAGTGAAAATGAATAGAAGAAAACTAGTTTCAAGTATTTCAATGGCTATGTTATTAGTTGGTGTAATTGCATTCATATTTATGAATAAAGAATCTAAAATTAAAGGTTTTCCAGTACCAATGTCAGCAATTCATATTAACGATGATAAGGAAGAGGATTATCAATATATAAGTGTAATGCCAATTACAAAGGCGAGTGGATGGGAGAACTTAGGGGAAAACGGGCATACTGTTAGTTTTAAAAAGGGGGAGCGGAAGGTAACTGTATTACATTATCCAGGAGAAATTACGTATTATTTGTTTGAAAAATAATTGATGATAAAAGAGATAGGGAGTAGATGATAATGTAAGATTGTTTACTTTCTATCTTTTTGGATTTTAATTCTGAATTGTTTGAATTAAAATTATTATGCGTATAGTATAAAATAATATGTTTTATTGAATGATATAGATAATCGGTAATACATAATAATGTTATGTAAACTATAAACAGGGTAAGAAAGCAAGAGATTTTAATTTTTATATTTTAGATGTATTTTTACACGGTAAGTATTCCAATAATCAACTTACAACATTTACGGAGGGCATCAAACTTTGAATAAGTAATGGAGTTGATAACAAAATAAATTAACGTTTGTGTATATGGAAAAATAGAAAGTATGGCGAGTGGGAAATGGATCGAATCATAAGGGGGAATTAAAAATGTTACTAAAAACAATCTACTGTAAGGTGGAAGAAGAGAAAAAAGAATTGTTTTCCAGTGCGCAAGAAAAATGGCGTGATATACAACACCTAGAGGGTTTTCATGGACAATTTGGTGGATGGAATGAAGATGAGGCATGTGTATTTACTTTATGGGAAGATAGAAGTGTATATCAATCATTTATGAATGGAGCTCACGATACAATTTATTTAAATAGTAATCAAGAGGATACGTTTCTTTCATGTGAAATTGAATTATTTCAAACGTTGTATGATATAACTGATATGCATTTGAAAGACGTTGTAATAGAGGGGGCATTCGTAAGAGTTGCTATATGTGATGTAAAGTTGGAAAAGGAAAAGTATTTTTTACATAAGCAAGAAACAATTTGGAATAAAGGAATGGAAAAAGCAAAAGGAATGCTAGGTGGAGTAGTTGGGAAGTCTTTAAAAAATGAAAATCGTTACATAGTGTTAACGTATTGGAAAGATGAAATAGCGCACCAACATTATGTGGAAGAGATTTTCCCAGATTTATATAAATTAGCTAATATTCATGAAGATATAGAAAAGATACAAGGAAAACAAGCTGTATGTAAGGAAGAATGGCTTGTATATTAAACGATGAAAAAGTGCATAAATGATTGTATAATAACGATATTTTCTTATAAACAACTAATTAATAGAAGACGTTATATACCCTTTCATGTTAATATATTTAAGTTATAATAGGAGGCTTACCCTTTTGTATTGTACGGTAGAAGCAGTGTGAGCTTGAAATTTTTTTAGAAAAGGATGTGCCTAATTTGCGTATCAATAAATTTATTAGTGAAGCTGGAAAAGCGTCTCGACGTGGAGCGGATAAACTAATTAATGAGAGAAGAGTAATTATTAACGGTAAGGTTGCAAAAATTGGTGACCAAGTGAACCCAGGTGATGATGTACGAGTAAATGGAGAGCAGCTTCGAATTGCTCGAGATCACGTATATATCGCTTTAAATAAACCAGTAGGTATTACATGTACGAGTGAAAAAGCTGTAAAAGGTAATATTATCGATTTAGTGAACCATCCTTTACGAATTAGTCACATTGGACGTCTTGATAAAGACTCAGACGGTTTAATTTTATTAACGAATGATGGTGATATTGTTAATGAAATTTTACGTGCTGAAAACAAACATGAGAAAGAATATATCGTTTCAGTAGATAAGCCAATTACACCTGATTTCTTAGAGAAAATGGCAGCGGGTGTTAAAATTTTAGGAACAAAAACGCTTCCTTGTGAGGTTACACAGTTATCAAAATATGAGTTCCAAATTATTTTAACACAAGGGCTAAATCGTCAAATTCGCCGTATGTGTGAAGCTTTAGGTTATCAAGTATACACGTTAAAACGTACGAGAATTATGAATATCGAATTGAATAATTTACCAGTTGGGCAGTGGAGAGATTTAACGAAGAAAGAGAAAAGACGTCTATTTGCAGACTTAAATTACGAACCACAAGATTGGTAAAATTGTGAAGTGAAACCAAAAAAATTTGGTTTCACTTTTTTAATTAAATAAATAATTTTTTTAAACACTTGCAAAAATAAAATGAATAAGATATATTAAATAACAATAAATGGATGTTTTACAAAAAGCAAAGAAAAGGACACGAGTTATTTTACCCGGTTATACAGAGAAGGAAGGAGAGCTGAGAACTTCCTAACGCAGAAAAATAACTTACCACCTTAGAGCTGCACTAGGGAAATTAAGTATCTAGTGCCGTGTATGCGACGTTATCGCAAAAGAAGCCATTATGTTTTTTGTGATGGGAATCTGGGTGGAACCACGGATATAAGCATATTCGTCCCTATATTTAGGGATGAATATGCTTTTTTGCATTCAATTTCATAATAAGCGAAGAAAAGGACACGAGTTATTTTACCCGGTTATACAGAGAAGGAAGGAAAGCTGAGAACTTCCTAACGCAGAAAAATAACTTACCACCTTAGAGCTGCACTGGGGAAATTAAGTATCTAGTGCCGTATAAACGACGTTACCGTAAAAGAAGCCATTGCATTTTGTGATGGGAATCTGGGTGGAACCACGGGTATAAGCACGCTCGTCCCTATTTTAGGGATGAGTGTGCTTTTTATTATGAAATGGAGAGATGAAAAATGAAAGAACAAATGATTGAAATTAAATTTCCAGATGGTAGCGTGAAAGAATTTGGAAAAGGAATTACTTTAGAAGAAATTGCGGGATCTATTAGTAGTAGTTTGAAAAAGAAAGCAGTCGCGGGGAAAGTAAATGATGGATTATATGATTTACGCCGAAATATTGAAGAAAATGCGGAAGTAGAAATCATTACTATAGATTCAAATGAAGGTGTAGAAATTGCAAGACACTCTGCGGCACATATTTTAGCCCAAGCTGTAAAAAGAATGTATGGTGATATAAATCTTGGGGTAGGGCCTGTTATTGAAAATGGATTTTATTATGATATGGATCTTCCAAGTAGTGTAAACATAGAAGATTTACGAAAAATCGAAAAAGAAATGAAAAAGATTATAAATGAAAATATAAAGATAGAACGAGTTGAGGTTTCTCGAGAAGAAGCAGCAAAACTGTTTCAAGAAATGAACGATCGCTTGAAATTAGAACTTTTAGAAGCAATTCCTAGTGGGGAAAGTGTAACACTATATAAACAAGGTGAATTTGTAGATTTATGTAGAGGGCCACATTTACCATCAACAGGTTATTTGAAAGCATTTCAATTAACTCACGTTTCCGGTGCATATTGGCGAGGTGATAGTAATAACCAAGTGCTTCAGCGCATATATGGTGTTGCATTCTCTTCTCAAAAAGAATTAGAAGAGTATTTACATTTCGTTGAAGAAGCAGCAAAAAGAAATCATCGTAAGTTAGGCAATGAGCTTGAGTTATTTATGTTTTCTGAAGAGGCTCCGGGAATGCCGTTTTATTTACCGAAAGGACAAATGATTCGTAACGAATTGGAAGCATTTTTAAGAGGAATTCAAAAAGAGTACAATTATCAAGAAGTACGCACTCCGTTCATGATGAACCAAGAAGTATGGGAGAGATCAGGGCACTGGGGACATTATAAAGATAATATGTATTTCTCTGAAGTAGATAATAAAAGTTTTGCATTAAAACCGATGAACTGCCCAGGGCACATGCTTATGTTTAAAAATAAATTGCATTCTTATCGTGAATTACCGATTCGTATGTGTGAATTCGGTCAAGTACATCGCCATGAATTTAGTGGTGCGTTAAACGGATTATTAAGAGTACGTACTTTCTGCCAAGATGATGCACATTTATTTGTAACTCCAAAACAAATTGAAAATGAAATCAAATCCGTAATGGCGCAAATTGATTACGTATATAAAACTTTTGGATTCGAATATGAAGTAGAGCTTTCTACTCGTCCAGAAGATTCAATGGGTGACGATAAATTATGGGAGCAAGCAGAAGCAGCATTAGAAAATGTATTACAATCGCTAAATTATAAATATAGACTAAATGAAGGTGACGGTGCATTTTACGGGCCGAAAATTGATTTTCATATTAAAGATGCTTTAAATAGAAGTCACCAGTGCGGAACAATCCAGCTTGATTTCCAAATGCCAGAGAAATTTGATTTAAATTATATAGATGAAAATAATGAAAAGAAAAGACCAGTTGTTATTCACAGGGCAGTTTTAGGGTCATTAGATCGCTTCTTAGCAATATTAATTGAGCACTTTGGAGGGGCGTTCCCGGCATGGGTGGCACCAGTTCAAGTGAAAGTAATTCCAGTTTCAAATGCAGTACATGAACAATATGCCAATGAGATTGCACATAAATTAGCACAAGCTGGAGTTCGTGTTGAAGAGGATGCACGAGATGAAAAATTAGGATATAAAATAAGAGAAGCACAAATGCAAAAAGTACCGTATATTCTTGTTATTGGGGATAAGGAAATGGAAAACGGAGCTGTAAATGTACGTAAATATGGAGAAGAGAAGTCAGAAGTTGTTGCGCTAGATGTATTTGTGGCAAGTATTGAAGAAGAAATAAAGAATAGAAAATATTGATTGTAAAGAAAACACACTATTAGAAATTAGTGTGTTTTCTTTTTTATCTTACAAAAATGTAAGGTAAATGTAAGCAAAATCGAGGGAACGAGTTGTAGAAAAATGAGAATATGAAGTAGGAAATAGGTTCATGTTAAGGGTGTAACTCTTATTGGATGAATAATTAAAAAATTCTTAAGAATTTACATGACAAAATAATAAGAAATATGTGAGAAATTGATTTTATACAAAAGGGATGGAGTGAAAGAGATGTCAACAAATGTAGTTACTGTAGAAAGTGTAGAAAAAACGTATGGGAAAAGAAATGAGAATCAGTCAAAAGCATTAAGAGGCGTATCGTTAAGTATTAAAGAAGGAGAATTTGTCGGGATCATGGGGCCTTCTGGATCTGGAAAAACGACATTACTTAATGTGATAAGTACACTTGACCAGGCGACAGGTGGTAGTGTGACGATAGCTGGTACAAATATTACTTCTATGAAAGGTAATGCATTATCAGATTTTCGATCTCAAAAATTAGGTTTTATCTTTCAAGATTTTAACTTACTAGAAAATTTATCAATTTATGAAAATATCGCTTTACCACTTTCTTTGCAAGGCGTACCATCAAGTGAGATTACTGGAAAGGTAAATGACGTTGCGAAGAAATTAGGCATCACTGAAATTTTAACAAAATATCCGACGGCTGTTTCTGGGGGACAAAAGCAAAGAACAGCGGCGGCAAGAGCTTTAGTACATAATCCAGCAATTGTATTAGCAGATGAACCGACAGGAGCGCTTGATAGTAAAAATGCAAAAAGTTTATTAGAAGCGATGCAAGATTTACATGAAAATCATAATGTAAGTATTTTGATGGTTACACACGATGCATTTAGTGCAAGTTATTGTGAGCGTATTTTATTTATTCAAGATGGTCTTCTTTATAAAGAATTAAATCGTCAAGGCACTCGAGAGAATTTCTATCAAGACATTTTAGGTGTGCTCGCTCATATGGGCTCAGCTGCTGAGTCTAAGTAGGGGGGCGAAACTATGTTATTTAAATTATCACGTCATAGTATGAAAAAGATGTTAAAAGATTATATGGTTTTACTTATTGGCCTCGTTATTAGTATTAGTATTTTCTACATGTTCCAAACAATGGCGATGAATAGTGAATTTACGAAAGATAATAGCCTAATTAGTAGTATTAGACTCGTCTTTTGGGTAGGTGCAATACTATTATCTTTCATTACTGTATTTTATATTATATATGCCAACTCTTTCTTACTCACGTTAAGAAGAAAAGAACTCGGTATGTACATGATGCTTGGTGCAAAAAAGAAAAAAGTAGCACAGTTATTATTTATTGAAACATTCGGTATGGGTATTGTCAGTATTATTATCGGTATTTTAGTAGGGATGTTACTTGCAAGTGTAGCAGGAAACTTTTTAATGAATGGAATGGAAATTTCAGCAAAAGGTAGTTATGCATCTGTATACACACCAGCAATTTTAGTTACAGCTATTTTCTTCTTAATACTATTTTTCATTACTGGCTTAATGAACAGTGTCCGATTGTTACGTAAAACTGAACTAGAGTTAATTCGTGAAGATGAAACACTAGATGAAGTAAAGAAAAGTAAAACTCGCATTATTATAATGACAGTACTTGGTGTATTACTAGTAAGTACAGGGTACTATTTTATGATCAATGTAAAAATATATGCTGAATTAGGTTTTATTATAGCAACCATCGTTACAACACTTGGAACATATTTTATCTTTAGTTCATTACTCCCATTTTTTGTGATGAAAATTAAGGGGAATAAAAAACGAAATGAAACTGGTCTAAATAGTTTTACATATGCACAGCTACGCTTTCGAGTAAATAGTTTATCGAGAGTATTAGGTACTGTAGCAATGTTAATTGCATTAGGCGCAGGTGCGATGACGGCAGGTATGGCTTTCCAAAAAAATGTAGGTATTATGACAGACTTTTCTCGTGTATATGATGTTGTAATTCATGATCCGAATGATCAAGACAAAGCTGCCTTAAAAGAAATGGAAATTGTTGAAGAAAGCAAGTACAACTATAAAGCAGATGGAGAAGCGGTTTATTATTTACGTAACGACTTAACTGCGAAACCACCACTTGTTTCAGACCATTTTGATACAAAAACGTTAAAAGAGCCTGTTCGTAAACGTGTGACTGAGCCTTTAACTGAACCTGTATATTCAGCTTTAGAGGCTCCTGAATTAGCAAAATTCCCTCAAATGCCAAAGGATTGGGAAGACGCAGTTGTAAGAGAGATACAAATTACGCATAATCAATTTAGCGGAAAACCAGTAAGAATTGCAGACGAAGAGCATTATAAAGGAATTCAAGGAACAGAACACACTGTAATATTAGCAAAAGTAGATGATATGAAAAAATATAAACCGTTATTGATCGAAATAGACAAGAGACAAAAAGCACAAATTGAAAAAGCAACAGGTGAAAAGGTAGACTTATTTACGAAAATGACAATTTATCAGTTTATGAACAGCTTCATGAGCGGAACAATGTTTATGGGATTTTTCCTCGGAATTGCCTTTTTAGCAATGATGGCAAGTTCCCTTATGTTCAAAATATTAACAGGTGCTTCTCGCGACGTACGCCGTTATGAAATGTTACGAAAAATTGGTGTGAGACGCAGTATGTTAACGAAAAGTATATATAAAGAAATTTCATATTTATTTATCTTCCCAGCGATCATTGGCATTTCTCACGTTTTAGTAGGGCTTAACTTATTTAGCTTTATATTAGTTGACCCGTTTGTGAAAGTGTGGGTGCCAATAGGGATTTTCTTAGTCATTTATTTCATTTATTACTGGATAACTGTTCAACTTTATAAAGGTATGGTAATGCCGAAAGAAGAGGTAGCTAAATAGTTTATGAAAAGAGTCCTTGTGTTGAGAATAAGGGCTCTTTTTTTATGTTTTTTATAAAGAAGGAAAAGATTGGATAATGGTCGAAAAATATAATGTAACTTCCAAGAAATGACTAAAACAATACTATTTTGTCGAGAGAAAGGATACGAAGTATGAAAGAAATGCTACAGTTATTTCGCAACAAAGTGTATGCACGTTTTTTTCTAGCAAATATTTTAGAGCGACTCGGTTCTATGATTGCTGGAATTTCTTTAATGTTTTATTTGCTAGATCAATACGGAAAACAACCAGTTTACGCAACGATGACACAAATTATGATTGCATTACCTGCATTAATCTTTTTTCTATTGGTAGGGACAGTAGTGGATCGATTTGATAGACAACGTATATGTACAGTAAGTAACATATGTTGCTCGCTCTGTAATATTGGAATCCTAATTTCGCTTTATTACGGGATGATTATACTTGTCTTTATATTTTTATTTTTGGAAAATGCGTGTATACAATTTTTCTCTCCAGCAGAACAATCGATGATACAGGGAGTAGTTGAATCAGACCAATACGGTGCAGCAGCGGGTATTAATCAAATGGTAAATAGTTTGTATGCTTTGTTTGGTGTAGGAATTGCAACGATGGTGTACTGGACTTTTGGAATTTACGGGAGCATTTTAGTAAATACGCTCACTTTTATTATGAGTGGTATTTTGATTCAAACAATCTCCATTCCAGAAAAAGTTCGTTTACCAAATGGTAGAACAAAATGGAAAGAAGTTAATTTGAAGATGTTAATAACAGAGTTTAAAGAAGGGATTAGGTATATATACCAAAATGAAACTTTAAAAAAATTACTTTTAGGATTTATCGTATTTGGATTATTAAATGGTGTTTTAAGTGTATCCACTACTTACATATTAAAATACAAACTAGCTCCAGAAACGTATGAAAGTTTAGCAATGGTGGGCGGTGTAGTTGGAGGGATTTCATTACTAATTGGAAGCATAGTAGCAACGAGTATAGGTAAGAAATATGCGCCAAAATCTATTATAGTTTTTGGTATGGCAGGCTCAGGAGTCTTCTTTGGTATGTGTTACTTTGTAAATTACGTATGGACTTTTTATGTATGTATCGCTTTAGCGACATTCTTTTTACCGTTTATTAATGTTGCAATATCAGGATGGATGTATGAGATCGTAGAAGAATCGTTTATGGGGCGTGTTCAAAGTTTGCTAAGTCCATTAACGACAGGGTTTCAATTGTTATCTCTTGGAGCGATAGCTATGTTATTCCCAAAATGGATTGAGGCGGATACTTTGTATATTATTTTATTTGGTTTATTATTTTTTGTTACGTGTTTATACCAAGCTATTTTACCTAGTGGGCAAAAGCGAGTACATGTTGTAGCTAAAGAGATGTGACATATTTAGCTCTTTTTGTTTCTAGATATTCTATCGAATGGTAAGGGGTAATAGTTATGTTCATGCGAACTGCTAAGTGGTGTTGGATTACTTGTTTACAATTATTAGCTGCAATTCTATGTATAATCTGTTTAGGTGCGCTCCCTCGATTATTTAAGGGATTGCAAATTGATTTAATCGGTTTTTGGAACACGATTGTGTTTATTGGAGGAAAGTTACTCCGACCATGGGAAATTACATTTGGATTTCGAGACTCGAGGAAATTATTTCCACAAATATGGATTCATTATAGTGAAACTATGATTGTATTTCTATCAGCTTTTTTACTATCTTTGCTTATAGCGTATGTACTTGTTGTTTGGGTATTGCAGCGTTCTCATATGAAGCAAAAAATGTGGAATGGAGTTTTTCTTACGCTAGAGAGTATACCGGATATATTACTTATTTTATTATCACAACTTCTTGTCGTAATTGTTTTTCAAAAAACAGGTTTTATGCCAATAAAACTTGCTGGATTAGGAGAAGAGAGAGTACGATTGTTACCGATTATATGTCTTACAATACCAACAACGTTATTATTTATTAAACTATTGTTATTACGTTTTAAAGAAGAAATGGAGAAAGATTATAGTATATTTGCGAAGAGTAAAGGACTAAGTTTGCAGCATATTTTAACACATCATGTTTCAAGGAATGTTTTATTGACGACAATTTACTATGCGAAAACAAATATTTTATTTATGCTATCCAATTTATATATTATCGAATGGATTTTTAATACATATGGAATGTTTGTATTTGTAAAAGAAAATTCTAAATTAGAAATATTTACAGTGAGTCTAGTTATATTATACGTTCCGCTTTTTATACTATTTCGTATATTACATACGCTTTTACAAAATGTTATAAGGGAGCGTGTGTAACATGTGGCAAGTTGTAAAAAGAGATGTGAGATTTTGGATAGGTGTTACTTTTCTGAGTGTACTAATGATTATTAGTATTGGATATACGTTATTTTTCGATGGGAATATTCGTGAACTTACGATGATGTATAATGAAAAAGGAGAACTAGAGGCTGCTCCATTTTCGCCATCAAGTAAATTTTGGTTCGGAAGTGATACCAAAGGCCGTGACCTTGTCCAATTAATAATAGAAGGCGCGAAATGGACAGTTGGAGCGAGTATAATTATAGCAACTTTACGAGTTATAGTTGGAGGAGGGATTGGTTTACTTCTTGGTATGTATGGTAAGCGATCTTTTCCGGTTATCTCATCCTTTTTTGATCCTTTTAGTATTGTACCAATGGTTATGATTTCTTATTTTATGTTAAATGAAGTTTTAACGTTTGATAGTGGAGCGGAAGTTGTGCCGTTGTATTTGCGGGTGACATTTCAAATTATAGTTCTTACATGTCTTGCTGTACCAACAGTTATGTTGTATGTAGCGCAAGAAGTTAAACGTATTAAGAAAGAAGAATTTATGTTGGCAGCCACTGTGCTTGGCGGGAGTAAATGGCAGAGGTTGAAGCGCCATATATGGCCTCATATGTTACCATCATTTCTTTTATTAGTAGCACAACAATTTGTGAGTACTTTATTACTTCTTTTACACCTTGGTTTGTTGCAATTATTTTTTGGTGGAACAATAACCTTCAGTGGAATGGATCCAGATAGTGTAACAAAAGAATGGACAGGATTAATTGGTCAAAACTTCCGGCACTTAACTACTCATACATGGATTGTACTTATACCGATTGCTTTTTATAGTATGACAATCTTAGCTGGAAACCTAATTAGTAATAGCATGCAAGATGCGATTAAGCTAGGAAATGTGAGAAGGACAGAGAAGGAGAGTAAAGAATTGCAAGTAGAGAAACAAGTACAACCAACTATGAATGACTTTTCTTTTTATAAAGAGATACAAAAATAAAAAAGATAGCTGAAGACAAATTGTTTTCAGCTATCTTTTTTCGTTTAAAGTGGAGGTAAATCAATCTTACCTTCTTCAAATAATTCTTTTATCATATGCTTCGTATAACCAGCGGCTTGACCAAATGTGATTTTTGCTGGCATTGGTGCTTCGTTAGCATCTACAACTACATCAATAATACACGGTTTATTTTGTTTTACTGCATTTTCGAAAGCGGGAAGTAGCTCATCTAAATTCTCAACACGGTATCCAATACCTCCACACGCCTCTGCATATTTTGCGAAATCTGGGTTCGTTAAGTCTGTTTCGAATTCGATATTACCCATAACTTCTTGTTCAAATTTAATCATCGCAATTTTATTATTGTTTAATACGACGACAACGATTGGTAATTTATATTTTACAGCTGTTACGAAGTCATTCATCGTCATTCCAAATCCACCATCACCACAAACTGCAAATACTTGTTTATCCGGGAAAGCAATTTTTCCAGCAAGTGCACCAGGTAAACCGCAGCCAAGTGTTGCGAGCCAGCTAGAAATGACAAATTGCTGGTTTGTCATACGGAAGTGTCTTGCGGTCCATACTGTTACATTTCCGACATCGACTGATAGAATTGCGTCATCATGTGCTACTTGCTGCAGAGCATGCATAACGCGTTGTGGTTTAATTGGAATGGAAGAGTCTTCTTCTTGATCGTGTAATTTTTCTTCCCACTTTTTCATCATTTCTTGGTGATGTTCTAAGAAGGAATGGTCTGTGTGTTCTTCAACATTTTCAATTAACCATCGTAATGTTTTATCAGCATCACCAGCTAAACCAATATCTGTCGCATAACGTTTCCCGATTTGGGCAGGATCTGTATCGATATGAATTGTTTTTGCTTTTTCAGGTAAGAAGCCGGTGAACGGATAAGAAGTACCGACCATAATTAAAGTATCTGCATGCTTCATTGCTTCATAAGAAGGTTTCGTTCCAATTAATCCTAATCCACCAATACAAAGAGGGTGTTCATCAGGAATAATTCCTTTAGCTGGTAATGTAAGTACGATTGGAGCACCAATATGTTCTGCCAATGCAAGTAAAGATTCTCTCGCATGTTTTGTTCCTTTTCCAGCTAAAATCACAGGCTTTTTCGCTTCATTTATTGCGAGTTTCGCTGCATCTAAATCTTCTTTTTGTGGAAACAACTCAGACAAAGTAAAAGAAGTATTTGTAACACGGGCACCATTTTTCACTTCGAATTTTGGGACATCATCTGGAATAGTAAGAACGGATACACCTTTTTTCGTATAAGCCATTCGAATTGCTTGATTCACTACGGCAGGTAGTTGCTCTGCTGACATAATACGCTGGTTATAAACCGCAACATCATCAAACATTCTTTCTAAATTTACTTCTTGGAAAAAGTCCGTTCCAAGTAAATCGGTTTCTACTTGACCTGAAATTGCTAGAACAGGGGCTTTATCGAGTTTCGCATCATATAAACCATTTAATAAATGAATAGCACCAGGCCCTGCAATTGCCATACAAACGCCAAGTTTTCCTGTTAATTTTGCATAGGCAGCCGCTGCTAATGCACCAGCTTCTTCATGGCGAACTTGAATGAATTTAATTTGATCTTGTTTTTTTCTTAAAGCTTCAATGATAGAATTGATGGAATCTCCAGGCATACCGTATATGTGTTCTACTCCCCAGTCAATTAATAAATCAACTAATGCTTCACCGGCTGTTTTCCCAAACATAATTGTTCCTCCTTATAATAGGTAGATAACATTATGTTTTGGATAAAAAGGGAAAATATACAAATAAGAAAATTTATCTGGTTATTTGTAATCCAAGAATCAGTGTGGGAGGAACAAAAGTTTCACTTTAGCAACTTTAATGATGACCAGCGAATAAAGTGAACACTGTTATTAGTAAAAAACCACTAGTTGCCCACATTAGAAATGTAAGGAAAGAGAGCTGTTTCTTAGCTTTCCAAAGCATTTCATGAATTGTGACATATCCAAGTGAACCAATAGCACTTCCCATAATGAGGCCTTGCAGGTGAAGAGCTTTTCCTTCCATCAAAATGCCAAAAACTGTGCCAGTACCGAGAATAAGAGAAAGTAATAAAGTCGTTAATAAAAAGGAAATATATTTATGTTTTGTAAAAAGAAATGGAATAATTAAAGCTAATCCTTCTGGAATATGGTGAACGACGATTGCTATTAAAAAGGGAATGGCAGAGTCATTATGATTTATAAAAGCTGTACCTAACGCAAATCCACTCGGTATATTATGAATAAATATAGCGAAAGAGAGAAAAAGAAAGGTTTGCCATGCTTGTTGATCTTTTTTATGTATCATTGGATGGTGACAATAGTTATCTAATAAGCCCATAACTAAAATACCGATAGCTATACCAAGTATAGGTCCAATCATTTCATAGCTTGAAAATGTTTCAGGAATAATTTCAAGTGACAATAACCCAAACAAAATACCGCCACATAATGCGTATAAACGATGCATCTTTTCTTCAATGAGTTGGCGTGTTGCTACTCCAACAGCACCGCCTAATAGTAATCCACCGAACGAAAAAAATGTTACAATCATTGGGATCCATAAACGTTCCATAGTATCACACTCCGATTCTATTCCCTTATTTTTAGCTTACGAAAAGAAAAGTTAGATTAGTCCAAGTAATTGTGTTTGAGTATAGAGAAAAAAGTAGTGATTCGTTATAATCTATATATTAAACTTAAGTGAGGAAATGAAAAGGGGAATTGGTTATGCAACAAATTAAAAAAATAGGAAACTCATTTTGGTATATGACACCTGTTTCTGAAACAGATAGACCTATATTAGGAATGGTTGTTGGAAAAGAAAAAACGTTAATGATCGATGCAGGGAATTCAGAAGAACATGCACAATTATTTTTAGAAATGTTAAAAGAACAAAATGTATCGAATCCAGATTTCGTAGCACTAACCCATTGGCATTGGGATCATATTTTTGGATTGCCTGTACTACAAGATGCATTGTCTATTGCACATTCTGAAACGAAAAAAGAGATGCGTACACTTGTTTCTTATGAATGGACAGATGAAGCTTTGGATGCACGCGTAAAAGAGGGTACTGAAATTGAATTTTGTGCGGATTGCATCAAGAAAGAGTTTGAAGAAAAAGCGAGAAATATTAACATTATTCCTCCGGCCTTAACGTTCCAGGATCAAATGGAATTAGATCTTGGTGAGGTGACATGCGTGTTAAAACATGTGGGCGGAGATCATGCACATGATTCAGTTGTTATTTACGTGAAAGAAGAAAAGATATTATTTTTAGGAGACTGTATATATGCAGATATTTTTTCTTCGAAGTGGAACTATACGACGAAAAGAACGTTTAAATTGATAGATGAATTAGAGAAATTTGATGCTAAGACATATATTCTCTCTCATGGGGAAGCGATAAATCGAGAGGAGTTTTTACAAGAGATTCGTATGTTAAAAACAGTAGGAACTTATACAGAAGCTCATAAAGGTGATGAAGAGAAGATAAAGGCAGCGTATAAACAAGAACTAGATAGAGAATTAAATGAAGATGAGTTAGAAACAATAACGTATTTTGTCAATGGTTATGAAATGAATAATCAATAAGACACTACATTAATCCAATATAATTAAATTGCACAAAAAGAGTATTGAAATTTAATTCAATACTCTTTTCAATAGTTAAATATGTAGTTTCAACTAAATTCTAAATATAGGGGTTCATCGTCTGAATTGATTTTATTCTATTTATTTTTCGTATAGATAGTGGTTCAAGTAGAAGCTTTCTTTGCTAATTCAGTAATATATTCAAAGAATACATCACGTTTTACATCATAAACGACATTTACAGGTCGTCCATCAGCAGTTTCCTCTGTACGCCCCTGGCTAGGTCCATATGTATGAACGATACTATTAATCGTTTCAGTTTTTGCAAGGCTAGTGTTTCCGACAAGCGCGGTAGTTAGTACATCCCATAAATAATAAGTAGAGTTCGTTGAGAAGTGAACGAGAGGGGGGACCATTGCATAACATTGACCAAGGAAATCAACACCAATATACTTTCTCTCTTTTGCCCACTGTTCACGTATGTCTATAGTTAACGGAACTTGGTTTGTACTTTCTAGTGTCACTAAGTCGATTTTAATTTTTGCATCCCATACACGAGCTACTGCTTCAGGGTCCCAAAACGAATTCCACTCAGCTGTTCCATCATGCTCTGGTTCATGTACATTGCCTGCTGTAAGAAATGTACCACCCATCCAAACGAGACGTTCAATTTTATCTTCGATGATGGGAGTTTCATATAATGCACGAGCAAGGTCAGTTAGGGGCCCGGTAAATAATAAAGTTGTTTTTCCTTCCGTTTGTAGAAGTGTTTCTATTAAATGGTGATGTGCAGGCTTTGCTGCCATGGGTGTTACAACTTTTCCAGACTCATTTAAAATTGGTAAAGCATCTACATAAAATGCATGCATCCGCCAGTCTTTCGGAAACGGGTTTTGCCCACGAGAGTTTGAAGCGGCTACTGCAATATTATCTTTGCTGAAGCGATCAATAATTTTACGACTTGCAGACATTGCGGGTTCTAAATAACAGTCTGCTGGGATAACAGATACACCGGTAAGTTCAACGTTTTCCATTTGAAGTAATAAAAATAATGAAATTAAATCATCTACGCCGCCATCATGATTGAAGTACACTTTTTTCTTCATTGTAATCTCCATCCTATATGATTTAGTTAGAAATTAAATATGAATTGAGGAAAAGTCATCAATAATTTCCACCACTTCAATTTCTCCATTAATCAGTAGCTCAGGAAGCTCATTTCTAATATTTCCTTTCCAATACTCTCTAGCTTGTTCGATTTTTTGAGAAAAAGGAATACCATCTTCTTTCGGTAAAAGATTACCGTCACCTTCAAAAGAACTTCCGATTACTCGTAGTTTAACAATCTGTAAAACTTCTCGATTGTAAGAATCAAATAATGCTTTCCATTTTAAAGCATCTTCATAGCTTTTTGAAGCGTATAAACAAGATAACCTGGAAGGGTATTCAGGGAATTCTTGTAGTCTAACCATTTCTACAATTGTTTCTCTAACTGCTCTAATTGTTTGATCCATATAACTCATAACTACTTTAGCACTTTCATTATTTATATGTAATTCGTCATTTTTATAGTGATTATTTAAAATTTGTATGCCATCTTCACCATTAGCATTTAATTGTTCTCTTTCAAAAAAGAAGTGATATAGAGTATTGTGTTGATTTTTGTTAAAAGGAATCATTTGTCTGATATGCATTTTTTTCCTTGTTACGATGTGATATGCGTAAAATTCTGCTTCATTCATGGTTATCCTCCTAGTAATAGTGTAATGCAATGTTAAATTTAGTAATTCAACATTGAAATATATAAAACCTTTATAAGTAAAAGTGAGAATTTGAGTTGAAAGTAAAGAAAATATATGAAAACGTTTTAAATTTGTTCACAAAATGTTCACTTACGAAGGGGTTTCCAATGTCGATATAATGACAAAGACTCAAAGAGAGAGGATGATGAAATTTGCCAACAACAAGAAAGGAAAACTTCCAATTTGGCATGATGATGTGCTTTGGAATGGTTATCGTAATGACGTTTTACAATTTACTAATGAATGAAACAGGAGGACCAATTTATATTAAAGAGATTGCATTAGAACTATTAATTGGCTTTATTATTGCGCTATTAATTGAAATAAGTATAGTTGGACCTTGTGCGAAAAAAATTGTATTCATGTTGCCATTTGATAAATCTAAGAAAATAAATATTATCGTTGCAATGGCGACAACTATGGTAATCGGAATGGTGTTCTTTATGTCATTTTTCGGTATGGCTATGATGCATTTACATGGTGGACTACAAGGAGATTCATTTGTTTCAATTTATTTTTCGATTTTTATTAAAAATTTCATAATGGCATATCCATTACAATTAATTATTATGGGACCGCTTGTACGTTTCTTATTTGCAAAATTTGTTATGAAAAAGAAATCTTTTAATGTAGCGTAATTTTTATTTATAAAACATTATATATAAATAATTATAAAACACATCTCGTATTTTTGAGGTGTGTTTTTTTCATTCCAAGTTATTTTCATAGTGATGTGACATTTGTCCTTTTGCCATTATAGGATGATGGTTTTTAATTAAGTCAGAAATAAAGGATGAGGAGATGATTTTTTGAAAGGTATTCTATTTGCTGTTTTTGCGGGGATATTTATAACACTTCAAGGAACCTTTAATGCGAAACTTAGTTCACATATCGGTATATGGTCGACGAGTATTATAACCCATTTAATTGGATTCATTATTGCAACAACTGTATTTTTGTTAAAGAAAGAAGAGAAAGTAACGGATTTAAAGAGTGTAAAAAAAATATATTTAGTAGCGGGTGCATTTGGTGGATTCATTATTTGTGCAGAAACTATGGCGATATATTCACTAGGAGTTACATTGACAGCTGGCACACTAATGGTTGCTCAATTGTTAACGGCAACAGTTATTGAAATGAAAGGACTGTTTCATATAAAAAAGATACAGATGGAGAGATATCATATTGTGGGAACAATAGTAATGATTATAGGTATTGTTGTATTTAATATGTAAATGAAAGGAGGAAATGAATATGGAGAATAGATCAAGTTTAATTACGCATTATTTGAAAATCAATAAAACGCTCGAGATTTTTTCCAAAATAGATACAGCATATTTTCAATTAAATCATTTTGAAAAAGGCGAGCTTATTTGCAATATAGATGACGAAATGAATCGTTTATATTTTGTTGTTAAAGGTAAAGTAAAAGTTTATACGATTACACCTGAAGGGAAGAAACTAATCCTTCGCTTTATTAATCCACTCGCAATTGTTGGTGATATTGAATTAATTCAAAATAGCAAAGCACATAATGTCGTTGAAGCTTGTTCAGATGTTGTAGCGATTTCCATTTCTAATACGGTTATTAGAAACAAGTTATTACATGATCCTATATTTATGAAATTCTTACTTGAAAACATTGCGAACACGTTAAAAATATCGACTCGTTTTACTGCTCTTAATTTACTTTATCCTGTAGAAGTACGTGTAGCTAGTTATTTACTTTCAATTTCAACAGATAGTAACGGAAATATGTACAAAGGGGATTTGGATACGACATCGGTAACGAGTATTGCAGGCTTTATAGGGGTAAGTTATAGGCACGTAATTCGGGTATTACAAAGATTTTATAATGAAAAATTAATTGAAAAAAGTAATGGAGTTATTGTCATTAAAGATTTTTCTAGAATGAAGGAAGTCGCTAAAGATAATATATATGAGCAATGAAAGGGAGAGGAAGATTTTGATTGGATTTAGTTTAGCTATATTAGCAGGAATATTAATTAGCTTACAATCTGTTTTTAATGCAAAAGTAAATGAAAATGTAGGACAGTGGTTAACGACTACATGTGTCCTTGGAATAGGTCTCATTAGTTCTATTCTATTTTATATCATTACAGAAAACAGTATTAGCATTAAAGTGTATACTGCAAATTATTTGTTTTATGTAAGTGGACTGTTTGGCATCGGGTTAATTATTTGTATAATGGGTGCAATAAAGAGTTTAGGTCCAGCATATACGGTGCTAATTAGTCTTATTACTCAATTGGTCGTTGCGTTATGTATTGATACATTTGGATTATTTGGAATGGAGAGCATTCCATTACAAATAAATAAATTAGTTGGTATAGGTTTATTAATTGTGGGAGTAGGTATTTTTAAAAATCTATTTTCGAATAAGAAAGCTATTCATATAAGAAAGGATAGGGTCTAAAGAATTTAAAGGTAAAATGTTGACGGTCAGAACATATACAATTAAAAAGTAGTAAGTGGGTTATAAGAAGAGAGGGTAAGTGATTCAACATATGTTGCAAGATGGTGTACATGATTTGGAAATCGATGAGATTCAACATTTTAGCTCCTACGTAAAGTGCATGCAAGATTTTATCCCGCTATTTGTCGGGCAGTAAGACCCCTACCTCAAAATTCAGCGAGAGCAAAGAAGTTAGGTGGGGTTCGGGCTGCCCGTAAAAGCTCGATTGGTGAGGGCTAATAATCAGTGGGGGATGAGCAAAGCCCCCACTGATTAAAGTTTCACTTCACAATTATGTTTCTGCCTTTGATTTTATTAAAATTAACATTTATGACCTAAGTATAAATGTATTGAGCTCTTCTTTACTTTTTTATTTTTTGAACCGTAAATGAACAAACTTCAACATTTTTATTAAGTTTACAATTCTCATCATTATACGCGTACTACCGTCCCAATCTTTATTTGTAGCTATATCTTTAAAGAAAGGGGAGCAGCTCAATACTTTTATTGTAGAGGACCATTTTTCTATTGATTTTGGATTATTTACGTAAAAATACATCATAGCACCGTTATTACCAGATTTTTTTACAGTAGCATTCGAAAGATTCAGTGCGAACTTTGATTCAGCGTCAAAATATAATTCTCCTGCAGGGAAACGTTTTGACATAGCGACTACGATCTTTTTTAAATCTTCTTCTTTAAAGTAATAAAACACACCTGCTGATATAAAAAGAATACCGTCGTTTGGATTATATTTTATATCGTCAAACCAAGAAGTATCAAAAAATGATTTAGCAATGCTAATGTTTCTAGGGGTATCTTCAATTAAAGTTTTGCGAAAAGAGATTGCATCGGGCAAATCAAGATTGTACCAATGTATTGTACCGTTATCGATTCTTGAAAAAGTAGTGTCTAGTCCGGAACCGATGTTTACAATAGTAGCATTCGGGTGTTTTATTATAAATTGTTTTATCGTATCGTCAATTTTTCGTGCACGGGTAATGTATGTGATACATCCGTATTCGCCAAATGTATTTGCTATTGTTGAGAAGTCAAAATCACATTCTTTAATTATTCGAATAGCTTCTATATCATCTAAAATATCCTTATTTTTCTCACTGCCATATGCTCTTCCCCATAGTGGAATAAGCATTGTACCTTGTACAGATTGCAAATCTAATTCTTTAACCATGAAACATCCTCCGTTTAATAATAAACAATATATCTAGTCGTTATTTAACATTTTTGAGAGCATTGTATTTGTTTTATATAGTCCATAAGTTAAATCCCGTCTATCCTCTTCAGATAACTTTTCGAGGTTTACTGTGAAATTATTATATATTTGTTTCCATCTCTCATAATGTACTTTTTCAGCTTTTTCTGTCAGAGAGATTAATATAGCTCTTTTGTCTACCATATCTTGCTTTTTTATGATGTATCCGTTTTGTTCTAAGTTACGCACTGTTACACTTAATTGTTGTTTAGGGATGTTTAAATAACTAGCAATCATTTTTAAGTTTACAGGCACCTTTTGCTGGGCGATATACTCTACTACGTGTTGTTCTAAATGTGTAAATTCTGAGGATTTCTCCGATAGTAATTTAAAAGTACCTGACATATTTAATAATAAATTCATGTATTCGTTTAATAATTCGTTTTGGGTCATTGTTTTTGATTCCTTTATGAATTTAGTTATTATTTTATTACTAAATTTACTATAAATCAATTAAAGTTACTCTTTATAGTAAATGAATGTTTACTAATAACTATTTTTTTGAATTTATGTGGACTGAATTATAAGGGCGCGAGAAGTGGTTTTAGGTAAGGAGAATATAACCGAAAAAAATATTACTAAACGTATATAACTAATGAATACAATGTCTTTTTCGGTTATTATGTTGTAAATAATTTTATGATAAAATCTTTTACATAATGAAATAAAGGGGTAGTTTTCTATGGGTTATTTCTCAAATGGTTTATTAGTTTTGTTTGTGCTAATCGTATGCAGTTGTATATTTTTTGGTTGATAATATAATGAGAGTCTTATATAAAAGAAGTTATCTTAAGTGAGATAACTTCTTTTTACTTTATATTGAGAAGGAATTCTATCTTTCTTATTGAAGTTTGTTCTAGTTATTTTTACATCAATCAGATTTGTGTAAAGGGAATTTTATGAAATATAAACAAGCCAGAGAATAGGGAGTATTTACATGGAAAATAGTATACGCTACACAAGTGAACATCCTACAGATTTTAATGGATTATTATCCTTATACGAATCTTTAGGATGGAATTCTCTTAAATTAACGGTTAACGAGTTAGAACGAATGTGTAAGCAAAGTTGGTATGCAATTTATGTTTTTGATGATAAGAGGTTAGTAGGGATGGGGCGTGTCATATCAGATGGAGTCATAACAGGCATTATTTGTGGAGTTGGTGTATTGCCAAAATATCAGTCTAGTGGCATCGGAAAAGAAATAGTGAAACGATTAATCCAGCACTGTGAACAAAACAAGGTTATTCCACAACTTATGTGTGTAGAAAAGTTGCAATCTTACTATGAATCTATAGGGTTTGAAGCATTCTCTATTGGGATGACAAAACATATTATAAGATAGAGGTGCTTTATCCCGCTATTTGCCGGGTAGTAAAACCCCCCACTGATTAAAGTTTCACTTTATATTTTCAGTTTACTCGTACATATTTTCAAACTTCAACATAAAGGAGAATGGCTGTATGGAGATTGCTAAAGGGATAGAAATGTTACAACTTGAATTTCAAGAATTTGTTATTCATCCAATTCTTTTATGGGATGATGAAATGGCAGTATTAATAGATACGGGTTTCCCAGGACAAATTGAAGATATACAAGTAGAGATGGAAAAGGTTGGGGTATCATTTGATAAGTTAAAAGTCGTGATTTTGACGCATCAGGATATTGATCATATAGGTAGTCTTCCGGAATTGTTGCAGCGCTGTCGAAGTAATATTAAAGTTTATGCGCACGAACTAGATAAGCCATATATCGAGGGGGATTTACCTTTATTGAAGGACGGAAATATAGAGAACCGACCAAAAGGAAAAGTGAGTGATACTGTGATTGACGGGCAAGAACTTCCATATTGCGGTGGAATACTAATTCTTCATACTCCAGGGCATACTCCGGGTCATATTAGTTTATATTTGAAACAAAGTAAAATTCTTGTCGCTGGAGACTCGATGTATAGTGTGAATGGAGTGTTAGGAGGAATTCATGCCCCAACAACTTTAAATATTATGGAAGCACGGCAGTCTTTGAAGAAGTATTTAAATTTACATATTGAATCTGTAGTTTGTTACCATGGGGGATTTAGTAAGCGGAATATAAATATTCAACTTCAAAATTTGTAAAAGTTAAAGTGAAATTTTGTGTTAAACAGCATTGAAGTATAATCTGATTATTAGTATATAAATAAATTATAAAAGAGCATGTTTGAAAAAATTCAAACATGCTCTCTTTTATTAAAGCAAATCAGTTTAATATGTATGACCTAATCCGCTCCAATAAAAAGAAACGATTTCTTGTGATAATTCATCTATATTTGCAAGAATAGGATTGTGATTTTCATCTTTAAAATTCCCAATTGATAATAAAGATACGAAAGCATGAGCCGCAAATTTAGCGTTTCCTTTCGGGATTTCTCCGATGTGCATCGCATTATCGAGTGCTTTTTCTAGTACTTCATACATATTATCTTCAGCATTTTTTAATTCTTTCAATTGTTCTTCAGATAACGACAGTTTTGCATCTTTCATAAAATTTTTCATATCAATATCCATCGTTGCGTGTAAGTAAACTTTAGCGAAGTCTAATAATCTTTCTTCTAACGTTTTGTTTGTAGAGAGTATTTGAGACATATTCTCACGTATACGTACCATCATTTCGATCATAGTAGCGGTAAATAAATCGGCTTTTGTTGAATAGTAATAGTAGACAGTTGCTTTCGTAACACCACAAACTTTTGCGACCTCATCCATAGAAACGACTTGATAATTTTGTGTAAGAAATAAGCGGGTTGCTACTTCTAAAATGGTTTCTTTTGTAGATTTTGTATTTTTATTTTGACGCGGCCTTCCGAGAGGACGTTGTTTTTGTTCCAAATACATTCGCTCCTGACATTTATGATTGAGATAATTATAACATAATTTTCAATCATTCTTGATTAATTAACCGACCAGTATATATAATTAATAATGGAGAAAAAAAGGAAGGTGGGTTTTTATGAAAAAGCACCCGTTACATATGTTAGGGAGGCTTGTAGCAGGGAGAAATACGCAGTGGATCACTTTATCGGTGTGGATTCTTATTACATTATTACTTTCATTTACGTTACCACAAGTAAACAGTACGAAAGAACCGAATCCGAAAAATTTACCTGAAACAGCTATGTCACAGCAAGCGGAAGCGCTTATGAAAAAAGAGTTTCCGAATAATGCAGGGAATCCGTTGTTAGTAGTATGGTATAGAGATGGTGGATTACAGTCACAGGATTATAAACTCATACAAGATGTTTATAAGGAGTTAAAAGCTAGTCCTTTAAAAGAACAATCAACGTTACCACCATTTGATACAATCCCAGAGCAAGTATTATCAAAAAGTGCATCAAAAGATGGTACATCATTTGTTACACCGGTATTTTTTAATAAATCTGCTGGTACAGATATATTAAAAGGAAATCTTGAAGAGTTTAGAAAAATAGTGAATAGTAAGGTGGATGAAGATCCATTTAAACAAAAAATAAGTGAATCTGGTTTACATGTTCGATTATCAGGACCTGTAGGTATTCAAACGGATGCAGTTAGTTTATTTAGTCAAGCAGATGTGAAATTGTTAGTGGCTACTGTACTACTAGTGTTAGTTTTGTTAATTTTACTGTATCGTTCACCAATTTTAGCGATTTTACCTATACTTGTTGTTGGCTTTGCATACGGTATTATTAGTCCTACACTCGGTTTTTTAGCTGATCACGGATGGATTAAAGTAGATGCCCAAGCGATATCAATTATGACAGTATTATTGTTTGGCGCTGGAACGGACTATTGTCTATTTTTAATTTCGAGATATAGAGAGTACTTGTTAGAAGAAGAAAGTAAATATAAAGCATTACAACTTGCGATTAAAGCTTCTGGCGGTGCAATTATAATGAGTGCATTAACTGTTGTACTTGGATTAGGAACATTACTACTTGCTCATTATGGAGCCTTTCATCGATTTGCAGTACCATTTAGTGTTGCTGTATTTATAATGGGAATCGCTGCTTTAACGATTTTACCAGCACTATTATTAATATTCGGTAGGATTGCATTTTTCCCGTTTATACCGAGAACAACTTCAATGAATGAGGAGTTTGCAAGAAAGAAAAAGAGGGCTGTAAAAGTTGAAAAATCAAAAGGCTCCTTTAGTAAAAAACTTGGAGATATTGTAGTACGAAGACCGTGGACAATAATTATGCTAACTGTATTTGTATTAGGCGGATTGGCTTCATTCGTACCACGTATTCAATACACATATGACTTATTAGAGTCGTTTCCAAAGGATATGCCTTCTCGTGAAGGGTTTACGTTAATTAGTGATCATTTCTCAGCTGGTGAACTAGCACCAATAAAAATTGTTGTTGATACGAAAGGCAAAGAGCTTCCTATTAAACAAGAACTAGAGAAATTTTCTTTCGTAAATACAGTGAAAGAGCCAAAAGAGGGAAAAGAAAATAAGCAAATACAAATGTATGAAGTTTCTTTAGCGGAAAATCCATACTCAATTGAAGCGTTAGATCAAATTCCTAAATTGAAAAGTAGTATAGAAAAAGTATTAAAAGGTGCTGGGATTAGTAATGCTAAAGATCAATTATGGATTGGTGGGGAAACAGCTTCATTATATGATACAAAGCAAATTACGGAACGTGATGAATCAGTAATTATTCCAGTAATGATTAGCATTATCGCTTTACTATTACTTGTCTACTTACGATCGGTTGTTGCGATGATTTATTTAATTGTAACTGTCGTTTTATCATTCTTCTCAGCGTTAGGAGCAGGATGGATATTACTTCATTACGGTATGGGTGCGCCGGCCATTCAAGGTGCGATACCGTTGTACGCATTCGTATTTTTAGTTGCTTTAGGTGAAGATTATAATATCTTTATGGTTTCAGAAATATGGAAAAACAGAAAGACACAAAATCACTTGGATGCAGTAAAAAATGGTGTAATACAAACAGGTAGTGTTATTACATCGGCTGGTTTAATTTTAGCAGGAACTTTTGCAGTGTTAGGTACACTTCCAATTCAAGTATTAGTTCAATTTGGTATTGTAACTGCAATTGGCGTATTACTAGATACGTTTATCGTAAGACCGTTACTTGTACCCGCGATTACAGTAGTTTTAGGCCGATTTGCTTTTTGGCCAGATAAACTTTCAAGAAAGAGTGAAGAAATACAAAAGGTGGATGCATAGTTAAAAAAGCCAAGGATATTTTCCTTGGCTTTTTTCAATGTAGTTAATTAATTTTTTGAAGTCAAATCATCAGCTGCAGCGTGATCAGCATCTTCAATTGTTGTTTCGGGCATTCCGTATAAGCCGTTCATTGCTTGTTCTTCGATAGTAAGATTTGCAGTATTATTATTTTGAATAGATGTAGTGTTTTCAGTAACATTTTCTTTTTTATTCATATTTTTGTTATTCATGTATGTATCCTCCAAATTTCATTTGATTTATCTATAGTATGTGGATGGATTTCCAGAAATATGTGAATTGATTCTTACATATGTTATATAATTAAATGAATAATTAGGGTGAATTTTAAACTGTTAGGAGTGAACAAGTATGGTGAGAGCAAGGGAATTAGCCTTCTAAAATAAAAAGAAAATTTTAGGAGGCTATTAGAATGAAGTTTCATGTAATTGATAGAGAAGATTGGAATAGAGAGCGGTATTTTGAGCATTATTTAAAGTTGAAATGTACATTTAGTATGACTGTGAATGTTGATATCACGATGTTATTAGAGGAAGTATATCAAAAGGGAATAAAATTTTATCCCGTTTTTATATATTTAATTTCTAGAGTAGTAAATAATCATAAAAAATTTCGAACATGTTTTAACGATGAAGGAGTTTTAGGCTATTGGGAGGAAATGATACCGAGTTATACAATCTTTCATAAAGATGATAAGTCTTTTTCAAGTATATGGACGGATTATTCAAGTGATTTCCGCACTTTCTATAAAAAGTATGAAGACGATATGAGATACTATGCTAGTGTTCATGGTCTTTTCACGAAAGAAAATATTCCGCCTAATGTATTTCCGATTTCTAGCATACCTTGGACTAGTTTTACTGGATTTAATCTTAATATTAATAATGATGAAAATTTTCTATTGCCAATTATAACTTGTGGGAAATATTTTAACGAAGGAAACAAGGTTATGCTACCAGTTTCATTGCAAGTACATCATTCGGTTTGTGATGGATATGATGCGAGTAAATTTATAGAAGATTTACAGCAGTTAAGTAATACTTGCAATGAGTGGCTTAAGTAATATCTAATTTTTAATTATATAAAGTGAAACTTTAATCAGTGGGGGGGTTCAGCCCTCACCAATCGGGATTTTACGGGCAATTGATCCCCCACCTAACTTCTTTGCTTTCGCTGAATTTTGAGGTGGGGGTCTTACTGCCCGGCAAATAGCGGGATAAAATTGAAAATGAATAAAAGAAGAGAACATGTTTATATTACATGGTCTCTTTTTATTATTCATTAATACTAAGTAACTGTGGAAAATATAGGGTGATTTGTAGTTTAATAGTAAAGAGAGTGATTAGTGTTAATTTTCTTAGTTTTTAAAAAGGATATAAATGTTTTAATAGGGGGGAGTAAAGTGAAATTTGTAAGCATTGAAAAAGAGGAGATCCTAATTGGGAATATGGCAAATTTGTATTGTAAAGTATTTGAGAAAACAAATTTCAATGAAATGATCAAGCGAATGAATAGGCATATAGAATATACAGGTTTTAAAGGTATAGTAGCAATAAATGATGAAAATGAAGTAGTTGGTTTTACTTATGGTTATCGCTCAATGGAGGGACAGTACTATAATCAATTAATGAGAGAAGCGTTACATCTAGAGCAAGTAGACGAATGGTTGCAAGATTGTTTTGAATTTGTAGAGTTAGCAGTTCACCCACAATATCAAAATAAAGGTCTTGGAACGAAATTACATAATAAATTACTAGAAGGAGTTTCAAATAGAACGAGTGTTTTAACAACACAAATAAACAATGAAAAAGCACGTTCGTTATATGAAAGATTAGATTGGATAAATGTATTGGAGCCATTTCATCCAAGTAAAAATGATGTTCCATATGTAATAATGGGAAAAGCATTAAAAACAAAAGTGAATTGATAATTATGGCATTCACAAAAATTATTGGTTTGTAATAATGAAGGGGAAAACAACAATGATATCTATAGAAAAAGCTACAATTTTAGATGCTGAGAAATTAACAGAAATAATGAAAAGAACATTTGATGCAGAAGCAAAACAATGGCTATACGGCCAAGATGATGTCATTGATTATAACATTCAACCGCCAGGATATTCTTCAGTTGAAATGATGGAATATTCCATTGAAGAATTGGATTCTTTCAAAGTTGTAATGGATAAAGAAATAATCGGAGGGATAATAGTTACGATTTCTGGTAAGTCGTACGGTCGAATTGATCGTATTTTTGTAAATCCTGTTTATCAAGGAAAAGGCATTGGATCACATGTTATGAAATTAATAGAAAAGGAATATCCAAACATAAAGATTTGGGATCTCGAAACATCTAGTAGACAAATTAATAATCATCACTTTTATAAAAAGATGGGCTACCAAATGATTTTTGAATCGGAAGATGAGTATTGTTACGTGAAAAGAATAAAAACAAGCTCAAATAAAGAGAGTGTAGTTACAAATAAAGATATGAAAAATAGTCAATACGAAAACTGTAATTTAGCAAATACAGAGTATTATCAAGTGAATTTAAAAAACAGTTCATTTGTTGGTAGCAATATAATGAATACGAATATGAGTAATTGTAATGTAAGTCAATCAAAGTTTAGAAATATAAATTTTAGATGGTCATCATATGCAGATTTAAATCTTTCTGGTAGTAAATTTAATTTGGTGACTTTAGGTGGAGTGCAATTTAAAAATACAAGTCTCGGAGATGAGAAGGAACCTATTTTATTCGATAAATGTGATTTGGAAGGTAGCACCATAAGTAATAGTAATCTGAAAAATATTGAAATAGAAAATTGTGATATAGTCGGCATGAAACTAAATGGTATTCTGATCGAAAATTTGCTTAATTTATATAATAAAGTGAAAAGTTAACCATATAGATATAGTTGTTAATCTTTTTGGAAATTAAGTATTATATCGAAATAATTATGTAAAAATGACATAAAGAAATACGGACGAGAAGGTCATTCATGAACGTTTCTAGAATACACACAAATATATTGTTATTTATATGGAGGAGAGAAAGATGGAGATCAATGTTAGAGCAGTAGAAATACAAGATGCTAGAGCAATTCATCGTATATGTATGCAGGATGACGTTTTACCGTATATGGTTTTCTTACCTAGCATGCGTGTAGAAGCTATGGAAAATAGAATTCGAAATTTAGCACCAAATCAATTTGAATTTGTTGCAGAATATGATGGAGAAATTGTTGGATTTGTAGGTTTAACACAAAGTCCGGGCCGAAGATCCCATTCAGGCGATTTATTCATTGGGGTTGATAGTGAATATCATAATAAAGGAATTGGGAAAGCACTTCTTACGAAGATGCTTGATTTGGCTGATAATTGGTTAATGTTAGAGAGAGTAGAACTAGGTGTGTTAGAAACGAATCCAAAAGCAAAAGCTTTATATGAAAAATTTGGATTTGTAGAAGAGGGAGTAAAGATAGGGAATTTGAAAGCTCACGGAAAGTTTATTAATGAAATTATGATGAGTCGTTTTAGACCGGATGGTTTAATTGTACATAATTAGTAGTTAAAAGCATGACAGTATACTGTCATGCTTTTTTATTAGAATTTGGCTGTATTAAAAATAATACTAAACCAATAAAAATAACGGTAATTCCTAGTCCTTGTTGTAAAGAAATGGTCTCATGTAATATAAAGTACGCTAGTATACAAGTGCCAATTGTTTCACCTAAAATACTCATTGAAATTACAGTAGCACTTATCCATTTTAATAACCAATTAAAAATGGTTTGTCCTAAAATTGTAGCAATGAAAGCTAATCCAATAAAGCACAACCAAGTTTGTGTAGAGTAATGGATGAAAGATTCTTGTTGTGTGAAAGCAAATATGCCAAGAAAGCCAGCACTACTTCCATAACTAATTACCGAATATGGTATAAGTGACAAATCTTTACGAACGTGTTGGCTAATGAAAAAATAAGCAGTAATGATACCGGCAGCGATAAGTGCTAAAATATCTCCATATAAAGCTTCTCCACTAATTTGGAAATCTTGCCAGCCAATGATGATACTACCTGAAATAGCGATGAGGCAACCAATAACTGCTCCTTTCGTAAATCTCTCCTTAAATAAAAAATAACCACCAATCATTGAGAACAAAGGTTGTAACGTTACGATAACTGTAGAGCTTGCTACAGAAGTATATTGTAATGATTCAAACCATAGTACATAATGTGCAGCTAAAAATAGCCCAGATACGAATCCAAGTGCCCATTGTTTTTTCGTTAAAGTTTTTAGCTCATTTCGACTATTTTTATTAAATAGTAATAACGGTAACAGAATTAGTGTAGCAAAGAATAATCGGTAAAAAGCAATGATTGTCGCAGGAGCATCTGCCAATTTTACAAAAATAGCTGAAGTTGATAAGGCGAATACACCAAAAAATAAGATGCAATATGAAAGAATAGGTGATTTCAAAGTTTGTCCCTCCGATAGAATGTTTATTATAATAAACTTAATACGATATAATGTACAAAAGTAAGTATATAAGTCCCGGAGATAATAGGGAAGGGTTATTTGCCTTTGTTTAGTATGTCAGCACAAAGACAACGAAACATGCATTATGATGGACGAAAGGAAGTTTTACTGTGATACATGATAGGCTTGGACAAACGGTATTAAGTTATCGTAAGAAAAATAATATGACAATTCGTGAATTCGCTGATTATGCAGGGATTAGTACGTCGTTAATTAGCCAAATTGAAAGAGGACATGCTAATCCTTCTTTAAATGTTTTGGAATTAATTGCAAAAGCATTAAATGTACCGCTGTTTACACTTTTTATTAACGATATTGATACAGATTCACTCATTTCTAAGAAAAAAGATCGAAAAAAAGTATATCGGGAAAACAATGATCACATTGTATATGATGTATTAACACCTGATTTTATGAAAGCACGTATTGAAATGCTAATGATGGATTTAAATAAACAAGCAAACACAACAGAAAGCCATTATTCCCATGAAGATAAGGAAGAGATTGCTGTTATTATGAAAGGGGAAGTGTATGTGGAATTGGAGGGAAAAGAATATTTTTTAGAAGAAGGCGATGTTGTACGTATTCCACCGAATGTGAAGCATCGATTTTTGAATAAAAGTGATGAATCGAATCACATTTTATTTGTCCTGACACCATCTTTAGGATGAAAATATAGTGATTTTTATTAGGGGAGGAAGAAAATGGAAAACGATAGTATTTTAAAAGGCGGCCTTTCAATTATTTCTCAATGTAAAAAAGAAACAAATGATATTTGGCATGCACATTTTGGAGCAGCTGCAATTGCTAGTTATTTTTTTATGAAAGATAATAATATTGATGAAGAAACAGCTCGTAATATGTATTCGCAAACAAGGATGATGCTGAACAAGAAAAAAATTGGTGAGATGATTGATGATAAAAAAGAAATGAATTTTCAAATTGCGGAGAATATGATTATAAAATCTTTAGAACAAACGATTGATGAGCTTCATTGGGTGGGGCATAACGTCATTTATGCGTCATTGAGTTTATTAGCTATGAAAGAGCTACAAAAATGGGGTGATAATCAAGCAATTGAAGGGATTACTACTCTTATTTTATCATTTCGAAAAACAATTCCAGGTAGATCGTGGATTGGTTATACGACGAAAGAAGTAAAACAATTAAGTTTTGAAGATGAGATACAAAGTGAATTGAGTAATCCAACACAAGTATCTCAGTTCATTTTAAATGAGTTATCGAAATTTAATAGTATTTATCGAGCGGAATCACATCATGATTTAATTGGGCATTTGCTTACATACTCCCACGCAATTAATATAATGTATGATTTAGGACATATAGATATATTTCAACGAGGGATACGTCCGCTGTTAAAACTAGTATACGTACTAAGAGCTAGCCAAAAGCTCAAGCTGAATACGGAAATAACTTTACACTCACCTATAGATCGATTACCTTTAATTCAATCTAAACGTGCAAATATTTTACCAACTGAAAATATATTTTGGATAAAAGACTATAGTGAATTCGATTGGGATTTTGGTCATGTATTTAAATTCTCATATAGTTATTTTAATCATATACAGAGAGCTCCAAATTATAAAGATATCACATTAGAAAAATTCCGTTATGTTATTAATTCTTAATGAACGTTAATGATCTGTAAAAGGAAGTTTAATCTAGTTTCTTTTTTTGTTAGTAGTATATTATTTTTTCAAATATGTAAGATTTTACATGCGTATTTTACTTTTACTAATTATGTAAGTAGGCTATACTGAAATACATACATTTTATTTTTGGAGAGATGTAAAACGACATGGAACTAGCGAAATTGGAAAAAGTAATTGAAATAAAAAAAGAAGAACTTTTATATTTAGTATCGGATTATGGGATTCAACATGAAAAAGTATTGGCATTGAGTCAAGAACTAGACAAATTAATCAATTACTTTATGTTTTTAAAATAAAGAGAACTATGACGGGGTTTGTAAATGTTATAGTTCTTTTTTATTAGGTAATTTGAAAATATATTAAAATATATTGTCTAATTTCTTACAGAATGCGCAACTTGCTAGTCGAATATAAGGACTTTTGGTTATAATAAAAAGGAATTATTAATTGTATCGGTTAGGAGCGCAGCACATATGAAAACAGTTGTTGTTATCGGTGGAGGTATAACGGGACTTTCTACTATGTTTTATTTAGAAAAATTAAAAAAGGATTATAATATCGATTTAAATTTAATTCTTATTGAGAAAGAAGAGCATTTAGGTGGTAAAATCCATAGTGTGGAAGAAAAGGATTTCATTATGGAGTCAGGGGCGGATTCAATCGTTGCTCGTAATGAACACGTTATGCCACTTGTAAAAGATTTAAATTTAGAAAATGAAATGGTATATAATGAAACGGGTATTTCTTACATATATTCTGAAAACATGTTACATCCAATTCCTTCTGATACTATATTTGGGATACCGATGAGTGCCCGGTCGTTGTTTAACAGTACGCTAGTCTCAACGAAGGGGAAAATCGTAGCTTTAAAAGATTTCATAACGAAAAATAAAGAGTTTACGAAAGATACATCACTTGCTCTATTTTTAGAAAGCTTTTTAGGGAAAGAGTTAGTGGAAAGACAAATTGCTCCTGTGCTTTCAGGCGTATATTCTGGTAAATTGAATGAGCTTACAATGGCATCTACATTACCGTATTTACTGGATTATAAAAATAAGTATGGAAGTATTATTAAAGGTTTTGAAGAGAATAAAAAACAATTTCAATCAGCAGGAAATAAAAAATTCGTATCATTTAAAGGTGGACTATCTACGATAATTAATCGCTTAGAAGAAGTGCTGACTGAAACTGTCGTAAAAAAAGGTGCTATAACGACGGCTGTAAGTAAACAAGAAGATCGATATGAGATTTCTTTTGCAAATCATGAAACAATACAAGCAGATTATGTTGTTTTAGCAGCTCCACATGATATAGCGCAAACTTTATTACAGTCTAATGAGTTAAATGAGCAGTTTAATACATTTAAAAACTCATCTCTTATTAGTATTTATTTAGGATTTGACATACTAGATGAACAACTACCAGCTGACGGTACGGGGTTTATTGTAACGGAAAACAGTGATTTACATTGTGATGCTTGTACATGGACAAGTCGAAAGTGGAAACATACATCGGGTAAACAAAAATTATTAGTTAGAATGTTTTATAAGAGTACCAATCCGGTATATGAAACAATCAAGGATTACAGTGAAGAAGAATTAGTACGAGTAGCTTTATATGATATTGAAAAGAGTCTCGGAATTAAAGGTGAACCAGAAGTAGTTGAAGTTACAAATTGGAAAGATTTAATGCCGAAATATCATTTAGAACATAATCAAGCGGTTCAAGCATTGCAAGAAAAAATGACAAATCTTTATCCAAATGTATATTTAGCTGGTGCCTCATATTATGGTGTTGGAATTGGTGCGTGTATTGGAAATGGAAAGAATATTGCCAATGAAATAATGGCTACATTAAATAAATAATACTGTAGAATAAATAAAAACTGTTCCTTCAGCAAAATGAAGGAACAGTTTTTATTTATTTTATTTGAATGGAAATTTTATTGTTTTTTACATTGTTTTCTTTTATTGTTAATGTTATTTCTCCAGATTCTTTAAATGAATACGGTGATAGTTGATAAATATCTTTTATATCATGTTTTTCTTGTAATTTACTTATCGGTATTAATACGATATTTGGCTTCCATGTTTCTTGTTTTCCTGAAGGATATTCTATAAGTATTACCGGATTTTTTAACTGCATTTTTTTCCAAGAGACGAAATATAGTTGAACTTCTGTATCTTTTTTTAATAATTCTTCGGAGAAATAACCGAATTCGTCTACATTACCGAAAACAGTGTAGTTTTGATTTTTTAATTTAATATCTAAATAACTAGGTTGATATGTTACTGCATGATAAGTTCCATATGAAAGTGAGAGTATGGCAGCGATTAAAATACCGATTGAAAATGTCTTAAAGCTATTACCTTTAAAGTTAGTCATCATGAAAGAGTTTGGTGTGAATTTTTTTGCGAATAAAAAAATAAGTAATATGAGTAAGAGGGATAAGCCGATGAATATATACATAGGAAATTTACACCTCCACAATAAAATAATATATTAACTATATTTTACCATAAATGTATGGGGTAGGGTGGTTGTTTGGAAGGAGAAAATGAAGAAATAATTTTTTTTACAGTTCTTGATAATTTGAAATTCGATTTATGGAAATTATAGCGTAATGTTTGAGTAGTAATCAGAAGGTATCCAATTCGTGTATATAGAATAAAGAGGGAATGCGTCATTAGAAATGTTTGATTTATGGAACAATAAGGACTTTAGTAATTATAAATATTTTTTCTGATATAATGAATGAGTAGAGAGAAAGGAGTGATCCTATGGCATTTCCTATATTAGAAACAGAACGCTTACGTTTAGTTGAAATAGAACAATCTTATTGTCAAAAAATATATGAAATCTTTTCATTGGATGAAGTAACGTGTTATTACGGTATGAATTCTTTTACGGAGTTTGGACAAGCTTCACGTATGATCGAATCTTTTTCGAAAAATTACTTTGAGAAAAAGGCAATACGATGGGGAATTGTGTTAAAAGAAACGAACGTTTTAATAGGAACAATTGGACTAAACAATTTACAATTATGGAGTAAACGATCTGAGATTGGATATGACCTGCATCCTCGTTATTGGGGAAATGGTTATGCGTCAGAAGCGGCTCGAGAAATTATTGATTATGGGTTTAAAGATTTGGGTTTGTTTAGAATTGGAGCTATTACATATCCTGAAAATGTTACTTCTTGTAGAATGTTATCTAAAATCGGCTTTCAAAAGGAAGGTCTATTGCGCGGATATATTCATCAAGGAAATAAGCAACACGATGCATTATTGTATTCTATAGTGCGAACTGATATTGAGGACATAAATTTATAATAAAAAAAACCTCTTAATTAAAAGAGGTTTTTTTTATTATAAATTAACCTAATTTAGGTAATAAACGTTCTCCGCTTTTCATGCTACTTTTACATAAAGGGCATTTAGGCTCTTCTTCAAATGAAAAGTTCTTTCTCATCCATCCTAAACAATCCTCTGATTCACATTCCCAAACAGGGGTTTGTTCTGGTGGTACTTCTGCTACATCGTTCTTTCGATTGCGATACATGTAACCACTCCTTTTATGTAAAAAATTTTAGTTATATATTAAAAAGGTTGTTAACCTTGCTGGTAACAACCTTTTTATTGTTTGAATTATAGCTTTACAACGTTTTTAGCTTGAGGTCCGCGGTTACCTTCTTCAACTTCGAAGCTAACTTCTTGACCTTCGTCAAGAGACTTGAAGCCGTCGCCAGTGATAGCTGAGAAGTGAACGAATACGTCGTTACCGTCTGCAACTTCGATGAAACCGAAACCTTTTTCGCTGTTAAACCATTTTACTTTACCTGTTAATGTCATGGTAATGCCTCCTAAAAGTAGAAAAATTACAATATGATCGGCCTTATTTGAATGAAAATAAAAGTTCACATATTATCAAAAACCCATAAGGAGTACAAAATGTCCCTGATTGATACTTGATAATATGCAAAGAAAATATAGTGTTAAATTGACCTTAATTACTATCTTACAACAAATGGTGGGAAATAGCAAGTGCTGGTAATACCACTGACTAATCTGGGTGATAATAGTAAAGGCACAAAGGCATCTCTTTTATTTATATATTATTCCTAATTTGAATTTATTCCAAACAAAAATCATTTATATGAAAAAATAAATTTAAATAAAAGGCTAAATATTATTTTAATATTGCTGATGAGTACCATAATTAGGAGGATAGAATATTGCAAAATAAACAATTTAAAATAATTGAAGCAGCAAAAGAAGGAAGAAGAAAAGTTCATCCTGTTTTTGCTGTCATACTCGCGATTATATTTTTAACTTTAGGTGAATTATTTATGTTGTTTATGCTGATTTTACCGAAAGCAGAAACAACTTTTATGAAGGCGATTTATAGCGACATTGAGATGATATTAACGTTTGGCGGCGCAATATTTTTTGTGTTTTTATGGATTAGATTTGTAGAGAAAAGATCATTTTCATCCATTGGTTTTTGGAGAAATCAATGGATAAGAAAATATTTGAGAGGTACATTAATAGGATTTGTTTTCATTTCAATACCAGTAATTTTACTCCTATTAGCAGGAGTTGTAACATTACAAATACAAAAAATTACAGTAACCGCTATATTGGGTATTGTAGGTTCTTTAGTTGCATTTTTAATACAAGGGGCAACGGAAGAAATTATTGTACGAGGTTGGTTATTCCCGGTTCTTTCTGTTAGAAGTCGTATATGGGTTGGGATTGTTGTGACATCTTTCTTATTTGGTTTTCTTCATTTACTTAATCCAGGTATTACAATTCTTTCAATATCGAATATAATATTAGTTGGTGTATTTGCAGCTTTTTACGTTTTAGAAGACAGTAGTCTGTGGGGGATTTGCGCATGGCATTCCATTTGGAATTGGGCACAATATAACGTCTACGGTTTTGCAGTTAGCGGGATGACTATATATTCAACTCCGCTATTTAAACCTGCAACAAATGGCCCCGAATTCCTTCATGGAGGCACGTTCGGAATTGAAGGTAGTATCATTACAACAATCATGCTCGCTATTGCTTCAATTGTTTTATGGAGAAAGTTATGGGGAAGAAAAGTGAAACAACGAAATTTTAGTTAATGAAAGAGGGAGAAACTATGGGGATAATAGCATTTGAGGGAGCAAGCGCTGTTGGTAAAAGTACCACGTGCCGTGAATTAGAAAAGAATTATGGTGCTTATATAATACCTGAAGTGAATTCTTTATTTGAAAGGCCAAAAAATGAACATAGAACATGGTATTTTGAAAAACAAGTTGAGCGTTGGAATATAGCTGTTCAGAAGTCGGAGCAATATGAATTCGTAATACTTGATGGGGATATATATCAACCACTTAGTTATAATTGGTGTTTTCATTTTGATATATTTAATCAGCCATTATCTTTAATAGAAAATTTTTATAAAGAAAAGATGGTAAATAGGGAAATTGGTTTTCCGGATCAATATTTTTATTTATATACGAACGATGAAGAACTTAGAAAGCGGAAAGTATATGATGAAACGAAAAGAAGGAGAAACTTTGAAAAACATTTACATATATCAAAATCGTTTCAGCGTTATTATGAAAATTTAAATACTGTTACAGATGGGTATTGTAAATTAATTGAGGCGAAAAGTGTAAAATCGAATGAAATAGAAATTGTAAATAATTTAAACAGTTTAAATGTTTGTGAAGAAAGACGTTTTGATGTTTCGAGGTTAGATGCTATTACGAAGTGGTTAAAAGAAAATCGTGCATAAAGTAAAAACAACGAGTGTTGTAGAACGCGCTCGTTGTTTTTTTGCTTCTTTATAAATATAAAGGAAAAATTTGTAGAATACTTTCAATATTTAACAGAATAATCTTTCAATTTTAAAGAAAAAGAAATACAATATGAGAAAGTATATATAAATAATATGATAGGGGATGGGATGCGATATTTTAAATGAAGTAACAGTTTTTATATAAAAAATAATTAGGTAGTCAGAACAGAGATATTTGGGAGGAAACAAGCGCGATGAAAACACTATTTAAAATAATCGGTATTCTAGCTGGTATGGCGGTAATCGGAGTAGGTTTAACATATGGTATGCTGCATTATTTAAATAATAGTAAAACAGCTGCGAAAAAGGCATCACCAGCTGCTCCAGCAGTAGAAGTACTAGCTGATAGTAACGTAAAAGCAGAAAATGCAAAGCTTTTAGAAAATGGCAATTATTCATTGCCGAATAGTGGTTTTAATAAAAATTTTAAATGGACAGATGAGAACATACAGACAGCATTACATGAAATGGCACATCAAAAAGCGAAAGCTGATCAAAAATGGGGCTATATTTTTATTACACAAGAGCGGATTGAAAGCTTAATTGATATTGTAAAGAGTAATGATCTTGTACAGGGAAGTACATATGTAGAAATTTTAGAACGATGGAAACAAGGAAAATATGAAAAAGTTGATGCAGATCACAATAAGATTTGGAAATTACAAAGTGGGAATTTAGGAGAAGGAAAAGGAGTAATGTCGGAAGCTGAGCAAAAAGAATTAATTAATCAAGTGTTTATGAACAAAGGTACATATTCAGGGAGTAAATTAATTGCAGGTGGCGGACAGACTAATAAATAATATACTAATTAATGTAAGAGAGTAATTGCTTATTAGGCAATTACTCTTTTTATATGTACTTCTTAATATCTTAATCTCGTTCAAGTAAGGAAAGAAACGACTGTAACACCGGGGAAATCCATCTGGATTTATGATAGATTACATGACTTTGAATAACGGATGGAGTTTCGATAGGCTGAAAACATAGTTGTTCTTTTTGACAACTTTCCTGTACAACGATATAAGGAAGAATTGAAATGCCTAACTCACACATGACGGATTGTTTAATGACTTCAACATTGGAAGTTTCAAATGTTTTAGCTGGAATATTTCCGCTTTGACGTAAAAAACGATCTACCATTGTCCTATAGCCGCAACTTTGTTCTGTAAAAATGAACTGAGTTTCCTGTAATAACTGGAATGGATTTGTATGTGCAGCGGAATAAGCTGGTAAAATCCATCCAAATGTTTCATTACTAAAAGTACGCGTAATAAAATCATTATGTTCTATACTTTCTCCAATTATGAAGACAACGTCTGTTTCTCCTTCACGTAATTTTTGTAATGCTTGTTCATTTGTGTTTGTTTCAAGTACGATATTTACTTTCGGATTTTTCTGTTTGTAAGTACGTAATAATTGTGGTAATCGGTATACCGCTAATGATTCATTAGATGTAATACTTAATGTACCTTCTAAATAATCTGTATTTTGGGGGATTTCTTGCGCTTTTTCATATATTGAAAGTAATTCTAATGCATAAGGATGAAATTGATGACCTGCTTTTGTAAGTAGCACTTTTTTCCCTAACCGATCGAAAAGAGGAATATGTAAATCGTTCTCTAAAGCTTTCATATGTGCTGTAACAGTAGGTTGCGCATAACCTAGCGCGTGCGCAGCTTTAGAAAAATTACCATACTTCACAATGGCGCAAAATGTTTTAACATGTCTCATTTCCATAAGCGATCCCTCTTTTATTATCATGATTTGTGAATGATTATATCATGTATTTTAATTTTCCAAATGATTAAATTCTGTATAAAATGAAATTGTAGAAATATTCATTCAGGTGATATTGGAGGAGAAAAGATGATCAAAAAGGGCTATCATGTAGCTGTTGTTGGGGCTACAGGTGCGGTAGGGCAAAAAATTATTGAACTGTTAGAGAATGAAATGAAGTTTAATATAGTTGAAGTTACATTGCTTTCGTCAAAACGATCCGCTGGTAAGAAAGTAAGATTCAAAGGACGAGAGATAATTATACAAGAGGCAAAAACAACTAGCTTTGAAGGTGTAGATATTGCCTTTTTTAGCGCTGGGGGAGAAGTATCTAGACAATTTGTAACTCATGCAGTTTCTAGTGGTGCGATTGTAATTGATAACACAAGTGAGTACCGAATGGCACAAGGTGTACCGCTCGTTGTTCCGGAAGTGAATGCGCACACTTTAAAACAGCATAAAGGTATCATTGCAGTTCCAAATTGTTCAGCATTACAGATGGTAACAGCACTTCAGCCGATTCGAAAATCATTTGGTTTAGAAAGAATTATCGTTTCAACATATCAAGCTGTATCGGGTTCTGGCATTCATGCGATTCATGAATTACGAGAGCAGGCTAAGTCTATACTTGCAGGTGAAGAAGTGAAGAGTGATATATTACCGGTGAAAAAAGATAAAAAACATTATCCAATAGCATTTAATGTACTGCCTCAAGTAGATGTATTTACAGACAATGATTTTACTTTTGAAGAAGTCAAAATGATTCAAGAAACGAAGAAAATATTAGAAGATGAAAACCTGAAAATGGCAGCTACTTGTGTACGTGTTCCAGTTGTATCGGGGCATTCAGAATCGGTTTATATAGAACTGGAAAAAGAAGCAAGCGTTGCGGAAATCAAGGAAATACTAATGGATGCACCAGGTGTTATTTTGCAGGATAACCCTAGTGAACAGCTGTATCCAATGCCATTATATGCAGAAGGGAAAATAGATACATTTGTCGGAAGAATACGTAAAGATCCTGATACGCCAAACGGATTTCACCTCTGGATTGTTTCCGATAACCTATTAAAAGGTGCGGCTTGGAATTCAGTTCAAATCGCAGAGACTTTAGTGGAAAAGGGGATACTTTAATATAGTTTAAAAAACTGGGGAATCGTTAATGATTCCCCAGTTTGTATTTCATAATTGTTTTCTTTATTTCGGCCAACTTTAATTAAAATTAGTCGTTATTGAATTTTTATAAATATCTATTTTATGTGCAGTGAAGCGTAAGGTTTTGGATTCTGCATGAATTGTAAGATTAATAATAATCGATAACGGCATTTCGACCGTTTTCACAATATCTTCTATAGCAATATACTCATTTTTTGCTTCCTTATAATAAACAACAGAACGAATTACGGCCTCGTCACCTTCAATATCAATTTCACACATCATAGGGAATTTTTCACCATTATGTAAGAATAATTCGCCTAGTACGATTGAACCGTTTAATTCTTCTGTAAAATTAGTAGTTGCCGCTGGTTTTACCCATGTTTCGTCATGTTCTTCGTTTTCCTCTTCATCTATTGCCCATTCCCAAATGGGGTTTTGTTTTAGGTCCTCAATAGTTAATTTATCAATTGGTTTGCAACTACTCATACATAAATTCTCCTTTTATTTTGATAAATAAGTTTTTTGATTTCATGAATTAGATGATTGCTTATAAGTGGGTTTAACAAAGTATTTTGCTCATTTGATATCCAAACTACTTTATTTTGAAATAAAGCTATTACAGCAATATTAACAAAACTTTAATTGTCTAGTAAATAATTATTAGTGGAGATATTAAAATGGGATGGTGTTAAAGAAAGATAGTAAAAAACATCAAGGATGAATGAAATCCATTTGGTACGATATGGATATATCCAATGTGAGGGGGAGTTTGATGTATCAAGTAAAGGGGTATTTTTCATCATTAAAAGGAAGTTATTATGAGATTGGAAAGCAACAAGGGGAATTCGTGAAACAAAATCCGTATCTTATCCCGCAATTTATACACGAAGAAAATGTAATATCTAATAACCATTGGACAGAATCGAGAAATATACTAAACAAACATTGTCCAGGCATAAATGAAGAAATTGAGGGGTTTTGTGAAGTGTTAAAAATTCCTTCAAAAAATATGATGTATTACTATCAAACACTATTGAAAGCAGGTTGTAGTCATTGTGCAGTATTACCTAAAAAGACCGATTTAGAGCACACATATGTATTAAGGAATTATGATTTGTCACCAGTAATAGATGATATGCGTTTTTGTTCAACTCATGTTGAAGGTGCGTATGCACATAGTGGCTTTTCTACTCAATATCTTGGCCGAACGGAAGGGATAAATGAGCATGGATTAGCTGTTACATTTTCAGCATGTGGTCAACCAGTAGGAAATATTGCAGGTTTAAGAAAGCCAATGGTGAGTGGTTTACAATGTTTTGCGGTAATTCGATTGTTGTTGGAGAAATGTAAAAATGTGCAGGAAGCTAAGTTACTAATAGAAGAAATCCCAATTGCTAGTAATATTAATTTAATAATAGCTGATCCTTTAAATGCAGCATATATTGAAATATTTGACGGTCATAAATCCACAATAACGATTGATGGTGAAAAACAAGCTTTTATTGTATCAACAAACCATGCAGTTAGTTCATCAATTCAGAAATTAAATAATAGGAAATTAGAACAATCAACAAAGAGATATCACCTTTTACATGAGCATTTAAATAGATGTGAACAAGTAAGCATAGAGTCTTTAAAAAAGTTAGTAGAAGAAGAATATCCTGCTGGACTTACTGTGCATAACTATGAAGAATGGTTTGGAACTTTACATTCTGTATTATTCGATTTACATGATCGTACAATGAAGATTTGTTTCGGATCACCACTTTTAAACGACTGGTATTCATTGAAAGTTGGAGGAAATATGCCGTTTTCTGAGGTGAACGTGAACTTTAAAAATAAAACTTATACTGACTTTTGGAAGGAAGATAAGAATGAATTGATACCTAAAAGATAAATGGGATAAGATGGTGATGTAAAGAGTGCATTTATACTGGAGGGATTATCAATACTAAAAGTTATGTTACCATTTGTTCTTATCTTTTTTCTTGTTATTGCGATGTATATTGCTTATCAAAAGAGAAAAAAGTCTGGGATAAAAGGATTGAAAAGTGCGGTAACTTCTATTTGCTTCTTTTCACTTGCAATCTTAAATATGTTTGCATATTGGTTTCATTTTGGCGGTGCTTTTACATGGTTATTTTCAATTGTATTATGGCTAGTTGGTGCATATTTTACTAAATATATTCCAATATCTAAAAAGGTACATTAAAGTTTATAAGAGTTAAATATAATGTTTACTTTATTTTGAAAAGAGATTATTCTACTAGATCGTTGTGAAACGGTTTCATAGGATAATCTCTTTTGTTTAGTTTTGGAAAGAACGTACTGTGATTTTTAGTTGCTCAATAAATTCTCGAGTTGCAGCACACATATATTTATCTTTTCTATAAATTAGCCCTATTTCAATTATTGGAGTAGGGTTTTCTATTTTAATAGCTTGAATGTTTTTATTTTGTAAAAAGTCTATATATGGTTTGGATAACACTGTAATTCCCATTCCTTTGGAAACCATTTGGATTAAAGATTCCATCGTACTAATTTCTAAAATTGGCCTTGGTTTAAAGTTTAACTTTTGACAATGAGATGTAATTAGTTCGGTTAAAAAGAAATTTTTAGGCAAAAGAATTAAAGGGTAGTTCTGTAATTCAGCAATAGATACATGATTACGTTCAGCTAATCGATGACCAGTGGGCACGACCAATGTAAGATCGCTTTTGTATAGAGGGATGGAGATAATCTCTTTATCTTGCACCGGGAGAAATGTAATTCCAATATCTAGTTCGTTTCGTAATAATTTTTCACGAATATCTCCTGTACGAAGCCCTAATACAGAAAGCTCTATATTAGGATATAAATTATTAAAATTTAAAATAGCTGTTGGTAGTAAATAATTTACGACGGTTAACAAAGCCCCTATTGTTAAGGAACCTTGCTGTAATCCGTTTAGGTCTTGAATAGCTGAACGAGCTTGTTCGACTTCATGAAAAATGGTTTTACTATGTGATAATAAAATCTTCCCTGCTTCAGTTAATGATATTTTTTTACCAATTCGATCGAAAAGTGGCATTCCTACTTCATGCTCTAATGTACGTATTTGTTGACTTAGAGAAGGCTGTGAAATATTTAATTTCTCAGCTGCTTTTGTGAAATGTAATTCTTTTGAAACAGCTAAAAAGTATTCAAGTTGTCGTAATTCGATTGGAATCACCTCAAGTATAATAATAGGTTATACCTATCATTATTATATAAATAATTGAATTGAACAATGATTTTAGAGGTTTTATAATCATTTTTATATAACAGAGAGGGTTGTAAAAATTAATTGAGAGAAAATACATGTAACACCTTTAAAGGAGGAAATAGAATGGCTAATGAATATCAATTATTATCTTTAAATATAGGATTACCAAAAGAGGTTACATACGGTGGAAAGGTAGTTCATACAGGCATAAATAAGAAACAAGTAAAGGAACCGGTATATTTATCCTTTGTAAAATTTAATGGGGATGGACAAGCTGACTTAGTTCATCATGGAGGAGTAGATAAAGCAGTTTGTGTTTATACTGGTGATCACTATCCATACTGGGAAAAAGAATTGAATCAAGATCTTGTATATGGGGCTTTCGGAGAAAATATAACAGTTAGTGGTATGAGCGAAGAGGATGTTTGTATTGGTGATACATTTGAGCTAGGACAGGCAATCGTACAGGTAACACAACCAAGGCAACCTTGTTTTAAATTAGCAAAAAAATATAATATTCCAAAGTTACCACTATATTTTCAAGAAACAGGATATACAGGATTTTATTTTCGTGTATTAAAAGAAGGATGGGTATCATCAGTCGACACCTTAAAAAGACTACAGTCTGATCCAAAAGGTGTTTCAGTAGCATTCGCTAACCGTATTATGCATAAGGAAAAACAAAATATTGAAGGGGTAAAAAGGATATTAGAAGTAAATGCACTTTCAAATAGTTGGAGAAAGTCTTTTGAAAAGCGTATAAGTGGAGAAGAAATTAATACGAAGGAAAGACTTGAAGGGATAAAAGAATAAAAATATTTTATTATAAATAGTGTATTTCTATTAGTAAAAGCTAATTAGAAAGCGCTATTTTTATAAAATAAACTAATTAATATCCGAAAATCTTAATATTTTTTTATTCGACTTATTTTCAAATAGTCGAAACATAAAATTAATTAGACTTTTTTTTTATGTTTTATGATAGTATATTGATTGGTAAGACCTCTATTTTTAAGAGTAGGTCATATAAGTATATCTAATTTAATGGAATTTAACATTTGGAGGTACAACATGGGGAATGTTGAAAAATTGGTAAGTCTTCTAATAGAAGAACCGAAAAGAGAGCAGTTATTTCCTTTATTTGAAGAAGTGTTTGGAATTACAACTCAAACATTGAATGATTTTTCGGATAAAGGGTATTGGGATGATACATATAAAGCTTTATCATTTTTACAAGAAGATAAAGTGATTGCAAATGTTGCTGCATTTTCACTCCCATTATTAATTAATGGTGAAAAAATAAATGCGGCGGGTATTCAATCAGTCATGACACACCCTAATTTTCGTAGACAAGGGCTAATGACACAATTAATGGATAAAATGATAGAAGAAATCGATAAGAAATGTGAATGTGCATTATTGTTTACGGAAAAACCTGAACTATATACAGCATTTGGGTTTAAAGTTGTGCAGGAATATTTGATGACTATACCATATGATAAAAATATTAATAATAACGATTCACTACTTAAAAAGTTAAATTTCTATAATATAGAGAATAGACAGTTAATACATGAAATTATTGATAGTAGCCAAAGACTTTCAAATAGTTTTTCAACTTTAAACTTCCATCCTTCATTTTATTTGAATATGTATGATTCGGAATGGAATGAGAAATTGTATTATTCAGAGAAACTAGATGCTCTAATCGTTTATGAAGTAGACAATGAAAAGTTGAAATTATTTGGAGTATTTGCGCCAGTACTTCCGGTTTTAGATGAATTATGTGGAGAAATCAATGAAAGGTTTACTGAAATCGAATTTTATTTTTCTCCAGATCAATTAGGGGTTGAGGATGTACAGTTTACAGAAGTACAGTCTAGCAAGTATTTAATGGTTCGAAGTGATAAAGAGTTAGATTTTAAAGGTTATAAATTCCCAGTATTAGCGGAGTTTTAAATGTCTATATAAATGCTTTATTATGGAGGAGCTATGAATATATCGTATATACCAGAACATATTGAGCAACTCACTATAATGAATGTACCTGAATACTATAAAATTAATGATAATCATGCGTTTATTGTCCGTTCGAAAGCAGAAACTGATTTTTGGCTTAAAACACATTATGGTTTTGAAGTAATGAATGGTCATGTATTTTATAATGAGATGATGACAGACTTTCAAGCGGAAGTTCAGTTACGTATGAATCCAAATTCAAAATTCGATCAAGCAGGTCTTTTTGTTATGATTTCGGAGAACTGTTGGCTAAAAACATCTTTAGAATATATCCCTGAAGGGCCATCTCACTTAGGTGCTGTCGTAACGAATAATGGATATTCTGACTGGTCAACGCAAGATTATCCAACTGAAGCAGCTAAGCAACAACTTCGTTTTCGAATTATTCGAAAAAGCGGTGATTATACAATATATGTGAAAAAGAGCCATCAATGGGAACAAATAAGAATCGCTCATTTAATGGAGGATATAGGGAAGGAGCCTGTTAAAATAGGTTTTTACACGTGTAGTCCTTCTAAAAATAAGGGATTTGAGACTGAGTTTTTACATTTTACAATTGAAGAAATATAGATGAAAAACCGTATTCTTTTCATTAAGAATGCGGTTTTTGTATTTACATAATATAAAGCACATTTATTGACCAGAAAGTCATTAATACTTATCATTTAATAATGTTAAATATTAATTTACATAATATAATAGAAGTAATGAAGAAATTACAAAATATATCGCCTTAAATAAGGAGGGATATGAATTATTCAGTGGTAATTTCATGGGAAAAGGAGATTATGTATGAAATCATTTCGTAAGTTATTACAGTATTTAAAACCATACATGTTCTTCGCTATTATTGGGCCGCTATTTATGGTACTTGAGGTTGCGATGGACTTAATTCAACCGACTATTATGCAACATATCATTGATGTTGGGATTGCAAATCGGGATTTAAATTATGTAATAAAAATGGGGCTTCTTATGATAGGAGCAGCAGCACTCGGTTTAGTTGGAGGGCTTGGGTGTATGATGTATTCTACAAAAGCAGCTGTTAATTTCGCTACAGACATACGAAAAGATGTGTTTGCGAAAATAGAAACATTTTCTAGTAATAATCGTGATTCATTTGGAACAGGTAAATTATTAACGATCGTGACGAATGATATCACTTCCATTCAATCGGCAATGACGATGACATTACGTGTTCTCGTTCGTGGTCCGCTGTTATTTATCGGAAGTATAATTATTGTTTTTGTAACAGCGCGAGAGTTATTTCCAATATTACTTGTAGTTGTTCCGATTTTATTACTTGCGATTATTTTAATTGCAAGTAAAGCAAGTGGTACATTTAAAAAGGTGCAAGAGGCATTGGACAAAGTGAATACAAAGTTACAAGAAAATTTATCTGGTGTGCGTGTTATAAAAGCGTATGTAAGACAAAAATACGAAATCGCTCAATTTGGAAGTGTAAATACAAATTTAACGAAGATAAATATTCGAGCTGTGCAACTTATTTCTTTAATGATGCCAATCATTATGCTAGTTGTAAGTGGCGGGATTGTCGCAACATTATGGATTGGTGGAGAAAAAGTATTCGATGGAACGCTTCAAGTAGGAGCGATTTTGGCATTTATTAATTACTTGAATATCATTTTAATGTCACTTATGTCGATTAGCATGGTATTTATTCAAATTGCGCGAGCTTTTCCATCTGCGGATCGTGTACAGCAAGTGTTAAATACCGAGGTTGATATTATAAGCGAAGCGAATGCAATCGAACCTGAGAAAATCGAGGGGAATATCGAATTTAAAAATGTTAGTTATAGCTATACGAAAAATAATGAATACGTTTTAAAAGATATTTCGTTTAGCATACAAAAAGGTGAAAAAGTAGGGATTATTGGATCAACTGGAAGTGGTAAATCTACCTTAGCGAAACTGTTACCACGTCTATATGATGTGGATCAAGGTGAAATATGTATAGATGGAATAGATGTTAAAACATATGATTTGCAAAAACTCCGTGCTTCAATAGGGTTTGTACCTCAGAAGGCTTTGTTGTTCTCAGGTAGTATAGAAGAGAATTTACGTTATGGTAAAGAAAATGCAACACATGATGAGCTGGAAGTAGCAGCTGCATCAGCTTGTGCGACTGAGTTTATTAATAAGCTGGAAGAATCTTATCAATATAATTTAACACAAGGTGCGACAAATCTATCAGGTGGACAAAAACAACGTGTATCAATTGCGAGGGCACTTGTGAGAAAACCACCGATTCTCATATTAGATGATTCTACATCAGCAGTTGATGCAAAATCAGAGGCTACTATTCAAACAGCTTTAAAAACAAAATATAAAGGCACAACGACTTTATTAATTGCGTCTAAAATTTCTTCCATAATGGATGCGGATAAAATACTTGTATTAGATAATGGTGAATTAGTTGGCAATGGTACACATGAACAATTGTTAGAACAAAGTGAGGTTTATCAGGAAATTTATCTTTCCCAAGGTGGTAATTTGCATAAAGAAGGTGGGGAAGAACATGCGTAATTTTCAAGGGCAATTTGCTAATAAAGGTGGACGAAACACACCAAAGATGGGAAAAGCTAAAAATGCCCAAGGAACTGTAATGCGGATATGGAACTATATGGGCTATCAAAAAGCTGCTCTAATGTTTGTTATATTTCTAGTCGTTGTTACTACTTTACTTGGATTATTAGGTCCCTATTTTATGGGAGTCATTATAGATCAATATATTGTACCGAAAGATTTAAGTGGTACAGCAAGAATGTGTATGTTACTTATCGCGATTTACGGTGTAACTGTACTTTTAACATGGTTACAAACATTTGTCATGATTAACGTTGCATTAAAAACAATTCAAAAAATACGACAAGATATTTTTGAGAAAATCCAAACGCTTTCTTTACGGTTCTTTGATGTGCGTTCTCAAGGTGATTTAATGAGCCGTGTGACAAATGATATAGATAATTTGAATCAAGCTTTGACACAAAGTGTTGTACAAATTATTTCATCAGCGTTAACTTTTATAGGTGTAACGATTGCGATGTTCGCCTTAAATTGGATTTTAGCAATTGTAACTTTAATTACAGTACCTATTATGTTTTACGTTACAAAAAAACTAGTTGCATATAGTGGTAAAAACTTTGCGAAGCGTCAAAAAGATTTAGGTGAATTAAATGGATTTATTGAGGAAGCAATTACAGGTGCGGATGTTACGACGTTGTATGGAAAAGAAAAAGAAACTGTACAAAATTTCAATAAAATTAATGAACAGCTAAGAGTTTCAGCTACGAAGGCTGATACATTTTCAGCTTTTATTTTTCCAAGTATGAACTTTATTAATAACTTAGGTATGGGGCTTGTCATTGGGACTGGATCAGTTATGGTCTTAAACGGAATGACAACAGTAGGTGTTATTGCGGCTTTTATTAATTATTCTCGTCAATTCTCAAGACCGTTAAGTCAATTTGCGACTTTAATGAATACAATTCAAGCGGCAGTTGCTGGTGGAGAACGTGTTTTTGAGATTATGGATGAGGTACCAGAAATTCAAAATAAAAAAGATGCATTTGTTGTACAAAATTTACAAGGGCATGTTGCACTTGAGAATGTTTCATTTGGCTATGCAGAAAATAAAACGATTTTAAAAGAAGTGAGTCTTAAAGCGCAGCCAGGAGAGACAATTGCTTTAGTTGGCCCGACTGGATCAGGGAAAACAACAATCATTAATTTGTTAACTCGCTTTTACGATATACAGCAAGGACAAATTCATATTGATGGAAAAGATATAAAAGATTATGATATTAATTCTTTACGAAGTAAAATAGGAGTAGTTTTACAGGATACGTATTTATTTGCTGGTTCGATTATGGATAATATCCGTTATGGACGCTTAGATGCTACTGATGAAGAAGTTATCACTGCAGCTAAGGCAGCATCTGCACATTCTTTTATTAAGCATTTGCCAAATCAATATGAAACAGAAATTGCTTCAGAAGGATCGAATTTAAGTCAAGGACAAAAACAACTTCTTGCGATTGCACGAGCAATTTTAGCAGATGCAGATATATTAATTCTCGATGAAGCGACATCTAATATTGACACAAGAACAGAATTACAAATACAAGCAGGACTAAATAATTTAATGAGAGGTCGCACAAGTTTTGTGATCGCTCATCGACTTAAAACAATTGAAAAAGCAGATCAAATTCTTGTTATAAAGGATGGAAGAATTTTAGAAAGAGGGGATCACGAATCTCTTATGAAAGATAAAGGATTCTATTTTGATTTGTATACGAGTCAGTTTAAAATATAGTAAAAGCATTGATATGTTGCGGTTTCTCTTGAGAGGAGAAACCGCATTTTTTATATTTACAAATATTACTATCCAAATGGTCTTTCACTACATATTTTAACAGCATCCTCCTGTATTCCAGGCAAAACATGTGAATAGCGATTTAATGTTATGAACATATCTTTATAACTGAAGTATTCACTTACAGTCTTTAGATGTATATCTTGTTTCAAAAGTAGCGTAGCATGTGTATAATAACGTAAATCATAAAATCGAACTTTAAAAATCGGAGTTTAAATAAAAAGAGCGCTGTTAATAGCGCTCTGAGACAAACCATATATTTAGAGAGGAATCAAGATAATATATGGATATTGTGTGAGAATGTTGTAGGTTTTAATTAAAAATAAAGCACACATATAAGTGTGCTTTTATGAACGCTTTAGATTTGTATGACTATATAGTCATACAATAAAATATGCTTGTTTAATATAAATGTGTGTCAAATCTATAAAAAGATATTGTGTATAAGGAACAATAAATGTTAATTAGCCAAGTCTTTTGTTTTTATCCTGCTATTTGCCGGGCAGTAAGACCCCCACCTTAAAATTCAGCGGAAGCAAAGAAGTTAGGTGGGGGCCGGACTGCCCGTAAAAGCCCGATTGGTGAGGGCTGATTAAAGTTTCACTTTATTAACGAATTTGCGAAACTGTTAACGCTGCAGAACGAATATCTACTGTACCTATTACTTCAACGGGGACAATTTGAATTAAATCACCAGGGTTTAAGTTAATTAGAATGACACCACTTGATACATCAACTTCACCAGTTCCGATAATATTAGAACGGACTGCGGTTCCGGATCCTGCAATAACATTAGTCGATGAATTTAATGTCAAGAAAAAGCGTGCTGCTTCTGGGGCTACTGGAACGTTATCAAGACTAATCGTTAATGTATAGCTAATTTGATAAATACCAGCTACTTGAATTTTAATACCAGTTCCAGTACTAATTGTATCATTGATTACAGGGACAGTAATGTTAGGATTTGGGCCTGTACTAGGTAATAGTAGTGGTGTAAATAATGTTGCAAATTGAGGTGAAGTAGCATTGAAGGCAAAACCTAGGGCAGGTAGTGTACTAGGTGCTTGTGCTTCACAATTAAAATTAGTGAATTTACGAATGGATGAGCGCATATTTTCACTCCTTTCTTGTATTTAGATTTCGTGAGTATTAACTTCACGTTTTGGACAAGCATAATACAATATATGAAAATTTATAGTAGATAGTGCACAAGCGTTACTATTACGGATAAAGCTATGAAATAATAAATACTATATGGAAAAAGCAGTTAGCTAATTTAACTAACTGCTTAGTCGGTTCTCCAAGAGCAAATAGGCGAAAAATTATTGCGCTATATAAAAGATCGCTATAGATAAGTGCTCTTTTTGAGAGTGAGTATAAAATTCTATCATTCTATCTAGTATGTGCACTGTATTATGTAGTTGCTACTAAAATTGATGTGAATTTTTAAAATTAGAGGTTTCTTTCAATGAAACCTCTAAAAAGACAACTAAATTTACGTTATAGTAAATTCAATTGCGATAGGAGTGCCTCCATCTAGGACTGCTCCTCCTACAATAGTAGCAGCTGTAGTAGTCACACCAGTAATAGTATCACCTGTTTGAATAACACCATTAATATAAAGTGTTAAAAAGGCATAAGAAGCAGGGAATGTTGTTACAGCACCAGTGTCATCAGTGAAGTCTGTGTTAGCAAAAGTTAAATCTGCACCAGCAGCAGTTCCTGTTGCGGCTGTACTTACAAATCGTCTTCCGGCTATAAAAGGTTTAACGATAGGCATTTATATTCACCCCTTTTTGAGAATTAACTTAGACAAGTTTTTTGAAAGTTTTGTCCTGTATCGTATATTATGCTGTGCTTCTACTAAGAGATACGGCTTGTATACTAGTAAATAAGTATAATTATTATGCGTTTTATAAGTTAGGTTCTTATAAGTAATTAAGTGGTTAAGGTTGGATTTTGTATATGGTATGTTTATGTTAAAAAAGAGAGCTCTTTTAGAAAGAGCTCTTAATCAAATTATTATCTTAGTGTTGGAGGGAAACTGGCGGCCTCAGTGACAGATGGTAGAAATAATTTACGTGGTATTGTAATAAATTCAAGCGCAATTTGCTTTGGATAAAAAAGTATTTGAGTTAAATCTAGAGCATGTATTAATAGTATCATGAAGCTTGTAAGAATGATAAAACTACCCCAAAAGAAACTTTTTGAAGTGTTGCGGAAATCTTTTATTAAAGAAAAGAATGAAAAAAATGCGGTAACAATGAGAATAAAAAATTTATACTTATCAGCCATTGTGATCCTCCTAAAGAACAGTAATTTATATTATACCGTATTTTTCAATATTATTATAAAAAGATTTTAAAGTGAATAATGAGAAAAAAATAAAACAAAAAATTCAAACATTAGTTTAGGTTCTATTGTTTGAATTTTTTGTTTTAGAAGGTATATAATCTGAAATTGAAAATTTTCCAAATGAATTACGATTTTTTATTTCTGATCCAACATCAAGTGCTTAATGAAATGGTATGAAAGATTATAGGCTAGTGATACGAGATTAAATAAGAGGAATTTGCGTGCTGCAAGCGTCCTAGCTCAGATTTCTACTAGAGAAAAGTATTTAGTTGGAGTTGGTATGTTAATAAAAAACGGATAGATGTCGAAACTAAATATTCATGACATTAAGGACAAAGATCAGGAAATATAATTTGGTATTCTGGGAATAACCGGAGATCCGTAGTTAAGGTTGCATAGTATTTGTATTTTTTTTCTAATTTTTCAATTGTTGTTAAGTGATGAGAACCTAATCCACGTCGTACACTATGTTGAGAAAGAGTCGGCCCAATTTGTAATTTTCGTTTTTTCATTGGATCGTTCCATGGACTGTAAAAAAATTTAAAAATAAAAGCAGGTTCCATGTAAATGCTATAAGGATAATGCGAACCATGTCTCCCGACTCTATAGTTCCCGTGCGAATTATTGTGAATTAATCTACCGTTAAGATATAGTTGATTTGGATTAGGTTGAATTATTATGCCGTGATAACGTTGTTTAACAAGCGGAGAACTATATCTTGGATTAGTGTAGCCATAAGTCGGTTCATCAATCATCATAATCATTCTTATTGAAAACATATTGCCGCCCATAGTGCTAAGTGATTTAAAAAATTGTTCTTTATTATAACAGCACAGGAATTCTGTCGTATTCAATACCATTTTCCATCCTGGAATTTCTCTTTCAATTTCCATAACTTCTTGATCAACTAAATAAGCATCAAATTCGAGTGATTTTGAGTTTCGTATTTCCCAATTAGGAGCGAATGTTTTACAGATTTCAACTGAACGATCAGTGGATCCACGATTAATAAGAATGCCATGATCAAATAGCTTTGTATGGTGCATTAACCACCATGGAAGTAAATATTCTTCATTGTAAAAATGAGAAATTAAAGTAGTCTTAATCAAAATCACCTCCGTATTTAACCTGCTTCTTATTTAATATGATATGGAAGGAAACCTATTGTTAGAAGGTTTCCTCTTAAAAGTTTTAAACCACATAGGGTATGTGGATGGATTAGTATATAAAGTAGTCTGATTGATAAAGAGTGGTATTAAAAAGTACAAAATCTAAAATGAGCATCGAATTAGTGTATAACGATTGAAACGGCACTGAAAACTAATAAAACAGCCATAATCATGTTGAATAATTGGTTATGTTTTACTAATAATTTTTGGAATATTGAACCAAATAAACTCCAACTAAATGTACTCAGTAAACCGACTATACCTAGAAATAATGAGAAAAGCAGAAAACTTGAATATGAATTGTAGTAGGGGAGTATAAAAGTAGAGACTACTGTGAGTCCGAATAATATTCCTTTTGGATTAACAAATTGAATGAAAATACCCACTGTAAATAAGTTTTTATTATTTTTTTCATTGTGATCTGCACCGCCTTTACTAGTAATTATTTTAAAGGCTAAATATAGCATATACGCGACACCTAAAATTTTTAAAGGAAATTCAATTAAAGGGATAATATTAATTAATACAATATTAAAAAAACTACATAAAGAAGTGAGGATGAAAAAACCAAAAGCTACTCCGAAGCAAAAGTTTATGCTTTTCTTTAATCCATGTTGATTTGCGTATGTCATAGCTAAGAAATTGTTGGGACCAGGTGTGAAGCTACTTATAAATACAAATAACAAAAAAGAAAATATAGGCATTTCAAAACCCCCTATTTTTTGTGTGTTATAATGACCAAAAAGAACAATATAACGTGTGCTTTTTATTATACATAACGGTCGTTATATTGTATACAGTGTAGGAGTGTTTTTTATGGAAGAAATTCAACTTATTCTGGCAAAAAATTTAAAATCAATACGTGAAAAAGAAAAATTAAGTTTAGAAAAGGTCTCTCAATTAACAGGTGTAAGTAAAACAATGATTGGACAGATAGAAAGAGGAGATTCAAGCCCGACACTAACAACAATATGGAAAATTGCTAATGGTTTGAAAGTATCATTTACCTCTTTAATTAATAATCCACAGCCTGATACGAAAGTAGTTTTACGAAATGATGTTCAAGTATTGTCTGAAGACAATGGGAGATATAAGGTGTATCCCTCATTTCCTTTCCAAGATGATAGGAATTTTGAAATCTATATGGTTGAAATTGATACAGAAGGGAAATTAAGTTCAGAAGCGCATAAAGAAGGAACAGAAGAGTTTATAACGGTATTTGAAGGGAAATTGACAATTGACATAAATGATTGTCAATATACGTTAAATAATGGAGACTCAATTCGCTTTAAGGCGGATAGACCGCATACTTATACTAATTCAGGAAAAACATTAACTCGGTTAAGTATGACTATTTATTATCCAGCTTTATAAGCTGGCAATAATATAAAGAGTAAAAATAAATGTGTATTGTTAAAACCATCTATAAGAGATGGTTTTATTTTTTTGAATATAAAAAAAGACACTCAATTGAGTGTCAATATAGTATTGCTCTCGCGTATAGGATTGGAGATGTTCCTCAAATACATATTGAGATGGTCTGTAAAGAAGAAACGATCTTCATCTTTAATGTAACATCGACATGGGGGAAGTGTAAATTGATAATATATATACGGAAAATTTAGTATAGATGTTTTCTACTATGGATATAGTACAATTTATTTTTATTACTTAATCACTATCGTAATATTTATCAATTGAGTATTTAGATTGTTTATTATAAAAAGAATGAATCATTTTTTAATCAATTCGTATAATTGTAAGAGAGGCACCTGTTGATCCACCTCCAACTAAATTCACGACGGATAATATACCAAATAATTGTAGTGAAATTGTATTACCAGCATTTAAATTAGTAATTAAATTATTACTATAATTTGAAGTTGATAAAGCGGGAGAAAAAATAGAGCCAGGAATTGGCGTAGAAGCGTTTAATAGTAGTCTAGTTCCAGCAAGTAGAGCGGTTGTCGTATTAACTTGATAGGTTAAATGATATCTTCCAGTTACAGGAATTGTAAATACGTCATTTGAAGCGTTAACTGTAAAATTACCAAGACTTTGGTTATTTGAAAGTGGAATGTTTGTTCCTCCTAATATGACTGAAACAGGACCACCTGATGTATTATTAGCGAACATAGAGTTTGTTGTAACGATTGACCCAGTACTTCCGGTAGGCCCAGTACTTCCGGTAGGCCCAGTACTTCCGGTAG
>NZ_FRBJ01000001.1:626703-792947 GCF_900142585.1 Bacillus sp. bc15
CCGACCGGAATAACAGGACTAACCGGAGAAACGGGACCGACCGGAATAACAGGAGCAACCGGAATAACGGGGTCGATCGGAGAAACGGGACCAACTGGAGAAACCGGATCAATAGGGATAACGGGACCGACGGGAGCAACAGGGATAACAGGAGCAAAAGGACCAACTGGAGAAACGGGAGCAACAGGTCCTACTGGGGGCATTGGTCCTATAACCACAACCAATTTGTTATATTACACTTTTGCAGATGGAGAGAAACTTATATATACAGATGCTGACGGGATACCTCAATATGGTACAACGAATATTTTGTCTCCTAGTGAAGTTTCTTATATTAATTTGTTTGTTAACGGAATACTGCAACCACAACCATTATATGAAGTGAGTGCTGGTAAATTAACTTTATTGGATACGCAACCACCATCGCAAGGATCTTCAATTATATTACAATTTATCATTATTAATTAAAAGGACAGTTCCTTAATGAAAAGGAATCTGTCCTTTTTGTTTTATATTTGAATAGTTAAAATTAAGTGAAGGTACATTCAATTTCTAGCTGTTATAAATGGTTGAATGATAGGAATTTTAACTTCAATCCTTTTCATAGTGTATTGGAATAAAATATAAAATGAATTTTTCAATATAGTATATGAGAGTTCTCTATAATACAAACGGCTTCATGTTTAAAAAAGAGAACACAATCTTAGTAAAGAAATAAGGTATATTTATATGAAAAAAATGGCACTGTTAATTGTTGAGTATATTCAAATTAATATGTGTATTTAAACCTAAGAGATAAACGTGGAAAAATAAAATAAACTCTTAAGTTTAGGTATTTAATCTAAGCAGTCAATTATTAAAAACATATAATTAATATGTGAGTCATGAACATAATTAAATAGCGTTTGCAAGTTTAATTATATTTCATGTTTCCTATTTTAAGTCAATATATAACACATACTCTTTTACAACTTTATGATCCTTATAATAGGAAAAACTCAAATATAAAACAAGTAAGGAGGACATAAATGACAAGTAATAATTGTTTCGGTCATAACCACTGCAATAATCCGATTGTTTTCACTCCAGATTGCTGTAACAATCCACAAACAGTTCCAATTACTAGTGAGCAATTAGGTAGATTAATTACTTTACTAAACTCTTTAATTTCGGCTATTGCAGCGTTTTTTGCAAATCCAAGTGATGCAAACAGATTAGCTTTACTCAATTTGTTTACTCAACTATTGAACTTACTAAATGAATTAGCACCTTCTCCAGAAGGGAATTTCTTAAAACAATTAATTCAAAGTATTATTAATTTACTACAATCTCCTAACCCAAATCTAAGTCAATTACTTTCTTTATTACAACAATTCTACAGTGCTCTTGCACCATTCTTCTTCTCTTTAATTATTGACCCTGCAAGCTTACAACTTTTATTAAACTTATTAACTCAATTAATTGGTGCTACTCCAGGAGGCGGCCCAACAGGTCCAACAGGTCCAACAGGTCCAGGAGGCGGAGCAACAGGAGCAACAGGAGCAACTGGTGCAACAGGAGCAACAGGTCCAACAGGAGCAGGAGTAACAGGAGTAACAGGAGCAACAGGAGCAACAGGAGCAACAGGTCCAACGGGAGCGACAGGTCCAACAGGAGCAACAGGAGCAACAGGCCCAACAGGAGCAACAGGATCAACAGGTCCATCAGGAGTAACAGGAGCAACAGGCCTAACAGGAGCAACAGGAGCAACAGGTCCAACAGGAGCAACAGGTCCAACAGGAGCAACAGGAGCAACAGGCCCAACAGGAGCAACAGGATCAACAGGTCCATCAGGAGTAACAGGAGCAACAGGCCTAACAGGAGCAACAGGAGCAACAGGTCCAACAGGAGCAACAGGTCCAACAGGAGCAACAGGTCCAACGGGAGCAACAGGCTTAACTGGTGCAACAGGAGCAACTGGTGGCGGAGCTATTATTCCATTTGCTTCAGGTACAACACCATCTGCGTTAGTTAACGCGTTAATAGCTAATACAGGAACTCTTCTTGGATTTGGATTTAGTCAGCCTGGTGTAGCTTTAACTGGTGGAACAAGTATCACATTAGCATTAGGTGTAGGTGATTATGCATTTGTAGCACCACGCGCAGGGGTTATTACGTCATTAGCTGGTTTCTTTAGTGCAACAGCTGCTTTAGCTCCATTATCACCTGTTCAAGTGCAAATACAAATATTAACTGCACCTGCAGCAAGCAATACGTTTACAGTACAAGGCGCACCTCTTTTATTAACACCAGCATTTGCCGCAATAGCGATTGGTTCTACAGCATCAGGAATCATTGCTGAAGCTATTCCAGTAGCGGCTGGAGATAAAATACTACTGTATGTTTCATTAACAGCAGCAAGTCCAATAGCTGCAGTTGCTGGATTTGTAAGTGCAGGTATTAATATCGTTTAATTTGTTACAATGTTTAGTAGGAAATTAAACAGGGGTTTGTATATAGTCCTTCCTAATAAATTTAGGAAGGACTATATTTTTTGAGGAAATAAGTAATAAATCAATTGAACAATTACTCTTTATTAAGTTCGTATAAAAAAGTATAATTTACCCTTTCTCATTTAAGGCATAAGTTATGTAACTTTAAAAATTTCCGACCAGCAAAAAAAGATGAATTCTTTTAAAAAAGAATTCATCCATAAAATAAACTATTTATTTTTATTACAGTTACATCCTTTTTTCTTTACATAGCCTTGCTCGGCTAAGTCTCTTTGCGATTGGGAATTGGAAGATTGAGAATTGGAAGATTGAGAGGATGCTGAAGAGCTACTATTTTTATTATAAGAGTAGTTTTTTCGATAGTTATAATTACTCATAGTACTATCACCTCCAATTTAATATATAAATATTATATGTATGTACACTATCAATTGTTACTATTATTAATAGGAAGAGAACATACAATAAAAAAATCTCCTCGGTATTTTCCTAGGAGATAAATGATGATTCTTTTAAAAATTTACAAATTAATAGCCCCAGTAAAGAGGAAAGTAATAAGAATCTTGGGGATACGGATTATGTTGTTGAGGGAGGGGCTGGGTTGGGTAATTTTTCATTCCACGGTTTTGATTGCAGTTTGCCGGAGGGCCAATAACAGTAGTTGATTGAATAGGAGAAACCGCTTGTTTCCATTGTTGTTCATTGAGGCAGTAAGTATGGGCCATCATATGAGCCGGAGTTAATCTTAAAATATCAGAACCGAAAATAACTTCTGGCGCTGGGGCATTGAAAATAGCTAATAAATGAGTATTATCAGCTGTAGCAATTTCATAATGCCACCACGCTTGTGGAATGTTGGCAACTTGCCCCGGTTTTATCGGTAAGTTTAATATTTGATTCGTAAATGGATTAAGTAAAGAAACAACAGCAGACCCTGAAATACAATAAACAAGTTCAGCTGCATTTTGATGAATATGTGGTTCTACAACATTTCCTGTACTTAAATAAATATCTAATAAAGAAGTATTTTCTAAAGTGTTTAATTGTTTAATACCAAGTACATTTATATAATTTTGGGCATCTTTCCGAAAAAAATTACTTTTATTTACATCATAAGTAAAATTGGTTGAGGGGGAGGTATAGTCGATGTTGGCAGTCAATTGTATTACCCGCCTTTCTATAGGTAAGTTAGGTTACAAAATTAGGATATGTGTCTAGTCTTTGTTTTGTGCTGTTGTCGGTAGCTTAATAAATTCACTTATTCCATAAAGAATAAAGTATAAAGATTAAACTATATTCGTATTCCCATTCATACTTTGGATTGATGGAAAAAAGTAATGAAAATGTTAATTTAAAAGTACATCAATCATTTATAAGGAGTGAATGTTCATGTCATTTAGTGAAATGATTAGAAATGAAGTACTCAGCTGGGCGGGTGTTTCTGAAAAACCGCATCGATTTGGTGGTATTGAAATAAATTATGGTAAGAAAGAACTTGGCCATCTTCATGGTGATAAATTAGCTGATTTACCATTTCCGAAGTTAAAGCGAGATGAATTAGTGAAGCAAGGATTGGTAAAACCACATCACGTATTACCTGAATCAGGATGGATCAGTTATTATATAAAGAGTGAAGAGGATATTCCATTTGCAATTGAGTTATTTCGTATGCAATATGACCGAATTAAAAAGTAATGAAATAAAGTAGGGTAATAAAAATTTATTTTCATGTCACATCCCTCCTTAATCGTTCGTCTTGTATGTAGAACGATAAGGAGGGATTTTATTATGAATACATTTGATGTAGCAATTGTTGGCGGTGGGCTTGCTGGATTAACAGCATCTATATATTTAGCGAAAGCTGGAAAGAAAGTGATTGTATTAGAAAAATCCAGTCAATTCGGTGGCCGAGGGATGACTATAAATAAAAATGGAATCTGCATGAATCTTGGTGCACATGCTTTATATAGAGGCGGGGCAGCGTTTATAACTTTTAATGAGCTCGGTTTGAATCTTCCAGGTGGAATACCATCTACAAAAGCACATGGAATATGGAAAGGGGATATATTCACCATCCCAACAGATTTTCGCTCAATTTTATCAACACCACTACTTTCGTGGTCTGCAAAAGTACAATTCTCACGTCTTATGATTCGTTTAGGAAATTTAGATGTAGGAGAAGTTCCGAAAATGAGTCTAACTACATGGGCAGAAAATGAAATAAAAGATCCAATGGTTCGTAATATATTTTATGCGCTATGCCGGACAACAACATATACGTTTGCTCCTACAATACAATTAGCATCATCTGTACTAAAGCAAATACAGCTTTCTATAAAAGAAGGAGTGCTTTATGTAGATGGTGGTTGGGAGACGATAATAACAAAATTAAGAGATTTAGCGAATGATGTCGGGGTAAAATTTTTGGCTAAAAAGCATGTTTTGGAAATAGAGCATTATGAAGATAAACAAAGAATACATTGTGTTGATGATGAGGTTTTTGCAGTAGATACAGTCATCGTGACGACTCCGCCAAAAGAGGCTTGTAAAATAATAAAAGGTGCAGAAGGAACAAGTTTGCATAGATGGAATGAACAATCGGTACCGGTTACTGTTGCTGCATTAGATATTGGCTTGAGACAATTACCCAATCCTACACATCAATTTGTATTAGGATTAGATCAACCTATATTTTTCACAAATCAATCGAGAGCAGCTAAATTAAGTGAAGATGGATCAATTGCAGTGAGTCTAATTAAGTACCATAATCCTATGCTAGAGATGAATCATATTCATGAAGATAAAGAACAGTTGGAAAGTACGATGGAGTTGTTACATCCAAATTGGAAAAGAGAAGTTGTTGCACAGCAATATTTACCGAAAATAACAGTAGTACATGATTTTCCTCATATTGACCGTGTTGAAAAGCCGGGTCCTAATATACCTGAAATGCCAGGTGTTTATGTTGCAGGAGATTGGGCAGGGCATGATGAAATATTAGCTGATGCTGCGGTAGCAAGCGGGAAACGAGCAGCGTTACACATTTTAAAGCAATATGGAAGTGAGGCAGTTCATCATGGAAACGGAGCAGTTATATGAAGCGTATCAACCATTATTATTTTCGTTAGCATACAGAATCCTTGGGAGTGTTATGGATGCTGAGGATATCGTTCAGGATGTATTTATCTCGCTAAATAATATAGAAGATCCTCAATCTATAGAAAATATGAAAGCATATTTATGTAAGATGGCGACAAATCGTTCAATTGATAAATTACGATCGGCAGCGCATAAACGTAACGTGTATGTAGGGATGTGGTTACCAGAGCCACTTGTAGACGAGAGTGATGAGCCATCAAAGTCATTTATAATGAAAGAATCCCTTTCCACCGCATATTTATTACTTTTACAACAACTATCTGAGGTAGAAAGGATTGTTTTCATATTAAGAGAGGTTTTCAGTTATGAATACGAAGAAATAGCTTCAATTGTTGATAAGAGTAGTGTGAACTGCAGGAAGATCTTTCAACGTGCACGAAAAAGCATTTTGGAGAAACCGAAGCAATCAAAATTAAGCACGGAGAAAATGGCTTCTTATGTTGAAAAGTTTGTATCATCATTACAGTGTGGGGATGCGGAAGGTATGTTAGAAGTATTAAAAACAGATGCTATACTCAAAGCTGATGGTGGTGGTAAAGTTACGACTGCGATTAATCCGATTTATTCTGCGGATCGAATTATACGTTTGTTCTTTGGGATTGCACAACGATTGACAGAAGAGTACACTGTTGATTTCAAAATGGTAAATGGTATACCAGGAGTTATAGTTACAATAAATAATAAAGTAACGTATGTTCTTTCGTTTGCATTTGAGGATGAGAAAATTTCAAATATTTATATGATGGTTAATCCTGAAAAACTTATGCATTTAAATGTAAAAATATAAAAAAGCGCATTTCTTCAGAAATGCGTTTTTTATTATTTTTCTAACATTTCAAGAGGTACATCTTTTTCGCCCGCTACCTCAAATTTAATTTCCCCGTCTTCTTCATAAATACGTGTAATAATCGGTATAGTAATCATTAATTTTTTATGCTGTTTTCGTTTTCGAGCAGCATCTAAGCTAATCACGTTCATTTGTAAGCATCCTTTCTTCTGGAAATATATAAACAAAGAAAATGCGTCCGAAAAGGGCGCTTAATTGAATTTGAAATACCGATTCATTTAAATGGGGTTTATATAATTTAATAACTGCAATTTTAATATGAAATAATATGAATGGAATAATTGCACGTAGAAATTAACTTTACCAAAAAACGAAACAATATGCTATAAAAAATTATAAATCTTTGTCATATAACAGGAAAAAGGTTTTTGTTTCGCATATAATAAAAAATAGACGGGCAGCAAGAGCTTTTTCATCATATTGCTTGGAAAGGCGATGAAAAGAATGGATACAGTAGATTCATTATTATTGCAACTTGAACAATATGGAGAAGAGCATGATCGAAATAAAAAAACAAGGGAAGAAAAACTACGGAATGTTTCTCGTGAGATGGGGCAATTTTTATCAATTTTAGTAAAAGGGTGTAATGCAAAAAATATCTTGGAAATTGGAACTTCTAATGGTTATTCTACATTGTGGTTAGCTAATGCGGTAGAAGAAACAAATGGAAATGTAACAACTGTAGAGCTTTCTTCAGAACGAGTTGGAGAGGCACTTGTCAATTTTGAAAAGGCAAACCTGTTACAAAGAATCGATATTCATAATCAAGAAGCAGGGGCATTTTTAGATTCCCAATTAGATCATTCATTTGATTTTATTTTCCTAGATTCAGAGCGCACGCAATACATGTGGTGGTTTGAGCATATAAAACGTATGTTACAACCAAAAGGTTTTCTTGTTGTTGATAATGCAACTTCTCATGCGAGTGAATTAGATGAGTTTATAAAAATGATTGAAGAAGATGATACGTTTGAAACGGTGTTATTAGCGTTTCAAAAGGGAGCATTTGTAGCTCGCAAAAATAAATAGAAGTGAGTGTAATAGAATTATCACATTGAAAACGGGTGAATGTCAAAAGATTGAGTGTAGCACGATTGAAAGAACGTAAATTATTTAGGAAATATATGAAGAATCCGCCTTCAGCATGTTGTTCTCTAGGTCTTAAGTCTGAGGAAAATTATGTTGATTACAGGTATACTTATAGTAAGAAACAGGGAATGACTGCATAAATAGGCATTTCTAAAAAAGTCGATTTCAAGCAGTCAGAATGTATATGAAATACGATATAATTGATGAAATATAGTGCATATAAATTCGCACATATAAATAAAGGAGCGATTTTGTTGACTGAACTCGAGAAAAAAGAACCTGTATCCATTGTGAAAGATAATAATGTAGAAGTAGTAGTTGATACAGTTATACAAGATGCAGAATTAGAGGAACTAAATAAAGAAGCTGATCTTTATGTACAAAAATTAAATAGCGAGCAAAATACAGATTTATCAAAAGTATTGTCTCAGCTAGGAGATTTAGGGGATAAAGAGCAACAAGCAGCAGGACAAACGTTATCAGCTTTAAAACGCCCTGTAACAGCGATGATGAATGGGAAAAATGAAGAAATTCCAAATACATTGTTAGAATTAAGAAAAGTGGTATCAGAGCTTGATCCCAATTCACTTAAAGCAAGTGGTATGAAGAAAATAATGTTTAAAGTATTCAAGAAAAATCCACTTGAAACATACGTGCATAAATACCAATCTATAGATAAACAAATCGAGGAAATTATTAGATCCCTTCTAATTGGTCGTGATAACTTACAAGAGGATACAGTTGGTCTTGAAATGTTAAAAGAACAATCGCACGATAAAATTCATGCTCTTGATAAACAAGTATACTTAGGGAAAAAGCTTGCTGGCATGCTTGAAGCTGAGAAACAAAACCCAGAGCGTCAAAGGGATATTCCGTTAATTAACGATGCATTAGAAAAGATACTTGTACGTACACGTAATATGCAGCAAGCGAAAAGTGTATTATTACAATCTATAGCTTCTGTAGACATCATTAAGAAAAATAATGAAAAATTAACAGAGGCAATACGTAATGCGATTACGATGACACAAAACGTTGTAACAGTTTCAGCTGCTATTCAGCTTGCATTAACGAATCAACGGAAAACAATTGATGCCGTAAATGCGACGAATGAAGCAATTGAATCGATGGTATTAAGTAATTCTCAAGCGTTAAAACAAAATACAGAAGAAACGACGAAATTGCTTGAAAACCCTGCTATTAGCATGGATAAATTACGTGAATCATTCCAAAATGTGTTCGCTGCAATTGAAGCATCTGAAAAATCGTCAGAACGTATTATTGAGTCAAGCAAGAAGTTCGTTATTGAACTAGACACATTTAATGATGAGATGAAGCAGAAACTCATTCAGCGTCCAAGGAAATAACGGATTATTAGAGGAGGTGAACAAATGAGTTTCATTCAAACAGTACTATTACTACTTGGTACATTGCTTTTAATAGCATTTACTGTCGTTGTTTTAGTCGTATACTTCGGGCGGAAACTGTATTTTTCATGGACGAAGCCATATAAAAGAGCGCAAGATTCTCTAGATAAGATATCAAACAAATCAATACCGTTTCTACAAGAATTTACACAACATCCACTGTTTTATCGCTGGATTCGCACCGAAGGAAAGAAAGAACAAAATACATTAAATACTCTATTTTGTGCATCAGGTCAACGTACGAGAGAGCAAGTCTTCTCGATGTTACCGAAAGAAAAGCAGAAAAAAGTGCATGTAATGGCAAAAACTACGAAAAAGCTTACGAATGAAGATATTGATGTGGCTGCGATGAAAGTGAAAGATTTCTTAAGACAAGAAACGCAGCAAACTGTAAAACCGACAGACTTATCATTTTACAAATTGTATTTTTATGACCGTTATCCAGACGCATTAAATACAATTCAAGCGTATAAACGCTCAATAAATCCTTCATTACAAAGAACGGTTGATGATATTACAATTTCGGTATTAAATGCACTTCCGTACTATCAAGAGCAACGCATGTTTGAACAACAACATAAACTTGAAACATTCTTAATGAAAGATTTAACGGCCATGTTATCGTTGGTAGTACAATTACCACCTTCACAAAGACCAGAGAAGGAAGAAGAACTGAAGATCTACTTGGAAAATTTCAAAAAAGAAATGGAAGTAGTAGAGCGAGATATTCGCGACTCGATTGATCACGATTTAAATGTGAAGATGAGGGCAGCGACTGAGAAGTTTAAGAATAAATAACAAAAAGCGCCTTAAAAGCTAAATATCACAGCTTTAAGGCGCTTTTTTTATGAGGTTTTATTTTGCTCTAACGGTAGTATGACTAGAAGCCACACTTTCATTATGCAATCGATCAACTGCAGTTACGACATACGTATACGTTTCTCCAGAAATAGCGGTTTTATCTACATAAATTTCTCCAAGTTTTGTTTTTCTTACAGTAGTAAGTAAATTTTTGGGATTTTGTATATCCACTTCATTTTTCCCATTCACGCGGTAAATAGCGTAATAAGCAGAATCATTATCTCTATTGTCAATGATACCGATTGCAATACCTTCATCTCTTGGAATGGCGCCTTTTAAAGTCGGCTGTTTTGGTGGATCATGATCAAGCCAAGGCATAGGCGGGATTAATGCAGGATGTTTATATATGTTTTTTGAAAGTCTATCTTTAACTCCGAGTGGATTGTTATTAATATCTTTTAAGCTAAAATGCATACTACCTTTTATATCAGGATATAGCCGGTTTAATGCAATTTGTTTTGGATATTCTTCTGGATCAGACCAAGCAGGGACGGAGTTATTATTAATTTTATAGGCCGCTTGACCGATGTATAGGTGAAGCGGTTTGTTATTTGTTTCTTTAACCCACCAATCTACTAATATGTCATATGCAGCTGGGGTGAAACCTATATTCCAATATATTTGCGGTGTAATGTAGTCAATATATCCTTTTTGTATCCACTCACGTGTGTCAGCATAAAGGTCATCATAGTTTCTTTGGCCTGCGGTTGTGTTAGAGCCAGTGGGATCGTCAGCTATATTTCGCCATACGCCGAACGGACTAATGCCAAACTTTACATATGATTTTTCTTGTTTTATAGCAGTATTTAAATCTTTTACAAGTTCATTTACATTATTACGTCGCCAATCTTCTATATTTGTAAATCTACCATTATTATATGTTTCGTATGTTTTCTGATCTGGAAATTCTTCACCGGCTACTTTATATGGGTAAAAATAATCATCCATATGCAGCGCATCAATATCGTAATTTTGTACGATTTCTAAAGCGCCTTCTGTTATAAATTTTTTCACTTCCGGAATACCGGGATTGTAATATAACTTTCCGCCATAAGTGACAACCCAATCGGGATGTTGCCTTGCAGGGTGATTATTTGATAATCGATTTATATCGGTGTGATTCATCGTTATTCGGTATGGGTTAATCCAAGCGTGGAATTCTATATTTCTTTTATGAGTTTCTTCAATCATAAATGCGAGCGGGTCATAACCAGGATCTTTTCCTTGTGTTCCTGTAATGTATTCAGACCAAGGACCGTAATTTGAAGGATAGAAAGCATCAGCGGTTGGTTTAATTTGTACAACAACTGCATTCATACCAGTGCTTTTTACATCGTCTAATAATCTTATAAATTCTTGTTTCTGTTTTTCAATGGGTAAGCCAGTTTTTGAGGGCCAATCAATATTCAGAACAGATGCAATCCATACAGCACGTAATTCATGTTTTTTGTACGTAGTATTTACTTCAGCATAAGTAAAGTGAGGGGGAATGAAAGAGAAAGGGATGAACAAGATGACGATACAACATATCATTAATAAACGTTTAACGATCATTTATACGCCTCCCTATCATATGATTATTTAAAATAATATATGAGGCGAGGTTGACTTTGCAATAGAGAAAATTGCATATTGAAACATTAATTTAATAGGAAAAATATTTTTAATGAAATTTACTTTCATTATAACTAAATTCATTTACTACTTCATATGCTTGTTAGTAAAGTGAAACTTCCTTTCATTTGAAGGGTAATAAATTATAAGTATAGGAGGATTAATAAATGAAAGTTTTGTTCGTCTGTTCTGGAGGAATGTCCAGTGCAATTGTTGTAAACGCTTTAAAAAAAGAAGCGGAGAAAAATGGTGTGAACATGGAAGTGCATGCAATTGGAACGAATGAGGTAGAGGAAGAAGTAAAGAATGGCTGGGATGTCGTAATGGTGGCACCTCAAATAAGACACCGATTTGACTCTGTAAAAAAATTTGCAGAGGAGGAATCTATTCCGTGTGGCATCATACCGCCGCAAGCATACACACCGCTTGGTGGCCCGACTTTATTAAAAACTGTAAATGAATTAATAAGTTAGGGGGAAACGTTATGAATAAGTTTGTCACGTTTCTTGATAAAAACTTATCTGGACCGATGGCAAGGCTTTCTGAGCAGAGACATTTACAAGCAATCCGTGATGGAGTTATTTCGGCGTTACCATTTATTATAGTAGGAAGCTTCTTTTTAATAGTAGCATTTCCACCACTGCCGAAAGATAGTTTCATATCAGTTTGGGCATTAAAGAATCAAACAAGTATATTGATACCATATCGTTTAACCATGTTTATTATGTCCTTATATATCGCATTTGGAATAGGATATAATTTAGCGAAAAGTTATAAATTAGATGCTTTATCAGGAGCACAGCTCGCGGTATGTTCACTACTTTTAACATTAACGCCTGAGTTAATTGATAAAAAAGGATTCATGCTTCCGATGACAAATCTCGGAGGTCATGGATTATTTGTGACGATGATTGTTTCTATTTTATCCGTAGAGATTTTAAGATTTTGTAAGAAGAAAAATGTAATGATTAAAATGCCAGAACAAGTACCGCCATCTGTATCGCGTTCATTTGAAGCACTTATACCTGCAGCATTCGTTATTATTATAATGAGTCTAGTAACTGTCGTTTTTAGCATTGATTTACACCATGTTGTTGATAAATTAGCAGCACCATTAGTAAAAGCTGGGGATAGTTACTTCGGTGTAATGATTCCAGTGTTTTTAATTACGTTTTTTTGGTCATTCGGAATCCATGGTGTGTCGGTTGTTGGAACTGTTGCTCGGCCATTATGGGAAGTATACCTAGGGAAAAATGGTGAAGCAGTTGCTAGTGGAGCAGATCAGTTGCCATTTATTTCACCAGAGCCGTTATATCAATGGTTTATATGGATTGGCGGTTCTGGTGCGACGTTAGGGCTTGTATTAGCTATGATTATATTTGGTCGATCGAAATATTCGAAAGCATTATCAAGAACTTGTATTGTTCCGGGTATTTTTAATATTAATGAACCAGTCATATTCGGATTACCGATTGTACTAAATCCAATTTTAATTATCCCATTTATCATTACACCACTTGTAACAGCAACTGTTGCATATTCAGCAACTGCGATGGGATTTGTAACACCAACGCATATTATGCCGCCATGGACATTACCTGCTCCAATTGGTGCATATTTAGCAACAGGTGGAGATTGGCGTGCGATTGTATTAGTATTTATAAATATAGCAATATCGTTCCTTATTTATTTACCATTCTTTAAAATGTACGACAAAAATATGCTTGAAATTGAAAAGAATGGTGACGGGGAATCTGTTAATCCTTAATCTGCACGCTGTTATTTTGAGTGATAGACTTTTTGTCTATCACTTCTTTCACATTAAAACTAGAAAGGGGGAAATAGAATGAATATAAAATTTAGTTATAAAGGCGTATTTTTATTATTATTTGGAGTGATTTGTGCAAATTTACTTTTTGTCCCTTTATTAGGCATGCTAAATCTATCACAAATGCATAGTATATGGCTCGTTACAAGTATTGCGGCAAGCGTTTTGCTTACGGTAGTTGTTTCTTTCATTGATGGATCGTTTGCATCGAAAGCTCAGTTGTTTTTTAGATTTATATTGTTTTCGATTGGTTGTACGTTCGTTACTTACATGATTGTTTTTTAGTAAATAGGAGGTCATGCACGTTATGTATATTGCAGGGGTAATGTCTGGTACTTCATTAGATGGAATAGATGTAGCGCTCGTTCATATAGAAGGAAGTGGTGTAGATTCTAAAATCGAACTCATCCATTTTACTACTGTTCCATTTTGTAATGATATGAAAAATGAGATCCAACAAGCGTTATCAATTGAAACTTCGAATGTCCAACTTATATGTAGTTTAAATTTTAAACTTGGTTTATGCTTCGCCAATGCTGTAAAGGAAGTTTGTAAAGAGGCCAATTTTCCTTTGAGACAATTAGATTTAATAGGCTCTCACGGACAAACGATTTATCATCAGCCAAAGCAAGAAGGTAATATTCTTTCTTCAACTTTGCAAATTGGGGAACCAGCAGTAATAGCGTATGAAACGAATACGACAGTTATTTCTAATTTTCGAACGATGGACATGGCAGCTGGAGGACAAGGTGCACCACTTGTACCATATTCAGAGATTATTTTATATCGTCACCAAACTAAAAATAGACTACTACAAAATATCGGCGGGATTGGTAATGTGACTGTAATACCAAGTCAACTAAGTGAGAAGAGCGTTATAGCATTTGATACAGGTCCAGGTAATATGGTAATGGATGAAGTATGCCAAAGGTTATTTCAGTTGTCATATGATCAAAATGGTAAGATTGCAAAACAGGGGGTAGTTGTAGAAGAAATTTTGACATATTGTATGAATCACCCATTTTTGAAAATAAATCCACCGAAATCAACTGGTAGAGAACAGTTTGGAGAAGCGTTTGTGACTGAATTATTGAATCGATTTGAAAAGCATAGTAGAGAAAATATATTGGCAACTGTCACGATGTTTACAGCAAGTTCAATTGTTCATCATTATCAGGAATTTATTTTTCCGTATTATGAAATCGATGAAGTAATTTTAGGCGGGGGCGGAAGTTATAATCGTACACTTGTTGAAATGATACGATTTGGATTAAAGGAAGAAAAATGCAAAATATTTATTCAAGAAAATTTAGGCTATTCCTCAGCGGCGAAAGAAGCGATCGCCTTTGCGGTTTTAGCAAACGAAACGTATTATCGTAATCCGAGTAATGTGCCGAGCGCAACAGGTGCTAAGAATTCCGTGGTTTTAGGGAATGTAACATTCCCTCCAATATGTAAATGAAAATGAGGCGAACATATGAAGTATATGATCGGAGTAGATGGCGGGGGAACGAAGACAGAGGCAATTGCATTTGATCAAAATGGAAATGAAGTTGTAAGAGGTATGAGCAGATTTGGAAATGTATTAATAGATTTTGATGAGGCACTTTTGCATATTATGGAAGCAATTGATCAATGCCAGAAGAGTTTAATAAATGGGCATTGCGTTTGTGTTTGTTTAGGGTTAGCCGGCATAAGTGGCGCGAATACAAATGAATTAACATTACGTTTAAAAAAGAAATACGGAACAGAAATTGAAATTTTTAATGATGCAATGATTGCGCATGCAGCTGCTTTAAAAGGTAAGGATGGAATATTAACTATAGGTGGTACAGGGGCAATTTGTATCGGAAAGAAAGGAGAAGTGTATGAGTATAGCGGTGGATGGGGACATATTTTAGGTGATGAGGGGAGCGGATATTGGATTGCATTACAAGCTTTAAAGAAAATGGCAATTCAATTCGATCAAGGAATCAGTCTTTGTCCATTGAGTTTGAATATTCAAAGTCAGTTTCAACTGTTGACACCGTCTCATATAAAAAGCTTAGTATATACTTCTTCTAAAGATAAAATTGCAGCAATCGCGCCATTAGTTATTCAGGCAGCGAGAAATGGCAATGATTATGCGCATGAAATTATAATGCGAGCTGGAAAGGAATTAGCAAGAATTACGGTAGATGTTTATAACAAGATGCAATTTAAGCGCTCAACTCCAATTGCAGTAAGTGGCAGTATATTGCGTTTAGTTCCTGAAATATTTGCTGCATTTAAGAAATGCTGTGAAGAAAGTATTAAAGAAATTGTATTTGTATCACAAGCAGAAATGGCAGTGAAAGGAACATATTATTTAATGAGGGATATATATTTTTAAAAATAGCGTATGAGAATTTTTGTATGATTTGTAAAAATATGATATTAAAATGTATAAAGGGATGTATGTTAAAACGTACAATATACGTAGTAATTGAATATTGTATATGTAATCCCATGTAGAAAGTGAATGATTACATGATTAATAGTATGCAGTTTTTATATTTGATGGCTTCTTATTTAATTGGAAACATCTTGACCGCTTATATAGTAACAAAATTGAGACATAACGTTGATATTAGGGGTGAAGGAAGCGGAAATCCTGGTGCAAGAAATATGGGGCGCGTATATGGAAAAGGGTATTTCATCGCTACATTTTTAGGGGATGCGATTAAAGGGGCAATCGTTGTTACTGTTGCAAAATATCTTTTTGAAGATCCTACATTCGTAATGTTAACATTATTGGCCGTTATTATTGGACATATTTACCCAGTTTTATTTAAAGGTAAGGGCGGTAAAGGTATTTCAACATTTATTGGAGGATTAATCGCATTTGATTATTTGATAGCGCTTACCCTCATAGGCATTTTTATTGTATTTTATTTAATATTTAAAGGATTTACGAAGCCAGGACTAATTACGATTGCTTGTTTACCAATTTGTATGATTTTTTATTCTTATTCTATTGTTACGACTATTTTAAGTGGAATGATTATTGTACTTATTCTATATGTAAATCGAGAATAAAATAAATGTTTAATAAGTGGGGATAATCTCCACTTATCATTTTTTATTAAATAGATAAAGGAGATAAGGCATGGGGTTAATTTATAAAGTTGCTGATCAAGATTGGGAATTTGAAAGTATACATAAATTAAATTATAAAACTTTTGTAGAAGAGATTCCGCAACATGAAGAAACGAAAGACCGGTTTCGTATAGATCGGTTTCATGAAGAAAATACATATTTAATTTGTTTAGATGAGGATAGATTAGTAGGTATGGTCGCGGTGCGGGGAAAACGACCATTCTCGTTAGATTATAAAATTTCAAATTTAGATGTTTATTTGCAAGAGCATGGAGAAAAAGTGTATGAAATTCGTTTACTTTCAGTAGAACGTGAATATAGGAATGGAAGAGCGTTATTAGGATTAATTCGTTTTCTACATCGTTATTTGCTTCTAAATGGATATGAATTGGCACTCATTTCTGCAACAACACGTGAACTAGCTTTATATGAGCAAATGGGATTCAAATCTTTCCATACGTTAGTTGGTACAGAAGAAGCAGCCTTCCAGCCAATGTATGTTACCCCTGCTATGTTTGAAGAATCGAGTGTTGGAAGTATTATGACGAAAGAATACACGTTTTTACCTGGTCCAGTAGATATTGAAGAGAATGTTCGAAAGGCATTTTCTACGCGGCCTATTTCGCATCGCTCTAAGTCATTTCAAGTGACGATGGACAATGTGAAAAAACGGTTACTTCACATGACAAAAGCAAAACATGTACAGCTTATGTTAGGAACAGGGACGTTAGCAAATGATGCAATTGCTTTGCAACTACGTTCTTTAAAAGGGAAAGGACTAGTATTAACAAATGGAGAATTTGGAAATAGATTAGTTGGGCATGCAAAACGAGCACAATTACATTTTGATACGTATAAAAAGGAAATGGGAGAGCCGTTTATTTATAACGAATTAGAAGAAATAATGACAACCGGAAATTATGAATGGCTTTGGTTTGTTCATCATGAAACATCTAATGGAATGTTAAACGATTTAAACGAGCTAAATACTCTTTGTAACGAGAATCAAATGAAACTATGTGTAGATTGCATAAGCTCAATTGGAGCAATACCAATAGACTTGAAGGATGTGTATTTTGCAAGTGGTGTTAGCGGTAAAGCGATTAAATCATATACAGGAATTTCTTTCATTTTTCATAACCACATTGTAAAAATAAACGAGGCTGTGCCGGCTTATATGGACATTGGTATGTATGAAGAAAATGAAAGCATTCCATACTCACAATCATGGAATTTAATTTATGCATTGCAAGAAGCGTTGAAGAGATTTGAAGATGAAAAGGCATTTGTAAAAATTAAAGAGACATACGATTATGTTGAAGAAGTTATTACTGATATGGGGTTAAAGCTTGTTTCACCTAAAGAACATGCCGCGAAAATTATATTTACAATTCAATTAAGCGAAGGTCAGTCTTCTAAAACGGTAGGTGATGCGTTAGCTTTACAAGGATATATTGTCCATTATGAATCAGCGTATTTACAAAAGAATAACTGGATCCAAATTGCATGCCTGAATCATTATAAAGAACGTGATATGAAGAGGATGTTAAATTGTTTGCAAATGTGTTTATTTCAGAGTGGGGTACATATATAAAGACTTTTTCTTTTCGTATAAAGGAGCTACGACTTACGAAAACTTAGGAATAGAACATTGGAAGAGGTGTAAGTATGATAACTAGAAAACTACCATTACATATAGACGATATTAAAAAAGCTCACAAGATTCTAGATAGAAATGCTCGTAAAACGCCATTAGTAAAATCTTTTTACTTGACTAGTAAAACGGGCGGAGAAATTCATTTGAAATTAGAAAATATGCAATTAACGGGTTCTTTTAAATTCCGTGGCGCATTTAATAAAATGTCGCGGCTCACGGATCAAGAAAAAGAAAAAGGTGTAATTGCATGTTCAGCAGGTAATCATGCACAAGGAGTTGCATTATCTGCTCATTTACTCGGTATTAAGAGTAAAATTGTTATGCCAATTTCTGCACCGCAGGCGAAAGTTGAAGCAACTAGAGGATATGGATCTGAAGTGATTTTACATGGTGAAACCTTTGATGATGCAAAGGCAAAATGTGAAGAAATTATAAGGGAAACAGGTGAGACATACTTACATCCATATGATGATGTAGAGGTAATGGCTGGTCAAGGTACAATTGGATTAGATATTCTTGATGATATGTGGGATGTAGATACTGTTATTGTACCAATAGGTGGAGGCGGAATTATTTCTGGTATTTCTGTAGCATTAAAATCTTTTAATCCATCGATTAATATAATTGGTGTCCAAGCAGATAATGTTCATGGAATGAAGGCATCTTACGATAAAGGAGCAATCGTAGAACATTATGAGGCACCTACTATTGCAGATGGTTGCGCAGTTAAAATACCAGGGGAATTAACATTTGAAATTGTAAAAGAATTAGTAGATGATATTGTAACTGTATCAGAAAAAGAACTGGAAGTAGCGATGAAAGATTTATTACAACGTGGGAAAGCTGTTGTAGAAGGTGCAGGTGCATTAGCAACTGCTGCACTTCTTGCAGGAACAGTTGATAGTTATATAAAAGGGAAAAAAGTAGTAGCTGTTATATCCGGTGGGAACGTGGACTTACAGCGCATATCAAGTGTATGTGAGCACTTTTTTGTCGCTAATGAAGTGAAATAGTTTTATAAAAGAAGAGCTAAGAGAAATGATCTTAGCTCTTACTTTTTGTCTACCGTTTACTGTAAGTATCAATAATTTTGCTGTTTAATGAATTGTTTTATTTAAGCGCCAATTTTTACACATATCTTGAACGTTACAATAATTATTTCAATATTGTCGAAACATAAGCAGAAATTTAATATAATAGTTTTAATGTGCTAATGAGCGGTGAGGAGGGCAGGTCATGAATAAAGAAGAACAGGTCATGAACGGTTTCAGGGAATTATATAATAAGCTGGTTTGGCTTAATAAAGATAAGATGGAAGAAGGTCTTAAAGGTTTTAAGTCTTCTGAAGTTCACTGCATTGAATATATTGAAAACAATGCAGATTCTAACGTGACACAACTCGCAGAGGCTTTTTATGTGACTCGCGGTGCTATAAGTAGAATGACTAAGAAGCTCATACAAAAAGGTTTTATTGAAAGCTACCAAAAGTCAGAAAATAAGAAAGAAATTTATTTTAGGCTTACCGAACAAGGGAAAGAAATTTATAAAATCCATGAAAATCTGCACAAAGAGTTTCATGAGCGGGATAAAGCTGTATTTGAGCAAGTAACTAAAGAAGAATTCGACAGTATAATTCGTTTCGTGGAAAAGTATAGTAGACATTTGGATGCAGAAATAAAGAAACAAGGTATACATATTAAATCGTAATACATTTTAATAATGAAATGGCAGCCCTACTCTAATGCGAATAGGCTGCTTTTTCATTATGTCATTTTTGTTGACTAATCAACAAAACGGAGTTATTATTTTGTTGACGAAGCAACAAAGTATTTTAAGGAGAGAAGTTAAATGTCTATATTTAGATCACAAAATGAAAGGGAAACTGAAAAAAGCATAGATAAACATGCTTTACTATTCGGACTTATTTCTGTATTTCTTTGTGGTATAGGTTTCAGTATCATCATGCCTGTAGTCCCATTCTTAGTACAGCCATATATAAGTAATCCGGAAGAACAAGCATTAGTTGTAACACTACTAACTTCCGTATATGCGGCTTGCGTGTTTTTAGCTGCCCCAGTACTCGGGGCTTTAAGCGATAAGTATGGCCGTCGTCCATTACTTTTAATATGCTTATTTGGTTCTGCAATTGGGTACTTAGTTTTTGGAATAGGAGGAGCTTTATGGGTACTATTTGCTGGACGCATAATAGAAGGAATAACAGGCGGGAGCATAAGTACTATCTTCGCATACTTTGCAGACATCATTCCAAAAGAGCAGAGAACGAAATACTTTGGATGGGTGAGTGCAGTTGTAGGTGCGGGAACTATCATTGGTCCAACCATTGGGGGGGGACTTGCCAAGTTTGGTGATACTGTACCTATGTATTTTGGTGCAATCATAACGTTAATAAATGTTGTATATGGGATCAAATATATGCCTGAGAGTCTTGAAAAAAATAATAGGTTGAAAGAGATTACTTTTGTAAGGTTAAATCCTTTTGCACAGCTAGCAAACATACTTTCCATGAAAAGTTTAAAATGGTTACTTGTCTCAGCGTTTTTACTTTGGATACCTAACGGATCTTTACAAGCAATTTTCACGCAATTTACAATGGATACTTTCAGTTGGAAACCTGCATTAATCGGACTTATGTTTTCAATTTTGGGCTTTCAAGACATCTTTTCACAAAGTTTTATCCTGCCAAAGCTTTTGATCCAGCTTAGTGATAAACAAATAGCAATTCTTGGGATGGTTTCGGAGATTATAGGATACAGTTTTATTGCGGCATCAGCTTTGTTTTCACTCTATCCACTACTTATCGTTGGAATGCTGATGTATGGTTTTGGGGATTCAATTTTCGGGCCTTCATTCAACGGGATGCTTTCAAAGTCTGTTAGTTCTAGTGAACAAGGAAGGATTCAAGGTGGAAGCCAATCTATTCAAGCTTTAGCAAGAATGATTGGTCCTATTATTGGAGGACAAATCTATGTATCACTTGGTCATACTGCACCTGCTTTTATGGGTATGATCCTTATAGTCGCGGCAATAGCAGTTTTGTATAAGGGGACACATGCAACTATATAAACTATCTGCACTGTTATTGACTTTCGTTATGAAAGAATCTCTCTACCGGAATCTTTCATGAATCAATTGCATAACAAATATAAGAACAAATAATAGGGTGTCAGAACTTAGGAACAAGTGCTGACACCCTATTTGTTTACAGTTTGAGGACTAAGAGAAATTCTTTTACTTTTTAGGAATTTATATTGTGCAATACTCTCATGGTAAATGACTAGATAGTTTAATTATGCTTGTGCTGAAGTAAATAATGACTCCATTTTTACCTTGCTTTTCTCTCGAATTTCAGCATCTGCATGGCGCATCACATATTTATGCGCTACAGCGATTGCTAAAACATCATCTAATAAGCCAATCCCAATAATAGCAGCTATATCTGGAATGAAATCGATTGTTAATACGTAATAAGATAAAGCGGCTAATATTATGAATTTCGCTTTAGTAGGTAATTCTTTCTTTTTCATTGTGTAGAATAAGATAATACTTTCATATACGCTGGATTTACCGAGGTTTACAGAGCTTTTTTTGAACTTTTTCCAAAGTGTCTGTTTCTCCATATAAACACTCCTTTTACAAAAACATAGATTTTTTAAAAGGATGGACAAAGAAGAGAGAGATTAATCAATTTTATTGTTTTTCTTAATTATATATTTCCATAAAAATAGGGGAATACCTGTTCAAAATAATATAATGTGGATTATGCAACGATTCACAGTGTTCCGTTACATAGTATATATATTGTAAAATGTATGTGGGTGATTTAGTTATTATTATGCATTTTATAAGCGGTATGGGGGAAGAAAAATGAAAATAATAGAACTACCAATTGAATTCGAATTTAACGGGCAAAAACAATGTATTTATCCAAGTTTAATTATATTACATAATGAATTAACGTTAGTCGATACAGGATATCCAAGTTTTTTACCTTTAATTGAAAATGCAATATTAAAACATGGATATGAGATGAAAAACTTAAAGAATATAATTATTACCCATTATGATGACGATCATATAGGATCTTTATATGATTTCAAAGTGAAATATCCAAATATTAATGTTATTGCTAGTGAAATTGAATCTAACTATATTAATGGTGATATAAAATCAGAGAGGTTAGTTCAAGCTGAAGAAATGTTAGAACGTATGCCAAATGAAGAAAAAGAATTTGGTAAATGGTTTATACAACAGTTAAAAAATATAAAACATATTTCCGTCGATGAAAAAGTACATGATGGTCAAATGATTTTGAATAATGAATGTCAAGTAGTGGCAACGCCAGGACATACCTCGGGGCATATTTCATTATATTTTCCCAATTTAGACTGTGTAATTACAGGAGATGCAGCGGTTCAAGAGAATCGAGAGTTAGTTATAGCTAATCCGAATTTTTGTTTAGATATAGAAAGGGCGGAACAGTCTTTAGATAGGATTAAAAGTCTTAAAGCAGCACAGTATTATTGCTATCATGGAGGAAAGCTTACTGTATAAACTAATGAAAACCGGTCTTTCCTAAATCGAAAAGATCGGTTTTTTAGTTCATATATTTTGCGAGTTCAACCAAATCAGTAACATTATATTTCGGTAAAATTGAAGTATATATGTAAAGAAGAATATATATAATTTGAGCAAGGGTATAGGGGGGAGAAGATGGGTTCGTTATTTGATGTAATAGCAGATATCATTTTATTTTATCCTCGAAATGACATGAAATTGAAACACCATATCGCAAAATTAAGTGAATTAGAGTGGTTTTGAAATCTACATGAAGATCCGAAGTATACAAGTTTAATTTGGAGTAATAGAAAAATTAAGAAGTTCATTTTGTCTTCTACTAACATGGAAGCATTAATAAAATCTGAGAAAAAGCAAAAAGAATTTGTTCATCTAGTACAGGATGAATATAAAAAAAGAAGATAAGAATTTTTTTATTTTTCATATTTGGCGAAACAAATGGTACAATGAAAGCTAATGTGAAAAATAAGGAAAAGAAGTGGTCTATTTGAAAAACTTTTTAGAATTAGGAATTAGTGAAACTTTTAATCATACATTACGTGAAAATGGAATTACAGAAGCAACACCAATTCAAGAGAAGGCAATTCCTGTTATTATGTCAGGTAAAGATATTATTGGGCAGGCGAAAACAGGAACGGGTAAAACGTTAGCATTCGTGTTACCGATTTTAGAAAAAATCGATCCAGAGTCTAGTGATGTTCAGGCTTTAATTGTTGCACCAACAAGGGAACTAGCCCTGCAAATTACAACTGAAATTAAAAAAATGCTTGTTCAAAGAGAAGATATTAATGTACTAGCGATTTATGGTGGGCAAGATGTAGCACAACAGTTGAGAAAATTAAAAGGTAATACACATATTGTTGTAGCAACACCAGGACGATTATTAGATCATATACGACGTGAAACAATTGATTTAAGTAATCTTTCAACGATTGTACTAGATGAAGCGGATCAAATGCTTTATTTCGGTTTCTTATATGATATTGAAGATATTTTAGATGAGACACCTGGTAGTAAACAAACGATGTTATTCTCAGCAACGATGCCAAAAGATATTAAAAAATTGGCGAAACGTTATATGGATGAGCCGCAAATGATTCAAGTACAAAGTGAAGAAGTAACGGTAGATACAATTGAACAGCGTGTCATTGAGACGACAGATCGTGCAAAGCCAGATGCACTTCGTTTTGTTATGGATCGTGATCAGCCATTTTTAGCAGTTATTTTCTGTCGTACAAAGGTTAGAGCAAGTAAGCTTTATGATAATTTAAAAGGACTAGGTTATAATTGTGCTGAACTTCATGGTGATATACCTCAAGCGAAACGTGAAAGAGTTATGAAGAGTTTCCGCGAAGCTAAAATTCAGTACTTAATCGCAACGGATGTAGCAGCTCGTGGACTTGATGTAGATGGTGTAACGCACGTATTTAACTTTGATATCCCTGAAGATGTAGAAAGTTATATTCACCGCATTGGCCGAACAGGACGTGCAGGTGGATCAGGTCTTGCAATTACGTTCGTTGCAGCGAAAGATGAAAAACATTTAGAAGAAATTGAAAAAACGCTTGGTGCACCAATACAAAGAGAAATAATCGAACAACCGAAGATAAAACGTGTAGATGAAAATGGAAAACCGGTACCAAAGCCAGCTCCGAAGAAATCAGGTCAAAATCGTCAAAGAGATAGCCGCGAAGGTTCGAGAAGTGAATCAAGACGTGATTCTAGAAATAGCTCAAGAAATGATTCAAGAAATAGTTCGAGAAATGAAAACAACCGATCATTTAATAAGCCAAGTAATAAAAAAGGTAGTACAAAGCAAGGTCAGCAACGACGTGGCCGTTAAATAGGTATTATTGTCAAAGAGTCGCAAAGCGTTGCGGCTCTTTTTTTATACAAAGAAGTCGATACAAGTACAAGGGAGGTGTTAAAGAGTAATTCTTGAAATTTCATTCACCGTATTAAAATATTTTAAAAAATCCATAAAGGAAATAGAAAGTATGGTGTTGTATATGTACGATAATAGGAAACTTTTTGCAAACTAAACATATAATTTTAATAGACCGACAGTCGGTCTAGTGAGAAGGAGAACTTGAATGCGAATTGTAAAAGAGTATGAGGAGCGTAGAAAGGAAATTTTAGAAATAGCTGAGCGTTTGTTTCTTACGAAAGGCTATACGAAAACAACCGTGAATGACATTTTAAAAGAAATTGGTATAGCAAAGGGGACGTTTTATCATTATTTTAAGTCGAAGGAGGAAGTAATGGATGAAATCATTATGAGGATTATTAAAGAGGATGTCACTAAGGCGAAAAGGATTGTCTCCAATCCCGATATTCCAGTTTTAGATAAGTTATTTAAAATTTTAATGGAACAATCACCAAAATCGGGAGATGTAAAAGAAAAAATGATTGAACAATTCCATCAACCAAATAATGCAGAAATGCATCAGAAAAGTTTAGTGCAGTCCATTATACATTTATCTCCTGTATTAACGGAAGTTTTAGAGCAAGGAATAGAAGAAGGCATATTTTGTACCTCATACCCACAAGAAACGATTGAACTGTTAATTTCCTCAGCGCAAGTCATATTTGATGATAGTTTATTCCAGTGGAAACCTGAAGAAATGATAAACAGAGCTAAAGCTTATATCAAAATGATGGAAGCATCTGTCGGAGCGAAAGAGGGATCTTTTGATTATATGATGGAAGTTTTAATTAAACAGAAATAGTGATTTTCTGTTTAAGTATTATCGACCGACAGTCGGTCTAGGTTAAATGAAGGATGTGACGAGGATGCCAGCAAGTATTCAATCTTCCTTGAAAGATTTTCACTTAATGGTAAGTGGTCAAATTATTACTATTTTAGGTTCAACACTATTACGTTTTGCTCTCTCACTATATGTGCTAGATATAACAGGGCGTGCAGATATATTCGCAGGGTTATATGCGGTAACGAGTATTCCGTTTCTGCTAGCACCTCTTGGCGGAGCAATAGCAGATCGTTTCAACCGCCGTAATGTAATGGTCATTTTTGATTTTATAAACGCTGCTATTGTATTAAGTTTTATAGTTTTGTTATTAACTGAATCGGTATCTATTTTAATGATTGGAACAATTATGTTTTTACTAGCAGTCGTTAGTGCAATGTACGCACCAGTTGTAATGGCGAGTATTCCTCAATTAGTTCCAGAGAAAAAGTTAGAACAAGCAAACGGTATCGTAAATGGTGTGCAAGCATTATCTAATATAGTTGCACCTGTACTAGGAGGAATATTATACGGCATAATTGGTTTGAAAATGCTCGTAATAATAAGTTGTCTCGCTTTCTTTTTATCTGCAATTTTAGAAATGTTTATTACAATACCATTTATAAAAAGAATACAGGAAGGCCATATCGTACCGATAATTGTAAAAGATATGAAAGAAGGTTTTCTTTATGTTTTAAAGCAACCTTTTATTTTGAAGGCTATGTTACTTGCAGCTTTACTAAACTTAATTTTGACACCGTTATTTGTTGTTGGAGGACCTATTATATTACGAGTAACTATGCGGAGTAGCGATACGATGTATGGAATTGGAATGGGATTAATTGATTTTGCAACTATATTAGGTGCATTGTCAATCGGTTTCTTTGCTAAAAAGTTACAGATGAAAACATTATATAATTGGATGCTTATCATAGTTTTATTAGTAATACCAGTGGCACTATCAGTTACACCGTTTACTCTTAATTTAGGATACTATCCACCATTTATCCTCTTTATACTTTCTTCTCTTCTAATCGCAATGACTATGACAATTGTATCCATCTATGTGATTACTGTAGTCCAAAAGAAAACACCAAATGAAAATCTAGGAAAAGTAATGGCAATTATAACAGCGGTATCTCAATGTATGGCGCCAATTGGGCAAGTCGTATATGGTTTTATGTTTGAAGGATTCAGTGCGAAAATTTATTTACCTATATTTGCTATTAGTTTCATAATGATATTAATAGCTATAGTGACGAAGAAAATATTAAGAAATGAAGGGAACTAGCTTCATATGATTAGGAGAATGTTAAAAAGAGATTTCTCTAAAAATAAAATGATAATTATCATTTTATTTATGTTTATCAAGTTATCAAGTTTTTAATGGCTAGTGCTTCAAGTAACGTTATAAATCTATGATCGATTGTTTAAAGTATCAAGCGCACCGCACGTCGTACAGATTCATACCGGAGAAATAAATCAAAAGTCAATGGATTCATTTGTAGAAAAAACTCCTTTTGTAAAAAAGTGGCAAACGGCAGAGATGATCCAAGTACAAGTAAACGGGTATAACATTTTTATACAAAATAAAAATAAGGCGAACATAATAGCGTAATAGATATTAGTTCCGTGAAACAAAACGCTAATTTTAATTTTTTATTAGATTTAAATAATAAAGTGATACAGATTAGTAAAGGGGAAATAGGTGTACCGATTTATTTTATGCAAAAATACAATCTGCATATTGGAGATGAAATATGGATTATAAAAAATAATATAGAACAAGAATTTACGATATCAGCATGTGTTCGTGATGTTCAAATGAATCCATCAATCGTTAGTTCAAAGCGATTTGTAATAAGCAATGAAGACTTAGAAAGATTAAAACGAAATTTGGGAGAAAGAGAATATCTTATTGAATTTCAGTTAACAGATGTAAATTAGATAAATGAATTTGAAGATTTATACCAGTCATCGAACTTACCTCAAAAAGGTCCCTCTATTACTTATCCTCTTTTTAAAACACTTAATTCATTAACTGATGGAAGAATACTATCGGGAAATTAGTGTTATGAAAGCTATCGGCATTACAAGTAAAGATATTCAAAAACTATATGTAACAAAATATGTTGTTATTTCAGCTGGCGGATGTATATGTGGATATATTCTTTCACGATTTGTTACAAAAGTATTCACCTCAAATATCGCTCTTTATATGGGGGCAGGAAAAAGTGATATACGGATAGATTTACAGCAATCTGAAAATATAGAGCAACGATTTAAGGGCGTTATATCAAGAATATAACATGTTAGGTCAAACAAACCTTGATATAACAATGTTTGTTTAACTTGAATTTGTAAAACATTTACATTTTATAAATGCAAGTTATCCAAATCAACGTAATTATAAACATAAACATGATTAACACCAATCGGTTTACGTGACATTTGTATATTTTAAGTCTTTGATAAATAATACAATTTAAATTTTGCAGATCAGTAGAATGAGGAAATATGCTTAGAGTATTAGCGAAACCCAACCCTAATCAATTCTTCATCATTTATTTCAATTACGAATCTATATTCTTTGTCTAATAGCCAGTAATAAAAACTGACTGCATCAACGTCAACTAGTGATTGGAATACTTTATCAAGATTTGTACTTACTACAGGGATTTCATAGTTATCCCATATTATAAAAATCTGTTCGTCAAAATCTAGTTGGTTTGCTCTAATAAGGGAAATTATTTGTTCTTTGTTCGAAGCTATGAATTGGTTATCTATCTGTTCCCAATCTATTCTTCCCGAGACAGTTATAGGAAATGAATTCATTAAAATAGTAGCAATCTGCTGGCTTTTTTCTTGGGAGAAAATGAGAGTTTCGTTTCCTAGGGATTCAAGGCATTCATTAAACAAAGGGTTTGTATCATTTCTGTTTTTTGTTTTCAGTGCTCTTAACTTTTGTCGCAATTTCCATTGTCTTGACGATCTATCATCCATTTTTAACATTCCTTATACAATTATTTAAGAATGAGTATAGCATATAAGGGAAGTCTTTATGAAAAGGAACTTTTTAAATATAAATTAAACAAAAGTGTTATTTGAAAAAAGGGCCTTTTACGGAAAGATAAGAGGCCATCAAAAAATATAACAACATAAAAATTTTATATTATGTATATACAATTTGAAAAGTTTACTGGAAATAATAAAATGTATAAAATTCTTATAAAAAAAGCCCTAGGATTAGGGGGGCTAGGGCTTACTTTGTTGGTATATCTCACAAGATATTATAAAAAGAAAAAGAACTTAATGAAGATAACACATGAATGTTTCGTAAATGTATCAAAAAAGTGAACAAAAGCGTTATTTTATTAGAAAAGTATGATTGTATGAAATAACATGTATGAAAGAAGAGGCGTTAGCAAAAATATCCCTTAACGAAATCGGCTTTATTTTTCAGCAAAGTAACCTTCTTAAGTGACTCATGTTGTATAGGTAGCAGAGAAAACAAAAAGAGTTCTTTTTATGGAGGACGGAGAAGTTGTTAGTGAAATACAACTAGGCAAGTTTAGGAATGATGATTTAAAAGCGCGAGAAGAGAAATTGTTAAAATGGTTAGCTGTACTCGGATTTTAAAGACAAAAACTCCTATTGAATATAGGAGTTTTTTCTTTGTTTGAAAGTTCGAAAAGATATATAATAATTTTCTGACTATTAATTTATGGAGGGGTATTAATGAAAACTGAAACGTTACACACACAAGAAGATATTTTAAAAATGCTTGATTCATTATTAAGACCTGCAGAACCATTTTGGAATGAGTTTTATGAGAATAAAGAAAAAGATGTTCCGTTTTTTGAAAATATTCCAGATGAGAATCTAGTTTCGTATATAAAAAAAGAGAGAGTTTCAAAAGGGAAAGTATTAGAACTTGGATGTGGTCCAGGTAGAAATGCCATTTATTTAGCGACTCAAGGATTTGATGTAACAGCAGTGGATTTATCTGTAGAGGGCATTAATTGGGCTAAAGAGAGGGCATTAGAAAAAGGAATAGGAATTCATTTTATTTGTAATTCAATTTTTAATTTAGAGGTTCAAAACGAATTTGATTTTGTATACGATTCGGGCTGTTTGCATCACATTCCACCGCATAGAAGAATAAATTATGTGGATTTAATTAAAAACTCATTAAAATCGGGTGGTTATTTCGGATTAACATGTTTTGCGGCAGGCGATTTAGATGAGCGAAATGGATCAGAAATAACAGATTGGGATGTATATAGAGGGTGGAGTCTACAAGGTGGTCTTGCATACTCGGAAGAAAAGTTACGAGAGATATTTAAAGAATATGAGGTAATTGAGATTAGAAGGATGGAACAAATGAAACAACCGAATGAAATGTTTGGAGAATCATTTCTTTGGACAGCATTATTTAAGAAGAAATAAGAAAGTAGATAATTGACAAACTCATCGTTTTTATAGACAATACACTCATAGGAATGTACGTTCGGTTTTTTGGCCGACTTATGTTTTACATAAATATATAACAAGGGGCTGTCTCCATATGAGTAACACAAATCAAAAAATTACTACGTTTTTAATGTTTGAAGGCAAAGCTGAGGAAGCAATGAATTTTTATACGTCGCTATTTGATCAATCGGAAATTGTAAGTATTTCTCGCTACGATGAAAATGGACCTGGTAAAGAGGGAACTGTAATTCATGCAACTTTTACGCTAAATGGCCAAGAGTTTATGTGTATTGATAGTTATGTAAATCATAATTTTACATTCACTCCAGCTATATCTCTTTATGTAACTTGTGAGACAGAAGAAGAAATTGAAACGGTCTTTCATAAACTAGCGCAGGATGGAGCAATTCTTATGCCTTTAGGTTCTTATCCGTTTAGTAAAAAGTTTGGCTGGTTAAATGATAAGTATGGTGTATCTTGGCAGTTAACTCTTGCTGAATAAAAAAGAAAAAGCGTAGCTTATTTGTTTGTAAAAGATGTTCATCTTGTATGGGATGAAGTTTCTAGGGTTTTAAAGAATAAAGGTATTCTTATTGCTGGATTTACAAATCCGTTACTATGGATCTTTGATGATAACCAAGAACAAAAAGGTATTCTTGATGTTAAACATTCAATTCCTTCATCAACATTGGATTATTTACCAGAGGATGAAGTTCAAGATTACATCGATTCAAATCAAACAATAGAATATGCGCATACTTTAGAAGACCAAGTCCAAGGCCAAGTTGAAGCTGGTTTTGCTATAACAGGTTTTTTTGAGGATGATTTTGGTGGAACAAGGATATTAGATAAGCATATTAAAACATTTATTGCGACAAAAGCTATAAAGTTAAAGATGGATTAAGAATTTTTGCTTGTCATACGGGGCGTTAGTCGAAGAATGCTCTTAAAATAGAAAAGGATGGTGCTTTCCATCCTTTTCCTTATGTATTTTGAGTGTCGAAACTATTCTCAAAACAAGTTTTACACTACCAATTGTATAATTAGGTTATGCTTTTATATTAAGAATTTTGCTGACCGAATCTTTTCCCGAGTTTAGCTAACAATTCAGGTTGATCGCTTTGGCTCATTATAACTTCAATAAAGATAAGTTGATTCTTATTAAAAGTTATATTTGTTAAGACTTCTGCTAATTCTGCTTCATTTTCTACTTTAAATGTTAGACTTTTTTCTTCTGATCCAAATACCATTGATAGTTTATTGTAATCCCACATTTGTATATCATTATAAAGTTGGTTTTGGCCGTGAATGGCACGTTCAACAGTGTATCCGTTGTTATTGATTAAAAATATAATCGGTTTTAAATTTTGACGTAGTATAGTTGATAACTCTTGGGCAGTTACTTGGAAAGAACCATCACCAATAATTAAAATGTTGCGCCGTGATAAATTGGCGAGCTGTGTACCAAGTAGAGCGGGCAGTGTATATCCGATAGATCCCCATAACGGTTGTCCTACATATGCAGTGTTATTAGGTAGAGGGATAGCAGCACTACCAAAGAAAGGTGTTCCTTGTTCTACAATTAAGATGTCGTTTTCTTGTAAGAAATGGTACATTTGCTGCCAAAAACGTTTTTGTGTGACCATTTGTGCTTTTGGATTGAACTCTTCAGTAAAAGGTGATGGTGCTGAAATAAATGGCTTAATTTCAAGAGTATCTTTATTACGATGCGCAATTGAATCACTTAAATGTTGTAAAACATCCTGCATTACAACTGGACCGTATTTTTTATCTATAATTTTCACAGTGTAGGGATGGATTTCTATAACTTGTTCTTTTGTAAAACCTTGTGTGAAGCCGCCTGTAATAGTATCAGTTAACTTCACACCAATACTAATAATACAATCAGATTCATCAATTCTTTTTCTCAAGTACGGAGAACTTACATCACCAGTATAAATCCCTATAAATTGAGGGTGTTTTTCTGGGAATATTCCTTTTCCCATACTTAACGTCGCGATGGGAAACCCAGTTTTTTCTACGAATTGATGTAAATTTTCTTTAGCGTGAAATCGATCTACTTCAAAATCAGCTAAAATTACAGGTTTTTTGGCATTATTTATTATTGAAGTGGCATGTAGAAGCATTTTATCCAACGCTTCTTTATTACTTAAAATCGGTTTATATAAAATTGGTTCTGTAGGTTTATTAATTGGTTTATTATACACATCAATCGGCAAATTAATATGAACCGGGCGTTTTTCATTCCAACATGCGCGTAAAACACGGTCAATTTCCTCAGCAGCATGCTCAGGTGTTACATTTGTTTGTGCCACAGTGATTTCTCGATACATATTGGAAAAGTGATCGAACTTTCCATCTCCTAACGTATGATGGACGATTGCTCCATTTTCCATTACTTTTGTTGGTGGCGTACCCGTGATTTTTATAACTGGCACGTTTTCCGCATATGAGCCAGCAATACCGTTAATAGCGCTTAATTCTCCAACACCGAAAGTAGTAATAAGAGTAGCGATTCCTTTTATGCGAGCGTACCCATCTGCTGCATATGCAGCATTTAATTCATTACAATTGCCAATCCACTTTAACTTTTCATGTGCCACCACATCATCTAAAAAGGCAAGATTATAATCACCAGGAACCCCAAATATATGTTCAATTCCTAATTCGTGTAGTCTATCCAATAAATATGTACTTACAGTGTATTGTTTTTTCAAATGAATCAGCTCCTAATTATGCAATGAATGTTTCAATAGACTGAACAAGTTCTAATGCGTTGATTAAAATATTCATTACTAGATTGTGGTATAATTTACATACAGGGGGAAAGTAGATGATACAACATAAAGAAGAACAGATGAATGAGGCATTAGCATTATTTTATTTTGCATATAAAACATTTACTGAAAAGCCAGATGAAATTATAAAAGAATATGGCATTCAACGAGTACATCATCGAATTTTATTTTTTATCGCACGTTTTCCAGGGATAAGTGTAAATGAGTTATTATCACTATTAGAAATAAGTAAACAAGCTCTTCACGGACCGTTACGTCAACTTGTGGAAAAGGGCTTAATTGAGAGTAATGAGGCTATGCATGATCGACGTGTAAAACAGTTGTCTTTAACAGAAAAAGGTGCAGATTTAGAGAAAAAACTGAGTGATGTACAAAGACAACAAATGGGTGTTATTTTTTCAAAATTTGGTGAATCATGTGAGGACAATTGGCACCAAGTTATGAATGAAATGGCAAATAGCCGATCAGGTTTTGATGCTTGGGTATCAAAACGGGAAATACCAGTCGATCAAAAATAATGAAAAAACTTCTGTTTTTATCGTTTGAAAAAGAACAAATTTTATCCATACATTTGGCAACTATCGTTTGGTCATAGAGTGAATGGATAAAAAGATACATTACTAGATACTTTATACGTGTACGCAATGGAACAATAAAATTCACATTTCCGAAAGGGGAATTATAATGATAAAACTTGTACTTATTCGTCACGGACAAAGTTTATGGAATCTTGAAAATCGCTTTACTGGATGGACAGATGTTGATTTATCAGAGAACGGATTAAGTGAAGCGAGAGAAGCAGGAGCAATATTAAAGAAAAACGGATATACTTTTGATGTGGCTTATACATCTGTATTAAAACGCGCAATTCGGACGTTATGGATTGTACTTCATGAGATGAATCTTACTTGGGTCCCAATACATAAATCTTGGAAGCTAAATGAAAGGCATTATGGTGCATTGCAAGGGTTGAATAAAGATGAAACTGCTCAAAAATATGGTGAGGAGCAAGTTCATATTTGGAGAAGAAGTGTTGATGTAAGACCACCGGCTCTTACTGAAGACGATCCTCGATATGAAGCGACCGATCCAAGATATAAAACACTCAAAAAAGGTGAATTTCCATTAACTGAATGTTTAGAGGATACGGAGAAGAGAGTACTTGCTTATTGGCATTCAGAAATTGCGCCGACATTAAAAAGTGGTAATAAAGTAATTATTTCATCACACGGTAACACAATTCGCTCGCTAGTAAAATATTTAGACAACCTTTCAAGTGATGGTGTAGTTTCATTAAATATTCCCACTAGCATTCCGCTTGTTTATGAATTAGACGAAAACTTACGTCCGATTCGTCATTATTATTTAAGTATGAATGGAGAAGTACCTGAAGGGGAAATTCCGAAACATATTTCTTTTTAATACGAAAATTTGAAATGAATGCTTGTCTACATATACAATATAGACTCATGGTAAAGTGAAATTTTAATCAGTGGGGGTCTTACTGCCCACAAATAACAGGATAAAAGACGTGGTACTTTCTAATGTATATGCGATGTAGCTAATTTTAGAAGCTTGTCCACGTCTTTTGTCATAAAGAGAGCAGCTTGCGCATGTAATGATATCGTGAGTAGTTTTTGAATGGAGGGTGATGTGATTAATGATCTCTAACATTCGAATTGGCTTATTTGTTTTAGCGATTGTCTTTGTAGTCCTTGTTTTCTTTTATTGGAAAAATGAGGAGTTATACGAGGAGAAAAAGCAACGTATTAGAAAGACTTGGTATGGTTTGTTTATCATATCTGTCACCGTGTATTTCATGATAAAAGGAATTGATTTAACCCTCTGGAAAAATCTTTTAATGTTTACTGCAATGGTTATTTTTGTTGATATTGCGTTCATTTTAACACCTAATATTTCTGAAATATGGGGTGCGAAATTTAGCGATATTGGCAAGACAGTTCAATCAATAAAACGATCATTAATTGCATCTAAAGCGAGAGGAGAAATATACACGACAATTATTCAAAATGTTAATCCATCAGTATTCGGTAAGATGGAATGGCATACGGAAGAGGAATATACAAAGAGCTTAAATGCATTTTTAGATTCATATGCGGAAAAGATTGGTGCGAAAATTGTTGTTTTTGAAGCCGCGAAGGAATTAAATACAAACTTTCGTGGTATTCGCTCGCAATTTAGTATTATCGTTCCGTTAGAACATATCGAGCAATTGAATGAGCAGAAAGCGGTGCAAGTAGAAAATGTCGGGATTATACCAGCAAAAATAGTAAGTGACGTTTTCATTGTTATTGATGGAAAGAAAAATAACCTGCAAGATCGGGATTTTGAAAATGTATATAATTTAACAATACATCATAGTTATTTTAGTAAATAAGGACAGAATCTTTTTCTGTCCTTTTCTTCTATACATAAATTAAAAACAAAATCCGACAAAGTTGAATAAAATTGGACAATCATTCCTACACTAGCATGTAGAGGTGATTGTAGTGGTAAAAGATTATGACAATGATTTTTTTAAAGAAGATAACGAAGATACAACAGATTTCTCTTTAATAAAAGGGGATACGTTGCAGCAAGTAGAAGAATTAGAAGAAGAATTAAAAAGAAAATCATAAGTATACACTCTTTCTACATTTGCTATATAATATAAATAAAAGGTTGTATCTTTTTGAAAAGGGGGAGAAGAGATGGCTGAAGTCAATGTACAAAAGTCTTCGTTTTTTAAAGAAAAAAAAGAAGAATCAAATACAGATTTCTCTCTTGTGAAAGGTGCATTAACGGAGAATATAAATCGGTTAGAGAAACTGATGAATAATAGTAGTTCAAAATATATACAGGTGAAAAGAACAAAAGAAAATGCATAGAGCATTTTCTTTTGTTCTTTTATTTAATAGTAAACTTTTCTCTTATTTTTTCAGGCAAATCTGCTTTCTGAATCTCTTCATAGGACTTTACTTCAATTGATGATATTTCATTTTTATTATTATCATCTTGATCTACATAAAGGCGTAAAAACGCGTCTGCATTTAATTTATGATTGTTTTCTTTTTTTGTACTTCTAAATGTAATTTGTTTTTTGACGCCATCTTCATCATATGCGGGCAGCGTATAGTTTCGTAAGTTTCTACCATCTACCTTTTCGATAGTTCCTTCGCCTTTTATCTGCATGTAATATACATCTTTACCAATTCTATTTAGTGACGCTCTCTCACAGCCAATAGTAAAACTAGAAAATAATAAACATAGTGTAATAATTGCTAAAAACTTTTTCATTTTCTTTATCTCCTTTAATGTGTTTCTTTAAAAAGTATACGGCTATTATTAAATGAGAAAAATCGATATAGATTACAATGCCCTTACAATGTTGTAAGAGTGTTTTACAGAAAATGAACAATAAAAGTTAAAAGAAAGGTAAAATAATGAATCATGGTATAATGATAAAAGACTTACATACTATTTTTTCATTTTGAAAGGAGCTTGAAAAATGTATTCTACTTTAGAACAATTAACAAAGCACCCTGTATTTTATCATTTTGCAGAAATTTCAAAGATTCCTAGAGGATCAGGTAATGAAAAGGAAATTAGTGATTATTTAGTGGGCTTTGCAAAAGAGCGTAACTTAGAAGTCATTCAAGATGAAGCATTAAATGTCATTATTAAAAAAGAAGCAACAGCTGGTTATGAAAATGTACCAGCTATTATTATTCAAGGTCATATGGATATGGTTTGCGAAAAAAATCAAGCAACAGTACATGATTTTGAAAAAGATCCAATTGAATTAAGAATCATTGGGGATATGTTATATGCAAATCAAACAACTTTAGGTGCTGATAATGGTATTGCAGTTGCGTATGCATTAGCTTTATTAGATTCAAAAGAAATTACGCATCCAGCACTTGAAGTCGTTATCACTACTGAAGAAGAAACGACAATGGGTGGGGCTTTTGCTATTGATCCAAATCATTTTGAAGGAAAGATATTTATAAATATTGATTCTGAAGAAGATCATAAATTACTTGTAAGTAGTGCAGGTGGTGCGAAAGCTGTTGAAACAATTCCCGTAATTTGGGATGAAACGCCAGCGAATATGGATGCATACCGTCTATATGTTGGTGGTCTAAAAGGCGGACATTCTGGTATGGAAATTGATAAACAACGTGGTAATGCGAACAAAATATTAGGACGAGTATTACGTGATTTATCAGCACATACGGAGTTTAACATAAGTGAAGTTCACGGCGGATTAAAAACGAATGCAATTCCGCGTGAAAGTGTAGCTACAATTTTAATTCGTACAGAAGATGTAGGACAAGTAGAAGAAAAACTAGAATCATGGACACGTGTATTACAAGAAGAAATGCGTGCTGTTGATCCAGATGTTCATGTTACACTGACAAAATTGGATGAAAAAGTTGAAAAAGTATTTGCTAAAGAGACACAAAAGCAGCTTATTTCATCATTATTCTTAATTCCGAATGGCATTCAAAGTATGAGCATGGATATTAAAGGTCTTGTAGAAAGCTCAACAAATTTAGGCGTTATTGAAACGTTGCAAGATGAAATTAAATTACGTAACGAAGTGCGAAGTTCTGTAAGTAGTTTAAAACAACATGTTGCAGAAGAAATCAAATATATTGCTGAATTAGTTGGTGCTACATTTGAAATAGAGTCAGAGTATCCAGAATGGCCATACAATCCAAACTCACAAATTCGTAATTTATTTGAAAAAGTACATCAAGAAAAATACAATAAAGAAATTGAAATCTTCGCTGTACATGCGGGGATTGAGTGTAGCGCATTCGTTCAAAAGATGCCTGAATTAGATGCAATTTCATTCGGACCAGACATTTTCAACGTCCACACTCCAGATGAACATATCAGTATTTCTTCTGTAGTGAATAACTGGGGATTCTTCATTGATGTAATGAAGGGTACGAAAGAATTAGCTAAGTAATAACGACGAAATAAAAAGGAGTCTATAAAAATTTATAGGCTCCTTTTTTGTATTGGAATTTATCCCACTATTTGCCGGGCAGCCCGATTGGTTCAACTAATAATCAGTGGGGGATGAATAAAACCACTACTGATTAAAGTTTCACTTTATGAGAAGTCATTTTTCGTTAGTATGTAATATTAAGCTTGAACAATTAATAAGGATGAATTGTTGATGTTTTTTAGTACTGATGAAGGGGTGGAGAAATGAAGGAAAGAAAGCATTTTATTGTTTGTATGTTTTTATTGTTCTTCACATTTAGTTTTATTGGTGTTCAGAAAATAATAGCAGAAGAAGTTGAATTTTCAGGAACAACAGCTCCATTGAATGTAAATGTTAGAGAGGCAAAAAGTTTAAATGCAAATATTGTAGATGTGATTCCCGGAAATACAAAAGTATCTTTTAAAGGATGGGAGTATGGTGAAGCGGTTAAAGATTACTGGACAGGAAATTTAGATAATCGTTGGTTTTATTATTTTAAAGATGGAAAAAAAGTATATGTAACGTCAGCGTATATTAATGGAAATCCTCCAAATACATCAATAGATCGTAAATTATCTGTACCTAACATATTACAAGAAAGGTCAAATTGGTGTTGGGCAGGCACTTCGGTTTCAGTTTTAAATTATTTTGGGAAAACTCCATCACAAGATCAGTACGTTAGGTATGTTAAGGGTGGATCATATAATAATCCTGCAACTTCACGTGAAATACAATATGGATTATCGGGATATGGTGTTAGCTCAGCTATAAGTTCTGGAGCAAAATCTTATGATTGGTTCAAAAGTCAAATTAATAGTAATCAGCCGATGATTGCACTCATTATGTGGCAAAATGGAGCTAACATCGGACACTTTCTAGTACTTGATGGGTTTTATAAAGGGACAAATGGAACAGATTATATAACATACATGGACCCTTGGTATGGTGATCATTATAATCATAATTTCAGTACGTTCCATAACAATAATAATTTTTGGTGGAGTGAAACTGTTTATAATATCCATGCAAACTAATAATATTAAAAGCGGGGGTTCATAAATGGGAAAACTACTTAAGCTTGTGATACCGTGCATGTGCTTAATGACTGTTATTATTTTTGCTAGTAAAATTAGTTATGCATCAAAAAATAAAAGTGAATCAGTACAATCGATTGCATTAAAAGATTATCAATATAGTAAGGGAGGTTCTTCAGAAAATTTAAGTTTTGAAAAAATAACAACATCTCCATTTTCGTTACCAATCTATGAAACAATTCCAGCACAGCAAATTTTAAATAGCTCTGAATTTAAGTATTTACTATTACCAACAAATGAAAAGCTATGGTTTATTATGAAGGATGAGCAGCCAGAAGGACTGATTGTTGCGAATGATACTGAACCGATTCGAACGGGCGGAGAAAATAGAAGTAAAGATTTATATGGATTATATAAATCAATAAAAAATAATACAAATGAAACAAAAGATATTATTTATTTCGAATTTGAAGGGCAAGGAATATTGGTAGTAAATCAAAATAATGATCAAGAAATATACCTTAGTAAAGGTGCCGCTGCCATATTAAAACTTCCTGCTAGTCAAAAAGTATTGAGCAGTGAAGTAATACAGAAAATGAAAGAGAGAATTGTAACTGCTTTTGAATAGTTAAATATAAACTGAATAAATATATATATGTATTTAATATGAAATTTCATGTACTGTATTATTTTCGAAAATAATACAGTACATGGTATAAAAAGGATAACAAAAAAAGAGTGTAAGATATTATGAAAAAATGATGATTATAGTAGGAATAGTTGATTCTTACTTATTTTGTATAGAGTTCGATTCAAATTGCACTTCACATTTAAAATATTTAAATAATTCAAACGGAAAAGCTTGACCTTCACACTATGTAAAGGTTTACAGTAAGACAGAAAAGGAGGTTAAGAAATGAAAAAAATAACGAATTTGTGTATGAGTGCTATACTAACCACATCTATTTTCAGTGGTTATGCTCTAGGGAAAGGGATTGAGAAAGTTCAGGCGAAGGAAATTGAAAAAACGCAAAGAAAAGATATGAAGAAAGTAGAGGTACGAAAACAAGTAGGAAAGTATACAATGCCAGATGAAAAAAGCAAACATGAAGGAACATGGCTACAATGGCCTCATGAATTTACATATGGGCAAAAATATCAGCAAGAAGTAGAGCCAATTTGGATTCAAATGACAAATGCTTTAAGCAAAGGCGAAAAAGTTCATATTGTTGCATATGATCAAGAAGAAAAAGAAAGAATTACTGAGGTTTTAATAGATCACGGGGTAAATATGGGGAAAATTGATTTCTTTATCGCACCTACTGACGATGTATGGGCGAGAGATACTGGACCAATTTTTGTTTATGATAATGACAAAAATCTAAAGATATTAGACCCAGGATTTAACGGATGGGGAAAGAAAACACCATATAAGAAAGATGCTCGTCTTCGTGAGAATCTTAGTAAACAGTTAGGAATTGAAAGAATTGATTGGAATAAATTTGTTCTTGAAGGTGGCGCATTTAAATTAGATGGTAATGGAACTGCTTTACTAACTAGAAGTGCTGTAACGAATAAAAATAGAAATGCAAAATTGTCAGAAAAAGATATTGAAAAATATATTAGTGACCTTGGGGTAACAAATTTTATTTGGTTAGATGGAGTACCTAACTTAGATATTACTGATTTTCATATTGATGGATTTGCAAAATTCCACGATAAATCTACTATTATAACATTAAACAAAAAAGATTTAGCTGAATGGGGAACGTCTGATAAAGATATTAACAAGTTGTTGCAGGCAAAAGATGCTGAGGGTAATAAGTACAAGTATGTATATCTGCCGCTAAGCAAGAATAATATTACATTAGAAAACGGAAAGCAACTTGATTATAAAGGTTCATATATTAATTATTATATAGCGAATCAAGTTATCTTAGTACCTAACTATAATGACCCTAATGATAAAATAGCAAATGAGACGATTCAAAAACTTTATCCTGATCGTAAAGTGGTGGGGGTTGATGTAAGAGAGCTTTATAAAAATGGTGGTATGATCCATTGTATTACTCAACAACAACCAATTAATTTAAAATAATATATTTATAGTGTTTAGGGAAGTTTTCTATTTCTTATGAGAACCTGTTTATCTATAGGATAGGTAAAGATGCGATGGCATTTTTACCTATTTTATTTTATTTTTTATCCTGCATTAACGGGCAGCTCGAATGATTAAAGTTTCAGTTTATAAGTTAAGTATACCTTTCCTATAAACTGAAGAAACCCACCCTTTTTGAAAAAGCTTAATCAAAATGGATGGATTTTCTACATTAAAAGCTATACTTGCTGTTACGGAAGAAACATTGTCTAAAGGTATGTTTTTACCTTTTAAAAGTTCCTGGTACAATTAGTCTTACTAAAATATCTAAATACAATCTATATTTTTTCTTTTAGCAAGCCATACATGCCCATCACCTTCAGAATTACCTTAAATAATAAAAGTTCAGTGACTTTTCTGTTTTTATTTGTAAATGAACACATTATACTTGGCCAATTATTGTGCAACCTTTTCGAATAAATGATTTTCTTTATTTGAAAATAAGGGTGCATCTATAAAACCATAATGATAAACTAAAATACCTAATTCCACTCTAGAATTAATATGCCATTTTTCTTTAATATGATTAATTATCGTTGAAATTCTTCGAGGGGTAACATATATTTTTTTTGAAATTTCTACATCTGTAAATCCTTTTGCTACATAAATAGCCACTTCTAACTCTCTTTCGGTCAAAATTCTTTTCATAAAATACGCTCCTTCGAAATGATTTATATAAAAATCAAAAGAAACTATTAAAAGAAATAAAGGTGAAAAATCATATTTATTTTAATCTGGCTATTTGCGGGTAGTAAGACTCCCACCTCAAAATTTAGATGTGGCAAAGAAGTCGGACTCCCTGAAAAAGCCTGCCTGGAGTGGACTAATAATCAGTGGGGATGAATAAAACTCCCATTGATTATTAGTGAACCATATTTTAATAATTTCTCGTATTGTGATACAAGTTTGTAAAAGAAACTATAAATCCATATAATTAGTAATTGTAACTATATTAATTTTACATTACATTAAAAGTTGGAAAATATTCTTATACTCATAAAGTGTTACATTTGAGGGAGGAAAGATGGAATTCTACAATCTTGGTATTATTATTAAAGAACTTAGAAAGAAAAAAAACATGTCACAATCTGAATTATGCCATGGAATATGTTCACAAAGTCAAATTAGTAAGATAGAAAAAGGTATTATTTATCCATCTAGCATATTGTTGTATCAATTATCTGAAAGACTTGGTATTGATCCAAATTATATATTTGCACTAACCAAAAACAAAAAAATAAAATATATTGAAAATGTAAAATATGTAATGAGAGATTGTGTGAAACAAAAACAATATAATGAGCTTTACGAAATAGTGAAAAAAGAGAAAAACGAAAATAATTTCCAATCAAAAGAAGATAAACAATTTCTATTATGGCATGAAGCGATTGCTATATATTATGTAAATGGAGCAACAATTAATGCTTTTGACATTTTAAATAGAGCACTAAAACAAACCTTAAGTAGTAGTAACTTTTTATCAGAAAAAGAAATAAGCATAATGAATTCAATTGCTATAATACATGCAGAAAATAAAGAGTATGAGAAAAGTATAAATATATTAAAACAAAGTTTAATTAATTTTAATAAGATAGAATTTCCTAGAGAAAAAGAAATCAAATTAAGACTCATTCATACGTTAACAAAATGTTTACACCTTGCAAATCAATATGAAGAAGCAATAAAGTATAGTGAAATAGGCATAAAATTAGCCATAAATATGAATACTTTATACTTATTAGGTGAATTATTTTTTGAAAAAGGTGCAATTTTATTAAAAGTTCAGCACTCTAATGAAGTTGGTTTAACATACATAAAAAAGGCATTATTTATATTTGAATTAACAGAAAGAAAACAATATATAAAAATGATCAAGGATAAATATATTAAAAATCAAGAATAAACAAGAAATAATTCTAACATAAGTTATTCCTAATTGGTATTTATTCCTAAAAAAAGTGCTGTAATACGAACTATTCCTAATTGTTGTTTATTGCTAAAATAAGTACCGTAATATTAGATAAAAATAAAGGGTGGCATTTTATGAAAACAAGAGGGATTACTCGTAAAGCAGATAGCATGGGGCGTATTGTTATTCCAATGGAAATAAGACGGAGTTTAGGAATTGTAGAAAAAGATTCTCTTGAAATGTTTATAGAAGAGGATCAGATTATTTTACGAAAATATCAATCTCCAAGAGCTTGTGCACTTACAGGGGATATTTCAGACAGCAATATTTCGTTAGCGAATGGGAAGATTATTGTAAGTCCAAACGGGATGGAACTGTTAATAAAGAAGTTACAGCAATATCTTTTAAAATAAAAGGTAAGTAAGAAATTTAAAATAGAATATACTTGGAAAAAGGTCCTCTATCACCATTTAGGGGACCTTTTTATTGTTATCAATAAAATTGAGAGGCCGTAGTTGGTTCAATGAAATACGAATTACCTTATAAATAGTCTGACTATTTTTTATAAAAAAACTATTTATTTACATTTTTTGGTTTCGTGTTATATTTTTAGTGTCAATATATTTATCTTGAAAATTCTGATTTTAAACTCGGGAAAACTTTAGAAAATGAAATACTCTTACTTGAATTGAAAATCATATAAACATAGTTTGAAAGTAAAGTATGAAAATGAATCAGATTTTCAAATTAAATTTGCCAATTTAACGGAGATTCGTGGGGGAAATGTGACTAAGAAGAAATCTCTTATACTCCACGTTTTTTATCTGTAAATTGGTAGTTCTAATAGCTTTGAAGAAAAGCAAAGGAGCAAAAAAGAAGTAGGTAGTTCATTTAATAGAAGATATGGTGTGAAAAAATAAAACAACGGAGGTTTTATAATGAATAAAGGAACACTGCAGATTACAGAAATTGAAGAAATTAGCATTCCTAATGTATTGAAGGATAAAATCAAGAATCTAATAGACCATGAATTAAAAACTCATAATCCGTATACTTGTGATCAAGAAATAGCTGCAAGCTTTTCGAGAGAGTGGCTTAATTGTTTGATTGATTATTCAAAGAAAACTTCGAATTCAGACATAAAAAAACTACTACATATGATAAAAGTAGCGAATTGTGGTGGGAACGTACCACCTACTCTTATTAAAAATATTCCATGTGATCCTATGGAAACATTATTACCTGGGGAGAATCGCAAAGGTTTTAATTATGGTGAAGACGAAGACGATAGAATGAAAAAATATTTTTATGCAGAATGGGTCACATGGCTTTTTGCCACACTTTTTAATTATGATGCTTTAATTCACCCATCCGAACATGCAGGGAAAAATAGATTTCACCTCATTTCCCCTTTGAACAACGATGAAGTTTTGCGAAATGTCGGTGCAAGCACCGGTGGTGGGAATTTTTATCAACATAACGATGCCACAGTGTTTACAGATATGAAAGACCAATCAGATATTGAAGCAAGATTGAAAACATTCAATACGAATTTAGAAATTGTATCAAATAGACTTAATAAATCCGTGGAACGAATAGTGTCTGAAATTACTTGTGGAAAATTTACTAGAGTTGATGCTCTTTTATTAAAAGGAGTGTTAAATTTAAAAACTCAAACTCATATTGGAACGCCAAAATTACTTCAAAAGCATCTTGAAGAAAATCACTTCAGTAAAGATGATATATTGGCGATAAGTAAAATGCCTATTGCTCATATCGCAGGAATGGCGGATGGTGAAATATCTGGATTTGTAGGGGAAATAAACCAAATTATATTTTTGGATGATAATGGTGATATTATTGCAACTTGTTTGAATGGAGCAGAAAATAGATTGATTTATGTGGGAGAAAGTGAAGAAGAAAAATTGAAATTTGACATGTTTTTAGAACTCTTACGAACAACGCCTACTTATAAGGTTCCACTTACATCTGAAGATTTATTAATTATCCCAAATTCATACTATGGTAAACAAACAAATGTAACTCATGGTAGGGAAAGGTTATCTGAGGAAGAATATAAAATCCCGATTGGAGATAATAAGTACGGAAGAAGAATTGTTTGCAGGCAGTACGTTTCCAGCCGATTACGTGATCAGAAAGAAAGTTACTTTACAGATATCATTAACTAGTTTAAAGAGAGGAGGGGCGATGGGGAGGTTTGGGTTATAATAGCTCAAGCCTGCCCCTATTCTTTGTATGGATTTTACTATTGAATTACTCATACTACTATTTTTAGTAGCTGTATTAGCAGGATGGATAGATACAATTGCTGGGGGCGGTGGTATGATAACTATCCCGATAATGTTATTAGTAGGTATGTCTCCTTCTGTAGCGATAGCAACTAATAAACTACAAGGGAGTAGCGGAACCCTCATGGCAACAATGATTTTTATTAAGAAGAAAGAAATTAATCTCAAAGATATGCGTTTGTCCATCTTAATGACCTTTTTGGGATCCGTTTTCGGTGGATGGCTTGTTTTACAGATACGGGCAGAATATCTAATCATGATATTACCTTTTTTACTTATTATTATTGGTCTTTATTTTCTATTATCTCCAAATATAGCAAACGAAGATCGACCGAGAAAAATAAGTATGTTGTTGTTTGCGTTAACAGTGGCTCCATTCCTTGGATTTTATGATGGCTTCTTCGGCCCAGGAACAGGTAGTTTAATTGCTTTAGCATTCATTCTTTTATGTGGATATAGTGCTACAAGAGCAACTGCAAATGCTAAGATCTTGAATTTTACAAGTAATTTCGCCGCTTTGTTATATTTTATTATTTTTGGCCAAATCGATTGGACAATTGGGTTGATTATGATGCTTGGTCAAATTATAGGATCATATATTGGAGCGAAGATGGTGCTTACAAAAGGGACGTCGTTAATACGACCAATAGTGGTTATTGTTTGCTTTGTCATGGCAATTAAAATTTTTTTACAAAATATGAACTAAATGTAATCAAAATATTATTTGGATCAAAGTTAGAGTGTTTTCATGTTCTTATTGCAGTATTACGCTGTTTAAGATGTGTTCAAAATTACACAATTTGACTAGTGTAATGTATTGCGTTATGCTTTTTTTAGTATAAAAGAAAGGCTTGAAGATAATGATTCGTCGTTTGAGAAAGCTAAAAAATGTAGCTGTCGTAGTAAGCTTCTAAGTAAATAGCAAAATATATAATACTTAGAAGCGAGGAATAAAGTTATGAAGTATCCATTATTTAATCATTGGTCAGAAACACAGTATATAAAAGATATAGTAACAAATCCACTCATTGAAGTGGGAGAGTACTCCTATTATTCAGGCTATTATAGTCATCAAAATTTTGAAGATGGCTGTGTAAGGTATTTGTGGGGGGATGCTAAGTCTCAAGCACTTTTCAATCCAATTGAACAGATGGGATGGCATCTTGATAAACTCATTATTGGGAATTATGTTTGCATTGCAAGTGGAGTAGTCATTTTAATGGGTGGTAACCATAATCATCACTCAGAATGGATTACAGTATATCCATTTGCTGAGCAAATTGAACAATCATATGAACCTAAGGGCGATACAGTCATAAAAAGTGATGCTTGGATTGGAATGAATGCTATAATAATGCCTGGCGTTACTATTGGTGAAGGGGCAATTGTTGCTGCGGGATCTGTCGTAAGTAAAGATGTTCCGCCGTATACAATAGTTGGTGGAAATCCTGCTAAGGAAATAAAGAAACGATTTACTGATACAGAAATAAATATGTTAATGGAAATGCGTTGGTTTGATTGGGATAGGAAATTGATTGAGAAGGCAATTCCGCTGTTATCTAGTCCATCCATCGAACCATTATTTGCTTTTTATAAAAATAAAGTGAAAAATAAATAAATCAGTTAGAAAAACTACATCCAGTATAGGGTGTAGTTTTTTTATTACAAAAAACTAATAGTTTAGACTAAAGAAAATTCATCTCTAATATAAGTCTAGCAAATAGCTGAATTGAATAATTAAAATCCTTGATAGCTAATAAAGCATTAACGGGCAGTAAGACCCCCACTGATTAAAGTTTCACTTTATTTTTTGTAAATATGGAACAAATGTAATATCTAGATTGTCTATTAATTGTAATCCTAAAAAATATGAAAGTGCGAATCATTTTGAAAAATATAAGGGGATTAAAAATAGGGATATGTGTGGGAATACAAAGTATCAGGGCATCTAAAAGTGTCGGGTGAGATGGTCTATATGAAAGCGATTCTAATGTCTTATATGTATATACAATTTGAGAACACTGTCTGTTTTTTTGAGATTATGTTAGAATAACGCTTTTTTGAGTACAAAGATATTGGAGGTAACAGAAGTGAAAGGTATGTTTTGCAAGAGATTTATTGCAATAGTAACAGTGCTTACACTATTTTTTAGCATGTTCGTTACATTTGGAAGAGCAGCAGCGGAAACAGTTTCTGCTATAGACGTTGAAGCGGGATCAGCAATTTTAATAGAAGCAAATTCCGGAAAAATTTTATATGAAAAAAATGTAGATGAATCATTGGCAATTGCTAGTATGACAAAAATGATGAGCGAATACTTAGTTCATGAAGCGGTGGATAAAGGAAAACTTAAATGGGATCAAAAAGTTAAAATCTCTGAATATGCACATAAGATTTCGCAAGATCGTTCATTATCAAACGTTCCATTAGAAAATGGTGGCTCTTATACGGTAAAAGAGTTATATGAGGCAATGGCAATTTACTCTGCAAATGGTGCAACAATTGCTTTAGTTGAACAGATTGCTGGTAAAGAAGTTAATTTTGTAAAAATGATGAACGATAAGTCGAAAGAGTTTGGAATGAAAGATTATAAATTTGTAAACTCTACAGGCTTAACAAATCAAGATTTAAAAGGATATCACCTAGAAGGGACAACTCTAGACGAGAAAAATAAAATGTCTGCAAGGGATTGTGCAATTTTAGCACAACGTCTTATTCAAGATTTCCCCCAAATATTAAATACAGCAAAAATTCCTAAAAAAACATTCCAAGAGGGTGGTAAATATCCAATTGATATGGCGAACTTTAACTGGATGTTAAAAGGTTTAATTAAGCAATATGAAGGTGTAGATGGTTTGAAAACAGGAACGACTCCAGAAGCGGGAGATTGTTTCACTGGTACAGTAGAAAGAAATGGTATGCGCCTAATTTCTGTAGTGATAAAAGCAAAATCTCATACGGCACGTTTTGATGAAACAAAGAAATTATACGATTATGGATTTGCGAATTTTGAAGTGAAGAATGTCTACGGAAAAGATTCAGTAATAAAAGGATATGAAACAGTTCGAGTGGCAAATGCAAAAGACAAAGATGTAGTAGTTCAAACGAAGCAAGCTGTTTCACTTCCAATGCCGAAGGGCAATAAAGACATTTATAAAAAAGAATTTAAAGTATTGAATAAAGAACAAGAAGCGCCTATTAAAAAAGGTGTAACAATTAGCAAAATGATTATCTCGCCTAAAGATAATACAGATCCTGGGTTCTTATCAGGTAAATCATTACAAATAGACCTTGTAACAAAATCTGATGTGGAACAAGCAAATTGGTTTACACGTTTTATACGTAAAACTGGATCTTTTTTTAGTGGTATGTGGGATAGTGCGATTGATATAGTAAAAAGCTAATTTTATAGGATACAACTAAATGTTTCACTTTATAAAAATTTAATAAAATCTTTTCTTTGTATTAAATATTTTGTTTTAAATTATGTATATAAAGAAATGGAGGTCAAATTAACTTTGTACTGCTTATATTAGGAATTTAAAGAAAGAATATGTACAATTCTCCCACTACATTCTTATAGTGGCCTTTATGAACAGCAAAATTTACAATTTACAAGGAGAACATTTTATGAGTAACAGAATAAAAGAATTAGATTCCATACGAGGGTTAGCGGCACTTACTGTGGTATTTGGACATTTTTGTTTAATGCTACCATCGTTGCCTAATTCTATTAAATTTTCCCCGCTTAGGTTTTTATGGGCGGGTGGGGAAGCTGTTATCGTTTTTTATGTACTAAGTGGTTTTGTGTTATCTATGGCACTTTATCATTCAAAAACAAATTATTGGGGATATTTAATTAAGAGATTTGTAAGAATCTATATTCCTTATTATTTTTGGATAATCGTTACCTTTGTTTTATTTATTTTATTTTCGTCGTATGAAGTGGTAGGATTACGGGATTGGTTCTATGATAGGTGGCAAGGGTCTATAACAAAATTAGATATTCTAAACCACTTTGTACTTCTTAATAACTTTTTTACGGAAAATTATAATCCAGTTATTTGGTCATTGGCTCAAGAAATGCGTATATCTATTGTGTTTCCTTTGTTATTCCTTCTTTTTTATAAACTGAATTGGAAGAAAACGATACTATTTGCTTTGAGCTTTTCATTAATTAGTGTTGTTCTTAATATGTTGCATATTGGGAAAGCTGAAGGGTTTTATAATGGTTATGCTGATACACTGCATTTTACATCTATGTTTATGGTTGGAATGTTACTTTTTAAGTATCAGGAAAAACTTATCTACTCATATAGGAATATGAAAAAATTTAAAAAAGGATTTCTTATTACATTAGGGGTTATTCTATATTTATATTCCATTTTAATTTATGGTTTTTCCCGTAATGATACAACTTTCTTAATAAAAGATTGGGGTGTCGTAATGGGGGTTAGTATATTTATTATAATGGCTATGAGTAACCTAAAAGTAAAAGCATTTTTAAATAAGAGTGTATTTGTATATTTAGGAGAAATTTCATACAGTATCTATTTATGTCATTTTCCAATCATGATGGTACTATTTAAACTTTTGTATACAAAGATACCTATCTTTTTCCTTCTTACTTTGTGCATTGCAATGACACTACTTTTTTCTATAGTTTCATATCATTTAATCGAAAAGAAATGTATCAACTGGGCAAAACAAAGAACAACAAATTTTTTGAAAAAAGTATAATTCCTAGATAGATTGTATTTCTTTAGTAAATATATGAATATGACCGATTCCTAAGTATACTTAGGAATCGGTCAATTTTAGATTCTAAATGTAAATATAGTAAAGTGGAATATAATTGAAATCGAAAACCACTTAGAAATAACAATTACGGTGTGAGCTATTGTATAGTATAGATATGGTTAATAATAAAGGGGGAATACATATGTGGAAGCGATTTGTAGCAATTGGCGATAGTTTTACAGAGGGGATAGGGGATGAAGTTGAGGGAATTACATTAAAAAGCTGGGTAGATCATTTTGTTCAACTGTGTGAAAACGATATAGAATATGCCAATTTTGCAAAGCGTGGGTTAGTAACTGAAGAAATTCGCTCGCAGCAATTGGAAAAGGCGCTAACTTTTAATCCAGATTTGGTTAGTCTCATTGCAGGGGCAAACGATGTTTTAAAAGGACGTTGGAATCATGATGCATATAAGAACGATATGGAATTTATGGTAGATACATTAAGTAAAGCAGGGGCTGATATTATTATAGCAAACCTTCCGGATTTTACAGTTAGGCTTCCTTTTGCTTTTGAAAAAAAACAAGTAATAAAAGAACAATTATTAGAGGCAAATGAAGTTATACGTTCATTGAGCAGAGAGTATAAGCTTCATCATGTTGATTTTTGGAATCATCATTTAGTTAATGACAATACGCTTTGGTCTAAGGATTTAATTCATCCAAACTCAAAAGGATATGTAAAAGTTGCTGAATTAATTTTTAGTAGTTTGCCTGTACAGAAGACAAAATAATAGTTTGCAATGTAACGAATATGGTATTAATTGTATTAAGCTATGTTTTTTAGTAAATGGAAAGAACTAAACATTTAGCAAACAAAGCGTATCTACGATATATTTCTACAGTAGTGCATAAATGTAGAATCACAAAGAAAGATCACTTATGGAAATAGGTGATCTTTAAACGTTTTTATAACTAAATTAAAATATATACTGTATTACTAACAATTTCGTACTACATAAAAATTAAGTTCTCTTATAGAAAAACTGATTTTATATTATCTTAAAATATAATAACATATTCAAATCATATTTTGGGTATGTATCCTAATTGTGAATAATGTGTAATTTTTTTGAAGTATAAATATCCAATAAATAAAATAGGTAGTAGGTGCAGAAGTATTAATACTATATTATTCAATTCTGTTATGAGTACATTAGTAATTGGTAGTATTATATTTTTATTATCAATTTTAGTTATTGGAATTAATTTGCATAGAAAATATGTAGGATAAGAAAAGATAAATATACTTTATTGTATATTTATCTTTTTGTTTAGTAGGATTTATAGCCTCTTTAAACTATTATGTTAATAAAATTAAAAAACTTAATTTTTGATATCCTTATGGCTAAAGCCATCTATAAAATGGCAATATAACTAAATAATTGTTTGGTATGATTTTTGGATTTGGTTTTTTTATCCGAATTTTCTGATTCAAATATTTCAACTTTATGAATATAGTAGGTGAAATATTTGTGTGATAGTATTTGAGATAGAAAAAAGCCAACTTTAAAAAGGATGTGAATTGAATGTGCAAACGACTGTAAAGGGTTATATTAAGGCAACGTTTAGCTGTTATTAGTGTAAGGGAAAGATATATTTTGTAACAGTTGATATAAAAATGAAGAAATGGGTACGCTTTATTTTATCTGACTATTTTAAAGATATAAAAAATAATAGTTTAAGTTTTGACGAAGTTAAATTTTAGGTGAGATGTCAATAATGATTAATTTGGTTTAATAAAGAGGTACCTTATACGCAAAAGCGTTTATATTAGTAACCTAAGGAGCTTGCTTTTATGAAAACTACCGATTCAAAAGGCCTATTAGGAAATAGGGTATATTTACAAGTTTTCTCTGCCTATTCATTGCTTATGCTTGGTGTTTTTATTGATATGTTAGCGATTATGACTATAGTTGGGTTTGAATGGGAAGTAGATCCTACTATGATTGGATTGATTCCTGTTGCATATGCACTTCCAGGAATTATTTTTGGCTCATGGGCAGGTGTTATTGCAGATCGTTTTAGAAAAATTCCAATTATGATGTTCTGTAATCTAATGGTTGGTCTAATAACGATTGCTCTTTTATTTGTACAAGATATCCACTGGCTCTTAGTGGCATTAATGATTCGTTCCATTTTTATTGTTTTCTATTATCCTGCACAGCAAACACTAACAAGACAGATTGTATCCCCGGATTTGCTTACTAAAGCAGTAAGTATCAACGGAATAGTAGAGCAGGGTACCAAAATAGTAGGCCCACTTATAGGGGGTATGTTGCTGAGCTGGTTTCAACCAGAGTTCTGCCTCATTATAAGAGCTATAAGTTGTTTATTAGCTACCTTAGTTCTCATACCCACAATAAAATTTAAAGAAACTATATCGAAAGAATTTGTTGAAAAGCAAAAACAAAGTACTTGGACCGCTTGGGTACAAGGGTGGGGTTATGTGTTATCTAATCGGATAATATTATCAACCATGATTTTCGTTACAATAGCCATGGCAGTATTACAATTAGTAGACTCACAATTCCCAACTTTATTTAAGAGCCTATTCCCACATGATAAAAGTAAAATGGGATATATCATTTCTATTATTGGTCTTGGCGGGATACTTGGTGCATTACTAACTCAGAAATTAAAACAATTTCAATATGGCTGGGTAGTATGTGGAGGTATGGTTTTAATGGGAATTGGTTTTGGGGGGATTGGTTTGATAACGCCCGGTACGGTCTTCGTTTTAGCCTATTTAATTAGTTTTATCGCTGGTATCGGAAGTGGGCTGATGCTTGTATCTAATCAAGTCATATTACAAATAGAATCCGATCAAGATCAAGTAGGAAGAGTATTTGGTATTCAAAGTAGTTTAACAAACGCAGTTTTAATTATTTCTCCTGCTATGAGTGGCCCATTAGTGCATTTGTTTGGAGTAACTCAACTCTATGTTTATGGAGGGATTGGGCTTGTTATTATTGGAGTAATTGGAGTTTCAATGCAGAAATATTTATGGGGTAAACATAAACACGAACCTATAAGAGCAAATAATTTTTGAAGGGAAGATTTTTATGACCAATGAGGAATGTTATCCATTAAGCCATCCGCAGCGAAGAATATGGTATACAGAAGTTATTCATTCTGATAAAGGAATATGTAATTTAAGATTTTTATTTAAACTTCATCGAAAAATGAATTATTCAAAATTAAACCAAGTTGTGAATCGCGTTATCAGTGAAAATGACGGTCTGTGCATTAGGTTAAAAGAAAATGGGCATCAGGAACCGAAACAATATTTTATTAAACATGAAGAACAAGAATTTGAGTTTTTTGATTTCAGTAATGTGGAGAATACAAATTTACTTGAGGAATGGATTGAGCAGAAAACAAAAGAAACGTTTACATTATTTAATTCAAATTTATACTATTTCGCTTTAATAAAATTAAACGATAATGAATGTGCAGTCTTTGGAAATGTTCATCATATTATTATGGATGGTTTATCAATTCAAATATTTACTGAGCAGATTGCAAAATATTATTATGACATGCATAACGAGAATGAAGAAGGCGAAATTAAAAATTCATATGTTCAATTTCTGACCAATGAACAAACATACTTGAATAGTAGTCGCTTTCAAAAAGATCAAAAATTCTGGTTAGAGGAATTTAAAACACTGCCATCTGCGACTGGATTGAAGCCTTATAATACGTACCAAGTTAGTACCAAAGCATCACGTGAGACGTTTATATTAACGGAGCATTTGAAGAGAAAGATAGAAAAATTTTCTGAAGATTACAAATTTAGTTTATACACCCTTTTTGTTGCTGCTTTCTCGTTGTCCATGTATCGGTGGACCTCATCGCTTAATATTGGTTTAGGAATGGCTTACGGCAACCGTATGACTAAAATGGAACGAAAATTGATTGGAATGATGGTGAGTACAGTTCCTTTAAGAATGGATATTGATCCAGAAGAAGAAGTACTTTCATTTATTAGTAGGGTGTCCAGAAAACAAAGTAAATCATTAAGACATCAGAAATATCCATTTGATTTGTTATTAAAGCGGATTAATAAAGAGAATAACAGTAATGTGAGACTTTTCGGAACTACGATTGATTATAGGGATCGTGATGAAAGTGGTGACTCACTATGGATTCCAAACCGTGAAGAAGTACAAGATTTTGCAGTGCATATTGAAAATCTAATTGATATAGACTCTTTACATGTACATATTGATTATCGTGAGGAGCTATTTTCTAAGGAAGAGATAAAACAGTTTTTTAACGTGATGTTAGCGATAATGGAAAACACTTTTGAAAACCAAAAGCAGAAGGTGGCTGAAATAGAAATCATTTCTGAGGAAGATAAAAGAAAAAGTTTAGTTGAGTTCAACAATCCTAAACTGGATGTCCCGCCTCAAGTAACTATTCATGAAATGTTCGAACGGCAAGCGATGATTTATCCAAATGCTATTGCAGTTACGTATGAAAAAGAAAAAATTACTTATAAGGAGCTTAATGAACGTGCAAACCAGTTAGCTCATTATCTGCAGAAAAAAGGAGTAGGACCTGATACTTTAGTTGGACTGTGCGTTGAACGTTCCCACGAGATGATTGTAGGTATTTTAGGGATTTTGAAGGCTGGTGGGGCTTATGTCCCACTTGATCCAACATATCCAGAGCAACGACTTCAATATATTTTAGAAGATGCTAGCATTCAGTTATTCGTAACGCAAGAAAGTTTAAAAGAATTGAACTGGTTACCAGAAAATGTTGAGTCGATTTGCCTGGATCGTGATCAAGATGAGATTGGGAAAGAAAGTAAGACTTTGCCGGTTTCTAGTGTCGGTCCCCAAAATCTGGCATATGTAATCTATACTTCGGGATCAACGGGAAATCCAAAGGGCGTTATGATAGAGCATCACAATGTCATTCGGTTATTTAAATCGACGGATTGTTGGTATCAGTTTAATGAAAAAGATACTTGGACGCTTTTTCATTCGTATGCATTTGATTTCTCAGTATGGGAAATTTGGGGAGCATTATTATATGGTGGAAAATTAGTTGTTGTTCCGTACTGGATTAGTCGATCACCTAAGGATTTTTATCAATTATTGGTGGAGGAAGAAGTCACAGTTCTAAATCAGACACCCTCCGCATTTCGACAATTAATACGAGTGTGTGAACAAGAAGATAAGAATAAAAATTTGCAGCTGCGTTATGTGATATTTGGTGGAGAAGCGTTAGAACCTACTAGCTTGTTACCGTGGTTTCAAAGGTATGGGGAGAAAAACCCACAGTTAATTAATATGTATGGAATTACAGAAACTACAGTTCATGTTACATATTATCCAATTACTCTAGATGATGTGCAGCATGCTTCAAGAAGTAATATTGGAAAGCGGATTCCCGATTTAGAAGTGTATATACTAGACGCTTATCAACAACCTGTTCCTATAGGTGTCGATGGTGAACTTTATATTGGCGGGGCAGGGCTTGCACGTGGGTATTTAAATAGACCTGAATTAACAGCAGAGCGTTTTATATCTCATCCATTTAGTAGTGATCTGAAAGCAAGATTATACCGGACAGGAGACTTAGCGAGGTATTTGCCAGATGGGAATCTAGATTATCGTGGAAGAATTGATCATCAGGTTAAAATACGTGGTTTCCGAATTGAGATTGGGGAAATTGAGTCTACTTTACATACATATGCATATGTAAAAGAGGCAGTTGTAATTGTAAGAGAAGATCAGCCGGGCGATAAAAGATTAATAGCATATGTTGTAGGAGATGGAAATGTAGATGCGTGGAGAGAGTATCTTAAAGCGAAACTACCAAGTTATATGGTTCCTTCGGGATTTGTGGCGATGGAAGCTATTCCACTTACAGCTAACGGTAAAGTTGATCGTGAGGCCTTACCTATGCCAGAGGAAAAGCAGATTAATAGTGAATGTGTTGGCCCTCGGAATAGTAACGAACAGATACTGACTACCATTTGGAAGCGAGTATTAGGTGTTAAAAAGGTGGGAATCTATGATAATTTCTTTGAAATTGGTGGCGACTCGATTCTCAGTATTCAAATCATATCTCAAGCAAGTCAAGTGGGGTTAAAACTTACTCCAAAGCAAATGTTTGAATGCCCAACTATCGCTGAGCTGGCACAAGTGGCTATAGAAACGCAGGGAGTACAAGCGGAGCAGGGAATTGTGATAGGTGATGTGCCTCTTACTCCAATTCAGTGCTGGTTCTTCGAGCAAGAACATCCACATACAGAGCATTGGAATCAATCAATGCTTTTAAGAGTAAAAGAAAGATTGAATGTGAAATTACTAGAGGGAGCGATATTAAATTTACTGAAACATCATGATGCTTTACGTTTCCGGTACGAACAGTTACCAAACGGAACGTGGAGGCAGAGAAATGAAGGGACTGATGAGCTGTCAGTACTCCATGTTGTAAAACGTAATCAAGTTAATGAAAAAGAGTGGAATAAAATAATACAAGAAGAGATGAACATTAATCAAGCTAGTTTCAATTTAGTTAATGGTCCGTTAATGAGAGTAGTGTACTTTGAAGATAACTTGACTAGAAATGATCGAATATTCTGGGTGATTCATCATTTAGTAGTAGATGGAGTGTCATGGAGGATTCTATTGGAAGATTTACAGGTGGTATATAACCAGATGAAACAAGGTCAAGAAGTTCGCTTACCTGCGAAAAGTACATCTTTTAAAGAGTGGTCTGAACGACTCCAGACATACAGTGATTCGGGTATTTCAAAAGAAGTACAAAATTATTGGAATGAACAAGTAGAAAAAGAAACGATGAAAATTCCAATGGACTATCCAATACAAGAAACAACAGAAGAATCGATTGATCAAGTGACGAGGACTTTAGGAATAGAAGAAACACAAACATTGTTACACGAAGTTCTAGTCACTCATAAGACAAGGATTGATGAGGTACTATTAACGGCATTAGGACAAGCTATCGTCGATTGTACAAATCAGCAAACCGTTTCTATTCATCTAGAAGGACACGGAAGAGAAGAGATGATTGAAGGTATTGATTCATCAAGGACAGTGGGCTGGTTCACGAGTATTTATCCCGTTCATCTCAATTTTCAAGGAACTCAAACACCTATTGAAGGGTTAAAGGCTGTCAAAGAACAATTACGTCGAATTCCAAATCGCGGAGTTGACTATGGTATTTTATGTTACTTGAATAAAGGATTACTTCCGTTTTATCAGCAAAAGCCTTCAATAAGCTTTAACTATTTGGGCCAATTTGATCAGGTGTTTTCAAGGGACTCTTTGTTTATGCAAGAGACAGGATTTACATTTTTAGATCATGCTCCAGATTCCAAACCATCTCATCTAATTGATGTTATCGGAATGGTGAAAGATGAAAAGTTACATTTTGTTTGGATGTATAGTAGAGAACAGTTTTCTAAATTGAAAATTCAATTGATAGCAGATGGTATGTTAAGGCATCTCCGTCAACTTATAAATAAACCAACAACAGAGTCTGCTTTTACGGTATCAGATTTTGCTGATGCAGAGGATCTTACGGAAGAAAGCTTGAGCAAAGTATTACTTAAATTAACAAAGAAGAGGGTGTAAAAATGGGAGACGTTATTGATATATATGGTTTATCACCTTTGCAAAAAGGAATACTGTTTCATACTTTATACGATCAAGATGATGAACATTCTTTTTCCTATATTGTACAAGTAGGTTTCTTGCTCGGGGGGCAATTGGATGTTGATATTTTTGAAAAGGCTTGGGAATATGTTATTAATCGACATGAGGTTTTACGTTCAGTATTTGTGTGGGAGGAAGTAGAAAAGCCATTACAAGCGGTTTACCAACGTCTTCCTTTTACTATTCATCAAGAGGATTGGAGCACCCATCCACATGAGGAAAGGGCGAAGAAATTACAACAGTTTTTGAATGTAGATCGTAGAAAAGGATTTTTATTGGATGAAGCACCATTGATGAGAGTCACTGCGATTAAAGAAGCAAAAGAGGAAACGAGAATTATCTGGACACATCATCATATTTTGCTAGACGGATGGAGTGTGTCATTGGTCTTTAGTGAAGTGATGGAAGTTTATCTCAAGATGATAAAGGGAAAATTGTTGAATCTTCCTAAATCTCTTCCTTATAAAAAATATATTCAATGGATAAATAAACAAGATCAAAGTCAAGCAGAGGAATTTTGGAAAGAAGAATTAAAAGGGTTCTATGCACCTACTCCATTAGCAATGGAAAGAAAGGATCAAGGACAAGAGAAGGGTTATGGAGAGTGTGCTTATCAAGTATCTGAGGAACTTACTGAGAGTTTACAAAAGTGGGTACGAAATAATCGATTAACGTTGAATACGTTAGTACAAGGTGCATGGGCTTATTTGATGAGTAGGTATAGCGGTGACAGTGACGTCGTATTTGGCGTAACTAGCGCTGGACGTCCTACTGATTTAATAGGAGCAGAGAATATGGTGGGGCTATTTATTAACACATTACCTACCAGAATTCGATTAACGGATAATACATCAGTAGTAGATTGGCTTCGTAAAATACAAATGAAAGAAATGGAACGAAGACAGTATGAGTATAATTCGTTGATAGATATTCAAGGCTGGAGTGAGGTTCCGCGAAATTGCTCCTTATTTCATACCTTGTATGTGTTTGAAAATTATCCAATTCAAGGTGAGAGAAATGATGATTTAAGATTACTAGATGTTAAAAGCACGGAACAAACAAATTATCCTTTAACACTCATTGTAATGCCCGGTAAGAAAATTACTTTAAAGTTGATGTATGATCGAAGCTATTTTAATGAAGAAGCAATAAATCGGATTCAGAATCACTTATTGCAAATATTAATTCAGATGACGAAGAGCCTAGATTCAAAACTATTTGAAATTACTCATTTAACAGAAGAAGAACAAATACAGTTACTAGAGGAATGGAATCATACTCAAGTTAATTATTCGGCTGAAGGCATGATTCATACGATGTTTGAGGAGCAAGTAAAAAAAACACCGGAAGCAATCGCGGCTAGTTACGAAAATGAACAAATTACCTATAAAGAGTTGGAGAAGCGTGCAAATCAGTTAGCTCATTATTTACAAAAGCATGGTGTAGGCCCAGAGTCTCTAGTTGGGGTATATATGGAACGTTCATTACAAATGATGATAGCGTTATTAGGTATTCTAAAATCAGGAGCAGCGTATGTTCCACTTGACCCTACTTATCCAGAGAGTCGACTTCGATATATATTAGAGGATGCTGGAATCGAAGTACTAGTGACGGAAGAGAATTCTAAAAATTTGTTTGTATCTGAAAATATAGAAACGATTTGTATGAATAAAGATTACACTGCAATTGAAAAAGAAGAAACAACCCCATGTATAAGTGGTGTAACAGGAGAAAATTTAGCGTATGTTATGTATACTTCAGGATCTACAGGGAATCCAAAGGGAGTAATGATTGAGCATCATTCAGTAATTAATTATCTAGAATGGATGCAACATAAATATCCGCTTTCTGAAAAAGATGTGGTCTTGCAGAAAACGCCATTCTCATTTGATGTCTCTGTTTGGGAATTGTTTTGGGGCATTCACGTTGGTGCAAGTGTATCTTTCCTACCTCCAGGTGGAGAAAAAGATCCTTCTATTATAGCTGAAGTGATTAAACAACATCAGGTTACTATAGTTCAATTTGTACCTTCGATGTTATCTGTTTTCTTAGATTACTTCAATCATATTGAATTGAACATGAATTGTTCGTCCGTACGCCATGTATTTTCTGGTGGAGAAGAACTAAGTTCAGGGTTAGTTAGACGTTTTCAACAGAAATGGGATTATAGTGGACAAGTGAAATTAACCAACTTTTATGGGCCAACTGAAGCCACTATTTATGTGAATGCATTTGATATTCAGCCTAATCAAGAATTTGTTTCTATTGGGAAGCCAATACAGAACACGCAATTATATGTATTAGACCAAAATCAACGCTTGCAATCAATAGGAACTGAAGGTGAGTTATATATTGGTGGTGTTGGTTTAGCGCGTGGATACTTAAATCGTCAGAATCTTACTGCTGAAAAATTCATTTCGCACCCATTTCAATTGGGGGAACGACTATATCGAACAGGAGATTCAGTAAGATATCTAAATGATGGAAATATAGAATTTATAGGTAGAATGGATCATCAAGTCAAAATGCGTGGTTTTAGGATTGAACTAGGAGAAATTGAAGCAACTTTAGAAAAATGTTCGTTTATTAAAGAGGCTGTCGTATTAGTTAGAGAAGATCGTCCAGGTGATCAACGATTGGTTGCATATGTAATAAGCGATGGAAATACCGAAGAGTGGAGAGAGTATTTACAAAACCAATTACCGAATCATATGATTCCAGCGCACTTTATAGAGTTAGAACATTTCCCGCTTACTCCGAATGGGAAAATTGACCGAAAGGCCTTGCCAGCACCTGATGAGCAAGCTATTGAAGATTTAAATGTGCTACCTCGGACGCCATCGGAAGAGCTTATTGCCTCGGTTTGGAGTCAAGTGTTAGGAACAGAAAATATTGGCATTCAGGATTCCTTCTTTGAACGTGGTGGGCACTCACTACTTGCTACTCAAATCGTCTCTCGATTGCAAGAACTGTTCCAAATTAAAATTCCATTACGTGAACTTTTCAAGCACGATACAGTGGAAGCATTGGCGAAACGAGTGGATCAGTTACGAAAGGAAGATAAAAAACGAAAGGTTGCTCCTCTTGTACCTATGAAACGAGAAGAAGTTATCCCACTTTCCTATGCGCAGAAACGTCTATGGTTTATTGATCAATTAATGCCAAATAGTGCTATGTACAATATTCATGCAGCGTGTCGCTTAACAGGTAAATGGTCAATTGAAGCATTGGAGGTCGGATGGAATCAATTGTTGGAGCGTCATGAATCATTAAGGACGACAATTCTAGAACAAGAGGGTGAACCTTTTCAACAGGTTCAATCTCATGTGTTCAGGCATATTCCTCAAACGAATCTAACAGATCTTTCTTTGGAAGATAGGGAAAGAGAAATGAAACGCCTTATTCAAAACGAGGCGGAGGAACCATTTCATTTTGGACAAGGTCCTCTGATTCGAACACGAATATTAAAAGTGGACAGGGAAGAATGGGTTCTCATTTGTACGATGCATCATATTATTTCAGATGGATGGTCAATGGGAATCTTACTTGAAGAATGGATGGCTTTTTATGAAGGAGCACTAACCGGAAAACCAGTGGAATTGAAGGAGTTATCTATCCAATATGCAGATTTTGTCATGTGGCAGAAGGAATGGCAAAAAGAGGAGAGTTTGAATCAGCATCTTCAATATTGGAAGGAAGAATTATCTGGGGAACTACCGGTTTTACAATTACCGATGGATCGTCCTCGACCTGCAGTTCAAACCCATCGTGGTGCAAGTCAGTCCTTAATAGTGGCGAATTCCTTACAGGAAAAGCTCAAAGATTTAAGTTTGCAAGAAGGATGCACTTTATTTATGACATTGATGGCAGCGTATCAAAGCTTCCTTTCTCGTTATACAGGACAGGACGACATTATAGTTGGAAGCCCAATCGCTAATCGAAATGTGAAAGAGATTGAGGGATTAATAGGATTCTTTGCAAATACGTTAGTTTATCGAGCTGATTTCAGTGGAAATCCGACGTTCCAAGAACTATTGTCGCAGGTAAGAAAAAAAGCGCTAAAAGCATTCGAGTATCAGGACATCCCATTTGAGAAAGTGGTAGAATCCGTAAAACCTGAACGGAATACAAGTCATTCACCAATATTCCAAACTATGTTTACTTTACAGAATACGAAACAAGAATTTCTTCAGCTATCTGAAAGACAAATGGAACTCATGAAAAGCCATGCTTCTGTTGCCAAATTTGATTTGAGTTTATTTGCTTCTGAGACGGAAGAAGGATTATCACTAACCTTTGAATATAATACTGATTTGTTTAATGATACAACCATTGAACGTATGGCAAGTCATTTTAAACATTGGTTAAATCAAATTGTCTCTCATCCAAAATGTATACTATCAGAACTGAATATGTTATCGAAAGTAGAATATAAGCAACTACTAGAGGAATGGAATGAATCAGCCGTTATAGATATAGAAGATAGTACGATTCATACAATGTTTGAAGAACAAGTGGAAAAAACACCAGAAGCAATTGCAGTAGTGTGCGAAGATGAAGAACTAACATATCGAGAGTTGGACGAACGCTCAAATCAGTTGGCACATTATTTACAAAAAAATGGTGTAACATGCGAATCATTAGTTGGGATTTGCGTTACACGTTCATCCGAGATGATTGTCGGTCTCTTAGGAATTATGAAGGCGGGAGGAGCATATGTCCCAATTGATCCAGCGTATCCGGAAAGTCGACTGCAGTACATTTTAGAAGATGCTCAAATAAAGGTACTGGTGACACAGGAAAAGTTACAACAAAAAATGGTTATACCTACATTCGTCAACGTCATTTGTATTGATCGTAATCGAGCAGAAATAGAACAGGAAGTTACTACGGTATGCACGAGTGAAGTGACGGGCGATAACTTAGCCTATATTATCTATACTTCAGGTTCCACTGGAAATCCAAAGGGAGTAATGATTGAGCACAGGAATACAGTAACAATGATTCATTGGGCGTATCACACGTATTCTCGAAAGGAATTAGCGGGAGTATTAGCTTCAACTTCACTATCTTTTGATTTATCCGTTTTTGAAGTATTTGTTCCCTTAACGATGGGTGGTAAGGTGATTGTCGCTGAAAATGCTCTACATCTAGACAAGTTGTCTACCAAAGGTGTGACTTTGGTTAATACTGTGCCATCGGCAGCAAAGGAACTGGTTCGAGCAAAAACAATTCCTTCTTCAGTAAAGGTAATAAATTTGGCTGGAGAACCGTTACCATATCCGCTTGTTCAAGATTTATACGAGAGAAGTACGATTGAGAAGGTGTTCAACTTATATGGACCGTCTGAAGATACTACGTATTCCACGTATATGGAATTAGAAAAGGGTGTCATGCATAGGGTACCACCAATCGGTAAACCAATCTTCAATACAGAAGTATATGTATTGAGTGCTGAACAAAAAATGGTTCCAATTGGTGTAGTTGGTGAGCTATACATTGGTGGATCAGGGTTAGCACGTGGATATTTAAAACGCCCTGACTTAACGAAAAATCGATTTATACCGCATCCGTTTAAAGAAGACGAGCGAGTATACCGGACTGGAGATCTAGTAAGGTATTTGCCGGATGGAAATTTGGAGTATGTTGGAAGAATTGATCATCAGGTGAAAATTCGTGGATTCCGGATTGAACTAGGAGAAATCGAGGCGGTATTACAAAAGCATACATTAGTTAGCGAAGCTATTGTGATGGTGCGGGAAGATTATCCTGGCGATCCACGTTTGATCGCCTATGTTGTAGGAGACGGGGATGCTCAAAAGTGGCGTGATTATCTCAAGGATCAACTACCAAATTATATGATTCCAGCCTATTTTGTTGGATTAAATGCATTTCCACTCACTCCTAATGGGAAAATTGATAGGAAGGCCTTACCAGCACCAGAGAGACAGGAGATAGCAAGTGGTTATATTGCTCCTCGTACGTCTACGGAAAAAACAATTGTTTCGATATGGCATGAAGTTTTAGGTATGGAAAACATCGGAATTCAGGATTCGTTTTTTGAAATTGGTGGACATTCATTACTTGCTACGCAAGCTGTTTCCAATCTTAAAGAGGCTTTTGGAATCGAGATACCATTGCATGATTTATTTATGTTTCATACGGTGCAGCAATTGGCAGAACAGATTGATCAATTGCTCTATAACAAAAATCAAGAAATGCAGAATGATAGTAAAGAGAATGTAAGTCTTCAAGACTATATTCAAAAAGAAGCAGAAGTGAGTAATGATGAAGAATTACTGGAACTACTTAAGCAATTAGAGGAGCTATCAGAGGAAGAAGCACAAGGGATATTCGAGAGTAATTTGATTGAGGAAGGGGTAAAAAAATGAGAAGTGATTTACTTGCAAAGCTGAGTTCACTTTCTCCTGAGAAGAGAGCATGGCTTCAGAAGCAAATGCAAAAAAAGGAGAATAAAGAAGCACTCCCGTTGTCTTATGCGCAACAACGTTTGTGGTTTATGGACAGATTTAACCCAAACAGTTCTTTATATAATATTCCAACAGTATGGCATCTAAAAGGAAATTGGATACCTGAAGCATTAGAGAAGGGATTCAATCGACTCATTGAACGTCATGAATCATTACGAACTGTTTTTAAAGAAGTAGGAGAACAGCCTGTGCAACAAATTCTCGAATTTCTTCCTAGAGCATTACCTGTAAGGGATTACTCTCAACTTCCTCTAAAAGTAAAAGAAAAAGAGGTAGATAGTTTAATTGCGAGAGAAGCGCAAGAACCATTTGATTTAATGAATGGTCCTTTAATTCGTAATCAGCTTGTTCAATTAGAGAAGGATGAATGGTTATTACTGTGTACGATGCATCATATTATTTCTGATGCTTGGTCCATTGGTATATTCATGAATGAATTACTTGCTTTCTATGAAGAAGAAATGGGTGGAAATCCTGCTAAATTAAGTTCATTATCCATTCAATATGCAGACTTTGCGAAGTGGCAAAAGGAGTGGTTGCAAGGTGATGTGCTAAATCGTCAGCTTACGTATTGGCAGGAAGAATTGTCTGGTGAACTTCCTATCTTACAACTGCCAGTGGATCGACCTCGACCGGTTAAGCAGACTTACTCTGGGGCTACGCATCATGTAATTTTTCCTTATAAATTGCTTAGTCAATTGAAGGATATAAGCCGACAAGAAGGATCTACTTTATTTATGACTTTAATGGCCGCATACCAGAGCTTTCTTGCTCGTTATACAGGACAAAAAGATATTCTAGTTGGTAGCCCGATTGCAAATCGGAACCATAAGGGAGTAGAAGGATTAATTGGTTTCTTTGTTAATACGTTGGTTTATCGATCAGATTTGAGTGGCACCCCTACCTTTCGGGAGATTTTGAACCAAACAAAGAAAAAGGCGTTAAAAGCTTACGAATATCAAGATATACCATTTGAAAAAGTGGTAGAAGCTGTGCAACCTGAACGAAGCATGAGTCATTCCCCTATATTTCAGACCATGTTTACGCTACAGAATATAAAACAAGAACGACTAGATTTGCCTGATAGAAGTATTGAAATGGTAGAAAGTAATATGTCTATTGCTAAATTTGATTTGAGCTTAACTGCCTATGAAGTGGAAGAAGGTCTATTCGTCTCATTTGAATACAACACGGATTTATTTGATAGTAGTACCATTGCACGTATGGCAGGACATTTTGAGAACTGGCTAAATGAAATCACGTATCATCCAGATGAATCATATACAAAGCTGTCAATGTTATCGGATACTGAGCAAAAACAACTCCTAGAAGAATGGAATGATACGGACGTAGTTTATGGTCATGATTGTATGATTCACGAGCTATTTGAGCAACAAGTTGCACGGACACCTGATGCAGTGGCGGTAGTTTATGAGGGTGGAAAGCTAACGTATCAAGAACTAAATGAAAAATCGAATCAATTGGCACATTTTCTACAAAAACGAGGTATCGGACCTGAATCATTGGTTGGTATATGTATTGAACGTTCTCCTGATATGATTATCGGTCTCTTTGGGATTTTGAAGGCAGGTGGGGCTTATGTCCCACTGGACCCAAGTTATCCCGAAAACCGCCTGAGATACATTTTGGAGAATTCACAAATTCAAGTGCTGTTAACAAAAGAGGCACTACAGGACTGGTTACCTAAAGATATTCAAGCAATTTGTTTAGATCGGGATCAAGTAATGATTTCTAAAGAGAGTAATTTAGCTCCGGTGAGTGGAGTAACAGCAAATAACTTAGCCTATATTATATACACTTCGGGTTCGACAGGAAATCCAAAGGGGGTAATGATTGAACATCATTCTGTTATAAATCGCCTACAGTGGATGCAGAAAAAATACCCATTGTCTGAGGAGGATACAATCCTACAAAAGACACCGTTTTCGTTTGATGTTTCTGTCTGGGAATTATTTTGGTGGTCATTTGTAGGAGCACGTGTTTGTTTACTTCCACCAGGAGGAGAGAAAGATCCTGCGGTGATTGAGGAGTATATTGAACGATACCGTGTGTCCACCATGCATTTTGTTCCGTCGATGTTATCTACTTTCTTAGATTATATGGAATTATATAATTCGAAAAGGGATGTATCGTCTTTAATTCAAGTTTTTACTAGTGGAGAAGCGTTAAACACTGAACAGGTTCGCCGGTTTAAGGGGATCTTTTACAATGCTCAGCAAACAAAGTTAATTAACTTGTATGGTCCTACTGAAGCAACTGTGGATGTGACTTATTACGATTGTGATTTAGAAAAAGAACCAATGCTTATTCCGATTGGTCGTCCGATTGATAATACAGAGTTGTATGTGTTAGATCAATATCAACAAGTGGTCCCGATTGGTGTGGCAGGGGAACTTTACCTTGGAGGAGTAGGATTAGCACGTGGCTACTTCAATCGACCGGATTTAACTACTGAACGTTTTATTCCGCATCCCTTTAAGGACGGGGAACGATTATATCGAACGGGTGACTTGGTTAGATATATAAATGATCGTAACTTAGAATATATTGGAAGAATAGATAACCAAGTTAAAATTAGAGGATTCCGAATTGAATTGGGAGAAATAGAAGCAGCTTTACATGATCACTCATCTGTAAAAGAGGCAGTCGTGTTGGTGAAGGAAGATCGACCAGGAGATAAGCAGTTAGTAGCTTATGTAGTGGGTGAAGGGGATACTGGGGAGTGGCGTGAATATCTCAAGAAGCAATTACCACATTATATGGTTCCGGCATACTTTTTCCAAATTGAAGGTATGCCACTTACTCCAAATGGTAAAGTGAATCGGAAAGCATTATTGGAATTAGAAGAACAGTTCATAAGTGAAGATATTACTTCATCACGAACACCAGTGGAGGAGCTCATCGTTTCCGTTTGGAGCCAAGTGTTAGGAATAAAAAATATTAGTGTTCAGGATTCCTTTTTTGAAATCGGTGGTCATTCACTACTAGCTACTCAAGTAGTGTCACGTTTACAGGGAATTTTTCAAATCGAATTACCAGTACGTGAACTATTTGAATATACAACGGTGGAGTCACTGGCAAAGCGATTAGAACAGTTACGTAAAGGAGATAAAAAACGAGAGATTCCGCCACTAATACCAATGAAACGAGGAGAAGCTATTCCACTATCTTATGCCCAACAACGTTTATGGTTTATTGATCAATTTACACCTAATAGTGCCCTTTACAATATGCCAATGGTATGCCGTCTTACAGGGAATTGGCTACTTGAAGCATTGGAAACGGGATGGAATCAACTAATAGAACGTCATGAATCACTGCGGACGGTCTTTCAAGAAGTGAATGGTCAACCCGTACAGCAAATTGAACCGTATGCTTTTCAATCAATTCCGAAAACGGATTTAACTATGCTTTCTTCTGAAGATCAAGAAGAAGAAGTTAAACGTTTAATTCAACAAGAAACAGAAGTGCCATTTGATTTAACAGAGGGTCCATTAATCAGGACAAGTATTTTGCACGTGGGAGAGGAAGAATGGATACTCCTTTGTACTCTACATCATATCGTTTCAGATGGATGGTCAATGGGAATCCTACTTGAAGAATGGATGGCATTTTATGAGAAAGCAACGGATGGAAAGGTAGCGGAACTTGAACCATTACCGGTTCAATATTCCGACTTTGCTCAGTGGCAAAAAGGATGGCTAAAGGAGGAGGTGCTTGATCAACAACTCCAATATTGGAGGGAAGAATTGTCTGGGGAGCTTCCTGTACTCCAACTTCCTGTGGATCGCCCGCGTCCCGCAATACAAACTCATCACGGGTCGACATACACTATGGTTCTGCCAAGCACGCTACATGATAAATTGAATGAACTTAGTCGAAAAGAAGGGGCTACGCTCTTCATGACGCTTTTAGCTGCATATCAAAGTTTTCTATCTCGTTATACGGGACAAGAAGATATTCTGGTCGGAAGCCCAATTGCGAATCGGAATTATAGAGAAATTGAAGGACTAATTGGTTTCTTCGTTAACACGCTGGTTTATCGAGCTAATTTGAGTGGTAGACCGACATTTCAAGATGTACTGTATCAGGTTCGTCAAAAGGCATTGAAGGCGTATGAATATCAAGATATTCCATTTGAAAAAATTGTAGAAGTTGTGCAACCGGAGCGAAGTACAAGTCATTCGCCAATCTTCCAGACTATGTTCATCTTGCAAAATATGAAACAAGAGTTACCGGTGTTATCTAGTAGAAGTATTGAAATGATAGAAAGCCATAGTCCAATTGCAAAGTTTGATTTAAGTGTAATGGCAGTTGAGACGGAAGAGGGATTACTTTTTACTTTTGAGTACAATAAGGATTTATTCAATGCTACTACTATTGAACGGATGGCAGGACACTTTGAGAAATGGCTACATGAAGTTTCTCATCGCCCACAAAATCCGTTGCATGACCTGAGCATGCTATCAGAACCCGAACGTACTTTGTTATTAGAAACATGGAATGACACTGTAATGGAAATGTCTCATCAGGGTCTTATTTGCGACAGATTTGAGGAGCAAGTAGCAAGGCGTCCGGATGCGATTGCGGTAGTTGATCAAACAAAACAGTGGACTTATGGTGAACTGGATACACAAGCAAATCAGTTGGCAAATGTTTTACGGCGAAAGGGAGTAGCCCCAGAGTCAGTGGTAGGAGTTTATCTTCCGAGGTCAGCTGAGCTAATGGCAAGTTTACTAGGCATTTTAAAAGCTGGTGGAGCTTATGTTGTTTTAGATCCGTTATATCCAAAATCAAGGTTAGAATACATGATTGAAGATGCAGGAATTCAATTTGTAGTGACGGCGGAAGGACAAGAAGGACATTTCGCACACGTCGAAATGGTGAGGTTAGAAGAACTAACAGTGGAAAGCGTAATCGCACCTACACGTCAAATAAATCCAGAGAACTTAGCCTATATTGTTTATACCTCTGGTTCTACAGGAAAACCGAAGGGTGTCATGGTTGAAAATCGCTCATTAATGAATATGGTTTCTTGGCATCAAGAAGTTTATCATATTTCAGCAGAGGATCGTGCGACTCAGATTGCAGGGGTTGCTTTTGATTCGGCTGTCCAGGAGATTTGGCCGTATCTAACTGCTGGCGCAGCACTCTACTTGTCAACAGAGGAACTGAGAATTAATCCAGAAGCACTAAGGGACTGGCTCATTGATTCACGAATAACAGCTAGTTTTGCACCTACGCCTATTCTGGAAAGACTCTTGAAATTATCTTGGCCAGATAAAACGGATCTTCGTTTTATCATTACTGGTGGGGATCAATTAACGCAGTATCCATCTAGCGATATTCCTTTTGCGGTAATTAATCAGTATGGTCCATCGGAAAATACCGTTGTTACCACAGATTGTTACGTACCTGTAGGGGTGACAACAGGTACGCCATCTATTGGTCGACCGATTGCAAATACAGAAGTTTATGTGTTAGATTCTCATCTTCAGCTAGTACCAATTGGTGTAATTGGAGATCTCTATATTGGAGGGAAGAGTCTTGCACGTGGATATGCTAATCGTCCGGATCTTACAAAGGAAAAATTTATTCCACATCCTTTCAAGTCAGGAGAACGTCTCTATTATACAGGAGACAAAGCAAGTTATCTTTCTGATGGTAATCTCCAGTTCCATGGACGTATAGATGACCAAGTAAAAATTCGTGGTTTCCGGATTGAATTGGGAGAAATAGAAGCTGTTTTGCAGGCACATTCTTCTGTGAAAGAAGCAGTTGTATTGGTACGAGAGGATAATCAAGGTGATAAGAGATTAGTAGCTTATGTAGTTGGTGAAGGAAGTGTCCATGAATGGCGAGAACATCTACAAACACATTTACCAAATTACATGGTTCCAACAAACTTTATTGAGATGGAATTTTTATCACTTACACCGAATGGAAAGCTTGATTTGAAGGCATTGCCTATACTTAGTGAACAATCCGCTGAAAATACTGTATACCCAAGAACTCCGCTGGAAGAACTTATTGCTTCAGTGTGGAGTCAAGTGCTAGGAATAAGAGACATTGATGTTCAGGATTCATTCTTTGAGCTCGGTGGTCACTCTCTACTTGCTACACAAGTGGTCTCACGCTTACAGGAAGTCTTTCAAATCAAATTGCCAGTACGTGAACTGTTCGAATATTCAACGGTCGAAGCATTATCGAAACGAATAGATCAGTTACGTAAGGGGAGCGAAAAACGAGAAATTCCACCATTGATGCCGATGGAACGAGGGGGAAATATTCCACTGTCTTATGCCCAACAGCGCTTATGGTTTATTGATCAATTTGCACCTAATAGTGCACTTTATAATATGCCAATGGCATGCCGTCTTACAGGGAATTGGTTACCTGAGGCATTGGAGTTGGGATGGAATCAGTTGATAGAGCGTCATGAATCTTTGCGGACTGTATTTTATGAAGAGGATGGCCATCCTATGCAGCAGATTCAACCGTACGTTTTCCGTCCGCTTCTGCAAATGGACTTAACTAAGCTTTCATTAGAGGAGCGAGAAAGAAAGTTGGAGCAATGGATTCAAACTGAAGTCGAATCTCCATTTGATTTAGAAAAAGGGCCATTGTTCCGTGGGAAACTCATAAGAATTTCAGAAGAAGAATGGGTTCTTCTGTGTAATATGCATCATATTATCTCAGATGGATGGTCGATGGAAATCTTGCTTCAAGAATGGATGGCATTTTATGAGAATACGATTGGTGAAAAACAAGCAGAGCTGGAACCACTACCAGTTCAATATGCCGATTTTGCTCAGTGGCAAAGAGAATGGTTGAAAGATGAAGTACTATATCAACAACTTGCGTATTGGAAGGAAGAATTATCCGGTGAGTTACCAGTCTTAATGTTGCCAATGGATCGTCCGCGTCCGCCAGTGCAAACCCACCATGGATTAACTCATAATGTTTTGTTATCGCGCTCATTACTGGATAAATTAAACGAACTAAGTCGTCAAGAAGGGGCCACACTTTTCATGACCTTATTGGCATCGTATCAAAGTTTCCTTGCTCGTTATACGGGACAAACGGATATTATTGTTGGCAGCCCAATTGCAAATCGAAATTATCGAGAAATTGAAGGGCTGATTGGTTTCTTTGTCAATACATTGGTTTATCGCGCTGATTTAAGTAATGCACCGGCATTTCAAGAGTTGTTGTCTCAAGTGCGGATAAAAGCATTGAAGGCGTATGAGTATCAAGATGTTCCGTTTGAGAAAATTGTAGAGGTTATCCAACCTGAACGAAATATAAGCCATTCTCCGATTTTCCAAACCATGTTTACTTTGCAAAATACGGGACAGAAGCTACCAGAACTACATGGAAGAAATATAGAAGTAATGGAAAGTAATGCTCCTATCGCTAAGTTTGATTTAAGTTTAACTGCTGCAGAAGTGGAAGAGGGTTTATTACTTACTTTTGTTTATAGAACTGATTTATTTGACAGCTTAACTATTGAATCCATGGCTGAACATTTTGGGAACTGGTTGAATGTAATCGTGGAGAATCCTGATAAATCATTAGCTAAGTTGCCTATATTGTCAGGATTACAGCAAAAACAGTTGGAGGAGTGGAATAATGATGCTGTAGCATATCCACAGGAAAGTACAATTCATCAGCTGTTTAAAGAGCAAGTAAATCGTACACCTGATGCGGTAGCAGTGGTAGATGAAAAACAGCAGTTAACGTATCGAGAGCTGAATGAAAAAGCTAATCAATTGGCCCACTATCTTCAGCAATGCGGGATTGGGAATGAATCATTGGTTGGACTTTACTTTGAGCGTTCAGTTGAGATGATTGTTAGTATTATGGGGATTTGGAAGGCTGGAGCAGCCTATGTTCCATTAGACCCATCATATCCAGAAAGTCGTCTACGATATATTTTGGAGGACACTGGAATTCAAGTATTAGTTACGAACGAGTCATTGGAAGACTGGATACCTAAAGAAATCAAGATAGTTTGTCTAGATAGGGATCAAGCAATGATTTCACAAGAAAGCATTCTTTCACCAAAATGTGAAGTAACAGGAGAAAACTTAGCGTATGTTATCTATACTTCAGGATCAACGGGGAATCCAAAGGGTGTCTTGATACAGCATCATTCTGTACTAAACTTGTCGCATGGTTTACAAAAAGAAGTTTTCGAACATGAGATACCATCTAACATGCATGTCGGTTTAAATGCGTCAATTGCCTTTGATGCATCTATCCAGCAATTACAAATGCTGCTTTATGGTTCAAGTTTGTATATTATTCCGAATGAAGTACGAAGTGATCCGGAGCAGTTTGTAGCTTATATTAGGGAGAACAAGTTAGAAATCTTTGATATAACACCTTCATTGCTTCAATTACTTATAGATGCCGGATTGTTAGAAACGTGCGATGGCGTTCATGTTCCAAGTAAGGTACTGGTTGGTGGTGAAGCAATTATGCCGTCATTATGGGAACAGCTAGTAGAGACTGATAAAATACAGTTTTATAATGTATATGGTCCTACAGAATGTACGGTTGATGCAACATACTATCATATCAAAAAAGATAGTAAGAGAGTAACAATTGGGCGTCCATTGCCTAACGTCCAAACTTATGTATTAGATAGTAATAGGTTGCCAGTTCCAGTTGGTGTGATGGGGGAACTTTATATCGGAGGAGCAGGTCTAGCAAAGGGGTACTTGAATCGTCCAGAGTTAACATCCGAACGATTTATTTCTCATCCATTCAAAGAAGGCGAGAGGTTATATAGAACAGGCGATCTTGTGAGATATCTTCCTGATGGTAATATAGACTACTTAGGAAGAATGGATAATCAAGTGAAGATTAGAGGATTTCGAATCGAACTTGGGGAGATTGAGTCGACTTTACAAGAGCATGACTTGGTAAAAGAGGTAGTTGTAATAGTTAGGGAAAATCAGTCGGGAGATAAGAGGTTAGTAGCTTATGTAGTGGGCGAAGGTAGTGTAGAAGAATGGCGAGAGTATCTTAAAACAAAACTGCCAATCCATATGATACCTTCCTACTTTGTCGAAATGAAAGAATTCCCGCTAACCATAAATGGAAAGGTTGATCGGAAATCGTTACCTATACCAGATTATCAAGGAACACAAGAAGGCTACGCGGCCCCAAGAAATGAACGTGAACATAAGCTTTCTATGATTTGGGAACGTGTGCTAGGTTCAAAACGTATTGGTATTTATGATAACTTTTTTGAAATTGGTGGAGATTCAATTCTTAGCATTCAGATTGTCTCTCGCGCAAAGCAAGCTGGTTTACAGTTGACACCAAAACAACTATTTGAACACCAAACGATTGCTGAGTTGGCGCAAGTAGTCAAAGAAGAACAAGGTGTACAAGCTGAACAAGGAATTATAACTGGAGAGACGATACTTACACCTATTCAGCAAAGGTTTTTTGCACAAAATCATCCTAATCCACATCATTGGAATCAATCCATGTTCTTTAGAACGAAAGAAAAATTGGACATAGGATCACTGGAAAAGGCGGCAGGTAACCTTCTACTTCATCATGATGCCCTGCGTTTAAGATATGAACGTTTACCTAATGGGACTTGGGAACAGTGGAATGAAGGAATTGAAGAACAATTGATGCTGACTGTCATTTCATTAGACGAAGTGCCGGAAGCGGATTGGCATGAAGTTATTCAAAAAGAGATTAATGTTGCACAAGAAAGATTGAATTTACATGATGGTCCTTTAATGAGAATGGTGTATTTTGATGAAGGTGAGGAGACTGGCCGATTATTTTGGACAATTCATCACTTAGCCGTGGATGGTGTTTCTTGGCGAATTTTATTGGAAGATTTGCAAACAGCATATACGCAAGCGGTCCAAGGGCAAAAAATTCAATTACCTATGAAGAGTACATCTTTTAAAGAATGGTCGGAGAAATTACATCATTACGCTGAAACTGGAATATCAAAAGAAGTGCTACATTACTGGGAGCAGCAGGTTGAACAAGACGTAGTTATACTGCCAGTAGATGGTACTATAAGTAATCCAGTAAGCGCAGTAACTGAGGAAATTACTGTGGTGTTAAACGAGAATGAGACCCGTATGTTATTGCAAGAGACTTTAAGCACTCACCGTGTCAAAATCAATGAAGTATTATTAGCAGCATTGGTACAAGCTACAGCAGCATGTACGGGACAGCCGATATTAAGCGTAGATTTAGAGGGACATGGTCGAGAAGAGATTATTGAAGATGTTGATTTATCGAGAACCGTGGGATGGTTTACAAGTATTTACCCAGTTCATTTAAATATTACTAATGCTAATACGCCAATTGCAGCATTAAAAGCAGTTAAAGAACAAGTTCGCAAAATTCCTAATAAGGGTGTTGATTATGGGGTGTTGCGTTACATGAACGCAACAATGTGTGAGCCATTAAGCTCCCAATATACACCGTCTATTAGTTTTAACTATCTTGGACAATTTGACCAAATGTTTTCTAGCGATGCAATGTTTATTCCAGAGAACGAATTTAAGCGTTTAGATCATGCTGCCGGTTCCAAGCGATCGCATGTAATTGATGTAATTGGGGTTGTAACGGATGGAAAACTTCAGTTCACTTGGGTATACAATGTTGGACAATTTGCCAAATCAACGATTCAAAGTATTGCACAGAATATGCTATATCAACTGAGTAGATTGATTCAATCTTCAGATAGAGAATCTGCACTGACCATTTCGGATTTTGCAATGGCTAATCTTAGCCAAGAAGGTTTGACAAATGTACTAAACAAAATGCATCGTGGAAAGAACAATCAGATTACTGATTTATATCCACTATCACCTTTGCAAGAAGGTATGATTTTCCACACATTGCATGATCAAGGGGATGAACATGTTGCACCGTATATAGTGCAATTGAGTTTTATGATTCAAGGGGAAATGGATATTCCTACTTTTGAGCAGGCGTGGAAATCTGTAATTCAGCGGCATGAAATTTTTCGTACAGCATTTGTATGGGACGAAATTGAAAAACCTGTACAAGTGGTGTATGAAAATATCCCATTTAAAGTGAACAAAGAAGACTGGCGTACAATGACAAGTGAAGAGATAGCGGAAAAAAGAAAAGTCTTTTTGGCATTAGATCGAAAACAAGCCTTCCAATTTGATGAAGCACCATTGATGCGGGTAACAGTCATTCAAGAAGGTGAGGAAGAATATCGGATTGTTTGGACCCATCACCATATTTTACTGGATGGATGGAGTTTACCATTGGTCTTTAATGAATTACTTACAGTCTATCAGAAGAGAATGAATGGAGAAGCTGTGAAGTTACCTAAGTCCTCACCATATAAGAAATATATCCAATGGTTAAGAGAACAAGATAAGGAGCAGGCGGAACAATTCTGGAGAGAGAAGCTAAAAGGTTTTACTGCGCCAACTTTGCTGGGCTTAGAAAGTAAAGAGGAAGAAAAAGGTTACACAGAGAAGGTTACGTATTTATCAGAAGAGCAGACTCAAGCGTTACAAGGATGGGCGAAACGCAATAAACTTACTTTGAGTACAGTAATTCAAGGGGCATGGGCATATCTCATGAGCCGATATAGTGGAGAAAATGACATTGTTTTTGGTGTAACAAGCTCAGGGCGTTCTACGGAGATTATTGATGTTGAAAACATCGTAGGTCCTTTCATTACAACGTCACCGACGCGAATTCAATTGATGGATGATATAAAATTAATAGATTGGTTGCAGAAGATACAAGAGGAAGAGATAGAAAGAAGACAATATGAGTATGCTTCTTTGACAGAGATTCAGGGGTGGAGTGAAGTTCCTAGAGGAATACCGCTGTTCAATAGTTTATATGTGTTTGAAAATTATCCAGTGAAAGAGGAGTCTTCAGAAAATCTGGAAATTGGTGAATTGGAAGGGGTAGAACAAACCCACTACCCATTAGGGTTAGCTGTAGTTCCAGGAATCCAGTTATCGTTAAAGTTAATGTATGACCGTAGTAAGTTTAATAGAGTAACCATTGAACGAATGCTGGGTCATTTACACCAAGTGTTAATGCAAATGCTCAAAAACATTGATCAAAATCTATCGGAGCTAGTATATATTACGGAAGCTGAACAAAGAAAGCTATTGGAAGAATGGAATAATAATACTATATCCTATCCACGTCAAAATGTAATTCATCAACTATTCGAAGAGCAAGTAAATCGTACACCTGACGCGTTGGCAGTAGTAGATGAAAAACAGCAACTAACATATCGAGAGCTGAATGAAAGAGCTAATCAATTAGCCCATCATTTACAGAAATGTGGAATTGGGACAGAGTCATTAGTTGGCCTCTGCTTTGATCGATCAGTTGAGATGATTGTTGGTCTCATGGGAATTTGGAAGGCTGGAGCAGCCTATGTTCCATTGGATCCATCGAATCCAGAAAGCCGCCTGCAATATATTTTACAAGACACGGGAATTAAAGTTTTAGTTACAAATGAGGTATTACTAGGATGGATACCTAAAGACATCAAGACAGTTTGCCTAGATAGGGACCAAGCAATGCTTTCTCAAGAAAGCAAACTTTCACCAATATGTGAGGTAACAGGGGAAAACTTAGCGTATGTTATCTATACTTCTGGTTCGACAGGGAATCCAAAGGGGGCTTTAGTACAGCACCATTCTGTAATAAACCTATCCTATGGTTTACAAAAAGAAGTTTTCTCACATGACATACCTAGTAATATGCGCGTCGGTTTGAATGCGTCAATTGCCTTTGATGTATCTATTCAGCAATTACAAATGTTGCTTTATGGTTCAAGTTTATATATTATCCCAAGTGAAGTTCGCACTAATCCGGAACAATTTGTGTCCTATATTAGGGAGAATAAATTGGAAATGTTTGATATGACACCTTCATTACTTCAATTACTTATAGATGGAGGATTGCTAGAAATAAGTGCTGATGTTCATGTACCAAGTAAGATATTAGTCGGTGGTGAAGCAATTATGCCGTCATTATGGGAACAGCTAGTAGAGACAGAAAAAATTGATTTTTATAATGTATACGGTCCTACAGAATGTACGGTTGATGCAACATGCTATCATATCAAAAAAGATAGTAAGAGAGTAACAATTGGCCGTCCGTTGCCGAACGTTCAAACTTATGTATTAGATAAAAATTTGTTACCTGTTCCAGTTGGTGTAACAGGTGAGCTATATATTGGGGGTGCAGGTATAGCGAGAGGATACTTGAATCGCCCAGAATTAACAGCAGAGCGATTCATCCGTCATCCATTTAATGAAGAAGAACGTTTATATCGTACGGGAGATTTGGTTCGTTATTTACCTGATGGTAATTTAGATTACTTGAGAAGAATTGATAATCAAGTGAAAATTAGGGGCTTTCGTATTGAACTTGAAGAGATTGAAGCGAGTATAGAGAGGCATCCATTGGTAAAAGAAGCAGTAGTTTTGGTAACAGAGGATAAATTAGGAGAGCAGAGATTGGTTGCTTATGTAGTTGGAGATGTTAGTATGCATGAGTGGCGTGAGTATCTCAAGACACAAGTACCAAATTATATGGTTCCCGCTCACTTTATTAAGGTAGACGAGATTCCTCTTACAACAAATGGCAAAGTTGATCGAAAGGCATTGAACAATTTAACTATTCATAGAGAAAATAACTTCTCTACACCAATCATTCCAAGGGATGAAATTGAATATCAGTTGATTAAAATCTGGCAGGATGTGTTACAGATAGAAGATGTTTATGTAAATGATGATTTCTTTAATAGAGGAGGACACTCTCTCCTTGTAATTAAATTAGTTTCAAAAATTAGGGAGAAGTTTGGAAAAGAGATTAAGGTGTCTACATTGATTAAGAATCCAACAGTGGAAGGAATCGCATGCCTTATTCGTGATAAGCATGATATGACGAAATCAGTAGCAGCGCTAGTTTCACTACAAGAATCAGAGAAAAGACCTTTCTTCTGCGTTCATCCGTTTATGGGGAATGTATTCTGTTACATTCAACTAGCAAGATTGCTTAAGAGCCATTGTTCATTTTATGGTTTACAGAATCCTCTTATAGAAAAGAAAGAAATTGACGAGTTAACTTTGCCGGAAGTAATTCAACTTTACATCGAAGAAATAAAACGTGTTCAGCCAGAAGGTCCATATCGTCTTGGAGGATGGTCTTTAGGCGGTGCGATTGCTTATGAAATCGCAACTGTACTAAGGAGTCAAGGTGAGGAAGTTGAGTTGTTGATACTAATGGATACTAAAGTACCTTCAGAGCAGGACTATAAAACAACGGAGGATATGCTCTCATATATATATGAGCATTTCATTCCTAGAGATTTTACTGAGCAGGAAGAAGGCCTCTTCCATAAACAAGATATGCTTGTAGAGCGATTAATTATGGAAGGAGTACTCCCGCCTGATGCAGATCTTATCAATTTGAAGCAAGTTATCAATGCTCATAGGAAATGCCTGAATATAATGGCAGAGCATGATTTAATACCATACTCTGGAGAAGTTCTCTACTTTAGTGCTGAGGAAGGAAAAGAGTTGTTTACAGATTGGGGACCTTTATTAAAAGGAAGAGTAAATAAGTATTCTGTCCCTGGATCACATGAGGAAATAGTAGACTTCCCCGCAGTTGAAAAGATAGCTAAGTACCTATTAAATGAATTTGAAGAGATAAAAGAAACATCCCTTTCATTAACTGAAAAGTAGAGAGCGCAAAAGATGCAACGCAATGAACGAAAAGGGGAGACCAATACCTGCATGCATATCAAGTGTAGGGAATAATGAATATATTAAGAGCATTACTTTTTAAGGGGATAATGTAAAAAGTAATTGGTAGAGACATAGAAATCTTTGTAATAGAAGCGAATGCCTGATGATATTACTGAGGAAAGGTGCATATTTTCATTGATATGTAAATATGCACCTTTTCTATTGTATTTGCAATTTAATAAAGTTAATTTGAATTTATGTAACGCACATATATGAAGCCATCTTTTAAAAAGGAAGTGATTTATCATACACATTCAAGCTGTGAAAATACCAAAGAATATTGAAAGTCATTTGTTTAAGCAACTTAGTAACTTGGTTTCAAATGAGAAGAAAGAACGAATGAAGCGTTTATTAAACTCATGCGACGTTAATAGGACTCTGATAGGGGATTTACTAATCCGATCTCTAATCTGCCAAAAGTATAAAATTAATAATGAAGAAATTAGATTTAAATATAATGAGTATGGAAAACCTTTTATTGAAAATTTTTCTGACTTTCATTTTAATCTGTCACATTCAGGAGAATGGGTGATTTGTACTACTGCTAATTTTAATGTGGGTATTGATATAGAAAAGGTTTCAGAGATAGAGGTTCTTAAATTAGCAAAAGAATTTTTTTCAGCGGATGAATTTTATGATATATCTAATATGAATTCTGATGAACAAATTAATTGTTTTTTTGATTTATGGACATTAAAAGAAAGCTATATAAAAACGATTGGAAAAGGGCTTTATACCCCATTAAATTCATTCTCTATAAAAAAAGAATCACGAACTTTAATTTCATACAAGAATATACCTAAAAACTTTTACTTTAAACAATATAACATTGATCCAAATTATAAGTTATCTGCTTGTGCAACAAGGGATGAATTTCCGCAAGAGATAATAATTAAAGACATTTATGCAATTTGCCAAAATATATACAAATTTGAAAGTAAGGAGAAAATCAATGCAGAAGACTAAACTTTTTTGCTTTCCACATGCTGGGGGATCTGCTTTTAGTTACGCAAAATGGAAAAATCACTTTAATCCATATATTGAGGTAGTCCCGATAGAGTTAGCTGGTAGAGGATATAGAATTGAAGAAAACTTGTACGGAAGTATGGAAGAGGCAGTAAATGATGTCTACAATAAAATAGTTATGCAGATAGATGATTCGCCCTACATTCTATTCGGGCATAGCATGGGAAGTTTGATCGCCTATGAAGTAGCCAGAAAAATAAAAGATTCTAAAAACGTATCGCCTGAATTTCTTGTTTTGTCCGGTAGAAATCATCCAAATAGTAAAATAAAAAATATCCGACATAATCTTTCTAATGAGCAATTTAAAAGAGAAGTTATTGCAATGGGAGGTACACCATCTGGGGTACTGCAATCAGAAGAATTAATGGAGATTTTTCTCCCTATTCTAAGAGCAGATTTTAAAATCGTTGAGACGTATATTCATGACAAAAATACACAACCATGTGATATTGATTTTCTTATATTTAATGGGGAAAATGATGAATTTACTACATATGATCAAGTAATAAAATGGGAACGATACACAAGTAAAACGTGTACTTTTCATTCTTTTGAAGGTAATCATTTCTTTCTAAATGAAAATATTGAAGAAATAGCAAATAGTATTATAGGAAAGTTTAATTCTAAAAGATTATCAACTAGTTTTTAGAGATTTTCTTTGATCATCAGACAGTCGTTGGATAACTGGTGAGTTAATTGATGCAATTTGTGGATCTTGCTTATAATGCTAATTGTAAGTATTATGTACTTTAAAACCAAAACTTTCCCAATTTAATGTTGAGAAAGTTTTGGTTTTTATTATTCTAGTAGTAATCACTTTTTAAAGTTATAGAAATTTAAAAATAAAGTATTGTATACATGTAAGTATGATTAAAAATAAAAAGTTGTAAATGCTAAATTTAATTAAATACGCCTTACTCTCTTTAACATTGGCCTGAATGAATAGTTTATAGGAGATTACACTGGCTAAAGATGCGATAATTGTTCCAAGCCCTCCAATATTTACTCCTAGTAATAAAGCTTTCCAATCAGAAGTAAAGTTTGATAGAAGAATTGAAGTAGGAAAATTGCTAATCAATTGACTCAAAAATATGGAACTAAAGAAGACTGAAGTATCTCCTCTTAAATTAGCGCGAGCAAATGTCTCCAGCGCATCCGAATGGGAAATGTTTCCGATAAAAATAAAAAAACCGACAAAGGTTATTAGAAGAAAGTAATCGATCTTAAATAGTAAGTTTCTATCTAACGTAAATGCTGCTATCAATGTGACTATTAGCGCAATGTAATAATCAATGACACCAAAAATAGATGCAATGATAGTGATAAGTATCAAAATCCAGATGGTAGCTTTTTTTCGATTTTTCACGGTAATTACAGGTAGTTCTATTTTTAAATCTGTTTTTTGAAGTTTTTGAGTAAATATAAATAACAAACTAATTCCAAGTACAGCTAAAAGCAGGAATGAACCTAAAAATGGGATGAGCTTAATTCCATAGTAAGAATATAGGTATAAATTTTGTGGGTTTCCCATAGGCATCAAGCTACTACCGATGTTTGCCGCAATTGTCTGCAAGATGATTGTATCCATCATGTTTATTTGTGTTTTTTTACTAATGACAAGTGTTATTGGTACAAAAGTGAGGAGGGCGACATCATTTGTTACAACCATGGAGCAAATAAAGCATAACAAAATTAGAATAATAGATATTGACCTGCTGTTATTGCATTTATTTAAAATCGCAACGGCAAGTTTGTCTAATATCTTTAGCTGTTCCAAGGCTTTAATGGCCACCATTAGATTAAATAAGCTAATTAACACTTCAAAGTTAATATATTCGAACCTTGGCGAATGTATTAAGCAGCTTACAATTGCTAATATTAGTGAAATGGTAAGTACTAAATCCTTTTTTAAAAATTCGAATTTCATAAGGAGTCTTTTTTTATTTTGAACGAATACTATTTCTTTCACAATACACCACCTGTAATCTATGTTAGTAAATATACGTTTTTTGGGATAACTCAATATTGCTAGAAAAGAGGATGACATAAGGTCCTAAATAAGAGTTTTGTAATGTTTTATCCCTTCAACAAAATCCTTTTTTCTTAGTGTCTTTAATGTTATAAATATGTGCAATATAGACGAATCCAGCTAGGGGGATTAATTGAGAAAACAAATGTTTTTTGTATGATACCATAAATAAATTAAATGTTTTATTTTTTTAATATTCTTATAATATTCTATTGATTCTTGATTTCAAATACTTTATAAGAAGTTTTAAAAGAGAAAAAGTATGCATGTTTTTATGAAGAAAATAGAGGCTTGCCAAAGGATAGGTAGAACAAAATCTGCGACGTTTGGGTACTGTATAAAATTCAAAAAATCTCACTGTTTTTTTAGATGAAAAATCTTAAAATAATTTTGTTTTTATAAAAATCTGTACTTTTTCGTAACATTCTGTACTTTTAATTATAAATTAAAGACAAGCTTCTCTTATTTAAAGATTGAAAGCGCTTTATAGATTTTTCGTGAAATTTTTACCTAGCCTATTTTTGAGATTAGTAGTGGGAAAGGAGATATTTCCATGTTCTTGAGACAATTAACAAAAAACCACTTAATCACTATTGATTATTATGATTTAAATCACCGGTAAACGAAACAAACATAATAGTACAACAATGTTAGTGGATAAAAATATTAGTTTGCAGAAAGGGGTAGAGCATCCGTTTGTATAAGCGTTAAGTACTTCAAAATTTCAGTTTTACGGTTACATGTTGTGATGTTTGCTTAAACAGGCCAATACGATTAATATAGAAAATTTTTATCCTTGTTGTATTTGAATATGAAAGAGGTATTTGTAACAGGAAATATAGGTGATTTTATATAGATTATGATATACAAATTTTGGCATGGAGTGATGATATGGAAAGGCTTTTTGTAGACTTAGTCGGATCAACAAATGATTTTTTATGGTCTAAATTATTAATTATTATGCTTGTTATTTGCGGAATTTATTTTACATTTAAATTGAATTTTGTACAGTTTCGAATGTTAAAAGAGATGGTTCGTGTATTAATGGAGGGGAAAAGTGGTTCTAAAGATCAAATCTCTCCTTTTCAAGCGTTTTGTATTGGTATGGCAGCCCGCGTTGGAACAGGGAATATCACAGGAATTGCGATTGCAATTGCATTAGGTGGTCCTGGAGCTGTATTTTGGATGTGGATTATTTCTATTATTAGCTCGGCATCCAGTTTTGTCGAAAGCACATTAGCACAGATATATAAAGTAAAAGATAAAACTGGTTTCCGTGGTGGTCCATCCTATTATATGGAAAAAGGGTTGAATAAACGTTGGATGGGAGTATTATTCTCTATTTTAATCACAATTACTTTTGGTCTTGTATTCAATTCAGTACAATCAAATACAGTTACAATTGCTTTTCAAAACTCATTTGGTACAGATCGTCTAACAGTTGGGATAATCATGGCCATTGCTTTCGCTGCGATTATTTTTGGTGGTGTACAACGTATTGCAAAGATGGCTGAATACAAGGTGGTATTTTTAGCGGTATTATACATTGGAGTTGCATTATTTGTTGTAGTTACCAACATATCAAAAATGCCGGAAGTTCTTTCTCTTATTGTTCAAAACGCATTTGGTTTTAAACAAATAGCAGGCGGTTCAATTGGTGCAGCACTTATGAATGGAGTTAAACGCGGTTTATTCTCAAATGAAGCTGGTATGGGAAGTGCACCAAACGTTGCTGCAACAGCAACAACAAGTCATCCGGTGAAACAAGGACTGATTCAAGCATTTGGTGTATTAACGGATACACTGATCATTTGTACTAGCACTGCCTTTATTATTTTGCTGTCTGATGCATATAAACAACCGGGGTTAAATGGTATTGCACTTACACAAGCAGCATTAAGTGAACACATCGGTTCTTGGGCATCGGGTTGTCTTGCTATCTTTGTTTTTTTATTTGGATTTGGTGCGTTAATTGGCAACTATTATTATGGTGAAACAAACATTCGCTTCTTACATACAAGTAAAGTGTGGTTAATGATATACAGAATAAGTGTGTTGGCTATGATTGTATTTGGTTCTGTTGCAAAGATTCAAATTGTATGGGATTTAGCGGACTTATTTATGGGCTTTATGGTTATTATTAATTTAATTGCTATTACCTTACTTTCAAAAGTAGCATTTGCGGCGTTACAAGATTATATAAACCAGAAAAAAGCTGGTAAAGATCCTATTTTTTATAAAGAAAACATTAAAGGGCTTGAAAATATTGAATGTTGGGATAGTTATGAGAAAACTTCAAAAAAGAAAAGTGTGTAATAAGAAGGATATTCAGACTGCAATATGTCTGAATATTTTTCTTGGTTCTAGTGCAAATAGTATTGATTATAGTAAAGAAAAAATCATTCTATATAAAGTTAATAGTACGGGGGAATATGATTAAATGATAAAGGAATCTAGCGTTCAAGTTGAGGGGCAAGAAAAAGTTTGCTTAGATCAATGGGTAGCTCATTATCGAGCGTATGCAGCTAAGGGACGAAGCGCCAGTTATATTCCCGCTCTGGGGGAAATAAATGTATCGCAGTTAGGTATTTGTATAGTAAAGCCAGATGGAACAATGATAAAATCAGGAGATTGGGAGATACCTTTCACATTACAAAGTATATCAAAAGTAATCGGTTTTATAGCCGCTTGTTTAAGTCGTGGTATTTCTTATGTATTAGAACGAGTTGACGTAGAGCCAACTGGAGATGCCTTTAATTCAATTATTCGTTTAGAGATACATAAACCAGGAAAACCTTTTAATCCTATGATCAATGCTGGAGCGATTACGATAGCTTCACTTTTGCCAGGGACATCGGTGCAAGAAAAATTAGAATCTCTATACGTATTAATTGAAAAAATGATAGAGAAGCGTCCCGCTATTAATGAAATAGTATTTCAATCAGAATGGGAAACCGCTCATCGTAATAGAGCATTAGCATACTATTTAAAGGAGAATGGTTTTCTAGAATCAGATGTGGAGGAGACACTAGAGGTTTACTTAAAACAATGTTCGATTGAAATAAATACTGAAGATATTGCCTTAATAGGGCTTATACTAGCACATGATGGATATCATCCTATTCGCAAAGAACAAGTGCTCCCTAAAGAAGTAGCTAGGTTAACAAAAGCTTTAATGCTTACTTGTGGAATGTACAACGCTTCTGGAAAATTTGCTGCTTTCATTGGATTACCAGCTAAGAGTGGGGTATCCGGCGGAATTATGACACTGGTTCCCTCAAAATCTAGGAAGGATTTATCGTTCCAAGATGGATGTGGTATTGGTATTTACGGACCGGCCATTGATGAATATGGGAATAGTTTACCAGGAATTATGTTGTTAGAACATATTGCAAAAGAATGGGATTTAAGTATATTTTAAAAAGGAGCACAGATATTTTGGTGTAAGAACGATTCCAAAAGTGTTCAGACCTTATATTGTGTCTGAACATTTTTGAGTTATAAAGTATCTTTCTAAAGTAGAAGGGTGTAATGAATACTCACAATCTATAATACTTTCGTTTATATCTTATTTATCAGTTTTTGAAAAAAATAGAGTAAGTATTGTATTAATGCAAATAGGTTTGTATACTGACTGTTAGGCGAAAGTGAGAAGTGATTATTTTGAATCTTAGTAATTTAGTAAAAAAAGACATCTATATTCTCGTTTTAATGATACTTACAGTACCCTTAGTAGGTGAAATAAAGTCATTTCCTTTAAATGAAACATTTAGAATGAGCTTTGGTGCACCAACATTTTTCTTTTTTTTGTTATTGTTTCGAAGAATTCCAGCATTTTTACCGGGTTTTTTAACAGCGATAGTCGTTGTAGTATTTCGTATCTCAATGGATGTCATTATAAAGGGAAATATGGATTGGCTAGCCGCTTTTCATACTCACTATCCTAGTTTTTTCTTTTATTTTACTTATTCGTATCTCTTTCATTTAGCAAAAATTAAACGTTTTTATCATCAACCACTAATGATTGGTTTTATTGGTTGCATGATTGAAATACTGTCAGACTGTGTGGAATTAATGATTCAATATTTCGTATTAAAAACATCAATCACATCCGAGGCAATAAATGAGATCATTGTTATCGCATGTTCCCATAGTTTTATAGTTCTAAGCTTTTTCAATATGATGAAATTGTATGAAGCGCAATCAAGGGAGAGACACATAAAGAAACAAAATGAACACATGCTCATGCTCATCTCTAATTTATATGAAGATGCTGTTCATTTAAAAAAAACATTACAAGATGCTGAGAATATAACAAAAAAATCCTATGATTTATATAAAACCTTAGACTCTTTTGAGCACAAACAGATGGATTTTCAGTTTGGGGATTTAAGGCAACAGGCATTACAAATTGCTGGTGAGGTCCATGACGTTAAAAAGGATAACCAACGTATTTTTGCGGGGCTTTCAAAACTAATTTCTGATGAAAGTTTTACAGATTATATGTCTGTACATGAACTAGTAAATATCATTATACGGGCAAATACGAAATATGCACGGTTGCTAGAGAAAGACATCCAATTTGTGTATAAAATTGATGGTGTGCATCCTCATTATCATATTTACACAATCTTATCTATTATAAATAATATCGTTACAAACGCTGTAGAAGCTATCCAAGGTATGGGAACCATCACAATTGACATTAATAAAGACCACCATTTTGTTGAATTTCAAATAGGCGATAATGGTCCTGGTATTTCTTCAAAATATAAAGATTCAATTTTTGAGCCTGGGTTTACTTCTAAATATGATGATTTAGGCAATCCATCGACAGGTATCGGATTATCGTATGTTAAAGAAATGGTCGAACAACTTGAAGGTGATGTTACGCTTGAGGACAGAACCGAAGGAAAAGGATCAATTTTTATAATTAGATTAGGGATTGATCATATAATTTCGAAAGGGTGATTCTATGTATTTTTATATAGTAGATGATGAAAAAGCGGTTCGCTCAATGTTGGCTCAAATTATCGAGGATGAAGATCTTGGGGAGGTTATAGGTGAAGCTGAGGATGGTTTATCTTTAGAGCAACAAATGCTAATCCTTAAAAATATAGACATTTTATTTATCGATTTGTTAATGCCGATTCAAGATGGAATAAAAACAATCCGTCAAATAAACCCTTCGTTTAAAGGGAAAATCATCATGGTCTCTCAAGTAGAATCAAAAGAATTAATTGCTGAAGCTTATTCGCTTGGTGTTGAATACTATATTATTAAGCCAATTAACCGGATTGAAGTATTAACAGTTGTTCGGAAAGTCATTGAACGAATTCGTTTGGAAAAATCAATAAAAAACATTCAAGAATCGCTTAATATGGTACTAAAATTGGATAGTAATTCAAGTGCGCAAGAAAAATACCGTAATGAAAAACATTTAAATACTTTTAATCATTTTCAAAATTCCATTCATTTTCTTTTGTCTGAATTAGGAATAGCCAGTGAAAGTGGAAGTAAAGATTTAATGGATATGCTAGATTATTTATATAAATATGAACAAGATAACACGTTGGAACAAGGCTTTCCCTCACTAAAAGAGATTTTTATGAATTTGGCTCAAAAAAAACTTGGGGATTCAGCTGAAGATGCCGAATTAAAAAGGTTCATAGAAGCTTCCAAACAACGGATTCGGAGAGCAATTTATCAATCATTAAACCATTTAGCATCCCTTGGACTTACTGATTTTTTAAACCCGAAGTTCGAAAATTATGCTTCTAGATTTTTTGATTTTACTACCGTAAGGAGAAAGATGACAGAATTGAATAATGAACCAACATTACCTGCTCGTATTGATACGAAAAAATTTATTCAAGTTCTTTATTTTGAAGCAAAACGAATACACTTGGAGCTAAGATGATAAACTCTTGCTAAGTATTATTTTCAATTGATAGATTGATAATAGTTTTTCTTTTTATTCTCCTTTATTTCATATTAGTTTTAAAATCAGAAAATTCCGTATCGATTTGGTAGAAGTGTATGAACTTAGAACAAAAGAATATGTATTTTTTATTTTTTAAACATTAATATTCATTAAAAAAAACGAGTATTTTCACAATAAAATATAAATACATAGTAAGTTGAATTTAAAAAAAGATGCTATCTTCTAGCATCTTTTTTTCTTTAAGAGGAAATATCATTGATCCTTATATTATTTGAAATTCAAATGCGGGCATATAAATAACGGAAAAGGAGATAATATTTAACAAATTATAATTGGAAATGGTATTTTAGGTCAGAAATGTTTTTATACTAATTAGGTTATTGGTACTAAACAAGCATAATGTCTCGCTTTTCTGCTCTTTAATCTTATCGTTATTTTTTATTAAGTACATATCGTTTTTTAGAAATCTCAATCCTAGCAGAGTATATAAATTGGGTGATAAAAATGTGGAACATAATTACTTCTTATCTTCCAGATTGGAAAGTCTTTGTACAAGCTTTTATCTTGTTTTTAATTCCGTATACTATCTCAAGAGTTTTTCATTGGGTTCGTATGTCAGAGAAAGAGTGGGAAGAATGAGTTGGTGGAAGTCAAGAGACAAACAAGTGGAAAAAAATAATATTCAAAGTAAAACGAAACAAGAGCATAAACCTTCTCAAAATGCAATCGTTCATTTCACAAATGATTTTGCCTCTAACTTAGAACTTATAAAGCAACAAATCGGACATAATTCTGATGTTCGCTTTCGGAAGTTTAATATTGGACGCACAGATATTCAGGCTGGGATCGTTTTTGTTGATGGCCTATCAGATAAAGAGATAATTGACAAACATATTATGAAATTACTAATGGATGATTTTTCTGATGAATATAAAAATGAATCTTCTTATGTGGAGGGGACTGTTTCAAAAGAATATATTAAAAATAAAGTTCTTACAATTAGTGAAGTAGCAGAAGTCCATTACATAAAAGATTTAATACCCAAAGTATTGATAGGTTCAACAGCTCTTTTAATTGATGGTTTAGCAGATGTGTTTATTCTTGGTACAACAAAAGCAAATAAACGAAACATTGAAGAACCAGTATCGGAGGCATTAGTCAGAGGGCCACGGGTCGGTTTTACTGAAGTATTAAGTGATAATACCTCACTTTTGCGACGACATTGTGCGGATGAGAGTTTATCATTAGTAAAGCTACCAGTAGGAGAACGTGCAAAGAAAGAGTTAGTTGTCGCATTTATTAGAGATCTTGCTAGTACAGAATTGGTGGATGAAGTAAAAAACAGAATTCAGAAAATTGACATAGACAGTGTACTCGAATCTGGTTATATAGAGCAACTCATTGAAGATAATTATCTAAGTCCTTTTCCACAGATTCAAAATACAGAACGACCTGATCGTGTTATTAGTGCTTTAATGGAAGGTCGAGTAGCTATTTTGTTAGATGGAACACCATTTGTTTTAATTGCTCCAGTTACATTTAGTATGCTGCTGCAATCACCAGAAGATTATTATGAAAGGTGGCTTCCTGGTACGCTTCTCCGCTTATTACGCTTCATGACAGCTTTTGTTTCATTATTTGCTCCAGCACTGTATATTTCTTTTATTTCATTTCATCCAGGATTAATTCCCACTAAGCTCGCTATTTCTATTATCGGATCGCGAGAAGGAGTTCCTTTTCCCGCTTTAATAGAAGCGTTAATTATGGAAGTAGCTATCGAAGTTTTGCGAGAAGCAGGTTTACGTCTGCCTAAACCAATTGGACCTGCAATGGGAATTGTGGGCGGTTTAATAATTGGTCAGGCTGCCGTAGAAGCAGGAATTGTTAGTCCAATAATGGTTATCGTTGTTGCGGTAACAGCTATTTCTTCTTTTACTATTCCACAATATAGTGTAGGAATTACGTTACGCATTCTTCGTTTTGTAGCTATGTTTTGTGCTGCGATATTTGGTTTGTATGGAGTTATTCTCTTCTTTCTTTTACTTTGCAGTCATTTAGTGAAACTGAAAAGTTTTGGCGTTCCTTATACCAGTCCTGCTGTTCCATATCGATTCAGTGACTGGAAAGATTTTATGGTTCGCATGCCATTAAAAATAATGAGACGTCGACCAAAAATAATGCATACCAAAAAAAATATCCGCAAAAGGTAGCTGATGACGAAAGGAAGTGGCCTTCAGTGATTACTAAACTTAAAGACCGAATAACAACTTCACAGGCAGTTGTTATTATTGTAAATTACATACTTGGGACAGGAATTCTCACTCTGCCTAGAGCATCTGTGGAAAAAGTGAAAACACCAGATGTATGGATAAGTGTGATATTAGGTGGAATACTGGCAATGGTTTCAGGAGTAATTATGGTCAAATTAAGTCAGCAGTTTCCAGAAAAAACATTTTACCAATACAGTCAAGATATTGTAGGGAAATGGATAGGCAGGTTGCTTAGTTTTCTTATTATAGGGTATTTTCTTACAACTTCAGCATTTCAAATTCGTTCAATGGCAGAAGTAATAAGCTTTTTTTTGCTCGAAGGAACCCCCACATGGGCTATTGTTATGCCTTTTATGTGGATAGGTCTCTATTTGATTATGAGTGGTATTAATTCAATTGCACGGATGTTTGAAATAATATTTCCTATTACTGTTTTTATTTTTTTAATCATTTCCTTTATGAGCATCGGAATATTCGAGATAGATAATCTCCGTCCCGTATTAGGTTTGGGAATTAAACCAGTATTAGATGGGATAAAAACAACGTCTCTCGCATATACAGGTCCTGAAATTATGTTAATTCTTTTGGTATTTATGGAACAACGAAATAAAGCAGTAAAAGCTATTTTAGTTGGAATTTCTATTCCGTTAATCTTTTATGTAATAACTGTTGTAATGGTCATTGGTGCATTATCAATTGATGGGGTTGTAACAAGAACATGGCCGACAATTGACCTTATGCGCAGTTTTGAAATTTCTGGATTGATATTTGAACGTTTTGAATCTTTACTGCTTGTAATATGGATTATGCAAATATTTGCTACCTATACGATTAGTTATTATGCAGCTGCATTAGGATTAGCGCAACTCTTTAAAAAGAGTATTCATCCGTTTATTTTTGCTTTGATTCCAATCATTTACATCATTGCTATGACTTCGAAAAATATAAATGACTTGCTTAAATTGGGGGATATGCTCGGTAATGCTGCTTTATTTTTATTTGGTTTACTGCCACTGCTTCTTCTTATTATTACGCGATTAAAAGGAGGAGTAGTGTGAAAAATAAATTTAATTATATGCGGTTCTATTTTGCTTTGTTATGGACGCTTTTGCTTCTATTTTTAACAGGATGTTGGAGCAGTAAAGAAGTAGAAGAGTTGAGTTTAACTGCAGGTATAGCACTAGATAAAGGGAAGGATTCAACAATTGAGAAAGAGGATGAGGAAGGAGGTTATCCTAAAAGAAATCTTATAACAGCTACTTATCAAATTGTTAGTTCGCAAGCACAAAGTAAAGGAAATGGACAACAAAAACGTTATATTAATGTTTCTGAGACAGGTGATTCCATTCATCAAATTGTTCGTGAGTTTTCATTGAAAAGAGAGAGCACAATGTTCAGCCCACATTTAAAAAACATTGTTATTAGTGATAGTCTTGTACGTACATACAGTTTAGAACAATTACTTGAACAGTATCTCCGTGACAATGAAGTTCGGCTTAGCTGTATGCTCTTAATTAGCAAGGGGCTAGCGAAGGAGGTACTGGAATCAAATAAAAAAGGAGAAATTCCAGCATTTCGTTTGTCTGGAATTGCAGATAATAGAAATAGAACAACAAGGATTTTACCTCCTGTATCGCTCGCTAAATTGGAAGGAAAGATGCGGTCAGGGTCCAGTTTTCTTTTGCAAAATGTAATCTCGATAAAAGGGGAAACAAAATTTGCAGGAGCTGCTGTAATTAAAGGGAAGACAAAAAAGTTGATGGGCTTTTTAAATGAACAGGAATTGGAAGGAGTAGTATGGATAAACGGAAAAAGGAATGGTGGTGTGGTAAAAACTTTTGATAAAGAATCAAAGAAACTCATTATATACGAAATAAAGTCAATAAAAAGCAAAATCATACCACATGTTAACGGAAATAATATTTCCTTTGATGTAAACATTGAATCAGTAGGGCGTTTGTCTGAAAATTGGATGCAATCAGGAAAAGATTTTGAAAATGAATTTTTAAAAAAGGAAGAAAAAGCTATTGAAAAAGAAGTAAAGCACTTAGTACATCATGTTACAAAAAAAATACAAAAAGAATATCAAGTCGATATTGCGGGTTTTGGCAACCAATTAAGAATTAAACACCCGAGAACATGGGAGAAAGTCAAAAAAGATTGGGATCAAACATTTAGTAAAGTACCGATTAAATATCATATAAATGTAACTATACAAGATTATGGAGCGTCAAGTTTAAAACGATGAGATACCTTAATTGAAATTATATTTGAATCAAAACAAAAAGTTATAAAAGTTTTAATTTGAAAATTTTTGTAACTTTTTGTTTTTTTATGTCCTTCTTATTATAGATTAAAGAAATGATTTTATCCCGCTATTTGCCGGGCAGTAAGACTCACACCTCAAAATTCAGCGAAAGCAAAGAAGTTATTAGAGGTATATGTAAGCTCTATATAGGAAGGAGAATTTTGAAATTCTATTGATAAACCAAGTAATTGTAATAGCCCTTATTTAGAATAATAATTTCAAAATCAATAAAATTTAGAGTAGAAGGAGCAAGAGCAAATTATTATGAATAAACAAATAGGTTTTATCGGATGTGGAAACATGGGTATTGCTATGATAGGTAGGATGATTAAAAAAAATATAGTTTCTCCAGATCAAATAATTTGTTCAGATTTAAATGTCATTAATTTAAAAAATGCTAGTAATGAATATGGCATAACTATAACTACTAACAACAATGAAGTCGCTAACAGCGCTGACATTTTAATTTTATCAATCAAACCAGATTTATACTCATCGGTAATTAACCAAATAAAAGATCAAATAAAAAATGATGTAATCGTTGTAACTATTGCTGCAGGAAAAAGTATTAAGAGCACTGAGAATGAATTTGGTAGAAAGTTGAAAGTTGTTAGAGTAATGCCTAATACACCGGCACTTGTTGGAGAAGGAATGTCTGCGTTATGTTTTAATGAAATGGTTACAGAAAAAGATATAAAAGAGGTACTGAACATATTTAATATTTTCGGCCAGACGGAGGTCATAAATGAAAAACTAATGGATGTTGTTACATCTATTAGTGGTTCTTCTCCAGCATATGTGTATATGTTTATAGAAGCCATGGCAGATGCTGCTGTACTTGGCGGTATGCCGAGAAAACAAGCTTATAAATTTGCGGCTCAGGCTGTATTAGGTTCTGCAAAAATGGTATTGGAAACAGGAATACATCCAGGTGAATTGAAGGATATGGTTTGTTCTCCAGGTGGAACGACGATAGAAGCTGTAGTAACGCTAGAAGAAAAAGGTTTAAGAACAGCTATCATTTCAGCTATGAAACGTTGTACGCAAAAATCTATGGAAATGTCTAGTTTAACTAGTAAGTGAGAAGCGAATTTATATAATATTTCAAATCTATTTAATGTAAAAGAAATATTATGAGGCTAGTTAATAACTAAGTAAATTTATATACAACACTAACGAGAAGAACAAACCTTATTTTAAAGGGGATACAGAAAATATGAGTAATTTACTAAAAAAGAAATCCGTTACACAATTGTTAGAGCATAATCAAAGCAAGACTTTAACGAAAACATTAGGAGCATTTGATTTAATTATGTTAGGGGTAGGCTCGATAGTTGGAACGGGTGTTCTTGTGTTAACTGGATTAGTAGCAGCAAGAAATGCTGGTCCAGCAGTTGTTTTTTCATTTATACTTGCGGCAATTATATGTGGATTTATAGCATTATGTTACGCGGAAATTGCTTATACACTCCCGGCGTCTGGTAGTGTATATACGTACTCATATGCAACAATTGGTGAGTTTGTTGCTCATCTAGTAGGTTGGTCATTGCTGTTAATATATATCGTGGCAACAGCGGCTGTCGCTGCTGGATGGACAGGCTATTTCCACAATTTAATAAAGGGATTTGGATTAGAGATACCTAAAGCTCTAGTAACGATTCCTTCGCATGGTGGTATTGTGAATCTACCAGCGGTAATCATTACATTGATATTAGCATGGATGTTATCCCGTGGTACGAGGGAAAGTAAACGAATCAATAATACAATGGTATCGATTAAAATTGGAATGATTTTGTTGTTTATTACGGTTGGTATATTCTATGTAAAACCAATGAACTGGATACCAATTGCACCATACGGTTTAAGTGGAGTCTTTACGGGTGGAGCAGCTATTTTATTCGCTTTTACGGGTTTTGATATATTAGCAACTTCAGCAGAAGAAGTAAAAGACCCGAAACGTAATCTTCCGATCGGTATTATTGCATCATTAATCATATGTACAATTATTTATGTTATGGTATGCCTTGTTATGACAGGAATGGTTTCCTATAAAGAATTAAATGTCCCTGAGGCAATGGCTTATGTAATGGAAGTTGTAGGACAAGGAAAAGTCGCTGGTGCAATTGCTGCAGGTGCTGTAATTGGCCTTATGGCTGTTATTTTTTCCAATATGTATGCGGCAACACGAGTATTCTTTGCAATGAGTCGTGATGGATTGTTACCGAAATCATTTGCGAAAGTTAATAAGAAAACTGGAGCACCCACTTTTATAACTGGATTGGCAGGAATAGGGAGCTCTATAATAGCTGGGTTTATTGATTTGAAAGAATTAGTTAATTTAGTTAATATCGGTAGTTTGGTGACGTTTGCGTTAGTTTGTCTATCAGTTATTATCCTTCGTAAATCACACCCAAATTTAAAACGTGGATTTATGGTACCTTTTGTACCTGTATTACCATGCGTTGCAATTGTATGCTGTGTGTTTTTAATGCTAAATTTACCGTTAAGGACATGGGTGTACTTTAGTATTTGGATTACTATTGGGGTAGTAATATATTTCCTTTATTCGATAAAACACAGTAATTTAAATGAGGAAACGATCTCGAAATTACATGATAAAATTGCGAGATAATAACGATCGAAAATTTTATTAATAATCATATTGATAGTTGAGTAACATAGAAACAGTTTTTTGACATTTAGCAAGAGATAAAATAAGAGATGCTAGGGCAGCTAAGTACTTTTTTAGAAACCTTGCTTGTTTTTTACGATTTAAAACCGCTAAGGAGAGAGAAGTATGAGTGAATTGCATTTTATGAGTATAGAAGAATTGGATAATAAATTGAAAAAATCTGATAGTGGTATTTATTTCATTAAAGATTATAATGACAATATTATTTATGTAGGCAAGGCTTTTAGTATAAAAAGTAGAGTATTAGCTCATTTTAATAGTTATTCCAATATTAAGGAATATGTACATTTATTTAATAAAGTAGCGTATCTCATTGAAGATAGTTTGTTAAAACGCTCATTGTTACAAGTTACTTATATGATTAAATATAAACCAGTATTAAACAAAGAAGTCCAAAAAGAATTCCCAGAGTTATATACTCAATACATTAAGCAAACAAATAAAAAATCCATGTTGTTAGAAATTAATGAAGCTAAAGAAAAAAGGGATGAGTTAAAGAATAGATTAGTAAAATTAGTAGGCGGAAAAACTATGTTTTATGACATAATTTCTCTGTTAAACAATGGATATAACTATCATGTTCTCGCAAAAGTATTGAGCATAGAGCTTCAAACTTTAATTATAATGAAAGAACACCGAAATAAATTCCCGATACCACATAATTATAAGAGGACAATAAAGCATCAAGATATAATGTATGCTTTATCTGGAAAAAAGAATTAAGTACTTCAAGCTTAAACACTTAACTTTAAAGTACTTAATTCGTTGCTTTTGTAGCTGTTATTGTTATATTGAATGCAATGTACATTTGTGTTTCAAATTTAATTGGTGGAATAAGGGGAGGGAAAGGGTTCCCATAAAAATACTAGAAGAAATTAGGTTACTCATACGTAAATAGCATAATTAGGCACATGTTATTTATAAATATTCAAAGATACGAAAGTAATACAAATGAAATTCTTATTTCTGCTACTACAAGTACTATTGAGCAAATGAAGTATGAAATTGCTTTTGAACTAAGAGTCACACTGGGACCTGATACATCACATCATCTGCAAATGGTTCGAATCGGTGGAGAGATTACAAAACGCTTAGTTTGAATGGCTGAAAAACAGTTAACAGGTCAATACAGATTACACTAAGAAAATAATCCGTATATATACGGATTATTTTTCCTTTAATTTACAAAAAAATAAATTTCGAAATTGAAAAAACCTCTCAGATTCCTTTGTAATAATCTTTTTTAGTTGTGTTAATGACATAGGTATCGAAAGGTGATAAATTCGATACGAACGATGTATAAGTCCTTAAAAGGGTTTTGATGTTATTTGTAATTTTAATTCCATAATACTTAAGCCGATATAATAAAATGTTTTATGTCTAAATCGATATAAAGGAATAGTTTTTAAGTGATATTTCTTTTTTATAGAATAAGCAAAACCTGATATTGTAGTAATTATTGATTTGAGGTCAATTTACTGTGCACCTTGGTTATTGAAGTTTTTTGTTGATTAACAACTATTGTATTTGGAAATTATTAATAAGTTTATCTCGCTATTTGCCGGGCAGTAAGACCCCACCTCAAAATTCAGCGGAAGCAAAGAAGTTAGGTGGGAGTCTTACTGCCCGTAAAAGCCCGATTGGTGTGGGCTAATAATCAGTGGGGGATGAACAAAACCCCCACTGATTAAAGTTTCACTTTATGTGATGTGGTAATAAAACTATCTAGTTTGCTATTCTTAGTATTTGTAAAGTCTCTATATTTTTTCCTCTTTTGTGGAAAGTAAAACTAATGTTACGACCAGTAATATAGTGTCATTTTTTGAATATTCCATTCGTTTTTTATTTTTATTTTTAGTTGATGAAAAGGCCTTTCTCTCAATTAAATGTTTAATTGAGCACTTGAATTTCCTCCACCTTGTACTTTTCAAAACATAGTGTTTCAAAAATAGCCGTATCGCTTTCATCTTTTTCCGATTTCACGACTTCTTTATTATCTTTTTCTAAAATTTGGAGCAAAATAGTTTTTCAGTTTCATATTTAAATTAGCAGTATTTATTTTTTGAATTCAATTTGTATAAATGATTGAATTGGAACTTTGACTGTTGTTTCTTGCGGTGGTACAGTATCTCCTGTTACTTTCGCTTTATTTTAAATCTTTTTCCAGCTTGGTCCTCGCATTGACTACCACTGTATTTTGTAGTACTTCACTGTTTTCTCAAGTTCAATAATTATATCTTGTAGAATTAAGAAAAGAACTTAGCTTATTTCGTTTACTTATCTACTCTGATATTTAGATGCTAACTACAATTAAATAATATATGATTTTTATAAAAAAGATATAGTAATATTTTGTTGTGAATTGTACTAATTTGATATTTTATAGTATTATTTGTCGTGAATTATATATAACAGAATATATTTTATGGATCTATAAAGGAGAATGTAATGAATACTTCTATCGATATACAACACTTATGTGATCTTGCACATAAAGCATTTAATGCCCCTGTACATATTTTATCTGCAGACAGAAAAATTTTATATCATTCTACATCTGATAATGTTTGTAGTCCTTTTTATTCTTCAAAAGAAGAACATCTTACTGATATTTATCAAGAAAACGATCCCTTTAACTTGCCACTTTTCCGAAGTAACAACTATCTTGAAAATTTTGTTCTAATTCATATAGAAAATCATGATGATATTAAAGGGACTATTATAATCGGTCCTACTATACATCCAAAAGATTCAGATGATATGATCATAAAATTTCAGAAAGAATTTAAATCAAATGATAACATTCAAGAAAGACTTGCCTATTATCAGTGTTTATCTGAGATTAAAAAAACTACATTAATTGATATGGGAATTTTATTACATTACATGATTTTCAATGAAAAGTTAGATGTAGATATTGTCTTGGAAAAAAATAAAGTACTAGAGGAAGTTCCTAATAAAATTGTGAAACCGGATTTATATATTTTAAAACGCCGACAAAACAAACCTAAAACGCACAATATGGCATTAGTAAATGATTTCTTTTCGACTATTAAAGAAGGAAATAAAAAAAAGTTAATACAGTATATGTATGCGGTTTCACAAGAAGATGTTGAACTTATGCTAATAGAGGATCCGCTCAGGAATCAAAAAAACCTTGGAATTATTGCGATTACCTTAGCCACTCGATATGCAATAGAAGGAAACCTGCCACCAGATATTGCTTTTGCTCATAGTATTTTATATATACAAACCCTGGAACAATTAGATAATGTAGAATCTGTAAAGCGATTGTCAGGGGATGCTTTACGTACCTTTGCAGATCGTGTGAAAGAATACAATGCAAAAAAGTATTCTTACGCGGTTACTACATGTATAAAACATATTAATAAAAATGTTTACGATGGAATATCTCTGAATGAACTTGCTAATCATTTAGAAATTACGCCTACTTATCTGTCTAAACTATTTAAAAAAGAAATGGGAATTACTTTAAGCGAATATATTCAAAGGGAACGAGTGGAAGAAGCAAAGAAATTATTAACACTCACTACTTATTCGTTATCAGATATCTGTGCTTGGCTTAACTTTAATGACCAAAGTTATTTTATAAGAGTTTTCAAAAAAATCACTAGTATGACTCCTAGGCAGTACCGTGAAAAATATACAGTAATATAAGCTTGTTATCTACTGTCTCCAATGTAAAGACTTAAACATGGGTGTAAGTATCCCAAAAGATGAAAATACTGAACTTATTACGCTAGAAAGAGTTTGTGATTTGTCTAGAAAAAGAACTTGTATTCAAATAGACGTATGAGATTAACCTGATATTATCTTGTTAGCGGAACAGTTTCAATTTTTATAACAATCATGTGCTGAATTTATAGGTATAGTTTTATTTTAGATAAACACTAGTCTGACGTCAGCTCAAACAAATAGCTCTTGAAGATTTAATAAACACATATGTGAGCAAAAGCTCAATGGAAATCTTTGTACCATATTGTTAATTTGAAAAAATACACTAACCGTTATTTTGCTAAAGGAAATAAAAATACAGAAGGCTGCAAAGTGTTCCAAGGAAGTTTTGCAGCTTTTTTGTGATTTAAAACCTATGTTTATAACGATGATAAGTTTATAGACTAATATCTTCATATTAGATATTTATTAATGTTTATATTAGGATATCTCGTGAAAAAAATCAATAATATAACATATATTACTAAATATATCTACATTTTATGCAATTATACATAACTAAATAAAGGTAAAAAAGTATAAAAAAACCTATTATATTATTCTATAAGTATTTTTTCTAAAATAAAATTTCTTGGTTGAGCTAAAATAGTTATTTTTAACCGTATACACATTAATTTGTAATCATTACAATTACAGAAATGAAATTTACAAATAACTATATTTATATAATTTTTTTCGGTTCATATTTTTATTTAGCAGTAAATTATCGAGCATAATCGACAAAATTTTTCTATTTACGCATTAAAAATTTAATGTTTTAATGAACAACATAACTGGTATGACCAGACAGAAAGGAGAAGGTTACGCTAATAGGAATTATAGTGAAGTTATAAGTAACATTATGTTGGGAATATTTTTCTGAATAGTCTTTTTGTTTATGAGAGGTCAAGAATCAAATTGGTAATAAACTTGTTCTAAGTTTCTGCATAACAAAAGTGAAGTTATTCCGCAATAAAAGTATAAGCAATGTACAGTATAATTTCACCTTTTGTTGTCTAGTAAGGAGTTTGCTGACAAAACTAAGAGGGATATTATCAAATTGAAATTAAACAATGTTATGACAAGATTAACTGTAAGCATTGGTTTATTGATCCTCACGATTCTGTAAGTTAAACCGCAACTTTAGGAAAGAATTAATAATTTACTACTCATAGGGTGCCTGATTCAAATATAGTTAATAAATTTTTGTTATTTATATTTTAAAAAATAGAGTATCGAAATGAGAGATAAATAAAATCCTTACATCCTATTAGAAGTAAAAAACAACGATATTAACGTATCTGAAAGATTTCTCCTTCTTCTCCAGTTTACAAAGAGAGCGGTCGTACAAGTTATATGAATTAAGTTATAAAAACAATGGTAAAGGAGTGTACGGAATGAAAACTAAAATAATGACAGGATTTTTAATAACATCCATTGTAACTGGAGCAACTATTCCTATCAATACTCTCGCAACACCAATCGTTCAAGCAGAAACTCAACAAGAAAACATGGATATTTCTTCATCATTACGAAAATTAGGTGCGCAATCTAAATTAATCCAAACGTATATTGATCAATCTTTAATGAGTCCTAATGTACAGCTAGAGGAAGTCCCAGCTTTAAATACCAATCAATTCCTAATCAAACAAGATATGAAGGAATGGTCATCGGAACTCTATCCACAGTTAATTCTATTAAATTCAAAAAGTAAAGGATTTGTAACAAAATTTAATAGTTATTACCCGACATTAAAATCGTTTGTAGACAATAAAGAAGATAGAGAAGGGTTTTCGGATAGACTTGAAGTACTTCAAGAAATGGCTATGACGAATCAAGAAAATGCGCAACGACAAATCAATGAATTAACAGATCTTAAATTACAGCTTGATAAAAAATTAAAAGATTTTGATACTAATGTGGCAACTGCGCAAGGCATACTAAGTACAGATGGAACAGGAAAAATAGATCAGTTAAAAAATGAAATATTAAATACCAAAAAAGCAATTCAAAATGATTTACAGCAAATTGCATTAATACCAGGGGCTTTAAATGAACAGGGATTTGCTATATTCAAAGAAGTTTATAGTCTTTCAAAAGAAATTATTGAACCAGCTGCTCAAGCAGGGGTGGCAGCGTATAACAAAGGAAAAGAAATTAACAACTCTATTCTAGAAGCGGAGAAAAAAGCGGCGCAAGAAGCGACAGAACAAGGTAAAACTGCTCTAGAGATTGAATCAGCAAAAAAAGCAGCTCGTGAAGCAATTGAGAAAAGCAAACAAGGTGAAATAGCAGCCGCAGCCGCAGCAAAAACACAAGAGTATGACCTGATGAAGGTCATTGATACCGAAAAGATTAAGAAAACATTTGGTGTTTTTGCTGAAGTAAATAAATTAACAGCAGAACAGCGAGCATATTTAGATGATTTAGAGAAACAAAATCAAAAAATATATGATTTAACAACGAAACTATCAATAGCTGATTTACAAAAATCAATGCTTCTTCTTACACAAAATGATTTGCATACGTTTGCAAATCAAGTAGATGTAGAACTGGATCTACTAAAGCGCTATAAAGAAGATTTAAATCTAATAAAAAATAGCATTACAAAATTATCTACTAATGTTGATACAACTAACGAGCAGTCTCAAAAAGATACATTAAGACAATTAAAAAATGTAATAAGTTACCTTGAAGAACAAGTATATAAATTTTAATATTGCGTTTTTGGGGAATTCATAAAGATTATAAGCATTTAGCGAAAGAAGGAGAATAGTCATGAAAAAATTTCCATTCAAAGTACTAACTTTAGCTACATTAGCAACTGTTATAACTGCTACTACCGGTAACACTATTCATGCATTTGCACAAGAAACGACCGCTCAAGAACAAAAAGTAGGCAATTATGCATTAGGACCCGAAGGACTGAAGAAAGCATTGGCTGAAACAGGGTCTCATATTCTAGTAATGGATTTATATGCAAAAACAATGATTAAGCAACCAAATGTAAATTTATCTAATATCGATTTAGGGTCAGAGGGGGGAGAGTTGCTCAAAAATATTCACCTTAATCAAGAGCTGTCACGAATCAATGCGAATTACTGGTTAGATACAGCGAAGCCACAGATTCAAAAAACTGCTCGTAATATTGTAAATTACGATGAACAATTTCAAAATTATTACGACACATTAGTAGAAACTGTACAAAAGAAAGATAAGGCAGGTCTAAAAGAGGGTATAAATGATTTAATTACTACAATCAATACAAATTCAAAAGAAGTTACAGATGTGATTAAGATGCTACAAGACTTCAAAGGAAAACTATATCAAAATTCTACAGATTTTAAAAATAATGTTGGTGGTCCAGATGGGAAAGGTGGATTAACTGCAATATTAGCAGGTCAACAGGCAACGATTCCACAACTTCAAGCTGAAATTGAGCAACTTCGTTCTACTCAGAAAAAACATTTTGATGATGTATTAGCATGGTCAATTGGTGGTGGATTGGGAGCAGCTATTTTAGTTATTGCAGCTATTGGAGGAGCGGTAGTTATTGTTGTAACTGGCGGTACAGCAACACCGGCTGTTGTTGGTGGACTCTCGGCTCTTGGTGCAGCTGGTATCGGTCTAGGAACTGCGGCTGGTGTCACAGCATCTAAGCATATGGACTCCTATAATGAAATTTCTAACAAAATCGGAGAATTAAGTATGAAAGCAGATCGTGCTAATCAAGCAGTTCTTTCACTTACTAACGCGAAAGAAACATTGGCATATTTATATCAGACTGTAGATCAAGCGATATTGTCTCTAACAAATATTCAAAAGCAATGGAATACAATGGGCGCAAATTATACAGATTTACTGGATAATATCGATTCTATGCAAGACCACAAATTCTCTTTAATACCAGATGATTTAAAAGCCGCTAAAGAAAGTTGGAATGATATTCATAAAGATGCAGAATTCATTTCAAAAGATATTGCTTTTAAACAGGAGTAGAACTGAAATTTAAAACCTAAATTGGAGGAAAATGAAATGATAAAAAAAATCCCTTACAAATTACTCGCTGTATCGACGCTATTAACTATTACAACTGCTAATGTAGTTTCACCAGTAACAACTTTTGCAAGTGAAATTGAACAAACGAACAATGGAGATACGGCTCTTTCTGCAAATGAAGCGAGAATGAAAGAGACCTTGCAAAAGGCTGGATTATTTGCAAAATCTATGAATGCCTATTCTTATATGTTAATTAAGAATCCTGATGTGAATTTTGAGGGAATTACCATTAATGGATATGTAGATTTACCTGGTAGAATCGTACAAGATCAAAAGAATGCAAGGGCACATGCCGTTACTTGGGATACGAAAGTAAAAAAACAGCTTTTAGATACATTGAATGGTATTGTTGAATACGATACAACATTTGATAATTATTATGAAACAATGATAGAGGCGATTAATACAGGGGATGGAGAAACTTTAAAAGAAGGGATTACAGATTTACGAGGTGAAATTCAACAAAATCAAAAGTATGCACAACAACTAATAGAAGAATTAACTAAATTAAGAGACTCTATTGGACACGATGTTAGAGCATTTGGAAGTAATAAAGAGCTCTTGCAGTCAATTTTAAAAAATCAAGGTGCAGATGTTGATGCCGATCAAAAGCGTCTAGAAGAAGTATTAGGATCAGTAAACTATTATAAACAATTAGAATCTGATGGGTTTAATGTAATGAAGGGCGCTATTTTGGGTCTACCAATAATTGGCGGTATTATAGTGGGAGTAGCAAGGGATAATTTAGGTAAGTTAGAGCCTTTATTAGCAGAATTACGTCAGACCGTGGATTATAAAGTAACCTTAAATCGTGTAGTTGGAGTTGCTTACAGTAATATTAATGAAATGCACAAGGCCCTTGATGATGCTATTAACGCTCTTACTTATATGTCCACGCAGTGGCATGATTTAGATTCTCAATATTCGGGCGTTCTAGGGCATATTGAGAATGCAGCTCAAAAAGCCGATCAAAATAAATTTAAATTCTTAAAACCTAATTTAAATGCAGCGAAAGACAGTTGGAAAACATTACGAACAGATGCTGTTACATTAAAAGAAGGAATAAAGGAATTAAAAGTGGAAACTGTTACTCCACAAAAATAGGGAAATATTAGTTCTGTTGTAAAGTGAACTAAAACATAGAAAGTCTATGATTACACTGTTAAACAGAAAAGTAATAATTAATAAATCCTTATATAACAGAAAGGCGGAGTCTCATTAAAGACTTCGCCTTTCAATTATATATAAGTATGATTCGAATAAAAAATAACCTTGTAGTTTAATTGCTTTTTTTAAATTTGTAACAGAATCGGTTAATTTGAAGTAGATTATATACATTTTCTTTAATACTTAATGATTTGAAGGCTGCTAAAGAAAGTTCAAACGATATTGATAAAAGATGTAGAAATCATTTTGAAAGACATCGCTTTTTAATAAGATTAGAACTTGAAACCATGCCTTATATAGGAGGAATACGAAATGATGAAAAAAATCCCTAATAAACTACTCGCTATATCAGCGTTTTTAACTATAACAACTACTTATGCAGTCATACCACTAGAAACTTTTGCAATTGAAATTGAACAAACGAACAATGAAAATATATCTCTTTCAGCAAATGAAGAACAGATGAAAAAAGCTTTGCAAGATGCTGGTTTATTTGCAAAAGCTATGAATGAATATTCTTATTTGCTAATTAATAATCCAGATGTGAGTTTTGAAGGAATAACTATTAATGGAAATGCAGATTTACCTAGTAAAATTGTACAAGATCAAAAGAATGCAAGAGCACATGCTGTTACATGGAATACACAAGTAAAAAAACAGCTTTTTGATACATTGACAGGCATTATAGAATACGATACAAAATTTGAAAATTATTATGAAACATTAGTAGAGGCGATCAATACTGGAAATGGAGATACTTTAAAAAAAGGGATCACAGATTTACAGGGAGGAATTCAACAAAATCAAAAGTCTGCAAAAGCATTAAAAGAAGAATTAATTCAATTAAAAAATGCTATTGGAGAAGATGTTAGAACATTTGGAAGTCATAAAGAGACATTGCAATCGATTTTAAAAAACCAAGGTGCTGATGTAGAGGCTGACCAAAAGCGTCTAGAGGACCTTTTAGGACAAGTAAAATATCAGAAAGACATAGAATCTAAGGGCTTAGACATGGTGAAAATCCCCTTTATTCCAACCTTGATTGCTGGTGGCATAATGATAGGTGATGCAAGAGGTAAGTTAGGTTGGCTAGAACCTGAATTAGCAAAATTACGTCAGACTGTAGATTATAAAATAACATTGAATCGTGTAGTTGGAGTTGCATTTCATAATATTAGTGATATGCATAGTATGCTTGATAGTGCTATCACTGCTCTTACTTATATGTCTACGCAATGGGAGGATTTAGATTCTCAATATTCGGGTGTACTGGGACATATTGATAAAGCTGATCAAAAAGCTGATCAAAATAAATATAAATTCTTAACCCCCAGCTTGAATGCAGCGAAAAACAGTTGGAAAACATTAAAAACAGATGTTGTCACTTTGCAAGAAGGGATAAAAATTGCAGAGAAAAAAGAACAGGATTTTTTGAATCAGCTTCGTCCATCAAACGTTTTTTACTTTTATAAAAAAATTCATAACGCATACACTTTTGAAATAAAGACTGGAACAAATGCGCCAAATGCGTCTTATAAAGTTATGAATTTAACTAAAAACACTGTTCATAATATGTGGAGTGGAGGGGCTAATACTAACATGTGGGCTGATTGGCTTTCATTCAATCCAAATGATGAATTTGCGGTAGTAGCAGTAGTGGATGGTAAAGAATATGTTGTGTATAAAGACAAAGTACAAAATATAATGAACTGAATCTGAAAGTAACGAAGTAATTGGAGCTGGAGAATAAACTAGACACCAAGTTAATTGAAAAATCTCCTTATATCCTAGAATATTTTGCTCAAGAAAAAGAATTTGTTCAGCGAAAAAGTAAATATTGAACCAAGGAGTTAGTTGTATTATGTGTATGGTTTTACCGAAAGGTTTCAAGTACATTACTCATACAATTATGTAGTTATCCTGAAGCATCTACAGGTGTTCTTATCGACCTTGAAGAACTACTTAGCTTCCTAAGTGGAGTGACTTTATGCAAAATTAAGTGAACGTTTTTGTACATAGATTAGTTGACATTTATATAGATTTTTTTCATTTTCAAAGATAGTTTTGTTTTTTATGTTATTTTTCAAAAATTACTGTTGAAGTTTCTATATTCATGACTCAGTATATAATCATTGTTTGATGAAATGACATACCACGTCCCTTAGAATTTCATACGTATTACGATAACTTAAAGAAAAAAGATAATAGTAGTCAACGGTTACTATTATCTTTTTTGAACTATTTTTCATTAAAATATCTCATCTGCTGTGCTCCTTATTTACTTTTCCAGATTTTATCCTAGTTTAAAATTTATGCATTTGAACTGTTTATACAATTTGTAGGATTTTTAGCTTTTTTGTCGAATACACTTAATGCAAGGAGGGACATTACATGATTATTAAAGATTATTTCATCAACCTTTCTATTTTTTCTTTATTAGTTAGCGCAGCAATATTTATTCAAGTGTTTACAATTAATTCTAGTCGATATTTCGAAAAGCTCTATGGAGGGATTATTGCAGTTACGTTAATGTTCTTTTCTTTTCCATACATGGGATTTTCCTACGATCTTCGAGTTGTTCCTCTTATTCTATCTTTTATTTACTTTGGTCGTATTGCTGGTTGGATTACGTTAATTAGCATAATTGTAATGCGCATCTTTTACACTGGAGGGTATTGGGAACCTCCTGTGATTGCTTATTTAGGTATGGGGATTCTATTTTCTACTTTTAAAACTTATTTTAAAAAACTACATCCTTTTAAAAGTGCATCGTTATATTTTTCTGTTTTTATTGGAATAAAGTGGTTAGTTGGCGTATTATTTAATACTACATTACTTTACACAGGAGGCCTATTATATATAGCGTTAGGACTTTTAATTGGGCTATTTCTTATGGAAGCCTACCAGAGATTGTATCATTTAACACAGGACTTATCTAAAATGAATCGAGAATTAAAAAAATCGAAGCAAGAACTTGCAGATACCGTACATGAGCTTCAAGGAGGAATTTTTAAATTTAAAAAAGTGGGTAAGCACTTTATACACACTTTATGTGATGGACAGTTTTATTATCAAAACGGGTTTTATTCTGAACAGGTGGTAGGAAAAAGCTTACGTACTATTGATGCTTCTATTGTTCCTCCACATTTAGTTCCACAATTGATGAAGTACTATCTTCAGGCATGGGAAGGAAAAGAAATTATATTTGAATTACCTTGGCCAAATGATAAAACTATTATTCTTATTGCGCTTAGGCCGATTAAACGAAATGGACAAGTTATTGAAGTTGTTGGTTCTACAGTTGATATAACCGAAAGGAAAAAGGTAGAATCAGAATTAAGCGCTACCAAAGAATTATTGGAATCATTTATAAAGCACAATCTAGATGCTATTACCATTTCTGATCGAGAAGGGCATATTTTACAAGCGAATAAAGCTTATGAAAAGATATTTGGGTGGTCATCACAAGAAATCATAGGTAAGAGATTACCTTGTGTACCAGATTTTTTAATGGAAGAATCGCTTAGAAGTATTCAGAAAATTCTAACAGGAGAATCTGTGGTTACTAGATTAGAAACTGTTAGACAAAGGAGTGATGGGAGTCTTCTTGATGTTAGTCTGACAGTTTCCCCTATACTAGATGTAAGAGGAAATGTGATAGCTTTATCAGCAATATGTAGAGACATCTCTGAAAGAAAACAAGCAGAAAGAGAACGACATCGATTACACCAGCAATTAAGAGATAGTGAAATGAAGTACCGTGCACTAATCGAACAAGCAACTGATGCGGTATATGTAGTAGAGCTGAATGAAGAGAATGCTCCAAGTCGATTTATTGAGGTAAACCCTGTTGGGTGTAGAAGGTTTGGATATAGTAGAGAAGAGTTGCTCTCATTATCATTTTCAAATATAGTACCACAAGATTCTCAAATGATCGTAAGGTTATTAGAAAAAATTAAAAAAGGACAAACTTCCTTCACTTTGCAAGATGAATATGTTTTTCCAACAGGAAAAGTAATAACAACTGAGTTTAGTGTTCGTGTTTTTAACTTAAATGGTAAAAAAGTTTTCCTAAGTATTTCTCGTGATATCACTGAACGGCTAAAAACAGAAGAATTATTACGAAAATCTGAAAAACTTGCTGTTGTAGGACAATTAGCGACTGTAATGGCTCATGAGATTAATAATCCATTAACTGCAATGAAAGGGTTCATGCAATTACTAAAATCAACGGAAAGTGAGAATAATCAGGGTTATATTAATATAGTATCATCAGAGATTGAGCGTATAGAGAGCATTACAACTGAATTTATGGCGGTAGCCAAACCACAGGTGGTAAAAATGCAACCTAATAACATTAGTGTGCTAATGGATCAAGTTTTAATGCTACTACAACCTCAAGCAATGATGCATAATATAAAATTTAGAATCGATCTTAACCCTGGTATTCCATTGATTTCATGTGAAGGAAATCAATTAAAGCAAGTATTTGTTAATATATTAAAAAATGCAATTGAATCTATGCCGATGGGAGGAGAAATTCTCATTCAATTAAATATACTTGATAATAATCAAGTAAGTATTCGTTTTATCGATCAAGGGTGTGGGATTCCAAAAGAACGTATACCATACCTCGGAGAACCTTTTTATAGTATTAAAGAAGAGGGGATTGGCTTAGGGTTAATGATCTGTTATAAAATCATTGAAACACATCAGGGAAAGGTATTTATTGAGAGTGAAGTGAATAAGGGGACTATAGTTGAAGTCACGCTCCCTATTTGTACACTTCAAAATTAATATATTCTTTTTACTGAAATTTTTTAAGAAACCATACAAAATGTAATGCTAATGTTACTTAATGAAATAATAAAGAGAAGAATACTGGTAAATGTACCCTATAGAATAGACACTTGAAAAAACCTGTTATAAAAACATCCTTTCTTTAGAACCAAAAGAAAGGATGTTTTTAATATTGTAATTTTTCTTGGAGACATTTCAATTTTTTACTTGTAATACATTTTTTAACTAATTTTGGTTAAGTTAGTTAAAAAGGAATTATTTTTAATGAGCATATTGACATATAAATATCCCTCATTTTTAAAATAGAAATTTCTAAAAACTATATATAGGTTCTTTTTGAAAGGAAGGGTATTATCAATTGAAACCACATGAAAAAGTACCTGTTCACTCTATAAAATCTTTGCAGGAATTAATGCAATTACTAAAAAAATCTAAAGATTTTATAACGTTGGAAATTGCTTCTAATAATTCCTCTATAGTCATTTCATATTTTAGAACATTAATCGATGTAAATATATTTCATGAAGAGGTTTTGACTTATATAAAAGAGAAGAGCTTCGATTCGTTACAAGATATTCACTCTGTCTTACCTTTTGAGAATTCAAAAATAACAAATCAAATGGAAGATATTCAGGATAGTATTTTAAATGGCTATATACTTATTCAGTTCGATACAGATAAATTAAATTGTTTGTTAGTAAATGTGTCAAAGAAAGAAAAAAGGGATATTACAAAAGCTGAAATTGAATATAATATTGTGGGTCCGCAAATCGCATTTGTCGAAGATTTAGATGTAAATTTAAATTTAGTACGTAGAAAGCTTCCAACACCTTATTTACAAATGAAAGAATTGAAAGTAGGATCTCTCTCTAACACAACTGTTGCGATTGTATTTATTGAGGGAATTGTAAATGATCAAAATCTACAAGAAATTATAAAAAGGGTAAGTCAAATAAAAACAGACCATGTTTTGGATAGTACTTATTTGATGCAGTTAATTGCAGACAACCCGAATTCTATATTCCCTCAATTTTTGAATACAGAACGTCCGGACCGTGTGGCAGCTGTATTAGCAGAAGGGAAAATTGCACTTTTTGTAGATGGCTCGCCTTATGCCATCACTCTTCCAACAACATTAATTGATTTTTTTTCTACGACAGAAGATTACACCATGCCTTGGATTATAGCCTCTTTTTTTCGTCTATTAAGGCTTTTTGCTTTTATATTTTCTGTCTTAACGACGCCATTATATGTCTCGATCTTAACATATCATTACGAGCTTATCCCAAAAGAACTTCTTGAAACGTTAATCATATCGAGAAGTAAAGTACCTTTTCCTCCATTAATTGAAGCACTTTTTTTAGAAATAACAATTGAATTACTGAGAGAAGCGGGGGCACGTTTACCAACTAAAGTGGGTTTAACTGTCGGTATAGTAGGTGGTATTGTGATTGGACAAGCATCGGTAGAAGCAAGTCTTACAAGTAACGTACTTATTATCATTGTTGCACTTTCAGCTCTTAGTTCATTTACAGCACCAATATATCGTATTGGTAATACAATTCGAGTAATTCGTTTTCCTTTTATAATATCTGCACACCTATTGGGCTTATTAGGAATTGTTTTAACAAGCTCTTTGCTTTTAGCACGTTTATTACGTACAGAATCATTAAGACGTCCTTATTTGTTTCCTTTTTATCCTACACGCCCTACAGATTGGAAAGACAGTATTATACGTATGCCGATCTCAGCGATGTTTCGACGTCCTATTTTTTCAAGGTCTAAACAGCGTTTTCGCTTTAATCCAGAAGAGGTAGAGAAAAATAAAATACTATCAAGAAATGATTTTGATGATTGAATTTAACAGGGAGGAGCATTATGAAACAGATCCCAATTGAGTATCAAGTCTCTCCATATATGGTATTTTTTTTAATTATTACTATACAGATGGGAGTTGGTATGCTTGGTTTTGAAAGGATTAGTGCAAAATTAGTTGGAAATGATGCGTGGATTAGCACGCTACTTTTTGGAATATCTGTTAATCTTATGATTTGGATCATATATCAGATTTTAAATCAGGGCAATGGAGACATCATTGCAATCAATCAAAACGTACTTGGAAAATGGATTGGTGGATTGCTCAACTTCATTTTTTTATCCTATATTGTATTGTTAGGTGCAACAACACTACATACTTATATCGAAGTAGTACATGTTTGGATGTTTCCTTCAATTTCATCTTGGGTTATAGCGGGGGCGTTTTTGGGTCTATGTTATTACATTGTGACTGGAGGATTTCGTGTAGTTGCCGGAATCGGCTTCTTTGGAATCGTTATCCCAAGCATTCTAATCTTCACATTTTTTTATCCTTTGCAGTATGCAGATTTCCAGAATTTATTTCCAATTGCACAGCATTCATTCCTAGAAATTATGAAAGGAATGAAAGGAAATATGTTTAGTTTTTTTGGATTTGAAATGTTATTGTTGTACTATCCATTTATTAAAAAGGCAAGAACGTCTCAAAAATATGCGCACTATGCAAATTTAGTAACGACTATTGTCTACACATACCTTATGATTTTAACTCTTGCGTTTTTTAGTGAAAAGCAACTTGCGAACGCGATATGGGCATATTTAAGCATGATTAAAATTATACAATTTCCCTTTATAGAGCGGTTTGAATACATTATTGTTTCTGTTTGGGCTTTTTTTATATTACCGAATGTTTCCTTTACATTATGGGGAGTAAGTCGTGGTATAAAAGAGGCACTGGGAATAAAGCAAAAATATGTTTTGCCAGTTATCATCCTATTCATCTTTATTTTGTCATTTTTCTTGAATAACCGTAATAAAATTAACTTATTAAATACTTGGACAGGTCAAATTGGCTTTGTATATATATATGTATACCTACCTGTACTATGGCTAATTCAAACGGCCAAAATAAAGTTAAGGAGATAAATATGAAGCGCTGGATACTTTTCCTTATATTGGGTGTCTTCTTAATAGGTTGTGCTAAAACAAAAATTGTGGATGACATTGATTTAGTTCAAGTTGCGGCATATGATACTGAAGCAGAAGGTAAGCTAAAAGGAACCTTTGCGATTTCAGCTTATAAAGGAGGCGGGGAAGGTGAAACAAAAATCTATTCAGCATCAGGCCAGACTGGTAGAGAAGTTCTTGCAAGAGCATCCGAAAAATCTTCTGGACCTCTAGAGTTGGGGCAATTGCGTGTTATTATTTTTAATGAAAAAATAATTGAAAAGGGAATGCAGGAAATTTTAGAGACTTTGAACCGCAATCCTAGTGTAGGAAATGCAATTTATTTAGCAATTACAAATGTAAAAGGGGAATCACTATTAAAGGGGAACTATTCTAAAGAAAAAGAAATTGCTTCTTATCTATCCTCTTTACTGGAGCAAAATATGAACAATGGAACGCAACCAAAAACAAACTTTTTTATGTTTTTAAATCAACTTGATGATGATGCGAGAGATTCCTATTTACCGATGATATCTAAAAAAGGGAATGTGTTGGAGTTAAATGGAATAGCACTTTTTAAAAGATGTAAAATGGTTGATAAAGTGAACCCTAAAGATTTATTTGTATTTAAATTGTTGACAGATAATTTTAAACAAGGTACATACCAATTCAAACTACCTGGTTCTTCAAACACTTATGCCACGATAGAGAATATAAAAGCTAGAACAAAATATAAGATGGAGGGGAATAGTAAGCATCCATTCGTAAATGCTCATATTCAAGTTAAAGCTGAAATTCAAGAATTTACAAAAACAAAAAATCTAGATAATCCTAAAGAAATAAAAAAATTAGAAAAAATTATGGAAAAAGAAATAGAAAAAAAAGCAACTACATTGATAAAGAGGTTTATTAAAAAAGACACAGATCCTATAGGACTTAGAAAGCTTGGTAGAACTCACGTAAGAAAATGGAACAGTCAAGAATGGGAAGAATCCTATAAACATTTACGTTTTCGTGTAACAGCTGATGTAAAAGTAACCCAATCTGGTGTTACAGAATAAATAAATCAAATAAGATATGGAAAATTTCAATAAAAAAATATAGTCTCGCAGGAGATTAGGGAGAAGAGAAACTATTAACAAAGCATTTCATAAACATTAAGATGCTTTGTTAATAGTTTTTATACTTTTATAGCCATATCACTAATATGGGGTATAGAATTCCAGAAGGCTGGCGGATATGTGGTGAAAATGTGTATGCTTGTCATAGTATTCACTATATAGCACTGACGTCCTATTTTTATGTCTTTTCAATATGGAATGAGAAAAATGAATGTTTATCGTGGGATGCAACAGTTGCATGGTGTAAAAAGTTAGGCCTTGCACACGTTCCATTGTTATATCGGGGCCCTTATAATGAAAAGGTAATTTATTCCATTTTAACTTGGTGAACGGTAGAGAAAATACAATGAATTGTAAATGAAATCTGTACGGGAATCTAGTACCGTATAGTACAGTGCATATGAAAAACTCCTCAATGCTATCTCTCAAAAAATAATAATTCTCGGCTTTATAAACTGTATTTTCAAAAATATTGCGAGCTTGTAAGAAAGATGAAAGGTAATTCAATATGAGATAAACAACTTTACTACTACAATGAAAAACAGAATCATTCTTAAAAATCATGAGATACGATATCAAGTTATTTGCGTGTTTAATTCATTTTACTAAATATTCCAGTTTCAATAAGGAAAGTCGAATCAGACTATTAACGAATGGTATATTATTCGTATTTTGGAAAAGTCAAAATGAAGACAAGTATCTTCTATCAAATCTCATTCTTGGTGTATACATTTGAAGGGAATTTCTCATATGAAATTAGTAAAAGTAAAAGATCTTAGTTAGGAGAAGGATGATAATGTTAACAAATTCTATGGGAAGGTGAAGAAAGAAGGTAGCGTAGGCCTAATCATTAGGGGGCAGACGCCTCTCTTTTTTTATGTCGCAAATAGCATTAATTCGTTAATTAATTTATATGAGATTATCTTAAATAAGTTAGTTAAGAAAGAAAAATAAAAGTGAGTAAAAAGATAAAAATACACAGGTACGTAAAAAATAAGGAAGTTGTATTTGCAAGTGTTTTAGTTGGGTGTGATATCAATTGTATTGGTAAAGGTGAATATTACGTTTAAATTGCCATGGATGGAAAAGGAGGGGTTTCAAAATCTATGGATGGTAAAGTGACGCGAAAGGAGTATGAATATACATTATCGGGTTTTGATAAGGAAGGTAAAGAAAAAGAGTTAGAATTTATTGCACAAAAGAATCTTCGTAAAGAAGCATTCCTACGTGTATATTATTCAGATAAAAAGGTGTAACAGCTTGGGAGGAAGTGCAGGAAGACGAGCTCCCGAAGAAAGCAAAAGAAAAACTAGGTGTGAAATAATCATTTATTTGTGATGGTGGATTCTTCTAGGTTGAGGGTCCGCCGTTTTTTATTATATGTTATGTTGTAGTTTTTATATAAAGCATATTGAAAAGATAGGTTAAATCTTCTGGAATAATATCTCCATAATTAATAACTTGTACAATAACCTTTCAATTATCACTAAATCCATTCATATCAACAAGTTGTGCCATATATCCGTTTGTAGCAATATCTTTTAAAGTACGCTAAAAATACCTTTTATTTTATCTTATCTTTATCTTATCTTTACCTTATCTTTAAATTTTTATATTAAACTTGAAACCTTAAAGTATTGATGTATGAGTCTAAAAAGGGCGGGAGATAGGTGTTCATTACATAGTTTGTATATAACCAATTACCTTTGAAAAATTGAATTTCTTATACGAGGAGGAATATATGAAGGATACAAGTAAAAATCAAATTATAAAAGCGTTCCTTATTAGTATTTTAGGCTTAGGAACAATACTTGGAATGCTATATTTTAATCATAAAACCAATATTCAACAAAATAAAGCGCAAGCCACCGAAAAACGTGTATTGCAATATGAGTCTACCCTAAAAAAAGAATTAGAAAAATATAATTTAGGAGAGAAAACACCAATTTTATTAGGAATTATGTATCAAGAGAGTAGAGGTGAGGGAAACGACCCTATGCAGTCATCCGAATCACTTGGATTAAAGCCAAATGAAATTCAAGAGACAAGCTTGAGCATTAAACAAGGGGTAAAGCACTTTGCTAAAATGTACAAATATGGAACGGACAAAGATGTTAGCATAGATACAATTATTCAAAGTTATAATATGGGGCCAGGGTATATTGATTTTATTGCTAGTCAAGAAGTTAAACAACACTCGGAGGATTCGGCCAAAAAATTTTCTAAGATGAAAGTTGATCAAAATCCAGCCATGTATACTTGTGGTGAAAATAAAAATAATTTTAGGTATCCATATTGTTATGGTGATTTCACATATGCCACAAAGGTAAATGAAAAAACAAAACTTATTGAAGAACTTCTTCAAAATGTACATAGCTTTTCTAAATAAGTTGCAGAATGAAATATAATGATACCATCAGTTATTAACAATAATATCTAAGAAAAAACTACTTTCTTTCTTAGTTCGCATAATTTTCAAAAACAAATCCCGTGGATGTTAATATTTGTTATATAATATATTTGTCAAAACATTACCCCTAAAGTTTCTAAATTCAAGCTGTAAGATAGTTTGTTTGGCCCGTATTTTCACCTTGAAAGTGGAGTTTAAATATAGTTGCAATTTTTTGAGGGGGAAAAGTAAATGTTTATAAAAACAGAAAGATTATTAATACGAAAATTTGAGTTCAAAGATTGGCAAGCTGTTCATGAGTATACATCAGATATCAATGTTATGAAATACATACCTGAAGGGGTCTTTACTGAAGAAAATACAAGAAACTTTGTGAATGAAAACATTGGTGAAAACGCTAAGAACTTTCCTGTAGTATTAATTGATAAAGATATTCTGATTGGCCATATAGTCTTTCATAAATATTTTGGTGAGCATACATATGAGATTGGTTGGGTGTTCAATCCTAAATATTTCAATAAAGGATATGCTTCTGAAGCAGCAAAAGCTACTTTGAAATATGGCTTTAAGGAAATGAAATTACATAGGATTATAGCTACATGTCAGCCACAAAATACCCCATCATATCGAGTAATGGAGAAGATTGGAATGAGAAGAGAAGGCTATTTCAGGAAGTGTATACCACATGGGAATGAATGGTGGGATGAATATTATTACGCTATTTTAGAAGAAGAGTAGTGCCTAGGAACGCATCATTTAAATTGACACTCCTATTCTTAAATAGGCAAGTTGGCTATCTTTAATGGGGATCCTTGCTACTAAAGGCGAACTTTATTTCCGGTATCGCTGACGTGCAAAACTTTGTATAATCTGATCTTATCTCTAAATCACAACTGTTACTCCCATCACCATCAAGTTAAAGTTTCATTTTATTTTGCTAACTTGATGGTGATGTGACGTAACGTTAATTATTTGAAAATTTCAAAAAGTCCCCTTAGTCATGTTAAAGGGACCTTGATCACGCAAATGATATGTAAGCCAATTTATTTTTGATATACAGATTATTTGTATAATAATTTTTATAAATAATTGCTAAATAGTAAATTTACATAAATGCTTTTAGAAGTTCTTGAATTAATGGGATTGCTCCACCTATAAATTTTAAAACTGCCATTGCGATTTCCATATTATTCTCTCCTCTTTTTCGTATTAAGATGTGATAAATCTTTATAACCTCATCATAGTAACCGCTTATAATAATAACAATACATTTTCGTATGCAATATTGCATATTTATACATTGGATCTCTATTATTCATTTTTTAATGGTACTATAGCGAGGTGAGAGTCTTTAAGAGTTCTCCTTAATAGGAGGAAATATGGAAAGAGTGCAAGCGATTTACAGTAATCAAAAATTTAAGAGTTGGGTTAAACAGGTATTAGCTGTAGGAGGAGTAATAGGGGGCTGTTATTTGGTGTTATATGTTTTCTGTTTCTTAGTTATCATGTAAATATTATACAACTAAACTAGTAGAGTCTTGCCTAGAGAGGTAAGGCTCTTTTATTGTAGTACCTGGAGATGAGCAAACTACATACAATATCTCTCAGGTTTTTCAGATCACTTTGTATAATTCCTTGTTTAGAACACTAATTTCTATTATTGAAACTAAATAAACATCTATTTAAAAGTTTCAATTTATATTGAAAACAGAATTCCATTGATAAAAAATATGTTTTTACTAGATACATATTAAAAAGACAAGCATAAATTATATTAGATTTTGGCAAAGTCTTTTTGACTTGGAAAAGGATTTAAATCTTACTTATAGATTTGATTCCTTTTTATATACTATAATCATTATATTTCTACGTAAATATAATACATTAATAATGATTTAAAAGCAAGAATTTTAGTAGCGGTACGTTCACACATCCATCAACTTAAGATTTTAAAGTAGCTCTTAAACAAAAAAATTCTTTTTTTAATTGATTAATTAATAGTAAACAAGGAAGGTTGGCAAATTAACAACTAAAGAGATTTCTTCAGGTAAGCTAATAAGTAATCTATCAAAAAGTCCTTTACAAAATTTATACCTAAGTCAATTATAAGATCATGTAAATTTAAAATAATGTAAATATTATACATTTTTGTAAAAGGCACTCATTGACACTTGTGTATATAAGTAACTATACTCGTTACATCAAATTGAATGTGTGATAATACGATTTTATTATTATTACAAACATGTAAATATAAAAATAGAAAATCCCAATTTGATAAATACAATGGTAGAGGTGTATATTTTAATGAAGCACAAATTAATTGCAACAGGTATCCTTGCAGGATCTATATTATCCTATTCTTCTAATATTTTAGCAGATACTCATACATTCCCTGATGTTCCTGTATGGGCCGATAAATCTGTTAATTATTTAGTTGATAAACAGGTATTGAATGGTTATCCAGATGGAACTTTTGGTTCAAATGACTCATTGGACAGAGCTTCGGCTACAAAAATTATGACAAAAGTTTTAGGGATACAAATTGATCCTAATGCAAAACCATCTTTTACTGATTCACAAAATCACTGGGCTACTCCTTATATTGCTGCTGCTGAAAGAGCTGGTATTGTTAAGGGTGAAGGTAATGGAATCTTCAATCCATCTGGAAAAGTAACTCGCGCTGCTATGGCTACGATGTTAGTAAATGCATATAAACTACAAAGCACAGCAAATCATAACGAGCAGGTTAGATTTGTAGATTTAAAAGGGCATTGGGGAGAAAAATACGCCAATATTTTAATAGATTTAAAAATCTCTAATGGTACCGAGAACGGTTGGCAACCAAATAGATTTATAACACGTGCTGAAGCTGCTCAACTTACTGCAAAAACAGATATGTTACAACAAAATTTAAACGATGAAAAAGAGATTATTACTGCTACCTCATATGAAGATTTAAATTTAACAGTGGCTTCGAAAATTACAGCTCAAGAGATTGATAGTTTTATTGCGAAATATCATTCGGATAGTCCTTTAGTTGGCCATGGGCAAGATTTTATCAATGCGCAAAATCAATATGGTGTGAGTGCTCATTATTTAGCAGCGCATGCGATTTTAGAATCTGGATACGGAAAATCAGAAATCGCATATCAAAAACATAATCTATTCGGTCTACGTGCATATGATGGAGATCCGTTTAAATATGCGAAATATTTACCAAGCTACGGCGATAGCATTGCTTATAATGCTAATTATGTACGAGAAAGATATTTGGAAGAAAGCGGTATGTATTATAACGGGCCAACATTAACTGGCATGAACGTGAAATATGCATCAGATAAAGGCTGGGCTAAGAAAATTGCAGGCATTATGGAACGTATTAAACCGTTTCGTGTAGAAGACTATACATATGCAAAAAAATTACCAAAGAATCCTGAAACATTAGATGTCGACGCGTTATCTAATGAAATTCCATATAAAATGTATGCAGACGATTCAAGCTCAAATGTTGTATCATCAGCTACTTACTATCAGGTACCTTATCCATTTAATTTAAAAATTAAAAGTAGACCAGATGTAGCTGTCGAGGAGAATAAAGTTGGTACAGTAACTCCTGGAACAACCATCTTTATTTATCGTGAAGATCCAAATGGATGGGTAGAATTCTCTTTTGAAGCGAATGGAGAAAAATACTGGACATTAAAAAGTAAATTAAGTATGTAATTAAAAAGATCTATTTCACTAGTTTTAATCTCATATAATTGAGAGACAAGTTTTTTACTTTCTTAAAATAAAGTTATGTATACAAGAAAAGTTAGAGAATTATTTTCTCTAACTTTTCTTCGCTAGTATTTGAAATTAAAAAGATGGTGGAGTTACTCCAAATATAACAGTGACTTTGTTTAAAGAAGTGTTTTCCCACTTATGCTTTGCATAAGGTGGGATTTTAACACTATCACCTGTATTGAGAAGTAAAACCGCATCATTTAGATATAGTTTCACTTGTCCTTCCATAATAAATGCTATTTCTTCCCCTTTATGTGCCACAGGCTCCATAGATGAAGCAGTTTGAGGTAACAGATTCATTAAAGCCAATTCTAGTGCTCCATCTAAATTAGGAGATAATAGCTCATACGAAACATTGCCGCTTTCAGGAAAAATTATTTTTTTCCTTTGGTTAGCTCGTACAACTAATTCTTCTGTATTGGTATCCTCTAAGAAAAAATTAAACAATGGAATATTTAATGCTACAGAAATTAATTTTAGTGTTTGTAATGAAGGATTTGTGATTCCTTTTTCAATCTGACTTAACATGGAAGGTGTTATATCAGCTAACTCTGCTAAACGCTTACTGGTTAATCCGGCACCTTTTCTAAATGCCCTAATTCTGTGACCAACATTAATATCGTTCATATATGTAATCCCCTTTAAATAAGTAAATAAAATTAAATAATTATTAATTTTATTTACTTATACTTAATATATTGTTAATATATACTTAATTATAATAAATTATGATTAAGTTTAAAACATCATATGTACATATGGCAGCAGCTGCGAAAAAGTGGGAAAAAGATTTACTTAGAAACAAAGGGGCTACTATTTTTGAATATACAGCGGGCTATAGTAAAGCAGTAGAAGAAGGAAGAATACAAGTTAATAAGAATCAAATGTGCTATTTGATTGACGATGAAAAATCAAAGCATTTATTTTAAGGTTATGCAGTAGCTGCTACTCGTCTGAATAATTGATATACAAATAAAAGTTGATGAATCGCATCCTCTATTTGTATATCTACCGTGTGGAGTAGGATTTGGTGGTGTTTCGTTCGGTTTAAAAATTATTGTACGGGATCATGGACATGTAATTTTTGCTGGGCCTACCATTTTCCGTATATGCTAATAGGTATGATGACCGTATTATATGATGGGATTTCCATACAAGATTTTTAATGAAAAGGATTCTAATAAGTAAAGGACAACTTAAGAGTAGACTTCAATGCTGTATTGTAAAATTTTTAAGGAAGTGAAAATAGTATGAAATCAGCTTTAAATAGTATTATGATCTCCTCGATTCTTGCAGTAGGAGGGATCCTTTCGCTTTTGTTTAATTTAATGGGGGATCAAGATTGGATCTGGAATTGGGTAGGGTTATTACTGGCATATCTATCTTTGGGCATTTTAATCGGTTTATATAATAAAACTGTGGATCACAAAACATTTCCTAAAATACTAAAAAGAACTTTGTTTATTTCCTTTAATGCTACTATATTAGGGATAATAATAGGGGTAACATACCAACTATTAGGAAAGTGGAATCTTACTATAATGATGTATTATTGGTTGATAATTTTATTATTACATTTAATTACTATAATAACATTAGTCATCCTAGTATTCGAAAACCGTAATAGTAAAAATTACAGCTTACTATATAGTTTTATTATACTTTTAAACATTGTCCTTACCTTAGGACCAGTATTATTTCCAGTAGTTCTAACTATTATAGGAAATGCCATGAACGCTAGTGCAGGGCACTAATTTTCACCTATATAGATTATTAAAATGATTAGTCCAAAATTGAGATTGGTTAAGTTAAAAAACTTAATAAACAAATAGGATAGTAAAACTAAACGACATAAAGTGGAATGATTTGATAGAAAGAAGATTATAATATGAAAATTAAGCTTAAGAAAAAAAGAATTATAAGTGTATTGTTGGCTATTACATTAGTAGCAATAGGGTATTACATGTTTCAATCTATTACGAATCCTAAGCTGGTAAATGCGGAAGAGGCAAATAGTGTTCAACAAGTGAGCAGTCTACCTAAAAATGAATTGAAAAAATCGATACCTAATCGTTTTGATGGTAAAGAAAGAAAAGTTGTATATTTAACTTTTGATGATGGACCAGGAAAATATACAGCTAATCTATTAGATGTATTAAAGAAAAATGATGTGAAAGCAACATTCTTTTTAATTGGCGATAACGTGAAAAGGTTCCCAGATTTAGTGAAACGAGAGCATGTAGAAAACCATTATGTGGGCATGCATAGTATGACACATGATTTTAAAAAGCTGTACACCAATCAGGAATATGTTAAGGAAATGAAAGAAGATCAATCTTTAATTAGAAATGTTATTGGAAACACACCGAAATTAACACGTCCACCATATGGATCAATGCCTGGCTTAAATGAATCACTTCGAAATGAAGTGGTCGGAAATGATTTGAAAGTATGGGATTGGACAATTGATTCTTTAGATTGGAAATACAATAAATTACCTGTGGATGTAGCGGCCGCAAAAATTGTTCAAAATGTCTTAGTAGGTGCGACGTCTTCAAAGGAAATTGTTTTAATGCACGATATTCATCCACAATCTGTCGCAGCAGTTCCAGCAATAATAAAAGGATTAAAAGAAAAAGGGTATGAATTTGAAGCTTATGATGAGAATAATCATTTTCCAATAAACTTCTGGCATGATAATCGTATATAAAGAGATGTATTAGTTAAAAGAAAATCAGAATGGAATAAGCAAATCATATAGGGTTTAAATATTTGTAAGAGCGTGTTTAGATAGATGAAACACGCTCTTTTTACTGGGCTATTTTATTGTAGATTTAAGTATAGGCTTTCTAATTTTAGAAAAATTTATATGATTTTTTCATTCATTTCTACATAAGCGTTGGATATTTCGTATGTTTGTCTAGAGTGAAAAGAACTCATAAAAAACCGCCATTATTCACGTTCTTCTTCATATAATTGCACCGCACTTATTTTTTGTATGTGGTTAAAACTAGTTTTTAAGAAGCATATGTTTTAGCAACTGCAGAAATTCTGTATCACTTTTATCATCTTTTATATAATCCTGTTCGTAGTTAAAAATCATTCGTACTAACATAAAAGCTGTAAGCGGTAATGGGACCTTATGCAAAGCTCCTTGCTGATAACCTTTTTCAAGTAAATTACTTATCATGTTAATTGCTTCTTCTTCAGATTGTTTAAAACAAGTTGTAATTTCAGGTGAATGGTACTCTTTATATTCTTGAAAGAGTGTAGAAACAAATGGATCTTGATGATATTCTAGGCTGATATAATGAAGAATTTTTTGTATTCGAAGTAAAACATCTTTTTCTTCTTTATATAAATTAAATAATTGTGAGCGTTTAAGCTGAATATGACGCATATAGCAGTCACATAATATTTCAGTTTTATCTGTATAGTAATAATAAATAGTACCTTTACCAACTTTAGCTGTCTTTGCAATTTCATCAACCGTTGTGTTACGGACACCACGCGTAGAGAACAGTATTGTGGCAGATTGAATGATTTTCATTTTTTTATTTTCTTTTTCTAATTTGATCATTGTCTACACCCTATCCTTGAAATATTTAGCGAAGTTTTCTGTCTTTACATTCTGTATTAGTTCATTTCTAATTTTGTAAATCCTAATAGAAAGTCCTCTATTTGCTTCTTATAGAATAACATACACCATTCTTATTTCTAGTATATAACTATAATAGAATGCAACTGTATCACTTAGGATGAAAATGAAAGTTTAAGGTAATAATTTTTTAATCGGACGATGAGAATTCAAGTGAAAGGGGACGGTGATTTCTTTCTTGAGTGAATTATTTGATTTTTTATTCAATTCATTTTATTATATAAACATGACTAAAAGATGATTTTAGTCGGATTTTTTTACGAAAAACCGACTGATATTTGATTTTAGTCGGTTTCTATACTATTTGAGAGAAGGTAGACACTATGTGTGGAATTGCAGGGTGGATAGACTGGTCTAAAGACCTGTCTAATGAACAAGAAACGTTAAAAAAAATGACAGATGCTATCATTCACCGAGGACCTGACGCAGAGGGGCATTGGTTTTCAAAACGAGCGGCATTAGGTCATCGACGTCTCATCGTCATTGATCCTGAAGGTGGCCTTCAACCTATGCTGTATAAAGATGGAAATAATACGATTGGCCTTACGTTCAATGGAGAAATTTATAACTATCAAGAATTACGTAAAGAACTTGAGGAGAAAGGTCATGAATTTCAGACCAAGTCGGATACAGAGGTATTACTACACGCTTACTTAGAATGGCAAGAAGATTGTGTTCAACACTTAAATGGGATTTTTGCTTTTGGTATTTGGGATGAAAGATTTGGGAAATTGATGCTTGGTCGTGATCATCTAGGTGTGAAACCTTTATTTTTTGCTCAAAGGGGAAGTGCAGTTCTTTTTGGTTCAGAATTAAAAGTTTTACTTTCGCATCCATTTGTAGATGCAGAGGTAGATAAAGAAGGACTTTCTGAAATATTCTGCCTTGGACCAACACGTACTCCTGGTCATGCTATTTTCAAGGATATACATGAAGTGCGTGCTGGCCATTATATGACGTTTACCTCTAATGGCTCGACTACGACACAGTATTGGAAACTTGAAAGTAAAAAACATGTAGATGATATTGATACAACAGTCGAGACAATCCGCTCCATTTTACAAGATACGGTTAAACGGCAGTTAATTGCTGATAAACCAGTGGTATCTATGCTTTCCGGAGGTTTAGATTCCAGTGGTTTAACAGGTTTAGCAGGAAATGAATTTGGGAATAAAGGGGAACGCCTTCATACATATTCCCTGAATTTCATCAATGATGAAAAAGACTTTGAGCAAGACTTCCTTCGTTTTGATCGTGATGAACCTTGGGTGAAACGTGTGGCTGAATATGTAGGAACAAAGCATCATTCTATAGAGTTAGGATCAGATAGTTTAATAGAGTATTTATTAACTCCAATGCGAGCGCGTGATCTACCTGGAGTTGGAGAACTGGAAACGTCTCTTTATTTGCTATTTAAGGAAATGAAAAAAGACGCAACAGTTGCACTTTCAGGCGAATCCGCAGATGAAGTATTCTCAGGATATCCATGGTTCCATCAAGAGAAGTTTCTAGATGCAGAGATATTCCCTTGGAGTGTTAATTTATGGTATAGCACAGAAATTCTATCAGAGGATTTTAAAGCGAAGATTAGCCCTGAAAAATATCAAAAACAAAAATTTGAAGATGCGGTTGCTGAGGTTCCTTTTTTAGAAGGTGAAAGTGATCTGCAAATGAAGCAACGTCAAATGTCTTACATGTTTATTACACGTTTCTTGCCATTTATGCTAGAACGAAAAGATCGCACAAGTATGATGAATGGCTTTGAAGTACGAGTTCCATTTTGCGATTACCGGCTTGTAGAATACTTATGGAATGTCCCATTCGAAATGAAAAGCATAGACAATATTGAAAAAGGTATTTTACGTCGAGCTTTTGAAAATGTACTTCCAGAAGATGTGCGTTATCGCAAAAAAAGTGCATATCCAAGCACAAAGGATGCCTCTTATGTACAAGGTATTAGTGATTGGATGTTACATGTGTTGAACAATCCTGAATCACCTATTTTGCCATTGATTAATGTAGAAAGAGTTCGTGCTATTGCAGAAGGAAAAGACGAAGTAATTTCAGGTAATGATGCACGAGGTATAATAGATTATTTACTTCAAGTTAATAGTTGGCTTCAGGAATATAATATTAAATTAGTATGGTAGATGTAATTTTCAAATAAAGAGAATAGCTGAAACATCAATGACCTAAGTGAACCGCATTTCCAATGGATTAGATATTTATCTAATAATTGGAGATGCGGTTTTATTATTTTGGGGTAACTAGTTCTTTTAGCATAATAGCGATGTGTTAGTTCTAAAAACTCAAGAAAGCTTTAGAATACTATTATAGTTGGTCAAGGACATGAACTAGACACCTAATTATTTCAGAGGATTTCTCGATTTGCTCTGGATCAAAATCTGAAAGGTTCGCATTAAGAATATGTTTTAGTTTTTTCTCTCTTTCTAAGTGACAGTTTAAACCACTAGGCGTAAGTTGGACATTGACAACTCTCCGGTCGTTATTTGAACGAACACGCTCAACGTAACCAGCCTGTTGTAATCCATTGATTAATTGAGTAATACCAGCGGCGGTAGTTTCTGCTCGATCAGCTAATTCTTTGACTGACAATTCGCCTTCTTCAGCTAATACTTTAAGGGTTCGAGCATGGACCATTGAAACTGCCCCTAATGTACGAGTAGCTCGCCCTCTTAAACGTCCATCGGCTGCAGTCAGACTATATATAGCTTGACTAAGTTCGTCTATCGCAGTTAACTTATTTGAAGAATTTTTCATAACATCACCATTTTCCCGTTAACTAAGTACTTAATTATATGGTGTTAACATTAACATATGAAAAAGAGTAGAGTCAAATTAAGTAGAGACTGGCTATTCATTTTCCAAGCAATATTATATATGCTCACCTTAAATCATCAATAAAATAATAAGACGACTTGGTTTGTAGTCTTGACAAAAGTACATATTATCCTTCATTATTTTAATTAAGTACTTAATTGTTAAGTACTTAATTAAAATAATGAAGGATGATTATTATGACTCAACGTTCACAATCTCAAGGATGGGCTTTAGATATAGCCCTTGCACTTGGTGGGTTTGATGCTTTGCATCCTGAAGCAAAGGCAACTATGGAACAGTTAGGACATGACCACACTGATTTTGATAAAGTTTTTTCTCAAGTAAAGAGTGGAGCAATGATACCAAAAGCATGGGCGACGGTTGCTTCTCAGGCTCAAGAACGTGCAAAACATTATGAACAAAAGGGATTCACTGTTACTGCTCGTGATCTATATCAGCGAGCTGCTGTTATGTGGGGACGTGCACAATATTCATATTTTAATGATGATCCACGAAAATTGGCATTTCGAGAACGTTGTAACGAATGTGTGGCAGCTATTTCATCACTTGGAGGAGGAACAGTACAACGTATAGTACTAGAATTTGAAGGCAAACAGATATATGCATTACTTCATTTGCCCTCAGGTGAAGTTCAGAATGCACCAGCAGTAATATTAGGTCCAGGTATGGATATGATTAAGGAAGACTATATACAGATTGCGCAACGTTATTATACGTCTCGTGGTATCATAGCTCTATCAATTGAAGGACCGGGTCAAGGTGAATCTGTATCTGAAGGTCTAAAAGTCGATTTGACTAATTACGAACGCGCCGTTAGTTGTTATATCGATTTTCTATTAAAACGGCCTGAGGTTGATCCAAAACGGATTGGATTTTTTGGTATCAGTATGAGTGGGTATTGGGGGATGCGAGCTGCTGCGAGTGATAATCGTATAAACGCTATAGCCACTTTTGAAGGTGTATATGGTGAATTTGATACCATCTTTAACAGAGCTCAGCCGAGTTTCAAAGCCAATTTTATGTACATGTCTGGTTACACTGATGAAGTTGCTTTTGAAAACGAGTTGAGTAGCCAGATGAACCTGTGGAAATTGGCGCCAAAGATTACTTGTCCAGTCTTCATGGGAATAGGAGAATTTGATGAACTTACCCGTTTGGAAGAAGCATTAAGTCTTTATGAGTTTGTAGAAGCACCAAAGGAGATACGCGTCTATGAGAATGAATTTCACCCGCTTGGTGGAGTAGCTGCAGAAATTTTTCGTTTTGGTGCAGAGTGGGTGGAACTTGCACTTGAAGGAAACTTTAAAGCTAACCATGATGAGCGTTATTACATGCATCGTGATGGGGGTGTTACTGAAGGGACAGCTTTTCCAACTTATTGGCTTGGTGCCCAGCCGGCGGAAATTAAAGCACGCAAAAAGTGTAATAAATTAAACGCTTGTAATAATTAACAAATTTATACTGATTAAAAAAGAAAACAACAAAAATAGTATGTAGCTTTTTTACACTATTTTTGTTGTTTTCTTCAAATTTTTAGACTCCTCATAATTATGGACATTGATGAGGATATTCAAAGTGCGGAAGACTTCGAATTGCTGAAAAACACGGAGGAAAGTTACAGGAAATGTTAAGGGATTTATAAAGTAGGAAGACAAACTATATTTTTTCTTGAGCACAACTAGCATACATATATTCTCTAGGGATCCAGACCCGAATTGTTGAGACAGACAATGACAAATCTACGGTCTGAGGAACATGACCTTCATAAAAGGCTAAGTATCATTGGATGGGATTGCAAGACAAATCAAAGTCCCTATTTTTGAATTTTTAAGTTGATGGATGTGTGGCGGTACCCCATAGCTATTAAGTTAATATTTTAAATTACCCCCATAACGAAAATTTTATATCACTACAACAGTCATTTATGAGAAGTTAAGGCATTTTATTTATTGCTATGCTGTTTTCTTGTGACACAGAGTACAATTATAGACAACATCTAAAATATTAAAGACTTTCTTTTTCTCATAACAGTGGAACTTTCGCCATTTTTCTGTAGGAGGATAAACAGGCGAAGCAGAATTACTTGAGTTGAAAGTTCTTGATACAATCCGATATAAGCTTAGTAAATTTCGTGGGTTTGTCCTGGTTATAGCTAGAATGAATTTGACAATTGTTACAGAAAAAAGAACTGACATTCTTACAAATCTGGAAAATTGAAAATGGCTGTTTATGAAACTTTCAATATTTATAATTAAAGTTGGTGCTACTTCTTTATTGCATTAGATAGCAATGTAATTTATAATACGTTTAAATGATTAAATTCTTAAACGGAAGGTAATGTTAGCGAAATGAACTGTAATGATAAAGTAATGCATATTTTAGAAAATTTAAGACCATGTTTCCAAGGGTTGGGAGATCCAACTCGTCAGCAAATTGTATCGCTTTTAATTGATAAAGATAGCTTGAATGTGACGCAAATTGCGGAGCATATTCCCATGTCAAGACCTACTGTATCTCATCATTTGAAAATATTGAAACAATCAGGGTTACTTCGAGTTCAGAAAAAAGGCACTGAAATGTATTATTGTCTTGAATTTAATGAAACAATAAATCTTTTAAAAGAACTTGTTTCTTTAGTTGAAGATGAATGTAAGAATTAGGTACTCATTTATAGTTTAGGGGCACCCTTTGTCCCTTTTTTTAGTGACATTATGTTTAAAGGTTTAAGTTTTTAATCATTTAAACTTATGATTTCACACTAATTAAAATGGAGGTTTCAGATGAATAAGAAAACAGTATTAATTGTTGGTGGGTATGGTGTTGTTGGTAGTCAAATTGCTCAAATTTTACATGATCGACATCCTGATTTGGAAATTAGATTAGGAGGAAGAACTTTAGGGAAAGCGTTACCTTTTGAATCAGATAGAGTAAAAATAGTCACTGTAGACAACACAACAGATGATCCGTTAAGAAATTTGGATGATAATTTCACATTAGTTGTTAATGCGGTTAATGACCCGCAAGATAGACTACTTCTATCTGCAGTTCAAAAAAAAATCCCATTGGTTGACATTACTCGTTGGACTGAACGTTTTAAGAGTTCTATTGATCGATTAAAAAATGTTGAGGTCCAATCCCCTGTTGTATTAGCTTCAGGGTGGATGGGAGGGACAGCAGCCCTTTTTGCTAAAATGTATTCAAAAGATATTCAAGAGGTTACGGTTGATATCAACGCACTATATTCTCTTCAAGACAAAGCAGGACCAAATTCAACAGCATATATGGACCGGTTAACGATTCCATTTGAAGTCAAAGCTCGAGAGGGAATGCGACAGGCTTATCCAATGACTGATCCGATCAAAGTCCGCTTTCCCAACGGTTATATAACCAAATGTTATCGTTTGGATACTCCTGATCACGTAACCCTGCCAGAATCAATTCATGCTGTTTCGACTAACTTTCGGATTGCTTTTGATAGTAAAATATCTACATATGGACTGGTTTCTCTGGTGAATACAGGAATTTGGAAACTGATTAGTGGAGAAAAATTTAATGACTTACGAAAAAATATTCTTTATAAACCCGGAAGTGGAAGTGCACATAACATAGTTATTCATCTTAAAGGTTATGATGCTAATGGTGTATTGCATAGGCGATGTGTGAACATATCAGATCCGTTAGGACAGACACATCTTACTGCTTTAGGAGCAGCTGTCCAAGCAGAGAACATTTTACAAACATCTGATATTATGGTTCTGGATTCTAAAATTTACTTTCCGGAAAATTTATTAGATTTGGGTATGAATGCATCTGTAATTTTAGATTTTTATAGGGAATATGGGGTTAATATTACGAAAGAAAATATATAAAAGGTATCGTTCTATTCGTGGTAGTACACATATGGCTATCAAGCAAAGAAGAGCAAATACCCCAAATAACTTAATGGCAGTTTAGTTTAATAAGAACCAATGGTAAAATGATGAGAATTAATTATGCTATGGGGCTGGTCAGTTGTAATTTTATAAAGGAGTTGTGAAAAGTTGAAATATCGCAAAGCAAATATCGATGATATTGATAAATTGGTCGAGTTAAGAAAAAGCAATTAGTTGATGAGGGGATAGAACCTAATATAGATATTGGTAGAGAACTATATGCTTTCTTTAAAAATAAACTAAGTGAAGGTACTTTAATTAAATGGCTAGTGGAAGATAATGAAGAAACTATAGCTTGTGGTGCAGTAATTTTTTATGAATTTCCACCTTGTTACACCAATAAGACTGGAAAAAAGGCTTATATCACAAATATGTATACTAATGAAAATTATCGTGGGCAAGGAATCGCAACAAAGCTGTTAACTAAATTAGTTGATGAAGTTAAGATTTCAGGTATCTCACAAATATGGCTTGGGGCTTCAAAAATGGGTAGACCAGTGTATAAGAAGTTTGGTTTTATGGAAACTGATGAATTTCTAGAATTAGGGTGTTTTTGCCCATCCACCGAAAAAGGGGAATAAGACAAGATATTCCAATGTGGAAAAGTAACTCTAAAATCAACCTTTATTATATATTTTGGAGTTACTTGACGTTAACTTTTCTACGGAAAGTTGACACTTTTATCCTATGCCTAAAGGCGGACTGAATTCCTGCATAGGTTTTCCAGTATCACTGAATTTGTAATGAAAAGTTGTGAACAATTGAAAAAATAATGGTTGAAATAATGAAAGGTGAAAAGGAGTTTATTTCTAATAAGCGAAATATTATATTGTATTGTTTTATCCTAAATTATTTGTAAAGGTGGATACATAATGACAGTAAAGAAGCTTTATTTCCTCCCAGCAGGTCGTTGTATGTTGGATCATTCTTCAGTTAATAGTACACTTACACCGGGTAAACTACTAAACTTACCTGTTTGGTGTTATCTTTTGGAGACAAAAGAGGGACTTATTTTAGTAGATACAGGTATGCCAGAAAGTGCTCTTAATAATGAGAATCTTTTTAAAGGTACATTTGTTGAAGGACAAGTTTTACCTAAAATGAATGAGAACGATAGGATCGCAAATATTTTAAAGCGTGCCGGATATGAGCCAGAAGATCTTCTTTATATCATTAGTTCTCACTTGCATTTTGATCATGCAGGAGGAAATGGCGTTTTTACAAATACACCAATTATTGTACAGCGTGCTGAATATGAGGTAGCACTCTACAGAGAGGAATATTTGAAAGAATGTATATTGCCGAATTTAAACTATAAAATCATTGAAGGAGATTATGAAGTAGTGCCAGGTGTGCAATTAATATATACACCGGGACATACGCCAGGTCATCAGTCATTATTAATTGAGACGGAAAAATCAGGTCCAGTGTTGCTAACTATTGATGCATCATATACGAAAGAAAACTTTGAAGATGAAGTACCGTTTGCTGGGTTTGATTCGGATTTAGCTTTATCTTCAATAAAACGTTTAAAAGATGTTGTTAAGAAAGAAAATCCGATTATTTTCTTTGGCCATGATATGGAGCAAGAAAAGGGCTGTAAAGTGTTCCCGGATTATTTGTGAGATAGCATATAAAAAGTCATGGGCTCGTTTGAGGTGACCCCGAAAGTTAGGTCATGACTTTTTGTTTTGGGGTGTTATAAAATTCTTAAGTTGATGGGCATGGGGTAATAATATGAATTGGAGGTTCCTTTCTAAGAGTAGGGAGTCTCTTTAATCTCGCTACCGATAATCAAATGATATGTTAATTAGATTTGAATATTGTATGCATCGCCTTTTCTTCAATAAATATTAAGTGATAAACTTCATATATAGTATATAAGGAGATTATCTCATGGGTTATTTGCAAATATTAGATGGGGAGTATTTGACACATACATAACCTAAAGATTTAGATGAAATTAATATAGATAAGTATTTACTACGATTGCCTTCCTATTTTTCTTAGAATTTTTTTAGTGAATCAAAATTTAAATTGCGTATACATCTTTTGTATTAGTAGACCTAAGTCTAAAAGTATGTACAATTACACCATTTGACTAATGGGTAAACTTCACAAACTGATATATACTAGTATTGTGTCTTGCCTTTTTAGGTGTAGTACACAGCCGGTGATTGGCTAGTGGATGTCCTTCCATTTTGCCAGTGCCGGTTTTTTGTTGGATAATAGAGAAGATGAAGTTTTTATAAGGAAAGAAGGGGTTGTTTTGAAAGATGTAAATTCTATCTTTATGAGAGAAAAGATTGCTAGTTTTTATCTTTATTTTATTTCTTTTCTTGGTTTGGTTACTATAACTATATCTTTACTTGAAATTAAAATCCCTTCTCATCTAACAATACTAATATTGTTGTTACTTTTTATGGGGATTGCAGAGTATTTTCCTGTAAGATTTTGGAGAGGAACTAGTTCGCTTACCTTTCCGATAATTTACGCTATGAGTTGGCAGTTTGGAATCCATATAACTATTGTTGCTATTGTACTTGTCACGCTAATTATTCACCTGCATCGTCGTTCACCGATACAAAGAATGTTATTTAATAGTACTCAACATGCACTTAGTTTGATCTTTGCCAAATGGTTTTCAGACAAATGTATGTCCTTAATAATTAATAAGATAGGTATGTCAGTTCTGTATGAGAATTTAATATCTTTGTTATTATTTTGCGTGTTTTTTTGTTTTTTCAACAATCGCTTTTATGATTTGTTAATGATACTTCTTCCGCAGCCATATTCAATTTATCAATGGTATAAAAAAACTATTACGGTATTTCTTTGCGAAACTTTTGGTTTCTCTTATGCGGCACTGATGCATGTACTAATTAGTACATATAGTGTGGAAGTAAACGAAATTACAGTACTGTTTTTCTTTTTTCCACTTGTAGCAACTTCCGTTATTAGTTCTTTTTCTGTACGGATAAGGATGGAGAAGGAACGATTATATGAGTTATTCCTTATTACGACTGAAATTAGTCGAGGATTAACCGGAGGAAACTTGAAACATATTAAACAAGCACTTAAAGGGTTTTTTGGCATACAAGCATATGTAATATGGACAAAAGATGATGGGAACTGGAATATTCTATTAAAAGATGGGAAAGTCCGCTCTGATATATCTGATGATTCAGAAAAGATCAGGGAGTTTGAGGAACTTTCTAAAAATCTTGTATTTAATGATTGGAAAATTGGCACGGCTCCTGAAGATGAAATATTTGATAGTGTTATACGCTCACTTGTATATTTTCCTCTTATAGTAAATGATGAATTAGTCGGAATGTTTGTTGCAGGGAAAAGTAGAAATGCAGGTTTCTTTCCGGAGGATGTACAGTCGTTAGCTACATTTTCTAACCAATTAGCTAACGTTGTTAAAACAAGGATATTGATTTCTGAACAGGAAAAAAGAATGATTTTAGAAGAAAGAAATAGAATCGCCCGTGAAATTCACGATGGTATTGCGCAAACATTAGCCGGGGTGATATTCCAACTAGAATCCGCGCAGAAAAAATACTGTGATAAACCAAAAGATATGCAGCAAGTAGTAGAGAAAAGCATAAAAGATTTAAGAGTAAGCCTAGGAGAAGTTCGCTATTCTATTTATGCTTTAAAACCATATCCGACACAACAATTAGGCCTTAAGCAGGCGATAGCAAGTAAAATAAAATCTTTAAAACAAGAATATGAACTAGATATTACATATCATGAAAGGGGTCATGCACGTGCGCTTAGTTTTTCAAAAGAAAGGGTTATTTTTGATACATTACAAGAGAGTTTGCAAAACATTGTAAAACATGCGCAAGCAAAAAAGGCTGATGTTTTAATCAGTTATCAAAGGGAGCACGTGCTTTTAAGAGTTAAGGATAATGGAGTTGGCTTTTCACTATTTGAGTCTATGGTTAAAACGAAGAATGAGCCACATTATGGTATATTACATATGAATGAACAAGCTGACCAATTAGGGGCTACTTTACAGATTGATAGTTCTGTAGGAAAAGGGACAGAAATTACACTGTTAATTCCAGATTCACAAACAAGGGGTGCGTAAAATGATTAAAATATTAGTAGTAGATGATCATGCTTTTTTACGGGATGCAATTCGGAGCATACTAGAGGATGAATCTGATATAAAAGTGGTTGGAGAAGCTAGCTCTGGGGATGGAGTATTGGGAAAAGTAGAAGAATGCCGACCAGATTGTATTTTGATGGATATTAATCTTCCAGGGAAAAATGGGATTGAAGCTACAGAGTTAGTGAAAAAAAAATATCCGAGTTGCCGTGTACTTGTGTTTACAATGTATGAACATGACGAGTATTTAATGGATGCACTCCAGGCCGGTGCTGATGGTTATTTATTGAAGGATTCATCATCAGATCAGGTAGTAGCAGCAATTCGAATGTTATATCGAGGCGATTCAGTCATTCATCCGCGTATGACTAAAAAATTAATTACATATCATCAGCAAAAAATGAAAGTAGAATCAAATGAAAATGAACTGACGGAACGTGAAAAGGAAATTCTCTTTGAACTAGTAAAAGGACTTAGTAATAAAGAAATTGCTGAAGTTTTATATATTAGTGATAAAACAGTTAAAATTCACATCAATAAAATTTTTAAAAAGCTAAATGTGAAAAGTCGATCGCAAGCAGTGATTTATGCAGTCCGAAATCAATTAGTTCCGCTAGATTAAATAAGAAATCTATCAAAGAACTATCGTGTCGCTTTATTCTGTATTACAAAGAATAAAGGACAAGGTAGTTCTTTTGTACTATGTAGGCATAGAATCCTTAGAGAAAAGATACTCCTTTTGTTTAATTTTCAGAATAATCAAAATGTGGAATAATAAAAATAGAATTACATTTTAATCTTGTTAATAATTCATTTTGTGAAAATCTTTTGTTGGAAATAAATGACGGAGGGCTCTTATAGAAAGAGTAAAGTGAGTGGTTAGCTATGTAAGGTATGGGGATGGTAGTAGTGTTGGAAATCTTTCATGATACAAAAGATTAAGATTAATAGAGTTTCCAATGCTACATGGGAATTTAAGAATCAATTTGTTTCAAAAAATAATATTAATAATGGGGAGATGTAATATGAAACGAGGGAAATTTGGAAAGATTCTTATTGGAACGTTAACAGCTGGAATGTTATTGTCTCAAGGAATTCCATATAACGTATTAGCGGAAGAGGTAAATACATCTACTTTAACTGGAATTGATGATGCAAATGCTATCTTAAAAGGTCTTACAAAGGAACAACGTAATGCCTTAAAAACGTTAGATACAAAACCAGGTTTTGTTATTTCGCCAGGTATCAATACAACAAGTCCTAATAATGTGAATGTGATTATAGAATTTAAGCAAGCGCCTAGCAAAATAGAGGTATTAAAACAAGCGGCTAAAGGGAAAAAAGTAGCTCTTTCAAATGCGGAACAAAAGGTAGAGGCATCACATAAAGGATTTAAAGCAGAGCTTGAGCAGCTTCAAAAGAATAAAGAGAAAGGAACAAATGTAAAATCTGCAAAAATAACAAGAGAATATAAGAATGCTTTTAATGGTGTAGCGATTTCTTTACCAGCAAATATGATCGAAGACTTAGTTCGTACCGGTATCGTTAAGCGCGTATGGGAAGATCATGAGGTTAAAATTGATTTGCCGAAAGAAACAACTAAGACTGCTGTTGAACCGAAAATGGCGGATAGTGTACCGCAAATTGGTGTGGACAAGCTGCATGATGAAAAAATAACAGGGAAAGGAATTAAGGTAGGTGTACTGGACACAGGTATTGATTACAACCACCCGGATTTGAAAGATGCATATAAAGGATATCGTGCAAAACAAGGTGAAGATCCAAGTAAAATAGATTCGAACTCCATAAAAGGATGGGACTTTGTTAATAATGATGCTGATCCAATGGAGACAACGTATAAGGATTGGCAAAATTCTGGAGGATATCCTGAGATTTATGAGGGGAGTGCATATTATACATCCCATGGTACGCATGTAGCTGGGACAATTGCTGCAGACAAACAGAATAGTGTGGATTATGCAGTGAAGGGTGTTGCTCCAGATGTAGATTTATATTCATATCGCGTATTAGGTCCATATGGAAGTGGACAAACAAGCGGTATTCTTGCTGCGATTGATAAAGCGGTGAAAGACGATATGGATGTTATCAATTTATCACTAGGAGCGTCTATTAATGATCCTTTATATCCTACTTCTGTCGCAGTGAACAATACGATGTTAGCTGGTGTTGTTACAGTAGTAGCAGCAGGTAACAGTGGTCCGGAAGAAGGTACCATTGGATCACCTAGTGCAGCGGCACTTCCAATTACAGTTGGAGCCAGTGATGCTGCAATGACGATCCCAACGTTTTCTATCGATGCAGGTGATTTACATGTGGATAAGATGATGCTACTTGGAAAAAGCTTTACTGATAAGATTGAAGATTTGAAAGGTCAATCCGTATCAGTTGTATATGCAGGGCTTGGAAAATCAAATGATTTTACAGGAAAAGATGTAAAAGGAAAATTAGCTCTTATCCAACGCGGTGAGATTACATTTGATGAAAAAATTAAGCATGCTAAGGAAGCAGGCGCAAAAGCGGTAATCGTATATAACAATGTAGATGGTGAAATTACAAGTTATCTTGGGGAAAGTACTTCGTCTATTCCATCGTTCCGCTTAACAAAAGTAGATGGTGAGAAATTACAAGTAAAAGCTGTACAAGGAGATGTGTCGTTAGCGTTTGGAGAACTAAGTAATATAAAAACAGAGGGAGATCACTTAGCTGATTTTAGCTCCCGCGGTCCTGCAACTAAGACAGATGATATTAAGCCAGATATTGTAGCACCAGGTGTGTCTATTTTCTCAACTGTTCCTGAATATATTAATGATCCAAAAGATGGAGATAATTATCCGGTAGCGTATGGACGTATGTCAGGTACCTCTATGGCAACTCCTCATACTGCAGGGGTAGCGGCACTTATTTTACAAGAACATCCAAACTATAGTCCATTTGAAGTAAAAGAAGCACTCATGAATACCGCAGTTGATTTAAAGGAAGAGCGTTCTGTATTTGAGGTGGGCTCAGGACGAATTGATGCATATCGTGCAGTTCATGCAGATACATCTATCGAGGTTGTTGATAAAACATCAAACGTTGTAGGTGATGAAGAAGTAGAAATTGAAGAAAAAACAGGTTCTATTGCATTTGGGTATAAAAATCAAATTGAAAATGGGCCTATTAAAGATAGTCGAAAAGTTTTAATTAAGAACAGCAGTAAAACAGATGGGAAAGAGTTTAAATTAGAGGTGAAATTTTCACCTACAAGTGTAGGTGTGCAAGATGCAGCGAAGAATGGTGTGAAGCTAAACGTACCAGATTCTATTAAAGTAGCTCCTGGTGCATCAGAGGAAATTAACCCTGAAATTACCATTCCAGAAAACGCTGAATTTGGTAGATATGAGGGCTATATTCATATTTCAAATAAAAACAATGAAAAAGAAGTATATCAAGTACCATTTGCAGTTAAATTCACAGAAAAAGGGATTGCGTCTGTAGATTTACTGAGAGATGCAATGGCAACAGATGCTTCTAAATTCCATCCATTTATGGAAAGACCAAGTTCGCCGTTGTCATTTAAATTAAATAGTCCTCTCGAAACCATTGATGCAATTGTGAAGGACCGAACGACAGGGAAGGCATTAGGAGTCGTTGGTACACTTAATGCAAGTAGTCTAACACCGAATGTTGAATATATGATGTTTTCTGGTATGGGAGGGTATGTACTTCCATTCACAGGAAATCCAGCTCATCCAATTGCGGATAAACCTGTTATGTTGCCTGATGGAGATTACGAATTGAACTTCGTTGGATATGATAAAGAAGGAAAATCTTATACAAAAGGCGATAGCATTATCATTGATAATGTAATACCTGAAATGAAATTTAAGGATGTACAACCTGGTATACACGAAGTCAATGATTCTATGTTTAAAGAAGAAGACGGCCAGCGTGCATTATGGGTGCATGGTAATATTTATGATTCTACAGTAGATGCATTAAAGGCAAAAGGCTTGCAATATGATCAAAAAGCGAATCAAATTGTATATTATCAAAACTCAGCCTTCCCATCGGGATGGTTGAATACAATTCAAGCAAATGGTGATTTTAAATTTGGAGTACTTCCAGAGGAAATAAATGAGCCGTTAAATTTAAAATTATTTGGATATGATCTTGCAACTGCAGGGAATATGGCAACTGGATATAAAGATTACGTCTTTGTAAAAGAAGGGACAGAATACGCTGTTCCAAGTTATGACAAAGATAAAATCAAATTAGGAGAGAAAATTACATTAACTTTGAATCTTAATAATGTAAAACAGCTTATGTCAGGTACATTTGAAATTCCTTATTACAAGCAGCTATTTAAATTTACAGATGTGAAACCAAATCCAGCACTTACGGAATATGTAGAACAACATGGATTGAACCTTAAATTAGAAGATCCGAAGATAAGTGAAGCAGGAGCTTGGGAAAACAAGGTGAAAGTTGGCGCATCATTGGAAGGAAAAGAATTTAAAGGATTAGATGGAGATAAACCATTTTTAGATGTTACATTCGAGATGACGAACGATGAATACTTTAATGATTTGACTGCATTTGGAGTAGATAAGTTCTCTTATACAAAAGTTGGTGCATCAGAAGGCATTGAGATTCCTGCGTTTAAAGATAAATCTTTTGCTATTGTTTCGAAACATTCAACGGTTACAGGATATATTGGCCCGGAAGCTTTCTTGAATGAAGAGGGGTATTTAGGTAAGAAAGACTATACAAAACTAGGAGCAAAAGTGTACGCAGTTGGAAAGGATGGAAAGAAATATACAGGAACGATTGGTGATAACGGACAATTTGAAATTCATAGTGTTCCAGTAAGCGATAAAGAATATGATATTTTCGTAGAAATGCCAGGTCATTTAAATAGTAAATTAACAACAAAAATAGGGAAAATGCAGGATGGAGAATTAGTGGGACAAAACTTTAGAGCTGACATGGATGATAACCTTGCAGGTGATGTAAACGGCGATAAAATGGTAGATATTCAAGATGCTAGAATAGCAGCTTTATCGTATGGAAAAGGAAAAGTATCTGTAAAAGATGGAGATATAAATCAAGATGGTGTTGTAGGTGAAACGGATGTTCGTTTAATTGAGAAAAACTTCTTGAAAAAGGGCCCAGATGCTAAAGGAAACGAGAAACCGAAAGAAAATGTAGGGCCAGTGACGTTAGAGAAAATTTTACGCTCTATCGGTTTAGAACCAAAAAAATAAGTGGACAAACTTCTAGAGTAAATAAAGGCATCAGACAATGGATATTAAATGAAATGGATTGGTTAACAAATGACCGGAAATGATTTACGGTAACATTACCGGTCATTTTAAGAGTCATAGTCGTTTGGGTACATGAAGTAACTAGTTTAAAGTAAGTTTGCTTTCATTATGGGACAAGGAAGTTGCTTAATTATTATTGTTGTTTGTGGGATGGAAATAAGGTTTGTAGTTTAAACTTTAACAATAGGGGGACTTGTGAAATGGGTATGAAGAAAAAACTTGGTATGGGTGTTGTAACTGCAATGCTTGGCTTATCCTTAATTGGCGGGGGAACATATGCATATTTTAGTGATAAGGAAGTATCACAAAACACGTTTGCAGCGGGTACTTTAGATTTGAGTGTGAATCCAGAAGTTGTTATTAATGTCGACAATCTGAAACCAGGTGATGAAATGGAACGTGGTTTTCAATTAGTAAACAAAGGAACCTTAGCAATAGGAGATGTGAAACTCCTGACAGATTACAGTGTAATCGATGCGAAAGGGGATAATGGAAATGCTGATTTTGGTGATCATATCCGTGTTGATTTCTTGTGGAACTTGGATAAAAATGAGGTTCCAATTTGGTCTACTACATTATCTGAATTAAAGGTAGCTACGCAAAATGGAAATATTCCTAATCTTGTAAAGAACGGTATTGTAGATCGAGAAGGAAATGGACTTGCTCCAGGTGATGATGATACATTTTATGTAATGTTTACATTCGTAGATAACGGTGAAGAACAAAATGTATTTCAAGGAGATGCGTTGAAATTAAATTGGACTTTTAATTCCATGCAAGCAAGCGGTGAAGAAAAGTAAGTGTAATAATTTGTATACTATATGTGTGAGACATATCGTATACAAGTGAAAAGAACTGTTTTGAAATGAAGGCGTTTATCCTCAATGGTAAAACTCCTTATAAAAATATGGGTGAAAAACTTGATGATGATTTCCCTTTTAAAACACATCGTAAAAATATTTTGCGATGTGTTTTGTTGTAAGTTGGAGAGTACAGAAATATTAAATGATTATCCAGCTTTTGAGATACTTTGAGGGAATTTAGCACCTTACGCTAGCTTAGCAGCTTTCCTGAAGGGGATTTTGTTTTTTTACATGACGAAATGCTTAAAAACATAATATAAAATAAACATGTTTGATTTTCATTCATGTTTAATCTTTATAAACATCCATTACCTTAAACGTTTGACAAACTAGCATTAAGTCTGGAGTAAAATTAAGTCCATACCGACTTAATTCCCAAGTGAAAAATTTAACGTGCTCACTATACCAATAATCATAGCTTAAATCGCCTTCACCCTCAGATCTTGCAAAATTACTTGTTACTTCATTCATTTTTAGTAAATCGATCTTTGTATATTTTATAATTGCTAATGGATTATTGTCTCCATCCAATACAATATCGTACTGACCAACTTTTTGAATTTCTTCCCCTTCAAGCTCATAAACACAATGTGCAGCGCATGTTCCTGTTTTGATTCCTTTAACTACTAAACTTCCTAATTTATCTCCCATTTCTTTGGAACCATCTCCAAACATCCACGAATCTGGAACACTCATGTTTAATCCATTTTCTTTAGCGTACATATACCAATATTCTTCTATCTTATTAACTGACATCAGTCACTCATCTCCTTAATATTTAAATGTTTTGAATTTAACACGTGGCATATTATCTGTCAATATTTTAGAAGAACTTGCAATACATCTACATCAATAAATGTTTATAAAAAATATAACTCTTCGTAAACATATTTTCCATTCTGTATATTAATGCGAATAAACGAAACTCATACTGTTATTCTGCTGAAATCGTTACGGAAAAGTAAAATAGTGGATAAAAGAACAAACTATAAATAGTTTTATTTACCAATAATATTTTCTTTGTTTCGTAGCATATTAAACGTACAGGAGGTGATATATGATGGCAAACAATCGTAACAACTCTTTAGTGGTTGCAGGTGCAGAAAGCGCACTAGATCAAATGAAATATGAAATTGCACAAGAATTCGGCGTACAATTAGGCGCAGATTCAACTGCAAGAGCGAACGGCTCTGTAGGTGGAGAAATCACAAAACGTCTCGTTGCTATGGCAGAACAGCAACTTGGTGGATATAACAAATAATGCTAGGTATAAAGTAGAAAAAGGAGAGATTATATCTCTCCTTTTTTTGTAAAATATTCGATTAGGAATATTTTATTTGTTATCTATCTCGTCTCTTATTACTTGTATCTTCCAGCCACTTAGAAACATATTCTTGCATACGAGATTCTAATGATTGAATCGTTTCATTTGAGATAGTGAGTGCTTGATCCGCATACTTTTTCGGGAACATGTTGCGCAAAGTAGGTTCATTTTCAGCACCATCTCCTGGTTCACGGTAATCTTCAATGATGTAATCATCCCCATTTTTTGTGACCGTCACACGGACTGGAAGTAAATGTCCTGCTTGAGAAACTGTCTGTGTTTCGCGGTTGTATCCTTGCATGAGGGAATGAAGGTAGACATACATTTTTTCATCCTTCATTTCAGTTCCATAGATTACATGCGTCTCAAATTGTTTTTCTGTATGATTTAATTTGTCTTGATTCCAGGCAATGATACTTTCTGAAATAAGGGATTCTAATTTGCTGTTTAGCGGAATCTCCGTTACATCCTTTGCATCATTTTGGACAGAATCACACCCTGTTGCAATGAAAACGAGTATGACAATGCTTACGGTAATCATTATCTTTCTCAAAATCTTATTTTCATATTTTAATGCAATACGTCTGCTCATCAATTCACTCCATTTCTCTTCGTGCTAATCATTCACTGACATAAATCTTTTATATGACAATAGTAAAACCGACTTCAAACTAGAAACTTATTCTATCCAAGGAAATATATCAAATTGTATAATACATACTATACCATTCTTACACATAACGGGAGAAATTCTATGAGAAAAGTTATAATGTATTGTGGGATCTTTATTATGATTCTTTTAAGCGGTTGTATCCGATTCGGACAAGACACTACAGATACCATTTATCTCATTCCAGAAGCATACGAAGGAGACCTATTGGTACTATATAATGTTCCAGGAGCTGAGTTGTTGCCAGAAGAAGATGGATTTCGTGTCGTCACTTTTTCTGCAGACGGGACCGCAGTTACATCTACAGCCGATATGAAATATGGGGAAGTCAATGACACGTATTACACGGTTAACAAGGAAGGTAAGCGCACCAAACTTGATGAAAGCTGTATACGCGTTGGTTCAAATGGAAGCACTACTGAAAACATTGGTAAAGAAAATGAGCATACATTCTCATACGCGAAATTGGAAGTTACAACTAGTGCTTGCTCACAAAGATTTTCATCATACGGGAGAGAAGTATCTGAAAATCAAGAACATCCTGTAGAGAAGAAATTGAGGGAATTATTGGTGCTCGTAAAAGAGCAGTATATGAAAGTGAAATACTAAATTTTCAAAAGGATGAATGGATGATGTTAGGGATAGGGTTGATTGTAGTAGGCGTTTTACTTGTCAGCGTTGTATCTTACCGAGAAATAAAGAAAGCAGGGGGCGTAACCTGGATTGAAATTCTAGTATATCCCTTTTTATTATTAATAGGCGCGTTACTCGAACATTTTGATCTGCCAGATTTTTTAATATTTTTAGGTTTGGTATGTATTGTTTTTGGTAGCTGTATGGTCATGGGCGTCAATATTCTATAACATTAAGAGCAAAGCATCTAGTTCAGATGCTTTTTTATTTTATTTTGTAGTTTTTATTTTTAATGTCTATCACACTAGTTACCCAGACATACAGGGTTCCAAGTGCTGGTAAAAAACTTAGCAAGTTGAATGTATTCTCTATAATATAGAATGAAATAAAAATGGAGGAAAAATAAATAGACAATGGAAGAAAAATGTATACGTCACGTTTTAAAGATTTTAAACTTTGCACTTTATTCACCTCAGCTTTTCTGGCATTATGTTTTAAATAAGAACCCGCAAGTTTGCAGATTCTCTTGGTGATGATTTTTAAATATGTAACTCGATTCTAAAATACGGTATATTGAGTCACTATAAAAATCAAATATTAATTTTCTAAAATAATCTTATGCAAATCTTATTGCGTTAGAAACACAGCCCGAATCATAACAATTGTAAATGGATCTAATTCGTTATCGGCCATACCAGTATCCGTATCTTAACCAATGACAAATCCTATCATACCTTTTAAAATACCAACATGGATTGTGGCATCCACATTAACTGTTACAAATTTCATCACGTTTAATTTCGTTTCTATCGTAGTCTTGGATTTCCCATGTGATCATGCGTTCTGTAAGCTAATAAAAAACGCACCGTAACCCAGTGCGTTTCAGACAAATATACCTATATGTTTTACTTTGTAATTTGGAAGGAACCACCATAATAATATGAATTGTCTACTTTTAGTACTGCCACATATGTACCTGGTGTGTAAACCGTTGTAATTGGTGTTGTGAACCTAGAATAGTAGTGGTGCCCAGCCTCACCTGCAGAAATGGTTTTGTAGCGTTGCAATTTACCTTCTCCGTTCAATCGATAAATCTTTACAACACCTACATCTTTTCCGCCTATATACACCGTCGTATCAAACGTACCACCTTGTTTTAACGTACCAGGGGCTAATTCTTTTAGATAGTCCACATTGTGATGCAATAAGAAATACGTCTGCCATGGCCAATCATCCACAATAGCTGAAGCTTGCTTAATCGTATTTACTTCAGCGCGCGCTTTATCAGGTAGCGTACTGTCTAAAACGATAAAACCCGAAAAGGTTAAGGCACCGATTAAAGCAAATGAACATAATTTTTTCATATTAAATTCCTCCCGTTTATCTGACATTGTCATAGTCCACTTACAGGTATTAGGTTGTCATCCATTAATTGGATTATTATTCTAAAATCAATATATCATTTTCTTTCAATTTAATCAAATTAGAATTTTCTAACAAGTGATGAGGATAGATAAAATTCCATCTTTCTCCGTTTTTTCTATCATACAGAAGAAAGAACAGAGGCGATAAAGAAATTTTATTCCGCTCTCTTTTCAAATTAACAACATTTCCCGTTTGTACGGTACGAGACTATATTAAACATAAAATAGACACGAAAGGGGATTGGAATTAGCGAATATTTACATGGAATCTAGGAGATGCAAGCTCAACATTTCATAACGGATCGATGGTTCCATTTCAACAGACTCCGAATCCGACAGTAATTTTGTTCTGTTTACTCATGAGGTAACGGAAGAGAATTTAGAAAAACTTGCTACAATTGCTCATCAGTATACAGAGGATACCATCCATTGTTACAATTACGGCAGTGTAGAAAAAGTAGGATAAAAGAAGAAAACATACTGTTCCAAATTAATATTCCGTGTGTTTTTTGAACATACATTCCTTTATTTAATGTATATATTGAATATATGGATATATTGTGTTATGATGTGGATTAGAAACTCGCGTGTTTCAAATACAACATTTTTATCTTCTTGATGACCTCTTATCTTTCCGTAAGAGGTCTTTTTTTATCCCTCCTCATTTGCATAGCCGTTAAAATACTATGAACAGATACTAGGAGACTACTACACTGTGATACTCTCTAGTATTTTTTCTTTATCCATATTATCTATTGTTGAGTAAATGATTAATTGTTAATTTTTGTATAATCTTTATAAAATAATAAAGGGGTATATATGAATAGGTATGTCCTTTTTATGTAATGATAATGCGAATTGAAGTGTAATACTGAAACGGTAAGAATCAGGGCCGAAACAGATAGTTAGGAAAGTAAAACAGTAACAGCAGACAATACTTATAATGAAAACGTTCATAATGGACTGTCTATGGATGGAGAAAAAAATACGAAAAGATAAAAGGGGCAAATGAATATGAACAGAGCCTTTAAAGGTATCGTATTAGCAGGTCTAAGTGTTAGCGGGTTGTACAATAGAAACATATGTCCTAACGCAGTCCAGAATATAAGCATGTAGATAAAGTATTCTTAGCTGATAAAATGGTAGAAGACAAGAAGACTATAGCAATGAAGAAATTGAAAGAGAACTAAGAGGTTTAGCATCCTGACTTTCTAAATAACATGAGTGTTTCTATAGAATGAATCCTTAGGAGGGCTATTGTGGAACCTTTAATCAATGGTATTTTATACTTTGTATTTTTTTTTGGAGCACTGTTTCTTATACTGGGTACTGCATTGGTTTTATTTATCGTGGCTGCATTACTAATAATCTGGAAGGAGAATCTATCATTTCTAATGATTAGTTTAGGTATAAATATACTTGTCATTCCATTGTCTTTTTTTATTGGCGGGATGGCAACAGATTCCCCTGGTAGTACGATGCACGATTTTTGGAAAGTATTTTTCTTTATTCAGGTAATTCCGTTCCCTCTAGTACTGCTATCTTTAGTTTGGTGGCTTATTCGTCGAAAAAAAGCAAAAGTTCATGTGTAGCGTTTTTAATGCAAATAAGCTGTCCGTTTGGGGAGTGTATTGTATTTATTACTAAACGTGATTATTTCCAAAATGAATGCAATAACACTATACAGTTAAATAGAAGGTGAAACATATTGAAATCTTATCAAACGTTAGCCCACTTGTATGCATTAGGACTAGGCTGCGGGCTTTGGGATAGAGAGGAGGTAATTTCATGGTGCGATAGGTTGATTGAAGCAAATGAGCACCCGCCATATGAAATTATGGAGATATCTTTAATGTCTAAAGCAAAGCTGATATATATAGAATCGGCTTTACTGTCATATAGCCGCATAGTTGATGAAAAATACTCGGTAAATATCCTTCTTTCTGTCTTAAATGAAAAGTTAGTAGCTCAGAAATGTAATGTGAAACAAGCGCTTACTTGCTCCACTCGTTTACTAGTAAACAGAGGCGTATATTGGGAAGAGGAATATTTTGATTTATACAGCCTTGATGATAGCTATGATATTGCACAGGAAGGGATCCATTTTAATAAAGAAGATGTGATTACTGCTTATATCGATACATTAGGTGCTTTTCGCGTCCATTTTAACGAGTTTGAAGATCTATATTTGCAAGTCATGAAACAGAAGTGGCAAGGGTAGAAGGCAGGAAAAGGAATCATTGAATCGTAAGAGTTACTTCCTGTATTTATCACCAAATTTATCTAGCCAAGACGAATCTGTCTTCGTGTTGATGAATTTTTGTCTCTTAATAACTTAATGCTATCATCTTTAATTTTTCCGACAGCAAGCAAAGCTAGCATTTTTAATGCATAATCAGACGCTTGTAAAGGAGCATCACTAATTAAATTTTTACCAGAGAGTAATTTATTTAATTAGTAGAAAAAGGAAGGGACCTATTTGGCTCCTTCCTTTTTCTCATACATACATAACGCTTGTTGACAACTTATGAAATAATAGCATTCATCGCTATTAAAATATAGCACTAAAAGCGATTTAATGGATATGCAATTATACATATCTGTTTAATTGCATGAATGGGAACAAAATGATTTAACTCTTCCGGTATGGAAACAAATAGATTCAGGTATATTTAGGGTAAGAAGACCTGATTATTGATTGCTGGTTAAATCATATTTCTACGTATCTGAAACAAATTATTTCACTGGATTGTATGTTATAGATGGTGAGGGATTTATGAAATGTAGATTGTTTCTTGGTTTTTTGCTCGTGATTTTACTTTGAGGATACATCGGAAAAGAAGTTACGTTATATACGATTCAAAAAGGGTTATTAGTTAGTGCATCCATAGATACGCTCCGTTTCCTGTTTCCTATCCTACTAAATTACCATTCCAAGCAGATACCTTCTCTTTCAAACAATTCATCCATTGAATAAAGATAATTCCGCCATACGTATCGGAGGGCATGAAGCTTTCTTAATACCATTTGGAATATATTTCAATATACTTCCGATACTATAACAGATCGAAAATTTCTCTATTGGAGGTATATAATGGCATATCCATTTCGTAACTTAGTATTTGAAGGTGGCGGAGTAAAGGGAAGCGCTTATATAGGTGCCATCCGTGCACTAAATGAAGAAGGGATTTTACCAGAAATACAACGATTTGGGGGGACTTCAGCAGGAGCGATTACTGCATTACTTTTAGGTCTTTCCATTCCATTCGCAGATCTTGTAAAAATCCACAAAGACATGAATTTTAAAGCGTTTAAAGATGATGATTTTTCGATTGTACAAGATAATATTCGTTTATTTTTTGATGGTTTTGGTATCTATAAAGGGGATTTCTTCACTGAGTGGGTAGGAAAGATCGTTGAAAAGTGGACAGGGAGTAAGGACACAACCTTTCAGCAGTTATATGACAAAACAGGAAAAGACGTGTTTTTCCAAGGAACGAACATTTCTACACACCAGCTTCGTACGTTTTCTCGCGAAACGACACCTGATGTCCCGTTAGTAGTTGCTGTGCGGATTTCGATGTCCATCCCATTCTTTTTTAAATCTGTGGAATGGGATAAAGATTATTATGTAGACGGAGGTGTACTGGATAACTACCCAATTCGTTTATTTGATCGGAAAAGTTTTGTGAATAAAGAAGAACACTTCACGACCACAGATACGATTGACGAGGTTAATAAACTGGTAAGCAATACGGAGGATCATTCTACACTAAGAAGCTTACACACGAAATACAATGCATCTTTCTTTGATCCTGCAGATGAAATTGTCTACAACAAAGAAACACTGGGTTTCCGTTTAGAATCTCAGGCCGAGATTGCCATGTTAAAACATATCGCAACTTCAACAGAACATCATATTGGCCATTCTCTTATTCATTTTGCATGGAATTTGTCTCAAACGATGATCAAAGGTCATGAGAGCGGAAAAACAACCAAAGAAGATGCTGCCCGTACTGTATTTATCAATACATTCTTTACGCCGTCGTTTAATTTCGATATCACAGAAGAAGAAAAGAAAACACTCATGAATTCAGGCTATACTTCTACTAAAGACTATCTACATCAGTTTAATACGTCTGAAGTAAAATTGTTTAATCGACCATAAAGCCGAGTGCAATGCACTTGGCTTTTTTTAATCGTCCTGTAAATTCTTTTTTTAGTAGCTAATAAAAATTCAGATAGACTATGCATAGAACAAGAGAAAGGAGATAACAGAAAGTAATAAATATAAGTTTTGATGACTTCTTATTTTGTAAAACTAGGGTGTAGAAAGGGTGAAACAGGTGGAAGAAAAACGAATTATGATTTATACAATTTTTCGGCTAACACAGTACAAAAGAGAAGCCTAAAACGGTGGATAGGAATGTATCAAAAAATGAATAGAGTAGCAAGACGGATTTATTGTGAAAGTAGGGATTTTCCTTTTTCTTTCTACTGATAATAAAGCGTTATGTAGACTGGGAATGTATAAGGTATTCATTGCTATTCCTTCAAAATGCTGATGTTACATCATATTAAAATAACCTCTAATTTAAGTATTGAAATTCTCTAAATCTCAATGTATTATATTCTTGTATTTTCTCACTTTGCTAAGCCTAGAAAACATCATCACTTCTGAAAGAACTCGAACTCCAGCGGGTTCTTTGAATTTACTTGAACTTATTTTTGAATCATTGTATTATATTTCCGAGTCTTACTCATATAAATCATTATCAGGAGAATCTGCAAATTTGCAGGTTCTTTTTTATTTTATTGAAAGTAAAATTTTAGCCAGTCATTTATTTTCATATTTTTGGTTTTTATACGTGTTTGGTAAAAATCAATGAGTTGCAAAAAAATACTATGCTGAAATCTAGTTCGGTATAGCAATGTGCATATAAAAGATCCCACTTTGCTATATCCCCTAAAAAGAGTCATAAAAATCTATATTTTTTTAATTCAGTTGCATACTACAAAACTTCTTTTAAAAGAAATGTATGTACATACACATTATATTTTGTTCCATAACTCTCTAACTTTTGTTCACGAGAGTCTGTTAAGTAAAGGATTATTGGCGGGTGGTGCAATAGGTGCAGAAGATGTGAAAACAAATGAAAAAGTACAAGTTGCTGTTGCAGGTAAAGAGGGAAATATAACGTATAAAGAAATTGATAAAGCAGAATCTCCATTGTTATTTGGAATGTATCCTTTATGTTAAGATCCGAATGGGAAGTTTGTTTTTTCTGATAATTAATATTTATACAAATTGTGTAATTAGTATACGGAAGTGGTTTTAAATTTCATTAATGTATTCCTTTTCATCTGAATGAATTATTTATTGCAACAGATTTCCCGTCCAAAATAAGATGTTCAAACAAAAGACAATATAAGTATCTTTATAATGATTTTTCAATATAATCAATGTGTTTATGAAAGGAACTCTGTGTTATTTTTGCTTTTTTACTAACTAATACAGCTTCAAACAAAGGACACAATTGCTACATACTAAGTGTGATTTATTACCTATTCAAAATTCTGTCTATTCAATCTTTCTAAAAATAAAAAAAGATTAAACTTATAAATATACAAGTTATAATGAGGGCGTCGAGACACAATTTATTACCTCTAGAGAAAATATCAAACCTTGTTTTGGATTAAAAATTCTAAAGAACTTGCCAGTAATTTTTTAAAATTGGACATACTGATATGATTACTATACGGTGGATAGCGGATTAGAAGGAAAGTTTATTCAACTCAATAAAGAAAGCGTTATCAAATGAAACTTGTTTTGAATCGATCATTCTAACAACTTAGATTCAACTACAGCTAAAAATAATAAATTATGGGGGTGCTTATATGAACATAAATGTAGCATCTATTAAAGAAAAAAAGATTGTTAAATACAAAAGTTGTTTTGATGTGATTGGGCCCATAATGATAGGCCCTTCAAGTTCACATACTGCAGGTGCTTTGGCTATTGGAACAGTTGCTAATAAATTATTTCAAGGTCTTCCCAAAAAAGTTGTGGTAAAGTATTATGAATCATTTGCTGAAACCCATAAAGGTCACGGAACTGATTTTGCAATTATTGCTGGTATATTAGGCTTTGCTGCTGATGACAGCAAAGTGCCAGATGCTATTAAAATAGCAGAGTCTAAGGGAATTGACATTACCTTTATTGAAAAATTGGGTAATAGTCCTGCTGGTCATCCAAATACGGCAGATGTATATGCAGAGGATGAAAGTCGAAGTATTAGAGTAATGGGGATTTCGGTCGGTGGTGGGTTGATTGAAGTCAAACATGTTGAAATTGATGGATTTAGCTTAAATCTGCAGGGGCCATTGCCAGTTGTTATTGCGATTTCAGAAAGAGCTGACTTTGAATTTGTTTTACGCAGGATCTTTAAACAATATGATGTGGAAATTAACAACTTTCATAGTTTGGAAGATAAAACAAAATATTTATATGCATTCGCTTTGGATTCGATATTGCCAGGTAATGCTCAGAAGGAATTAGGAGATTTAAGCAATATAGCTAATCTTATTATTCTTTAGTCACATTTAGGAGTGAAAAATATGTATATGGCCATAAAAGAAATTGTGGATGCAGCTAATAAAAGCCAAAAGCAAATTTATGAATTAGCAATCGAACAGGAAATCAAACAAACTAAAATTTCTTATGAAGAAGTATGGAGTAAAATGGAACGAAATTTAGCGACTATGCAACATGCAATAAATAAAAGTATCGAGGGCGACGGTGTATTTTCTCCAACAGGTTTGACCGGAGGGGATGCTGTAAAAATTAAAAACTATCGAGAAAATAGGAAAACTCTTTCTGGAGATTTGATGGTGTTAGGGATTCAAAGTGCTATCGGTGTTAATGAAGTAAATGCTGCATTAGGAGCTATTTGTGCAACTCCAACAGCAGGTGCGAGTGGGACGACTCCGGGAGTCCTATTTAGTATTAAAGATACGTTGCAGTTAAGTCATGAAGATATGATTCATTTTCTATTCACTTCAGCGTTATTTGGAACGATAGTCGCAAACAACGCTTGTATTTCAGGAGCGTACGGAGGATGTCAAGCTGAAGTAGGAAGTGCCTCAGCGATGGCGGCTGCAGCTGCGGTAGAAGCTGCGGGTGGAACGCCACAGCAATCTTCTGAAGCTTTTTCGATTGCATTACAAAATTTACTCGGTTTAGTTTGTGATCCGGTCGCTGGTTTGGTAGAAATTCCTTGTGTAAAGAGAAACGCCATTGGAACGGCAAATGCTTTAGCAGCAGCGGACATCGCATTAGCCGGCGTAAACAATCTCATCAATGCTGACGAAGTGATTGAAGCCATGTATAGAGTTGGAAGACAGATGCCTCGCGAATTAAGAGAGACAGGTTTAGGTGGTATTGCAGCTACACCTACAGGAATTGCCATTAAAAATAAAATCTTTGGGGAGAAACAATTAAATCAATAAGTTATCGAGTGTATTGTGAAATTTTTAACAATCTTTACTCTATTGTTCGCCTAAGGATGTCTGTATATTGGGGGAGTTATCAATAAAATATACTACTATATAATTAAAATATTTTATAAGTGGTAATAAACCCTTCAGGTTGATGCTTCGCTAATTTTTTGATTTTTATTAACCTAGAAGGGGGATATTCGTTGTGGCGCACTATATAAGCTATTCATTTTTCAAGAACGGTCTATATTCCTATATCTTAAAAAAGAAAATTAAGAATAGGACACAAGGAGGAATTATTATATGGATGGGAATACTGCAAAAAACATAGAATTTCAAGCTGATAACACTGCAGTAAAAAATGAGAAATATCTAGACCCTAAAAAGTGGCATAAACAGGATACTACCTGGGCATTGAGCCTTTTTGGAACAGCAATTGGAGCAGGAGTACTCTTTTTACCGATTAATGCAGGTTCAGGTGGTTTATTATCATTGCTGTTAATTACCATACTTGCATATCCTGTTATGTATTATTCACATAGGGCGCTTGCTAAAATGATTTACGCTTCGAACTCTGCCGATGAGGGGATTACAGGTACAATAAGAGAGTATTTTGGAAATAAGGCAAGTATCATTTTTAATATTGTGTATTTTGTCTCCATTTATACGATCGTGCTGATGTACTCGGTCGCACTTACAAATACCGCTAGTAGCTTTATCGTGCATCAATTGCACATGTCGGAGCCTCCAAGGTCCATTTTATCGCTTGTCTTAGTACTCGGTCTTATCGCTATACTAAATTTTGGTCAAGATATAACTGTAAAGATCATGAGCATGCTAGTGTATCCTTTTATAGCTTCTCTCCTTTTTATCGCAATATCTTTGATTCCACAGTGGAATACGTCAATGCTTAGTTTTTCAAGTGTTTCTACTGCTTCAACAGGAACAGGATATTTAGGAACGATATGGATGATACTTCCAATCATAGTATTCTCGTTTAATCATTCGCCTATGATTTCGTCATTTGTTATGAAACAGAGAGCTACGTATGGAATAGATGCTACTGATGCTAAATGTGCTCAAATACAAAAAGTTTGTTATATTATGACATTCGTAGTTGTTATGTTCTTTGTTTGGAGCAGTACCTTAAGTTTGACTCCAAATGATCTTAAGGTGGCAAAAGAACAGAACTTGTCAATCCTATCATATCTTGCTAATGAGCTTAATTCGCCAGTAATCACTATTGCAGCTCCTATCATTGCATTTGTGGCTATTACAAAGTCTTTCCTTGGTCATTATATAGGAGCGTATGAGGTAATGCGTGACATGATTATCAAGTCCAGTAAAAAACGTGGGAAAGATATAGGAGAAAAAACAGTTAAGACAATGATTCTTACTTTTGTCGTATTAACATGCTGGTATGTTGCTTATACAAATCCAAGTATTCTTGGAATCATTGATGCCCTTAGCGGTCCGCTAGTTGCTGCTATCTTATGTATACTACCAATGTATGCAATCCATAAAGTATCAGTACTTGCTAAATACAAAGGGAAATCGAGCAATGTATTTGTCATTATTATAGGTATTCTTACTGTCCTAGCAAGTATTAAGTCATTATTCTAATCCACTATTGTTAGTATCGATGCAAAAATCGTGGGATATGGAAAAAAGAAAGATTCTTATCGGAACTGAATTCTATATTGTTAAACTAAAGAAATCATGGTTTTGGACAAACTCCTCACATTGGAGAGTTTGTCTTTTTTTATTATATGCATAACTTTTATCATTTTAACCAAGAAGACCCCTTCCTCAAGGAACGCGAAATAAGTAGGTGGGAGATGAATTGGCTAAAATGATAAACTGGTGACCCAGTATGTAGAAGTGAAAAAGGGGAAAACTATTGTATAATTATTGATAATTTAGGGGGCGCCAAATGAAGCATAATAAAGAAGTAACACTTGGGGATTACGTTCAATTTTCATATCGTAAAAATCCTAATTTGCAATTAATGGGATTTGTGGTGAATGTTTTACAAAATACAATTGTTATAGATATTGCGGAAAGAATGGATATCGAGGTAGATGATTTTAGGCAGGTTGTAAAGCATGGTTATTATAATAAAGTGGTTCATAAGCAAATAAAGAATAGTGTTTCATAAAAAAGTGCTCCTATATAAATTTAGGAGCACTTTTTATGGAGAGAATTTCCGCAAAGTTTTTTTGTCAGAGGTATAAAATTTTCATATGAAAATACGTTTTGAAGATATTTTCTTATTTGTTAATTAATAATTTTTTCAATCTTTATAGCTGTTATGAATTTAAAATATTATTCATAAAAATTTCACATAATTTTATTAAAAAGAAAAATACTAATACTTGTTTTAATACTTTACTTAGAGTTATTAAAACAAATTTACTAACTGCGAAACAAGGAGGCATCACTGTGGACATTCGTGAAGGATTAATTCCAACAGCTTTAGGTACAGCAGTGACAGCAGCAGGTTATGCTCTTAAACAAACTCGTGGAACTAATAAAATGATTGCAAATACAGTATTTGGTTTTGGTTTAGCACACGTCGTTTTAGGTGTAATCGATCTTGTTGAACATCGTCGTTAGAACGAAAGGCAAGCATTGATATATGCTTGCCTTTTTGGGAGTACATTTATTATTCATTTTTCAAAATATGTTTGTATGGCGTAATCATTATCAATGTAATTAAATAGTTACACTACAAGGAAATTAGAAAGTAAAACTGTGAGCATTGAATTTTATGAAATGAGATGGTGATGGAATGGAATTTTCTTCTGAAAGTAATACGTATCATGCTGGTGACATTGTTTATATTTTTTACCGAAATCCTCATACTCAAGACGTAGCTAACATACAAGCTGCAGCAGTTGTAAATAATCCTGAAAGACCTAATGAATTAGCACTATTTCTTTACGAAACGTATTATCCACTAACAAATGAGATGGCTATATATGCTACCGAAGATGAGGCAAACCAAGCTTACACTTACTATTATGGTGATATTTCAGAGGGGATGTTAGAATGAATAAGCCATTTATGCCTAAGCTCGTATATTTTGAACCGAAAGCATTAGATTATCCTTTGGGGAAAGAGCTGTTTGAGAAGTTTTCAAAGATGGATGTTGAAATTCGACATACTACTTCCCATAATCAAGTAAGAGATTTGCCAGGGGATAACGATTTTCAAAAGTATCGAGTAGCAAAATCCACGCTGGTTGTTGGTGTTAGAAAAACACTGAAATTTGATACTTCCAAGCCTTCAGCAGAGTATGCAATTCCTTTTGCAACGGGATGTATGGGGCATTGTCATTATTGTTATTTACAAACAACGATGGGAAGTAAGCCTTATATACGAACGTATGTAAATGTTGAAGAAATTTTAGATGCTGCTGATAAATACATGAAAGAGCGTGCACCTGAAGTAACAAGATTTGAAGCGTCGTGTACTTCAGATATTGTAGGAATCGATTATTTAACGCATACCCTTAAACGGGCCATTGAGCATTTTGGAGAATCTGAATATGGGAAATTGAGATTTGTTACGAAATTCCACCATGTAGATCATTTACTTGATGCTAAACATAATGGAAAAACAAGATTTCGCTTTAGTGTAAACGCTGATTATGTGATTAAAAACTTTGAACCAGGAACTTCTCCCTTAGCTAAACGAATTGAGGCAGCAGGAAAAGTAGCTAGAGCTGGATATCCTCTTGGTTTCATTGTAGCTCCTATTTACCTGCATGAAGGCTGGAAGGAAGGATACTATCATATGTTTGAACGCCTAAATGCTGAATTACCTCTTGATGCACGGGATGATATTACATTTGAATTTATTCAACATCGTTTTACAAAGCCAGCTAAGAGAGTAATTGAAAAAAACTACCCGATGACAAAACTAGAATTAGATGAAGAGAAAAGAAGGTATAAATGGGGGAAATATGGAATCGGAAAATACATTTATCAAAAAGAAGAAGAAGAGGATATAAAAAACTATCTGTATTCCTATATGAAACAGTTCTTTCCTAATGCAAAACTAGAATATTTTACATAAAAGAAACGAACAAAATTCATTACATCATCAATCTAAAAAATTACTCACTCAAAAAAGTGATATTGGTCAACAATTCGCTAATAAATCATTTGAAAAATTTATATACGAAAGTCTTTTATGTAAAAATATGTTTCATTATGAGCTGAATCCCAACAGTTAAACAGAAAAATACAGTGGTTGCTCTGAGTTAATGGAGATAGAAGAAAGAGGATTTGTAGTAGGCGCGTCTTACGATATTGTTAAGGAAAAGAAATCAAATCCAATTATGAAAGGGACGTATCAGATGGTACTTCCCAGTAAGTTAGCGCAGCAAGGTGGAAAAGGGGCAGGGAATAATTATATTAATGTGAGTGCAAAAGCAGATAGTGTATTTGAACAAATACGAATTATTGCTAAAAAAATTAGTCGTGAATTATTTTTTCCGCATATACAAGTGATTATTTTTTCTGAAAAATTACTCTCGAATCCTAATGTTTTACAGAATACGCTAGATGTACATATTCGTGATCATGAAATGAGAAGAAACATCCGTCTATTTGTTTCTCGAGGGTACTTTGGCGGAGTTGCATTTTAGCGATTATAAACAAGTTATGGATGAAAAACGCTTAACGAAGGATATTTCAAAAGAGATGGAGCAAAGGATTCAAAAATCAATAAAGCTTGTTCAAAAAAATATAAGGTGGATGTATTAGCATTAGGAGAAGTATATAAGCGGAATAATTATAAAGAATGGAAGAAAATAAGTAAGAATTGGGATCAAGGTGAAAATTATTTTAGTAATGCTGACATTAATGTTTATGTTCATCTAGTAATTGAACATTCAGGCTCAGCTTTACCGAAGAGAGTGAAATAAGGTGATTTAAGTCGTTAGCGGATTAGAAATACGCTAAACGATATTAATGCTGGTTCTGCATTTTCAATCAGTGCAGACTTATGTACTTTAAACGTGATTAATAAATTATATTTGGCTTATTATGATCCTTTGCTTAGCACTAGTTAGAGTTATAGTAAAAATATTAAGCAGAAACGACTTATTTTTAATAATAAGAGGAAATATGTTACTGAAAAGTAAGGAGACAAATTATTACTTTTTTAAAGAGTAATTAGGTCCGTACAATGACGCATTAAAGTGATTCATAAGGGATTCTGAATGCTAAGAGAGTGAGAATGAATTACAAAAGAAAGGTGCATAGGCGCCTTTCTTTTTTTGAAGGGATTTTTTGTTACGAGTTATTACAAAATTGGGTTCAGGGGGTACTATAAAATTTTAGCTTGATGGCGATGGGGTAGCATCCACGTCTATCAACATCACTACACCTATATTTAATACTGCGTTACGTGCCTTTAATCAAGTGAAAAACAAGACCCATTTTGTAAAAACTGAAACCAACGTTTTCTAAACTGAACTTGAGCCATATCTGCATGAACATGGGCCTCCATTTTTAAAGCTTCTGGTATAGGTCTAGGATGTTGACTTTCTACAATAATTTGATCCTCTTTTAGTACTCTTAAACTAAATTTAGCTAAAATTTGGTCTAGTAAAGGGAAGTACTTTAAAAATGTCCTTCCGGTATATCCCATAATTAATGTCTCTTCTTCATCAATTGGTGTAAACGTAATGTACTGAATAAATGACTCATTCTCCTGTTTGCCACTGTGAAGCATCCACTGATGTGGGAATTTGTATTCAAGGTAAGCATTACCATTTGAGAATATAAACTGATCCAGTGTTCCCTCCAGCTTATAATTGGTTGATTCGGCTTTTGTTTTTCTACCAATCGTTTTTTTATGTACATAAGCAAGATGAGCAATATCCAGCACAGATTCGATTGATCGAGTAAGGTGTGCATTCCAAGTGGCGTGGAAGAAAGAGAGTTTAAAAGGAGTGTTCTCCATTACATGAAAAGTTTTCCATTCAGGTGGAGTTTCCTCACTATCAGGGTATATCCAAATCAACCCAATCTTTTCTTTTACAGGGTATGAGGAGGTATGAGCAAATTTCGGGATAGGTTTATTGGGTTGGGATGGAATTCTTACACAAGTACCACAACTATCGAACTCCCAACCATGGTAGGGACAGACTAGTTTACCATTTACTACTTGTCCCAGTGATAAGTCAGCGCCACGATGAGGGCAGTAAGGTGATAGAGCCTGAACTTCGCCTTTTTCATCCCGATATAATACAAAATCTTTGCCAGCAACTCTTTTTTTTACTGGAATCTTTTTTATATCTTTTGCATAACTCACAGCATACCAATTACGTGGGAATACTCTATTTATATTTAGAGTCATTTATTTTCTCCTTCTTTTTATTCACCTAGTAGATATTAGTGGTGTCTACTGTATACTGTCTATTCTATGCTATAAAATATTTTAAATGTTCGTTTAAAATTAATAAATCTACAGTTTGATCAAATCATTATGAAAGCCTGTATAATCTCTCTAAATGTAACAAAAATGACTATAGTACAATAGATTTTAAAAAGGAGAAAGTCTTATTTTATTGAAAATTGAGATATTAAGCAATATTCCTATTGCTATTAAATTCACCATTAAAGAGCTGCCACCAAAACTTACAAATGGAAATGGAGTACCTGTAAGAGGAAATAGTCCCGTAATACCACCTAAATTTACAACTGATTGCATACCAATCATACATCCTATACCAATTGCTATAAAACTGCCGAAAGGATCTACACATAATTGTGCAATTTTTAAGGAGCGAAGTACTATAGTCAAAACTCCAACCAATAGAATAAATACACCAATAAATCCTAGTTCTTCAGAAACTATTGCCATTATAAAATCAGTGTGTGGTTCTGGAAGATAACCTGTTTTTTGTATGCTATTTCCAAATCCACGACCAGTGATTCCTCCAGAGCCCATGGCAATAAAAGAGTTTACAAGCTGGTATCCATTTCCTTGCGCATCAAGAAAGGGATTGAAAATCGTAGTAATACGTGTCTTTTGAACTTCTGATAAACTATATTGAATCAAATAATATAAAATAGGTAACCATAAAATAGAACCGATGGTAGTTCTTTTGATTAGTAGATTTATATTTATTCCTGAACAAAGAAATATGCTAAAACCTATACCTAATATTAAAAGTGCAGATCCTAAATTTGGTTGTTTAAAGATAAGAAAAAAAATTGTAGCTAAAAAAAATAAAAGTTTTCCGATACCACTCCAGTTATTTTTAGCTTGTTCTTGTCGCAATGCAAAAAAACGGGCTGTTACAAGGATTGTTCCTAATTTAAGAAATTCAGCTGGCTGTATTCCAAAGATCCATGATTGAGCATTATTTACCACTTTTCCTTTCCATAAAACCATAATTAATAAAAAAATCCCCCCAACCATAATACAGATTGAGACTATTCGTTTTTTCCATATTTCATATGGGAGTAAAGCACAAATTATTAATCCTATTGTTCCTAAAAGTAGCTTTGTTAATTGAGAATCAACAAAATGTCTACTGTTATAACCGTAATGTTGGACAGCGACAATGGAGCTTGCACTATACATCATGATAATACCTAAAGTACATGTTATGAATAGAGGAAGGAGCAATAGATAATCGAGTTTTAATATTTTTTTCATTTTAATATCCTCCTGATTTAAAACAAAACATAATATTACATTTGCTAATGAATAGAATCTTGTTCTCGTCAATTACTAAATATGACTTTTGTTTAGGAAGATTCTATCGCTTATTCCCTGTTTTTTACGCAAAAATCCCCCTAGTATGTAACTAGAGGGATTCAAAATGGCATGAGTAAATAAGGCTTTTTTCCCTCTAGTAGAGCTTTGGCACTATACAACGTAAAGTAATGAAAATTCATTACTTAGCTATCTTAAGAAGAGCCTTAATCCGACAATTCCTGTTCTACCCATTGGCGTCTTTCGACATTTTTGGGCAATAGCCTGTGTTTGCATAGGAGCCTCACCTAACAGGTTAAGCAATATAAATTTTATGTGTTTGTTTCGTGTAGCAAGCATAAATATATTTTTTTTGCTTGTCAAGCAACCATATTGCTAATTTTATTTGTTTTATTGCTTTATAGTTCTTTGAGAAATGATATGAAAAAATGTCTGTAATCATTCTGTATAAGTACATATTTTTGACTTGTAGTGTATCGTTTGATTAAGTAGTTTAACCATATAAATTTGATAAACAGTAAAGAAGATTTTAATCATAAAAGAAGATTTTTTTGTGAATGTTCTTTTGATATACAGAATGACTAATTATTCATCTTTTGTTATAAAGTTGGAATTTGATTAAAAACAATAAGTTTCATATGTTTTATTACGTTTCTTCGAATTAAATCTATTTGAATTCTATGTTTTTTAAGGGGAATTTTAAATTTATAATAAAATATAATTTCATTTTCTATAAAAGATTTTTTTATGAATGGAATTGAAAGTCAGTTGACAAATATTAAATTCTGGTTTAAATTTTGAAGTAATTCAATAAACTTTGTTAGGTGAGGCTCCTGTATAGAGAAACGCTGCTGCCCAAAAATGTCGAGAGACGCCAATGGGTCAACAGGAACGGTCGGATTAAGGCCCTTCTTAATGTAGCTGGTTATAAAAACCTATGCTATACAGTGCTAAAACTCAACGAGGGAGTGGTATACGATTTGGTAGAAAGGCACCTCTGTGATTTCGGCAGAGCTGTCTTAATAATCATTTATTTGTATTGTGATAAAACCTTTACTCCTTTTTGAGTAAAGGTTTTTCTGTTTAATGTTATTTATTTTTATCTTGTCTATATTCAAAAAGGAGGTAATTCTAAATAATGAATTGATTGCAATGTAACTATTATTGCTCTAATAAAAAATTTTAGAAAGATAAAATAAAACAAAACCACTCATGAAACTCTAGAGTCTCCCTTAGCAATATGAGGAGGAGTTAACATGAAGAAATTATTAAAAGAATTACTTGTAACCAAAAATAATTTGGATGCAGAGAAAGTTTTACGTCTTCCGTCGTATGATGTTGCGCAAGAAGTAAAAAGATTTTCAATTGAAGATCAAATCATATTGCTAAATACGATTCCCGTATTAAAAAGCTCTAAAATTCTTCAATATATGAGTGCAGAAGAAAAATATAATATCTTAATTCACTTATCTGAAAACAAAGCTAAAAAGTTACTAAATTTACAACCGATTGATGAATTAGTAGATTTACTTCTAGCGGTTCATCCTGAAAAACAAGCTAAATTAATGGCGTATCTAGACAAAATTACAAAACATAACGTAAAAAAATTGATGAATTTCAAACCTGAAACGGCAGGAAGTCTTGTCACAAGTGATTTTGTTGCAGTTAGAGGAAATTGGTCAGTAAAAATGACATTGAAGTACATTAGGGAACATTCTGAAAATGTAGAATCAATATCTTATAGTTATGTTCTTGATAGTCATGGTTATCTTGAGGGAATCGTTTCCATACATGAGTTATTACTAGCAGCAGATGAAGAGATATTATCTACTATCATGATGCCAGAGGTAATTTCAGTACATGCTGAAGTTGACCAGCAAGAAGTTGTAAAAAAGCTACTAAATTATAATTTAGCAGCCATACCTGTGATAACAGTAAATAATAAAATGATTGGTATTATAACATTTGATGACGTAATGAATGTTATGGAAGCAGAAGCTACAGAAGATATTCAAAAGTTAGGCGGAAGTGAACCGTTGAATCAATCTTACTTTGAAGCTAGCGTTTGGAGTATTTTCTTCAAACGTCTACCATGGTTATTACTTCTTTTTGTTGCTGAGGCATATACAGGTACAGTATTAAAGTATTTTGAAGACGAAATTGAAACTGTAGTTGCCCTTGCTTTCTTTGTTCCATTATTAGTAGGTACTGGAGGGAATACAGGAACACAGGTTGTAGCAACAATTACTCGTGCAATTGGTATTGGAGAGGTGAAATTTAAAGACATTTTCCGTGTAATGAAAAAGGAATTTGCAATAGGTATGCTTCTTGGACTTGCACTTGGGATAGCTGGGCTCACTCGTGCTTATATGTTAGGAGTTGGAACAGAAGTTGCACAAGTTGTAGCAATTACTTTATTATTTATTGTTATTTGGGCCTCTCTTGTAGCAGCTGTTTTACCTTTGATTCTAAGAAAATTAAAACTAGATCCTGCAGTTGTTTCAGGTCCATTTATTACAACATTTGTTGACGGAACAGGATTAGTAATTTATTTCATGGTTGCAAAAATGTTATTAAATTTATAAATATACACTGAAAAAATGAAATTCGGAATAAGTATTTTGCCCTAATTGCTAAAATATAGCGGGGAATTCAGGCATGAGGAAATCAAACACCCTTGTCTTTATTAAAAAATATTTTAAAAGATTCATTGAATGTAATTAATACCGGAGGATAAAACTATGAAACATCTAAGAAAAATCTTCAAACGAATTTTGCTTCTATTGTCTATTTTCATGCTTATTGGCATAGGAATATTATTTGGTACTAGCTATGGCCGGGAGCTTCGCATAACAATGGCTGGGAGTATACTAACTTCTCAGCATCCACAATATGCGAAGTATACATTCCTATCCCAAAAGGAACTAGATAAATTGCAAGATAGAATTAATCATCCAAAATGGTCAAATAGTGATGAGCATATTTATAAAAAAATAGCAGGAAAAAGATTAGAAGAATTTAAAAATCAGCCATTAGAAATTGATGTAGAAACGATTAAAAGTAACAAAGATAGTCGCTTTCTTTTTGAAGGAAAATTAGTTACTATTAGCAATCCCTTCAATGTTAAACTTGTTAGCCATCAAGGAACACAGGGCGCTAACAGGGGAGAAAAAATTAGCGTAATGGCAAAACGTAATCATGCACTTGTTGCTGTGAATGCAAGTGGATTTGCTGACGAAACAGGAAGGGGTGGAGGAAATGTTGCTACTGGAATTGTGATAGAAAATGGGAAAGCTATTGATACAAATATGGATAGAAATGCCCCTACAATTATTACGGGATTAACAAAGTTTGGTCAAATGATAACAGGAAATTATTCTACCCAACAACTGTTGGATAAACAAGTCGTTTCCGCAGCTGGATTTATGCCACAGTTAATTGTAAATGGAGAAAAAATGATTACAGAAGGAGATGGCGGTTGGGGGTCGGCTCCAAGAAGTATTATGGCCCAAAAAGAAGATGGTACAATTATGTTTCTAGTTATTGACGGTAGACAGACGCATAGTATAGGGGCTACGTTAAAAGAGTGTCAAGATATTCTATATGAAAAAGGCGCTATAAATGCAATGGCAATGGATGGAGGTTCTTCTGCTACGCTATATTTAGGAGGAAAGGTTATAAATTCACCGTCTACATTATCCCATGAAGATCGTTATTTACCGAACGCTTGGGTGGTAACAGCAAACCAAAAACAAAAAATAAAGATGACAATTGATGGGAGAAAAATAGATACCAAAACATCAGATGAATTTGATGCGAACATTTCAACGAATTTATGAATTATTAAAAATAGAACAAATACATGATTTTTATCTCGTTAGTTGGAAAATTAAAATTATTTTTTAAAATTAGAAATTATTATTACATATTCATGATTTGCACAATATCAAACGAGAGTGATGAGGATTCCAAATTTACGGAATTCTTATCACTCTTTTTTAGTTTTTTGTAAATATGGAACAATATCCTTACTTTCACTGTCTATTAAGCGTTAAAACATTTTTTATTAAATAAATTAAGAAAGGAATCATCATTTTTAACTAAGGGAGAAGATTGAATTGAAAAAATTATGGATGCTGTTTTTCATTTGTTTCGCAGTTATGTTGGTAGGATGTAATAAAAACGAACCGCCAAAACAAGCATTTGAAGAATATATTAATTTATGGAATGATAAAAAGTTTGCAAATATGTATGATCATTTATCAGATCATGCCAAAAAATCGATTTCTAAAAAAGAATTTACAGAAAAATATCAAAAAATCTATGAGGGGATTGGAGCTAAGAATTTAAAAGTTAAAATGAAAGGAGAGAATACGAAAGATAAAGAGCTTTTTCTTTTTGAAGTTAAGATGGATACGGATGTAGGACCAGTTTCATTCATCCATGAAGCAAAACTTGTGAAAGATAAAGAGTCTTGGAAAACAGATTGGACACCAGACTTCATCTTCCCAGGTATGAAAAAAGATTACAAAGTACGTATGCAAATAGAGCAAGGAAAACGCGGAGAAATATATGACCGCAATGGAAAAGGGCTTGCAACGAATGGTAAAGCAACTGAGGTTGGAATTATTCCAGAGAAACTAGGCGAAACAGCAGTGCAAACGAAAGAAATAGTAGCACAATTACTTGATATGTCTATAGAAGAGGTCGAACAAAAGCTCACAGCAAAATGGATAAAACCAGACTCCTTTGTACCAATTGGTATTTTAAAAGAGGGAACCAGACAGAATGATTATATTGAATTAGAAGGAGTTTCATCTCGCCCAGTAAATATTCGTACGTATCCATTAGGTGAAGCAGCGGCACACTTAACTGGATATATCGGAAAGGTGAATGCGGAGGAGTTAAAATCACTTCAAAAACAAGGTTATCAAGCAGATGATTTAGTAGGTAAGACCGGTTTAGAGAAAGTGTTAGAAAATAAATTGCGTGGTGAAAAGGGTGGACGCGTATTTATAGAAGATGAGAAGGGGAAAGAGATTAAAAACGTAGCAAAAAAAGAAGCAAAAGAAGGAGAAAATGTTACGTTAACAATTGATGCTGCAATTCAAGAAAAAATCTTTAATGAGATGAAAACTGAAGCAGGGTCTAGTGCAGCGGTCAATCCTAAAACAGGTGAAACAATCGCACTTGTAAGTAGCCCTGCTTATAATCCAAATATAATAGTTAGAGGAGCATCGAAAGCCCAACGAGAAGCATGGAGTAACGACTCGAAACTACCAATGACGAATCGCTTTACACAAGCATTTGTACCAGGTTCCGTATTTAAAACGATCACAGGTGCAATTGGTTTGGAAACAAACACAATAAATCCGAAGGAAGAATTTAAAATTCAAGGATTGAAGTGGACAAAAGATTCATCTTGGGGAAATTACTATGTAACGCGTGTAAAGGATGCAAGTCCAATTGATTTTGATAAGGCAATGAAGTACTCTGATAATATTTATTTTGCTCAACAAGCTTTGAAAATGGGAAAAGATCAGTATGTAAAGGAATTTAAAAAGTACGGATTTCATGAAAAATTACCAATCGAATACGAATTTCCTATTTCAATCATTGCAAAAGATGGGATAAAAAACGATATTCAACTAGCAGACACGGGCTATGGACAAGGACAAGTATTAATGACGCCACTTCATTTAGCATTAACATATGCACCGATTGTGAATGAAGGGAATATTCCGTCGCCACATCTTTTAAAAGAAGCAAAAGTAGCAGGGAATTGGAAAGAAAATGTGGTTTCTAAAAAGAATCAAGAGATATTAAAGAGTGCATTAATCAAAGTCATTAATGACCCTGATGGTGCAGGGAGAATTGCAAAGGTTGATGGTGTAACGCTTGCTGGTAAAACTGGCACAGCAGAACTGAAAGAGTCGAAAGAAGCAGACGGAAAAGAACTGGGATGGTTCGCAGCTTTCGATGCAAATGCGCCAGACATGATTGTTACAATGATGATTGAAGATGTAAAAGGAAGAGGAGGAAGTAACGTTCCAGGTGAAAAAGTAAAACATGTATTTCAGAAATAATACTTAATTATATGGTGAATTTTTTGACTAAATTTATTACATGTTTGCTTAACTCAAAGATATAAATTGGGGAAAATATAGAACAATTAAATTTCAAAAAAGCATTCTCGATTAGAAAGAATGCTTTTTTGCTGTGATTCTAGAAAAGTTGACATTGTTAATGGCAAATAGAAGGAGATAGCAAATTGAAATGGACAAGTGGAGTGTTACGTTAAATTCAAAAAACAGATTTTCATGAGTAGAATTTTATCATTGTATGCTTTACTTGTTTTTTAGTAGTATTATTCTGCTTGAAAAAAGATAAACAATGGAACAAATGAAACTTGTATCTTGTCTATATATTGAAACCATAATAAAAGTGAGGGCAGTTTTTATGTTTATTCAAATAAGTTTGAGGTGTGGAAATGGAACAGACGTTTATTGAAAAGTGTAATCATGATGAGCTGGACTATGTTATAAAAGACTATTGGCAAGATGTATGGAATTATTCATTTATTATTACGAAAGATCCACACTTATCAGATGATATCACGCAAGATGTATTTATAAAGGTGTTTAAAAATTGGAATTCATTTCGAAAGGAGTCATCTATTAAAACGTGGATATTAAAAATCACAAGAAATACGGCAATAAACTATTTGAAATCCTCTTATTTTAAAAGGATATCTATAATAGGATTTTTTAGTGACGATAAGCAATCCCTGTCAGCAGAACAAGAATTTTTTAAGCAAGAAGAAATGAATGATGTGTGGAAGGTTGTATTAGAACTACCTAAAAAGCACCGTGAAATAATTATATTGGA
>NZ_FRBJ01000001.1:792957-797007 GCF_900142585.1 Bacillus sp. bc15
TCTGTTTGATTGGCTTGGAACTCCATTTTTAACGCAATACTATCCCCTTGGAACACGTTCTGATCTGTACCGTTGTCTTCAAATACAAACTTTATCCAAAACCAATCCATTTTCCCAGGTTTTAACCCCCCTGTTTCAGTCCACTTAGAATGAAATACTTTTTTGGAGACAATCTCTGAACTTTGTGATTTTAGTTCTGCAAGGGTTGTCTCGTATACAGGGCTTTTTGCAGGATCCCAATCCCAAAGAAATTGTACTTTAATATGTTTACCGAAATCTTCTGTAGTATTATTTTGTTTTAAGTCGTTTACAGTATAGTCTATTTTCATCATGATATCTTTAATATCTAAGGAACCACTATTTTTTAAATTGAATTTTTTTAATATTTTGTCCCCAGGTTTTAAATTTTCTAAGTTAAGTGAAGTAGTTGGTTGCATAGCTAAATCCAATGTACCTGCAGCAAATGTATTATTTGTCACAACTTGATCGCTAAAATATGCATATGTTCCCCCACCGATTAAAGACATACCAAGAGCGGCTGAAACCACTCCAACACCTAATTTCTTTTTCAATGACATTTTTTGTTCCTCCCATATCATTTTTACAATTTTTCTCCCTAATTAACTAAAACGCTCCCCTTAATACAGGTATAGCATCAATTGTAAGAATTTTGTATTGAAATAAGAATATTACTTATTGAGAAAATTATGTTGTTATCTGTTTTCTATAAATTAAACGTACTCAAAATAGAAAGTTTGAATCCGGAATTTAATTAAAGTTAAAGGGCAATGGATGTACCTGTAACGTACTGTTGATTCGAAAGGAAACACAATCGATTTTTGTCTAAACAAAACAAGAGATGAAAAGGCTGCAAAGCGCTTTTTTAGGAAAGCGCTGCGGCCTTTTCATGTTTCAAAGCCACGTGTAATAACAGTCGATAAGAATCCGGCTTATTCTATAGCAATTGGGTAGTTGAAAAAAGAAAAAGGCATACCTGATAGTAAGCAACTTAGACAACAAAATTACTTGAATCATATAGAAGATGGACTTGTAACATAGAATACGATTCCGTTAGGAATATATATGTTTTATTCTCTTTTACTTTGTTTTTGCATCAGAACCAAAATACAAAGGGAGCAAGAAGAGCTACGTAACCGTCAAGAGAAAATAAAGAAAGAGACAGAAGAACGACAATATATTCAAATACAGAAAGCGTAGCTATATAGAAAAAAGCGCTATGGAACAAATGAAACTTGTATCATGTCTATATATTGAAACCATATTAAAAGTGAGGGCAGTTTTATGTTTATTCAAATAAGTTTGAGGTGTGGAAATGGAACAGAAGTTTACTGGAAAATGTAATCATGACGAGCTCGACTATGTTATTAAAGACTATTGGCAAGATGTATGGAATTATTCATTTATTATTACAAAAGATCCACACTTATCAGATGATATCACACAAGATGTCTTTATAAAGGTTTTTAAACATTGGCATTCGTTTCGAAAGGATTCATCCATTAAAACGTGGATATTAAAAATCACAAGAAATACAGCCATAAACTATTTAAAATCATCCTATTTTAAAAGGATATCTTTAGTGGGATTTTTTAGTGACGACAAGCAGTCTTCTTCGGCAGAACAAGAATTTTTTAAGCAAGAAGAAATGAATGATGTGTGGAAGGTTGTATTAGAACTACCTAAAAAGCACCGTGAAATAATTATATTGGACGCAAAATATGAATTATCTTATGAAGAAATGGCTGAAACATTAGGAGTATCCATTGGAACTGTAAAATCGAGATTAAGTAGAGCGAGAAGTAAGGTTTCAAAATTAATAGGGGAGGGTAGTAGTGATGAACAATAAACAAAATCCTGACTGGTATAGAAAAATAAAAAAAGGGCCAATGGAGAATCGTAAAGATGAAGAAGAATTTATTTCTAAAATAAAGCAGTCTATATATGAAAATAATGAAGTGGATTTTGTAAAACATAAAAGACCATTTCGTAAAAAAGCATTACCTATTGTAGTTGTTTTGGTTTGTACAATGTTATTTTTCATTGTTCAACAACCTTGGCTTGATGATAATAAATCACCGGTACAAAGTAGTACTCAAATTAAGCCTAAAACAAAAGATGAGTCTGCTCAAGATCCATCATTAAAACAATTTATGAATGAACTATATCAAAGTACGAACTCAAAAAATGAAAATGACCTGTACAAAGCGTTAAATGATGAAGTTCTATTTAAAGGGAAGAGTTATAAAAAGGATGAACTGAAGTTTGATGAAGATATTTTTCATGAGTTGCAAGTCGCTCTTACAATGGGGGGAGAGTTTGCAAATGATACAAAAAAAGTATACAAAGTACCAAGTGGATTGACAGAAAGTAACCAACCAAAGCAAGCGCATTTTATATATGCAACGGTTACTGGAAATAAAACGAAAATTTTAGCTGAACCAAAACGAGAATCACAAGTGTTATATGAAGTATCTAATGAAATGGTAAAAGCTTGGATTCCAGAAAAAGTGCAAAATGATGGATATATAAAAATATCGACAATTAATGGCAATACTGGATACGTACAAAAAGAGTATGTTTTAACTGATATTAAGTATTCATTTATGTTCGAAAAAAATGATAATGGTGAATGGAAAATAATAAATATAGATTCTATTTGGTAAAAGAGGAAGGTTCACTTTAATGAACCTTCCTCTTTGTTTTTATTCTCTTTTTGAAGTGTATGCCAAGACTCTAAAATTTCTGATGTAACGAGAGCAGCGATGTTTTTTTCTGAATTACTACCAGGAATAACGACAGAAACGGCAATTTGTGGATCTTCGGTAGGAGCATATGCAATGAAAAGAGAATGATTTATCATTCTTTCTTGCTCATTCGGAAAACCTGTAATACCTGTTTTACCTGCGACGTCAAAGGGCAACTTTTTAATTTCCTCTATATTTTGACTCATTCCACCTTGCACGACACTCCAAAAGGTCATCGGGTAACGATTTGAACTTTCTAAAATTGGTTTAAACTTTTTTGTTTCCTTACCGTCCGGACTAATAATTGCACTTACAGTTTGAGGTTTATATTTATCACCTTTACTTGCCAAAGTTGCTGCATATTGAGCGAGTTGAAGAGGGGTATGCACTTCATTTCCTCCCCAAGAGGCGTTTAATAAAGCGGAGATTCCATTTTCAAACTTATTAGATGGATGGAATTCATATTGTCCGTCTTCTTCAAAGGGTAAATCAATCCCGGTTTTAGAACGTAGGCCGAATTGCATTAAATAATCTGTCCATATATGTGCCACTTTTTCTATATTCCCATTATTTTGGTTGAATAGGGGCAGAGCTACTTTTGCTGTCATAAATGTGTTAGATGAATTAATGATAGCCTGCCTCGGTGTAATCTCCCCTGTTGGTGTTCCAGGCGCATTCGTAATGTTATTTTGATTATCATACTGAAAAGTACCTTTATCTAAATAAGTATCTTCGGGTTGGAAAAGCTTTTCATTTAATCCAATTAAAATAGTAAGTGGTTTTATAGTAGAAGCCATATTTACATAAGATTCACCATACTTTAATTTTTGAATTGCTTTATTTTGCGAAAGAGATTTAATGTTTTCTTTTCTAGAAGATACATGTGTATTTAATATATTTGGATCAAAAACTACCGAGTTGGCCATAGTTAAAATTGCGCCAGTTTTCGCATCGCTCACTACAGCATAACCAGCTTTAGCATCAGGTGTTTTCTTAATTTGAGATTTTAATGCTTCTTCTGCCTTTTGCTGCAACTCAGAGTCTAAAGCTAGCCGTACATCTTTACCTTTTTGTACGTTTTGAATGTTCCATAAGAACTTTTTATTATTCAATTTAAAAATAAGAGTTTTACCTGGTTTTCCTTTTAAATCATTTTCATATTGCAGCTCAATCCCGCTTTTTCCAACAGCCAAATGCTTTGAATTAAGGTCATTTTCTACATACCCAATTACTTGTGAACCAATTTCGTGTTTAGGATAATATCGAATCCATTCATCTTTAATTA
>NZ_FRBJ01000001.1:797032-798859 GCF_900142585.1 Bacillus sp. bc15
TGTACAAAGCGTTAAATGATGAAGTTCTATTTAAAGGGAAGAGTTATAAGAAGGATGAACTGAAGTTTGATGAAGATATTTTTCATGAGTTGCAAGTCGCCCTTACAATGGGGGGAGAGTTTGCAAATGATACAAAGAAAGTATATAAAGTACCAAGTGGAATGACAGAAAGTAACCAATCAAAGCGAGACCATTATATATATGTAACTGTTACTGGAAATAAAACGAAAATTTTAGCTGAACCAAAACGAGAATCACAAATTTTATATGAAGTATCTAATGAAATGGTAAAAGCTTGGATTCCAGAAAAAGTGCAAAATGATGAATATATGAAAATATCGACATTTAACGGTAATACTGGGTATGTACAAAAAGAGTATGTTTTAACGGATATTAAATATTCATTTGTGTTCGAAAAGGATCATGAAGGTATGTGGAAAATAATAAATATAGATTCTATATGGTAAAAGAGGAAGGTTTACTTTAATGAACCTTCCTCTTTGTTTTTATTTTCTTATTGAAGTGTATGCCAGAACTCTAAAACTTCTGCTGTAACGAGAGCGGCAATGTTTTTTTCTGAATTACTACCAGGAATAACGACAGAAATGGCGATTTGTGGATTTTCGGTAGGAGCATATGAAATGAAAAGAGAATGATTTATCATTCTTTCTTGCTCATTCGGAGAACCTGTACTACCCGTTTTACCTGCAACATGAAAGGGTAAATTTTTAATCTCCTCTATATTCTGACTCATTCCACCTTGCAAGACACTCCAAAATTCCATAGGATAACGATTTGAACTTTCTAAAATGGGTTTAAACTTTTTTGTTTCCTTACCGTCCTGACCAATAATCACACTTACAATTTGAGGTTTATATTTGTCGCCTTTACTTGCCAAAGTTGCTGCATATTGAGCGAGTTGAAGGGGGGTATGCACTTCATTTTCTCCCCAAGAGGCATTTAATAAAGCGGAGATTCCCTTTTCAAACGTATTAGATGGATGGAATTCATATTGCCCGTATTCTTCAAAGGGTAAATCAATCCCGGTTTTAGAACGTAGGCCGAATTGCATTAAATAATCTGTCCATATATGTGCCACCTTTTCTATATTCCCATTATTTTGGTTGAATAAGGGCAGAGCTACTTTTGCTGTCATAAATGTGTTAGATGAATTAATAATAGCCTGCCTTGGTGTAATCTCACCTGTTGGCGTTCCAGGTGCATTCGAAATGTTATTTTGATTATCATACTGAAAGGTACCCTTATCTAAATAAGTATCTTCAGGTTGAAAAAGCTTTTCGCTTAATCCAATTAAAATAGTAAGCGGCTTTATAGTAGAGGACATATTTACATAAGATTCACCATACTTTAATTTTTGAATTGTTTTATTTTGCGAAAGTGATTTAAAGTTTTCATTTTTAGATGATACGTGTGTATTTGGATTAAATACTGCCGAGTTGGCCATAGTTAAAATTGCGCCAGTTTTTACATCGCTCACTACAACATAACCAGCTTTAGCATCAGGTATTTTCTTAATTTGAGATCTTAATGCTTCCTCTGTTTTTTGCTGCAATTTAGAGTCTAAGGCTAGCCGGACATCTTTTCCTTTTTGTACGTTTTGAATGTTCCAGAAGAACTTTTTATTACCAATCTTAAAAATAAGAGTTTTTCCTGGTTTTCCTTTTAAATCATTTTCATATTGCAGCTCAATCCCACTTTTTCCAACAAGCATATGCTTTGAATTAAGGTCATTTTCTACATACCCAATTACTTGTGAACCAATTTCGTGTTTAGGATAATATCGAATCCATTCATCTTTAATTACTA
>NZ_FRBJ01000001.1:799424-890416 GCF_900142585.1 Bacillus sp. bc15
TCATTAGAAGTGCAATATAGAGACTTAACTTTCTTATTTGTAGCTAGTATTACACCATTTTGATCAAAAATCTTTCCTCTTTCAGCTGAAGAAGTTGCGATAGTAATTGAAATGAAGTTGATTTTTAATAAAATTAGTAAAATCAAACCTACGATAGAAAAAACCGCAAAAAATCTCCATCTTTTTATATGTAACATATAACCCTCCCTTATGTAGCCTATTTCATCTTATATTTAATTATTTTTTTTGTAAATGTGGAACAACTTTATTGTTTAGGTTGTCTATTAAGTATTACAGCATGAAGAAAGGAATAATTAGCATGAAAATTTACTAGCAAGTTTATATGTGAGTTTAATAAGAGTCATTATACAGTTTAGCACTTCTCATGCAAGTGGCAAAAAAATAGAGAGAAAACAGGAAGGGAGAGTTATTAATTCCGTATCTAAACGAAAAGAAATGGTTGCTTACAAGGATTAAGCAAAAAATTGAGGCAATATTTATAACCGATTATCGGTATCTAATATATAAGGAATGCTTTTAGTATTTGTAGCAATTTCTGAAAGGATTAAATGGAGGATTTATGAAAGAACAAAAAGGCAACAAGCAGAAGACAGATATATCTATTCGATTAAATATAATGTTCCTTTGCATATTTGTACTATTCTCAGCTATTATTATGCAGCTAGGAAAGGTACAAATCGTTGAGGGAGAGGCTTATAAGAACCAAGTGGAAAGTAGTCAAAATGCAATAACTAGTATTCCAGTTCCACGTGGACAAATTTTAGATCGAGAAGGGAAAACAGTTGTTAATAATAAATCTCTTCGCACAATTACGTATACAAGGGTGAAGGGAATTACGAGTGAAGATATTTTAAAAACAGCAAAAGACTTGGCGAAAGTACTTGAAATGCCTGAACAAGATATAAATAAATTAACAGATATCGATAAAAAAGATTTTTGGATGCAGTTGAATTCGAAACGTGCGGAGACAAAGATTACTAAGAAAGATATAGAAAAGTTTAAAGAAAAGGGTATAGAGGGAAAAGAGTTAGATAAAAAAATAGAAGACTTAAGACGAGGTCGTGTTACAGAGGTAGAATTAGCAGAATTAACAGCACAAGATTTAAAGGTGTTAGCTATTAAAAGTAAAATGAGTTCAGGTTATCAACTAACACCACAAATCATTAAAAAAGATGTAACAGATGAAGAGTATGCGCGGATAAGCGAAAATCTTGCGAATTTTCCAGGAGTAGATGCAACTGTTGATTGGGAACGTAATTATGTAAACGGTAATTTATTTCGTTCTGTATTAGGAAATATTACGAGTAGTGAAGAAGGATTACCGAAAGAAAATTTAGATTCTTATTTAGTACGTGGATATAACCGTAATGATCGTGTTGGAAAAAGTTATATTGAACAACGATATGAAGATGTATTACACGGCACAAAAGAAGAAGTGAAAAATATTACTGATAAATCAGGAAACATTGTTAGCACAGAAATAATCTCTAAAGGAAAAAGTGGTAATAGTTTAACATTAACGATTGATATGGAATTACAAAAGAAAGTGGAAGAAAGTATAGAGAAAAACTTGAGAGCTTTTAAGAGTTCAGAGCCACTGCTCGATCGAGCTTTTGTTGTCATGACGAATCCAAATAACGGACAAATTTTATCAATGGCAGGCAAAAAGATTGTAGAAAAAGAAGGGAAAATAGAAGTTGAGGATTTGGCATTAGGAAACATGACAACTTCGTATGAGCTAGGGTCAGCTGTAAAAGGTGCTACTTTATTAACTGGATATGAGACAGGCGCAATACATCCAGGAGATCAATTTTATGACGCGCCGATGAAATTTAAAGGTACACAAGCTAAGAAATCGTGGAATGTATCCGGATTTGGTAATATTAATGATTTACGGGCTTTACAAGTATCTTCGAATGTATACATGTTCCAGACAGCTTTAAAAATTGCGGGAGTTAATTACGTACCAAATGGCTCATTGGATATTAAACAAGGAGCATTTGATACGATGCGCTATTATTTCAAGCAATTTGGTTTAGGTGTCCCAACAGGTATTGATTTACCGAATGAAATAATTGGACAAACGAGAAAAGTAGATAGTCAACCTGGGTTTTTACTAGATTTTTCTATCGGTCAGTATGATACGTATACGCCGTTGCAATTAGCGCAATATATTTCAACGATTGCGAATGGTGGTTATAGAATGCAACCTCAAATTGTACAAGAAATACGAGAACAATCAATAAAAGAAGAGGTTGGCAAAGTTATACGTTCCATAGAGCCTGTCGTATTAAATCGAATTGATATGAAGAAAGAACATATTGATCGGATAAAAGAAGGGTTTAGATGGGTATTCCAAGAAGGTGATGGAACTGGCGTGAAATATTTCAAAAACGCGCCATATAAACCAGCAGGAAAGACAGGAACAGCCCAAACTGTATATGGTGGAGATGACCCGATTGGTAGAAATGCAAAAGGAGAACGTATGGAATGTTACAACTTAACGTTAGTTGGATATGCTCCATATGATAATCCAGAAGTAGCATTTTCCGTAGTAGTTCCATGGCTTCATGATGATAAAAATGGAATTAATTCTATAATCGGAAAGGAAGTATTAGATGTATACTTTGATTTGAAACAGCAACGTATACATGGTGAAGCTACTAGTACAGGTAGTTCTAAGCAAAATTAGAGTACTTTTCTCAGGGAAAGAACCTGTTCATATAAAGCCATTTATAAGTAAAAAAATGAAATATGAAATAGGAGATAGAGGCGTCGTAGCTACTATCTCTTATTTTGTTAATAACTCTCATACTAGCTATAATTTTTTTAGTTTATGGAACAAATTTGGTTCGGTGATTGTCTATTATGTGTACGTATAAAAAGGTGCTAAAAATTTGGAAGGAATGATGATTTTGAAGAATAAGAGGATGCTAAAAATAGGAATATGCGTTGGTATATTAGGTTTAAGTATTACAAGCCTAGAAGCTTTTACAGGAGGGGCACTGCAAGTTGAAGCGAAAGAAAAGACTGGACAAGTGAAACATAAAAATCAGGCGACGCATAAAGAGTTCTCTCAACTTGAGAAAAAATTTGATGCTCGAGTAGGTGTATATGCGATTGATACTGGTACAAATCAAACAATTTCTTATCGATCTAACGAAAGATTTGCCTTCGCATCAACCTACAAGGCTTTAGCAGCAGGAGTATTACTACAGCAAAACTCAATTGATACATTAAATGAAGTAATCACATTTACGAAAGAAGACTTAGTGGATTATTCACCTGTTACAGAGAAACATGTAGATACTGGAATGAAACTAGGAGAAATTGCTGAGGCTGCTGTTCGTTCAAGTGATAATACTGCAGGGAACATTTTATTTAATAAAATAGGCGGACCTAAAGGATATGAAAAAGCGCTTAGAAAGATGGGGGATCGGGTTACTATGTCTGATCGCTTTGAAACAGAATTAAACGAAGCTATTCCAGGAGACATTCGTGACACTAGTACAGCGAAAGCAACTGCTACGAATCTTAAAGCTTTTACGGTCGGAAATGCACTTCCAGCTGAAAAACGTAAAATTCTTACAGAGTGGATGAAAGGAAATGCTACAGGGGACAAACTTATTCGTGCAGGCGTACCAACTGACTGGGTAGTTGGAGATAAATCAGGTGCTGGCAGTTACGGAACAAGAAATGATATTGCTATCGTTTGGCCTCCAAATAGAGCACCAATTATCATCGCAATTTTATCTAGTAAAGATGAGAAAGAGGCTAGCTATGATAATCAACTCATTGCAGAGGCAACGGAAGTTATAGTTAAGGCTCTTAAGTAATAATCTTTCAATTCTTTATGTAATATAATTAAAAATAAGAACTTGGAAAGCGATTCTTTTTAATGTGAAAAGAATCGCTTTTTTATAAGCATGTAAACTATTTATACCTATGTATTATAAAGATATAATTAATGTAGAAAAGAGGGTGAATAGTTATGGAGAATGACAATCAAGTCTTTTGGAGAACAGATTGTCTTGTTTTGAGAAGGTTTAGTATGGATGACACTAACTACTTTCATTTTTATCGTTCTAATCCAGAAGTGGCTAGATTTCAGTCATGGGTTAATTATCAATATCATGAGGCTAAAACGTTTGTAAATGAACAAGTTAAAAATAATCCTAATCTACCAGGTACTTGGTTCCAGTTCGCAATTGCTTTGGCTGAAAATAACAAAATAATTGGAGATTGTGCACTTCACACACTTGTAAATGAACCTCGCATCGTAGAAATTGGATTTACTCTTTCTCCAGAATATCAGGGGAAAGGCTATGCAACTGAAGCTGTTTGTGCCTTACTGAATTACATATTTCATTCATTACGGAAACATAAAGTGATTGCATTTTCGGACGTTCGAAATAATAAGTCTATTTCTGTACTAGAACGAGTGGGGTTGAGGAGAGAAGGTCATTTATTACAGAATTACATGCTAAAAGGGCAGTGGATTGATGAATATCAATATTCAATATTGAAGTCTGAATGGAATGACGCTACATAATTTTAAAATTTAGAAACAATGAAGGAACTTATTCATGAAATTGATGAAAATGCCTTTGTCACTGTATATGATGTTGCGGAAGTACAAGGCGGAAACTTTAAAAAGCATGATATTCATTAAGGGTATTAACTAAGTTAAATGTTTTATACATAGTTGATTATTGAAAAAGATAAAAAACTCACCACATATAGAGAGACAACTGGTATGTACTATGATGTACAACGGCAAGATACATAGAACTAAAACTAAGATATTCATACGAACTCAAAAAGCTGAAATTCCTTAACTTGGGAATTTCGGCTTTAATGTTATATGATAGAGTTACGATTAGAACAGAACCGGGCATGTTTACTTCAACAGAGTGATATAAGTTCTTCAGTTCCTAAAATTAGAAACTTGTACTTGATTATCGTAGTTAAATCGATTTCACTTTAAAAGAGAACCGTTAGATAAAAAGAATAATCTATTGAAATGTTTTTGAGAATTGTAGTATTGATGAAGATTTTAGGAGGGAATATGAGCAAGAAGATTAAAAGAAGTATATTACTTATTGCTACATTAGTAGGTTGTAGTATCTTTTTATATTTACAGAACAATTTAATAAGTATAACTGAGGTTAAAATAACCTCTAGTAAAATACCATCCTCTTTTAAAGGGTATAAAATTCTACAAATTTCAGACTTACACAATAAAAAATTTGGCGATAATCAAGATGTGTTAATTCAAAAAATAAAAAGTATAGACCCAGATATTATTGCGATTACGGGTGATTTAATTGACAGTAAATCATGCGATGCAGAAGTTAGTATGCAATTAATACGAGAAATTGTAAAGAAATATCCTGTATATTTTGTGACAGGAAACCATGAACAATGGTCTGGAAAGTATAACAATTTAGAAAAAGAGTTGAAGAAATATGATGTCAATGTTTTAAGGAATGAACATGTAGGCATTCGAAAGGGTGAGCAAGAAATAAACTTGCTCGGTATTGATGATCCAGAGTTTGTTACTGGAAACCGTGATGAAGGAAATATTATAATAGATGAAATTAAAAAAGCGAAAATTGAAATGCAGCCAGATAAATATAATGTATTATTATCCCATCGGCCTGAATTTATAAAGGAATATACGAATGAGAGGTTGGATTTGGTTTTATCGGGACATGCTCATGGAGGGCAAGTTAGATTGCCATTTATCGGAGGATTAGTTGCGCCAAATCAAGGTGTTTTACCTAAATATACAGCGGGTTTATATGTAGAACAAAATACATCAATGGTAGTGAGTAGAGGATTAGGAAATAGTATCATTCCGCAAAGGATTTTGAATAGGCCAGAAATTGTAGTCGTGCAGCTAAATTAAGCTGTACGATTTTTTTTATACAAAAATGAGTAAAGGGGCTTTCTGTATTTTGCAGGAGTAAACATTACAATTTTGTTAAAAATTTTCTACGTTACATAAAGTAACAAAATTTGACCCTCAGTGTTTGTTATAGTGTAAATAATCAAAAAACTTAAAATTTGTCGAGTGAAAATTGTGATAAGTAATTCATATAAAAACTTAAAGGGGTGTACACATGCATAAAGAATATGAAATTGAAGAATACACGGCGATTGAGGAACAAATCCATTATTATTGTAAATGTTTATTAGTAAGTCATCCTGATCAAATAATAAAGTATTTAGAAAAAAGGTTAGAAAAATATGCAGAAACATTACAATATGCACATTTATATCCTGACACAGTTATTTTACCGTTACAGCAATTAGTTATCGAATATTCTTTAGACGTTGCTAGAATTCGGAAGTATATGAATTTAAAAACGTAAAGTGAAATTTATAGTTTAAATGAAACAGAGTCGACTTTAGGAAATGAAATTCTAATGTCGACTCTGTTTCATTTTTTAATATCGGTGATTGAACATACATACTAATCAACGAAGTTTGACATATAATTAAGCAAGAGTAAAATAAAAGTGAGTACTCACTCATTTTTATTGGAAAAGGAGGATGAAACGTGCAACAACCTTCAATTATTTTACGGACTGTATCAAAAAGTTTTGGAAAAAAAGAAGTGTTACACAATCTTTCATTGCAAGTTGAAAAAGCAGAGATTTTTGGTTTTGTTGGACCTTCTGGATCGGGGAAAACAACGCTCATTAAAATGATTGCAGGTATTAATGAGGCAACGAAAGGTGAAGTACTTGTTAATAATACTAATATGCCTAATTTAAATGAAATGAAACGAATTGGTTATATGGCCCAGGCGGATGCATTATATGAAGAATTATCAGCATATGAAAATGCAGATTTTATAGCAACGATGTATGGATTAAAGGGAAAAAGTAAAAAGACAAGAATTGCAGAGGTTTTTGAACTTGTACAATTGTCACAGTATATGAAAAAGCAAGTACAACAATTTTCAGGTGGAATGAAAAAACGCTTATCATTAGCAATAGCACTCCTCCATGAACCAGAAATATTAATTTTAGATGAGCCTACAGTGGGGATAGATCCGCTTCTTAGGAAAACGATTTGGGAAAAATTTTATGATCTTAAAAAGAAAGGCACAACGATTATTGTAACGACGCACATTATGGATGAAGCTGAATTTTGTGAGCGTCTAGGATTAATTAGAGAAGGGAAACTAGTTGCGGTTGGAACAACTGAAGAATTGAAAAAACGCGTGTCATCTGGACGGATTGAAGATGTCTTTTTGTTGGAAGAGGTGGTGTCATCATGAGAGTTACTGGTGTAATCATTCGTATTATTCGCCAATTTTTTCGAGATAAGCGTTCGTTAGCGATGATGTTTGGGGCACCAATGTTATTACTTTGGCTATTATCGCTAGTGTTTACACAAAAAGACTATATACCGCAAATTGCTGTTGTTGATATGCCCGCTCAAATAGTAAAAGTGATGAAAAATCAAGAAGCGTCAATTTATGAATACAGTAAAGAAAACGCGATTTCTGAGTTAGAAAAACAAAAGGTAGATGCAATACTTCGAATAGAGAATGGAAAAATGAAACTTCTGTTGGAAGGTAGTGATTCGTCAAAAAATCGTGCTGTACTTCAAGTATTGCAAAAAAGCACAGAGAAGAATGATGTATCGATTATGAAACCTGAAGTAAATTTTTTACATGGCTCTAAAGACTTTACGATGTTTGATGGGCTTGGTCCTGTATTAATTGGTTTCTTTACATTTTTCTTTGTATTTATATTATCAGGTGTATCCTTCGTAAGAGAACGTTTAAGTGGTACGCTAGAAAGGTTATTATCCACCCCAATAAGAAGATGGGAAATAGTCGCAGGTTATATTATTGGTTTTGGAATCTTTGCCTTTATACAATCCATTATTATCGTAAGTTTTTCCGTTTATATTTTAGATTTATACGTAGCTGGCTCTATATGGCTAACGCTACTTATTACATGTATGCTCTCTTTAACTGCACTAACATTAGGTACGTTTTTATCGGCATACGCAAATAATGAATTTCAAATGATTCAATTTATACCGCTTGTTATTGTGCCACAAATCTTCTTTTCTGGATTGTTTCCAATGGAATCTATGAACAAGTGGCTACAAATGTTAGGGAAAGTATTTCCACTCACATACGGCGCTGACGCAATGAGACAAGTGATGATTCGGAATCAAGGGTTTACAGAGATTGCATTAGATCTTACTGTATTATTACTTTTTTCAATATTATTTGCAGTAGGAAATGTATTTGCTTTAAAGAAACATCGCAAAATATAATAATGACAAAAAGGAGCTTTATAAATGCAGAAGGATTGGCTGGAGGAATTAATAGCTGCAACTAATACGGATAAAAGAAATGAACGTCAAATGCGAATATTAGAGGCGGCTGTTGATATGTTTGGAGAAAAAGGATACGCTTCAACTTCAACAAGTGAAATTGCAAAACGGGCTGGTGTAGCGGAAGGAACAATCTTCCGCTACTATAAGACGAAAAAAGATTTATTACTAGCGGTCGTAATGCCAACTTTAACTAAGTTCGCTGCACCATTTTTCTTACAAACCTTTGCAAAAGAAATATTTAAATCGGAGTATGAATCATATGAAAGACTTTTAAGGGTTGTAATTCATAATAGGTTTAAATTTGCTCAAAAACACTTTCCTATGATAAAAATATTAATTCAAGAGGTGCCATTCCAACCAGAACTGAAAAATGAAATACAGCAATTAGTAGAAACAGAACTGTTTTCACATTTCAAAAAGTTGATTGTGAAATTTCAAGAAGAAGGGGAAATTATTGAGATACCACCATCTTCCGTACTACGTCTTACTTTATCAGCTGTATTAGGTTTATTATTAACACGATTTTTATTATTGCCTGAAGAAAAATGGAATGATGAAGCGGAAATTGAAAATACGATTCAATTTATATTGTATGGATTAACTCCACGATTTTAATCGTTGAAGTGTGAATTACATACATTACTTTTAAGTAAAAATAAATCGCCTTTAAAAAGGCGATTTATTTTCATTATATATTTTTGATAAATAAGTGCTTGTTTACTAAAAACATTCTAAATCAGCGTGTTTCTTTGTCTCTTCTTCTAAGACCTAATAATCCTGCTAGTCCTAATAAACCAAGCCAAGCCCAATTATTATTTTTATCACGATTATCATTTAAATCATTTGTTGTATTTATATTTCGAGTTCTTACATCATTATTAACTCTGTCTAAGTTATTGTCATTTACTCGAGTTGAAATATCAGTGTTATTAACTCTATTCATATTATTTCCATCGTATTCAGCTTGCGTAGATGTACCTAAAAACATAATAGATAGTGTTAAAACACTCAAAATAGATGATAATTTCTTTTTCATAACAATCCCTCCTTTCTTAATCATTAATTTCTCCGAAGCATGTGTGTATTATTCATTTCACAATATCTAAACCCTCATTAATAGGGCGCACATTTATAGAAAATAGAGTTGAATGATTGTTAATGTATCATTGGATTTATATTTCTCATAAAAATAACTGAATCAAACTTTGCTTAAAATGTTAATCTTAGTACAATTTATATTATACGGACTAGTAATAAGGAGGTAATAAGATGCGACAATTTGCAAAACCTACAATCGTCGTAAGTAAATGTTTAGAATTTGATGCTTGTCGTTATAATGGAGAGATGATTCCAGATGTAACAATACGAAATTTGCAGCCATTTGTTACATTTATACCTGTTTGTCCAGAAGTCGAGATTGGATTGGGGACTCCTCGTGAAACGATACGAATTGTAGAAGAAAATGGTGAGAATAGACTTGTGCAACCGTCGACACGAGAAGATGTAACTGAAAAAATGGAACAGTTTTCAAATGACTTTTTACAAACGATATCGGATGTGGATGGTTTTATTTTAAAGAATCGTTCACCAAGTTGTGGTACGCGTGATGTGAAAATTTATTCTGGTTTTGAAAAAGCGCCAGCAAAGGGAAAAGGAGCTGGCTTATTTGGCGGAGCAGTAGTAAAAAATTTTTCGTATCTTCCTATTGAAGAGGAAGGTAGATTGTCGAATTTTATTATTAGAGAGCATTTCTTTACAAGGCTATTTACAATCGCATATTACAAAATGATTAAACACAATAAAAATATGAAAGAACTTGTATCGTTTCAGTCGGATAATAAATATTTATTTATGGCATATAATCAGGTGAAACAAAAGGAATTAGGTCGTATAATTGCAAATCAAAAAAATGAAAAGATTGAAGTGGTATTTGAAAACTATGAGAAGACTTTATATGAATTATTTATGCGTGCACCCCGTTATACATCGAATGTAAATGTATGCGAGCACATTTTTGGATATTTTAAAACAAAGTTAAAAAAACAAGAAAAAGATCATTTTATAGAACTGTTACAAAAGTATGCAGAAAAGAAAATACCACTTAGTAGTTTACTTACAATTTTAAAATCATGGGCTATTCGATTTGATGAAAAGTATTTATTAAGACAAACATATTTCGAACCATATCCTGAAGCATTAGTAGAAATTTCTGATTCCGGAAAAGGTAGAGATTATTAAACAATAAATTACATAATTCGACACAAAACCTCCTATGTTGTTGTAGAACAATGTAGGAATTTTTTTGTGCATTAGTACAGAATCTGTTTTAAAATTAAGTTATGACAGAATTATAGCAATTGTCTAACTAATATTCTTGTCTTTTAAGTTGTTATGTTTGTAGTAGAAACTCGCACGCTGTCGAAACTCAATATTCGATAAGGGGTGTGTAGCGGAATGGAATTTACTCTAACTCGCGAAAAACAAATGATTAAAGAAATGGTACGTGACTTTGCTGAAAAGGAAATCGCACCGAAAGCTGTATATTATGACAAAACTGCAGAGTTTCCATATGAAACATTTCAAAAAATGGGCGAACTAGGATTACTAGGCATCCCATTCCCAGAAGAGTATGGAGGTTCAGGTGGCGATACAGTATCGTATGCTTTAGCAGTTGAAGAAATTGGTCGCGCTTGTGGTGGCACCGGTTTAAGCTATGCTGCAACAATTTCATTAGGTGCTTCTCCAATTTATTATTTCGGTACAGAAGAACAAAAACAAAAGTATTTAGTTCCAATGGCGTCAGGTAAAACATTAGGTGCCTTCGGATTAACGGAGCCGAATGCTGGATCAGATGCAGGTGGTACTCAAACGAAAGCGGTATTAGATGGTGATGAGTATGTAATCAGTGGTGAGAAGTGTTGGATTACAAACGCAGAGTATGCAAATACAATTATTGTAACCGCTGTCAACGGTATTGAAGAGAATGGTAGAAAACGTATTTCTGCATTTATCGTGCCTACTACGAGTGAAGGATTAACGATTTCAAGTCCTTACGATAAGATGGGTGTTCGCGCTTCTAATACTTGTGAAATCGTACTTGATGGTGTTCGTGTACCGAAAGAAAATATTCTTGGTGATGTAAATAAAGGCTTTAAACAATTTTTATATACACTTGATGGAGGGCGTATTTCAATCGCTGCATTGGCAGTTGGTATTGCGCAATCAGCCTTTGAACGTGCATTACAATATGCGAAAGAACGTCAACAATTTGGAAAGTCAATCTCTAATTTCCAAGCGATTCAATTTAAATTAGCTGATATGGCGACTGAAGTAGAGCTAGCACGCAATTTAGTACATAAAGCAGCTTGGTTAAAAGATAACGATAAACCTTTCGGCAAAGAAGCGGCAATGGCAAAACTATTTGCATCGGAAGCAGCAAGCCGTATTGCGAATCAAGCAGTACAGATTCATGGTGGATATGGTTATATGCGTGAATATGAAGTTGAACGACATATTCGTGATGCGAAACTATTAGAAATTGGTGAAGGAACTTCTGAAATTCAACGTCTCGTAATTGCTAGACATTTAGGATGTAGATAAAAGGGAGGAATCACTATGTTTCAAAAAATATTAATTGCGAATCGCGGGGAAATTGCTGTTCGTATTATGAAAACTTGTCAAAAACTTGGCATACGCACTGTTGCTATTTATTCTGAAGCAGATGAAAATGCCCTTCATGTGAAGATGGCAAATGAAGCTTACTTAGTAGGTGGACCGCGTGTTCAAGAAAGTTATTTAAACCTTGAAAAAATTATTGAAATAGCTAAGAAGACAAATGCAGAAGCGATTCATCCGGGTTATGGTTTATTATCAGAGAATCCGTCTTTTCCGGTTCGTTGCAAAGAAGAAGGAATCGTATTTATCGGTCCTTCAGAAGAAATCATTACGAAGATGGGAAGTAAAATCGAATCACGTATCGCAATGCAAGCAGCAGATGTCCCAGTAGTCCCAGGTATTACTACAAATATTGAAACTGCTGAAGAAGCAATTGAAATTGCAAAACAAATTGGTTATCCCTTAATGCTTAAGGCATCCGCAGGCGGCGGAGGCATTGGTATGCAGTTGATGGAAACTGAGCAAACGCTCACCAAAGCGTTTGAAAGTAATAAAACAAGAGCGCAAAACTTCTTTGGTAACGGAGAAATGTATTTAGAGCGATATATAGCAGATGCGCATCATATTGAAATTCAGCTTTTAGCAGATACACATGGTAACACAGTGTATTTATGGGAGCGTGAATGTTCGGTACAGCGCCGAAATCAAAAAGTAATCGAAGAAGCACCTTCACCATTTTTAGATGAAGGTACACGAAAGGCGATGGGAGAAGTTGCTGTACAAGCTGCCAAAGCACTTGGCTATACAAATGCAGGTACAGTTGAGTTTCTTGTAGATGATCAGAAGAACTTCTATTTCTTAGAGATGAATACGAGATTACAAGTAGAGCATCCAGTGACAGAAGAAATTACGGGATTAGACCTTGTAGAACAGCAACTCCTTATCGCAAGTGGAGAGAAACTATCATTTACTCAGGATGATGTAAAACGTAGTGGTCATGCCATTGAAGCTCGTATTTATGCAGAGGATCCGAAAACATTCTTCCCATCACCTGGGAAAATTACAGATTTAACATTACCGTCAAATGTACGGATTGATCACTTCTTAGAAAATCATGTAACGATTACACCTTTCTATGATCCAATGATTGCGAAAGTCATTGCACATGGCGAGACTCGTGAAGAAGCAATTTCGAAATTACATGATGCTCTAGAAGAATTAAAAGTAGAAGGTATTAAAACGAACACGCCAATGCTACTGCAAGTTTTGGAAGACGAAGTGTTCAAAGAGGGTATTTATACAACGGGGTTTGTAACGAAACAACTCGTTAAAAAATAAGATTTAACAATATTAAGGGGGAAAAAATGATGACGAAAGTATACGCATCGATGGCAGGAAACGTTTGGAAGATTGTTGTAGGAGTAGGAGATACAGTAGAGGAAGAGCAGGATGTCGTCATTTTGGAATCTATGAAAATGGAAATTCCAATCATTTCAGAAGAAGCTGGCACAGTTATGAAAATTAATGTGCAAGAAGGCGATTTTGTAAATGAAGGAGATGTATTATTAGAAATTGAATAGGGAGATATAGGGGGGAAGCGAATTGAAACTACCTAATTTTGCTGTCATTAAAGAAGTCGGGCCACGTGATGGCTTACAAAATGAAAAAAAGATTGTTGGCACAAAAGATAAAGTAAAATGGATTCAACTACTTACAGAAGCAGGATTGTCGTATGTTGAAGTTTCCTCATTCGTTCACCCAAAATGGGTCCCTGCATTAGCAGATGCAAATGATGTATTTTCTGAGCTGAAAAGGGATCCAAATGTTACATATGCTGCGCTTGTTCCGAATCAAAATGGTTTGGAACGAGCTTTTTTGCAAAATGTAGATGAGGTGAATGTTTTTTTATCAGCAAGTGAATCTCATAATAAAAGTAATATTAATAAATCGATTAAAGAAGCATTAGTTGTAATTGAAGATATAACAAAACAGGCATTATTCGAAGGGAAAAAGGTAAGAGGCTATGTTTCTACTGTATTTGGATGTCCTTATGAAGGGGATATAAGTGTCACAGCAGTTGACGAATTATGTAATCAACTATTTTCATACGGCATTTATGAAGTTTCTCTTGGGGATACAATCGGTGTAGCGAATCCATTACAAGTAGAACAAGTATTAGAACATCTATTAAAGAAGTATGATGCTTCGCAGTTTGCAATGCATTTTCATAATACGTATGGAATGGCTCTAGCAAATGTAGTTAAATCATTAGAATACGGTATTAAAACGTTTGATAGTTCTTGTGGTGGACTCGGGGGCTGCCCTTATGCACCAGGAGCATCAGGTAATGTTGCTACTGATGACCTAGTACATATGCTCCATAAGTTAGGAGTCCAAACGAATATTGATGAAGAGAAGTTATTGAGAGCAAGTCAATTTATTCAAAGTAAATTAAATATCCAATTACCGAGTCATGTGTATAGAGCGCTTCAACATAAAACGATAAGTAGGTGAGAAGATGCTACAATTACAAAACATTTCAGTTGATTATGTAACACCTCACGTTGTAAAGATTTCGTTATATCGTGAAAGACAAGCAAACTCATTATCTTTAGCATTATTAGATGAATTACAAACTATATTAACTCAAATAAGTGAAGATTCAAACGTGCGTGTAGTTATTTTGACTGGTGCTGGTGAAAAAGCATTTTGTGCTGGTGCAGATTTAAAAGAGCGTGCCGATATGAATGAAGAACAAGTTCGCCATGCTGTTAGTATGATTCGCACTACTATGGAGATGGTTGAACAATTACCACAGCCAGTTATTGCTGCTATAAATGGAATTGCACTTGGTGGTGGTACGGAATTAAGTTTAGCTTGTGATTTTAGAATTGCTGCTGAATCTGCAAGTCTTGGTCTTACTGAAACGACACTTGCAATTATACCAGGAGCAGGTGGTACACAGCGCTTACCGAGATTAATTGGTGTTGGTAGAGCGAAAGAATTAATTTATACAGGTAGACGTATTTCAGCGCAAGAAGCAAAAGAATACGGTTTAGTAGAATTTGTTGTACCAGCTAATTTACTTGAAGAGAAAGCGATTGAAATAGCAGAGAAAATTGCTAGTAATGGACCGATTGCTGTTCGATTAGCAAAAGAGGCAATTTCAAATGGTATTCAAGTTGATTTACATACCGGATTACAAATGGAAAAACAAGCGTATGAAGGTGTAATCCATACGAAAGATCGAATAGAAGGATTACAGGCATTCAAAGAAAAACGCAAACCGATGTATAAGGGGGAGTAAATATGTTAGACCAAAAACAACAATCTAATTCATTTGAAGAACGAGTTGAAACAATTAAACAAGGCGGGGCACCGAAATATCATGAGCAAAATAAAGCAAAAGGAAAATTATTTGTTCGAGATCGTTTAGCGCTTCTATTTGATAATGGCGAATATGTAGAAGATGCATTATTTGCTAACTGTGAACAAACAGGCTTACCTGCGGATGGCGTTGTAACGGCAACGGGTAAAATACATGGTCGTACTGCGTGTGTAATGGCCAATGATTCTACTGTAAAAGCTGGATCATGGGGATCACGCACAGTTGAAAAGATTTTACGTATTCAAGAAACAGCTGAAAAACTACGTGTTCCGTTATTTTATTTAGTCGACTCTGCTGGAGCACGTATTACAGATCAAGTAGAAATGTTCCCAGGGCGCCGCGGTGCAGGAAGAATCTTCTATAATCAAGTGAAGTTATCAGGTAAAGTTCCTCAAGTATGCTTGTTATTTGGACCTTCTGCAGCTGGTGGTGCGTATATTCCAGCCTTTTGTGACGTTGTAATGATGGTAGAAGGAAATGCATCTATGTATTTAGGATCTCCTCGTATGGCTGAGATGGTTATCGGTGAGAAGGTAACTTTAGAAGAGATGGGCGGAGCTCGTATGCATTGCTCTGTATCAGGATGCGGAGATGTTTTATGTAAGACAGAAGAAGATGCGATTACACAAGCAAGACAATACATTTCATATTTTCCAAATAACTACTTAGAAAAGACTCCATTGGTTACACCCCAAGAACCGAAACAATTCGATAAAACGTTAGAACAAATCATTCCAGAAAATCAAAATGCTCCTTTCAATATGAAAGATCTCATTAATAGAGTTATTGATGAAGGTTCATTCTATGAAGTAAAAAAATTATTTGCTCAAGAGCTAATTACAGGCTTAGCACGTATTGATGGTAAGCCAGTTGGTATTATTGCAAATCAGCCGCGTATGAAGGGCGGCGTATTATTCCATGATTCAGCTGATAAAGCTGCTAAGTTTATTAATTTATGCGACGCATATCATATTCCATTATTATTCCTTGCGGATGTACCAGGATTTATGATCGGTACAAAAGTAGAGCGTGCTGGTATTATTCGCCACGGTGCAAAAATGATTTCTGCAATGAGTGAAGCGACTGTACCGAAGATTTCTATCGTTGTTCGTAAAGCATATGGCGCTGGTTTATATGCGATGGCAGGTCCAGCATTTGAACCAGATTGCTGCCTGGCATTACCGACAGCCTCTATTGCGGTAATGGGTCCAGAAGCTGCGGTTAATGCTGTATATGCAAATAAAATTGCAGCTTTACCAGAAGAAGAGCGTGCTAGCTTCATTGCTGAAAAACGTGAAGAGTATAAGAAAGATATTGATATTTATCATTTAGCATCAGAGATGGTGATTGATGGTATTGTTCATCCAAACAATTTACGTGAAGAGTTAAAAGGACGTTTCGAAATGTATATGAGTAAATATCAAGTATTCACGGATCGTAAACATCCTGTATATCCAGTTTAAAAGCCCTATTTAGGGCTTTCTTGCTCAAAAAGTTAAGGAGGGGAAAACATTGAAACAAGCAGTTTGGTTTCCAACAGAAGAGTACAAGGAAAAAACACGTTTATATAGTTGGATGAAATCATTGGGATATGAAGACTATGAAACTTTTTATAATAAATCTATTGAGGAAACAGCTTGGCTTTGGGGAGAGGCAGAAAAAGCAGTTGGCTATCAATGGATGAAACCTTATACAGAAGTGTTAGATTTAGAAAATGGTACACCGTTTGCACAGTGGTATAATGGCGGAACATGTAACGTTGTAGAATCAGCTTTATCCCGCTGGCTTGCGGATGAAGAGACAAGAATACAGCCAGCACTTCAGTACGAAGGAGAAAATGGAACTTCAAAATCATTTACATATGAAGAGCTTGATAACTGGGTAAGCCGTGTTGCCAATGGTTTGAAACACGCGGGTATTGAAAAAGGTGACCGTGTAACAATTTATATGCCGATGATTCCAGAAACAGTTGTTGCGATGCTAGCTGTAATGAAAATTGGAGCAATTATTTCACCAATATTCTCAGGTTTTGCGTCTGATGCAGTTATGACACGTGTGCAAGCGGCAGGTTCAAAAATGATTATTACCGCAGATGGATTTTCACGCCGCGGTAAAATTGTTTCTTTAAAAGATGAAGTAGATAAAGCTTGTGAACATTGCCCAACTGTTGAAAAAGTTGTTATCGTTCGTCATGCAGGAAATGATTTTACACCACATAACTATGACTTTTCGTGGAGTACGCTAGAAAAAGAAAAACCATTCATACATGCCGAGGAAATGCAAAGTGATGCTCCATTAATGCTCATTTATACATCAGGAACGACTGGTAAGCCGAAAGGAACAGTACACACGCATGCAGGATTTCCTTTGAAAGCAGCTTTTGATGCAGGATTTGGAATGAATATTAAACAAGGTGATCGTGTATTATGGGTAACTGATATGGGCTGGATGATGGGGCCGTTTCTATTATTCGGTTCACTCATTAATGGAGCAACGATGGTTATGTACGAAGGTGTTCCAGACTTCCCAGAAGCAGACCGGTTATGGGAGACAGTTGATAAATATGAAATTACTCATCTAGGTATTTCGCCAACGTTAATCCGAGCATTAATGGCAAAAGGTGATGAGTATGTCAATAAACATTCTTTAAAGAGTTTGGAAGTATTCGCATCAACAGGAGAACCTTGGAATCCTGATCCATGGATGTGGCTGTTTGAAACAGTTGGAAAAGGAAATGTTCCAATCTGTAACTACTCAGGTGGAACTGAAATCTCAGGTGGGATTTTCGGTAATGTTCTTATTAAGCCAATCGCACCGATTAGTTTTAACGCATCTTTACCAGGAATGGCAGCTGTCGTACTGGATGATCAAGGTAAACCAATTCGAGATGAAGTCGGAGAATTATGCTTAGAAAAACCTTGGGTAGGTATGACGAAAAGCTTCTGGGAAGATGATGAACGTTACGTGAACACATATTGGTCGCGTTTTGAAAATAAATGGGTCCACGGTGACTGGGTCATTTACGATGGTGAACAATATATCATCACAGGGCGTTCAGACGATACGTTAAATATTGCAGGTAAACGTATTGGACCTGCTGAATATGAATCTATTCTTGTGAAACATAACGATGTAATCGAAGCTGCTGCAATTGGTGTACCTGACGAAGTGAAAGGTGAAGTTTGTCATTGCTTTGCTGTATTACGAGAAGGGGTAATATTTACAGAAGATTTAAAGAAAGAATTAATGAGTTTAGTAAACTCACATATTGGAAAAGCGTTGTGTCCTAAAGACATCCACGTTGTAGAAGATTTACCGAAAACACGTAATTCTAAAGTAATGCGCCGTGTTATTAAAGCAGCTTATTTAGGAAAAGAATTAGGTGATTTGTCGTCACTTGTAAATCCTGAAGTAGTACCGTTTATTCAAGGGTTACAGTCTAGTAAATTATAAAATTAGAAAGGAGCTCTATATAAACAGAGCTCCTTTTTTATGTTAATAAAAAGAAAAGAAGTGAATTTGATGAAGAAGAAAAATTCTACTATTGGTGTTAAGTATGTTTTTTGTTTTAATCAAAATACGATATTATGGAATGTCTATTCAATGGAGAAATACTAATTTACAACAACAAGGTGATGACAAAGCGCGAATGCTTATATGCCGGTTTAAACCTTTACGTATTAATATATAAAAAGCTGACTATACTCAGTCAGCTTTTTATATATTACATCCTAGTATTTATCTCGCTATTTGCCGGGCAGTAATGCCCCCACCTAAAAATTCAGCGAAAGCAAGGAAGTAGGTGAGGGATCAACTTTCCGGAAAAGCCTGATTGATTCCAAAAGACATATTTTTTTCTTTACGTTGACATTAAAAATATTACCAATTTTTTCTTTTACAATGGCAACAAATAAAGAAACATTTACAACGACACTTATTTCGTTTAGAACTCCAATCATCATCACGATGACACTTTTCTTTAGATTTCCACCAATCATCATTACAATGTTTTTCCTTAGAACTCCAATCATCATCACAATGATGCTTTTCTTTAGATTTCCACCAATCATCACAACAATGCTTTTTCTGAGAACTCCAGCAATCATTTTTCCAGGACATTTATTTCTACCTCCTTTCAAAAGTGTTCATATTATTCTATGTTTTAATAAAAAAATGGCTTGTTTATTAACCTACTATTTTATCTTTATATGATAGAGTGTCTTCTACTCGATATAGAATTCATACAAACTATGCTAATTTTTAAGAGAAAGTGGAGAGAACTACTACTAGTTATGGTATTTTTCAATAAACATTTATTGAAGAAAATGTTCTGATTACAAATAATATCTTATTTTCGAGTACGCTTTTTAAATGTATATTTCACAATGAAAAATGGGAAATCCACAAATAAAGTCTATGTATATGTGAGTTAATGGGAAAATCTAGTGTGTTTTTAAGGGGCGTCTTATTAAAAGAAAAAGATTTGTTTTAGAAAGTGGTGTCTAAACATTAAATGGAGTAGGACTAAATTCACGGCCGCTCATTAAACAAGATTTTAATTAGGAGAAGTCTGTTTTTATAATGAATAATGAAAAGAAGGTTTGGTACAATTGTTTGTTTTTTTCTTTTTATGTGTTTGCCTCGTACCCTTTTAAGCTAGTGGACATAATTTACTAATAGAAAGGATTAGGGGGTGAGGTATTGGGTTCTCGATTTAATAATTGTAAAAAGAAGTGTACATGTAAACAAGATGATTGTTGGGAAGTATTCGAAGAGTGTAAAAAAGAACAGCATGAGAAATGTGATAATTCTTGTGTACAAGGAATTAGAGATGAACTTAAGAAATTAATTAATCGAACAGTTCAAATTAATACAGAGGGACGTACTTATGTAGGTACTGTTTCGTCTGTAAGTTGTGATGTAGTTAGGCTTGCGGCTATTCCTGGATCGGTTGGAGTAATTATTTCCATTTGTAAAATTGAAGCAATTTTCCCACCTGTTACAACGGTTACTGCTGACTTTGATTTTAATGGTATTGATGTAGCAAACAAGGCATAATTATGCTGCTTTTTTGTAAAGCCATTCACATGAATGGCTTTATTTTAATTTCATATAAAAGGAGAATATATTCTTTATATAGAAATAAGTTTGAGGTTATAAAGTATGATGTACGAAAGGAGCATGGAAGTGATTAAACTAAAAACCTTTAAAAAATCTGATTTTAAACAATTAATAAATTGGATTAATTCCGAAGAATTTCTAATACAATGGTCAGGAAATGCATTCACATTCCCTTTAGACGAACAGCAATTAGAGAAGTATATAGAAAGTGCAAATACACTCGCTTTCAAAGTGGTAGATGAAGAGACTTCAGACGTTATTGGTCATATTTCGCTTGGGCAAATAGATAATATTAATAAGTCCGCTAGAATTGGAAAAGTATTAGTTGGTAATACGAAGATGAGGGGACGTTCTATAGGAAAACATATGATGAAAGCAGTACTTCATATTGCTTTTGACGAATTAAAACTACATAGAGTAACTCTTGGTGTGTATGATTTTAATATATCGGCCATTTCATGTTACGAAAAAATAGGGTTTGTAAAAGAAGGCTTATTAAGAGAGTCAAAAAGAGTAGGAGAAACGTATTGGAATTTATGGGAAATGAGTATGTTAGAATATGAATGGAAGAAGTAGCAACGATAGTAATTTATAATTATATTATGTTAACAAAAGGGGCTTGGTGGGTATAGTGAATAATAAAACAAAAATAATTTCAATTGCAGCTGTTTCGGGGGGAGGTAAAACTACAATTACAGAAAGATTAAAGCATAAGTTTAAAAACTCAAAAGCTCTATATTTTGATAGTTATACATTTGATAACTCTCCTGCTGATATTTGTAAATGGATTGATGATGGGGCGAATTACGATGAGTGGGTATTAACACCATTAATTCATGATATTGAGCAACTTATACAAAATAATACCTTAGACTATATTATTGTAGATTATCCTTTTGCATACTTAAATAGTGAGATGCGAAAATTCATTGATGTAACTATATTTATTGATACGCCTTTAGATATTGCGATGGCTAGAAGGATTTTGCGAGATTTTAAGGAAGGTACAATAGATGAAATACATAATGATTTGGAACATTACATGACATATGCGAGAAAAGCTTATTTAGAGGCAATTCATACTGTTAAGCCGAATTCAGATATCATATTGGATGGTTCTTTATCTGTAAGTGAAATAATTAATCACGCTGTCGAGGAACTTGGCCGAAGAGAAGTGATTGTCAATGGTTAAATGTATAGAGGAATATATACAAATTGCTGATTTTAAAATGTATACGAAAATATTCCAAGGAAAGAAGCAGCAGCCTGTTATTATATTGGAATCAGGCTATGGTGATTATTCGAAGGCATGGCATCAAACTGCTGAAGAACTGACGGAATATGGTACGATACTTACATACGATCGGGCTGGATTAGGCAAAAGCGGGAAGAGTTCCAAGAAACGTATTAGTTCTGAAATGGTAAAAGATTTGAGAACATGCTTAAATCTATTACAACTGAAGCCACCTTATATTTTTGTAGGACATTCTTTTGGTGGTATAAATGCACGTTTATTTACTGATTTTTATCCTGAAGATATGTTGGGAATAGTTTTGGTTGATTCGACACCAGAAAATTATAAAGAAGCATTTTTGCCAATCATGTCTCCAGAATTTCAAGAAGCTTACTATAAACAATTTGTACATGAAAGTTCTTATGAAGAGTTTATGTTTAGTCTGGGTGAAGCAGATAAATATTGTCAGTCGACGAGAGATATTCCACTCGTCGTGTTAGCTGCTGGTAAAAAAGCTTTTTATTCGCAAGATGCACAAATAAAATGGTTACAATTGCAAGAAGAATTATTACGATTATCAAACAAAAATAAACTAATAATTGCAGAACAAAGTGGTCATTATATTCAAAATGATGAACCACATTATATAACAGATGCTGTTAGGTGGATAATTGAAGTAAGGGAGAGATAAATGTGTACACTTTATTTCAATATAATTGGCAAGTAAGAGATGATTGGTTTAAGTGGTGTGAACAACTTTCAGAGGAAGATTTACTTTGCAAACTGGGGGTATGTTAAAAACATGATTTCATATTGTAGATGTAGAGTATAGTTGGATTAGTGCTCTTCAAGGATAAGAAGATAGAGAACCGTAATTTAAAGATTATCAATCGATTCAAAAAGTGAAAGCGTGATCTGATTTATATAAACGAGAACTTGAAGTTTTTTTGCAGTCATGATCATCTAGCCTAGAATGCTAGCACACTTAAAATAAGCCGTATAAAAAGTTAATCATTGGTGCTTTGATTATATAACGTCGGCGAAATAAATAGTGTGAAGGACAGATATTCTAACAAGTATTTTATGTAACGTTCGTATATTTAAATTTTCTTGTAATTAACCGAATTCTAATTTTTTAGAAACGGATAATGAGGTATGGGTGTTGATCTTTTTTATTGAATAAAATGGATTGATTTTTCGGATTTTCATTACAAAATAAAAATTTAAATTTTGTTAGTTGTTAAAAAAAGATGAGAAGAAAATAGAAAAAGAGGGCTAATGCCCGCTTTTTCTTTTAATTTGGTAATTAATCACAGATTGGTATCCCAAGCACTCTTAGAGCTAATGCTACTTGAAGGGAAATCTCTAATCTAGCAATTTCAATACCAGCTACTGAAAGAACTAAAAAAGGTTGTCCGTTTACAAATACAACGCAACTATCCATAGTTAAACCTCCTTTCTAGTAATCTACTATAGTATATGAATAGAACTTTAAAGTGTAATAGTTCAATTGTTGGATTTAATAGAATTAATAGATTAACCCATTTAAACTAAACAAACGAATACAACGAAAGGAAACAGAGATGGATGTATGCCTCAAAAAACATAGGTTTTAAGACATGTAATCGTACATGAAATCCATCATATTGGTCAGCTATCTATATGGGCGAGGGAGTTAAACTTGCAACCAGTTTCAGCAAATTTGATTGGACGAGGATGATAGAATTAAAAACCGACTTGCATCTCAAGCGCAAGTCGGTTTTTATATATAAGAAGACTTCTTAATTGAAATCCTCGGATTTTTTCTGACGTATATGTAAAAACATTAAGGTGGTAATGATTAAGAAAATCATTATAGTTTGTATAATTAAGTTTTTAAACTGAAGCAATATTGTCCAAGATGTAAGGGTGTCTTTAAAAGCTTGGAGTGCAGAGTACGAGGAAGGATCAAAACCATACTGTAGCAACTTTTTTGTTTCAATAAATGAGATGTTTTCTTCATCTGCATCTAATATTACTGAAATTAGTCTAGTATCTCCTAGTTTTGCTGTACTGACAAAACTATAATTACCGTTAGTTGAAAAACTAGTTTGTAAGCCATCAACACCTTGAAGTTTAATGTTTTCATTAAGGGAATATATCATTTTATTCGTATTGAAAACCTGGGAATCTTTGAAGGTAAATTGGTAAGAGGTTAGTTTCGTAATATTCAATACATCTGGAAAATCTTTTACTAATCGTGCAGCTAGTTTAGCTGCGTCTATTGCTGTTGTAGTTGATTGTTTATTTGTATCATGATTAATTCCAGTAGAGTTTAGAAATGGAGATGGTTGTAATAACTGTAGTTCTTTTGCTTTTTTATTCATTAATATTGTAAAGTTATCTTCATTTCCAGCAATGTGTTCTGCTAGAGCGAGTGCAGAACGATTATTCCCTGCCAGTAGCAATGCATGAAGTAAATCACGAACCGTTGTTTTATCATTCGATGTTACTTGTATAGGGCTTGTTTCTACTCGGAAAACTTCGTTACTTATTTGTACGAAGTCATCTAACTGTATTTTTCTATCATTTAGTTGTTCCAATACGATATATTCCGTCATTAATTTAGATAAAGTAGCTGATTGTACTGGGGTTTCTTCATTTTTTTTATAAACAATTTCACCTGAATTAGCATTTATTAAAATAGCTGATTTAGCTTGAATAATCGGACCATTTACATAAAGATAAAAATATAAAACGATAAGTGCAGTAATGAAAAAAGATAATAATAAAATAGCGAATTTTTTTAAGAATTGCATAAGTGATCCTCCTATTATGACATCAATAATAGTATTGTAAAAAGGAATGCTTAATTAGGAAGAAAGAAAAGGTAAAGAATTTCTTAAGAATTATAAAGGATTATTAAATTTAGGGAAATAATAGAAAAAGTTCAATTTCTTATATGATAAGAAATTGAACTTTTTCTTTGTAATATTAACATTTGTATGGAAGTAGTTTTACAGTGAATGTTGTTTTTTCTTCATCACTATATACTTCAATTGTTCCTTTATGCAACTCGACTATACTTTTTGCAATTGCTAATCCAAGTCCAGATCCACCAGTGTTTGTAGAGCGAGATTTCTCAACGCGGTAAAAACGTTCAAAAATATGAGGTAAATCCGTACTAGGAATAGGTTGTCCGTAATTTGTTATATCAATTGTAATCATATTATTGCTTTCATAAGCAGTAAGGTCAATATAGCGACCTTCGCTTCCATAAGCGATAGCGTTTATAATAAGATTTTCAAACACACGCACTAATTTGTCACCATCAGCTAATACCATAAGCTTTTGAGACGGGAAAGAAGGCCGACATTCTATATCAGCTTCTTGAACCTGTATGCGGAATTGAACAGTTAATTGTCCAAGTAACTCTACAATATCAATAGGAACAGAATACAAGCTTAATTCTTTATTTTGAACACGTGTATATTCGAACAAGTCATTCATTAATGCATTAAGACGAGTTACTTTATCGTAAATGACTTGAATATAGTATCGCAATTCCACTTCATCTCTATAATTATCATGATGGATTAAATTTACGTATCCAACTATAGAAGTAAGAGGGGTGCGTAAGTCATGTGATACATTTGTAATAAGTTCACTTTTTGCTTGTTCCGCTTGTCTTTCTTCATCAATTGAGACTTTTAATTGTTCAACAATTTCATTGACCCCGATTGCTAATTCTTCTAGATAATTATGATTTACAATAGAAACTTTATGATTGAAGTTTCCATTTGCAATATAACGAATTTCTTCTATCATTTTTTTTATACAAGTTTCATAATAAAGTTTTTTCTCGTGACGATAAAAAATGTAAAGATAGGATGAAAAAATAGAAAATAAAAACAAATAAGATACAATCATCATCCATAAAGACTCTTTAATCCCTTTATACTTTTCATAACCAAAAATTCGAATGAATTCTTTACCGAGTTCAGTTAGAGTAAGTGAACTCTCAATTACACTCGTAACGAGGCGATAAATAATTAGTTCAGTAATAGGAGTGAGTGTGATAGCTAATAAAAGCCAAAAAATAAGTTTCCATTTAGGAATATCTTTTAATATATCAAATGCTTCATTTCTCAATTTTATAGCCAACTCCCCAAACAGTATGAATCAATTTTTCTCCATTCATTACTGTTTCAAGTTTATCTCGTAAGTTGCTAATATGGACCATTACCGTCTTATTTGAACCATAACCATCTTCATTCCAAACGCGTTCGAAAATTTCTTCTGAACTAAATACTCTTCCTGTATTACTCGCAAGTAAATATAAAATATCGAATTCAATAGAGGTTAGTTTAATATACTCTCCATTTACTTTAACTGTATGATTATGTTTGTGTATTTCAACAGAGCGAATACGAATAATACCATCTTCATTCTTTTGCGAAGTAGCATTTTGGAAAGAGGATCTTCGTAATAAAGCTTTCACTCTAGCTACTAATTCTAATGGATTGAATGGTTTGATCATATAATCATCGGCACCTGTCATAAGGCCTAATATTTTATCCATATCTTCTGCTTTTGCACTAAGCATTAGAATTGGTACAGTATTATTTTCACGTACTTCCTGACAAACTTCTAATCCGTTTCGTTTTGGCATCATAATATCCAAAATCATAAGGTCAACTTCATATGTAGAAACCTTTTGCAATGCTTCATCGCCATCATAAGCTTTATAAATGTTATAGCCTTCATTTCGCAAATAAACAGCAAGTAATTCAACAATTTCTTTATCATCATCAATAATTAATATGTTTTTATTCATTGTGTAGTTCCTTTCCTTACAAATCATCAACATTACTATAATATCAAACATTTATGTACTTGTAGCGATGATTTTGTATAAAATTTCATGTAACGTATTAAAAAGGAGTAAAAAGATTAATATCGAATATAAAATAAAAAGGATATTTAGATTCTACATTATAATGTAAGTTAGTTATAAGGGGGATTTTCTATGTTATATAGTGATATATATTCATTTACTCCAACTGGAAAAATAGAAAATGATATTAAAGCCTTTCTACTAAAATATAATAAAGAGTTTACATATAAACATTCAATTCGTGTGGCAAATGAGGCAAAAAAGATTGCAGAAAAGTTTCACGTAGATAAAGAAAAAGCAGCAATTGCAGGATATTTACATGATATTAGTGGCATTTTTCCGAACGAGGAGAGGATTGCAGTTGCTGAAGAGTTTGGGGTAGAGATAGTGGAAGCAGAAAAAAGTTTCCTATGATTATTCATCAAAAATTATCGAGAGTAATCGCAAAAGAAATATTTAAAGTAGAAAATGAAGAAATTTTAAATGCAATTTGTTGCCATACAACGTTGCGTAAACATGCAACGAAGATGGATTTAGTATTATTTGTTGCAGATAAAATAGAATGGGATCAAAACGGGACACCACCATATTTAATAGAAATAAAAAAAGGATTGGAAAAATCTTTGGAAAAAGCAGCTTTTGTATATATTTCATATTTGTGGGAAAGGAAAGATACATTGAAAGTTATACATCCGTGGCTAGAAGAAGCATACTGGGATTTAAAAGGAATTTTACAGTAGAAAGGACAAGGAAATGCAATTAAAAGAATATATGAATCAAACATTTCCAGGAGTTACATTAGGACCCTACTTATATTCTCAGTGGGGAAATCATTTATATTTTGATTTCGGAAAAGATAAATATCAAATTGTAGAAGGAACCGACGATTTAAATATGGAATACTTTTCTCAACTATATACATATAATAAATTCTTATTTGAAGACATATTTTCAAAAGAAGATGTAGTGTTTGTAGTGACAAATGTTTATAGATTTAAAAAGGAAAACATAAAAACTCCACAGAAAATAAATGTATACAATAAATATATTAAGAAAAGAGATTTAAGATTTCATATAAGACAAGAAACGTTACCGTTTCTATTTGAAGATGAAGAAGCAGATTTATATTGTACATATCATTTTTCTTTAAAATGTCTTGCGGAAGATATTAAGTATGAATTGCTTATACAAGCTGCTAATCACGAGGATTTCTCTGCTCTGTATCCTCGATTTGGACGAAAAAAAGAAATTTCTTATCCAGATGTATTTCTCATAAATGCAACGAAAGATATTGTCATGTTTATGTGTGATGATAGAGGATGTAAAGTAATTGCGAAGAATAAAGAAATAATACGAGATTTATATAAGAAATACAAAGAATGGATTCCAGATTATGAACGAGAAAGTATAGATAACTTATTTAAATGACAATAGGGGAAGTGAAGCGTGTAATGAAACGTATTGCAATAGTATCTGCATGGGAACCAGAACTGACGTATTTGCATCAACATTATCCGAGTGAACGTGTTGAAAAAAGAGCAGCTTGGGAATTTCATTTTCATACTATTAATGAGCTGGAAATTATATCAGTTGTTACTGGTGTTGGTAAAGTAAGCTGCGCTAGTTGTGTACAATTGTTAATTAGTGAGTTTCAGCCAGATGAGTTGTTTATGACAGGAATATGCGGAAGTTTATCAAACAAGGTGAAAAACGGTCATATTGTAGTGGCACTAAACGCAATACAACACGATGTTACTGCAGCTGGCTCAGGGGAAGATGTTTTTAATTTATATAACGGTAGAACAGCACCTATTGAAACAACAAAATCACTTGTAAGAAGAATAAAAAAAATACGATCATATGATCCAATACATTTCGGTACATTTTTATCCGGAGATCAACGTATTCGCAGTTCAGAAATGAGATATTTACTCCATACCGTATATGGAGCATTGGCAGTTGATCAAGAAGTAGCAGCTTTCGCCTATGTATGCCAAATAAATAAAAAACCATTTCTATGTTTAAAAGCTGCTTCAGATCAAGCAAATGATAAAACGAAAGAAGAACAAAAAATCTTTAAAATGCTAGCATGCGAAAGAGCATGTGAGCATTTAATTGCTTTTTTGCGTGTTTATGAGATTAATGTAGTAAATAATAGATAGTTTGTTATAAAACAAATTAATAGTGGGTTATATGTAGGGAAATGTCCGTTCATTTCAAATTAAGAGCTGAAATTTATAATAGATGGAATATATTATATGGGTACATGTTGCGGTTAATACAAGCAATTGGAGGGCAATTTTATATGATTCAATATAAAAGATGTAGTGAAGTAAATATTGATTTAGTATATGAAGCTTTTAAAGATGGATTTTCCGATTATATTATTAAGATGGAAGTTTCAAAAGGTGATTTTATACACCGTTTTTTGGGACCAGAAGGTAATTTGCTAGAACATTCTTTTCTTGCTTTAGACGGTGACAAATCAGTTGGCGTAATATTAGGTGGTATAAAGGATTATGAAAGTATAAAGACTATGCGCTGTGGAACATTAGCGGTTCATCCTAATTACCGAGGTATTGGTGTGAGTCAAAAATTATTTGAACTGCATAAAGAAGAGGCGATTCAACATGGATGTAAGCAACTTTTTCTCGAAGTCATTGTAGGAAACGACCGAGCGATTCATTTTTATAATAAGTTGGGCTATGAAAAAGTGTACGATCTTTCTTATTATAATTTAAATGATTTGACTAAAATAATGAATAAAGATTGTAAGGATATTGAAGTAAAACAATTAGAATTTCCAACTTTTAAAGATGAAATTCAGAAATGGTTAAACTTCCATATAAATTGGCAAAATGATGTTAATTATATCGAAAAAACAAATAATGTATTTTATGGTGCATATGTCACTAATGACTTAAAAGGCTCTCTATGTGTAAATGAAGAAGGTAAAATTAGTTTTATTTTCGTAGATAAAGATTATAGAAATATTGGTGTTGGGATGAAATTATTAGAAGTAGCAAGAGAAGAATTACATTTATCAAGTTTATCAATTGGGTTTCCTAACAATAATTTACTGGAGGGTTTTTTAAAGAAATGTAGATTTGAAAAGAATTCTTTAGCACAATATGAAATGTATTTATTACTCTAAGAGCGGAAAGATTTATTCTTTTCGCTTTTTATTTTGCTGTTATGTTGGTAAATGCTCCGTAACTATAATTTATAATGCGAGGGATTTTGTTTATCCTTAAGTTATTTTTTAAATTGTCAATTTCATACTAATAATTTTCTTTGTATAATATTCTAATTTTATGTAGAATAGATACGATGGGAGGGGATGAAATGAATAATGGATTAAAGTTTAAGATTTTTGAATTGCATTGTCTCGTTCAAAAGACTTATTCTGATATTAAAATGGCATGTGATATTGCTATTTATCAAGAAAACACTTCTAAATATTTAATTTCATTAGGATTTTTAAATAAATCATATATGACTTATATAGAAGCAAAAAGATTCTATCGCGAAAATGAAGAGCTTGTAAGTGTAGAATTTGATAATTTCTTTGATATGTATGATAAATTAGAAAACGAATTAAAACAAGTTATTTCAACTGAAGATAAAAATCCTTCATCGCTACATAGCAGACTTGATCAGTTTCAGCAGAAAGTTGAAAATATAAATGACCTAATAAAAGTATTGCAAAATGCTCGTTAATGAATGCTTTTTTCTTTTTGTATAGAAATTATGTATTAAAAACATTTTAGGGATATTACATATTGAAGAGGTGGCTTTTGTAGATTACAAAAGTCATCTTTTTATGTTAGGAATAGATTGTATACATTTTAGCAGTTTCATATAAATAATAGAAACTTATACGAGGTAAATATCATGGGAAATAAAAAAGAAATAGCTATAGTAGCATTAACAACAGGATTCGTTTTAACAAGTGTAACACCATATGGAGTAGGTCATGCAGAGGAACCTGGTCAAATGCAAGTTGAAATTCAAGAGGATTCGTTCCGTACAGGTGATCTGACACAACCATCAAAAAAGGAACCAGAGAATGTAGTGAAAGATGCACTTAAGGAAAATACGGAGCATGCTTTGTCTCCAAAACAAGTTAGTGCAGAAACAGGAGTAGATTACAAGGTTCTTCAAAAACGTGGTTCTTATGATGGAACTACACTTGTGCGCATGCAACAAATATATGAAGGAAAAGAAGTATATGGCCACCAGTTGACTGCTCACGTAGATAAAAAAGGTATTATTAAAAGCATTTCAGGAGCTAGTGCACAAAATTTAACACAAGAAGATTTAAAGAAACCTATTAATTTATCAAAAGAAGAAGCAAAACAATATATTTATAAAAAGTACGGAAACGATACTAAATTTATTTCTGAGCCAGAAGTTAAGGCAGTTATTTTTGTTGATGAAAATCATGGGCAGGCTAGCAATGCATATCAAGTTACATTTGCTGCTACAACACCAAATTATGTATCTGGAACTTATTTAGTGAATGCTCATAATGGTGAAATGTTAAAAGATATGGTACAAGAATCAAGTTTGAAAATAAGTGAAGAGTATGTTGAATCCGTTAAGGAAAATAAAACTAGCAATTTTACATCATTAACTGGAACAGGAAAAGATGATTTAGGCGTAACTCGTACATTTGGTATTTCTAAACAGACCAGTGGGAATTATGCGCTTGCTGATTACACAAGAGGACAAGGAATTGAGACATATGATGTAAATTATAGAGATATTACAAATGAAGAAAGTTATTATCCCGGTATACTAGCAACTAGTGTTTCAACAACATTTAATGATCCAAAGGCGGTAAGCGCTCATTTCTTAGCAACAAAGGTATACGATTTTTATAAAGAAAAATATAAGCGTAATAGTTTTGATAATAAAGGAAAAAAAGTAGTTTCAGTTGTACATGCATGGGATTCTGGAGGAACAAATGATCCTGAAAATTGGGAGAATGCATTTAGTACTAATATTAATAACATTAGTATGCTTTTATATGGAGATCCTATGGTAAAAGCATTCGATATAGCGGGTCATGAATTTACACATGCAGTTACATCAAGCGAATCTAACCTTGAATTTTCAGGAGAATCTGGGGCAATTAACGAGGCATTATCTGATATTATGGGAACGGCTATAGAGAAATACATAAATAATGGGGAATTTAACTGGACAATAGGAGAACAAACTGGATCGACTTTTCGTAATATGAAAAATCCAACTGCAATTAATTTTTCAGAAGGACTACCGTATCCTGATGATTATAGTAAATATAATGATTTAAATGGAGAGGATTATGGAGGCGTTCATTTTAACTCAAGTATTATTAATAAAGTTGCGTATTTAATTGCACAAGGTGGTACTCATAACGGTGTAAATGTAAATGGTATTGGTGAAGATAAAATGTTTGATATTTTCTATTATGCAAATACTGATGAATTAAACATGACTTCTGATTTCTCTGAATTGAGATTGGCATGCCTTACAGTTGCAACTAATAAATATGGAACGAACTCAATTGAAGTTCAAGCAATCCAAAATGCTTTTGATGCGGCAAAAATTACAGGAACAGTGAAAGAAAACGAAAAAACAGTAGAAAACCAAGCTCCAGAGTTAACTGTACCGATTACCATTACACTACGTGTAGGAGATACGTTTGATCCAATGAGAAATGTAAAAGCTGTTGATAAGGAAGATGGTGATTTAACAAATAAAGTAAAGCATAAAGGCGATGTAGATACTTCAAAATCAGGTACATACATTATGGAATACATGGTTGTTGATTCTCAAGGGCGGAATGCAACGGCAACACAGACTGTAATTGTAGAGAAAAATGGAGAAACATCAGATTTAGAACCTAAATTAACAGTGCCTGTTGGAGCGACAATTCATGTAGGAGATTCATTTGTTTCAATGGCAGAAGTATTAGCTATCGATAAAGAAGACGGTGATCTCACTTCTAAAATCAAAGTTGATGGTGAAGTAGATACATCTAAAGCCGGTACTTACATATTAACGTACACGGTTACAGATTCTAAAGGTCATGAAGTAACGGCGAAGCAAACTGTAACGGTCAAAGTTAGAGAAGAAGTTAAAAATGATAAACCAATACTAAAAGTACCTGCTACAACTTCAATTACTGAGGGTGATCAATTTGATCCGTTGGTAGGAGTATCAGCTACTGACAAAGAAGACGGTGACCTTACTTCTAAAGTAGCGTATGAAGGAACTATAGATACAACTAAAGCTGGTACTTATGAAATAATATATAGTGTAAGAGATTCCGTGGGTAATGAGGTAAATACAATACAAAAAGTATTAGTGAAAGATAAAGAAACTAGCAAACCTAATGGTCTTGCTAATAAGACAAATAACAATAATATCTCAAATAACAGTAATACCGATAAAAAAGAATATACATATAAGGAGCTGCCAAAGACGGGTGTAAGTACAACTAACAGTGCAGCAATCGGCATATTGATGATTATTGCAGGTACAGTACTCACTTTGATTCGCAAATTTAGAAAGATACAAAAATAATAGTAGGGATTATTCGTTTGAAGAAAAGAGTTGAGTATTCAAAAGAAATAAAGTAGAAAGTAAATAAAACGAAATATGGATTTTTTACTTATTAAGATTTTAATAGTTAAGCGGTACATTTGGCTTTTATAAAAATTTGCAGTTGGATACTATTCTGTCTACAGAACTATATTACATATAAAACACGTTACTATTCTCATTAAAATAAAAGAATAGTAACGTGTTTTTTGATTTGAAAATAGCATAAATCCTATAGCTTATGAATATAGGAGTACTTCTAATTTGCCATTGATAAGTTACTGAAAACACTTTGTTTTAATGGAAGTGTCACTCTAAATGACAACATGAGATTTTCGGTATTTACCAGGTGTTTCATTGGTGAATTTTTTAAAAATTTTAGTGAAATAACTTTGATCGCTAAAATTAAGCGAAGCGCATATGTCTGATAAGGGATAGGTGGTGAAAGTTAATAATTTCTTTGCTTCTTCGATTCGTTCACGTTGAATGTACTCAATTAATGAAATACCGACTTCTTTTTTAAATAATATAGATAAATAATCTGAATTCACATTTGCAAATTTAGCAAGTTGTTTAACAGATATTGGATTGTAAATGTTTTTAAAAATGTAGTTTTTGCAAATAGCGATAGTCTGTGAATGTTGCTGTGTTTTTTGTGCCTTTACACGGTCTGCAAAGGTACAAAAAGCATTTTTTAACAAATCCCAAACAGATTCTTTGTCTTTTAAATCTTCTGTTCTTTGAATATGTAAATCATAAATTTTGTAAGCAATCCCAGATGGAAGTCCCCCTTTTATCGCATACCTAGTAGCGAGCGTGATGGATGAAATACAAATGTTTTTATGACGTCTTAATTGATGGAATGAAGATAAAGATGAAAGAGTCTCTTGTTGGAATTCGTAATAATATTTGAGTACGGTTTCTTTATCCCCGTTTTCTATAGAACCAAGTAATTGCTGCTCTATATATAAATTATGATAAATGGATTCGTCTTTTTGCATTGAAATATATACATCTTCGTTTAAGATTCTGCTATGACTTATATGAAGTGAGTCACTGTTATTTGAAAAGGTGCTTACATCTGAATTTTTTTTATGGAAAATGTTATAGAACAATATTGCTATATTTACAAAGAAATTTTGATCTTTGACTGACAATGAAAAATAATGGTCTCTTGTTCTTTTATAATTTGGAATGAAATTAAGGTTACTATCCGTTTTACTTGTAGAAAAATTCACATGTGCCAAGGGCCCAATAATAACAGTACCGTTCACCATATAATCGCTCTTTATGTGAATTAAAATGAAGTGCCCTAGATGTTCGTGAGTTCTGAAGATGGGGAAATTATATGTATCATTTCTCTGAAAAAGCACATGTAAATGCTCTATTTTTGATGTATACAACGAATGTGAATCACTTTTTGATGTGAATTCTAAAAGAATATTTTTGTTACAATCTAAAAAACAAACTGGAATTTCAAAAGATTGGAAAAACATATTGCAAATGTACTCTATCTCAACTAGATTGAGCTTTTTAGTCATATTCTTCCTCCTTACAGTTATGCGTAATAGTTAAATAAACATATATTCCTTTTTTCATAAGTAGAAACGGAAAACCTTTATTAATAAAAAATATAAATAAAAGTTATAAACTTCTAAGAATAATACCATAATTTAACATGAATAGCACATATTATTTGAATATACAGGTAATAGTTTTGGACAGTAGCGTAAAATATGAATCGTCACACTTATTTGTTGGTTATTACTTATATGTATTAAAAAATGATTAAGATTGGATTTTAAATAGGGATAGGAAGTGAGAAATTAATAGATTGACAGTAAGTGACTAGTCGAAATTAGTAGTGAAAGCTATTATGTAACAAATGTAATGATTCTTGAAATAGGGATATAAGTGTAATTTAGGGGAGAAAATTACATATATCATGTGGAGAGACAACGTAATAATAGAAGATAAGAAAAGTGAATAAGTGATTGTAAACAATGGATTGTTGGACGACTATGTTTTATGTTATTCGTTTAAATCTGATACTTGGCACACTATTGCTTTTAAGAAGGTAATAGTAATAAAGAGATTTTTAAAATGATAGAAGTAGTAAAGGGGATAAGAGAAATGAAAAGAATATTTAGTGTGCTTTTAGTGTTTTTCTTAACATTTTCTACATGGTCTAGTGTATTAGTAAAGGCGGATTCACCATCTAAAGGTACTTTAACGATTCATAAGTATGAACAAGAAAAAGATGGAGCGCAGGGACTAGAAGGTGACGGTTCTGCAAATCAAGAGGTGCCAAAAGATGCGAAACCATTAAAAGGTGTAACGTTTGAAGTAAAAAGGGTTGCTTCTTTTGAAAAAATTTCAAACGATGGGAAAATCGTAAAAGAAGACGTGAAACCTGTAATGGGAGCCACTCCAAATCAAGTAGTAACAGATGATAACGGACAAGCTGTATTAAAAGATCTTCCGCTAGGACGTTATGAGGTGAAAGAAGTGGCAGGACCTCCACATGTGAATCTAAATCCCAATACGTATACAGTGGATATTCCATTAACGAATAAAGAGGGTAAGGTGCTAAACTATGATGTTCACATGTATCCAAAAAATGAGATTAAACGTGGTGCAGTGGATTTAATAAAAACTGGTGTAAATGAAAAAGCATTAGCAGGTGCAGTATTCTCTTTATTTAAAAAAGACGGTACAGAAGTGAAAAAAGAGTTAGTAACAGATGCTAATGGTCATATTCGCGTGCAAGGATTGGTGTATGGAGAATACTATTTCCAAGAAACAAAAGCTCCGAAAGGCTATGTAATAGATCCAACTAAACGTGAGTTTTTTGTTAAGAACTCCGGAACAATTAATGAAGATGGAACTATTACTTCTGGTACAGTAGTTAAATTAGAATTGAAAAACTATGAAGAACCAACAATTGATAAAAAGATTAACGGAAAATCGGAAGCGTTACCAATCAATCCGTTAACTAATTATAATTATGATATTAAAACATTAATTCCAGAAGACATTAAGGAATACAAAAAATATGTGGTAACAGATACTTTGGATAATCGTTTAGTGATTCAAGGAAAGCCAATCGTGAAAATTGATGGAGCAGAAGTAAATGCAAGCATTGTAGAGGTAGCTATAGAAGGTCAAAAGGTAACAGCTACAGTAAAAGATTTCACAAAATTAGATGGTAAAAAAGAATTTCATTTGCAAATTAAATCTCAAGTAAAAGAAGGAGTACCATCTGGTTCGGAAATTTTAAATACAGCAAAAATACATTTTACAAATAAAAATGATGTAATTGGAGAAAAGGAATCTAAACCTGTAGTTGTTGTTCCAACAACTGGAATAATTGAGTTAACAAAAATTGATGGTGCTAATAAGAATAAATTAAAAGGTGCAGAGTTTGTACTTAAAGATAAAAATGGAAAAATAGTTGTTGTAGCAGGAAAAGAAGTAACAGGTGTATCAGATGAAAATGGTGTTATTAAATGGTCTAACATTCCATATGGAGACTATCAAATTTTCGAAACGAAAGCTCCAACATATACAAAAGAAGATGGTACAAAAGCTTCTTATCAATTATTAAAAGATCCCATTGATGTAAAGATTAGCGAAAATAATCAAACGGTTAAATTAACGATTGAAAATAATAAAAGTGGATGGGTTCTTCCGGTAACGGGTGGCATAGGAACGACTCTTTTTACTGTAATAGGTCTTACGTTAATGGTTACAGCGGCATTTGTTTTCTTTAGAAAAAAGTCTGCTAATAATTAAGATTTTAGGAACATGTAACTATGGGAAAAGGGGAGAAGCAAAATGCTTCCCTCTTTTCGATATTTAAGCATATACAGAGGTGGAAATATGAAACGAAATCTTGTTTTGGGAGGTATTTTTTTATTTGGATTAGGTGTTTTTTTATATCCTACTATTAGTAATTGGTTGGCGACTCGTGCACATTATTCTGAGATTAGCTCTTACGATAAGAATATCAAAGCATTACAAAAGAAAGAAGTCGAACGTAGGGAAAAAGAAGCAGCCGAATATAATAAACAAGTTCACACTTCCACGAAAACATTTACTGATCCATTTTCTGAAAAAAAAAGTAATCATCAAGCATATGCTGATGCGTTAAATTTAGGAGATGTAATGGGGTATATTGAAATATCGAAAATTAATATAAAACTGCCAATCTATCAAGGGACATCTGAGGAAGTATTGAGCCGCGGGATAGGTCATTTAGATTTTTCTTCGCTCCCGATAGGTGGAGAAAATACGCACACTATTTTAACAGGGCATCGTGGTTTACCATCAGCAAAATTATTTACAGATTTAGATAAGTTGAGCAAAGGAGATCTTTTTTATATTCATTCTTTAGACAAAGTTCTTGCTTATAAAGTAGATCAAATTAAAGTAGTGTTACCACACGAAACGGACGATCTACAAATTGTAGAAAATAAAGATTATACAACTTTAATTACGTGTACGCCTTATGGAGTAAACACCAATAGATTGCTAGTTCGAGGTGAGCGCGTGGAGTTAAACGAGAAAGAAAAACAAAAAGTGAGTACAGAGATATTTATATTTAATAAGTGGACTGTAATAGTTCCAATCCTATTGTTATGTGTGTTTCTAGTCGTAATTTATAAGAAAAGGTTAACTAGATAGAATGTATTTATTTATTTATTTATTTATCCTGCATTAATGGACAGTGGGACCGGAAATTCAGAGATAAGTAAAGAAGGTATGTAGGGAATGAAGTAAATCCTCATTGATAAATATGTCATTTTATTCGACTATAGAAAAAATACGGTAAAGGTGGGAACAAAGGAATTGAGGCTACGATTCAAGCTGGTAAGTATTCATTTTATTGTTTTGTTAATGTTAAGTGTAAGTTTTGTCGTATATGTACCAAAAGAAGTATATGGATCCACGACTACCTTAGAAGGTCTAGGTGATATATCGCGTTATAATGCAGTTGTCTTTGGTAACCATAAAGCAATAGGTGGCGACATTGAAGGAGCAATTGCAGTTCAAGGTGATATGGATGCATCGGGGTATACGATTGTAGGTGCTGCAGCGGGAACATCTAATATAGTAGGTGAAAAATGGGGTGATGAGGGATATCCGTCCTTGTTATTGTCTGGAAAATTTAAGAAATCAAGAGAAGAATCTTTTATCATTCAAAACGGAATAGTCGTAATGACAAAAGAGAGTGATCCAGATCGCATCATACAATCCTCTTATGATCGTATCGTTTATAAAGAAAAACTAGAAATTGACGCGAAATTTAATGAATTTCGCAATATAGTGAACCAAGTCAGTAAAAATGCAGGTCAATATAAAACGAATACCCCAATTCCAAATATGAGTCATGGAATCGGAAAAGATATAAACAATCCTAATATTTATGTTTCATCAGAATTGACAGGGAAAATTAATTTAGATATAAGAGATGTATTTTTGCCCAATGCTAAGGACAAAGATTTTATTGTAATGTATTCAGATGCAATAGAGGTTACATTTAAAAATGGGTCTATTCTATATGACACGAACAATATTGGAAAGGCTACAGATATAGTTCCTACATCACAACCATATTCGCCTAATTCCCCGTTTACTGAGCTATATGGGAAAATGATTTGGGTTTTTCCAAATGCGAAAAAAATTACAACAGAGGGATATGGTGTAGTTGGGAGTGTGTTTGCTCCCAATGCTGTATTAGAAACAAAAGGCGGTTCGATTAATGGACAAGCATTTGTTGGTGCGGTACAACAAACTGGTGGATTTGAGTTTCACAATTTCAAATTTAACTGGAAACATTGGAACAAGCCTAGTACAGGAAAAGTAAAAATAAAAAAGGTTGATAGTAATAATGATAATAAAAAATTGGTGGGAGCAAAGTTTAAAATTGAAGATTTAAATGGGAAAATAGTTGGAGAACTAGTAACAAATGAAGAAGGAGAAGCGATATCAAAAGACTTACCAATAGGAAACTATACTTTAGTGGAAAAAGAAGCACCTAAAGGTTACGAATTATCAAAAGATAAAATAGCTGTAAAAGTAGAGAAAGATGCAGAAGTAGAAATTAAAATAGGAAATAAGAAATTGCCAGATCCAATGGGAAAAATGAAGCTTGTGAAAGTAGACATAAGTGATAAAAATAAAAAGCTAGCAGGAGCAAAGTTTAAAATTGAAGATTTAAATGGGAAAATAGTTGGAGAACTAGTAACAAATGAAGAAGGAGAAGTAATATCAAAAGACTTACCAATAGGAAACTATACCTTAGTGGAAGTAGAAGCACCTAAAGGTTACGAATTATTAAAAGATAAAATAACTGTAAAAATAGAAAAAGATGCAGAAGTAGAAATTAAAATAGGAAATAAGAAATTGCCAGATCCAATGGGAAAAATGAAGCTTGTGAAAGTAGACATAAGTGATAAAAATAAAAAACTAGCAGGGGCAAAGTTTCATATAGAAGATGCAAAAGGAAAAGTAGTTGGAGAGTTAATAACAGATGAAAAAGGAGAAATGATATCAAAGGACTTACCAATAGGAAACTATACCCTAGTGGAAATAGAGGCACCTAAAGGTTATGAATTATTAAAAGATAAAATAGCTGTAAAAATAGAAAAAGATACAGTAGTAGAAATTAAAATAGAAAATAAGAAATTGCCAGATCCGACTGGGCAATTTGAAATTGAAAAAGTTGATGATAAGGATAGTGAATTAAAGCTAAAAGGCGCTGTATTTCAAGTGTTAGATAAAGAAGGGAAAGAACTTAGTAGATTAATAACGGATGAAAAAGGAAAGGTAATTTCCAACCAATTAGCAATTGGAAAGTATACGATTAAAGAAATAAAAGCACCGAACGGATACATGTTACTTAGAGATCCAATAGAAATAGAAATTACAGAAGCAGTAAAGACACAAAAAATAACAGTGAAAAATGCGAAGAATAATTGGGTAATTCCTAATACTGGTGGGAGCGGAACAACAATTTTTTACGTAATTGGTATTATGCTAATGTTTGCTGTGCTATATTTCTGTAAGAAAAATCGTATATTATGAACTAATTTTATAGAGTTAGACAGATTGTTGCGTTAGAGAGTTTTTAGGGCATGAGTTCGGTATTGTACTGGACTCATGTTACTACATTTGTTGAAGGAGGAAGGATAATAGTAAACATAGAATATATTAATGAATTAAAATGTTTAAGAGGTGAACATGGTGGCAATAAAACAAGACGAAATTAAAGTAGTTGTCGGAGCTGGAGTGTTTAATAATAATCCAGGCTGGATTCAAACGCAAGAAGATGAACTTAACTTACTAGATAAAGCTACGTGGGAAGAAAGATTTGAATACAACTCTATTTCAGCTATTTTAGCTGAGCATGTATGGGAACACCTTACTTTTGAAGAAGGTGTAAGAGCAGCTGAAATCTGTTATGAATTTTTAAAACCATCTGGTCATATTCGGTGCGGAGTCCCTGATGCATTCTTTCAGGATGAGGTATATCAAAATATAGTTCAAATAGGGGGACCCGGTCCGAAAGATCATCCAGCAGCAAGTCATAAAATCGTTCATAATTATATAACATTAACGAAAATGTTTGAAACTGCTGGATTCGAGGTAGTTTTACTTGAATATTGTGATGAAAATGGTCGGTTTTATTACAACGAATGGGATGCAAACGACGGTGTTATTTTCCGTTCGAAAAGGTATGATTCTAGAAATAAAGGCGATAAACTTGGTTTTCCATCGCTAATTGTCGATGCGATTAAGCGTTAATCATTCAACAAAACAGGAGTTAATCCTATGATTTCATAAGTCGCAAATGCGGCTTTTTTATTTGTACGCAAATCTATATTTAATTTTCAATATTATATAACTCGATTTAGAAAATATTTAAGTTTTTCTCAGCACCATTCACTTTAAATTAACACTTCGCTGACATAAATATTTATTTTATATTTATATTCGTGTAAAATGAGATGAGAACATATATTCTATATAAGGAGGCAATTAAAATGATAGCTGAAATTGGGAAACTAACTGGTGGATATATTGTAAAATTTGAACGCGAATTTCCATATACGGTAGAGGAAGTTTGGTCTGTATTAACAGAAAACAGTAAGCTGAAAAAATGGATGTCCAATTTACAGATTGAAAGCCTTAAAACTGGTGGAATAATAAAGTTCGACATGATGGACGGTTCATTCATAAACATTGATATTTTAGAGTGTCAACTAAACTCAGTACTTGAATTTACTTGGGATAAAGACCGTGTCCGATTTGAAATACATAAAGAGGAAAATGGTACTCTTTTATTCCTAAAAGAGTACATTCATGAATTAACAGATCATACACCGAGAGATATAGCTGGTTGGCATATTTGTTTAAATCTTTTTTCTTACGTTTTAGAAGGAGAAGAGAAAGAATTTTCTAAAGATGAATGGCAACAGTGGTTTGAAATATACAAGGATAAGATTAATGAAGTGAGAGGATAATTGCATAATAGGTAATATTCATTATGTAATTATTATATTGTAAAAATGCTTTTGTGAATAAATAAGAATAGAGGTTAATATGAAAGTAAATCAATTAATTGCTAATAACATAAATAAATTAGATGCAACTATACCGTTTAATAAATCGTTTGGAATTGCTGGTTTATCTGGATCGGGTAAAACAACTTTTTGCCAAACAATTGGTGAAGAATCAAAAAAACGATTAGTTTCTTTATTGCCAAAGGCTGAATATCAATATTTATTTCCTAACATTATGGAAACAAATTTTAGTGCCATTAAGATGGAAGAAATACCTTTAGTACTTTTTCTAGGAAAATCATCGATTTCGTCTAATCCGCGTTCAACGATTGGTACTCATACTGGTGTTTTTACAGAGGTTCGGGAAAAACTTGCTGAGGTATTTAATCTTTCTCCAGAGGTCTTTTCATTTAATAATCAATTAGGCTGGTGTACTGGTTGTAAAGGCCGTGGTACTACAAAAAATGTTGAGTGTAAAAAATGTAAGGGAAAACGTTATAGTGAAGAAATTGAACAACATGAAATTGATTTGTTGGACAAGCCACATTCAATCTCAAATATTAATGATTTAAGTATTGAATCTATTCTTTCACTAGCAAAAGAGTTAAATATTAGTGAAGAAAAACAGCATATACTGCAAAATATTATTAATATGAACATTGGTTATTTAACATTAAATCGAATTATGGGTACGTTATCAGGTGGAGAGTTAACACGACTTTATTTGGCCGAATTCATGGCAGTAAGTGAAAATGCTGTAATTATTATTGATGAGATTTCAGTTGGACTTGATCATGAAACTTTATTACAAATTTTAGAAGAGATTAAACGATTAGGGTGTAAAAATCAAATTTGGCTTATTGATCATTCAGATACAGTACTAGATACAACTGATGAGCAATTGTTCTTTGGACCTGGTAGCGGAAAATATGGCGGGAAAATTGTGGAAGAATCACCAAGACCAAAGTCAATACTGTGGGATCGAAATAAAGAAATACCAACAGAATATTATACATTGTATGATTTATATTGCCGTAATATCCAAATGGCTGAGTTTCAAATTCCTAAAAACAGGCTTGTAACAGTTACAGGAGAATCAGGATGTGGGAAATCTACACTTGTCAACGAATGTCTAGCTACAGATTTTTTGAAACGATATCCAAAAGATAAATTAGTTATGGTAGGACAAGACCGAAATCAATCAATTACAAGTCGATCAACTGTAGCAACTTTCCTAGATATTAAAAAGAAACTGACAAAGTATAGTGAAGACATTGATGATATTTTTGAGCGCTCGATTGAGGATATTATTGATGAACTTCCAAATGAAGATATCGCTTATAAACGTTTGAGCCTACTAATTAAATTAGGGCTTGGCTATTTAACATTAGAGAGAAAAACACAAACATTATCGACAGGTGAGTTTCAATGTGTTCATTTAGTTTCGGAATTATTTGCAAACACTAGAAATCCACATACATTATTTATTTTTGATGAGCCTTCAAAAGGTTTATCACAAAATATTTTAAATCAATTTATCGATAGTATTAGAGGTATTCTGCAAGATGAATCAGTTTCGATCATTATGATTGAGCATAATCGTTACATGTTAGAAAGCTCTGATTATATAGTTGATTTTGGAAAAAGGCAGAATGAATCTATAGAGCATTTGGATGTTGTCAATCATGAGGATTACTATCGTCAAAAAAGTAATGTGAATAGCACAGAGAAAATACACATCTCTTCAATGCTTAAGCAGAAAAAAGGGGTTCACTATTTAGAAGAAAATCATATTAACTATTTTAAAAATGCCGAAAATATTTATAAGGGCGGTATTTTAAAAAGTTTATCATCAATGGCTAGGTTAATTTATGGTGAATATGAATCTAATACAATCGCACCTGTTATTGCTATTGATCTTGAAAGACATTTATATAGTCAATATAGTTTCTTATATGAGATTGGTGGATTAATTAATCATATTGTAGCTGCTCATCCAATTAATAAAGATACGAGAAGTTTTGATTTCTATTCACAGGACAATCATTGTCCATCTTGTTCTGGACGTCTTCAAATTGAAGTTTTTGATAAAGATATTGCCATTCAAGATAAAAGTGTTCCATTTTGGGATGGGCTATTCGATCCAGAAATCATGAAGGTATTAAAATTTTATCAGCATGAAAAAATAGAATTTCTATTCGAAGAAATAAAAAATGAGCTTGGTCACGATTTGTCAAAGAGCTATAATGATATGTCAGAAGAAGAAAAGCATACGTTTTGGTACGGGTATTTTGAAAAATCATTTTATGATAAAAAAGGAAAGACACGCAGAACATGGGTAGGATTTAATACAATTATTGGTGGATATATTGTTATTTCAAAAGCACCTATTAAAGAAGAAATTAAAAGTTCAAAAAAAATGATGAAATGTCCAATTTGCGAGGGGACGGTTTTAAATCATCATAAACCACTTAAATTTGGTAACGTAGATATTCGTGAAATAATCAATCAGCCTATTAATGAAGTATTGAAAACAGTTGGTGATTTACCGACACTTGTTAAATTGAAATCTATTGTTGGTGGCGATATGGTATTGACAGAAGATGTTTCTTTATTGCCAAGAAAAGCACAAGTTGCATTGAAAATGTTTGAATTAGAACAAGCAAGCTTTTCAAACTATGAAATGGTGTTACAAAATGTTTTACCATTCTGGGGTGAAATAAAAGGAAATATCGAATCCATTAGTGTTAATAATCAAGTAACTGTTTGTGATTTCCCTAATGTTTATGAAACGAGAGAAAACATTATAAATAAGTATTTCACAAATGGTAAATATAAAAAACTTACGTATGTATACGAAGCGTTTGGATACAAAAAAATATTTACCCAAATTAATAAAATTAAAAAAAGTAATCCATGTCCATTTTGTAAAGGTAAGAAAGTGATAACCGAAGATAATCTACATGATGGTGTCTTTAAACTAACAATTCCATGTGTAACTTGTAATGCAAGTGGTATTAATGACGAAGGGTTAAAAGAAGTTGTCGAGGGCGTGGATGTACAAACGTGGTTAACTGGAAAAGTAAGTGATGTTGTGAATGAAAGCGTATTAACAGAAGCTGTTGGGCAAATACCAATTTTTAATCGTATTCGTGAGTTGGATAAACGAGATATGATGGCGGTTTATGAATGTCTTGAGAAAAATAACTAGTGATGGATTGTCAATTGCAGTAGTCATAAAAACAGGAATATAGGTTTTTAATTATATAAATATAACATGTTAAATTGTTATTTAAATCGTTAAAAATAGTTGACCCTCACATAATGTCATTGTTTATGATGAAGTTGAGCTTCAAAGTAGATGTAACTTATAGGAGGAAATCATGTTTAAAATAGGGGATTTTTCGAAACTATCTTCCATTAGTATACGTATGTTGAGACACTACGATAAAGTGGAATTATTACAACCAGTAAAAGTCGATGAGCAGAGTGGATATCGATTTTATTCAGCTGACCAATTAAAAAAGGTAAATCAAATTCAAACATTAAAAGCTATGGGGTTTAATATTGCTACCATCAAAGAAATAATAGAATGCGATAATGTAGATAGCATAAAAGAGCAATTTTTAAATCGTAGTGCTCAAATTAAAGAAGACATGAATAACCTCCAAAAACAATTACGTCTCCTCGAAGACTCAATGAAAACGATGAGAGAGGATGTTGTTGAGATGAATTATCATGTTTCAATAAAAGAAATTCCAGAAAGAACTGTAGCTAGTGTTAGAAAGATTATTCCATCGTATAATTGCGAAGGTGATTTATGGAGTGTATTAATGCAAGAAATTCAAATGAAAAATATTAGTATTGCCCATCCGAGTTATAGTATTGCGGTTTTCCATGATCGTGAATACAAAGAAAATGATGTAGATATAGAAATACAGCTAAGTATTCTAGGTAAGCACGAAAATACAAAAGACGTTACATTTAAAAATATGAAATCAACCAATGTAGCTTCTATAACAGTTAATGGAAGTTATGAACAGATGACAGCTGTAAATGAGGCTGCGGCAAAATGGATTGAGACAGAAGGTTACAAATTAGCAGGCCCGATGTTTAATATTTATCATGTGAGCCCAGCGATGGAATCGGATCCTAATAAGTGGGTTACAGAAGTTTGTTATCCAGTTAAATAATGATAAAGAAAAAAGGCATTAATTATATGCCTTTTTTCTTTGGAAACTTATCCATAAATATCAAGACAAATTACTTCGAGATTCGATTCGTCAACTACTAGCACAATTTTATTTGCAAATGTACAAAATGAGCGGATTGTAATGAATCATCTAAAAACCAACCAGTTGGTACTAAAGTAATGTAATCATCTATTTGGAAATTTCAGCAATGTTTAAATGAGCAACAAAAGCCGCCGTAATAAGGGGCTTTTGTCTTAAATAATTTAATGATATGTGTACCCTCCATCAGGAAACAATACATTACCCGTAGTAAAACTATTTTGCATTAAATATAGAACAGTATGTGCAATTTCATTATTATGGCCAGGCCTTTTTACAAGAGAAAGAGATTTATAAGATTCATAAGCAGCTAGTCTATTTTCGTTTTGTTCATTCTCTCTTTGTATTGTTCCAGGAGAAACAACATTAACTCTAATAGGAGCTAATTCTACAGCTAAAGCTTTCCCTAAACTTTCAATAGCACCATTGCAAGCTCCATAAGCAGGTGCCCCTTTAAGTGGTCTTTGACTAAATGCACCAGACATTAACACAATCGATCCAGAGTTTGAAAGAAAAGGAATTGCATATTTTACGGCATAATATTGAGGCCAAAACTTTCCGATGAAGCTACTTTCAGCAATTTCCTCTGTAGAGGTAATCGGTCCAAGTGTGTAAGAGGCTCCCGGTGTGAATAAATGATCAAAGTTCCCAACTATCTTGAAAAAATTTTGTAATTGCTCTTTATTTTGATTATCCAATATATAAGTTTGAAGATGATTGTTATTTATTACTTCTCGAGCAACTTTTAATTTTTCTTCCGAGCGTCCGGCAATAATAACATGTGCACCTTGTTTAATTGCTTGTGTTGCTGTTGCTAATCCAATACCAGAACTCCCGCCAATAATAACGATACGACTATCTTTTAATGTAGTAATAGACATATTTTAGCCACTCCTTTAATAAAAAAATTAGAATATAACTGCTATGCTTTTATTATTCGCTAAAAGGTAGCAAGTGAAAAGTACGCACTTTGTATGTACATAGTCGCAAATTTCGTACTAATCGCTATACATGCGGATAAGTAATAGGAAAAATTTCTAAATATGGTTTATCCCGCATTAACGGGCAGTAAAACTCCCACCTCAAAGTTAGGAAAATGTAAGGAAGTTAGGTAAGAGATCAATTGCCCGTAAAAGCCCGATTGGTTCAACTAATAATCAGTGTGGGATGAACAAAACCCCCACTGATTAAAGTTTCACTTTATGATATCTGAGGAGAGGTGAGAAAAATGGATTTACAAGAACCGAAGTTAAAAGGAGTAATAGCAACATTACAAATAATCGGTGGGAAATGGAAGCCACTCATTTTATTTATTTTGCTAACAGATGGAACGAAACGTTTTGGTGAATTAAAGAAATTAATACCAGATATATCTCAAGGGACGTTAGCAAAGCAATTACGTGAATTAGAGCAAGATCAACTAATAAAACGCGAAATTTATCAAGAAATACCACCTAAAGTAGAATATAGCTTAACTGAACATGGAAAAACAGTCAGTACTGTTTTGGATAGTATGTGTAGTTGGGGAAGAGGGCATTTAGAATATATAGATAAAGATAAACCATAAAAATGTTATGTAAACTTATTGTAGTGTGAAGGGAAATATTGTTTTAATAATTTGTATTTTATAATATATAATTAAGGAGTGTCGTAGGTTATTATACATATTTAATTTATTTTTACAAAGGGGAAGTAATAAGATGAACGAATTAGAGTATAAAAGCTTCTATGATAAAGTAGGAAGATTAAATGGATGGGATTTTAGCAAAATAAAATGTGAAACTGTAGGAGATACATGGGACTTTTATAGTGAGGTAAAAGAAAGGTGTAAACCATCACATATTTTACTTGATGTTGGTACAGGCGGAGGAGAAAATGTACTTAACATAGCATCATCAGCTAAATTGTTGATTGGAATTGATAATTCTAACGGCATGATTGAGACGGCACATTCTAACTTGAAAAAATCAGGTGTACAAAATGTTGAGTTTCTTCAAATGGGTTCTGAAGCTTTAACATTTCCACATGCACATTTTGATATTACTTCAAGTTGTCATGCCCCGTTTCTGGCATCTGAGTTAGCAAAAGTAATGAAAAGGGTGCCTTTTTCTTAACACAACAAGTAAGTGAGAATGATAAATTAAACCTGAAAGAAGCATTTGGTAGAGGACAATGCTTAGGTGAACGGGATGGTACTTTAAAAGAAAAGTATATGAATGAACTTATTAGTGCAGGATTTGATCTCGTGCAAGTACGTGAATATGATGTTACTAATTATTACAGTAGGTCTGAAGATCTCATTTTCTTATTAAAACATACTCCTATTATTCCTAGATTTGGAGAACAGGAAGAGGATTTTACTATTTTACAAAAGTTCATTGATACGTATAGTTCTGAAAAAGGGATTCGTACTAATTCAAAAAGATTTATGATTATTGCTGTAAAACCTTAATGTATTTTATCGTAAAAGTTGCTTTTCATTTAAGGAAAGGCAGCTTTTTTATATGGAAACAATGCAGGGGAAATTTGAAAAAATAGAAATAAGTAAAGTGTTAATTAAAAACCGAAATATGGAGGATATTTGTTTTGAAACGTTAGTGTACTAGCAATAAAAGAAGCTAACATATTCATACTAAAGTTGTAGTTTCTATATGAAAAATCCATCCTTCCGTTTGATTTTATCTATTTATAAGTGTAATACAATACGAATAGATAATAAGAAATGAGGGGGAATGTAAAGTGATTACACATATATCAGATATAAAACTACAAACGGTTTCCATAGAAGGGGTAAAACAAGTTTATAAGGACATATTATCTTTTCCAATAAAAAAAGAAACAGCATCCTTCATTCAATTTGAAGTAACACCTTATACAACAATTAGTTTTCAAGAAGTGTATGAACCAATCGCACCTGCACATTTTGCTTTTGAAATCCCATATTCAAAATTCCATGAAACAGCAAAATGGTTAAAGGACTCTGGATTACTCATTGTAAAATGGCAAAATGGAAATGTAATTGGTGAAGAGAATGGTCTATTCAATTTATACTTTAAAGACGGAGATGGAAATCTACTCGAAATTATCGCACATAGTTATGTTAAAGAGGATGTATTAGTACCACACTCACCTTTAAACATTTTATACGTAAGGGAAATTGGTCTTCCTGTTAAAAGTGTACCTGTTTTTACGGAATGGTTAAAATCAAATCTAAATATGAAAACGATGGAAGATGGGGATATTTTTAACTTTGTTATAGGTGGCACTGCATATATCGTCGCGACTTGGTGGCAGCGACCTTGGATTCCAATTGCAATGAAAGCTCTATCACCGAAAGTACACGTTTCTTTCGGAACACCAGACGTCGCATTTTTACAGCGAATCCAAAATAACTTTAAGAAAAATAGTGTACCATTTGAATGTAAACGTAATGAAGTATCATTTATTGAGCAAGGATATACATTTTCAATTGTGCATACATCAGAGTTTCATTCGGATATTCCTAAACAATTAAACTTACCGCTTTCTATTTAAGGATGGAAAGCGGTAAGTTTTTTGTATATTCGTGAAGAAGGTTTTAGCTAGGATTATAGTGAATTTAAAGAGAAGTATAAGGTGTTATTCTAATTTATGTTAAGGGGGGAAATAAAGTGGTTTTAGGTAATCCAATTGCAAAAGGGAATACAGCAGAAATTTATTTAACTGATGATAAGGTTGTAAAATTATTGAAAGATTACCTCCCAGATACAGAGTCTATGAATGAAGCAAAAAAACAAAAATATGCGTATTCATGTGGGTTGCCAGTTCCAAACGTATTTGAAGTGAAAAAGATACAAAATAGACAGGCAATTATTATGGAACATGTAAAAGGGGACAACATTGGTGATCTTCTGCTTAATAATTTAAATGAGGCAGAGCGTTATATCAGCCTTTGTGTTAATGAGCAAAAAAAGATCCATGCTATACATGTGAATACAGATGAAATGGAGTTAATGAGGGGAAGGTTAGAGCGTCAAATTAAATCTGTACATAAATTGGATGAACGCAAAAAGAAGGATATATTACAAAAATTAGATTTTATTACATTTGATTTTAGGCTATGTCATGGAGATTTTCATCCATTTAATTTGATTTTGAGTAAGGAAGAGAAAGTGAAAGTTATAGATTGGGTAGATGCTAGTTCAGGTGATATTCGCGCAGATGTATTTCGAACATACTTGTTGTACTCAAAATCTTCGGTAGAATTAGCTGAGATGTATTTACATATATATTGCAGTCGTACCGGCATATCAAGAGATGAAGTTTTTCAATGGGCTCCTATTATTATTGCAGCTAGATTTTCTGAAAAAGTATCACCGCAAAATGAAGTGTATTTGAGAAGATTATTGAATCAGTATTTATAAGTCATAAAAAAGGTTGTCAGCTAATTAATAAATGCTGTTGTTTAACCAAAGTTTCCTTGCAGTTAAACAACAGCATTCTTAAATATTGATATAGGTATTCTTATTTTCGATCTTCATCCTATAAAGGTTCATAATCCGTACTTGTTCCTCCGTTAATTCTTCTTTATCCCAATACATATGCATTAAGCTATATTCAAAAATCTCCTTTAATTTAATAAATAACGGAAACTTGTCTTTCATCTCTTTTGGTAGCTCATTTTCCTCTTGGTAGCCTTCAAATAGTGCTTTTGTAATAGAATACTCATAGTCAACGATATTCCCATTTCCAGCAAATGAATATTCTATCGCACTATAAATAGGAACGGCTAAATCGAATATGTAAAAATGTTTTTCGCAGTCTTGAAAATCTATCATTGTTAAGTTTGAATTATTTTCGACTAAAATGTTTTCTAACCATAAATCTCCGTGTATTAAGCCGTAATTTGAAGGGGATTTTGGTAGCTCTTTTATGGAAGTTAAAACGTCAGATGCAATTTCTCTTATTGTATTTTCTTCTTTAGGGATATATTTAAGAAAATTATATTCTTCATTTTCATACCAATCGTTTATATGTTTTACTGGTTTAATCTTTTCAAAGCTTTTAGATATACGATGTAATTTTCCAATTTGTTTACCAAGTTTTTTAAATATATTAGAATTCCATTCAGACCTTGGTAAATGTATACCAGGAGCAGCTTTATATAATACAGCAAAAATCTCCTTGTCTAATGTGAATTTTTCTACAAAATTCCCTTGTAATGAAGGGATTATTGGTGGAACACCTAAACCATTTTGATATAAAAAATTTGTATATAAAACTTCCTCTATCTGTTCTTCATATGTTTTGTAGTTTGTAATTCTACTGAAGTATGTACCTTGTTCTGTAAGACATTCATACATCTCATTTGTTATTGGCTTAATGTTAATAAAATTCAACGGATACTGTTCATTTATGAATTGAAGTATTTCTTTTTCTAGCTTGTTCATTGAAACGTCCTTTCCAAACCTTAATTTTTTAACTTGGGAATTAAAAGAATTTTATTTTATAAAATTCGTGTTTAATTTTTGAAATCCTTTAAAATGAAATATGATGTAAATTGACCTTTGATAATTAGTAAGGTGTTGCCAACATACTCATTAACGCTAAATTGAAAAATGAATAGAAGGTATGACAAAATAAGATAGATGAAAAAATATAAAATTAATACTTATATATAGATTATAAAGACTTTAGAGAAAGGCTCATGTTATAAAACACAAGAAATATCAAAAGAAAGAAACGCACTTCTCCTATACTTTTAAATAAGGAGTGAAGGAAATGAATGAACATATACAGCAGATGATTAATTGGATTGAGAGCAATTTAAAAAAGAGATTTTCATTAGATGAATTATCTCGTTACATGGGGTATTCTCCTTATTATTGCTCTTTTAAATTTCATCAAGTAACGGGTTTCAGTATTAGACGTTATATTCTTCTTAGAAGGTTGTATTTATCTACGGAAGATTTAAAGAAAGGTAGGAAGATAATTGAGGTAGCGTTGGATTACGATTACTCTTCCCAAGAGGCTTATAGTAGAGCTTTCAAAAATGTTTTTGGAATGAATCCAAGAGAATACCAACTTAACAAAATGCCTATTCAATCATTTGTTAAACTAAATTTAAATAAAGAAGGGGGGTTTAAAATGAATATTTCTAGAAAAATAGAGGTTGAACAGTTACCAAATAGGAAGAGTGAGCTATTTGATAAAGAGGTACTTAACATATTAAATGGTCAAGTTATGTATGAAGAATTTAAAAACGAAAAGCTAATGGGTGATTCTGATTATGCACCATTTAATGAGGCAATGTGTGTGAACTCGGCTACTACTCAAGTTTTTAATGAAGAGTTTATTAAAACAAGAGCGAAAGGACATAACAGTTCAGTAGAAAGTTATATAAAAAAGGTTATAGATCCGTTAGAAAACCTTTTTACGAAAAAGTATAAATGTATTATTCTATGGTTTGGTGAAGATATGTTTTGCCAAATGAACCTACTTACCATACTTTCTCACCTTGAACAGTCTGCTTATGAAGGGAAGGTATACTTAAATAGCTTTAGAGAGGATGAATTTAAAGTAAATCAAATTGAACTTGAATTGGGGAATTATTCTTCTATATACAATGAAGTATTAGTAAACCATAAAAAGACCTCTCATAAGGTACCACCTGTAATGTATCAGGCTATAGACTTATTTTTAGAAATGTTAACAGAAGATAATGCAGTAATGAAATTCATCTCTAAAAATAAAGATTTATCAACTCGTGAATTATTAATAAAGTTGTTTTATCTTTTTCCAACAATCGGATATGGGGATACTCAGTACATAGAGCTGATTAATAAAATAAAGAAGAAAGCTACACCAAAAATATAGGTGCAGCTTTCTTCTTATAATTGCTCAAGTAATTCTAATTCTTTTTCTACAAATAGCATTAGTTCTTTAATTGTTTCACCAGAAAAATCAAAACGAATACCGGCTGCATCATACACTTCTTTTATAGATTGCGAGCTTCCTAGTGATAATGCCTTTTTATAATTTTCTAGTGCTTGCTTAGGTTCCTCTTTATATTGTTTATACATTTGTAATGCACCAAGTTGGGCGATCGCATATTCAATATAATAAAATGGTACTTCAAAAATATGGAGTACAGGTAGCCAACTCGTTGCTATCCAGTTTTCGTAGCCATCAATATGTATGACGCTAGACTGATAATGTTTTTGAAGTTGTAAGTATTTTTCATTTCTTTCTTCAGAAGTATGACTTGGATTTTCATACAGCCAGTGTTGAAATTGATCGACAATAAGCATAATAGGTAAATATGAAATAACATCTTTAAAGAAGTTAATTTTTGCTTGTTTTAAATCTTTTTTGTCTGTATAGAAGGTATCCCAATAATTAAGCGAGAATAACTCCATTGTCATACTGGCTAGCTCAGCTGTTTCAGCTGGAATTTCTATATACTGTCGTAATTTTAATGGTTTTATGAGTTCGTTATGAATACTATGACCCATTTCATGTATAAAAGTGACAATATCATCTTGTGTATAATTTAAGTTCATAAAAATATAAGATAATTGTGAAGCTGGTAAGTACTCACAAAAGCCACCAGCTGCTTTTCCTTTGCGGCTTGTTAAATCAAGACAATTGTGTTTATACATTCGGTTTAAAAGTGCTGAAAATTCAACATCTAGTTTATTAAAGATATGAGTGCTCTTTTCAATTAAATCATTTTCATTTGCAATAGGTTTAAGTACTTTTTGATCTGGAGTTACAGCTGATACATCCCACGGGCGAAGCGTATCAACTTGCAGTTTATCTTTTTTCTCTAGCAATATTTTATCTTTAAGAGGCACAACATACTTACGTATGGATTCAGCTAGTTCATAGCAATCTTTCGCTGAATAATCAAAACGCTCGTATTTTTTGAACATATAATCGCGATAATTCTCTAGTTGAATATTTTTTGCTTTTTGATGGCGAATTTCAATTAATTGATTTAATATGTTTTGGAGTTCTTTTTCAACAGATAAAAATTTTTCAGAAATAATGGTTTTTGCCTTTTTACGGGTGTCACGATTCGAATCTTGTAAATAGGATTGTAATTCTGTTATCGTTTTTTCTTCTCCGTCCCAAATTCCACTTAATCCTCCAGTGATTTCAAAGTACTCTGTGATTAATTTGTCTTCCTTTATTTCTAATTCAATATTTTCCTCACAAAATAACTTTTGAGCGTTTTTTATTTTTGTATCTAATAAACCATATACGTTAGAATCTAATTCCATTCGAAAAGGTGACTCTAAATATTTATTATCCAATAAATTTTGGTACCGCTTTAAAAGTGGCTTTACAAATTGTTGATCATGTTCAAAAGTATCCTTTATTTCTTCATCATCCGTATTACATTGAAAGGCGATGTAATGTGATCTTAATTGTTCTTCGATGTCCCAAATTACTTTTGACTGCTCTTTTAACCAATTTTCAAGGTCTAGTTTTGAAGAAATCATTTTATTTAATAAAGTCGAAAGAGTTTTGTCCAATTGTAGTACATTACTAATATCAATCGTATTTACACGTTGCATTATATATCCCTCACTTTTTATTTATTCATAGAGATATTCTATTTATTAATTGTAATTTCCTTGTTAAGTGGGGAAAATGTGAAATAATGTTAAATTTAATAATTAAAGAAGGTATTTATATGTCAAAGTAAAAAGTTTATCGTAAATGAAAATGTTTGGAGGGGTGCTACATGAGAAAGGGAAAGAAGTTACTTGTACTTTTATTTCCATTTGCTTTATTATGTGCCTGTGAGAATGACATTGAAGATGCTAAAAGTGAAGATTCTATAGTGATGGATATTGCCACAGCAGCGGTAAAGGAGGAATCTTTTTTTAGTGCTGCTATAAGAGATGAAAAAGAAAGGATAGTAGATTTAGAGATTGCTGATAGCGAAGATAGTAACGAAATAAAAAATGATATTAATAAAAGATTGGTGATACAAGGTGTAACGTCTTATAAAATCAATATAACTCAAAGAAATAGAGAAGTTGTAAAGGCAGAGAGTAGATGGAATCAAGTTTTTGGACATATATTTGATGATGTATTCAGAAAAAATGGATATGAAGGGTTTGGTATTCAGCAAATAAATTATAAAAAGAATCAACCTGTTACCATTGATATAAAAACTAAGATTAGCGATGATGAAGTAGGGGCGAGAGAACTTGGACAGAAAATAGAAAAAGAAGTTGAAGTTGTACTTAAAACAGAAGCAGTAAAGAAATGGATTGAAAATGATTCATATGCTATTGGGATTTACGATATAGATGATCGGAAAATTAACTAATTGAGGAATGAATGCTATATGAATAGAAAACCGATGGAATCAAATATAGAATTGCTGAAGGAGGTGTAATATGTATAAGTATTTACATATTTTAAATGACATTGAAAATATGATTCAAAATGGAGATATAAAAGAAGGAAAGAAATTACCGTCTATACGGTCACTCGTTACGCAATATGAATGTAATAAGGCAACAGTTATACGTGCGCTTCATGAATTAGAAAAGCGTCACATTATATATTCTGTCCCTCAAAGTGGATACTACGTTGTTAAGAAATCTGGGAGTACCATAGAAAATAACGAGATAATTGATTTCGCTTCTTCAGCACCAGATCCAGATGTTTTCCCATATTTAGATTTTCAGCATTGCATTAATAAGGCTATTGATACTTATAAAAATGATTTGTTCGTATACGGAACACCGAAAGGGTTACCATCTTTAATTCCAGTCATTCAAAAACAGTTGGCAAATTATCAAGTGTTCACGAAAGAAGACAATATTTTTATAACATCAGGTGTGCAGCAGGCGCTTGCTATATTAACTTCTATACCATTTCCGAATGGAAATGAAACTGTATTAATTGAACAGCCAACATATCATCTATATATTGATTATCTAGAAATAAATAAAGTTCCTGTAATCGGTATTAAACGTACGAATGAAGGTATCGATTTGAATGAATTGGAGCAAATATTTCAAACTGGAAAAATAAAATTCTTTTATACGATACCGAGATATCATCATCCGCTTGGAACTTCTTATTCTAAAGATGAGAAAGAAAAAATCGCACTATTGGCTAAGAAATACAATGTATTTATAGTGGAAGATGATTATTTAGCAGATTTAGAAACTGATTCAAAAGCAGATCCGTTATATAGCTTGGATAATTGTAGTCATGTCATATATTTGAAAAGTTATTCGAAGATTATTTTTCCTGGTTTACGGGTTGGAGTTGCAGTCATCCCACCATCCATTGCAAATGCGTTCTATACATACAAAAAGATACTAGATATTGATAGTCCAATGATTTCTCAAGCGGCTTTAGAAATTTATATAAAGAGCGGTATGTTTGAACGTCATAAAAGTAAAATTAATTCTTCCTACTACAATAGATCAATAAAACTAGCAGAAACATTAGAAAAAGTGCAAAATGAAAATCCATCATTATTTACATATAATAGACAAAACACATTTGGAATACACACTTGTTTAGAAATGCAGAAAAACACAGTTACAGAAACACTTATACAAAAATTAGGTGACATTCAAATAAGTGTCGATACTATTGATAAGAATTATATGAGGAATTTTCCTAAAGAAAAACTGTTAAAGTTAAATGTTTCGAATGTAAAAGAAGATAAGATTGAAGAAGGTATTCGTAAAGTAATTGAGGAAATCAAGCAATTAAGACAGTTTAATTTTCAGTTTAGAAAAGAATAATTTGAATTAGGAGGTTCGTTGTGAGGCGCAAAATCATTCTCTTGTTTGTATGTAGCGCTATAGTGGCAGGTGCAATTGTTGTGATTACATATTATAAAAAAGAGGATCAATGCATAGCAGTTGCTAAGTATTCAAGAGGTATTATCGTAGATCAAAATAACGAACCTATATTTAATGTGAAAATATATGAAGATTCAATTGAAAGTAAGGAACGCAGTATTTCAAATGCACAAGGTGAATTTGAAATACTAGATGGGGTTTATGGTGAGATTGTTTTACAATTAGTTACTCCTGATAGAGAAATCTATACGAGAAAATATGATAGGAAGTATATACCAGAAGTAATAAAGCTGAATTATAAAAATAAAAGTGAATAAGATGAAACCATTACAGAGAAAAGTAGCAGTTGTGGCCGGAGCAATTATATATGTAATTGGATAATTATATATTTTTTAAGAGCACTCTTAGCAAAGAGTGCTCTTTTTCATCAATGTAAATATTTACTTATCATCTTTTTAAAGTGATTTTTATCATAATTTACATATTGCATAGCTGTATTTCGTATTGGATCTCCAGCATAAAATCTTTCATACAATTCGTGTCTAGATCCTAAGGGGCTTCCGATGGTATCCCAGGCTAACTTAAATAATTTTGTGCGTTGTTCGGCATCTATATTAGTTCCTTTAAAGTACTTTTTCAATAAATCAGCTATAGGACTCTGGAAGTCATTTGAGCTCGAAGGAAGTTGAATGAACCCACCTGCTCCAATTAATTGTAAAATTTCTATTGCACGGGGATAATATTTGGAACCAAGATTCCTTGCAGTTTCGATATATTTAAAATTCGGCAAATAAGTTTTCGTTTTATTTGTAGTACCTTCAACTTCAGCAGCAATTAAAAGTGCGCGAATTGTTTCGATTTGCATAATTAATTCCCCAAGCTTCTCTTGAACATGCAAATAAGTAGTAGCACCGATCGCTTCAGCAATTTCACAAGCAATTGCAGTTATAAATTCTAGTTTTACTACTAATCGTACAATTGCTTGATGATAAGCTAAACTACTAGAAGCTATATCTGACTTTAATTTCCATAATGCTTCAGGGTTGTTATACAGTAAGACACGTTCCCATGGTACAAATACATTATCAAAGATTAATAGTGCATCCATTTCATCGTACTGTGAGCTAAGAGGGGAATCAACTGTACTTGAGTTTGCATTCGCAAATGGTTCTCTACAAACCATATGTAATCCAGGGGAATTGGCTGCCACAATGAGAAAGTGAGCTAAATCTTTTTGAGTATCAGTCAGTTTTGCTAATGGATAGATTAATAAATCATTTGAATAAGGAGAAGCAGTACCTACCATTTTTGCACCATTTAAATAAATTCCATCAGAAGTTTCCTTCGTAACTCTTAGTAACCCTAAATTTTTTGCATTCAATATTGATTCTGTAGAACGATTTATTTGTGGGTCACGTTGAACTACACTTAAGAACAAGTGATTATCTCTCGCTTTTTCATAATAAGATGTAATTTTATCTGGAAACTGTGCATCGAATTTTTTATAAAAATATCTTGATACGTACCAGCCAGTAAGTCTCGATCTTGCATAATCAGATAATCTACTCATTACACCGTCTGTAGCATAACTCCACGTTTCAAATGCAGTTCTTCTCATTAATAATTTATTATAGGAATTCGGAACTAAAAATGCAGTATGAACAAATTCTTTCGTTTTTGGGCTCACATATCCAATAGAATCTCTTCGTATGGGGTCATCAAACAATGTAAATAAATTAGAAATGGTACTTAATGTACCTGCAAAATGTTTGTCTGTAGTTACATCTACTTTTTGTCCATAGAGCCAAACGTTACGACCATCTTGTAAGCTCTTTATATAGTAATCCTTCAAATTTTGCATATTTCCTCCTTTTAAAGGCTACTCATATATTTGTACATCTTTTAATGGTGGGGAATATACGTGAAATGTTATTGCTGTTGAATCTGTAGCGTTATACATTTTATGCACAGTATCTTTTTTTACTGTGAAAATATTTCCCTCTGTAAACTCTTCAATCCGCTCGCTATTATTTTCGTACGTTATATTTTGTAGCGTACCATTGACTATTAGTATACATCCTACAGATATTCCGTGATCGTGCACAAAAGTCTTTGCTTTGCTGGGGAATTTTAATACTAAAATCTCTACAAATTCAGACTGATAGATAACGTTCCTTCCGTATTCAAGATTAACTGGTGAAGTAATAAAAGGAGATATTTTATGAAGTGAAATATTTAATGATTGAATAGCGTGTATTAAATTGACCGTATCGTAGTTACATAGGTTATTAAACGTTTTTTGTATGTTATGAATCAATTGCATGTAAAACTTCCTCCTAAGCATGTACAGTAAAAGAAAACCTAATCTAATATTATATAGTGAGTATTGAATTACATAATATTGTATTGAAACATTTCCGAAAAGTGACTTCTTTTACTTAGGAAGTTTATTCAATTTGAAAATTGTGGTAATTCGTTCCGTTAAAATGATATGCTTGAACTATATATTTTTTATCCCGTTAAATCCCGACTGGTGAGGGCTGATAATCAGTGAAGGATGAACAAAACCCCCACTGATTAAAGTTTCACTTTATTGGAAAGGTGATGAAATAAATGGCAGTTCTTTTAGTGGAAAATCTATATCAAATGTCTATTGTTTTACTGATTTTATGTTCATTTTGTTTTTATAGATATTTAAAGAAAATAAAAAGGGAAAGAAAGCTTACAGGTTTTGAAATTACGATGTATATCGTGACACAACTTGCGTATTTCATTTGGGCGGCAACAACTTTTCTTAAAATGTTATCAGAATAGTAATTTTAAAGTATTAGACGCTGAACAGAAATGTACAGGAGCATTAAAGGTATAAACTTGGGCAAGGGTAATTTATCATCTATTAGGTAAATAAATTTAGTCGAAATCTAGATGAACAATATTACTTATAACATCTTTATAAAAAGAGAGGATATAAATGGAACAATATAAGTTAATTGTAAAAGGGCCTAAACAACTTGAGTGGGAAACAAATGAAATTAAGGACATACAGGACGATGAAATTATCGTTAAAACAATCGCAGGAGCGATAAGCATTGGGGCCGAGTTACCACAGTATAATGGATCCGATGTTACAGATACGAATCCTTTTTATCCAAGAAAAACTGGATATGAAAGTTATGGTGAAGTGATTCAAGTTGGTAATAAAGTAACACATGTAAACGTAGGCGATAAAGTAGTTTCTTTTTATGGACATGAAACGATAGGGATAGTTAAGGGTTATAAAGTAATTCGAGTGCCTAGTTCTATACAACCTAAAGTTGCTTTATTATCTATTCTTTCGTGTGATGCCGCTAAAGGAGTATTGAAACTAAACCTGCGACAGGATGAAAAAGTACTTATAACTGGAATGGGAGTTATTGGTTTACTCGCTTGTTATTTCTTAAAATACTATGTAGGCGTTGAGCACGTGGATGTTGTTGAGCCTAATAAAAATAGAAAAGATTTTGCAAAGAAGTTTGGTGCGAAAAACATATATGATTCAGAAGAGAAAATAATAGAAACATATAATTATGGTTTTGAATGTTCTGCTACAAATAGTGGGTTCCATACTTTGCAAAAAGCTCTTAAAACTAATGGTGAAATATGTATACTGTCTGATGGTAATATAGAAGAACTAACATTAATTGCTAACTTTTATCAGAAAGAATTGCAAATCATTGGATCAAGTGACGGATACGATTATCAAAAGCATGCAGATTGGTTTTTTAAAGAAATAGGAAAAACACCATTTATAGAAGAGATCTTTCAACATGAAATACATTATACTTCACTCATAGAATGCTTTGATGAATTGAGTTTAGGGATAATTAAACCATTAAAAGTATATGTTTCATATGAATAACGAAAAAAATAAGCAAATATTTGTCACATACCTTACAAATGTTTCGTCACATTTATGATTACTAAATGAGGAGGAACATATATGAAAATATTTGTAGCAGGTGCAACTGGTGTAATAGGACGTTCTTTATTGCCAATGTTAATAAAAAATGGGCATACAGTTTTTGCGATGATCCGTAATACTTCGCAAGTAGAAGCAATGAAAAAGATTGGTGCCATACCAGTAATAGCTGATGTATTTAATAGAAAGGCTGTATTTTCTGTATTAGAAGAAACAAATCCCGATGTAGTTATTCATCAATTAACGTCATTGTCTTCATGGAATTTTGAGGATAATGCAAAAATTAGAACAAAAGGCACTCGTAACCTTGTCGATGCCGCTAAAAATGTAGGGGTACAGAAAATAATCGCTCAAAGTATTTCATGGGCGTATGAATCAGGGGATACATTTGCGACTGAAAAAGACTCACTACATATTACTGCTTCTATGCCTCGGCAAGTCACTGTTAATGGCATATTGAAATTAGAAAAAGCTGTTACTGAGTTACCTGAATCGGTTATACTTCGTTACGGCACATTATACGGACCAGGAACATGGTATGCGGAAAACGGATTAATAGCAAATCAAGTTCGTAATAATGAAATTATCGCATCAGACGGGATAAGCTCGTTTATACATGTTGAAGATGCTGCAAGAGCTACTATGCTAGCCCTTAATTGGCCTTCAGGAATCGTAAATATTGTAGATAATTATCCAGCAACTAGTAAAGAATGGTTACCAATATATGCAGCAGCGATAGGGGCACCTCAGCCTAAAGTTCAAGATGGGAAAAATAGTTGGGAAAGAGGAGCTTCCAATAATAAGGCACGTAAAGAGTATGGATGGACACCTTTATTTCCATCATGGTCTGAAGGATTTAACAACTTAATAGGTAAGTAAAACACACCTTTGATGGGAATGATAGTAAAATACACCATTAAAGGATTGGGTAGTTATGAATATAATTTTGGAAAGTATTATATTAACTTTTACTGGAATAATTGTTTTGAAAATGACAGGTAGTACATCTGTGAGCCAAATGACAAGAGCTGAAATCATTATAGTTGTATCAATTGGCCGTATTATTGTAGAACCTGTATTAAGTAGAAAAGTAGTCCCATCTATATTTGCGGCTATCATATTTGCAAGCATATTACTTATCATTCATTTCTTTGAATTGAAATCAAGGAAGGTGGAACAATTTTTAAATGGAAGTAGCATTATAATTGTTGAAAACGGAGAGATTGTAAAAGAGAATTTGATGCAGGCAAAAATGTCGGAACAACAACTTTATATGGAATTAAGAGAAAAAGGGATTCATGACGTAAAGAGTTTACAGCAAGTTACAGCGGAACCGAATGGTCGTATTGGTTATCAATTAATAAAAGAAGCACAACCAATAACTTTAGAAATGTTAGAAAAAGTATTAGATCGGTACAATATAAAAAGATAATTTCTCGTGAGAAAAAGCCAATACTATAACGGAAGTATTGGCTTTTTTATTTTTCTACAAACGTAAGGATTAATAAAATAGGGTGGATTTTAAACCAATCATTATAATAGATATAGGCTTATAATTGTGCTATATTCAATGGACTTATAGTGAATGTGGTAAAAAACTAATTTGGCATAGGTAGACGCAGCGTTAAAATTTATAAGTTTTTAATGTGATACTAAAAATGGATTGAAAATAAGGAGATAGATACATAATGGAATTTTGGGAATCAAGTTTTATCGAAAAACAAACGATGTGGGGATTTGAACCTACAGAATCTGCAATTTTGACAAAAGATTTTTTTCTTGAAAAGAACGTTAAGAATATATTAGTTCCGGGTATTGGATATGGAAGAAATGCAAAGGTTTTTATCGATAATGGTATAAATATAACAGGTATTGAAATTTCGAAAACAGCGATCGATTTAGCAAGAGAAAACGGACTAGAAGATGTTAGTATGTATCACGGTTCAGTAAACGAAATGCCTTTTGATAATAAACTGTATGATGGGATATTTAGTCATGCACTTCTTCATTTGTTGAATGAACAGGAAAGAGAGAAATTTATTGAAGATTGTTATAATCAGTTAAAACCAGGCGGATATATGGTTTTTACAACTGTTTCTAAAAAAGCTCCCATGTACGGAAAAGGAAAACAGTTGGATAAAGATTATTATGAGATAATGGAAGGTGTAAAAATGTTCTTTTATGATTCTGAATCTATAAAAAAAGATTTTAATCAATATAGATTAGTAAAAGTTTCGGAAATTGATGAACCAAATAAGAACATGGCAAATAAACCTTCAATCAATTTCTTAATGATAAAATGTAAGAAAGAACGATAACTAAAAGTTATTAAGAATGATTAAAGATGTTTATATATTGATTATGCACAAATAAAAAGGACAAGCATATAATATAAATACCTTTTAACTTTAAGTAACCTTAACTTTCGTTAATAGGGTATCTCAAAATCCCCAAAAGAGCACTTGCGGAAACAAGTGCTCTTTTATTTGGAATTTTAAACCATAAATATTGAATAAAATGTTAAACTGAAAAGAGCACTTGTTTTAATTAAGAGTGTAGTATATGAATGGAGTGTTATTGAATGCAAACAAGAAAAGCCTATCTATATGTATTTGACACGATGTCTGATTGGGAATACGGACATTTAATTGCTGAACTTAATACAGGGAGATATTTCAAAAAAGATGTAGCGCCTTTTAAAGTAGTTACAGTTGGAATAAATAGAGAAACGATTATTTCAATGGGGGGCTTGAATATAAAGCCGGATATTTCCCTAGATGAATGTATCCTTGAGAGTAACGATTTATTAATTTTACCTGGAGGGAATACTTGGAGTGAAGAAATACATAAACCTATTTTGAAAACAGTTGATGAAGCTTTAAAACTTGGTACAATTGTAGCAGCAATTTGCGGTGCAACTATAGGTCTTGCAAATTACGGTTACTTGGATTCTATAAATCACACAAGTAATAGTTTAGAGTATATGAAAATGGTTTGTCCTACTTATAAAGGAGAAAATTTTTATGAAGTGGGACCTGTAGCGTCTAGTAGAAACCTTATTACTGCATCGGGTGTAGCGCCTCTAGAATTTGCCATGGAAGTACTGAAAAAATTAGATGTATTTGCGCCGGATACACTTCATTCATGGTATAAATTGAATGAGACTCATGAAGCAGAATATTTCTTCCAGTTAATGAATTCAATTAATAGCTGAGTAGTATGTCGAAAGAAAATTATATTTTAAATGATGCGAAAACTAATAACAAAATAATTTTATGAAAATAAAAGGCAAGGGTATTCCTATGAATATATGAGGAAATATCCTTACTTTTTATAGTATTATTTCCGAATGACAAATGTAATGGCATTTGTTTTTAATCGAATGTGTCTTTCATTACGAACTATATTATAAGCTAATTCTTTTATTTCAACTTTTAGTTCTTTCCATTCTTTATAAATGCTTTTTAAAGTACTTATCATTTCTTCGGTTAAAAGATTAATTTCAATCGTCATTCTTGTTCTGGCTGTTGTAACATATAAATCAGTTAAGTTAGGTCCACCAAATGTACATGATGTTACATATAACGCAGGAATTGGAATACTTAATATTTGTTCTCCAGTAGAGGGATTCCATCTAGTTATTTTTGAACCTCCCCAATGTGCAATCCATAAACAACCTTCTTCGTCAATTGTCATACCATCAGGTAGACCATCATTTTCAGAGAAAATGATTACATCACTTGGATTATGAATGTCTCCAGTACGTATATTATATTGATAGCGAACCACTTTTTTAGTAGGTGTATCTATAAAGTAAAGGTATGTATGATCAGGTGACCAAGCGATTCCGTTTGAAGTATTTACATGTGAAACTTTTTTCTCTACACTCAAATTATTATGTAAACAATATAAGGAACCTGCAGCATTCATACCGTATGTATCTGTAGTACCTGCCCAGAAACGACCAGCGGGATCACATTTTTCATCATTAAAACGATTTTCTATTAAATGAGGTTCGGGGTCAAACATATGTGTCAGTTTTTCTGTATTTACATTAATAGAATAAAAGCCGTTTTCCATAGCTAAGAGTAATATGTCCTCTAAATATGGAACAACACAGCCAATTTGTTGATTGAGAGCGATTACTCGGTTCGTATTGGTAGTAGGATTATATATGCATAATTTTTTCTCCATAATATCAACCCAATATAAAAGTTGCTTTTTTTCATTCCAACATGGTCCTTCAGCTAAACTTGCTTTAACATTTAAAGCTAAGTCTATATTACTGAACAAGATGTTCACCTCGCGTTATAAGATATTAATATAATTCGATAAGAATAGAGGTAAACCTTTTAGTCAGAGGATATTATGATTTGTGCTCTAGAAAACTAATCTTCTCAAGTGATTAAAAGGTTTATAAACACGGAGGGGAAAATGCATATGATGTTTTATGAGATTGTTTGCTTTTCTTGTAAGAATATATTTCGTGTTTACGAAGGTAGTGAAAAATATAAGCGATTTAAAGAGAAACCAAAAGGGGCATATTGTTGTGATGAGTGTAGCCACAAAATTCAATTAGAAGCGATAAAGAATTTTTTTAGATAATTTTACGATTTCGATTCGGAAAAGTTTGACAATAAAAGTGTTATAAATTATCATATTAAAAAACTAATATTTAAGGCATAGAAGAGAAGAGTAGTTAAGAAAGAATACGTACAGAGAGCTCTGGTAGCTGAGAAAGAGCGGTATACATCTTAATGAAAAAAGACTTGGAGCTGCGCAAGGAACTAATTTATTTAGGGATGGTGCGACGGGTTCTCCCGTTATAGAGATAGGGTATAAGCATATTTTGCCGTACCTGAAGAGGTTAATATGGTGACATATTAACAAACTGAGGTGGTACCGCGAAGCTAACAACTCTCGTCCTCAAGATGAATAATCTTGGGGGTGGGAGTTTTTTTGTTGCATAAAACTGGAAATGAGAAACAAAAAATAATTGAGGTGAGTAATATATGCATTGGGCGTATGAAGTAGCACATGAATTAATTAGGAAACATCCAAATAAAGAAATGTTTGTTTGTGCATCTGGAATTAGTCCGTCAGGTTCTGTTCATATTGGGAACTTTCGTGAAATCGTAACGACTTATTTCGTAGTAAGAGCACTTCAAGATTTAGGGAAAAAGACTCGTTTTATATTTTCGTGGGATGATTATGATAGGTTTAGAAAAGTTCCAAAAAATATTGATCCATCTTTTGCAAAGTATATTGGTATGCCATACTGTGATATTCCAGATCCGTATGGATGTCATAACTCGTATGCGGAGCATTTTGAAAAAGAGTTTGAAAAATCGCTTCAAGCATTTGGAATTGAAGTAGAATTTATTTATCAACATGATGAATATAGAAGCGGAAGATATAACGAAAATATATTAGAGGCCTTGTATAAACGAAAAGAAATATATGATATTTTAATGGGTTTTAAAACTGGAGAGTGTAGTGAAGAAGAGCGAGAGAGCTTTTATCCAGCTACATTATATTGTGAGAGGTGCGGAAAAGATACAACAACTATTACACATTTTAATGAAGTATTAAAAACAGTGCGGTATGAATGTGAATGCGGAAATGAAAAAGAGTTATCCGTATTAAATACAAATAAAATGAAACTAAACTGGAAAATCGATTGGCCGATGAGATGGATGATAGAGGATGTTATTTTTGAACCGGGCGGTAGAGATCATTCATCAGAAACGGGTAGTTATAATGTATCAAAAGAAATTGCAAGGAAAATATTCAATCGAGAAGCGCCTCATTACGTTTCTTACGATTTTATTGGTATTAAAGGGAATCATGAAAAAATGTCTAGTTCTTCAGGGAATAGTATTACACCAAGCGATTTATTGAAAGTGTATATACCAGAAGTAATTCTCTTTATGTTTGCAAAATACAAACCAGGCGCTGCTTTTCATATTGGGTTGGATGAAGATGTGATTCGTAATTATACAGAGTATGAGCGATTGAAAGATAGTTATGAAAATAAAACGCTCAAAAATGAAGATTTATTTGATGCAATTAAAATCTCTAGAGTTGATAGTGAGTTTAAAGAATATCCGAAATTTAATCAAGTAGCAGGAACGTTACCATTATTAAATTTTGATTCAACTATTTTACAGGGGATATTAAAGAAAATAGATAGGAGCTATGCATTAGATGAAATGAGAGCGATAAGTAATCGCGCAGAGTATTGGATAAGAAACTTTCAATCTGAAAAATTAATCGCGGTAAATGAGGAGAAAAATGCAGAGTTTTACTACACATTAGATGAAAGGCAGAAAGAATGGCTAGTAGAAGTTTGTAAAATACTTCGTTCTAATAAAGATTACTCTAACTTAATGGAGCAATTATATGCGATTTGTCATCATGAAAATAAAAAAATAATGAAAGAAAATCAAAAACAATTATTCACTATTATATATAAGCTCATTATGAATCAATCAAATGGTCCTCGTATACCATTATTAATACATGTAGTAGGCATAGAAAAATTCATCACACTATTAGATTTCTAAAACACAGTTAAAAGCAACGCAAGTACCAAAATTTCTAAGTACTTGCGTTGCAAATTTTACTATCGTGAATACATTTTCGGACATTCATCACCACTTGGTTCATAAAAACAATGGCTTTTAAACTGTCCTACAAATGGCTGATTATACCATTCAGGTGGACAAGCTCCAACTGGACGGAAATACCAAAGAGCCCATCGTGCAGGCCAGCGCCATTGACCTTGTAAAACTTTTCGTGCGATTTCTTTTTCTGATTCACGAGCGCGTTGATAAAAATATCCATATTGTACTGCTTCAAATCCGCCGGGGCTTTGATATACAGCGTCTCGCACGGTACGGAGTTGTTTAAAATCTAAGCAATCACAAAATACACGGTTTACTACAACGCATCCAACTAACTCCTCACCTTGGCGACCTTCGCCTTCAGCTTCAGCGCGAATTAATCGAGCTAGTAAATCAACATCACTTTCGTTGTATGGAATAAGGGGCATAGTGATACCACCTTTCTGTTATAGTAAAGAGTGTATGTTATAAAACAATCTGCGTGCTTTTTTACATAAAAATAACATTTAATTTTATGAGGAGCTTGTATAAAAAAAGCTAATTAGTAATAGTAGATAAATATAAAAGGGAGAGGTATTATGTATCGAATTCATAAAGACCATATCATTTACTCAATGTCACCAGAAAATAAGCCGTGTATGGAAGTAGAAATTGGGAGCAGTCTTGTATTTGAAACATATGATTGCTTTGAAAATCAAATCAATTCTGAAGATGTTGTGTTTCAAGAATTAGATTGGAACCGAATTAATCCAGCGACTGGACCTGTATATGTTAAAGGAGCAGAACCTGGCGATATATTAGTCGTAACGATTGAAAAAATTGAAATTGCAGAGCAGGGCGTTTTAACTACAGGTGCAAACCTTGGTGTAATGAGTGATGAGTTAAATGAAAATACAGTGAAAATTGTCCCAATACATAATGAATATGTTTTGTTTTCAAGTGAACTACAAATCCCGATTAATCCAATGATTGGGGTAATTGGTACTGCACCGAAAGAAGAGAGCATTTCATGTGGCACACCGCATGATCACGGCGGGAATATGGACTGTAAAGAAATTAAAGAAGGAACAATATTACTACTACCAGTTAATGTCCCAGGAGCACTATTAGCATTAGGTGATTTACACGCAGCAATGGGTGATGGTGAAATTGGTGTTAGTGGTGTAGAGGTTGCTGGTGAGGTAACGGTAACAGTTCAAATTATAAAAGGAAAACAATGGCCATTACCAATGGCTATTCAAAAAGAAAAAATGATGACGATTGCTTCAGAGAAATTGTTAGATGATGCAGCAAATCGTGCTGTACGTAATATGGTGACATTTTTACATGAAGAATTAGCAATGTCTAAAGCTGATGCAACGCTTTTATTATCGGCAGCAGGTAATTTAAAAGTTTGCCAAGTTGTGGATCCGCTGAAAACAGCGCGTATGGAACTAGGAATGGATTATGTGGAGAAACTAGGATTTATTTTTAGTAAATTTCATATTAAATAGATAAGGGACGAAAAAGGATACTTTTGTATAAAAGCATCCTTTTTTAATTTACGGATTTTGTGAAAAGAGGTAGTATTTATTCTATATAAGTATATTTGAGATTGCGGATTAAAAAGGAGTTCAATAATGGTCAAAATTATGATTGTAGAAGACGATATGAAAATTGCAGAACTATTATCGACACATGTTGCGAAATATGGTTATCAAGGAGTTATTGTATCGGACTTTCAAAATGTATTAAACATTTTTTTAGAAGAACAACCAGAGTTAGTTTTATTAGATATTAATTTACCGAGTTTTGATGGGTACTTTTGGTGTCGTCAAATTCGCGGAGTTTCAACATGTCCGATACTATTCATTTCGGCCCGTGAAGGCACGATGGATCAAGTTATGGCGTTAGAAAACGGTGGCGATGATTTTATTCCGAAGCCTTTTCATTATGAAGTTGTAGTGGCGAAAATTCGTAGTCATTTAAGACGTGCATATGGAGATTATGCACCGAAACTAGAAGAGCGAATGATTGAGCAACATGGCCTTTGTTTATATCCTGAAAGACTTGTATTGAAACTTAGAAATGACGAGATTGATATAACGAGAAACGAAGCTATTTTATTAGAGACATTAATGAAAAATTATCCGCGTGTTGTGAGTAGAGAAGTGTTACTTAATAAATTATGGGATAGTGAATCTTATGTTGATGATAATACATTAAGTGTAAATACAACACGTGTGCGTAAAAAGTTACAAATGTTGCATATAGAAGGTGCGATTGAAACAATTCGTAGTGTTGGATATAGATTTCATATTACTTGGGATAATGGTATAGAAAAATGATAAGGTTGTTTATACGTGATCATATACCACTTATTTGCTTTACCATAATTCAACTACTAGCTATATTTCTCGTATATTGGTTTGATGGGCATAATCATATTACAACGGCGTTATATGCAATGTTTCTAGGTGTTTTCTTTATGGGGAGTTATTTAATGTTTCGTTATTTTACACATCGTTCTTTTTATGAGCGCTTAGCAAACCCCATGCAATCTTTGGATGAATCTGTTCAAAAATCTGATTTTGCAGCTGTATCGGCTGCTCTTCAAGAATTACTTGAGGTGCAATATAGACATTATCAAAATCAGCTGCAAATGCAAGAGAGAAAAAATAATGACCATTTAACCTTTATGAATCAGTGGATCCATCAAATGAAAACACCTTTATCTGTAATAGAATTAATTACACAGGATGAAGTAGATTCACGTTTTGAAAGTATAAATGAGGAAACTGATCGATTAAAAAAGGGATTAGAAATGGCTCTGTATGTCGCACGTTTAGAAGCGTTTACACAAGACTTTTATGTAGAAAGGGTACAACTACATAAAATAGTGAATGATTCGGTACATGAACATAAACGATTCTTTATCCGGAATTTTGTATATCCAGAGCTTGAAATTGATAAGGATATTACTGTAGAAAGTGATGTGAAATGGTTACAATTTTTAATCGGACAAATACTATCGAATGCGATTAAGTATTCATCAGGTAGTAGAGAAAAGATTAAAGTGAAAGCTTGTAAGGAAGGTAATACAGTTGTGCTTGAAATTATCGATAATGGTGTAGGAATACCAAAGCAAGATTTACCAAGAGTCTTTAAACCTTTCTTTACAGGAGAAAATGGTAGAGATTTTAAAGAATCAACAGGGATGGGACTATATCTTGTATATGAAATTACGAAACAATTAGGACATAGTGTAGAAATCAATTCAGAGGTTAGTAAAGGTACAGTTGTACGAATTAAATTTTTTAATGTGTAGATAAGTGATCTAGGCTAAAAAACTTTGGAGATAGGTTTTTTAGCCTTATTTTATAGCAATTATATGAAATAGTAAAAGGTCATCTTAGTATGTATAATGACACGTTAATAAATACGGTTGTTAAATTAGAAGGATTTAATAATAAATTGATAAATAGATTTTGTAAGAAAAAAGCTATCCCTTTGAAAGAGGTAGCTTTATGTATCCATCCTTTGAATAAGTGTATTAACATGAATAAGTATAATGTTCAAATTCGTGATATTTTTTGTGGATTATAATAGAATTAGTCTTTTATTTTTTCATGATACAGTATTGTAATTAAACAAACAAACTTAATAATTTATATCCAATTAATCCTAAAATAGTAATAGGAACCATCATTAAGAAAGAAGAAATTCGATTAGCATTAGAGCGTTCTAATACAAGAATCAAGATAATCCCGACTATGACTTCGGTATATCCAACAGGTAACATGTGACTATAGTGTTCAAAATTTAAAAGAATGTGAAGTCCATCCGTTACAAAAACTCCACTTAAAAGTGCGCTTCCGAATTTATGAAGTGGATTTGTAGTATCTTTCCATAGAAAACCTGCAATTCCAAAGATAGTTCCTCCTATACATGCACATACAATCCATACAGATATAAAATAAATAGAGTGAGCTACATTTTTAATAACTATTGCATAACCATAGTAGCCTAATACCATACCGAGTAGTGCAAGGATACCAGAAAGTATAGCTGAACGCTTAGAATAACTAAAGCTAGCCACAAAAAAGGATGGAACTAACCAAACGCTTCCTAGATTAGCTAATGAATTCCAGTGTCCAGGAAGTATACTTTGCCCCAATTTAGTTAGTATACCAACAATAATCCCTACTATAATCGGGATGAGAAAAATCCTTAAAAACATATTTAACTTTGTGATTTTTAATGTCCTGTCCATAAATTCAATCCTTACATTATTATTTTCTGTAAAGATATAATAGCTTATCACAAGGGAATAATCAATAAAAATTTATCGAAAAACAATAAGTGGTTATTGGGTAACGAATAACATTTTGTTTTTATATAAAATTTATATAAGAGAGAGTGCTTAGAAGTTTACTACTGGGGAAATCTAAAGGACGTATTACAATCAATGTAATTTGTGCTTGTTCAATATGAAGCTAAGAAATGATAAATAAGCCTAAAAGAAAGCAATCTTTTTAACAGCACAAATAATTGCATTTACTCATACAGTACTAGTATGGTACAATATGGTTATTAATGACGGAAAGGAATGATGGGTGGACGATGATTAACTAATCTTATTTTTAAATGTTGAAATGAAATAAATTTCAATTTATAAAAATTAGGATTAGTCTGCCCAATTCCAAACAACGGTATTGCTATTTGATTTGCGTAATAGCTTATTTGGGTATAAATAATGTAACGACTAATCCTGCCAAAATTACTTTGGGAGGATTTTTTTGTTCTCCCTTAATGAAAGGGATCGGTAATATGAAAGAAATTTTAAAATTAAATGATGTTTACGTTGAAATAATGGAAAATACTTTGTTAGAAAAAATGAATGTAGCAGTGAAACAAGGGGATGTTATCGGATTAATTGGTAAAAATGGTGCTGGTAAATCAACGTTACTTCAATTAATAAATGGAAAGATTGAGCCTTCAAAAGGGATTGTTGAATGGCAGCAAATGAATATGACAACCGCATATGTTGAGCAAGAAATAGAATCTTTTATTAGTAATGATGTGATTTCGCAAGAAGCAGAACTTCTTGCGAAATGGGGCGTGCCAACGAACGATTTTCATACTTTAAGTGGTGGTGAAAAGCTGAAAATTCGATTAGCAAAAGGATTTGCCGAAAATCCTAATGTCTTAATATTAGACGAACCGACAAATCATTTAGATGAGATCAGTACGGGATTTCTCATTAAACAAATAAAAAAGATGAAAGGTACTGTTATTGTTGTATCGCATGACCGATATTTTTTAGATGTTGTCGCAACAAAAATATGGTCAATTGAGGACAAAAAATTAATTGAGCATAGTGGTAATTATACGAGCTACATGAAAGTGCGTGAGCAAAGAAGGAAGTCGCAGCAGCGTGAATATGAAAAGCAGCAAAAAAAGATAGAACAAGTAGAAACACATATAAAAGAATTGAGTTCATGGTCACAAAAGGCACACGCGCAGTCTACAAAACAAGAAGGTGTGAAAGAATTCTATCGTGTAAAAGCGAAGCGAATGGATGCACAAGTGAAGTCAAAACGAAAACGACTCGAAAAAGAGCTGGAGAAAACGAAAGTAGAACGTGTGAAAGAAGAATATTCAGTTGAGTTTTCTATTCAAGCGAACAAAAAAGTAGGAAAACGCTTTTTAGAAGTGAAGCAATTAAAAAAAGACTTTCATGGGAAAGCATTATTTGAAAACGTTAATTTTACAATTCAGCACGGTGAGAAAGTTGCGATTGTTGGACCAAACGGTAGTGGAAAAACAACATTACTGAAGATGATTATGGGAACGGAAACTGCTGAAGGAGAAATATGGATTTCACCATCTGCAAACATAGGCTATTTAACACAAGAAGTTTTTGATTTACCGCTTGATAGAACACCGGAAAATTTATTTTTTAAAGAGACGTTTGAAGAAAGAGGAAAAGTCCAAAATTTAATGAAACATTTAGGATTCCAAGCGTCTCAATGGAAAGAGCCGATTGAGCATATGAGTATGGGAGAAAGAGTAAAATGTAAGCTAATGGCTTATATTTTAGATGAAAAAGATGTACTCATTTTAGACGAACCGACGAATCACTTGGATCTACCTTCACGTGAACAACTTGAAAATACATTAGCTGAGTATAACGGAACATTAGTAATTGTATCTCACGATCGATATTTTCTGGAGAAAACAACTAACACAAAACTCGTGTTTTCAAACAATACGATACAAAAGCAGCTAGAAGAACCTACTAAAACAAGAGATGATATTGAAGAGCTACGTTTAAAGTTAGAAACAGAGAGACAAGAAGTATTAGGAAAATTAAGCTTTTTAACTTCTAACGACAAAGAATATAAAGAACTTGATGAACGATTTATAGAACTTACGAAGCAGATTAAGGCGCTATAACGTAAGTAAGGGGGATTAATATGGGAGAAGAGAGTTTGACTAAGTTATTTAGAATAGATTGTGGAGATATATACTTGCAAGAGTTTATGGTCAAAGATGCAGAGAGTATTTATAAAATAGCAAATCAACCGGAAATAGAAAAGTTTTTACCAGACTGGAAATCAACAAAAGAACAAAGGATGGATTGGATTGCAAATTATGAAATACCAGCAAACCAAGTATTTCTTGAGGCAGTGAAAACTACGAATAACATAGATAATCGTATGTTAAAGCTAGGAATATTTAAGAAAGCTACAAATGAATGCATTGGATGGTGCTGCACAGGCATGAAAGAAGAACTCCCTTCACCAAACAGAGAGATAATGTATGCTATCTCAAATGAACATCAAAATCATGGCTATGCTACAAAAGCGACTAAAGGTTTAATTGACTATTTGTTTAAAGAAACAAATTTAAATGTCCTCAACGCAATTGCTTTAATTAACAATGCACCATCAAATAAAGTTATTAAAAATGCGGGTTTACTTATTTGAGTGAACAGAAGATAGAAAATCAACTATATAATCATTATGTATTGAGTAAATCTGAATGGATAAAAAATATTTCTCTGTAAAAGGAATTAAAACGAAATCATAAAAAAGCTTAGAGCTAAAACTCTAAGCTTTTTTATATTCATTTTATCCCGCATTACCGGGCAGTAAAACCCCCACTGATTAAAGTTTCACTTTATACCTGCTGACATAAGAAAGGTACAATTGTAATGACTTCTTGAAGGAATTGCTTTTCAACAAAATAGGGAAATCAAGCTGTACATGGGATATCCAGTTGAAAATCATTTATGAAAAGGTGATTGGAATATTTTGTCGAATTTATGTATCAATGATAATACAAATTTCTTACTCAAATCATTCTACAAATCAATTACTTAAAAAATGGAAGGGAAAAGTGGGCGGTATAAAGAAGCATTTAGTCTTAGTCAACAAAAATTGCTGGTAAGTCTATTAAAGAGCTACATATAAAACTTACGGTTGAGTGCTAGTAGGTAGATTAAATCTATAAGCCAGGAATTAGTTTAAATGAGGGAGGGGAACACATATTATAATTTGGTTTCGTCACTTGCCACAAATAAGTATGGATTTTTCAGAATGGACTCCTTTTATACAGAATATTTGGTACCGAAAACATTATATGAAGTTTGTATATTTACTTCAGATAATCATTTTTATAATACCTTATTTTTTTGAAACAGGTTTCACTCATATTAATATATTTTATCTTATCATAATAGGTATGTTAGTCTTCATCATTCACGAATGTCTACACATTTTAGTAATAAGTAAAAAAGGGGATATTAGCTTAACATTTAGTAAAAGATTTTTTTGGTTAAATACAAATGCAGTCTTACCCAAAACGAGATTTTGGGTCTTTATGAGCTTGCCTATAATTGTATTATCAGTAGTTCCTGCCATGATATCGTTCTTTGTATCAGGAAATATTAAATCAATTTTATTATTTATATGTTGGATAAACGCATTCATTTCCGCCTCAGATATTTACAATTCGTTTTTGATTGCAATGAAACCGAAGCACTCATTTTTTTGCAGAGGTTATTATAAAGTGAAATAGTATTTAATGGGTAACTCAAATATGCTTCAACTACATACAATAGTTAAAATATAATATTTGAAAGTAAAAAGACCGATAAAAAAATCGGTCTTTTCTTATTAATAAAATAAAGATTAGAAAATAGCATTGTAATTCTAACCAATATGCAAATATTATAAGATAGATATGCTTTGTTTATAGATTTGAAAATAGGTTTGTTATCAGTTTTTTTAGAAATCTTACAAGCGTGTAAGATAAATGAAAGGTGAATCAATATGAGCTGTAAGACAATTCATTTACACTCTATAGTGAGCAGTGGAAATGAAGGGAGAATATAAATGGAAATTTTGCAGGCAAATAGTATTAGTAAAGTATATAAAGGGAAAGTACCTTATAAAGCATTAGTAGATATTGATTTATCAATTCAAGAAGGTGAATTTGTAGGAATTATGGGCCCGTCAGGTAGTGGGAAAACAACGTTATTAAATATGGTATCTACTATTGATTCACCATCATCGGGAGAAATATTTATTAATGGTACAAATCCTTTTCAATTATCATCAGAAGAATTAGCGTTATTCCGCAGAAAACAATTAGGATTTGTATTTCAATCATTTAATCTTCTTAGCACACTTACTGTAAAAGAAAACATCGTATTGCCGATGACTTTAGATGGTGTTTCCGTCCAAGAAATGAATAAACGAGTAGAAGAGATTGCAAAGAAGTTAAACATTACTGATATATTGAGTAAAAGAACGTTTGAAATATCAGGGGGACAAGCTCAAAGAACAGCAATCGCTCGTGCGATCGTTCATAAGCCGCAATTATTACTTGCAGATGAACCAACAGGGAACTTGGACTCTAAATCTTCAAATGATGTAATGGAGATGCTTGATACTCTAAATAAAGAAGAAAAAGCAACGATGATGTTAGTTACACATGATCCGTATGCAGCGAGCTTTTGCAGCCGAGTAATCTTTATTAAAGATGGTCAACTATATAACGAAATTTATTGTGGTGAAAGTAGGCAAACTTTTTATCAAAAGATTATGGATGTCCTTTCTTTGTTAGGAGGAAAAAGGCATGACTTTTCGTCAGTTCGCATTTAATAATATTTTTCGCAATAAGCGTACATATGCTGCCCATTTTTTAAGTAGTGCATTTTCTATTATGATTTTCTTTACGTATGCTCTTTTATTATTTCATCCTGATTTACAAGGTGAGTTGAAATCGACAAGTGCAACAATAAGTGCATTTGGTACATTGGGATTTTCAGTTTCGCAAGGATTGATTTTTGTATTTTCATTTTTCTTTATTTTATATTCAGTTAGTTCGTTTTTAAAGACGCGTAAGAAAGAATTTGGCATTTTAATGATGCAAGGTATGTCAATGAGACAGCTTAAGAAATTATTATTAATTGAAAATATGTTGATTGGACTGGGTTCAATTTGTATAGGGATTTTCATTGGACTCATATTTTCTAAACTAGTCTTATTGATAAGTGCAAGTGTATTAATGATTAATAATGGTTTACCTTTTTATATACCAGTCCGAGCTGTATTATTAACAGTTATTACATTTCTTTTCTTGTTTTTAATTGTTTCATTATTTACATTTAAAATGATAAAAGTAACGGAACTTGTGGAACTTATTCGAGCAGAGGAAAAGCCAAAACCTGAACCGAAATCTTCAGTTTTATTATCGATACTTTCTTTAATTAGTATAGGGTATGGATATTTTTCAGTATTTCGCTTTATACCAAGTACCAATTTTATTACGCTTGGAATAGGTGTGCTTCTAGTAATTATAGGAACGTACTTTTTATATACTCAGTGTAGCGTTTATATATTGCACCTTGCTAAAAGGAGAGAATCTTTCTTTTTAAAGAGAACAAATATATTAACATTTTCAGAATTAATTTACCGTATGAAAGATAATGCAACGATGTTTTTTATAGTATCTATTGTTTCAGCAGTTGCATTTACAGCAATTGGTACAACAGCCGCAATTGGAAATAGGGATTTGGTAAGGATGACAAATCCGTATACATTTTTGTATGGAAGTTTGGAAAATGACAAAGTATTGAATAAAAATCTTTCTATTATAAAAAAACACCTTTCTGATGCTAATATTCCGTATCGAATGGCTTCATCTTCATATATATACACAGAAAATAGCGTAAATGTAATGAAGTTAAGTGAATACAACGATCTTGCTAAAGCACTAGGCTATCAACAAGAAACCATTGAAAAAGAAGATGAAATTTTATTAATCCCTGGAGTTGTATCACAAAAACAAGAATTTAAAAATGGCGAGTATAAAAAGGATATAGAAGTCATTCAAGGTGATTGGACAAAGACATTTCATGTGAAAAAAGCTGTAGAAAATTTAGTTTTACCACATGATTCTAGAACTATTTATATCGCTGTTCAAGATCAAGTATATGATGGAATGCCTCTTACTAGTGACCCAGTTAATGAAGAAATTTCATATCGTACTTACGGATTTGTTGTAGATGATTGGATAAAAACGAAAGAGATTTCCAATCAATTAAAGAGTATATTTGATAAAGATCTTAGGGACAGAGATTTCTACTTTGAAGCTTTAACATTAAACTTGTTGGAAGCAAAGCAAAAGAATGGTTTATTACTTATGGTAAGTATTTTAGTCGGAATCGTCTTCTTTACATTCGCCGCTAGTTTTATTTATTTCCGATTATATACAGATTTAGATCGCGATCAACAGCAATATAAAATGATTTCGAAAATGGGATTAAGTAAAGGTGAGTTGAAAAAGGTTGTAACGAGGCAGTTATTATTAATGTTCTTTTTACCAATTGTCGTTGCAGTGATTCATACTGTAGTCGCTTATATGGCATTACAACAATTAGTCGACTTTTCTATCATAAATAGCTCTATCGCCATTTTAATTTCATTTATATGTATACAAGTTTTATACTTCTTTATCACTCGTTGGCGTTACCTACAAAAGCTTTATAAAACTATGGAACAGTAGAGAACATCAGCAAGTAACATTGCAGAAAAGCATGTAAAAAAACAATATGAGTTATGAAAGGAATTGTAATGAAAAAAACATTATCAATTTTCATATTATGTATATTAATTTTAATTAGTTTAAGTGCATGTGCTAAAAGTGAAGAATTATTTCCAGCTAACGGTGTATTAATCATTGGAGATGAGAATCATACTGGAGCAATTATGAATCGTTATAAGGAAAATACGAAAGAACATGAAATTTTCCCAGTGAAAACAGGGGAATTTGAAAAAGGAAAGGTATTAATATTAAATGAATCTACTGCACAAGCGATGATTAAAGCAAAGATTTTTCGTAAACGTGACCAAGGAGCCCTTTCCAAACTGGTAGATACGTTACCTAATTTTCCAAAAGAAAGCTCACTACTATATATAAATGAAGAAGAAAAGAATATTAAAAGTATTAAAATAGAAGGAAAAGAGATACCAGTTGCATATGATAGTGATGCTTGGCTTGGCAATAAACGTGACTATGGAGCACTATGGTATATCATTGTGGCGAAAAATAGTGTGTATAAAGAAATAAAAGCGAATGAAACGAATATGCAACTTCTACATTTAAAAAAGTCGTTAGGTGATGAAAAACCTAAAATGTCGACAGATAATACATTAATTAATGAAAAAGTAAAAGTAAGAAAGCTAATTGAAGGTTTTAAAGAGAAAGTATCAGTTCAGTTTGTAACGATCGGAGAAAAGTCTTAAAAAAGAGTTCGAGGTTGATAGAAAGTTTATCAGCTTCGAACTCTTTTTAGTTTATAGACAAATCAATTATTATGCTTTACATTACTTCATTTAATCGAGTCTCGTTTGTTTCCTCAATCGCATTTGAATTTTGAACTGAATTATTTTGGGCTTCTTTTTCTTTACGAGCCTTTTGTAGCATTTCAAGGATGATCCATAAAGGAACACCTTTATCCTTTAACATCTTCCATAAATCTAATTCATTAAATTTATGCTCAGGCTGTTTCATTTCTTTTTCAGATGAACGAATATCAAACTTGATAGGATCATTTACTTTCTTACTTTCAAGTTTAGTAGAAGAGATAGTATTATGCTCAAGAGTAGATGGAGTTATTTTAGTAGGTTGAGATAATGTATGAATATTTGATCCGATTTGCATGTTTTTTCCTCCTTTTTGAAGCAATGAGATTAGTTTTCTTATGGTTTTTAAATCTTTTTAACATGAGGAAACTATATCTAATTATAAATCTAAATAAATAGATTTACAAGTTATATTGTAAAAAGTAAATGTTCACTTGAATTAATATTTATCAACATTTGTATATGTTTTCTATATATACAACGTATATAAAATACTTTACATTATGTTTAAGTTGTTAAATTATTCTGTTAATTTTTCGAAAAGAAAAATGTAAACGTTTTATTAGGGGGAGAAAGTATGGGGAAGTTATTTTTAAAAATATGTTTTTTCGCATTAGTGACCGTATGTTCATTCGCAGCGAAAATATCATACGCTGAAGAAAGGCAACAAAATAATTATCCTATCATATTGGTGAATGGATTTGCTGGATGGGGTAGGGAAGAAATGCTGGGCGTAAAATATTGGGGTGGTGTTCATGATATACAGGAAGATTTGAAACGAAATGGTTATACGGTACATACCGCTGCTGTTGGACCTGTTTCTAGTAACTGGGATCGTGCATGTGAATTGTATGCACAAATTAACGGTGGGACAGTAGACTATGGTGCCGTACATGCTGAGAAACATGGACATAATCGTTTTGGCAGAACTTATAGTGGTTTTGCACCGAATTGGACTGAAACAAATAAAGTTCATTTAGTTGGACATAGCATGGGTGGACAAACGATTAGAACATTAGTACAGCTATTAAAAGAAGGCAGTTTTGAAGAAAAGAATTATGTGAAAAATCACCCAAACACCAAAATATCACCACTATTTGAAGGCGGAAAATCATATGTTCATAGTGTTACAACATTAGCAACCCCTCACAACGGTACAACACTTGCGGATGGGAGTCTTCTGCTACCGTTCGTTAAAGATTTACTCATTACAACTGCAAGCTTCGGAGGAAACAATAATTTATCGTTATATGATTTCAAATTGGATCAATGGGGTATAAAGAAGAATGCTGGAGAGTCCTTTTTCCAATATAGTAATCGTATTCTAAATAGTTCACTTTGGAAAAATACAAAAGATATAAGTCAATGGGATTTAAGTACAGATGGTGCAAAGGAGTTAAATAATTGGGTAAAGACACAACCGGATGTGTATTACTTATCCTATAGTGGACATGCATCACAAGCAGCACCTATAACAGGTTTACATTTACCTCATATAACGATGAATAAAGTGTTGATGGGGAATGCGTTTTTCTTAGGTTCTTATGCGAGATATGAAGAAAACCGTCCGTTAGTTGATACTTCTTGGTGGCAAAATGATGGTGTAGTAAATACAAATTCCATGATTGCACCATCTTCTAATGTTGCTGTAAATAATAATGAGTCATTACAGGTTGGAAAATGGAATCATATCGAAACGAAAGCGAATTGGGACCATCTCGACATGGTAGGGTTAAGTGTTTCAGACTCGTTAGGTTTTTCTAGCATTCAAGAGTTTTATAGAACAATTGCTGAAAAGCTATCACGTTTACCGAAATAGGTAATAATAAAGCGCTCTCGATGGAATTCGAGAGCGCTTTATATTATATTGAAAGAGGGATTTGGTAGAAAAATATGGGGGGATATTATGAAAATTCAAGTTGTATTATCAGGATACGGAACAGTAGGCAGAGAGTTTATAAAATTATTAAATGAAAAATATTCATATATATATGAAACATATGGGATTCAATTAGTTGTAAGTGGCGTATTAGGGAGAAATATTGCAATACATAATGAAGAAGGCTTATCTCTTCATCATTTATTGATGTATGGTGGCGGTACCGCTGCAATTGAAAAATATTTAGAGTATCATCCGAAGGAACGTGCAATAACTAGCATAAGTGGTACTGTATTGGTAGAATCAACGGTTACAAATCTTAAAGATGGAAATCCAGGGAAACAATATATGAAACAAGCGATTGAGAAACAGATGGATATAGTAGCAATTTCTAAAGGTGCGCTCGTTACAAACTGGAGAGAAATAAATGAAGCAGCAAGAGGCGCAAATGTACGAATTCGATATAGCGGTGCAACAGCCGCTGCACTACCGACACTAGATATTGGACAATTTAGTTTAGCCGGTTGCAGTATTGATAAAATAGAAGGAATATTAAATGGAACAACTAATTATATTCTTACGAAAATGTATGAGGAAGATATGACATTTGAAGAAGCGCTGAAAGAAGCACAAAATAAAGGGATTGCTGAGACAAACCCTATATTAGATATAAGTGGTTCAGATAGTGCGTGTAAATTGTTACTTTTGACTAACAGCTTAATGGAAACAGAGAAAACACTTACTGATATACATATAAAAGGAATCGAGCACGTTACAAAACAGCAAATACAAAATGCTAAGAAACAACATAAAATTATTAAATTAATAGCATCAATATATAAGGATGAGGGTGGCAATGTGAATTTAAATGTTGAACCGTGCGAAATAGAAAAAGATCATCCGTTAGCAAAAGTAAATGGGACCGAAAAAGGAATTACGTTCTTTACAGATACGATGGGGCAAGTTACTACAATTGGCGGGGCTTCTAATCCACGAGGCGCAGCAGCTGCAGCTTTAAAAGATGTAATTAACTTATATCGAAAAGATTTGTAAGACCGTACCGCCCTTTATAAAAAATACATATGTCGTGGACCTTTTGAGAATGAAATAAATATGCAAAAATGATTGCAGGGGGTAAGGAATTGTTTAAGGATTTTAAAGTTGTTAAAGATCGTCCCGTTTATATTCAATTAAAAGACTATTTGAAAAAGATGATTATGAAAGGGCATTTGCTCGGGGATCAAAAAATCCCATCAACAAGGGAACTAAGTGAATTACTAAGTGTGAGTAGAAACACTGTACTCGCTGCTTATGCAGATTTAGAGCAAGAAGGACTCATTTATGCAGTTAAAGGAAAAGGGAACTTTGTTGCGAAGGTGGATATATCTAACACTTCGTCTGTTGAAATAGATTGGAAAAATAAACTTAATACAGTGACCGCATTAGCGGACGAATTAGATTTAATGAAACATGGTGTTCGTTGGGAAAAGGGAATGATTGTTTTTAATAGTATAGCCCCGGATGAGAAGCTATTTGATGTTGAAAATTTCAAAAGAGCTTTTCTTACTCGTATGTCCATTGAAGGGGACATCGTATTGAACTACGGATATGCAAAGGGATATAAACCGTTAATGAATTATTTACTTCATTACATGGAAATGAAAGGTGTAGACATTTCGAATAAAGATATTCTAATTACAAATGGATTTACAGAAGGATTGGATATTGTACTCTCTTCTTTATCAAAAAAATCCGGTCGTGTCATTTGTGAGAATCCAACTCACCATGCTGCACTTAAGCTTTTCCGTTTACATGGACTTGAAGTTCATGGGATTGATATGCATGAGGATGGTATTGATACGAATGAAGTTGAAAAAAGTTTGCGTGAAAAAGATTTTGATTTTGCTTATTTAATTCCTTCTTATCATAATCCAACCGGTATTGTTACGAGTTCAGAGAAAAGAACGGAATTGATGAGGTTATTCTCAAAATACAAGGTTCCTATTATAGAGGACGGATTTAATGAAGAATTACGTTATTCAGGTTCACATTTAGCTCCATTATTAACTTTTGCGGGAGCTGGCAATAATGTGATTTATATTAGTAGCTTTTCAAAGGTGCTTTTCCCTGGTTTACGTGTAGGCTGGATTATTGCAGATAAAGAGCTGATTCATTATTTAGAAAGCGTAAAAAGAGCAAGAACGATTCACACATCTACGCTAGATCAAGCTGTTCTGTTTCAATATTTACATGAGGGATATTTTGAAAAATATTTAAAAAAGGCAAGATCTGTTTATAAGAAAAAATATGAGTTAGCTGTCGGGGCATGTAACCAGTACATTCCTTTTAAAAGAATGACTGGAGATGGTGGACTTCATTTATTTATAGAGCTAGAAGAGCATATGAATGCCCGCACACTTTTACAAAAGTGTTATGAGAAAGGCGTTACGTTTTCACCTGGAGATGTTTTTTACTCTGATGGAGAAGGAGCAAACACTTTCCGATTAGGGTTTTCGCGCTTGAAAGAAGAAGAAATAGTTCGGGGAATTAAAATAATTGGTGATACATTAAAAAATGAAATTTGGAGTTGAGAAAATGAAAATCGGTGTTATTATGGGCGGGGTATCGTCTGAAAAACAAGTTTCAATTATGACGGGGAATGAAATGATTGCTCATTTAGATAAAAATAAGTATGAAATAGTTCCAATTACATTAAACGAAAAAATGGATTTAATTGAAAAAGCGAAAGACATTGACTTTGCATTGCTCGCATTACACGGAAAATACGGAGAAGATGGGACAGTTCAAGGAACACTGGAGAGTTTAGGGATTCCTTATAGCGGAAGTAATATGTTATCTAGCAGTATATGTATGGATAAAAATATTTCGAAAAAGATTTTACGTTATGAAGGTGTAGAAACACCAGATTGGATTGAACTTACAAAAATGGAGGATCTAAATCTTGATGAGTTAGATAAGTTAGGATTTCCATTAGTGGTAAAACCAAACTCTGGCGGATCGAGTGTCGGGGTGAAAATCGTTTACAATAAAAATGAATTGATCTCAATGCTAGAAACTGTATTCGAATGGGATTCTGAAGTAGTAATTGAGAAGTATATAAAAGGTGATGAAATTACATGTTCTATTCTGGATGGAAAACAGTTACCTATAGTTTCAATTCGACATGCAGCCGAGTTCTTTGATTACAATGCAAAATATGATGATACTAGTACAGTTGAGGAAGTTATCGAACTTCCAGCAGAAATTAATGAACGTGTAAATAAAGCTTCACTGACTTGTTATAAAGCATTAAAATGTAGTGTTTATGCAAGAGTTGATATGATGGTGAAGGACGGAATTCCATATGTAATGGAAATTAATACATTACCAGGGATGACACAATCAAGCCTATTGCCCAAAAGTGCAGAAGCAGCGGGAATTAGTTATAGCAAACTATTAGATATAATTATTGAAACATCATTAAAAGTTAGAAATGAAGAAGGGTTTTAAGGAGATTATATAACTAATTCTTTTGACAGTTTCACGAAGTATGCTATGATGAATACATTATAAAAACAAAATATTTATCCACTAGGGGAGCCTTTTATAGGCTGAGATCAAATGTGATTTTGAGACTCTTAGTACCTGATCTGGTTAATGCCAGCGTAGGGAAGTGGGAAAGACGTTGCTATTTAATGAGTAAATAAATACTGTCAATTTCACTTTCTTTACGCCTGTAAAGAAAGTTTTTTTATTTTACAGCTTTAATAATTGTGGATAAATACTTATATTTTATACATTATTGGAGGGATTTAAATGACTTTTTCACAATCATTACGTAAAGAAGTAGATTCAATTTGGGAAGCGAGTTTTAACCATCCTTTTGTAAAAAAACTTGGTGAAGGAACATTAGATTTAGCTAGTTTTCGCTATTATGTGCTTCAAGATTCATATTATTTGAGTCATTTTGCTAGAGTACAAACTTTAGGAGCTGCAAAAGCTCTTGAATTAGAGACGACAGCTCGTATGGCACATCATGCTCAAAATACATATGAGGCCGAGTTATCTTTACATGAGAATTTTGCTAAAAAGCTAGGGATAACAAAAGAAGAAAAAGATAATTTTATTCCTGCGCCAACTGCATATGCGTATACTTCACATATGTATCGTGCTGCGTATGAAGGGCATTTAGGAGATATCATTGCAGTAATTTTACCTTGCTATTGGTTGTATTATGAAATTGGCGAACGCTTAAAAGAGTGCCAGCCGGAAGAGCCAATTTATAACGAATGGATTTCTGCTTATGGATCTGATTGGTTCCGTACGCTAGTTGAAGAACAAATTACACGTTTAGATACTATCGCTGAAAAAGTAACAGAGGCAGACCGCAAACGTATGAAACAGCATTTTATTATTAGCAGTCAATATGAATATTCATTTTGGGAAATGGCTTATACATTAGAAAAGTGGGCAGTGGATACAGACGTAAAAGACGTAATTGGATAAAGAATAGAAGTAATGTTATAGATAGGTACGGATCATACCTATCTATATATTTTTTCTTGTCAAATTTGCGTAAAGTCATTAGTGCTACGGATATGGCGAAATAGAATATCGATAATTTAGCTCATTTACTTGTCTACGCATTAACTGGATAAACTTCTGTCACATTTATTTTACAATCAAAGAACGTTAATGTTGGTGGTATGAAGTTAAATAAGAAAAGAAACCTGAGCTGTTAGCTGTAACGGAGTTGTTTTTTCTTTGCAGGAATTTCTAAATTATCATGGAGTGTGGTTAATACGATATGCAAATATGCATATCGTATTTTTTTGAGTTCTTTATGTGTTAAAATTAGATATAAAGATATGGAAATATAAAGAAGCAAAAGCAGGAATATCCAATGAATTTTGAGAGGTGTTATATGTTTACAAATAAGAAATTAATTCGATTTGGTTTATCGTTGTTTGTATTTTTAGGGATAATTAATTTCACAATCAGCTATTTCCAAACATATCTTGAAACAGCAGCAGATATTAAATGGGTAATTCCAGAAATTTGGAAAACTATTTTACTAGATGTTCCTCAAGGTATACTTGTTCTTTTAGGCGCAATTGCTTTATATGATTTCACAAAAGAGGCATCACAAAAAGACGCATCAATCTAAGTGTGTCTTTTTTCTATTAGGAATTTCATAGAGAGTTTTGCTGGAGAAATAGAATGAAAAGCCCTAATAAGGGCTTTTTTCTTTGTAGGAATTTCTTATCTGTCATAGAAACCGGTTACTTGGAGGTGTTATAGTGAAAGGCATTTACAGTACAGAAAAATCTAAGCGGCAGACGGAAATATATAGGATATGACAACATAATTATTGAGAAATTAATTGAATTTAGTAGGTATGAAGATATGACGCTAGAATTCATATTTTTTAATTTTTATTTATCCCGCATTAACGGGCTGTTCGTAAAAGCCTGATTGGTGAGGACTAATAATCAGCGGGGGATGAACTCCCCCCCACTGATTAAAGTTTCACTTTATAAAAATGAGCCCATAGCAAAAATAGGTATATGAACAAGGTGCATCATTTAGTGATAAGTCATACTTTGTTGGTGTACGTATTGAACTTAGTTTATAGCACTATTTTTACTTAGATGTAACGAACAGAAATATAGGGAAGCATCAATGAGGTTGTATTTTATAAACGGAGGTTATGAAAATGAATCAGTTTCAACAAGAACTACAAGCGTTAAGTCTTAATGATTACCGGTCTGGAAATATTGTCTATTGGGACCAGCAAAACCAATATCCATATTACTATATTGAAGATGCTGCTCGTCGCTGTGGCGGTTGTGGTCGTTGTGGTGGTTGTGGTGGAGGTCGTTGTGGCGGATTCCGTTGTGGTGGATTCCGTTGTATTGGTTGCTTCGGTTGTTTTGGTTGCGGAGGTTGTGGTGGTTGCTCTAACTGTTTTGATGGTTTTAGTGGTACTACTGATACTATTATAACGTATGAATATTGATTGCATTTATCCTGCTATTTGCAGGGCAGTAAGACCCTAAAAAAATTCAGCGGGAGCAAAGAGAAGTTAGATGGCGGACTACCCATAAAAGCCCAATTGGTGAGGGCTAATTAAAGTTTCACCTTATCAATTAAAAAACATTAGTTTTATATATGTACGTGCCGACAAAGAATATAGCCATTATTAATGGATATATTCAATCATTCAAGTGAAAGAGTAACAATAAGATATATAGGTGTAATCAAGAGGTGATGGATAAAGCAATGACTAGATTTAAAATCTAATCATTGCTTTTTTCTTATGGTTTTATCATCAAATATCTGTCTGGTTTAGGGATTGATTTCTTCTAGCTAATGAATTTATTACAACTTTGTAAGGTTAATGTAATGTTAATCGATAGTAAATGAAGATGCTTGAGTGTAATTTAAATAAGATTAAAAAGTACTGTTTATCTATAAAATAATCGGGTAAATAATATGTAATTAGGAAGTGTATGAATATGATTGAACTAAAATCTATTATCCATTCGTATAAACTAAAGAGAAAAATAGCTAAAGATTTATACGGAAAAAGAGATGAATTGACACTGTTATTAAATGAATTTAATAAAATGAAATGTACAGTAACATCTGAAAAGAAGAAAAACAATATATTATCTCGTTTGCAACTAATTTATCAAAATATGAAATTAGATAAGCAGTATCCTCTATCAGTTGCTTTTGATAGTAAATTATTGGAGCGATTAGAAAAAGAACCTCTACATACTATTGGGGATGGTGTAACATGTTTACATCTAATGTTAGATGTGAATTATGAGAAAATAAAACAATATGGTTCGAGTACAAGTAGGTCATTTGTTCCATTATCGCAGTCTTCTATTTGTCTTGCTGATTGTATTTGTTTAACAGGAGTTGTAGTAGGTTTACTAGGAGCAATTTCATTTGGGGGATTACTGTTATCTATATGTTCAATTACATAAAGGTTGATATTTGTAAAAAGGGCACCGAATTAATGTGTTCTTTTTTGGTTTTTTTGTAAAGATATTGTAAATGATAAGTACAATGCATTAAGTGTAATGTATAATTCGAATGTATCGAAATTCAAATATAATAGAGGTGTTATACATGATAATTACTTTGAATTTTTAAAAGAGTCGGTTTGATAATAATTTATGTAGATAAACAGTTTTTACGTTTCTTTTAAATACTTGGTTTAAATGGATGAGATTAAGTAACTATTGTTCTAGCTTTTTGATAATCAAGACAACTGAAGAAAGGAAGGAATCATTTTATGAAAAAATTAAGGCTGCTAACATTTGAAAATATAGTAGAACCCCTTTTAAATGAAAAGGTATCATTTATATACTTTCCTATTGAATGGCTGGACATCGTAGAGATACATTATAAGACATTTTTATTAACGAGTAAGTTGAAACGTTTGAATGAAAGATTGTATGATATGTTTTCGGATATATTGTTTATTCAGCATAACCCGTACGTATTAAATGAAAATACACCATGGATTGTATCGAAAGAACCTATTAGACAAGAGCAGCTCGATTATATTTTTCAAAGTTGGTATGAGATTATTCATGATTGGAAACCAAATAGATTAGTAGAACCACCAAAATATGAATGGCAATCCGATTTGATTTCTAATTTGCCAGTACTACATGATAATGAAACGTATTCTAAGTGGGTGCCCGCTTTAATCTCACATATTTTTTGTGAGCGTCCTATATATTTAGAAAATACAAATGAAGAAGAAATCTATTTTTCCCCTCTTAGATCACAAAATATTTGTGAGGCGATGTCAGGGCCGATAAAAGATGAAAAAACACAAGATTTTTTCTCCTATGTATATCGATTTGAATGCATAACCCGCGGTGGTGAGAACGCTCCATTATTAAATATTTCAATAGGGATTCGGAGATTTTATCAAGAATATAAGATGATAGGTCAAACAAACCTTGATATGACAACATTTGTTTGACTTTTTTTGATAAAATGCAAACATTTTGCAAACATAGGTTATCCAAAGATACTTTTACCGAAGTTTTTAACTGCTTCTTCCTGCATATTCGGTAAAACATGAGAATAGACACTTAATGTCATTGAAATATCTGTATGACCTAATCGCTCACTGATGATTTTAGGGTTAACTCCTTGTTTCAATAGTAGAGTTGCGTGTGTATGTCTTAAATCATGGAATTTAATTTCTTTTATACCTACTTTGTTTGTCATCCTAATGAAACTTTTTCTGAAATGTGCTCTTTTTATTATTCTTCCAAACTCATTACAATTTATTAAATCTTGATCTAGATAAGCAGAACCAAACCTTAATTTCTCTTTATTGATTAAAATTTTATGTTTTTTTAAGGCTGCTATTGTTTCATTAGGTACAGGAATTGTACGTTTTGATGAATTTGTTTTTGCAGTTTTTTTGATTTTATTGTCATGACCAGATGTTTGATTTATTGTAACAGTATGTTTCTCAAAATCAATGTCTTGCCATCGTAAACCTAGAACTTCTCCTAGACGCATACCTGTAGTTATTGCAAGTAGATACCCAATGTGATATCGTGATTCTTGTGAATGAGCTAAAAACTTTTTTACTTCTTCCTCTGTCCAAGTCTGGATTGGGGTTTTTTCTTTTTTAGGTATCTCAGCAAAATCTGCTGGATTTCGAGAAATAATATTTTGTTTTACAGCTAGGTTTAAAGCACTCTTTAAAATTCTATGCATAAGCAGAATAGAATTGTTTGTAATCCCTTTGTCTATCGCAGTTTTATAGCATTTTTGAATGTGCATAACATTTAATTTATGGAGTGCGACCATTCCTATACTAGGTATAACATGTTGGTTGATAAATGCCCTATAGCCAGCAAAGGTACTCTTTTGTATACTCATACTTTTAATTTCTAGCCAATGATTTAGGTAATCTTTTAGCGTAACTTTAGATGGCTCTATAAAAGTTCCTTCATTCAACTCTGTAATTTTCTTTGCTACATCGGCCTGTGCTTCTTTTTTTGTCTTATATCCAGAAAACCACTTCTGTCTTCTTTTTCCTGTCTCTGGATCAGGACCGATATCAATAACGATACAGTATTTATTTCCTCTTTTTCGAATATGTCCTTTCACTTAAAACACTCCTTCATTTGTTTTGAATCATGTTGTATAAGTCTGGTTGTAATTTTGCTGCTATGAAAATTACATAGTTGGACATATCAGCGATGGATATATTTTACCATATATGAACAGAATTGATTATTTAATATATTGGTTGTTTTTTACAAAAGTTAATTTTATAAAAGAATTTTGTATATTTAAGGGAATATTTTTATTTAAAATATTTTATTTGGAATAGTACATCTTGTATATATCATATTTTGTACAATTAATATTTTCTTAATTGAGAAATGATTTTTATTTGGAGTGAGATATATGGAGAGGAAAAAGAAATGGGAAGGATTAAACTCTAAAAATCTATCTGCTAGTTCACTGGATTCGAGTTTAATAGGACCGACATTGCCACCGATTTCCTCATTTACTCTACCAACGGGAGCAAGTGGAGCAACAGGTCCGACAGGCCCAACGGGAGTAACGGGAATAACAGGCCCAATAGGTCCAACGGGAGTAACCGGGATAACAGGCCCAACAGGTCCAACGGGGGTAACTGGAATAACAGG
>NZ_FRBJ01000001.1:890496-1252668 GCF_900142585.1 Bacillus sp. bc15
CCAACAGGTCCAACGGGGGTAACTGGAATAACAGGCCCAACAGGTCCAACGGGAGTAACCGGAGTAACAGGTCCTTCAGGGGGCCCGGTAGGCCCAACAGGTCCAACAGGTCCTTCAGGAGGTCCAATAGGTCCAACTGGAATAACAGGCCCGACAGGTCCAACAGGAGCAACTGGAATAACAGGCCCGACGGGTCCAACGGGAGCAACTGGAATAACAGGCCCAACAGGTCCAACGGGAGCAACTGGAATAACAGGCCCGACAGGTCCAACGGGAGTAACCGGAATAACAGGCCCGACAGGCCCAACAGGAGCAACTGGAATAACAGGCCCAACAGGTCCAACGGGATTTGAATCTGCATTCAGAGCTTTCAAATCTACTGATCAGTCCGTTACTGCTAATACACTGTCTATAGTAACATTTGAAACTACACAATTCGATTTAAATGGTGAATATGATGGTGTATCAACATTTATACCGCAACAAGATGGAGTATATTTAATTATTACTACTATAATTTTTAGTCCTACTGATGATACTCTAAATTATGTGACGGAAGTATTTATAACAGTTAACAGTGCTTTAATAGCAGGAGATGATAGCTTTTTTGGTGGAAATACTGGGCTTTTAAATGCGGTAACAGTTTCTACGATTGTACAATTGAATGCAGGGGATATGGTGCAAGTTCAAGCTGGTAGTACCATAGATGGCGCTATTGCATCTCCACTTCTTACAAATTTTCAAGCTGCGAGGTTTCCATCACCAGTTCCAAATACACTTTTCTTATTAAATAATTTATCTGCAGATTGGAGTAAAAGGCCATTTAGTAGAAAATCATAATTATGTTCATTTTTAAAATACCCTAAAGAAAATGATGAATTTAGATTGAGTTTGTCTATTAAGAATAAGAAAAGCCACTTAGATGAGTGGCTTTTCTTATTCTTAAATTATGGCATATACAGTTAAAACTAAGTGATTACATAATTGGAAATAGTTAAACTTGTACTATTTTGGTTCAGGATAGTAATTTTAATATAAAATCTCAATAGGTATTTATTAACTTTACATCTCTAAAAGAATAATTGAACTTTTGCTATCACTATAGTTACATATAAACCGATTATCAAATGCAATATTTCATATTTTTAACTGTCAAAAAACTAGACTTATATTAGTATTTTTAACTTTCTCAAGTATTTTCAGAATATAAGAGAATAGATGTTTGGGTTATTTGTGATAGAATATTCTTAATAATATAATTTGACGGAACGAAAAAGACCCATAGCGTGTGTAATTGTGCTGGGAACACTTTTACACCGTTTGCCCTAATTGTAGTAGGGAAAACATTTGCCATGAGCCTTTCAGTTACGACTATGCGTAACATATATGGCTAGTATAACACAACTTTTAGATGTAATTCATCATTAAGGTGCGTTTTCATGATAGGGAAGTGTGTCTTGTTCCAATAAGGGGGACAAAACATGTGGAAAGCTCTAAATCAAATTGAAAAAGAGTTATGTGCAGCTGGAATAAGAAAAAATAAACTCGCAAATTATTGGGGAGTTAAGCCAAGTACTGTTACAAAAGTTTTTAAAGGTAACACAGACATGAGTTTTGGCTTTCTTTCTAAGACAGCCATCCTATTAAACAAAGGCATACAGGTTCAAGAAAATTTATTAACAGATTATATATATATAACGAAACCAAAATCAGAAAACTTACGTGAGGCAATGGAGGATTTAGCTTTAAGGGGAAAGTTTAATCTATTAATTAATATTATCAATAGTGAATCACAATCAAAGGTAGCAGAAAATAGAGAATTTGCTAATGTGTATAGAATTATATATAAACGATATATAGGTGAGATTGATGCTACACAGTACCATAAGGCATTAAGCCTGGAAAGTAAATCAATAAGAACAACAGAGATGGAAGTGTTAATTGAAATTTTATTATGCCAAGCGCAATATCAATCGGGTAATTTTACTTCTTTAAATGAGCGATTAAAATCTCTTGAAATAAAAATAAATAAAGTAAGTAATAGGTACATTCGAGAATGTTATAAATTACGATATAAAGAAGCCATTGCCGTTACTTCGTTGCAGGGTGGTGAAGTCAGTGAAGCAAGACATTTTAGCATGGAACTATTAGATGATCTTGAATGGGATAACTTTTTTTCTTTTCCAAAAGTAAATGCATATTTAAAGTTAGGTGAATCTTATATTTTTTCAGCGAATGAATATGAGAAGGCAAAATATTATTTGGAAAAGACTCTTGAAGTGATAGGGGATAGTAAGATTAATGGAATTGAGAGAAAAAGAAAAATGGTGCAACATACATTATCATTTCTAAAGATTCATCATGATAAAGGAATTAGCAGCTTAGATGTTGTCCATCCAGGTGAATTAGCATATTTAAGGATTAAACAAGGTAAGAAGATTGAAGCGAGAAAACTATTAAATCAATTAAATGAGAAGAATGGAAGATTAACAGACATACAGACTGCATATTTAGGTTTAACATATGAAGGTACAAAAAAAGAAGAGTTAATGAAACGTTCTCTTTTGATGTGTCAAAAATCAGGGAATATATTTTATTCAAATTTACCAAAAATACACTTGGGTTTAATTTGAATAATTGGTATAATTGTCTTCGGAAAGAGGTGACATAATGAAAAAAATAATTACAATCATTCCTGCGCTATTAATAGCTGCTACATTATTCATTAACACTGATTCTATAAAAGAAAAGCCTAGTACAAATAATTCAAAACCTACAATTCAACACATGATGGTTGACCCTGGTGGCGGCTGGTAAAATACATAATAAAGGTATATATATTACAAATGACATCGTCTTAATTGACGATGTCATTTGTAATTTTAGGAGAAATTTCTTTTTTTACTGAAAGAAGAAAAAAGAAATTATTGTAAAAAAAATCCAAAAATAAAAAGAGGGAGATCGAAGAAGATGAAAAGTAAAGAAGGGGAAGTTAATCTAATTAAACAAGCTTTATTACTTTTGCAAGAAGAAGATAATCCAAAAGAGAAATTATTTTCTATTTGTTTGAGTGAATCAAAAAAAGAAAAAGTCATGTAAAAAAGACTATCTAACTTTCTTGGATAGTCTTTTTATACTACATATTTCCTTTAGATTTCTCGTAGTTCACAAACATCTCTAATTGCTCTAATGCTTTTTTTCGTTGTTCTTCAGGTAAGTCATTAATGATTTGAAGAATTTCGTGTGCTTCTTTTGTTAACTGTAAGTCTTCGCCCGCTGTTAAATCTGGTGAATCAGATAAACCTAACAAATAATCTGTTGTTACTTTTAAATAATTTGCTATCTTCTGAAGTGTACGTGTACCGGGTGCTTTTTTTCCCTCGACATAATTATAAACAGAAACATGACTAACACCAATTTCGTCAGCTAACTGTTGTTGGGTGATGCTCTTCTTTTCAATTAATGATTTCAATCTCTCATGACTAAACATAATAAAAAACACCCCAAGTTTATTTTATATGAAATTATTTTTTCTTAATTACTATTATGGTGTCACACTGTCATTATATATTAACTATCAGTTAAGTGGAAAGGTAATTTTTTTGAAAAAAGTTTTGGGAAACACTTGAACTTAACTTTAGGTTAAGTTATTATGTAATTAACAACAAAAACGGAAGAGAGGAGTTGTTTATGAAAACTCTAAAGCAGCTACGTGTAGAACAGGGATATACATGTAAGGAAGTAGCTGAAGCCGTTGGTATTACTGAAGTTTATTATTGGTATATAGAAAACGGGAAGCGTCGACCTTATTATGATTTAATTGTGAAAATTGCTGAGTTTTTTAAAGTGAAGTTAGATGCAATTAAAATTTTTTGTCCATAACTTAACTTTTGGTTAAGTTATGGTTGGTTAAGTGAATTAGAAAGGAGCAAAACAAAATGGGATTAGATCAAATCATTAAAGAGTCAATCCGCGAAGTTGTTCGCGAAGAAATTCAAGCAGCTTTAGCTTCATTCCAACAACAATCACAACCAAACAAGGTAATGAGGGTGAAAGAAGCAGCTGCTTACCTCAATATAGCAGTTTGTAGAATGTATGAATTAGCAAATCACCCACATTTTCCAGTGATCAGGGAAGGACGTAAATTACTTTTCTTGCAAAAGGATTTAGAAGCTTGGCTTGAAGCACAAAAGGAGGTGATTTAGTGGAAGATACAACCTCATTAGCTATATTAGCGATATTAATTGCATGTGGTTCATGTTTGTTTTACATAACTTATGAACCGATAAAACAATGGGCTTGGAGTGATGTGAAGCAAAGTAAAAAGACCCATTGCAGTGGGTCCTTTTCAAAAAATAAGTTGTTATAAGTATAACACGGAAAATAGGGAGATAGCACATTGGTTTTATGAAAAGGAGTGAAAACTATGAACACCAAGGTATTACAAATAGGGCAAATAAATTTTCGTGGCAATGTTATAGATCATGGATGGTTTAAAACACTTACATTAGATAATGGTAAACCTAATATTGTTGCAATTACTATCTTAGGAGAAATTGTTTATTGGTATAAACCTACTGAAGTAAGAAGTGAAGAATCTAGTCAAGTTCAATATAAGCAAAAGTTTAAGGCAGACACGCTTCAAAAGAGCTATCAACAATTAGCCGATTCATTTGGATTTACAAAAAGACAAGTAAAAGAAGCGTGTGACTTTCTGAAAGAACGTGGACTTATAAAAATTGAGTTTAGGACGATTCTTGTTAACGGAACTAGGTGTAATAACGTTATGTATGTTGAACCTGTACCTGAAATGGTTCAGAAAATATCCATTATGTATTGGGGAAATGGTAACCCTCCTACACTGAAAAGTAATAGCCCTGTTACTTTAGAAAGCAAGAGGGTCTTACATTCTAGAGCAATACCCTTCTACGATAAAACGGAAGAGTCTCTTACACTAGAACGTAAGACAAATACAGAGATTACTACAAATATTACTACAAATATAAATGATGATGATGCTACCTCAACTCAGAAATTAATTGATCAAGAATTTAAAATTAGTTACAACTTTTTACTTGAAAAGGGAATTCCTTTAAGTGAAATTGCAATTCAAGAATTAGGTGAGTTTTGCGATAGATTCGGTAATGAATTAGTTATTCACGCTGTTAATAAAGCAATTGATGAAAATGTACCAAAGTGGAGATATATCCGCAGTATTTTAAGTAGTTGGGAAAAGGAAAAAGTAAAAACATTAAATGAGGTTGCTGCTTTAGATACTCGATTTGAAATGAGTAAGAAAAACAATAAACGTACTGGTAAAGGTTATTCCAAACGAACGGAAGTTGTACCGGATTGGTTACGCAAACAAGAAGAACAAGAGCCAATACAGCAGCCACAGCAAACTCAAAGCGATGATTTTGAAAATAATAAGAAACGTTTGGATGAGATTCTAAATAAATATAAAAATATTAAAGGGGAGTAAGATATGAAAAACACGGGTGTTGCAAGAAAAGTGGACGAGCTAGGTCGTGTAGTAATTCCAGTAGAGTTACGCAGAACTTTAGGTATTACCGAAGGAACGGCACTAGATTTTCATGTCGATGGTGAAAACATCGTTTTAAGAAGACATGAAAAGTCATGCTTTGTAACGGGTGAAGTTTCTGAAAACAACATAGAGTTGCTAGGTGGCCGAATGTTTTTAAGCAAGGAAGGGGTAATTGAATTACTGGATCTTATTCAGAAGAGTGGGATGGCACATGCCTAAGCAACTAAACATTTTCGATGTAGAGCCAACAATTTGTGAGTTTGATGTAATGAAGGCAAATGTGAAGAGAGGAACTGGACGCACTAAATACGCTGATGTACGCGTCCGAGTTCCAACGAATGCAAAATGTACGGATGAATTACCATGCACAACTAAACAAGATGATCGTTATGACATCTTTGAACAATATGTAATGGCTATTTGGAGATTTCAAAGAGCTGTAGATAAGTTTTTCAATTGGGATACAGCTGAAGAATTGTGTAAGGCAGCAAGGGATAAAAAAGAAATAATTCCGGTAAGGGTTTATTTAGGAAGTGGATTTAAACCTGATGTTGTCGAGTACATGCGGTAGTAAAAGGGAGATGGACATATGAAAAAAATAGAAATTGATGTTAGTAGCAACAAACTTTTAATAGTGAAGGACGGAAATGTAACAGCAGTAAATCCGCCAATGAGTGGATTCGGTGAGCAAGTGGCGGTTTGGGTAAACGGTAAAGTTGATCGTGTAGATACTAAGTTTACTGAAAAGATAAAATGATTAATTTTAGAAAGTAGGTTCGCTTATGAGTGTAGCAAGAAATCATAAAGCGATGAAGGAATCACGGTTAAAAATATACATCGTTTTAGAAGAAGCTAACTTTATTTGGGATGAAAGAGATGTAGTACGTTTTCGTGAAATGTGGAGTCAAGGTATGAGTTTGCCGAAGATGGCAAAAGCGTTAAGGAGACACCAAGCGGAAGTTGCACTTCTTGTAATAGATCAAGCTGATAAGTATTTAATTGAAAATCGTCCAATAGGATTAGGGATTTGCTAAATAGGAAGGGGAAATCAAAATGAACATTATGGAAAATGGTGTATTAGAAGCAACTAAATTAATGAGTGAAGCAAAAAATGAGGAACAAGTTATAAATGAAGCTACAGTTTTACAGATTGCAAGTATCTTATCGATTGATGAATTAAATGATTATCAGGAAGCAACTTTACGAACTTGGAATAGCAAAACTGATTTTGGAGGACGAGTTTCAAATGCAGCTTTAGGACTTACAGGCGAAGCTGGTGAAGTTGCCGATATTGTAAAAAAAGCAATTTATCATGGACATGGTTTCCAACCATCGCATTGTCCAGGAGAAGAGGATGGAAACACTTATAAATTAGCCTTAGAGCTTGGAGATATTCTGTATTACTTAACAATTATGGCACACGAACTGGGATATACGTTACAAGATATTGCTGAAATGAATATTGCAAAATTAGCTAAAAGATATCCTGATGGTTTTAGTCGAGAAGCAAGTCAAACACGTGTAGATGTAAAGTAAGACCAAATTTGAATTTTATTAAGAAAGTTTAAATTAAAGATTTCATTTGAAAGGAATATCCCAGTAATAAAATAGAGCACTGATTTACAGTGCCTATCTTATCAGAGATTGCTTATTCCATAAAAATAAAGCTATTACGGACAATTCACAATGGTAATAGTGACGTTAGCCATTGTTCCAGGAGAATCAAGGGGTGAAGCAGTAACGATTACTGTTCCAGGTCCATTTGCGGCTAAAAATACAGCAGTAAAGTTACCAGAAGCATTGGTGATGGTAGCAAGAGGAACCATGAAAGCTAGAGAAGGATTACTAAATGAAAAGCTGACTACTACCCCTGCAGCAGGGATACCATTTACTAATACTTGACCTGAAAAAAATAAAGTATTATTTCCTTGGGTGGATACACATGCTGTGTTGGCGTTAGAAGTTAAGGAAATAGATGCAAGTCCAGCAGGAAGATTAAATCCAGTTGGTCCAGTTGGTCCAGTAGCCCCAGTTGATCCAGTTGGTCCAGTTGGTCCAGTAGCCCCAGTTGATCCAGTTGGTCCGGTTGGTCCAGTAGCCCCAGTAGCCCCAGTTGGTCCGGTTGGTCCAGTAGCCCCAGTTGATCCGGTTGGTCCAGTAGCCCCAGTAGCCCCAGTAGCTCCTGTTGACCCAGTGGGGCCAGTTGGGGATTGAAAAGGTAGAACAGGTGGAAGTGTGGGGCCAATTGCATCTGGATTTAGTGCAGCAGAAGATAAAAACTCATCCATTATATATCACCTCTGAATATTCGTATTACTAATAGTAAATGCGAGAGTTAAGTAGAGTGAAACGGACAAGCAATTGTATTTATGAAATTTAACAAAATAGTTATTTGGTAACAAAAACATATGTAATGACATGAATAACATGTCATCTTATTCAATAAAGAGATGTTTTATCTTTTTATTATCATCATAGTCACCTGAAACATGTGCGCCTATAAATGGAGTGCCATACACTTTGTCTTTAGAAATTACAAAGTTAAATTTGGAATGGTTATCAATCGAACAACTTATAAGATAATTATCATCAATTTCGTAAATATCTAGAAAGGTAGCTGCAAAGAACATTTTAATCATACCTTTCCTGATTCTGAATATAGAAATACTTTATTCTTTATGTAAGATAAACGCTTGTGCTAATAATGCAGTTTTATACAAAATTCTTATTTTATAACGAATAAAGGAAAGAAGCTTTTTTAATAAAAATTTTCTTTCCTCAAAGTGTGCAAGAAATTCAAGGTAACTGGACCAGAGCACCTTTTAGATTTTTTATGATATTAATGTATTCAAAGAAATCTAAAAGGTGAAATTCTCATGAGTTAATTTTTTATATTGTATTCTTTACTTAGGATTATGGAGCCGGTCCCTAAAAAATAAAGAGTGCCTTGTAGAGCGCTCCTTATACCTAATTATAAATGTTTATGTTCAATCTTAGATTTTTTGCTGGGAGGAATAAAATGTTCTTGAACAAAGTTTAGATAAATAATACCACTAATCATTGCAATATAAAACACAGCACAAAAGAAGATTAAAATGTATTTAAAGGTCTTGTTCATATTGGTACCGTCCTAAAAAAGGCTTATTTTAATTTAATATTGTATGTAAAAAAAGGTGCATTTATACAAGGGGCAGGTAGCTAGCACAAGTAAAGCAAAATCCTTATTTAACAACAAATAAAAAGAGTGCATTTTTATATGCACCCTTAGTAAGGTAGGTGAATGTTTCATGAGATATAGAAAATCTAAAAAATCGTAATCAGATTTTCACGAGTAAATTTTTAATATTGTATGCCTTACATGGAATTATGGAGCCTGTCATTAAATAATAAAGAGTGCCTTGAGAGAAAGGCGCTCTGACTAATGTTGAAAAAGAATACCCATTATTGTATGTATGTTTTTGATTTAGGTGCGAGATTAAATAAAATCTTTATTTGAAATAAAAAAGGCCCTAGAGGACTAGGGCCAAGATTGAAGTATCATCTTTAAAGTGAAAGTAAAAAGAATGATATGAGGTTATTTTAACACGAATCTTAAAATTAAGAAATAACGATATTAATAACATCATTATTTTATAACCTAAAATAAAAGAACCCGTTTGTTATAAACGGATTCTTCACACAAGGTCTGCAAGAAACTCAAGGTAACTGGACCAGAGCACCATATATAATTTCTTGTGATATTAATGTATTCAAGGAAGTCTAAAACGTTAATAGTAATTAAGCAAAATTCTTATTGTATGAGAAAAAAATAAAAGAACCCATTTTTTATAAATGGATTCTTCCCTTAAGGTGTGCAAGAAATTCAAGGTAACTTGACCACAGTAACCTGTGGAATTCCTTGTGATAATACTGTATGCAAAGGAACCAATAAGGTTAATGAATTTCGAACAAAACCCTTATTTAACAACAAATAAAAAGAGCGCTAATCAAGAGCACTCTTTATACCTCACTATAACTAAAGTGACGAACTCACATTATACAGAAAGGTAGTATTAAAGTATGTAAAAGTATGAAATTGGTGAATGGGTTCAAACAAAATCTTTATTTAAATAAAAAGAGCCCATGCATCAGTGTTCTTTAAGATAGGAGGTAACTCTCTGAGCAGAACGTCTAGGTTAGAAATATATAATGTGAAAAAGAAATAAGAACAAAGTTTTTATTATTAACTCAATATAAAAGAGCAATTAGCTTTTGCTAATTGCTCGGCCCAAGGTAATAGACATATAGTGGGTATTAGTAAAATCGGAAATTGGCTATTCAAGAGCCTGTTTACAGTATAACCAAGATTTTTAAAAGTATTCCCTCTTTAAAGTTAAGACCTTATTCAAACAGTGTTCTATAAAGAGGGAGTGGAGTAATGAAAAAGAATACTTTTCTTATAATACAAGATGATTTTTTATTCTCAATAACATATGAGCATTAAGGCAAAAATGTGTAATTAAAAGAGCAGCTAGCAAAAGCTAACTGCTCTCCGAAAAAACGTTAAGAAGGAAGTTCAGAACCCAAGTGTATTTATAGTATGAATGGAATATTGAATTTTATTCAGATAAGAAAATAAAAGCTAGGATTTCTACTAGCCCAAAGAGTGTTCAAAAAGGTATTCACACATGGTCGAGCATCTTTAATTATAAGATGATTAAACATTTATGTATAGAAGTCAGTGAAGATTACCGCCGCGAAGTGGGAAGAAAGTTGGATTTATATAAATCGTTATTTGATTAAAAGAAAAAAGAACACATGTTGATATGTGCTCTAAGATAATCATTTTGATATCTATTAAAGTGTCTCTTTTGTATCAGGTGTATCAAATTTATCATTTAATTTAAAGGTTGTTTCTAAAAGAATTGTAGATGAAATCGCAAAGATTAATACAGCATGTGGTGATAATTGCACTGCTGTGAAATTAAGTTTTGCTAGCCAAAAATATCCGACATACATTGTCAGGAAGGTACTAACAATTGAAATTGTAAATCCTAAGAAACCTAATTCTTTTAGCTTTTCTTCAGATAATTTAAATACGCGTAATACGAAAGAGAAGATGATCCCAACTATGAAAAGTCCAATACATAAGGTCAATAGTGACATTATACTTGGGTATACAACGTCATCAGGCAACCATTGTTTTATTCCGACAATTATGGCTGTAGGGAGCGCGATAGGTATTAATAGTGGTGATACTATTAGAAAAATAGCTAATAGTCTACCGATGTTATTTGTTTCATTGTTGTTTTGATTGTTCATAAAGCCTCCAAAAATAATTGTAAAATAAATATCCTAGTGGATTTTAGCACAAAAGTATTAGTAAAGCTATAGTTAAAAAATTGAATTCAAACAAAAACGCTATTTGGAATGTAAATATAAGAGCACTTAGAAAAGTGCCCTTCTGTAACGACTATCCACTCTAAAAAGAAATGATGCAATATATCATATGAAATTATGTTGATTTAGTTGTGTGTATTTTGTATAAAAATTTCATTTTGTAGAAAAATGCCAAAGTAAAACGAGCACTTGTTCCAGAGTGCTCGCTTAAAAAACATTCCATGTATTGGGGTTATGTTTGTAAGTCATGAACCAGTAAATGACTGAAAAATAAGGTTCAAGATAGTTTATTCATTTTAGAGTAAATGGGTACCTGTACGGAAAAAAGAGCAGCTAGCAAAAGCTAACTGCTCAGCCCTCAGAGAAAGGGAAAAGAACATTACAAAGGTCACTGTGAATTTAAGCTGTATCAGCTCATTTATAGTATTGGACATAATTTAGAATTTTATTCGGAAAACCTCAAAAAAGCAGTTAGCCCAGTCTAACTGTTCAATAGTTTCATATTTTACGCAAGGATGAGATAGTGAATCTATAGCTTATATAAAGGTGAATATCATTCGTATGTTGATCAAAAAGGGATACGTTCAATATATAGGTGCATATGGTGATTTCTAATATGAAAAGAGAGCCAGGGGGGCCCTCTTTAATAGTTATTGGATTCGCTAGAAAAACGAAAAGCTTTAGATATATTAATGTATTAAAAATTTTGTGAACATGAAGTGCAAGGTCCACCAGTAGGTTGGAATACAACATTATCAACAAAAGCTGTTGCGCCTTCTCCACCCGTAGCTAAGTTTTGGAAACTAATACATGCTGTAGTTACATCAGCAGGTATACACACAACAAGGGTATAATGTTGGAAGCCAGCTTGTTGTTGATTTGCAACAGGTACAATGTGCGGAATGTTTAATGGTCCAAGTGTTGTAGGGTTAGGAGGACATCCTTGACCAAGTTCTGGAAACGATACAGAAGCAACAAGGAGTGCTCCATCTCTTATATCCCCAGCAAAAGAAAGGGTAAAGCAACAACCTTCGCCTACATCAACAGATTGGGTCATAATTCCTCCAGGTCCAATAGAAACAGCTAAAGCACTCAAGGATCCATTTGGAAGAAAACGACCGCTGTGCGCATTTGGAAATCCTACTTCTGAAACATTTCCCGTTACAATCCATCCTGGAACTGGAGTACCTGGTGTTGCAGGTTCATCAAATCCAGGGTTATCAAGAACATTCGTACATGGGCAACATGCCGTAGCAGCTGGTCCCGTAGGTCCTGTAACTCCTGTAGCCCCGGTTGGTCCAGTCGGCCCAGTTGGTCCAGTCGGCCCAGTTGGTCCAGTCGGCCCAGTTGGTCCAGTCGGTCCGGTTGGTCCAACTTGAGGTGGGGGTACAGGGGGGAGGAAACACTCACATGGAATATGAAATTTCTTTTTAAATTCACTCATTTTTACACCATCCTTATCATTCACCCACTTACACACTACAACTTATGAATTGGTTAACAAACAAGTATAAGAAAAAGGCCCTTGAAAATTAAAATAAATAAAAAAATAAGCCCTTATGTCACAAATATAAACCCATTCCATAATATATAAGGAACATGGGTTCACTTCAAAAAGCTTTTAATATATAAGGGAGTCCGCTTCCTAAATCAATATCGTTGAACCTGTTGCTCCTGTTGCTTCTGTTGGTAAAGTGAATGACGAAGAATAGATAGGAGAGTTGAATCGATTAAACTTGATTCAACAGCAACTCCATGTAAAACAATATTTTCTTCATTCATACCTTTACCTTCTATGATTGCTCGCCATAGGAGGTAAAGGTTGCAAAAAGCAAATCATGAAGTTGGAATGTAATTATATGGAAGTGTAAAGATTGTTAAGGGGAATTAAAGAATGTATCGAAGTGAATGGAAAATGCAAGAAGAATTATACGATCATAGTAGTTAGATAATATACGATGGTGAATGGGTTGAAGTGGACAAGCAGTTTTATTTTATAAATTAAATAAAAATTTTATTTTGTGGAAATAAAAAACCCTAGTTTCCTAGGGTAATGGTATAACAGCCAAATATATTTTATTCTTTTATATCGTAACTTAATATTACGTTAAAAACATCAGGTAAGTGTAACCAATTGCAGAAAATAAAAGAGCAGCTAGCAAAAGCTAACTGCTCGGTTCTCCAAGGGGGAACAAGGAGAAAGTAACTTAATGGGTTGTCTACAGTATTGACGGAATATTGAGTTTTATTCACAAAGAATGACGTTTAACTTAATGCATAGCCAACGATCAAAGTTAGTGTTAAAAACACTGATAATAAAAGTGTTAGTAGAACTGTCACTATGCTTCTAAGCATCGCTATCCAATTACCTGCTTTAGAGAATCCTTTAATACCAGCAAAAAAAGTTCCTATTGAAAAAATGAGTACAAAAAATAAAGGGTGAAAATAAAAGATATTTATAAACGATGCATTCATTTCAGGTGTGCATACTTCAAGATATAAAAGAAAAAAAGCAATGCAAACGAATGAAAAAATAAAGGACCATAGATTAATATTATGCTTCATAGGTTGCTCCTTTGTTATCGGAATATTTCTATTAAATTTTAATGGAAAATATAAGAAAAAGATAGTGTTTATAAATTAGAATGAATTTTTGAACAAAATAATCCTTTTGTTTATAGAAAAACAAGCTACCACGTTTCATTGATTGGGAATCTTTTCTAAGGTATGCTTAAGGGGATGGGAATAAAAAGAATATTTTCGGGAGGAAAGGGATTAATTTATGTTAGGAAATTGGTTTGATAAATTAAAAGAACCTAAATGTATACATAGATATAAACTTATTAAAAATCATGACAATGAAGATTTTAAAACTGGTAAGATGGGGATAGTTAGTTATTATAAATGTGAAAAGTGTGGGAAAGAGAAGGAAATCAGCAAATATACTAATGATGTTAATAGTGACTATTGGGATATTTAAAAATAACAATCGAATATCGTCCGGCTAGAAAACTAGAGGACACCAATTCATTAAAGCAGCAATTAAAGTTGTTTTAGGAATAGGTGTCCTTTTTATATTGAAAAGGGAGATGGGGAAATGAGGGTGTTAAAGGATCAGTTACATGAATGGAAAAATCAATCCAAGCAAGGAAAGAAGAAAAACAAGAAAAAACAAAAAGAGAAATTAAGTACTCGTGAAATTCAGGATTTAATGGGGATGCATAGAACTTGTTATGAACGAAGACGAGGAGCATTAAGACAAAAGTAATTTAAAAATAAAAAGGAGTGGTCTTACATGACTAAACAATTATCTTTCTTACCAAAAATTGATAGAACAGCAACACAAGAGGAGTTAGAAGGTGTGTTGGAAAGCGTACGTATACATAGACAATTTGGGATGATGCGTAAAGAAATGAAAGTCACTCCTTCTTATGAAATACGTGAGCATGGTCCTACGCATGCAGTTGGTAAGCCGTTAGAAGATATTGCTATAGCAAATATTCAACAAAGTAAACGAGAAGAGTGGCTGGAAAGAATCTCAATTCATATTGATCAGTTTTTAAAACGATTAGGAAATGGACGTGCAGGAAGTATTCAGAGAGAGATTATTTATAAACGTTATTTAGAAGATGAGGATGTGTGTGATTACATGGTTTATAACGAAATAGGGATGTCAGAGCGTACCTATCGACGTTGGAAATCTAAAGCGTTTTATAAACTTGCTTTTGCGCTCGGATTAGAAGTTTACGAGACAGAAGAAACTGGAGGTAATGAATAATGAATTTTGTTCAGCCAATACGTGATCCAGAGCAAATACAGCAAATTAAAGAGTATTTAAAAGAAAAGAGTGAACGTAATTATATCTTGTTTGTAATGGGAATTAATACAGGACTACGTATAAGTGATATTTTGAAACTGAAGGTTGGAGATTTAAAGGGCAGTCATATTTCAATGCGTGAAATGAAGACGGGTAAGCAGAAACGTATTCAGATTACTGCAGCGTTAAGAAGAGAGTTAAAGTGGTACATTGAAGATATGGAAGAATATGAGTATTTAATTAAGAGCAGACAAGGAAAGAATCGACCAATCGGAAGAAGCATGGCATACAAAATACTTAGTACTACAGCAGCAAAGTTTGGTTTAGAAGAAATTGGGACACATACATTACGTAAGACATTTGGATATCATATGTACATGCAGACAAAGAACATAGCTTTGCTGATGGAGATATTCAATCATTCAAGTGAACGAGTAACGTTAAGATATATAGGAGTAAACCAAGATGCAATGGATAAAGCAATGACTAGGTTTAAAATCTAATCATTGCTTTTTTTGTTCAAGGATAGCAACACATGCTTATCGACTTAAGAACAGAAACTTATGCTTGAACATAAAATCAAATTTAGATGTGCAAAGCTATTTCAAGTGAATAGAATCGCCTCTTTAAGAATACATAAAAAATATATATACAAGCGTAGTCTAATCACTACATCGTTGGTGAAATTAGAATTCTATAAATTTTGGAGGAAGAGATATGCAAAAAAAGGTTCTTCTGTTTACAGATTTAGGGATTGATGATGCCTTTGCTATACTGTATACCTTTTTTCGTAAAGACATTCAACTTGTAGGAATCGTAGCCGATTATGGAAATGTATCAAGAGAAAATGTAATAAGAAATATTAACTATTTGAAGTACATTGCGGGAAGAGAAGAAATACCTGTATTCCTTGGTGCTTCTGTACCGTTGACAGGTATATTGATTCAGTATTTCCCTGAGGTACATGGAAAAGTTGGATTAGGACCTATTATTCCACCTGAAATTTCATATCCAGTTTATCCTTTAAATGATATTTATCAAATTATAGAATCAAATTTAGAAGATCTTACAATTATCAATTTAGGAAGACTTTCTTCACTAGCTACGACTTTTGTATTGAATTTACAAACAATGCGAAATGTAAGAGAATGCATTTGCATGGGGGGAGCTTTTTTCTATCCAGGTAACGTAACTGCTGTGGCTGAAGCTAATTTTTACGCAGACCCTTATGCAGCAAACTTAATTCTGCAACATGCAAAGAACTTGACAATTATTCCTTTAAATGTGACCCAGCATGCGATTGTTACACCCGAAATGGTCCAGCAAATCGATGCATTTCATCGGAATACACAAGATCTTGCAGGGCTTATCATTAAACCTATGTTAGATTATTATTATAATTTTTACTCCAAGTCTAATCCAGGTATAAGTGGAAGTCCTATGCATGATTTTGTAACAGTGTGGTATTTGCTAAATAGAGAGGCTGTTAGCCTTACGAGAGTACCTATTAAAGTAATTCCTGATCAAGGGGAAGGTTTTGGACAAAGCATTGCAGACTTTCGTTTTGTTACTAATCCAGGCTATAAAATGCATAATGTAGCTTTTCAGTTTGATTATGAAAGGTTCAGGAAGGATATTATGGAAACGTTCTTAAAGAAGAGAATGTAAAAGACTTTGTTCATTTTATTTAACGTATAGGAATTCAACTTTTTAAGTTGAAATTCTCTTAGTATACAAAATTTTTGAAATTCTGGCTGTATTTCGTCACTATCAAGCTGATAAAATAAAATCCTGCTAAAAATAAAACTTTAAATTGGTGGCCATGTTATTCTACCCCATTCTATACAGTTACTCATTTTTATTGTGTTGTGTAACTCAAAAGAGGAAGTGTTATGAAGTTATGAATATCAAAGGCTGTAGCATTTGGCATAGTTACACAAAATATAAGATATGGGTAAGTCATTAGAGCAAATTTTGTGAGGTTAATTAATAATTGGGACATCGTTAGGAGAATTTAGATTTACCAAGTGAATTATATTCTCATGACGATGACCCAACATTAATCTTATATTTAATGTGAAAAGTATAGATGCTACAAAACTTAGAATAACGATCTGAGAAATGTAATTGATATGAAATTTAGTATGGGACTGTACTTGTGCCTTAAATAGTGTAACTAATACTTATAGATTAAATTATTATTATTTTTTAAACTATGAAATCAGCAAAATGGAATACCATAGAAGGATCTGCAACGGAAAGACCAGGATTCGTAGGATTAGAAAGGCCTGATCCACCAACAACTTCAATTTCAAGTTTTCCACGTAATGGACGTTCTCCTACTAAATAATCACCTGTAGATTTAACATGAAGGATTCCGTTTACAAAAGAACTAATATCAAATTCTAATCGAGTACAACTCATTGGAGGTATAATTGTTAGACCAAGCCCTTCGAGAAAAGGTCTTTCATTCTCAGTAATTATAAAAGGGAGTGGTGTACCTTCATCTGAAATTTGTACAGGAGGGCAAAATTCGATTACCACATCAGCTTCTAGCGATTGTCTTGTTGGATTCTTAAGGATAATTACAAGCCTATTATTTGGTTGTCCAACCGCAGCATTTAATGGAACTAGAAAAGGTCCTGTAGTAATCGTATTCTTTCTAACATGACATTTTGATTTATAACTGGACATAAAATCATCTCCTATTAAAAATACTTTCTGTATATCTTATTAACATTAAACGTAAGTTGTACAGGCTGATATAGCATAAGAAGCATTGGATTATAGTAAAGTCCTTCATTATAACTTACCTGCAGTATTCATGTGGAATTTAATATTAGTGGCAGAGTCGTGACCGCTTTTTGGCAGAAAATGTGCCGGTCGTTTTGGAATCAACGTGATATATTTGTATTGTGGGAAGTGGCGGAAAACACAACTCATTAAGATTCCTTTATAATCTATATGTTGTCTAAACGGTTTCATAATGATAGCACATAAAATCCGAAACCAGCAGATGGTAATGATTGAATGATACCGTTATTAGGGAGAGCTTTTGCTCTTCTTCCAGTTACTTAATATTGTTAATGCATATCAGTAGATCATCATTAAGTGACTGGAAGAAGGATGAAACTTCACGTACCGGAATTAAAATACAAATTAATAATTTTAAAAAAAGCATCCATTCGGGTGCTTTTTATTTTGGAGGGATGAAAGATGAGTGCACTATCAGTGAAGTTAGAAGTTGATACAAAAGAAGCAAACGAAAATATTAAAGAATTAACTGCTGCAATCAATGAATGTGTAGAAACATTTGAGAAGTTGGATAAGGTTATGGGGAGGTTTACTAATAAGAACAATTCAATTGAAATAGAGGTTCCTGTTCTTATAAACGGAAAGAAAATAGCTGAAGCGATTACTAATGTAAAAAAGCCTGAATTAATTCAAAAGATTAATTATAGTGAATTGGTTAGGATGGATTCTAAAGTTGGTATTTCATTAGATGGAAAACTAATTCTTGAAACTATAGCTGAACACACAATGGATGGTTTTAAAATGACGGCAACTGATATCAAGGGAGTGAAATAAATGAAACTAACTAAACAAGAACAAGCGGTTGCAATTGGTACATTCATTTCTATGCTAGGACAAGACCTTGTGAACGAACGAATCGATAAACAGAAATTAGAAAGTGTACTTCCTATCTTTAATGAAATGCAAGATAATACAACACCAAAGCAAAAGAGAGAAGCAATGATCAGTTTGCTTGGTAAAGCGGTAGATGAATTCTTAGAAAAATAGCCATAAAAAAAGGAAAAGTAACTCGCTTTGGGGTACGAATCACTTTTCCTGATGGCAATGTTAACTTTATTATAACAACTTGTATTTATTTGGTAAATATATAATTGGAATATTCTTTCTAAAGGAGTGAGGATAGATGCAGGTCTACTGTTCTAGCTGCAATAAAGATTACGATATGCAACCACAAGTAGCACAGCTTCCTAATCATATTGAGAAGTGTTACTTCACATGTCCTCATTGTGACAAGGAACATGTAGCTGCGTATGTAAACGATAAGGTTCGTAAGCACCAAGCGGACATTGCAAAGTGTCACGATCGGATTAATAAAAAGAATCTGGCTATTGAAGATGAAATGAAACGGTTGAGGAAGAGGATGGAAGGTGCCAAGTAAACCATTCAAGCCGTGTAAGTCTTTAGGGTGCAATGAACTAACACGGGATAAGTATTGTGCTAAACATATTGAAAAGGAAAAAGAAACTGTAAGATATTACGACAAACATTTTCGAAACAAAAGCTCACGTTCATTCTATAACTCCAAACCATGGAGAGTTATGCGTGAGTTTGTTTATCGTAGAGATCATGGTTTATGTGTTCAATGTAGAATGAATGGCATTATTAAGATAGGTGATGTAGTCGATCATATCATTCCGTTGCTTGTGGACTGGCTAAGGCGGTTAGATCCAGCTAATTTACAAACACTTTGTCACGCTTGCCATAACAAGAAAACAAAAGAAGATGAGAAGAAATACCGAAAATAATTTGAAAGAAAAAATTCATAAACAGCCCCCACCCTGAAAAAATAAAGGACGGCTCTCCGTAGACCGCCGCCTAGCTTTCCGTGTAAAAAGTTCGTTTTATTCCATAAAAGGGGGTTCAGCTGAGGGAGGTGGTTCGCATAGGAAGGAAAGCGAAGCCGATTCATTTGCATTTATTAGAAGGTAATACAAATCGATTGACAAAAGATGAAATTGAACAACGATTAAAAGCTGAAAAACAGTTACAAGCAAAAAAAGACAAGGTAAAGCCACCAACGTGGTTAGATTCAGTTGCAAAGAAAGAGTTTAGGAGAATTGCTGGTGAATTACTGGAGCTAGACGTTATCACAAACATAGATGTGAATGCATTAGCAACGTATTGTGATGCTTATTCTGACTATGTTGAATGCACCAAAATTATCCGAGAAGAAGGACTTCTTGTTGAATATACCAATAAGGCAGCTGAAACCAATAAAGTTCCACATCCACTACTTACAAAGAAGAAGCAGTTGCATGAACAAATGAAGGCTTTGGCTGTTGAGTTTGGTCTTACACCAAGTGCAAGAGCGAAAATTGTCATTCCAAATAGTAAACAAGGTCCGAAAACAAATGTAGAGAAGGAGTTTGACGTATAACATGATCAGACAATGGATGTTGGACTACTGTGATGATGTATTAAATGGTGAAGTTGTGGCTTGTCAGAAGCATAAACAAGCTTGTAAACGATTTTTAAAAGATATTGAACGTGAAGGTTCTGAAGATTTTCCATATGTTTTTAAGGAAGAAAAAGCACTTCGTTTCTTAAAGTGGATGTCTCTTTTTAAACATACAAAAGGAAAATTAGCAGGTCAGAGAATTGAACCACATTCCATACAAATTTTCGTATCTAGCAATATTTACGGATGGGTTCATCGTAATACAGGATTAAGGCGATTTAAAAAGGCGTATTGGCAAGTTGGACGTAAAAACGCAAAGTCTCAATCTTTAGCGTGTGTAGGTTCTTATGAAGCAATGGCATTTGGCGAAAATATGTCAGAAGTCTACATTGGTGCTACGAAAACAGAACAAAGTAAAATTGTCTGGAATGAAATTAAAGCACAAATGAATGGATGTGAGGATTTAAAAGGAAAGTTCAATATTGCGTATGGAAAAATTGAACACCTTAAAACGGATTCTTTTATTTCAGCACTATCAAAAGACGCTGGGAAATCTGGTGATGGGCTGAATGTTCAGTGCGGAATTATTGATGAGTATCATGCGCATCCTACTTCTGAAATTTATGATGTTCTGGTGTCAGGTTCGGGTGCTCGTCCGAATCCACTCATGATGATTATAACAACAGCTGGTTTCAATTTGAGTCATCCTTGCTATCGTGTAGAGTATCAATATGTTTCTAAGATTTTGGACTCTAATATTGATATTGAAAACGAAGAATACTTTGTCATGGTTAATGAGTTAGATAAAGATGATGAGATTACGAATTCAGAAGTGTGGGAGAAAGCAAATCCAATCCTATGTAGTTATGAAGAAGGGCGTTCTTTTTTAAAAGGAGAACTTCAATCAGCTCTTGATGTACCTGAGAAAATGCGTAATTATCTCACGAAAAACATGAATAGATGGGTGGATATGAAAGAAAATGGCTACATGGATATGCAAAAATGGAAAGATTGCAAGGAAACGGTGGAATTATCCGAATTAAAAGGGTTGGAATGCACAGTAGGTGTCGATTTATCAGCAAAAATTGACTTAACAAGTATTTCATTTGAGTTTAAAAAGGATGATAAGTATATCGTAATTAGTCATAGCTTTATGCCAGAAGATACGTTAGCTGAAAAGAGACAAACGGATAAAGTCCCTTATGATCTGTGGGTACAACAAAAATGGATCACAACAACACCTGGTGCAGTAGTTGATTATGAATATATTAAAGCACATATTAGAAATATGGAAAAAGATCATAAATTTAAAATTAAAGAAATATGTGCTGATCCATGGAATGCAACGCAATTTATGCAAGACATGGAGGCGGAAGGGTATACCATGATAGAAATACGCCAAGGTATGGCAACTTTATCAGGTCCTACAAAGGATTTTCGTGAACAAGTGTATCAAAAGAAGGTCATCCATAACAACAACCCTGTACTGAACTGGGCAACTAGTAATGCTATAACAAAACAGGATGCTAACGAAAATATCATGTTGGACAAGTCGAAAACAACAGAAAGAATTGATCCGATAGCGGCTGTAATTAACTCGCATGTTCGATGCATGCTTAATTCTGGTGAGATGGACTTAAACTCTTATATTTTAAGTCAAGATTTCTCATTCTAGGAGGAATCACATGCGATTCTTATTATTTTTTATAAGTATTTTAGAAGATATTCTATTGATTTCGGGGTTGTCCATTATTGTAGGGACGACTTTTTTTGTTAATCCGATTTATGGATGGTATCTATTAGGGATTATTCTCACAATGCTGGGGGTGGTAATGATAAGAAGATAGAAAGGAGGTGAAACTTTTGATTTTTCGGCATTTATTTAGAAATCAGGATACGACAGATTTAAAAAATCCTTCTCCTTGGTTTAAAAGTTTATTTGGATATCAAGCAGCAAGCGGTGAAAAGGTAACAGTTGAGTCCTCTTTAGGTGTCCCGACAGTTTATCGCTGTATTAATATCCTTGCAAACAGTGTTGCAATGCTTCCTTTTCAAGTTTTTAGAAAGACATCAAAAGGAAGAGAACGAGATAAGATGCATCAAGTGTCATTTGTTTTGGAAAGAAGACCGAACCCTTATCAAAGCCCATTTAAATTCAAGCATTTAATCGAAACGCACCGAAACACATGGGGAAATGCTTACATCAATATTCATTGGGGTGCGGATGGTAGACCGAAAGAATTATGGGCACTAAATCCGGCTGTAACAACTCCAATCGTGGACCTGAAGACAAATAAATTATGGTATTTTACGAGTTTACCAGATGGTACACCTATTAAAATAACTGATGATGACATTATTCATCTTACTACGTTGTCTACTGATGGACTGAAGGGTAAACCACCGATTCAGATCGCAAGAGAGTCTATAGGTAGTTCACAAGCGGCACAAAAATTTAAAGGTAAATTCTTTACAAATGGTGCAGCACATAGTGGGATATTGAAAACTCAACAAGCCCTTGGAAAAGAAGCAAAAGATGTACTTCGTGATGCTTGGGAAGAAGCAAATACAGGTTTGAATAATGCTCAAAGGATAGCAATTTTGGATGCTGGTTTAGAATTTGAGAAAGTCGGGATGCCATTAAAGGATGCTCAATTTATTGAAGGTATGAAGTTCGATAAGGCTGAGATTGCAAACATTTTTAATATTCCATTACACATGATTAATGAGTTAGATCGAGCTACATTCTCAAACATTGAGCAACAGGCATTGGATTTTATCCAAAATACATTGAGTCCAATTCTTATCCAGTATGAAGAAGAATTTTCTTATAAAACATTTTCATTTAATGAACAAAAGCGTTATTATTTGAAATTTAATCTAACAAGTTTACTTCGCGCCGATTCTAAATCTAGAGCGGAATTTTACAAGATTATGTTAGATGCTGGTGCTTTCTCAATTAATAAAGTATTAGAGCTTGAAGATATAGATGGAATTGGAGAATATGGTGATAAACATCGTGTCGATCTAAATCATGTATCCATTGAGATTGCGGATGAATATCAATTAGCAAAAGCTAGTGGAGGTTTGTCGCTGAAAGGAGGTGAGGACAATTAAAGACGTATTCACTATTAAAAATCAAACAGAATCGTCAGCAGACCTATTTATCTATGGTGACATCATAAATAATACAGGTTGGAAATGGGATGATTCTGACATTATGCCTGATGATGTGAAAAATATTTTGGGGCAATTGGATGATAAAAGTAACCTTAATATCTATGTAAATAGTGGCGGTGGCTCTGTATTTGCTGGTCTAGCCATTTATAACATGTTAAAGCGGAATAAGGCTCAAAAAACTGTTTATGTTGATGGTGTTGCAGCTTCTATCGCTTCCATAATCGCCTTGGCTGGTGATCGTGTTGTTGTCCCTTCTAATGCTTTCTTAATGATTCATAAGCCTTGGACATATGCAGCTGGAAATGCAATTGATTTCCGAAAAGCAGCAGAAGACTTGGATAACATCGAGTCTGGGATTATGAATGTATATAAGGAAAACTTAAAAGAAGGCATTGAAATTGAAGAAATTCAACAATTAGTAGATGCTGAGACCTGGTTAAGTGGTGAAGAAGCTGAAAAATATTTCAATATTGAAGTTGTGGAAGCAAAAGAAGTCGCAGCTTGTGGTAGTGATTACTTTGATAAATATCAGAAAACACCTAGTAAAGTAGTAGCAAAATCGCCTTCCCTTCCTAAGAATGACCTTAATGAACAATTAAAAATACAAAACGCACTAGACCTGTTAGAACTATAGGTCTATTTTTCGTGCCAAAACAAGGAGGAAATAATGAATGGATAAACATGAACAAGAATTACGTCAAAGAGTAGCTGATTTAAAAGCGAAAGCTGAGGAATTTAATAACAGCGGTAAATATGAAGATGCAAAGGCGACAATCGAGGAAGCGAAAAACGCGAAAAACGAACTAGATAACTATCTAGCAATGAAACAAATTCAAGTTCCTGAACCTGTAAACTCACAAACAGGAGCGTTACCTCCAGCATCAATCCAAAATGAAGATACATCGTATAAAGAAGTATTTATGAAAGCAATACGTGGTCAAAGTTTAAGCCATGAAGAAGCAAGCGTTATGCAGGAATACAAAGCAGCACTATCTGAGAATACAGGAAAAGATGGCGGTTATATTGTTCCAGAAGATATTACTACAACTATTAACCAATTAAAACAGACGGTTGATAATTTAGAACAATATGTAAATGTACAACCTGTTTCAACAAACAAGGGGGCCCGTACATTAGAAAAGCGTGCGGCATCTACACCTTTTGCGCCATTATCTGAGTATGGAAATCCAAATGCGATGCAAGAAATTGCTTCACCACAATTTGATCGTTTGCCGTATGTTATTGAGGATTATGCAGGATTCCTACCTGTACCAAATGATTTATTAAATGATACGGATCAAGCGCTAGAAGCTTATTTACGTCAGTGGATTGCGAAGAAATCTATTGCAACTCGTAATTATTTAATTTTACAAGAAATCAACAAATTAACAAAAGTTGATTTAAAGGATTATAAAGGCATTAAAACTGCATTAAATGTCACATTAGATCCAGCTTTCTCAGCTGTAGCAAACATTATTACAAACCAAGATGGGTTCAATTACTTAGATCAATTAGAGGATAAGGATGGTCGTCCACTTCTTCAACCAGATCCAACAAATCCAACTCGTAAGTTACTGTCAGGAAAGCCAGTTATTGTTTTATCTAATAAGACAATTGCTACAGATAAAGATGGTAAAGCACCATTTATTGTTGGGGATTTGAAAGAAGCGGTTGTGTTATGGGATAGACAGCAGTTATCCCTTGATATGACGAAAGAGGGTGGAAGTGCTTGGAGAGGCAATACAACAGAATTCCGAGCAATTGAACGTGAAGACGTGACATTGTGGGATACAGAAGCGGTTGTGTATGGACAAATTACAGTTGTACCTAAAACAGGAGCTTAATAAGGTAGGGGGTGTCCTTCTTGGTACTAACATTAGAGGAAGCAAAAAAGTATCTTCGTGTGGATGGTGATGAGGAGGACGACCTCATTACATCTTTCGTAATAGCAGCTGAAATATATATTAAAAATGCCACAAGTAAAAATGTAGATTTAAAAAGCGAGCTTGCTAAATTAGCAGCTCGTATTTTAATTGCTCATTGGCATGAAAACCGTGAAGCGGTTGGAAAAGCTGAACAATTGGCATTTAGTTTGCAATCAATATTAGTTCAGTTGCAATATTGTGGTGGTGATTCAAGTGAATCCGGGTAAATTAGATAAACGTCTTACATTTCAAGTGAAAGACGATGAAGCAAAGAGCCCAGACGGTGATCCAATAGAAAGTTATAAAGATTCTTTTACTGTATGGGGTTCTTTTATTTTTTTAAAAGGAAGAAAATACTTTGAAGCAGCCGCAGCTAATAGCGAAATCCAAGGTGAAACGGAAATCCGATATCGCGTTGATGTAAATGCTGATATGAAGATTAAGTATAAGAACGTAATGTATGACATTATTTCAGTTATTCCAACTGAAAAACACACCTTATCAATCATGTGGAAGCGTGGTGGAATGAATGGCTGATGGTGTTGAGTTTTTAGGCTTTGATCGCTTGATATCTGAATTAGAGCAAATGGGTCTACGCGGGGAAAAGATTGAAGATAAAGCTCTTGCCGCGGGTGGTGAGCCTATTCGAAAAGCTATTTCTGAAATAGCCCCAAGAAGTGATAGCCCTAAAAGAGCAACAAAAAGTGAACCATGGCGTACAGGACAACATTTGGCTGATAATATACGAGTTACAAAAGCTAAAATGGAAGGCGGCATAAAAACTATTAAAATCGGGATAGATAAAGCAGATCGCTCTCCATTCTTTTATGGGAAGTTCTTAGAATGGGGAACATCTAAAATGCCAGCTCAACCATTTATAGAACCAGGTTTTAATTCTTCAAAAGAAGCAGCAATTCGTGCTATGACAGATATTTTGAAGAATGAAATGAGGTTGAATATATGATGAATTTACGCCCCGAAATTGTGCAAGCTCTTGAAAATAATCAGGGGCTTGTTTCTTTATTAGGTGGAAAACGTGTTTATTATCGTAAAGCCAAAAATGCCGAAGAGTTTCCACGTATTACATTTTTTGAATTAGATAATAGGCCAGATGGATTTGCAGATAATGATGAAAGCGAAAGTGAAATCACATTTCAAATCGACATTTGGTCAAAGAGTAGTACAACAGTGATCCATCAAAAAGTGAATGAAATCATGAAAAGTATTGGTTTCTCACGTTATGCGGTTGCTGATTTATATGAAGATGATACACAAATTTTTCATTACGCGATGCGATTCGCGAAAGGAGTGGAGTTATAGATGGCTGGAGAAGTTATTAAAATTAGTTCGACTGTCGGTGTAGATAGTCTTGTTTATGCGAAATCGGTGAAAGACGATGCAACTGGAGTGGATTATGCAACCGTTAAGAAGTTAGAAGGTGCTGTAAAAGTTAAAACTTCTAAAAAGGTGTCTTCTGAAATTATGTGGAGTGATAATAAAAAGTCAGAAATCGCTGAGTCTGATGGTGAAGTTGAAGTTGAAATTGAGGTTCGAGGTCTTCCATTATCCACAAAAGCTGATATTGAAGGGTATCCAGAAGTTACAGACGGTGTATTAGATGAAAAACGTGAGGGCGAAAAACCGTATGTAGCAATCGGATGGCGCTTTTTGAAGGCAAATGGTAAATATCGATACGTTTGGTTGCTAAAAGGGAAGCTTTCACAAGAAGAGGAAGAAGCTGAAACTAAAAAGGATAAACCGAACTTCCAAACTACGAAACTTAAAGGTTCTTTCATTGAACGTGATTTTGATAACAGATCGAAGTTTACAGCGGATGAAGATGAACCTACATTTACAAAATCTGTTGGAGATAACTGGTTCAAAAAGGTATACGAAAAAACAGCAACATCACCAGCAGGAAAGTAGGAGGGAGCAAAAGCTCTCTCTTTTTTTATTAACTAAGGAGGAATAAACTATGAAATTAACTTTACGAATCAATAGGGAAAATAAAACTTTTAATTTACCGGAGTTCATTCCAGCTCGCCTAATCCGTCAAGCCCCTGAGCTTGCTGATATTCCAAATAATCCTGGACCAGAGGATATGGATAAAATGGTTAAATTTGTGGTAAATGTTTATGATGAACAATTCACCTTGGATCAATATTGGGATGGTGTGGATGCCCGTAAATTCTTATCAACAACTTCAGATGTAATTAATGCAATTGTCAACGAAACTGTAGATGCAGCTGGTGGTACACCTGGAACTGGAGAAGCAGAAAACCCAAACTCGTAGAGGGGGGAGGGCTGACGTTCAGTGAGTTTATGGACGAGCTCTACCTCTCTTTATTACGTCAAGGATATAAACACCATCACATCGATAACGAAATGGATATTTGGCATTATTTAAGGTTGAATCGCAAGCATCGTGATCAAAGTAATTCAAATAGTACAAATCAAAATTCAAATGAAATTGAAGTTCCAGCGGAAAACATTATCTAGCAAGGGGGTGAGACATTGGCGAATGAAATGAATAATCTAGTAGTTAGGCTTTCCCTTGATAATGTGAATTTTCGTCAAGGTATTGCGAATTCAGGACGTGCCGTAAGGACTTTACAGAATGAATTGAAATCAATCAGTACTGGTATGGGTGGTTTTGCGAACGCTAGTGAGCAAACACGAGCCAAAACGGATGCACTTAATAGATTGATTGAAGCACAAAAAGAAAAAGTTAGAGCATTACGCCAAGCCTATGATCAAAATAAGGCTAAGTTGGGTGAAAATGATGCAGCAACCCAGCGATATGCTTCACAGGTTAATAAGGCGGTCGCTGATTTAAATAGATTCGAAAATGAATTAAAACAAGTAAACCGTCAAGCTGAACAAAAAGGGATGGATAAGTTAAATAATTCTTTGAAATCCTTACAGGCTGAATTTCAGTCTATTACAACAGGCATGGGTGGTTTTTCTAATGCAACAGAGCAAACACGGGCAAAAATTGATGTTCTCACTCGTATGGTGGATAAGCAGAAAGAAAAGGTTAGGGAACTTCAACAAGCATATAATCGTGCAAAAACAGAAGAAGGCGAAGCGAGTCAATCGGCACAACATTATGCTGAACAAATTCATCGCGCTACAGCTGAACTTAATCGATTTGAAACTGGGTTACAGCAGTCAAATCGTGAATTAGAGCAGCAAGGCAATCGTTTATTGAATTTCGGTAATCGAATGGAGACATTAGGTAACCATTTGCAAAATGCAGGAATGCAAATCGGTATGGTGTTTGGTGGTATGACTTATGCGATAGGGCGTGGTTTGAAATCTGCGGTTACTGAATCAATGAATTTTGAACAACAAATGGCGAACATTAAAGCGGTATCCGGTTCTACTGGAGAAGAAATGAAAAAGCTAAGTGAATTGGCTGTTAATATGGGCGAAACAACAAAATACTCCAGTGTTCAAGCAGGGCAAGGTATTGAAGAATTAATAAAGGCAGGAGTTAGTTTAACAGATATTATAAATGGTGGTTTAGAAGGTGCTCTTAACTTAGCGACAGCAGGAGAGCTAGAATTAGGCGAGGCGGCCGAAATTGCATCCACAGCCTTAAATGCCTTTAAAGCTGATCATCTTTCAGTAGCAGATGCAGCCAACATATTATCAGGTGCAGCAAATGCATCAGCTACAGATGTACGTGAGCTAAAATATGGTTTATCGGCATCATCAGCAGTAGCAGCAGGAGCCGGGATGACATTTAAAGATACAGCTACAACTTTAGCAGTATTTGCTCAAAATGGTTTAAAAGGTTCTGATGCAGGTACATCGTTAAAAACAATGTTAATGAGGTTAAATCCCTCAACAAAAGAAGCATATAACAAAATGAAAGATTTAGGCCTTATTACTTATAATGCACAAGCTGGATTTGATTTCTTAGTTAAAAATGGTATTCAGCCAGCTTCTAGAAATGTAGGAGATATAGAAGTCGCTTTAGAGAAATATGTAATGAAAACGGAAGGTGTAACAAAATGGAATGATAAGTGTGATACCGCATTCCGTGAACTGGCTACAAGTTCAGCGTTCTTATCATCCAAATTTTATGATCAACAAGGGCATATTCAAAGCCTTGAAAATATATCTGGGACTCTCCATGAATCTATGAAAGACCTAACGGATCAGCAACGTAGTATGGCGTTAGAGACACTATTTGGTTCGGATGCCGTACGTGGTGCAACTATTCTATTTAAGGAAGGAGCCAAAGGTGTTAATGAGATGTGGGATTCCATGTCGAAAGTCACAGCAGCTGATGTCGCAGCAACTAAAATTGATACTCTACAAGGACGAATTACATTATTAGACTCGGCATTTTCCACAATGAAAAAAACAATTGGTGACGCGCTTGCCCCTGTGGTTAGTGCTTTTGTTGCTGGATTGCAGAAACTTGTGGATGGATTTAACTCATTACCAGGGCCAGTACAAAAGGCTATTGCAATTACAGGCGGAATTGTTCTCGCTTTAACGGCTATTGCAACAGTTATTGGAGTAGTTCTAGCAGCGGTTGGAATGGTTATGTCAGGGATTGGAGCATTAGCAACATCATTAGGGATTGTTGGTGGTGCTGCGGGTCTTGCTAGTGCTGCGGTTGGATTCTTAGGAAGTGCAATAGGTTTATTATTTGGTCCAGTGGGCTTAATTGCAGCCGCTCTCATTGGAACTGGAGTTGTCGCATATAAAGCATATCAAAAAGCAACAGAGGACAGTATTGCTTCCGTAGATCGTTTTGCTACGAATACAGAGGGGAAAGTAAGCTCATCCACAAAGAAAGTCCTTGGTGAGTATTTCAAGTTGTCTGATGGCATTAGACAAAAGTTAACTGAAATTAGATTGAACCATGAAGTGATAACTGAAGAACAATCACAAAAGCTAATCGGACAGTATGACAAGTTGGCTAATACAATTATAGAAAAAACAAATGCAAGACAACAAAAAGAGATTGAAGGCCTTAAAAAGTTTTTCGCTGATTCATATGTTTTAACAGCAGCAGAAGAAAATAAGCGCATCGAGCAACTTAATCAGCATTACGAACAAGAAAAATTAAAGACTCAAGAAAAAGAAAATAAAATCAAAGAAATTCTTCAAACCGCAGCTAGAGAAAACAGAGAGTTAACAACATCTGAACGCATCTCCTTGCAAGCTTTACAAGATGAAATGGACAGAGTTGCTGTTGAACACATGTCTAAAAATCAAATGGAGCAAAAAGTTATTCTTGAAAATATGCGCGTACAGGCTAGTGAGATTTCAGCGAGACAGGCAGCGGAAGTTGTAGAGAATAGTGCCAAAGCAAGAGATAAAGTTATTGAAGATGCGAAAAAGACACGCGATGAAAAAATTGCAGAGGCAATTCGTCAGCGTGATGAAAATAAAACAATTACTGCTGATGAAGCGAATGCAATCATTGCAGAGGCAAAACGTCAGTATGATAGCACAGTTTCCACGGCAAGAGATAAGCATAAGGAAATTGTGAGTGAAGCAAAATCCCAAGCTGGGGAACATGCAAATCAAGTAGATTGGGAAACTGGACAAGTAAAATCTAAGTTTGAAGTTATGAAAGATGATGTTGTTAGAAAAATGAAAGAAATGGGTTCGGATGTTTCCAATAAATATGACGAGATGAAAAATGCAGCCAGCAATAAAGTAGAAGAAATAAAAAATACAGTTTCAAGGAAATTTGAAGAAAAGAAAAAAGCTGTCGTCGATAAAATGAAGGAAATAAAGAATGATATTGAAGATAAATGGAATACAGTTGAAAAATTCTTTAGCACTATAAATCTACGTTCCATCGGTAAATCCATTATAGAAGGACTTGAAAAAGGGTTGGATGATGCGACAGGCGGTTTATATAGTAAGGCGAAAAGCATTGCTGGAGAGATTAAAAAGACAATTTCTGGAGCGTTAGAAATTAACAGTCCATCTAAAGTGATGATACCAGTCGGTAGCGCAGTTCCGGAAGGTGTTGGAGTTGGTATGGATAAAGGGAAACGATTTGTTGTGGATGCAGCAAAAAATGTAGTTGGAACGGTTAAGAAACAGATGGGGAATATGCCATCTGTTTTTGATTTTGGATTCCAAACTTCGCATTATAGTATCCCGCATAATGCATTGGGTGATTTTAATGGGTATACGCAACCGCAATCACCTTATAACAACGCACCTACAGGAAAAACTATGTTCTCGGATAGATCAGGTAGAGAACAAGAACTGAATTTAACGGTAAATATGACAAACGTTTTAGATGGAAAAGAACTAGCAAACGGAAGTTACGCATATACTACAAAGCTTCAAGATCGTGACCAAAAAAGAAGAGCGGAATTTTAAGGGTGGTGAGCACGGTGGGGAAACTCAGTTTTACTTTTAATAAAATTAGAAAAGATTATATTCAAATGCTAGTTGGAAGAAAACGCCCTTCTTGGGCTCCGGTTAAAAGAAAATTAGTAAGAGTCCCTCATCGCGCAGGGGCTCTTTTTCTTCATACAGAAACGGAGGAACGTCGTATTGATGTTCCTCTTGTAATTAAAGCAAAAAAAGATATGGCTGATTTACAAAAGGTAAAAGAAGATTTAGCGGATTGGCTATATACAGAGCAACCAGCCGAACTTATTTTTGATGATGAATTAGACAGGACATATCTAGCTTTAATTGATGGTTCTGTAGACTTGGATGAAATAGTCAATAGAGGAAAGGGTGTCATTACTTTTGTTTGTCCAATGCCATATAAATTAGGGAAACAAAATACTCATACGTTCTCTCAAAATGGCTCTACAGAAGTGATGACTTCTTTTATCAATCAAGGGAATATAGAAGCACCTCCAATTATTGAAGTCGAAGCTCAGAAACCCAGTACATTTTTAGATGTGTGGTTTGGTGAGCAGCCGTATAATCGTGATTACTTCAGAATTGGTTATCCTTTGAAAACAGAGCAATTACCCGTAGAAAGAAATCAAAGACTTATATGGGACGAAATGGCTACCACTGTAGGTTGGAGTAAAGTCAGTTCAATGGAAGATGGCAATCCAATTGGTGAAATGAAGTCAGATAAATACCAATTCTTTTGTTCTGATTTTGGTGCCAGTACAGGGAAAGAATGGCATGGTGCAGCTGTTAAAAAGAATATACCTGGGGGGCCAGTGCAAGATTTTATTATGCAAGCCTATGTTACATGTAAGAGTAAAAAAATTAATGAAATGGGCCGAGTTGAGATAGCGATACTCGATGAAAATAGCAAGGTTCTTTCAAAAATTGCTATGAACGATCTCTTTTGGCAAGCTGAGCAAAATTTCGGAACGATGGTTATTGGATATGATAACAAGCCAGGGAAAGCAGGGTTGATTTATGAGAGTGGTGATTATCCGAATACATGGAATCAGTATTTCGGTCGATTGTGGATAGCTAGAACCGGCAATGTATGGGAAGCATATATTTCAAAATTTTTGCCAGGGACAGAGAAAGATGATTCAGAACGTTTTGCACGGTGGACAGATGAAAATAACTACCATATGGAAAAAGCCGCACAAATTCAGATTAGTATTATGCAATGGCAAGATGTTCCGCCCGTAGAAGCAATGTCAGTTAGTGATTTGAAGTTTTGGAAAGTAAATTTAAATACCAAAAACGATCCGCCTTACATTTTTGACGCAGGAGACAAAATTATTATTGATACGGAAAAAAGTCTTGTAACAATTAACGGTAAGAATGCAATTAATTTAAAAGATATTTTTAGTAATTTTCCAACTGTAATACGTGGCGAGAATTTAATCGAAATAATGCCATCAGATGTTAAAGCGACTGTTAGTTATAGGGAGAGATATAGATGAGAACACCAAGCGGCATTTTGCATGTTGTGGATTTCAAAACAGATCAAATCGTTGCAGCTATTCAGCCACAGGACTATTGGGATGATAAAAGGCATTGGGAAATCAAAAACAATGTTGATATGTTGGATTTTACAGTTTTTGATGGCACAACTCATTCGGCTACGTTACAACAACAAAATCTTGTTTTAAAAGAAGTTCGAGACGGAAGAATTGTACCATATGTTATTACAGAAGCTGAGAAGAATTCGGATAAACGATCCATTACCACATATGCTTCAGGAGCTTGGGTTCAAATCGCTAAGTCAGGCATTATAAAACCACAACGAATAGAAGGTAAAACAGTAAACGAATTTATTGATATAGCCTTAGTAGGAATGAAATGGAAACGTGGAAAAACAGATTATGCAGGATTCCACACTATGACTATTGATGAATTTATTGATCCGTTAACGTTTTTAAAGAAAATAGCTTCTTTATTTAAATTAGAAATCCAGTACCGCGTTGAGATTCAAGGTTCACAAATAATTGGATGGTATGTTGATATGATTCAAAGGCGTGGTCGAGACACGGAAAAAGAAATAGAACTGGGGAAAGATTTAATAGGTGTTACACGTATTGAACACTCAAGAGACATTTGTACAGCGCTAGTCGGGTTTGTGAAAGGTGAAGGCGATAATGTAATTACTATTGAAAGCATTAACAGGGGACTCCCGTATATTGTTGATAATGATGCATTTCAACGATGGAATGAACGTGGTAAACATAAGTTCGGTTTTTATACGCCGGAAACAGAAGAATTAGACATGACTCCAAAACGTTTAATGACGTTAATGGAAATAGAATTAAAAAAACGTGTCAATTCTTCCGTTTCTTATGAAGTAGAAGCACGATCGATTGGACGTATTTTCGGACTAGCACATGAACTAATTAATGAGGGCGATACGATCCGAATCAAAGATATAGGCTTCACTCCTAAATTATACCTTGAAGCACGGGTAATTGCTGGTGATGAATCTTTTACGGACCCTACACAAGATAAATATGTGTTTGGTGATTATCGTGAAATTACTGATCCAAACGAAGAACTACGAAAAATTTACAATCGAATCTTAGGGTCATTAGGCAATAAACAAGAGCTGATAGATCAGTTAGATAAATTGGTGAAAGATGCAAATGAAACAGCTAGTAATGCTAAGAAAGAATCTGAAGCAGCGAAAAAACTGGCTGAAAAGGTTCAAGAGAATCTTAAAAATAACACGGTAGAAATCATTGAAGCAAAGAATCCACCGACAACGGGGATGCAGCCTTATAAAACACTTTGGCGTGATATTAGTAATGGGAAGCCTGGTATTTTGAAAATATGGACAGGCGCAGCTTGGGAATCGGTTGTACCAGATGTTGAATCCGTTAAGAAAGAAACACTTGAGCAGGTTAATAAAGATATTGAATCAACAAAAACAGAATTAAATCAAAAGGTTCAAGAGATACAAAATCAGGCGACGGGACAATTCAACGAAGTAAAGGAAAGTTTACAAGGTGTCAACCGTACAATTTCTAATATTGAAAATAAACAAGTTGAAATTGATAAGAAAGTAACTAAGTTTGAACAGGATTCTAATGGATTTAAAACTTCTATTGAATCATTAACGAAAAAAGATACTGAAATTAGTAATAAATTAAATACTGTCGAATCAAATGCGGAAGGTACAAAAAGGGCTATTTCTGATGTGCAACAAACAACAAGTGAACTAAAGAAAACAACTACTGAAATAGAAGAAAAAGCTGGGAAAATCAGTGAGAAGTTAAAGAATGTAGAAACAAAGGTTAATAGTGATAAAACTGGTGGACGTAACCTTTTATTAAAATCAAATGTTAAATATGAAAAAACAGACTATCTAATCAATCAATATTCTCTAACTGAAAATTTCTTTGCGGGTGAGGAATATACCTTTGTAATTAAAGGAAGTGTCCCACAAGGGCAGAAATTTGGAATTTGGCAGAATGATGGGTCTAGCAATGTTGGATATGCAACAAGTGTTTACGCTAATGGAATAACTTATGTAACCTTTAAAGCTGTTGTGGCTACAAGTGGAAATGAACGAAAGTTAAGCTTATATAACTATCCGAGTAGTACTACGAAATCTATTGTGGAATGGGTTGCCTTGTATAAAGGGAATAAGCCGCAGGATTGGACGGCACCTCCTGAAGAGCAGGTAACAACAGATGAATTTACCAAGAAAACAACTGAGATTGAAAAAAGTGTGGATGGCGTAAAAAACACTGTAACCAGTGTTCAAAATAGCCAAGCTGGATTCGAAAATCGTATGAATACAGTAGAACAAACAGCAACTGGATTATCTTCTACAGTGAGCAATTTAAATAATGTAGTATCAGATCAAGGGAAACAGCTTACTGATGCAAATACACAACTCGAACAACAGGCAACAGCAATTGGGGTGAAAGTCGAGCTAAAACAAGTAGAAGATTATGTTGCTGGATTTAAGATACCTGAGTTGAAACAAACAGTTGATAAAAATAAACAAGATTTGTTGGGCGAATTAGCTAACAAGCTTGCGACAGATCAATTTAATCAGAAGATGACTTTAATTGATAACCGTTTCACTATCAATGAACAGGGGATCAATGCAGCAGCGAAAAAGACAGAGGTATATACAAAAACGCAAGCAGATGGACAATTTGCCACATCATCTTATGTAAGAGATATGGAAACCCGTCTTCAGTTAACGGAAAAAGGCGTTAGTATATCTGTAAAAGAAAACGATGTAATCGCAGCATTCAATATGAGTAAAGAAAACATTACTTTGAATGCAAATAGGATTAACTTAGTAGGTTTTATTACAGCAAATCATATCAAAGGAAAAGTTTTAGAAGGAGTAACACTTAAAACGAGTGGAAACAGATTTGTTGAAATAAATAAACAAGACATGAAGATTTTCGATTTAGATAAGCCACGTGGTTATATAGGATTTATGGAGACAAATGATGGAAGTATTCAACCTTCATTAGTCCTTGGTTCTGATAATAGAAAATACGCTGGTACAGGATCATTTTATATTTATCAAGTCATGCCGCGAATTAATGGAGTCGATCAACCTTCTAAAGCGTATGCAAAATTTGGGGTTTCTAAAGGAGAAAATGCAGAAGGAACTAATATTTGGTCAAATTATATTCAAATGCAGAATGACGGTGGACATCTGAGCGTATATTCAGATGGACAATTTCGTTTTCAAAACTTGAATGATATTATTTTTGAATCTGAAGGATGGGCTCCAGGATATGGTTACTTCTCTGTAACTACAACTGAACCGCATATTTTTAACAATAACAAGGGACAGTTTACTTTCAAAAGAAAAGGCAGTGACTATAAAATACATTTCATAAACGGCGCCACCGATCATGATTTAATCATGGGTAATGCAATGATAAGATCAAGTTTTGTACAAGGTTATAACAACGGATTACAGATTAAAGATATGATGGGCCAAGGATGGAAAGATATAGAATTAAGAACGCTACGAGCGCAAGAAAATGTAAATGCCAATGGTCAAATGTGGGCGAAAGCATTTAATCCTACATCAGCTAGGAATATGAAAGAAAATATAAAAGATATTCCTTTCTCCGCTCTTGATAAAATCATGAGTTTAGCTATCAAACAGTACAACTTCAAGGACGATATGTATGATCTGTATCAAATGCGTGTGAACAAGCCGGAAGAACAAACGGAACCATATACAACAAAAGAAATTGAAACATATTTCGGTATGATTGCAGACGATACGGATGCTATATTTACAGATAAAGAGAAACGGGCCATTAATTTATATAATACTGTTTCGATCTTTATTGCAGCTTTCCAGCAGCAGTATCATGAATTTAACGAAGAGTTAACTACTGTTAAAAGTGAGAATAAACAACTAAAAGAGCAGGTTGCGACCCTAGCAAGCAATGTTTCCACATTAAAAGGTTTAGTTCGAAATTTAATAGGTGAGAAACGGGAGCAGTCATAAGCTATTTTTATTTTGTACAAAATACGGATTTTGTATGGAAATTCCTACGATGTATTCACCATGAATAAGGTTGTCTCATATCATATAAAGATTGCTTTATTAAGATGATAAAAGGATGTGAATGTATTGGAAGATGTATATGTAAAAATCGATAGTTTAAAAGCAGAACAAAAAGAAATTATGCGTGATATTCGTAATTTAGAAACTCGCACAACAATTAATGAGAAAGACATCGCTACAATTAATAAGCAATTAGAAAAGATTAGTATGAATACAACTTGGATTTTACGAATTATTATTAGCGCAATCACAATGTCGGTTTTGGGTTTAATATTAAAAGGAATGATATAAAACCTTAAAATAAAAGTACTTATTGAAAGAGGGACAAGCGTCTCTCTTTTTTATTATAAATAAGGAGTGAAAAGATGGATCGTATTGATGTATTAATGAAAACATTTGTAGCAGCCTTCGGCGGTTTTTGCGGATACTTTCTGGGAGGATGGGATACAACATTGAAAGTTCTAGTTATGATGGCAGCTATCGACTATTTAACAGGAGTATGCGCAGCAGGATATAACGGAGAATTGAAAAGTAAAGTTGGTTTTAAGGGCATCGCCAAAAAGGTGGTGCTTTTTCTTTTGGTTGGAGTGGCGACTCAGTTAGATACAGCACTTGGAAGCAATAGTGCTATTCGTGAAGCGACAATTTTCTTCTTCATGGGTAACGAATTACTTTCACTTTTAGAAAATGCTGGACGAATGGGTATTCCACTTCCACAAGCCTTAACAAATGCAGTTGAGATTTTAGGTGGCAAACAAAAACAAGAAGATAGAAAAGGAGATGTTAAGTAATGGGACATATTATTGATATTTCAAAATGGAATGCTGACATTAACTGGCCTATAGCAAAGCAATACATTGATTTCATCATCGCTCGTGTACAAGATGGTTCAAATTATGTAGATCCATTGTATAAAGGATATGTACAAGCTATGAAGCAACATGGTATTCCTTTTGGTAACTATGCATTCTGTCGTTTCGTTTCAGAAAATGATGCAAGAATAGAAGCTCGTGACCTCTGGAACCGCGGAGACAAGAACGCGACAGTCTGGGTTGCAGATGTTGAAGTAAAAACAATGAATGATATGAGAGCGGGCACACAAGCATTTATTGATGAACTACGCCGATTAGGTGCTCAGAAAGTTGGTTTATATGTTGGTCATCATATGTATGCTCCGTTTGGTATGGCAAATGTAAAATCTGACTTTGTTTGGATTCCTCGTTATGGTGGTAACAAACCAGCTTATCCATGCGATATTTGGCAATACACAGAGACAGGTAATGTACCTGGTATCGGTAAGTGTGATTTGAACCAATTGATTGGCAGTAAACCGTTATCTTGGTTTACAGGAGAGGAACAAACAGAACAATTTGTTGCTAATGGTGGTTATCAATATGTTAAATCTGGTGGTTTTGGTATTTCATTGGTTCAGGAAGTCGTAAATGCTATGACTGAGCGTGGAACTAAAGGGAAAGTTATTTCTGACCCATCAACTGGTATAGCATACGTACAAACCGAAGTGTTACCAAATGGTGAGCTCGATAAAATTACAGCTTGGATGGACAATCGACCTGAAGGTAAATGGTGGTACGAGTATATTAAAGTTAAATAAGAGAATAGTTAGATTAATAAAAATAAGAGCCGTCCTATGGGCGGCCTTTTTTTATTTCTATGTAATTAAAATTTATTTTTAGATAATACCTTGAGTATTGGAAGATTATTTTTCTAATTGTGTCTAAAAGAGTAGACTGTTTATTTTATATTCAATAATTCATCAAATTTAAATTATGTATTTAATTCAAAGATATCTGTATTGTACAAAGTTTATATGATGTGGGATTGGGATTCAAAGTTGATTACTGTGAAGTAAAGAGAAATTCACTTTTATAAGGAGGAATATTTTTGTTTACTATTCTAATTTATCTGATTTAATAAAGGGAAAATTATTGTAATTTTTGGTGAGGAAAGTATCAAGATTTTCCATAGAAACTTCCTTCGAAACTTTTATCTGAATTTTCAGAATAAATAGGGGGACGTTTGTTTTTATACCAAAAGTCAGCAAGTCTAAGCAAATTGTAATCAAAAACATAGTCTATCTTATAAAGCAGTGAGGCAGTTCTAAAATAAGATGAGATTTACTTTACTAGTTTTCATTTCTTATAGTAAGTAAGTTTGATTCAAAAAGACTTCTTCACTACTTTATAAATTTCAACGGAAAGGTTGATGAAAATGGCAGAACATCATGAAGATGAAATCCGTACTTTGTTACGCGCGTTTCAATTAGTAGGAGCAAGAGTTGTATTATTTTTACCTTCATTCCACGTAGAAGGTTTTATTACTCGAATCGGGGAAACTTTTGTTACGCTTCGTCGTGGTAATGGAGAAGGCGTAGAAGTAGAAAGTAATGATAATGGAAATGCACTTGAAAATCCTAACCAAATTAGTGTCAAAATTAGTAGTATTTTATCAGTTAGTGATGATCGAGGAGCGTAATTAGCAAGCTTAAAAATGCACTAGGTATTTGTAATCCTAGTGCATTTATTTAAAAATTATATGAAATTTAAATAAATGATTTATCAAATAAGGAATTTAAAATTAATTACATACAAGACTAGTGATAGTGCAATTACCTAAAATATAAGTAATATCAATATTTTAGGTAATTGCACTATCACTTTTATACAACTCATGTTTACAATATAATACAAACTTTTATAGGAGGGGATTATATGTGTAAGTTCTGTTCAAATCAAAAAAATACCAAATTTAAATTATTTGATATAAAACCTATCCCGTTTTTTATTCCATCGAAATCTTTTGCAAATTCATCGGAGCTTCAGGAATCGCCTGACACTTCAACAAAACCGATAAGGCCTCAAAAGTCACCTGATACTTCAATAAAACTAATAAGACCTCAAGAATCCGCTGATGCTTCTGCAAAACCAATAAGGTCTCAAGAATCACCTGATACTTCAACAAAACCAATAAGACCTCAAGAATCCACTGATGCTTCTGCAAAACCATTAAAAAAACAAAAATCCTCTCGTGTTTTATTAAAATTAAATGATACTTTTAATAATCCACCAACCTCTAAAAAATTCATACTATCGCGAGATAATTCACAATTAATATATAGTCAAAAAGAATCTCATTACCAAATAGATACATCTAATAATATTGAAATAAAAACAATTGAAATTAAAAAACTACTACGTGATTATCAATTAACCAATTTATACATTATATTATTTTTAGAAGATATTCATATCAAAGGTTTTATACTGCAAATTAGCAAAGATCTAGTTACTATTATTGGACCAAATATAAAAGTAGAAAGCAATTCAACAGATAATCTTATAGGATCACCAAACAAAATTAACGTAAAACTTGAAATGATTCAAGGGATTGGTGATGTAGGAGCTTCTCTCTCTAGCTAAGATAAATTTGTATATCAATATGGATAATATTATTTATGCATTCATATTGATATACAGTTATTACTGTAATGTGAAACCAATATTTCTTTTTGAATTTGCATTGAATCTATTAGTTCTTGCTCAAGTTGTTCTTGTGTATCATCTGTAACTAGTGATTTAGGAATTTTATTTAATTAGTTAAGAAACTCGTTATTTCCAATGAACTATTCCGGAATTGAAACGAATGATTTCCACTTTACTATACCTCTCCAATGTAATTACATAAAATAAGGGTATATCCTCAGAACATAAGTACTTCAATGGGAAAATAATTAGTATATAAGAAGGTGCGTGTATTATCTAAATAAAAAAGTGCTAACAAGTTTGCAAACGAACTTGCTAACACTTATACAGAATAGACATAGATTATCGCTGATATGTCTTCTTTGAAAATAGCTTAAATCAGTTAAATCACACTTATACGAAATGCTCATAAAAACCGTCTTAATATCAAGAATATAATCATCCAGATATTCCTTTACTTTTAAGACGAAAACGAGGCATGATATTGATTTCTACCTCAGAGTTTGCGTCAAATAATAAAAAAATACGGTTTGTAAAACTAAAAATACAACAAGCTACAACCGGCATGAAATGGATTAAGATATTTAGAAATTTAAAAGATGATTTTCAAATAGGGGGAGAGGTGGATTTAGACCATATTCTCCAATATCCGAAAGATTATATTGTAGGAGAAAATAAAAGGGTGTTATTTCCATACAATGAGAGAATTTATAAAGTTCAAGGTACTAAAATAGAACCGGGTATAACAGTAAAGGAAAGAGAGTATTTATTTAAAGAATTTCAGCGTAAATTCTCTTATTTCACAATACTTCCAGAATGTAAAAAGGTAGCTACAAATAACAAAAATGAATTATTTCCTTTATTTGCACCAAAAGGATTAGAGACATTAATATTAGAAGTTTGGTCTGAAAATATAGCGCTGGAAATAGAACAAGCATTACTTGATAGCGAAATTGTTTTGACTAAAGTTGGTGAAAATTCTTATGTATTGAATACAGATTTTCCAGTGTTATTAAAGATTGTGAGATACAATATTGAAAAGGTGTTACAAAATCCATATAAAATGCAATATTGCCAAAAATATAAAACAAATCTTGTAGATGATGTTAAGAAAGCTGTCTATGCTACCGCGGGTAAGCGCAGTGATGCGACATTAGCATTAATCGCGATGAAAAATTGTGATGGACGCGAAAAAATTGATCCAAAACAAATCATTAGAGAGGGATTTGCACGAACAAACCGTATTTCAACATTTATTAATTTATTTATAGGCCAAAATGTATCTCGTAAAACAATTGTAAATAGTGTTTTTAGTCTATTAGAACAAAAAGGATTTTTGAGGCGTAGTTGGAATAAGATAAATCTACCTTGTACATATGTTAGTTTATCAATTGAACGAATATCGAAATTCGATTTCTTACCTATTTTTTCAAAAATAAAAGGAAAAGAAATTTTATATAAATTATATGGGAGTACAGAGTGGCAAACGATTGATTACGTATTATTAAATATAAATAAACATAATGCATTTTTACCACAACCATCAAAGAGAAATGATATGGGAGCTCTTTTTAAACAATATGTTTTCGAAACATTAATGGAAATTGTACAATATGCAAAAGAACAAAATAAACAAGTTTACTTCATTGTAGATGCAAATTTGAGAAAATATTGGATAAAAGAGTTACAAAATAAAGAAATTAATATAGATATTTTACCTGATATTGTTCCAGAGGTGTTAAAGGTTCCAAATTTAAATATTATTAGAATAAATACAGGTTTTGATGTACCAAGTTACGGTGTAATAGAATCTGATGATGCTCTAGATAGCATTGGCTTATATGCAGATCAAAAAGGGATGTATTATAGCACTGGTGAATATTCACTTAATTGTAGTGGGATTTTTCAGCGATATATACTTGAAATTCTACCATTAGGTGTAAAACCTGTAGAAAGGGATTATATCGCTAAAATGATACATTACATGTGCTGTAATTCTAGTATGCTTTCGAAAAAGAATGTACACATGACATATTCCATGCATATGGAAAAGATAATAAAGAGTTATATTACTGACATAGATGCAAGAGAGTTTAAAGAATTTAATGATGAATTGGATGTAGATGTAGTAAAAGTAGAAAAGAAAGATTCAATTATTCTACTTTAAATACTTGTAAACAAATCCTGCTCGTTATATCGATCAGGATTTGTCATTTTTTTATGTAAATAAGGATATCCTTTGTCAAGTATCTTTTCGTTTACATATTTACTTTATGTGCAGACAGGATTAATATGTTTTTTAGAAATACAAAAACTATTTCATATGGAAAAACGATTTTTATTAATTGAAAAAATTTGAAAGGAATGGGGAATTGTGAAGAAATTAGATGTGCTCTTAATGCTACTGAGCGGCCTCTTTCCAATTGCAGGACTTACAAAGCAAATCCCTCTAGAACAATCTATATATATTGGAGGGCTTTTATTTTTTACTAGTTTCGGTAGTTATTTTGCTAAAAAGATGTATTCACGTATATGCAGCTGGATAGCGTATGCGCCATTTATAACATTACTGTTAGTTATTTGGCATCAGGATATTGCAACAAGTTCAATCATAGCAAATGCGAAAATTGCTGCATGTGTCGCGTTAATTCCATGTTTATTCCGTTTTCGTACATATGGACTTACTTTGGGCTTATTCTCATTATGGGCCGCTTTACTATGGGATATAAAAGAAGTACAGTCGTTAGTCATACTTGAACGCATAACGAGTTTAATGACAAGCCATTATGTATATATATTACTATTAATTGGAGGACTTGTAATAGGAGGATTACTCGCGATGTTCATTCACCGCAAAGAGAAAGATAATAATAAAGAAAATATAAATCTACTTGGACCAAAAAAGAAACACAAAAGATTATCATTTAAGATTCGTCTTCCAAGATTACCGAAATTAAGGATAAAACTATTTAAGTTTGGTGGAAAAGAATCTAAAAGTAAAATGCCAGAAAAAATCCATGAGTATAAGTACGAAGAACCAGTTGCAACATATGAAATGACAGAGCAAATAGATCCATACAAAGAAAATGCAGTTCAAGGTCAAACAAGGATGGAACGCCGAAGAAATAGGTATAATGCATAATGAAGTTTAATAACCCCGTAATGACTTATCTTAATATTGATGAATCATTACGGTTTTTTTATGTAATGAAATGAAGGTTGCTATTGCGGAGGGGAATAGCATATTTTATAGATAGGAACTAAAATAAGGGGAGGATAAAATGCTTATCATTACATATATATCTGTTTGTATATTATTCTTAGTTAGCTTTTTACATGTATATTGGGCTTTCGGAGGTAATTGGGGGACAAATAGTGTTATTCCAACTAAATCAGGGGAAAAGGCGTTTACACCTCGCGCCGGAATGACATTGTTCATTGCATTATTATTAAGTATGGCAGCAATAATTTTGTTGCAACAAGCAAAAATTTTTCATTTTGCAGTTCCTAATGTTATTATTCAAGTCGGTTCCTGGATTTGTATGATCGTCTTTTCTATTAGAGTAATTGGTGAGTTTAATTATTTTGGTATCTTTAAACGACAAAAAGATACACACTTTGCTAGAATGGATACCGGTTTATATATTCCACTTTGTGCATTTTTATCTTTATCTTTCTTATTAGCAATAATTTTGTGAGTAAATAATAGTAGCTGCTTTTCTCAAAATACATGTAAACGTGAGAAATCTAAGGGTAAATAAAAAGGATGTAAGCGCCTTCTTGTCGAAATGTAAATTATTATGAAAGGCGGTGACACTATGAAGTATGTAAAAGTTAGTATGAATGGTGGAAGTGAACATAAATTCTCAATGACTTTAGATCGGTTTGAAGAACTTATTACTGCAGAGAATGGGATACTAGAAAATAAATTAGTATGTATTGAAAATGTAATGATTAATCCTACTAATATATCTTCTGTAGTTGAAAAAATTGGTGTACCGGCTAAGTTTATGGAAGCTTAAAATGTTAGATAAAAAACATCCATTGGGGATGTTTTTTAATTTATAAATATGATAATCGTACAGTAAATATTTGAGTAGATTTTATAGCAATGATTATGCATATATTAAGTACCTGAACATAGTGCTTAATACATGCACGAAATAATAAGTACAAGCATATATTATGTAGTAGGACAAGATCTTCGTGTCCTACTTAATACTCAGAAAAAACCTCTAATCACATAAGAGCGGCCAATTGCAGGGTGCTCTTATTTTTTATGAAAATCTACTACGAGCCTTATTTTATAGTAGGATGCAATAATAAAGGGCTATTTTGAAATAGTGTTTTTAGCCTTTAATTTTAAATTTATCTTTAACGTTAATAAATATTAAAAATAATATGATAGCAGAAATTAAGTTAGATAAGTAGAAATCTTGATGAAACAGTAGTTCGAAGATGACATAGAAAGTAACGAATAAGGCGATAGTAGGTAGTATGCAAATAAATATAAATCTCCAATTTTTTAAGTAATGTTTATAATTTGTAAGTACTTTATCCATAAATATAGCTCCTATATTTTTGTTTTTATATAATTATACATTTAGATACAAAGATTTTCAAAGTAAAATATTTAGCAATTCAAAAATATAAGGAAAGCTTTTGTTGAAAATCCAGATTGCTGTAGCAATCTGGATTTGACTTTAAAGAACTATACTAAAATGATACACTATAATCTACGTTATTTTTGAAATGAATAGAGGGATTTGTGTGATAGATAAAATTAAAAATGCTGTAGAGGATATGTACGAAGATGAGGCTAAAGATTTACTTCAAAGTATTCTCATACAGTTAAACTTATTAGAAGAAAACTACAGTGAAGATACAATTAAAAATTTGATGGATATTCCGAAACAATTAACAAGTAATCCTACTTATAAAAGGAATGTAAAAGAAAGTACGCACATACATATTGCTTTTGATGATTCAACGGCTGATTGCTTAAAATATATGTTAAGTCAAGAAGAATTATTTGAAGAGAGTGTTGTTGCTTTTTCGGAATTCTTTTCAATTGGACCGATATATAGGTTGCATACGAATGAGGGGCAACTAGCAAGACAGAAGTGGTTAATAAATAACTTAACTGCTTATGATAGTTATTTTGAAGAAGAATATTTATCAAGATTTATAGCAACTATAGAAGAACTACATACTATTCCTGTTGAAACGCCTATTACAATTTGGAAGGCTGATAATGCACATGAACATGTAGGCTTAAGTTTTGTAATGGCACAATTAAAGGATAAGAAAAACATTCGAGTTATTAATACGTCTGAAGCAAGTAGAGAAATATTAAAACAAGAGTATGATATTCGTGGAACGGGAGAATTACCACCTGAAAGTTTAGCTCTATTCCAAAAAAGTTTTATAAAGCTACCTTATTTAACTGAAGAGAAGCGCATGAAGTTTGAAAATGAGTGGGATAGATTATCGGAAAGCATAGAATGTTTAAGAGTTTGGAAAGAAAATGAAGTGCATTCTGTACAGGAAGATTATTTTGATCAATTTATAATTGAATGCGCCAAAAGTGTGGGTGCTGATCGAGAGTACCTTAAAGCCCCTAGAGTAATTGGTGAAGCACTTGGTCTTGTTGAACAATTAGTTGGAGATACATTCTTAGAATATCGCTTGAAACAATTAATTAAACAAGAAGTATTTGAATTTGAAGGTTCGTTAGATGAAATGCGTTTTTATAGTGTGAAGTTAAGGAAATGATAAACACATTCTATTTTTGAAAAGCTCGTATTTTTAATAATACGAGCTTTTTAAGTTGAATTTGGGCTATACATAAGCTTCGCAGAGAGGGCATATCACATATGAATGGTAAAGGTAATGAATGAAAAGAAGGTGATTTGTTAATATGTATAACCAACAAAATTATCCATATGATCAAGCGATGTATTACAATCCACAAAACTACGGGTATGAACCTACAAATGAAGTGAGAGATATTGAACAAGAAGACTATAGACCAGATGATGCGGAGGATGCTCCAACATCACCACCACCGTCACAAGCGCCGTCGTTACCGTCTACATTTGCTTCTCCGGCACAACCAAGCAATATGAAATCATGGATGTGTAACTGTTTAGGAAGATGGGGCTATTTACGTTTACATCGTCCTGGGCCTTTTGGAAGAGATTTATGGTTCTTTCCGACTGAAGTGAGAAGAAATGGAGTATCAGGTTACACTTGGCAAGGTGGTCGTCGTCGTAAAGTAAGTTATCGCTATCAACAAATTAGTAATTTTATGTGCTTCGCATAAAGAGAAGTGGGAGAGTAAAACGATTTTACTCTCTCACTTTTTTATTTTTCAATATACGAAGTAAGATTTTGATTAAAAATTTACAATTTTCACGTTTTTATTAGAGTATAATGCATATGTTGATTGGTCTTCAAAAACAAATGAGAGTGAGGGAATACAATGTCAATGAAAAACAAAGTTGGACTAAAAATAGAGGATGGCATTAATTTAGCTTCAGCTCAATTTAAGGAAGATGCGTATGAGATTTATAAAGAATCGCGAAAAAAACAACCTATATTATTTGTAAACCAAGTTGAAATCGGTAAAGAATGGCTCATTACTAGATATGAAGATGCTCTGCCACTTTTAAAAGATAATCGTTTAAAAAAAGATTGGACAAATGTGTTTTCTCAAGATATAAAGAACATGTATCTTTCCGTTGATAATAGTGACCACTTAACAACACATATGCTAAATTCAGATCCACCTAACCACAGTCGTTTACGATCTTTAGTTCAAAAAGCTTTTACACCGAAGATGATTGCACAATTAGACGGAAGAATTGAGAGAATAGCAGATGATTTGATAAGTGATATAGAGCGAAAAGGTACATTAAATCTTGTGGATGATTATTCATTTCCGTTACCAATTATTGTAATAAGTGAGATGCTCGGTATTCCAAAAGAAGATCAAGCGAAATTTAGAATTTGGTCTCATGCTGTTATTGCATCACCAGAAACACCTGAAGAAATAAAAGAGACCGAAAAACAACTATCTGAGTTTATTACATATCTTCAATATTTAGTTGATATTAAACGAAAAGAGCCAAAAGAAGACTTAGTGAGTGCTTTAATACTTGCAGAGAGTGAAGGGCATAAACTTAGCGCTCGGGAACTATATTCAATGATAATGCTATTAATTGTAGCAGGACACGAGACGACAGTGAATTTAATTACAAATACGGTATTAGCACTTCTTGAAAATCCAAATCAATTACAGTTATTAAAAGATAATCCAAAACTAATTGATTCGGCTATTGAGGAAGGATTGCGTTATTATTCTCCAGTTGAGGTTACAACTGCAAGATGGGCAGCGGAACCTTTTCAAATTCACGACCGAACAATCGAAAAAGGAGATATGGTTGTCATTGCCTTAGCTTCTGCAAACCGTGATGAAACTGTATTTGAAAACCCAGAAGTATTCGATATTACTCGGGAAAATAATCGTCATATTGCGTTTGGTCATGGTAGCCATTTCTGCTTAGGAGCTCCACTTGCGAGGTTAGAAGCAAAGATTGCTATTACTAATTTGTTTAATCGAATGCCTGAACTAAAAATAAAAGGGAATCGTGAAGAAATTAAATGGCAAGGTAACTATTTAATGCGTTCTTTAGAGGAATTGCCTTTAACTTTCTAGAATAGTTAAAAGGAGACATGCATACATCGAAAATGATTTACATAGAGTATGTATGTGTTATTTAAATTCGAAACGGAAGGGTGAAGACATCCCAATGATCAACTAATTCTATTTGTAAGAGATCTTCGTTAAAAAACGAAATATTCTTCTGAATAGGGTTAGTCTGTACATTTATAGAAAAGGGATGTATTTCGCTCTGCGAATATATAGTCTTTTTATATGATTTGTGCTGCCTCCTGTTCAGAACATGAAATAGGAGGCTTTTTTATGTCGACAAATGTAGTAACGAAACAAAACAATGGGGTATCACAAGTATTAAAAAATCGGTTTGTTCAAGGGATTTTAGCATCAGCATTATTTTTACAAATAGGAATATGGGTTCGAAACTTTGCGGTATTACTATATGTAATGGAAATGACAAAAGGTGATGCTTTTGCTATTTCGATGATTTCAGTTGCTGAATTCGCTCCAATTTTTATTTTTTCATTTATTGGCGGTACTTTTGCTGATAGGTGGAAGCCAAAGAAGACAATGATATGGTGTGAAACGTTAAGTTCCATTTCAGTATTCGCTGTATTAATTACGCTTATGTTTGGAACGTGGAAAATTGTGTTTTTTGTGACACTCATCTCTGCAATCCTTTCACAGTTTTCACAACCATCTGGAATGAAATTGTTTAAACAACATTTATCAACGGAACAAATTCAATTAGCAATGTCTATATATCAAACGATATTTGCAATATTTATGGTATTAGGACCAATACTAGGGACATTTATCTTTCATAGTTTTGGAATTTATATTTCAATCATCATAACAGGTATCTCGTTTTTACTTGCGGCAGTTGTATTGTTATTCCTTCCGAAAGATCTTGAAAACGACGTAGAAAAGAAAGGTATCACTCTGTTGCAGGAGATGAAGGATGGTATTAAGTATGTCAAAAAGAAAAAAGCATTAACTTTGCTAGGGCTTTGTTTTATGGCTGCAGGACTAGGTATAGGATTAATTCAGCCATTAGGTATATTTATTGTGACTGAGCAGTTAGGATTATCAAAAGAGAGTTTACAGTGGCTACTAACAGTAAATGGTGCGGGAATGATTGTTGGCGGAGCATTAGCAATGGTATTTGCGAAAAACGTTGCTCCGCAAAAGATGTTAATTATCGGTATGCTTGGTCAAGCAATTGGTATTGGCATTATAGGATATTCTACAAATTTATGGGTGACACTTACAGCGCAGCTTTTTAGTGGTTTAGCTCTTCCGTGTATCCAAATTGGTATTAATACGCTTATTATTCAAAATAGCGATACCGATTTTATAGGTCGTGTAAATGGTATTTTAAGTCCGCTTTTTACCGGTTCAATGGTAGTAACGATGAGTATAGCTGGCTCATTAAAAGAGATGTTTTCATTAAGTATGATGTATGAAGGAACGGCTTTACTTTTTATAATTGGATTATTGTTTATTTTACCTATATACAATTTAAAGCCAGTAATAGCGGTAGAAAGTGAAATAAGTGGTAAAGGAAGTGCCGTACAAAATGAATCCTAATCCAAATGTTAAATACCCTATTGAAGGAAATCAAAACGTTCAATTTATAAAAAATATAATAACAAAACCTAATATACTTGTTGGTGAATATTCTTATTATGATGCGAAAGATGGAGAAACATTTGAAGATCGAGTATTACATCATTATGAATTTCTTGGAGATCGCCTTAATATTGGAAAGTTTTGTTGTATTGCATCTGGAGTTAACTTTATTATGAACGGAGCCAATCATCGGATGGATGGATTTTCGGCATATCCATTTAATATATTTGGAAATGGGTGGGAGAAGTATACACCTAGTTTGTCTGATTTACCTTATAAAGGTGATACAGTTATAGGAAATGACGTTTGGATTGGTATGGATACAACAATTATGCCCGGAATAAAAATAGGGGATGGTGCAATCATTGCAGCTAAATCTGTTGTGACTAGAGACGTCGCACCATATACAATTGTTGGTGGAAACCCTGCAAATAAAATAAAAGAGAGATTTTCAAATGAAATAATTCAAGAATTATTGCAAATTCAATGGTGGCATTTTGATATTGAAAAAATAACTGGAAATATTGATGCTATTGTACGCGGAGATATTGAACCATTAAGAAAGCTAAAAAGGGAATGAAAAATGGATGACAAATAGTATCATACCTCCGAATTTTGTTAATGATAATAGAACAAGGAGGTGTGATACTATGGCACAAGACGTTTTATGTGAAGTAAACAACTGTAAATTTTGGGCGAACGGTAATAAATGTAGTGCAGAGGCAATTTACGTAGTAAGTCATAAAGGTAAACATGCATCTACAACGGAAGAAACAGATTGCAAAACATTCGATCCAGAAGTGTAAATTCTTTAAGGGTAGCCAAATCGTGGTTGCCCTTTTATTAATCATATTATTGATAATAAATATCATTTTCATTCATTAATTTTAGCTTTTTTTGTTATTTTTTCATATTTTCTTCATAAGTGATGTAATCCAACTCAATTCATGTTCAATTCGTGATTTACTAAATTCAATGACTTCAGTAATAAAGGGTGAGGTAACCTCTAGAGACTGAATAGCGGTAAGTTGATTATGTAGTACGTTTTGACGTACAGTCAAAATCTCTTTTCTAGCTTCATATTCAAGTTTTTCAAATAGCGCGATACGAACAAGAAATTCTGCATTATTTGTCGCAAGTTTTTCGGGAAACTCTCGTAACATTTCAGAAAAAATTTCTTCTCCTGTTTCTGTTATATCGTACATATTTCGGTTTGGTTTTCCAACTTGTTTATGTATTTTTTTCGTTATAGCACCCATATTTTCAAAGCGCCTAAGGGCAGGGTAAAGCATGTTGTGATTTAATTCAAAATTCTCACCTAAACGATTTTGAACATTTTTTTTGATTTCATATCCATGTTTTGGTCCGGTCGTTAATTCTGCTAGTAGTAAAATGTCAACGTACATAAAAATCCCCCTTATATATTTCTCAAGTTCTCTAATGAAAAATCCCCTTTAGTATATGTTAAAATAACATATGATAGTTTATACAACTTTGAACTGCCGACCTATCACTTTTATTGTAAAAGAAAAGGGAGGAAAGAACTATGGCTTCACCTGAAAATGTTATTTTAGTTCATGAAATTTCAAAGCTGAAAACAAAAGAAGAATTATGGAATCCATATGAATGGTATCGTTTGATGAGGGATAATCACCCAGTTCATTATGATGAAGAGCAGGATGTATGGAATGTTTTTTTATATGATGATGTAAATCGTGTTTTATCAGATTATCGCTTATTTTCAAGTAGAAGGGAGCGCAGACAATTCTCAATCCCTCCTTTAGAAACTAGAATAAATATAAACTCTACAGATCCACCAGAACATCGCAATGTACGTTCCATTGTTTCTAAGGCATTTACTCCAAGAAGTTTAGAACAGTGGAAACCTCGAATACAGGCTATCGCAGATGAACTTGTACAACATATCGAAAAATGTAGTGAAGTTAATATCGTTGAACAGTTTGCTGCACCTTTACCTGTTACCGTTATTTCTGATTTATTAGGAGTCCCAACAACAGATCGTAAAAAAATTAAAGAATGGTCTGATATTTTATTTATGCCGTATAGTAAAGAAAAGTTTAATGATCTGGATGCTGAGAAAGGGATAGCATTAAATGAATTCAAAGCATACCTTCTACCGATTGTTCAGGAAAAGAGATATCATTTAACCGATGATATCATTTCTGATTTAATTCGAGCTGAATATGAAGGCGAAAGATTAACCGATGAAGAAATTGTAACCTTTTCATTAGGTTTACTAGCAGCTGGGAATGAAACCACTACAAATTTAATTATTAATAGCTTTTATTGCTTTTTAGTAGATTCACTTGGAATTTATGAAGAGTTAAGAAAAGAACCTAACTTAATTTCAAAAGCGATTGAGGAAGTATTACGCTACCGCTTTCCTGTTACATTAGCCCGGAGGATTACAGAGGATACAAATATATTTGGTTCTTTAATGAAAAAGGATCAGATGATTGTTGCGTGGGTTAGTGCAGCGAATTTAGACGAGAAAAAATTTTCACAAGCCTCTCAATTTAATGTACATCGAACAGGAAATGAAAAGCATTTAACCTTTGGGAAAGGTCCTCACTTTTGCTTAGGAGCACCACTTGCACGTTTAGAGGCTGAGATTGCATTAACTACCTTTATAAATGCTTTTGAAAAAATAGAGCTATCTCCATCTTTCTGTTTAGAAAAATGTATATTGGAAAATGAACAAACATTAAAATACTTACCTATTCGATTGAAAGCTAAATAAAAATCTTAACAAGGTGCATACATTTGCATCTTGTTTTTTGTTTCTCAATTGTGAGTTTTCGGTAATCACCTTAATATGGAATTGTATAAAACGTAGAGGAGGATTCTTATGTTGACTTGTAATGGAAGTAAATCATTTCAAAAGTTTATTAAAGGTGTTACAGATCTTATGGAAAACGGTTTATTTGAAGAAGAAATAGTGTGTGGCATTGAAAAGTTACTAGAAGAACTTTTAGAAAAGAAAACATGGCTTCCGTTAGATAAACAGAAGGCCAATTTGACTCAATATGCACGACATTTATTGTATGAAGATCCGCTCAAACGTTTTGAAGTACTAGCTCTCGTATGGAAAGATGGACAATCTACACCTTTACATGATCATGACGGCACATGGGGAGTAGAAGGCGTTTTTTCAGGAAGGATTATGGTGCAGAACTTTATACAAACGAAACAACTTGGAAATTCACTTGTTTATTTAACACATACAGGAAATCTTTATTTGGGAGAAGGAGAAACAGATAAAGTAATTCCACCAGCGGATTGTCATATTCTTGAAATTAGCAAAAATGAAAGCGTTATTACGATTCATATCTATGGAAAACGGTTAGAAAAGTTTAAAGTATATATCCCAACTGAAGAAAAAAATGTGTACATGTGTGAGACAAAATACATTAGTTATAATTCATAGTTTAAAATCCAAAGCTTTTTTAAAAAGAAAAGCTTTGGATTTTATTTTTAATTATTTCTTGACCTGAAACGCTTTTCATAAATTATAAATAAGGAGTACCTCACGAGGATTGTATGAAAACGATACCTAATAATTAATTAGAACTCGTGTATTTATAGAAAGTGGTGAAGAAATAATGAAATTAATCGCAATTGATTTAGATGGAACTCTTCTTTCGGGGAATAAAATGATAAGTAAAGAAAATGCAGAAGCAATTCGAACATGTCAAGAAGCTGGCCATGTTGTAGCAATTTGTACAGGACGTTCTATTGTTGACATTGAGCGATTATTGTTAGAAGTTAATTTAGAGTGTCCAATCATTGCGGAAAATGGGGCTCTTATATATAAAGATAAAAAAATGATGAAGAGATATCCAATTCAAAATATACAGGCACTTGAAATTGTAGAATATCTTGAAGAGAATGGTTTATATTATCAGCTTTATACTGATAAAGGTGTGTATGTACCGGATTATGGAGTAGAGAGTGTACGTAATGAAATTGAGTATGTGAAGAATTCAAAAGAAAATTTCGACTTGAAAGAGTTAGAAACAATCGCAGCATTATATCTTGAGCATACAGCGTTTCATAGTGCGGAAAGTTGTAAACCAATTGTAGAAACAGACATACATGTGCATAAACTATTACCATTTTCTTATGATATTGAGAAATTAAAAAAACTAAAAGAAACATTTCTTCATAATACAGATTTAGCAATTACATCTTCATATTGGCACAATTTAGAGATTAATCATCGAGATGCTCAAAAGGGGAATGGATTATATACTTTAGCAGAACATCTTGATATTCCGGTTGAAAACACTGTAGCGATAGGTGATGGACTAAACGATGTTTCTATGATGGAAAAAGCGAATATATCAATTGCAATGGGAAATGCAGTTGAAGAAATAAAAGCAATGTGTAAATACGAAACGTTATCAAATGAAGAACATGGTGTGGCACATGCTTTATATAAATATGTAATGTAATTAAAAAAAGAAAAAAGAATCCAAATGGATTCTTTTTTCTTTTTATTAGGGGTAAGGTATTCTATGAGATTCATAGAAGCCTTATTACATTTCATTATATAGAATATATTGGAATAAATGTGTATATTTTTCATAAAAATGTGAATATTTTATGAACTTTATACTTATTGCATGTTTATACCGCTATTAGTGACGCGTATGACTCTCAAGTGAAAATTCAGTGAATGTAAGGAGGAATTCAAGTTACCTAGACAATAAATGAGGAATGAACGAAATATATACTAATTAAAGGTGTATTCAGTATATATATTCTTTTCTTGTTTTAATTGAAAAATAAAATTTGTTCGAATAATTATTCTACAGCTATATACCTACACTAGCTTTCTTCGTATAATGGAGAAGTATGAATTTTAGATTTGTATTAATTTTACATATTGAGGTGAACAAAGAATGAATTCGCGGCTAATGGAACTTATTGATGTGAGTACAATAGAAACCATGGCAGAACAATTTTATAAATTAACTAACATATCACATCAACTTCTTGATGCTGAAAAAGAGTGTGTTTTTTCATTCGGAATGAATGAGATAAAAAAGAGTAAACTTCCAAAGATTGAAATCCCCATTTTCTTATACAATCAACATTTAGGATCTTTTGTTGTATGGTCCAAAAAAAGTGAAATTTTCAGTTGTCAAAAATACTTTGAAATGCTCTCAAGTTTAATTTTAGATGGTGCAATAAAGGTATTTCAAAGTAAAAATACAACGTTGCTTTCTCGGAAAGAGGAGGAACTACATACGATTTTACAAAACATGCCTGTTATGGTCGATGCGCTTGATTATAATGGAGATTTTGTTTTGTGGAACCGAGAATGTGAAATCGTAACAGGTTATACCGCTGAAGAAATAATTGGAAATCCAAATGCACTGCAATTATTGTATCCTGATCATAATTATCGCCATCAAATACAAAAGAAATTTTTAACTTGTGGAAAAAATTTCAGAGATTGGGAAATGCACTTAAAATGTAAAAATGGTGAAATCAAAACAATAATGTGGTCGAATATATCAGAACAGTTTCCTGTAACAGGATATAGTTATTGGGCTGTTGGTGTAGATATTACGCATTTAAAAGCGATAGAAGAGCAGTTAAAACAACAAACATCTGAACTGGAATTAATTTTTAAAGCTTTACCAGATTTATGTTTCTTAACAGAAGATGATGGCACGATTATTGATTACAAGGCAGGATCTCCTACGAAGTTTTACGTACCCGCAGAAGCTTTTATGGGAAAAAAGTTTTACGAAGTATTACCATCTTCAGTAGCGCAGCAGTTTCAGGAAGCCATTAATCAAGTGAAGGAAAAAGGAACGAATGTAATTGTAGAATATCCACTCACACTTAATGGAAGTATTGATTTCTTTGAAGCTAGGTGCTTACCATTATTACGTGATAAAATTATGATTATTGTACGCGACATTACAGAGCGAAAAAAGACAGAAGAATTGTTAAACAAATCAGATACGCTTGCAGCAATTGGTCAATTAGCAGCTGGCGTGGCTCATGAAGTAAGAAATCCTTTAACTGTAATTAAAGGTTTTATACAGTTATTCCAAATTAATAAAGAAGATCAAGAAAGATATTTTGATCTTATGCTTTCTGAAATTGAAAGGATAGAAGCAATCCTACAAGAATTTCTATCAATCGCTAAAACAGATGAGATAAATACAGAAAAGAAAAATATTTATCAAATTTTTAAAAATGTCGTATCGTTAATGAATACAAAAGCAATTATGACAAATATTCAAGTTGAACTTTTTACGGGTGACAAAGATATAATTATTGAATGCTCAGAAAATCAATTGAAACAAGTATTTATTAATATTTTGCAAAATTCAATCGAAGCTATGCCAAATGGTGGGGGAATTTCAATTCACATAAAAGAAATAAATGATGATGGTGTCATTATTCATGTAATAGATGAAGGAATAGGAATACCTGAAGAAAGAATTAAGAGATTAGGTGAACCTTTTTATAGTACGAAAGAAAAAGGGACTGGTATTGGATTAATGTTAAGTTATAAAATTATTGAAAGTCATCAAGGGACAATTAGTATCATGAGCGAGGTTGGGGTCGGGACAACAGTAACTATTTACTTACCGAAAGTACTAAATAAACAATCTCTTTCTAATTGTGACGACAAATGTATAGCGATACGCATTAGTAGTAATTCTTAAATTAATTAATACCCAATAACAAAGCGATTAGTGAAAACTAAGCTTTTTGTTATTGGGTATTTTTTATATTTAATTTAGTAAACTTTACCTTTTCTTTACCTTTGTTTTAATTTCTATTAAGTTTTAAACATTATATTAATATTTGTACAAAGCAATGTATAGAAATTGTACATTACTTTTAATATAGAAATGTGATTATTATTTGAAATATTGTAAGGAGGAGATTATGACAAAGTGAAAAAGCAAGAGAAGAAAAGTGGTAGAGTAGTACCTCTCCGGTTAAATATTTTATTCCTTTGTGTATTTTTATTATTTTCTGGCATTATTATTCAGTTAGGGAAAGTGCAAATTTTTGATGGAGAAACATATAAAAATGAAGTAGAGAAGAGAGAAAATGCAACCGTGGGCCTTTCTGTACCACGTGGGAAAATATTTGATCGTGAAGGAAATCCAGTAGTTGATAATAAGTCTTTACGTACGATTACATATACAAAGGTGAAAGGTGTAAAACAAGAAGAAATATTAAAATCAGCAAGACAACTTGCAGATATTATTGAAATGCCACAAGAAGATATAGATAAGTTAACTGAGACTGATAAGAAAGACTTTTGGATGCAATTAAATCCAGAACTTGCTCAAGACTTAGTATCAAAAAAAGAAATAGATAAGTTCCGAGATAAGGATATTACCGGAAAAGAGCTAGACAAAAAAATAGAAGATTTAAAAAGGAAACGCGTTACAGATAAAAATCTTCAAGAACTAACGGCTAAAGATATAGAAGTGTTAGCTATTAAAAGTAAAATGACCTCAGGTTTTCAAATGGCACCTCAAATTATTAAAAAGGACGTTAGTGAACAGGAATATGCGGTGATTAGTGAAAATTTAGCGAACCTTCCAGGAGTAGACGCATCAGTTGATTGGGAGAGAATCTATGTAAATGATGGATTATTCCGTTCTGTCCTTGGTAACGTTTCAAATGCTGATGAAGGATTGCCACGTGAACGATTAGATTATTATTTAGTGCGTGATTATAGCCGAAATGATAGGGTCGGCAAAAGTTATATCGAACAGCAATACGAAGATGTACTTCATGGTACAAAAAAAGAAGTAAGAAGCATTGCTGATAAACAAGGAAATACTATTAGAACGGAAACGGTTTCGGAAGGAAAAAGCGGTAAAAATTTAACTTTAACAATAGATATGGAATTGCAAAAAAAAGTAGAGGAGAGCATAGAAAAAATATTAAAACAATATAAAGGATCAGAATCAATGTTAGACCGTGCTTTCGTAGTGATGATGAATCCTAAAAATGGCCAAGTATTATCAATGGCTGGGAAAAGGCTTGTAGAAAAAGATGGGAAAATGGAAGTAGAAGATTATGCTTTAGGCACGCTGACAAGTTCATATGAGCTTGGATCAACGGTTAAAGGTGCGACAGTGTTAACAGGGTTTGAAACAAATGCAATAACTCCTGGGACACATTTTTATGATGCACCTATGAAGTTTAAAGGAACTAAGGAAAAGAAGTCTTGGAAAAATTTTGGTGATATAGACGATCTAAGAGCGTTACAAGTTTCTTCAAACGTTTATATGTTTAATATAGCATTAAAAATTGCTGGTGTGGATTATGTGAAAAATAGTTCACTAGATATTAAACAAGAATATTTTGATAAAATGAGATATTATTTCAGGCAATTTGGACTAGGCGTACAAACTGGTATTGATTTACCGAATGAAACTGCAGGACAAATTGGAAGAAAAGATAATCAGCCTGGTTTCTTATTAGATTATTCTATTGGACAATATGATACATATACACCACTTCAGCTTGCACAATATATTTCGACTATCGCAAATGGAGGGTATCGAATGAAACCACAAATTGTTCAAGAGATTAGAGAACAAACCGTTCAAAAAGATGAGGTTGGTAAAGTAGTACAATCAATAGAACCCATTGTTTTAAATAGAATCGATATGAAACAAGAATATATTAATCAAGTAAAAGAAGGATTTAGAAAAGTATTTCAAGAAGGAGATGGAACGGGAGTAAGAGCGTTCCAAAAAGCGCCATATAAACCAGCTGGTAAAACAGGGACCGCACAAACTGTATATGGTGGAGAAAATGATATTGGGCGAAATGCGAAAGGCGACCGTAGAGAATGTTATAACTTAACATTAGCTGGATATGCGCCATATGATGATCCAGAAGTAGCATTTTCTGTTGTAGTACCGTGGGTTGAAAATGATAAATCGGGCATTAACTCCGATATTGGAAAAGAAGTTTTAGATGCTTATTTTGATTTGAAAAATAAGCGATTAACTGGTGAAGCGCCAAAAACAGATAACTCTAAAGAGAATTAAAATGGACGAAACGTCTCTAGCATTCATGTGAACTAGAGGCGTTTTTATCTGGGAATAGATTAGAAATGAGGTATATATGAAGCTGTTTATTCTAAAATATTGGAGGAACATATGTAGCTACATCTTAATTATAATAGGGGTTATTTTTATTAATAAGTCATTTTTATTTTGTATGGTAGAAGGAATTTCGATGCAACCTACTTTAAATGAAAAAGATTATATACTTGTTAATAAGGTAAACGTCTGTTTATCGTCTTTTCAGCATGGGGATGTTGTCATCATAAAAAAAGAAGACGAGCCTACTTACTATGTGAAACGAATTATTGGATTATCGGGGGATAATATACAATTAAAAGAGGATGAGGTATATATTAACGGTAAAAAGCGTGATGAGTCGTATATACATTTAGATATGTTACAAGTATCCAATCGTTTTTCAAATTTTAGAGAAATAAAAGTTCCTACGCATAAATTATTTGTGTTAGGTGATAATCGTAATCATAGTAAAGATAGTAGGAATACACTTGGACTTATTGATGAGTCAAATATAATAGGTAAGGTAGAAATGGTATTTTATCCATTTGATCATATAAAATGGATAAAATAATTCTATTAACGATTCACATTTTATAAAATAAATCATATATTGATAGCATAGGACAAGCAGAAAAGCTTGTTCTAACCTCACAGAACACTCCTTATCACGGTTAGGCATCTACATAGGTAGATGCTTTTTTTATGTTGATGACTGAAAATTATTTATCAACATAATGTAACAAGCATATTAGGGCTATTAGGGGAAGATTACTTGTACAAATAACAGTATGCTTAATTAAAACAATGAAATGTAAGGAGTGAGAAATAAGTGCTAAATATTTTAGTAGTTAATTTTCCAGCAGAGGGGCATGTAAACCCTACATTAAATTTAGTAAAAGCCTTTACTGAACGAGGGGATAATGTACATTATATTACAACGGCAAACTTTAAGGATAGAATTGAAGATTTAGGAGCTACTGTACATACTCATCCGGATCTATTAAAAGAGATTTCTATTGATGCTGAAACCTCATCTGGGTTAAATGCTTTCTTTCATGTGCATGTTCAAACTTCTTTATATATATTAGAAATTACGAAACAATTATGTGAAAGTATAAATTTTGATTTCGTAATTTATGATATATTTGGCGCAGGAGAGTTAGTAAAGGAGTATTTACAAGTTCCAGGTGTAGTGTCCTCACCTATATTTTTAATTCCGCCAGAATTTTTGAAGACATTACCTTTTCATCCAAATGCAGATATGCCATTCCAACCAGAGGAAATCTCTGAAAAATTACTAAATCAGATGGAACATAAATTTGGAGTAAAACCAAAGAATAATCTTCAATTTATGAATAATAAGGGTGATGTTTGTCTCGTATACACAAGTTGTTATTTCCAACCTAATAGCGAATCGTTCGGGGAAAATAACATTTTTATTGGACCGAGTATTTCAAAGCGTAAAACAAATATAAAGTTTCCACTGGAATCACTTAAAGAAAAGAAAGTTATTTATATTTCAATGGGAACACTGCTTGAAGGACTCGAACCATTCTTTAATACTTGTATTGATACTTTTTCAGATTTTGATGGGATAGTTGTAATGGCAATTGGTGATAGAAATGATATTTCTAAAATTAAGAAAGCACCAGATAATTTTATAATTGCTCCATACGTACCTCAATCAGAAATATTAAATGAAGCAGATGTTTTTATTACACATGGCGGTATGAATAGCGTACACGATGCCATTCATTATAATGTCCCATTTGTAATAATACCGCATGATAAAGACCAGCCTATGATAGCGCAAAGACTAACTGAGCTTGAAGCGGCACATAGACTATTGAAAGAACATGTTAATGTGCACACTTTAAAAGAGGCCGTAACAGATGTTCTTTCAAATGAAAAGTATAAACATGGTATAAGAAAACTTAATGATAGCTTTTTAGAATGTGGTGGTTCAAAAGAAGCAATTGCAGTTATTGAATCTCTTTTAAATAAAGTAAAACTTTAATCGGTAGGGATTTTACTACCCATAAATAGCGGGATAAATAGTCGTAACTGTATACAAGCATAGAGGTTCTCACCTTTATGCTTGTATATTCTTATCCAGCAAATTGCACAGCAGTATTTGCATGTAAAAAAGCAGTATCAAAAACGGGAACAGTAAGATCATTTTGGGAGATGAGTAAAGGTATTTCAGTACAGCCTAATAATATACCTTCAGCGCCGTTTTGAATTAATGATTTTGTAATTTGCAATAACTTTTCTTTAGATGTTTCTGAAATGATCCCTCTACTTAATTCATCTAATATGACATGGTGGATAAAGGTTCTTTCCTCTTCATTTGGGATAATTGTCTTAATGTTATATTTCGCTAATCGTGATTTATAGAAATCTTGCTCCATCGTTTGTTTTGTTCCTAATAGTCCGATACGTTTTATATTCTGTTCTACCATTTCTTTAGCACTTACATCACCAATGTGAAGAAGCGGGATAGATATTGCTTGTTCTACCTCCTCGGCAAATAGATGTACAGTATTTGAACACATTAATAAACATTCAGCCCCAGATTTTTCAACTTTCTTTGCAACTGTAACTAGTTCATTTTTCACTTCTTCATATTGATGGTTTTGTAATAAAGTAGTTACTTCACCAAAATCCATACTATATAAAACTAACTTTGCATTTTGATCGTATTGAGAGAGTGTAAGTGTATTAATATGTTTATAGTATAATGATGTAGATTCCCAACTTAATCCTCCAATCAAACCAATAACTTTCATAATGCATTCCTCCCGAAACGATTTTGAATTTATTATTTAATAATTCCGATAAGAATACAATGATTTAAATGATCTATTTAACAAAAAATAAAAATAGTAAGAAAAGTGTTGAAATTTACATTCTTTAGTGCCATAATACGAATTACAAATTAATACTTATCCAGAGAGGTGGAGGGAACGGCCCTAAGAAACCTCAGCAACCCCTATGTAATTTTATAGGAAGGTGCTAATTCCGCAGAGGACACGATGTGTTTTTTGAAAGATAAGAGGATTCTTGAACGTGAAAGAAAATGACCTCTTATGTAAGAGGTCATTTTTTGGTTGTATAGAAAGGGAGTGTCGATGCATAATTCATTTTTAAATTAAATATAGAGTAATAAAAGTTGACTAATATGAGAGGGGAATTGTCATGAACAAATTATCAACAAAGTTAGTAGTAGCAATCGGTATTGGAGCAGCATTATACGGGATATTAGGACTTTGGGGATTTTCTATTGCACCGAATACATTTATTAAACCAGCATTAGCTATATTAACTGTTTTTGGAGCATTATTTGGTCCAGTGGCAGGACTCTTAATCGGACTTATCGGTCATACCGTAACAGATACGATTGCTGGATGGGGGATTTGGTGGGGCTGGGTTATTAGTTCAGGGATTATTGGTTTTTCGATGGGTCTTATTCAAAAAAGAGTTGGTTTTAGTGTGAAAAACGGGTCGTTTAACAAGGGGCATATTTCTTATTTAGCAATTACTGGATTAGTTGGTATTGTCATTGCTATTATATTTGCTGGGGCATTCGATATTATTGTGATGGGAGAACCATTTGACAAAATTGTTATACAAGTATTAGGAGCAACAATTTCCGATGTTATCGTTTTCTTAGTAGTTGGATTGCCACTTACAATTGGCTTGGCAAAATCTAATAAGAAACATACACATTTAAAAATTGAAAAGTAGGGATGTTAACATGAAACCAATTATTTCTTTTGAACAATTCACCTTTCAATATGGGCATGCTGCGCAGCCTACTTTAAGTGATATTACCTTTCATATATACCCTGGGGAAAAGGTGCTAATTGCTGGACGAAGTGGTTCAGGAAAGTCGACATTAGCTCATTGTATCAATGGGCTAATCCCATTTTCTTACGAAGGGACTAGTACAGGTAACGTTTTAATTGCCGGTAAAGACCCGAGGGAAGGAAGTATTTTTGAACAAAGTAAACAGGTAGGAACAATTTTGCAAGATCAAGATGCTCAGTTTATTGGTCTGACAGTAGAAGAAGATGTAGCTTTTTATTTAGAAAATGAATGTGTAAAGCAAGATGACATGAAAAAGATTGTTTCGGACTCATTAAGAAAGGTGAAGATGCATACGTTTCATAAACAAAGTCCACATGAATTATCAGGAGGTCAAAAGCAAACAGTTTCTCTAGCGGGTTTATTAACAACAAATGCGGATATATTATTGTTCGATGAACCGTTAGCTAATTTAGATCCACTAAGTGCCTTACATACGATAAAACTTATGAAAGATATACATGAACAATATAATAAAACGATTGTTATTATTGAACATAGAATAGAAGAAATTTTAAACCTGGATTTAGACAAAGTTATATTAATTGATGAAGGTAAAGTCATTGCGATAGGAACACCAAAAGAAATCTTAGCGTCAAATATATTACCACGTATCGGCTTAAGAGAGCCTATTTACATCGAAGCATTAAAGAGATTACATTTTGATAGTAATAATGACGTAATATATCCAATGGAAAACCTTCAAAAAGAAAAGGTAGGCAACGTTCTAAAAGAGTGGATGGAGAAACAAGTCATATTAAAAGGTAATACTAAAAACAAGGAATTACTTAAAGTGGCGAATTTATCATTTTCATACCCTAATAAACAAAAAGTATTAGAAAATGTAAACCTTTCAATATATGAAGGAGAAATTGTGGCACTGTTAGGGCATAATGGAGCAGGGAAATCAACATTAGCTCATAGTCTTATAGGCATAAACAAAATGAAAAATGGGAAAATCTTGTTAAAAGGTGAAGATATTAGTTCTTGGTCTATTCGTAAACGTGGGGAAATCATATCTTACGTGATGCAAAATCCAAATCATATGATTACACAGCCTACTGTTTTTGAAGAAGTTTCATTTACATTAACATTACATAATTTTTCTAAGGAAGAAATTAAGAATAGAGTAGAAGGAACTTTAAAAATTTGTGGTTTATATCCATTTCGTAATTGGCCAATTCAAGCACTAAGCTATGGGCAAAAAAAGAGATTAACAATCGCATCTGTATTAACAACAAATCCTAAACTTATCATATTAGATGAACCAACAGCGGGACAAGATTATTATCACTATAAACAATTTATGTCTTTTATTAAAAACCTAGCTAAAAAGGGAATTTCATTTGTTTTTATCACTCACGATATGAATCTCGCGCTAGAATATACAGACCGTGCAGTAGTTCTACATGAAGGGAAAATTATTGCGGATAATACAGTGTTTGATGTATTAGGCGATCAAGAAACGTTACAAAGAGCCAACTTAAGAGAGAGTTCTTTAACCAAGCTTGTTAAATTTAGTGGGATTGCATGTCCAGAAAAATTTATGGAGCTTTATTTAGATAGTAATAGGAGGGAGGAAGGTGCATAGTACATATTTTCATCGTATGGATGGGGTAGTGAAATTGTTTTTATTTATTTTTTGTATGACGCTTACTTTTTTGTTTTTTGATTTTCGGGTGTTGCTAATATTATTTATTATTGGGTGTATCGGGCTCAGCATTGCTAAAATTCCATTTCCTAAAATTTTAATTGTTTTTAGTGTCATATTTACATTTAGTTTATTAAACTCTGTCATGATTTTATTGATTACACCAACTCATGGATCTGAATTAACTGAATCATATACCGCGTTTTTACATGTTGGATATGTAACGATTACATATGAAACATTATTTTATGCAGCTACACTTTCATTAAAGTATTTTACGTTGTTACCATTTACACTTCTTTTTATTTACACGACAGATCCAAGTGAATTTGTAAGTAACTTAAGTAAACTTGGTATTCATTATAAGATTACTTATGCAATAAATATTGCACTACGTTATATTCCTGACATCCAGTCTGAGTATAAAATTATTAAACACGCGCAAGAAGCGAGAGGAGTGGCTTTTGAAAAAGGAGAAGCAAGGTTATGGGTTCGTATGAAGAACCGTGTTTTAATTTTCTGGCCGCTAATCATTCATTCTCTAGAAAGAATAGATACGGTTTCAAATGCAATGGATTTAAGAGGATTTGGAAAGAAGGATAAACGTACATGGTTTTATACAAGTAAGGCGAAACGTGAAGATTTCATCGCTTTATTTGCCGGTATTTTCATATTTATTGTTGCGGTATATTTAAAATTAAACGTATTTCAAAACTTTTGGTATCCATTTTAAAGCACTCTTTAAACGAGTGCTTTTACTTATTTTTATGTAGACATGCTCAAAAAAGGGATATACACATAATGTATAATACGAACCAGTTAAAATGATCAACTACCTATTAGTTTTCAAACCAAAAGGAGGAGAAAATATGAGTTACGGTGGTTCTTGTGGTTTTGGTGGAGGTTTCGCTTTATTAGTTGTGTTATTCATTCTATTAATAATTGTAGGATGCAGCTGCTGGGGCGGAGGATACTAATTTTTAATTAGTCTTCACAAATGTAAACTAAAAAAACATTGAAGATACTTATGTATCGAAACAAATAAAAAAGGAGCAACTATGCTCCTTTTTTATTTGTTTAAATGCGTATTCTTACTATATTTCGGGAACGTAATTGTTAAAGTCGTTCCTTTACTAATGATACTTCGGATATTTAAACTTCCATGCATCGTCTCAATAATCTTAACAGCAACCATCGTACCTAAACCAGTTCCTTTTGTTTTTGTACTAAAATACGGTTCACCGAATCGATGTATTTGCTCCTGTGACATTCCAACTCCGCTATCTTCAATTCGTATTTCAACTTTACTATTATTGATAGATGAGGAAATATTTAAGGTACCACCATTAGGCATTGCTTCAATACTGTTTTTTATTAAGTTTAAAAAACATTGTTGAAAGTGCTGTTTATTACCAACAATGGTTGCCTCAGAAAAATCCTGTGTAATATGTATCGTATTCATATTACACAATGGCAATATCATATTAATAACTCGATTTAACTCTTGCTTTACTGAAATTTGATCTAATTTTTCTGGAGCAGGTTTGGCAAACGTTAAGTAATCATCGATAATTTCTTGGGCACGATTTAACTCTTCAAGTATATGTTTAATATATTCGTCTCTTGATTCAGGAGTTAAATTTGGTGTTTTTAAAAGCTGTGTAAATCCTTTTACAACCGTTAAAGGATTCCTTACTTCGTGCGATATACTTGCAGCGAGTTGGCTAACAATCTCCATTTTTTCCATTTTAATTAATTTTGAGCGCATTAATACAGCATCTTTTATAACTTCATTTATATAAACAATAAATAACATTAAAGTAGTCGGTAATACCATGAAATAAATAATATACAAATTATTCACTTCAAAATCTGATAAAGTTAATACAATTACAGTTGTAAATATTGCTAGGAAAAAGGTTAAAAACATGGAAAAAGCTACTTTAAGCTTTCTATTATATGTATTAAATTTTGAAGATGCGAGTGCTGTAACGATGAACATTATTCCGTAAACAACGACTGTCAGCATATTAAAGCCATAAAATATAAATCTTGTAATTAATAAAATTGTAAACAATATGATACCGACAGGGAATCCACCATAAAGCGTACCTATTATGACCGGAATTTGTCTTAAATCATGAATACAACTTTCATCCATATAGATAGGGTATCGCATACATAAAATAAGCGGGATACTAGAACAAAGGGTAATCAGTAATATTTTGTATTTTTTCAAATAATGCCTGCTATCATATATGAAATAAAAAACAAATATGCTACACAAAATGTATAGAAGATTATTTAATACGTTTTGATTAATATAAACAAAGTCCATAATATTTGCCTCGTTATTCTGAATTTACTTAACATATGTATTATACATGATAACATATGTTAAAGTGAATAAACCTTGTTAATACAAGATTTGTTTGGCTTTTTGTTATAAAATACAAACAGTTTGCAAACGTTAACTATCCAATGATACTTTTACCAAAATTTTTTACTCCTTCTTCCTGTATGTTCGGTAAAACATGAGAATAAATACTAAGAGTTAATGAAATGTCAGTATGACCTAATCTCTCACTGATAATTTTAGGGTTAACTCCTTGTTTCAATAGTATAGTTGCGTGTGTATGTCTTAAATTATGAGTTTTAATTTTTTTCACTGCTGCATTTTTTATTTCTTTATAAAAATTTCCCTGAAAGCATTTCTGTATAAACCCCCAACCGATTTATTACAATTAATTAAATTTAAATCTTGATAAGCAGAAACCATTCGTAATTAGAAACGTTTGGATGAGATTCTAAATAAATATAAAAATACTAAAGGAGAGTAAGCTATGAAAAAACAGGTGTTGCAAGAAAAGTGGACGAGCTAGGTCGTGTAGTAATTCCAGTAAGGGTTTATTTGGGAAGTGGCTTTAAAACTGATGTTGTCGAGTACATGCGGTAGTAAAAGGGAGATGGATATTTGAAAAAAGTAGAAATTGATGTTGGTAGCAACAAACTTTTAATAGTGAAGGGCGGAAATGTAACAGTAGTCAATCCACCAATGAGTGGATTTGGTGAGCAAGTCGCGGTTTGGATAAACGGTAAAGTTGATCGTGTAGATGTGAAGTGAAAATCGTAATAAAAAAGAGCCATGAGTGGAAAGGCTCATAGCTCTTTGTATAAGGGTAATGATTTTATAGGTAAATATTATCATGTAATTCCAAAAAAAAATCAATTTCAGTAAATTGATTGGTATTTGATTTGGATTTTATAGAAAGAGAGCAGCTAACAACAGCTAGCGGCTCGCAGGTTCTGTAAGACAAAACAGAAAAGAATATTAACAGAATATAGAGGTTTATCCTGGTTGTTTGAACGTAGTTAAAGAAAGAATATCACATACTATCAATGTTAATAAAAACTATCTGTGGCTTTCATTTCTTTATTTTATTCACAAATAGTTCCAGTAGCTATTCCGGTTGGAGCGACACCTACTGGGATATTAGTGATAACAGTATTCGTAGCAATATCAATAACGGAAACAGTATTACTAGCTTGATTTGTAACATATGCTCGAGTGCCATCAGGTATGATAGTTACTTGATCAGGGGATAAACCAACAGAAATTGTATCAATCACAGTATTTGTCGCCACATTTATTACAGATACATTATTGCTAACTTTATTTACAACGTAAATAAGATTTCCACCCGGTGTAATATCTATACCAACAGGTTCGGTACCTACGTTAATTGTATTAATAACTGCATTGGTAGCGGTGTTAATAACAGAAACAGTATTGCTGTTTTGATTTGTGACATAAGCACGAGTACCATCTAGTGTGAAGACGATTATTCTAGGACGAATACCGACAGGAATGGTAGCGATAACTGCATTGGTAGCAGTATTAATAACAGAAATTGTGTTGCTTAATTCGTTTGCAACATATGCAAAGGTCCCATTTGGTGAAACAGTGATTCCTTGTGGAGCGAGGCCAACAGGAATGGTAGTGATAACTGCATTGGTAGCTGCATTAATAACAGAAACAGTATTATTACCATGATTTCCAACATAAACAGTTGTGTTATCTGGAGAAACAGCTACACCGATTGGATCAGTTCCAACGGGAATGGTAGCGATAACAGTATTCGTAGCAGTATCAATAACGGAAACGGTATCAGAAAAAATATTAGTAACATAGGCACGAGCTCCATTTGGTGAAACCGTTACTTCAAGTGGTGCATTACCTACAGTAATTGTATCAACTACTATATTTGTTCCGGTGTTAATTACAGATACTGTATCATTTGTAGGGTCATCTATGAGTCCTGCATTTGTAGCATATACTAGGAAATTACATGCAGGTCCGGTTGGCCCAGTAGGTCCGGTCGGTCCAGTAGGTCCCGGTGGACAATCACAATCTCCGGTAGGTCCCGGTGGTCCTTCAGGCCCTTGGATTCCTTGCACACCTTGAGGTCCAGTGGCTCCTGGTGGTCCTTCAGGCCCTTGAATTCCTTGCACACCCTGAAGTCCAGTGGCTCCTGGTGGTCCTTCCGGCCCTTGAATTCCTTGTACACCCTGAGGTCCAGTGGGCCCTTCCGGTCCTTCCGGTCCTTGAATCCCTTGGATACCCTGAGGCCCAGTAGGTCCCGGTGGTCCAGGAATTCCCATTCCGGTCCCTGAACCAGTAGGCCCAGGTGGTCCTGGTGGTCCTTGAATCCCTTGTACACCTTGAGGTCCTTCCGGTCCTTCTGGTCCTTCAGGCCCCTGAATTCCTTCTACACCTTGAGGTCCTTGAGGCCCTTCAGGCCCTTCCGGTCCCTGAATCCCTTGCACACCTTGAGGTCCTTCCGGTCCTTCTGGTCCTTCCGGCCCCTGAATTCCTTGCACACCTTGAGAACCCTGAGCGCCTCTAGGTCCAGGAAATCCTCTAGGTCCAGTGGCTCCAGTCGGCCCCGGTGTTCCGATGTTACTTAATAGCGAACTATTTAAGATTCCTTGTAAAATTAAGTTGAATGTTTGCTGTAATAAGGGGTCCGATATATTTGAACAACTTATAAGTGAAGACAAGCTTTGGAATAGAAATTGGAATAATGCTGAGATTTGAGTGAGAGATGCGGTAGGTAAAGAATTAATTAATTGATTTATAGTTCTTATAACTAAATTTCTATTTGGTGTATTTGGTTGTACTGCTATTAATAAATCATTTAATGCCTGTAATGCTGATTGGAGTATTTGTATAGTTGTTGGATTTGGTGTTGTGAAAAAAGAAAGGATGGCTTGATTTAATTGATTTATTATTTGCAATAATTCTTGTTGTTGAGCATTCGAGAAAAAAACAGGTGTACAGCAATTACTTTGATCACAAGGGGATATAGAAACAAAGCAGGGTTGCTGAAATTTATCACACGAATTTGATTTTCGATTATATCTCATAAATACCTCCTTTAAAAAATTAAATGTTAAGTAATTTTTGGTAAATTATTAGCAACTGAATTTGTAGGTATATGTTTAATTGAAATGTTTTTTCCTTCAAAGTATATGCCAATAAAATTGAGGTGTTCATATGGGGGGGATAGCCAATACTTGGTTGCTAGTAGGAAATTGTAATCATAGGAAAGGAAATGAAGGTTACAAAGTTTATAGAAAAACGATTGTATTTTAAAAAAGCGTTATTGTAATAAAAGTTGAAGTTTATTAAAAAGAAGGAATGAAGGAAGATGTAAAAGATTTTAAAAGATCCATAAAAAAAGAATTCAGTGAAACTCTGAATTCTTCTACACGTATTTTTATTTGTTAATCCATTTAGAAATAATAGGATAATGAAAGTCTTTTTCTTGTAGCACATATAAAATTCCTTTTATAGGTCCAAAAATTAACAAGAGAAACAGTATTAGATATAAAGAAGCTACCCCGAAAATAATCAAAGCGTTATTTGAAGCCAAGTCTAAATTAGACCAAAATAGCATTAAGATTCTTATTATGAAAAGATTCCAAATCACTGTAATTATCCAAATGAATAGTTGAAAAAAAACAGCTTCAAGAATATTTTTCCGAATGTTTTGTGATTTATATACAAAATAGAAAACCAAAGGTATATAAAAAATTGTGACACTAAAGAAAATAAGAATAAAAAAGATAATAATGTAAGAAAATGCATAATTAATTTTATGTTCTTTTCTTGAGTTAGGATCATTAAGGTCCTCCTATATTTATGAGATTTGTTGTGCCTATTAAAATATGTACTGTTGGTAATTATAACATGAAAATGAATTGTAATAGAATAATGCATTAAAAAGAACAAGTAATAAATTAAACAAATGCTTTATTTTGTTATAGATAAATAGGTGACTCAGCAATTGTGCTAGCCGAGTCACCTAGTACTATCGAACCAAATAATGTACTTTTTCTATATGTAGTTATGGGGAGTTCTTAGAGGCTAGCCCAATAGACAGTTAAGGGACAAATAAAATCATTTTAGAGAGTTTTACATTTTATTATGTTAATGCTACAACAGCAAGAGTTAAGCCCAACGTATTCAATGTATTAGAATATGGTCCTACATTAACAGTAAGAGTACTTGTTATACCTGGAGGTGTAGTGAAAATTGCGGGTGCTGATACAGAAGTGAATCCTGCAGTATATCCTAGAGAAGTACCTGAGCCAATGATAGGATTATTATTCAGATACATAGTTATACCTGCCGAATTACCTCCTGGTTGAATAATAACTTGCACTTCATAGATTGCCAAATAGGTTCTTCCACCTTCAAGTAAAACAGTTGTTGGTGGTGTGAATGAGATTGCCGTACCATTAGAATTTACCACGGTATCTAGTGGAATCGCAGAGTTTACAGAAACTATTGATGGGGTAGTTTGAACAACATTTAAACTGTTAGCCGTGGGAGATGGACAAGAACAAGGTTTGTGAATGTTAGAGTTGTTATCATTTTGATAATTCACAAATAATCAAGCTCCTTTACTTAAAATAATTTTTTATCCTATATAAAACGTAGCTTTTTTGTATCTAAGTTATTTTTAATAAGTTTTTAAAGATAATTCGAATATTATTGGTCAGTCAACTCTTAAAAGTATTTGATACTCTGGGATTTAAAAGTGCATCTGATAAATATATATGAATGTTTTTTAAGGACATTACTGTAAGTTAGGAAACATAATAAAATCGTTATTTTAATAAAAAACGGGAAAATGAGGGGAGTAAAAGGAAAAGAACCCTTTATATAAAGGGTTTTTCTGGTGATTTAATCTATCAATTACATTCTTGGTAATATTCATCACATGAATCGTTATTATCGTTACAGCATATACAAAATGTTTTTTGAACAAATAAACTAACTACACTAGTAGAGCCTTCCTGCTTTGTAAGAGTAAGACTTTGAAAATCTTCAACTTGAAATATTTTTGTTTGAACAGGTTGTAATGTAGTAGTAATTGGTACGCTAGATCTTCTTGTTAGAATAGTTACTTGAACGGGTGCACTCATACCGACAACGAATAACTGAATTAATGTTTTGTTATGATTGTTTGTAAAATCCTCAAATACAGTTTGTGGAGCGGTGGTTTCAAGAAAAACTGAAACAGGTATATTTCCATTTTCATTTTCTGCAGAACCAGCTATCGTATGAGTTTCAATAAAACAGTTATTTTTTTGATTGTTGGAATGTGATTGGTTTTTATAATATTTTTTACCATCTTTATAAAAGTAATCAGCCATATGAATTTAAAGCTCCCTTCTTTTAAATATCTATATAGTCTATTTAATAAAGTGAAGTAGTGCTTGTACAACATAATAAAATCCGCTCTCGTAATTATCTAAAAATGTTATTTGGAAATTAAAGAGCGCCATTCAAGGCGCTCTCGGATAAACATTAATATTGAAAAAGAATACCACATTATATTTTATGCATGTTCTTAATAAATGTGTAGTTTTTTAGCAAAATCCTTATTTGAAAACAAGAAGCCCTAGAGTTAGGGCTCTAGGGCTTCTTATTTTGGTATTCTCACATGGTTTTTCAAAAAGAATAGAACATATTGAAGATAACATGTGAATGTTTCATAAATGTATCAAAAAAGTGAACAAAATTGCTAGTGGAGAAGAAGCAGAAATGAAGTTTCTAATACGTAAGTACGTGAAAGGTATTATTTCCAGTGGATAAAATGCGCGTGGGACACCTAATCATTATTTTATCGGGGGAAAAGAATATTTTATGAACTTGATTGAATGAAAAAATGAAAATTTTACTTTTAGAGTGAAACTAAACAAAAACGCTATTTTATTAGAAAAGGGGACTTAGAAATGAACTTAAAGGAGTACGTCGTTTATAAACGTGAATCATTGTTATGTATCGGAACTATACAGAAATGCGCTAATTATATGGGCGTACTTCCTGCGACAGTTCGTTTTTATACAAGACCAGCGTATCAAAGGAGAATAGCAAACCGAAAGAATGCTAGAAATTATATAACTGTCACGGTATTGGAGGATGAAGTAGAATGAAACGCTGCAGTAACTGTTTAGAGGAAACGGATTGGATCGATGAAGTTAGTGAGTTATGTATGGCATGTATACATGAATTAGAAGAAACTGAATAAAAATTTCATTTTGTCATAAATAAAAAGGCGGTAGTTTCCGCAACCACCTTTTTATAAAGCAGAGCCACTTTTTCAGATATAACATATGGATGATTCCTGAAAAAAGTTATAGGACATAACCCTACTTTTATAACGAAAGTGACGAGCTCAAATTATAAGAAAGGACTGGATATATTGTATGAAATCTTGTCTAAAGTGTTCGCAAATAAAAGAGCAGCTAGCAAAAGCTAACTACTCAAATAAGGAAATCGGAGAAAGATAATCATGTGTTTGCATTATTGACAGAATATTGGGTTTTATTCAAGGGATAGATATTCATAATTTTAAAATAAACGATAATATCTTTGTAATACACGGAATATTTAAAGTTTATAAGGGCGAAAGGAGGTATAGGTGGTATGAAAAAAAGAATACCAGGGTAGTTAGGGTATTTATAGCAGGTCCATTTTTTAATGATGAACAAATTAACAGGATAAAGAGACTAGAAAATGCGCTTGGTAACAATCCTTTTGTTGCAGATATTTTTTCAGCTAGGTTTTATCAACATGAACATTTAACTTTTGGATCTACGGAGTGGAGAACTGTAGTTTTTCATAATGATTTAAAATATTTAAGAAGAGCGGATGTAGTAGTGGCAATTCATGATTTTGTGAATGGATGTGTAGATAGTGGCACGGCTTTTGAACTTGGTTACGCATATGCATTCCAAAAGCCTATTATTTTGATAAAAGAAAAAGAAAGTATACCTAATCTTATGTTAATTGAAAGCTTACATGCCTATCTGGCAAATATAGAAGATATTGTGACGTATGATTTCATTAATATGCCACGTATTCCATATAAAGGGCCGCTAGTGTGAATTTTTTCAGTTTCTTAGATGTATTAAGAGACTGGTTTATTTAATAAAACCCAAAAAAATAATCCTTTGAATAGAAAGTGAACGCAAGTAGAATACAGTCCGGCTAGAAAACTAGAGGACGCCAATTCATTAAGGCAGCAGTTAAAGTTGTTTTAGGAATAGGTGTCCTTTTTATTTTGAAAAGGGAGATGGGGAAATATGAAGGCACTAAAAGCCCAATTATGCGAATGGAAAAAGCAATCCAAGCAAGGAAAGAAGAAAAATAAAACAAAACCAAAAGAGAAATTAAGTACTCGTGAAATTAAAGAGTTAATGGGAATGCATAGACCTTGTTATGAACGAAGACGCGGAGCGATAAGACAAAAGTAATCTAAAAATAAAAAGGAGTGGTTTTACATGACTAAACAATTATCTTTCTTACCAAAAATTGATAGAACAGCGACACAAGAAGAATTAGAAGGTGTGTTGGAAAGCGTACGTATACAAAGACAATTTGGGACAATACGTAAAGAAATGAAAGTCACTCCTTCTTATGAAATACGTGAGCATGGTCCTACACTTACAGTTGGAAAATCATTAGAAGATGTTGCTATAGCAAATATTCAATAAAACGAACGAGAAGAGTGGCTTGAAAGAATTTTAGTACGTATTGATCAGTTTCTAAATCGATTAGAAAACGGGCGTGCAGGAAGCATTCAAAGAGATATTATTTATAAACGTTATTTAGAAGAAGAGGACGTATGTAATTACATGGTTTATAACGAAATAGGGATGTCAAAGCGCACTTATCGACGCTGGAAGTCTAAAGCGTTTTATAAACTTGCTTTTGCACTTGGATTAGAAGTTTACGAGACAGAAGAAAAGGGAGGCAATGAATAATGAATTTTGTTCAACCAATACGTGATCCAGAGCAAATACAGCAGTTAAAAGAGTATTGTATGTATATTTCTAATGTATGTGAAGTCTTTATATACAATCAAAAAGAGCACGCATATAAGCGTGCTCTTGGACAAGAAAGGTAGATTTCTATGAGTGGATGACTCCATACAATAATATATGCTTGTCCAGTTAAAAGGTGAAATGTTTTAATAAAATAGTTATTTGATAGAATTTTGATAAAAAGCGATGATCATTAACTCACTCCTTGATTAATGACAATCGCTTATGTATTGAAAAGTCATTCAGCTATTTGAAATATAGTTTCATTAGGTCTGGAGAATCCATATAGTTTCCTTGCGAACTTTAAAATACCTTCTTCGCTCTCTGTTAAAGTTTTAACATCGTTTTCAAAATAACGTCCTATTAGTTCTAATTCAGACAATTTTTTCTTTTCTGTATTAAGTGTAATTTGTTTTTCTTGAATCATATCTTCTTGTTTATAAATGTAGATTTGAATGGAAATAACCATAGGTAGCATAAAAGCAAGTGCTAATAACAGACGACGTTTTAGCTTTTTATTCGTTTGTTGATTCTTATTAGGGTCAATTTGTTTTTTTGAGATTGATTGTTGTGGTGTTAAATTTTGGACACTCCCCATTTTAAAGCCTCCATTGTTTATGTATAGAATTTAAATTGTTTAAAAGTATTATATATGCTAAATAGCTAAATTTGAATCTATTTGGATAAAGGGAGGTTTTATTAAATTTAAATAAAAATGTTATTTGAATAGAGAAGCCCTAGATTTAGGGGGGCTAGGGCTTCAAATCTGAGTATATCTCACACGGCATTATAAAGAGAAAAGAACGTACTGAAGATAACATATGAATGTTTCATAAATGTATCAAAAAAGCGAACAAATTCTTTATTTCAAAACTAAAGAGCGCCTTTTAAAGCGCCCTATGACTAAGATGTATATTGAAAAAACGGTTCACATCATATTGTATGTATGTTTTTAATGATGGTGCAATTTTCAAACAAAATCGTTATTTGAATTATCAATGCGAGTTTTATCTTACTAAAGGAGGGAGAAGGGGGGAAATAGAAGTACAATTCTACTTTTCCCTAAGGATAAATAAATTTGATTACGGTTGAGTTATATTCGTTGTGACGCAACTTGCTTCGAAATTATTGTTAAATACAAGTGTACCTTCACCAGTAAATGGCACTCTAATAACTAGATTCTTACTATCATAATCAAATTCTGTTGATAGTGAACATGATCCGTACTCAACGGAGGAGGATACAAGTTTACCGTTAGAAATATTATAAATAAGAGTTAAACAAAGTGGCTGAGTTAACCCTGTGATAATGCAAGACATTCTATTTACACCTCCTATCTTCTTACTTATTAATAGCGTATGCAAATAGTACAAGCTTTGGCGCAGTAGAAGCGGATAGGGAATGATAAAGATAGAAACTTTTAATAAAAGCGCTATTTTAATCAAAAGGGAGAATGAACATTGAACCTAAAGGAGTACGTCGTTTATAAAAGTGAATCATTTCTATGGATTAGAACTATACAGGAGTGCGCTGAGTATATGATCGTACTTCATGCAACAGTTCGTTTTTATACAAGACCAGTGAATCAAAGTAGAATAGCAAGTCGGAAGAATGCTAGGAATTATATAACTGTTACGGAGATGAGGAAGATTAATAAAAATTTCATTTTGTAGAGAAATGGTGTGATTAAGTATGGGCATTGAATACGGAATGTTTGTATTAAAAAAGAGCAGACTTTAACCTACACATAAAAGTGCTGGAATTGTTCTAAAGGAAGGAATATCTGAAATATAAATATAATTGAGGGGAGTGAAATAATAATGGAAACTAGTACTTTTTTAGGGCTGTTCTGGGGATGGATGACGGTTATCGTATCGGGAATACTTTTCGTCCGTCCATCGGTGCTACGTGACTTAAAAAAATTAGTGGTTGAAGACAGAGGGTTTGGTATTATGTATGGTTTTCTATCAATTTTCCTAGGATTAGGTACTGTAATTCTACATAATGTATGGGTATTCAACTGGCAGGGATTCCTAACGGTTATTGCATGGCTTGCATTATTAAAGGGAATTTACATAATTGCATATCCTGAACCCTCCAAGAAAACAGACTTTGAAGTAAGGATACTATCTACACGTATAGTACTCGCTATCATTGGTGCTTTGGCTTTATGGATGCTTATAGTAATCTATATAAAATAATCTTTTTTTAATAAATAAAAGAGCCTAATGTGAGAGAAAAGGCCTTTTCAAAAATTGCATATGAGGAAAATCAATGTCAATAGTTTAATGCCAATAAATTAGAATTAATTCTAGGTATTAAGTATTGAGAAATAAAAAATATTTAAGGCAACAAATTGGTTAACTTTATGAGCTAACCAATTGTTACACAAAAGAAAATTAGGCCCTACAAGTAATAGATGTGTAACTTAAATTTACAGTTATAGTGTAAGCGAGATTGAAAATGTTATACGAAAGTAATTCTGTTTAAAAGTTTTATTTTGTCATAAATAAGAGAGCATTTAGCCCAGCCTAACTGCTCGATACAGAGGTAATAGTCTAGCTACATAGATATTATATGCTGAGTTATTGATTTTATTTGTGTAAAACACAAAAGAGCAGCTAACAAAACCTAGCCGCTCTAAACAGTGATGTGTCTCTAGATGTAGTTGTAGTATAAACAGAACGTTGAGTTTTATTCATGGGGAGATAGAAATGGGCTTGAAAATAGAATATAGTCCGGCTAGAAAACTAGAGGACACCAATTTTTAGAACTGCGATAAAATTGTTTTAAGAAATGGTTAATAAACGCATAGATTGATAAAAAGTAAAGGGCAAATCCCTTATGAGAATAAGGAATATTATCATTTTTGTTACTATTTTCTTCTATCTTTATATATAATTAATTTGTATTTTATATATAAATTAGGAGGGAATTTATGACTACAAATAAGGACTACATTCGTTATATCCGGGGAAAAGTAGGACATGATTTAATATTTCTTAATTTTGCTGGAGGTATTGTTTATAACGAACGAAATGAAATTCTTTTACAAAAACGGGGAGATAGAAATGAATGGGGTCTTCCAGGTGGTGGCTATGGAACTTGGAGAATCTCTTGAAGAAACCGCTAAACGAGAAATATTTGAGGAGACAGGATTAAATGTTGAAGTTGAACATCTTATAGGTGTCTACTCTAAATATTCTGGTGAGTTTCCGAACGGAGATAAAGCTCAGACTATCACTCATTGTTTTCAATGTAAGCCAATTGGTGGAGAACTTACTGTAGATGGTATTGAGACTTTGGATTTAAAATACTTCCCAATAGACCAAATACCAAAATTATTCACAAAACTACACGAAGATGCCTTAGAAGATTGGCCTTCCAAAAGAAAAGGTGTATTTAGATAAAAAACTTTCAAATTAATTATCCATAATCTTTAACTAACAGGTGCTTTAATTGAGCAAGAAAATAAAAACCTTTAACTTCCGCTAAAGATAATTATGTTAATGATCTAGTGATGGCAGTTCTCGTAAGGACAAAAAGAGGAACGTATATAAATAGAGTTGTAGAAATAGAAAGAGTGGATTCCTTGTGAGAGAGTAGGAATCCACTCTTTTCTTACCACTGATAAAGAGACACTATATCTGACTTACATGAATATCCTATTTATTCAAATTTGTCCTTGCTAATGGTACAATTAGATTCATGGAGGGATATTATGGTAAGTTTTTATGTAACACTGTTTCTTATATTTGGTACTGCGATATTTTTATTTTTCTTGTCTGGTTCATCAAAAATTAAGGCTAAAAACCTATCATGGATAATGATCTGTTTAGGGATAAATCTACTCACAAGTCCAATGGCTTTATTTATAGGTGTGATGGCAACAGACTCTCCATATAGCACTACGCTTGATTTTTTTGGAGGATTTCTCTTTATTCAGGGAATACCGCTCCTCCTCCTACTTGCAGCTTTTTTGAAGTTTGCAATAGCAAAGAAAACAAGTATAGTATAAACTCTATATTTCTTTTAATAATTTAGGGTTATATCTTTTCTGCGTTAGCTGCTTTTAACCACGCTTCGTAGAATTCTGTAACTGATGCATACCGTTCTGCGCGATCTTTATTTACAGCACGATACGCTACCTCATATAATTCCTTACTTGCTTCCCATTTTATAAAAGAACGATCTTTTTCACCGCCTAAAAGTGAGAAAGCCATTGCTCCCATATTAAATACATTTGTTCTTTCATCGATTGTTGCGTTTAGTTCAAATTCCTCTGGTGACATAAAACGGGAGGAACCCCATAGCCGGCCCATTTTATTTATGTAAGGTTTCTTACTGTATAAATCTATATCACAAATTTTTGTTTCGTTTGTATTAAAATTATATAAAATACTACCGTCATAAAAATCTATTGCTACATAGTTTTTCTTTTCTACATAAGTATGGAAAGAAAAAATGGAATATAAGGAATGAATTCGTTCTATAGCAGATAAATGCCTAAATTTATAAAATGGTGAGTTTGGATTTTTATATTTTTCAGGAGGTGGGAAACTCCAATGCGAATGAAGACATTCACCATCAAACCAATCGAAAATTAATACATATCCAGATTGGACTGGAAAATGATCAATTAGTCTTATGAGCGATTCATGCTTTAAATCTTCATAGATAGTAACTGAATTTTTTAGCCTTTTAATAGCGTGACCCGTTGTTCCTTCAAATGCAATTGTTTGTGCTCCTGCGTATTTGATAAATTTCTTATGCCCATCTTTTTCTACACCAAAACTTATATTACCTGAGTCTTGCTGGTCAAAAACTGCAAATACGGTCCCTAATTTAATAAGCCAATCAAAATTATGATATTCTTTTAATTGGAATGTTACGTTATTTAACTGAATTTCCACGGAATTATCTTTCATAGATTACCTCACATTTAATATAATTATGTTGTATATTCCACTATTCGACATATTTTATGGAAATCCTATGCTAATAATATAAAATTTTATAAATATAATGATAAACACTTATAAAGAGGTGAATACAATGGATCAACAAATTGTTATTAAAGCATATCAAAAAGACTGGGTTGAAGAGTATATAAAAGAAAAAGAGAAATTCTGTTCCTTGTTAGGACAAGAAATAATTGCTGTTGAACATATAGGAAGCACAGCAGTAGAAGGATTAGGAGCTAAACCTCTTATTGATATGATGATTGGCGTAACAGACTTACAAATTACTGAAAACTGGATTGAAGTTCTATCGGAAATTGGATATGAGTATGTTCCAAAAGATGCAACCAATTGGCGTTTTTTTAGAAAGGGAAAATGGAGAGCGGGTACTCATCATTTGCATATTTATATTTATAATAGTGATGAGTGGAGAAACAATATTTTATTTCGTGACTTTCTAATAAGCCATGAATGGGCACGTAAAGAATATAGAGAATTAAAAGAGAGGCTTGCTATTACATATGCTTTTGATCGTGTTTCATATACAAAGGCAAAAGCGCCATTTATTCGAAAAATATTAGAATTGGCTAGAATTCAATAAATTTATAGATTCTTATCTAACTAGTTTTGAAACCTCTTCCTATACTTTTTATAGGGAGAGGATTTTTTGTTTTTTTCATGACAAAATATATAATTTCTAATTATTGGAGGCAAACTATTTTATTTATTTTGATATTTCTAGTACATTGGAAATATTAAGGGGGAATTAAGCAATGAAAGCTATTGTACATCAATATGAAAAAGGATTAGAGGGGTTAGAATATAAATTTTCACCTGAGATAAGTCCTAATGCAGGTGAAGTGAAAATAAAGTTAAAAGCTGCAGGGTTAAATCATAGGGATTTATTTATTATAAACAATAGAAAAGAAATGAATCTACCATTAGTAATAGGGTCAGATGGCTCAGGAATTGTTACAGAAATAGGAGAAGGAGTTTCAAATATTACACTACATACAGAAGTTATTATTAATCCTAGTATTGGATGGGAACATGCTACTGAAGTACCAGAGTTACCGGAAGTGCTAGGTGGACCGAAAGGTGGAACGTTTGCTGAATATGTAATTGTACCGGCTGAAAATGTAGTAGAAAAGCCGGCATATCTTACTTGGGAAGAATCAGGTGTTTTATCTTTATCCGCATTAACAGCATATAGAGCACTTTTTACAAAGGGTAGATTGAAGTGCGGTGAACATGTTTTAATTCCGGGAATAGGCGGTGGTGTAGCTACATTTGCCATGTTATTCGCGAAAGCAATCGGCGCAAATGTGAGTGTTACTTCAAGGGTAGAGAATAAAAGGGAACTTGCTGAAAAATATGGTGCAGATATTTCTTTTAATAGTACCGGAAATTGGGAAGAGAGCTTACAAGGTGAAAAAGTAGATTTAATAATAGATAGTATAGGCCCGGCAACTTTCTTGAAATATTTTGATGTATTAAAACCAAATGGAAGAATCGTGAATTTTGGTGCAAGCTCAGGAGATAAAATTGAATTACCATTACGCGCATTATTTTATAATCAAATTGATATTATGGGAACATCCATGGGTAGCCGTGAGGAATTTAATGAGATGATAAAGTTTATTGAAAAATATCAAATTAAACCAATTATTGATAAGGTTTACTCGTTAGAAGAAGCAATTCGAGCACTAAGCCGTATGGAACATGGGGAACAATTCGGAAATATTGTACTTCAAATGAATTAAAAAATATGATTTTGCAATTAGTATATTTAAATGAATATGTTATGTATTTCAAACATGAAAAAAATACGAACCGCTTTATTATAAAGGCTTACCGGCTTTATACATAAATAGCGTATAAAATTTGTTTAATAATTGTCACATGAGTAATAGTAAAATGAGAATTAGATGAAAAAAGTTTAAGCCTATTTTCATAATGGTATTGTATACTGTGTAAATCAAGAACACTTGTATGTAAGGAGAGAGTTTAATGAATTACACAGTATTTCAGTGGTTTAATAATTTTGCTGATTCATCCAAACTATTAGATACGTTAATGATTGCTATTACAAATAGCGCTGCATACGTAGCCGTTCTATTTATGTTTATCTTATGGTTTAATAATGGAAAGAAAGAAAAGGCAATTAGAAAACAATATACAGTTTTATATACGACGCTTTCGGTTATTATTGCATTATTAGTAAATGTTCTTATACACGCGGTATATTACCATCCGCGTCCGTTCGTATCACATGATGTACATCAATTAGTACCACATGCAGCAGATTCATCATTCGTTAGTGATCATTCTGTACTTGTATTTTCAATCGCCTTCGTATTTATTCTTAGAGGAGAAAAACTGAAATATATCGCGCTATTATGGGCAGTAATAGTCGGTATATCACGTATGTACGTAGGTGTTCATTATCCTTTAGATATACTTGGTGCAGCATTCTTAACACTTATTACGAGCGCTTTAGTAATGCAAAGTACACGTATGTTTGAACCAATAGCGAAACTTGTATTCAAAATGTATGCATTAGTAGCGAGACGAATTCCTTTCTTAGCGAAATATAACCATATCGCATAATTTTCCTATAAAAATTCCCCTTTGGACATCCAGAGGGGAATTTTTATAGGAAATACGAAAAGAGTTTAGAGTGCTCTGTAATCAAGTTGTACTAATTAATATTCTGAAATTTCACGCACCGTATTTAAAATATATAAAATAATGACACAAAATAACAACAGTTAGTTTTGCATTGTTTTAAAGGAATTAAAAAGAAAACTTCGAAACATATAGTATCGCAAACAAAAACTACAAATTTTAAAACGGATCTTCGTACGAATCCATTCCAAAAGAGAGGAGATAAGTATGCAAAAACTCCAAACGAATAAAGGCGCTCGATATATGATGATTGCTTTTATTGTTTTGTTTCTTATTATGATTTTGCGTATATTCTATATTCAGGCAGTAGGAGTCGTGCATAATGTGAATGTAAAGGATCTCGCGAATGAACAACATAATAAAAAAGGTGTTTTAGAAGCGAATCGTGGCACTATCTATGATCAAAGCGGAAAGGTGTTAGTACAAGATTCTACAACGTATCGAGTTGTTGTGAATTTAAAAGGAAAAGATAAAGTGAAAAATAAAGATGAAACCGCACAACAATTAGCCGATGCGCTTGAAATTGATAAAGAAAAAGTATTAAAAAACTTTCATGAAGGGCGTACGCAAGTTGAAATTGGGAAAATTGGTCGGAACTTATCTAGGGAAAAGAAGGAAAAAATTAATGATTTAAAAATACCAGGTGTATCTTTTATGTCGGAAAAAGCAAGAGTATATCCGAATGAAGACTTTGCATCCTATATACTTGGTTTTGCTAGACCAGATGATAAAGGGAATACGGAAGGGAAGTTTGGGCTTGAAAAGAGTTTGGATAAATATTTGCGCTCTACAAACGGGAATATAGAATATGTGGGTACACGAAGGGGGATTCCGCTTACGAATGATATAGGTAAAGTAGAACCAGCTAAAAATGGGAATAACGTATATTTAACGCTTGATAAACAAATTAATAGCTTTTTAGAAGAAGCGATGAACAAAGCGCAAGAACATTATGATCCTTCTATGTTAATTGGCATTATTGCTGATCCAAAAACAGGAAAGGTTTTAGCAATGTCTAGTAAACCTAGTTACAATCCTAATGTAGGTGATATCGAATACTTTTTAAATGACCCGATTGCAAATGCATATGAACCAGGTTCAACAATGAAAGTTTTTACGTTAGCAGCTGCCATTAATGAAGGTGTATATAACGGAAAAGAATATTTTCAATCTGGAAAATATTCCGTTGGTTCATCTGATATAAAAGACCATAATGGTGGATTTGGATGGGGATCAATTACATTTGATGAAGGATTTGAAAGGTCATCAAACGTAGCTTTTTCTATTTTAGAAGATCAGTTACTGAAACCAAATAAATTTAAGCAATATATGAATAAATTTGGATTCAATCAAAAAACAGGGATAGATTTACCTGGAGAAAGGAAAAATACTTTATTATTAAATACACAAATTCAACAGGTTACAACTTCTTTTGGTCAAGGTTCTACAGTAACTCCGATTCAATTAATCCAAGCGGCTACTGCTATAGCAAATGACGGGAAAATGATGCAACCATATATCGTTGATAAAGTTGTAAATCCAACAAACAAAGAAGTTATTATGGAAAATCAACCGAAAGAAATTGGGAATCCGATAAAAAAAGAAACAGCGGACAAGGTTAGAAGCTTAATGGAGCGTGTTATAACATCTTCAAAAGGAACTGGTACAATGTATAAAGTAGATGGTTATCCAATTGGAGGTAAGACAGGAACAGCACAAATCCCGAATCCTGAAAACGGCCGATATATGGAAGGGAAAGAGAATTACATTTTCTCCTTTTTAGGAATGGCTCCAATTGATGATCCGGAGTTAATCGTATACTTAGCTATTAAGCAGCCAAAGTTAAAAGGAGATGAGTATGGAGCTCAGCCTCTTGCTGAAATATTTAAACCTGTTATAAAAAACAGCCTTGAATATTTAAAGGTGAAACCGTATACAGAAAAACAAATAGCTGATGCAGCAAAACAATCTCAATTAAAAGTACAAAATTATGTAAATCAATCGATGGATACAATAGAGAAAAGTGTAGAAAAAGAGAAGCTACAGCCGGTAATTTTAGGAGAAGGAAAAATAATAAAACAATATCCACAGTCTGGCGAGGTAATGAGTGAAGGTGATCGTATATTTTTATTAGGGAATAACGCACAAATGCCAAATGTAAAAGGGTGGTCCATGCGTGATGTTATGTATTTCTCTAAACTTTTGAAATTAGATTTGAAAACTTCTGGTACGGGTTATGTAACGAGTCAAAGTATTGAAAAAGGACAAGATTTACAAGAAGGAGATACACTAGAACTAGAATTAGAACCGCCGTTACAACCGTTAACAGAGGCGAATACGAATTAATCCAGGCATTTGGAAAGAGCTATATGCAAATAGCTCTTTCGTTAGAGTTGCGAGTAATTTCACGCACCGTAATTTTTAGAAAAAATAATAAATAAAAGAACTAAAAGTGACATGTTGTTAAATATCTGATTATTGTTTATTTACAGTTAAATGAATATGTGATAATATGGAAAAAATAAATGCAGTGAAGAGAAGAGTAAATAAAATGAATTTTTCACAGAGAGCTCCATGTAGCTGAAAAGGAGTAAAAATTCTTTATTGAACCAAGCCTCTGAGCAGCATATCGGAACCTATTATTAGGGGATGGTGTGACGGGAGCTCCCGTTATAGAGCTATGGTATAAGCATGAATTAGAATGCAGTACCTGATAAGGTTAGTATGGTGACATATTAACAAACTAGGGTGGCACCGCGATGATAAATCTCGTCCCTAAGATTAAAAGTCTTGGGGGTGGGATTTTTTTATTGTTGTAAAACAATTTTGAAAGCGGGGGCCAAAAATGAAAAATTTACTTAAAGATTGGAAATATCCTTTGTTACTATTGTCCGGAGTTGGTATTGCGAATTTAGGGGCATGGATTTACTTAATAGCACTGAATGTACTTGTCTATAATATGGGTGGCTCAGCCTTAGCTGTTGCTACTTTATATGTAATAAAACCATTAGCCACTTTATTTACAAACGCTTGGTCTGGGAGTATGATTGATCGTTTAAATAAACGGAAATTAATGATTCACCTCGATATATATCGTGCGTTATTTATCGCTATTTTACCTTTACTTCCGTCACTTTGGATTGTTTATGTATTCGTATTCTTTATAAGTATGGCCAGTGCAATTTATGAGCCAACTGCTATGACGTATATGACGAAATTAATTCCAGTAGAGCAAAGACAACGTTTCAACTCATTACGCAGTTTAATAGGATCTGGTGCATTTTTAATTGGTCCAGCGATAGCAGGGGTTTTATTAATTGCGAGTACACCTGAGTTTGCTATATATATGAATGCTATAGCATTTCTCTTATCAGGATTAATTACATTACTTTTACCTAATCTTGATAAGAAAGAAGCTTCGGATACAACAAGTAATACATTATCTCTTACAGTATTAAAAAAAGATTGGAACACTGTTATAAATTTTAGTAGAAAACATGTGTATGTCGTATGTGTGTATTTCTTATTTCAAAGTATGTTCGTATTAGCAACTGCTACTGATTCACTTGAACTATCGTTTGCGAAAGAGGTATTACTACTAACAGATAGTGAATATGGTTTTCTAGTTAGTATAGCTGGTGCAGGATTTATTTTAGGTGCCATAACAAATACAATTTTGTCAAAGAAATTAGCACATTCATTTCTAATTGGAATAGGATCATTATTCATCGCAATTGGTTATTTAATTTATGCTTTTTCAAATATATTTTTAATAGCTGCTATTGGATTCTTTATTTTATCTTTCTCTATGGCATATGCAAATACAGGATTTTATACGTTTTACCAAAATAACGTTCCCGTTCATATAATGGGACGGATCGGAAGTATATATGGACTTGTTATTGCGTTAGTAACAATCTTTATTACAATATTATCTGGTGTTGCGACTCAGTTCATTTCTATACAACTTGTAGTTATTGTAGGTTCATTGATCATGTTATTTATTACTATCGTCTTGTGTGTGTTTACTTTATTCCCATCACAATCTAAGTTGTATTCTACTGAATCAATAAAGTGAAACTTTAATCAGGGGGCATCCCCCACTGATTATCAGCCCTCACCAATCGGGCTTTTACGGGCAGCAGGGTCCCCACTTAACTTCTTTGCTTTCGCTGAATTTTGAGATGGGGGTCCTACTGCCCACAAATAGCGGAATACATTCGAAATGAACTTTGTGTTCTCATTAACAATTTATCGTATTTAATAAGGGGAAAGAACAATACCGAAAGATAAGGGTGGTTGTTGTGATAAAAACAAAAGATGAAATTAATAAAATTGTAAAAGAAATACAAAAGAAAATAGATTTCTCTGGGGTAGTTTTAGTAAAAAAAGAAAAAGACATAATCTATGAAAAAGCAATGGGTTACGCAAACCAAAGTGAATGTATAAACAATACGATACAAACAAGATTTGGCATTGCCTCAGGATGTAAAATTTTCACTGCAATTGGAATCTGTCAACTTGTTGAAAAAGGTGTTATTTCTTTTCATACAAAATTAAAGGATTGTCTAGAGATAAAACTTCCAAACTTCGATGAAGATATTACAATACATCAACTACTAACGCATAGCTCTGGTATACCAGATTATTTTGATGAAAGTATTATGGATAACTTCGAGGATCTTTGGAAACAAACACCTATGTATCTATTAAAGAGCTTAAAAGACTTTTTACCATTATTCCAAAACAGTAATATGATGTTTGCACCTGGGAGTAAGTTTCACTACAACAACGCAGGTTTTATCATACTTGGATTAATAATAGAAGAACAGACGGGACTTAAATTTACGGAGTATATAGAAACAAACATTTTTAATTCGATTGGCATGAATGATTCTGGCTATTTTTCGTTAGATAAATTACCAAGACATACAGCTCTAGGATATATAAAGGACGAAACCAACCAAAATTGGAGAACAAACGCTTACTCTATACCAATAAAAGGAGGGGCTGATGGAGGTGCATATGTTACTGCACCAGACATGTTGAAATTTTGGGCGGCACTATTTAATAATGAAATTTTAGGAAAGGAATATACAAAGTTACTTTTAACTCCCCACATTCATGTAAATGATAAACAGTCTTACGGATATGGAATATGGATTGAAACACGAGAAAACAAGGTATTCAAATATCATGTAATGGGATATGATCCAGGCGTCAGTTTTCGCTCGGCCATATATCCAGAATTAGGAATCACTTTAGTTATTCCATCGAATAAAGGGGCAGGACCTGAAAAATTAATGACAGAAATAGAAAGAGCTTTTTAATTATATGGATATAAAAGAAGAGATACGAAAATAATTTAAACGGGTTTATGATTGTTTCTGTTCTGAAAAATATTTTAGTTAACGAGGAACCCTTTATTTATTAAATAAGGGGTTTTTGTAATTCTGCACAATTACATATGTTTATATGGATTTTTAAATTAAAAAACATTACTATATAATTGTAAATTTAAATTATTAATTCATATGAAAGGATGTGTTAACAATTTGTATATGATCAACGGTAGTTTGTTTATTATTTTAGGGGTTATTTGTTATTTAATTGTACGTGGAATATTAATTGGTACAAAAAATAAAAAACATATGATTTGGTGGAAAGAAATAATAAGTTTTTTATTCGTGGTCTACATTTGTATGGTTGTTGCAGTAACTTTATTCCCTTTACCAATCGGTTTTCCTTCTAATATTGAAAATCTGAATCGCTCGGTCAATATAATTCCATTTGCATCAATTATTAAAGACATCAATCAAATTGGTAGTGCTTATGATGGGGATGCCCTATTTATGATTGGTCTAATTGTAAGAAATGTAGGCGGGAATATTTTATTATTAATGCCTTTAGGATTTTTAGCACCAATTTTATGGGATAAATATAAAAAGTTCAAAAATACTATTTTATTGGGATTTACTATATCAGTTAGTATTGAATTGCTACAATTAATTCAGTCTTTATTTAGTGGAGTGGGACGTATTACTGATATTGATGATGTGATCTGTAATGTTATAGGTTCTATTATTGGATATTCTATTTATAATATCTTTTTAAAAGCCATTAATAAATTTAACATTCGAGTGTTGGGTAAAACTAATTCTAAAGGTGTGGAATTAGTTGATAAATAGGAGTTTAAACGAGTTATTAAAGGCGTACGAGTAAAAAGTACGTCTTTTTATTTTTATAAATAATGCTTAAGGCTGATGAGAAATCACATTTTCCATCTTACACTTGAAAGTAGCTATCGTATTTCAAGTATGGAATGAAAAGAGGAGAATATAATTTTTAAAGATAAACAAGTTTATAGGAGGATTCTAAATGGATATTTTACTTGTTGTTCTTATTATTGTTTTGATGCAAAGTAAAGAACGAAAAGTGAAAATAAACCGTATTTGGCTCATTCCGGCTTTGTTGTGCTTTGTAACAATCCAGTCCATTATTCATATGGGACAAATAACTTTGCTGCAAGGACTACTGTTTGTTGTAATGCTTGGAATCGGCTTAGGTCTTGGAATTATACGAGGAAGAGCTTTAACATTTCGAGTAGATAGTGAAACAGGTCATGTACTACGAAAAGGAAATTGGGTAAGTACAATAATCCTTCTTATTATTTTAGGAGCAAAAATTATAATTAAACAAAGTATGTTTTCTGGTAGTACACACCAGACATTAATGGTTGTAACAAACGCCTTTTTATGTATTACATTAGGCACCGTGATTAGTAGACGTTATTATATTTGGAAAAAATATAATGAATTAACACAAAAAGCGTAAATACATTCATCCCTTGTTTAACATTGCTAAGAACGGTAATACTAATTAACATTGAACTTTTACAACAAGGGATGATAATATGATATACATTTACACAGACTTCGGCGGTACTCATACAACTTCACTTGCTGCAGCGTATCATTTAAATAAATTACCAACGGATCGTAAGTTAACGAAAGAAGAAATTTTGAATGTAGATTACTTTAATAAATTGAAAACAGAAGATATGGGAAAAATTATTTTTCATGGAATTGATGAACATGGTCATCCTGTATATACGATTGGATGTGGCGCATCAAAAGTTGTTGTACCTGCGATGAAGCATTTAGGAGAAATCTTGCAAAAACATTATCAAAGTCATGAAAAAATTATTTTTTCTAATACATCACCAACTGTACCTTTACCAATGACTTTTGGTGGTCTGTTTTCTAGAAGGTTCCATATCGATTTTATTGGCGTACCGTTACTCGTATGGGGAGCAAAAATTTGCTGTGATAATATACAAAGGCTTGTTAGTTATACAAAAGAAGCTGGAAGATTAACGAATGATTATGTTGTAATTTTAGATAATGAAACTTTTAAATAGTATATGATAAGAAGAAAATCGAGCAAATTCCTTGATTTTCTTTTTTATTTGTGAAATAGACAAGAAATAGTCACATTTAATATACATCTACTATAGCCAAAACAATAAAGTCCTGTTACTATTACAGGGATATTCTCTTTTTATAACATAAATATATAGAAAAATTAGAAAAGAGGAATTGAATTAAGGGAGGAACAACATGAAGCGTGTTGCTTGGATTACTGATAGTACAACTGCGAGTTTTAAAACAGAAGGAGATAACTTTGTTATCCCAATTGAAGTTATTATTGATGGTGTGTCGTACAAAGATTGTGAAGAAGGTGTGCGTGAGCGCGTTTATAATGCTTTGAATGAAGGTAAAACTGTCACTACATCACAGCCTAACATAGGGGAAATGGTAGATTTATTTTCGAAATGCAAAGAAGAATATGAAGAGGGATTTGCAGTTGCTATTAGCGGAAAAGTAAGTGGAACTTATCAAAACATGAAGTTAGCTGCAGAAATGGCAGGTTTCCCATTAACGGTATTGGATAGTGAAACAACAAGTTATCCAATGGATGAACTAATTAGAAAAGCGAAATCGTTATACAATGATGGTATGACGTTACAAGATATACACAAAACATTAGTAGATGAAAAAAGAAAACCTTTCCACGTATTCCCGAAAAGTTTAAAAGGCCTTTACGCAAGTGGGCGTGTAAAAGGAGTTCAATTTTTACTTGGAAGTTTATTAAGTGTTAACTTAATATTAGAAGTAAAAGGTGGAGAGCTTTTACTTGAAAAGAAAGTTCGTAAAATCCAAAAATGTCGAGAATATATTAAAAATGAACTTGAAAAAGAATTACCAAAAGTACTTCATATGTTCCATGCTAATGATAAAGATGGAGCCGAAGAATGGATTGCAGATATTAGACAAGCATTCCCTGAAATGGATTTCAAATTATATCCATTACCAATTTCATTTGCGGTTCATGCAGGTGAAGGTACAATAGCAATTAGTTATTAAAGTAAAACCCGTGAATTATTCACGGGTTTTTTATTTAATTAAAATGAAATGTGATCTCGACATATCTCCATCGAGGTTAGAAATCGATGGTCGAGTTACCTTCTCATATATAACTGTGGAATGCCTTTTTTATGACTTATCCAATTATTTCTTACAAGATTTAAGGAGGATTGAGTTGAAAATGAATTGATTAAAGTGTAAAATTACACTAAATAACACATTAGTTACTTTTGAGGGGGAAGTAAAGTGAATAAGGAGCATGCAATTGAACTTATTTCAATGAAAATAAAGTTAATACGCACTGAAAAAAGATATACACAAGATAAAATGGCTGAAGTTCTCGGCATATCAAAAAAAACGCTTGTTCAAATTGAGAAAGGGAGAACGAATGCAGGTTGGACCAACACTGTTGCTATTTGTGCATTGTTTAGAGATAGTGAAGTTTTACAGAATACTCTTGGGGATGATCCATTAGTAGTAATCGAAACAATGGCCCACAATAGCACTAACAACTTCAAAGAAAAAACATTGGGAGGAAAAGTCTGGTGGAAGCAGATTCAAGAAAAAGGGAACTTTCGCTTACAACAAAATCTAATTAGTCAGCATTATCGTATTCTAGACAGACAGGATTACCGCTGGTTTAATTCGTTTGATTTAGAAGAAACGCTAAATCAACTTAATAAATTAGCAACGAATTCAGAACATCAAATAACCAGAACTACAATGAGCGAAAATAAATAGGAGGAAATTACATATGATCATCTTGCATTTTCTTTGGATTTACTTTATGCCAATTTACTGGTTATGTGGATTTATAGGTGGAATCTATTTAATTATTGCAGGTATCAAATATCTTAAATTACTTGTAAGTGTAATGGGATTACTTTGTCTTACCCTTGTCGTGTTACCTATTGTTTGTTGGGGGACAGGGATTAATGCGGAATTTCTTCTTACACCCGTTTCCAACTTTTCACTATTCTCTTTAAGTGGGTTAATAGCAGGATTTATTGGATTGTGGTCAAAAATTAAAGGCATAAGAAATATGGGATTTACTATTTTTACTTGTGGAGTAATAGGTGCCCTATTCTATTATTTAATGTCTATACCCGATTCATACTATATAGGATAGTTTTTCAAAACTCAGTTCATTTACAAACAAAAGGATAGTGAAACAGGAAAAACATTATTTCTATTCTTTCTGTCTAACTTATTAAATAAAAAGGAGGTGCTATAGAACTGGTAGCGTTTCCTTTTTCACATGAATCATTCACCTATCAGATAGGTTGCGCTCCAGTACGTAGTAGGTAGCATATCAATAGCTAGCTATAATTTCTACATTCTCTGACTTTAAATGATAAAGGAGATGTTATCACAGTTGTTCCTGCAAAGAAAAAATGAATAGTTGTAGTAAAAACATTCTAGAATACAGAAGCTTAGGAATATTGGATATAAAATATGATAAATACGAGGCATAAGCCAGTTTACAATTTTTATGTCAACACTACAAACTTGACATGTGTGTATTTCGTTTTGCACTGTAAATCATTCATATTGAGTAATAGAATTGTAGAAATATATAATAGAATATTCGCACTAATATTTATACAGCTACAATCTATTTACATATAAGGTTATTAGGATTATATTGAAAATGAAAGAGAAAACAATAGATGGAAGGGGATGTTTTTTATGTTTAAAAAAGCAGCACTAGGGATTTCATCGTTAGCAATTACAGCGTTCGTCGGATTAGGAATGGCAACAGAAGCTTCAGCTGGACCAGCAGCACCACTTACTTCACTAAACGTCGTACAAGTAGAGTCTGAGCTAGGCGGGGTAGAAACAATTAATCAGAACAGCTTCAGCACATCGCGTAACCACGGGGGAAAATATTTATATATTACAACGAAAGAAATGGGCTATGGCCAAAACCCATTTGCTAAAATGAATGGTTCTAATGTAAAAAGTATTGATTCCACTATAATTGGCGGAAGACCAATCGTTGGCTGGTATTATAAATGGGATGCTTCTGGACACCAACAAGGAACGTTTGAGTACCAAAAGACATCTATAAATTCACCATTTAATACAATGCGTACATCAATTTATATCCAATAATCTTGAAAGCGTTCGCACATATAGAATAGTAAAAAAGGTACTTCTAGGAGTACCTTTTTTTGATTTGAATCACGTTCATCTATATTTACAATCCTGATTTCACAGCAAAAATACTTACCATAAAACAAAATCCTTAAACGTCTATAAAATTAATATGAACGCGTAGTACAAGTCCGCTACAGTTAAAGTACGTAACTTTACATATTTCAACTCTATGAAGAAGGAAGAAACTGTAGTACTTACGCCGCAGTTTTTAATTTATCCATGAACTCATAGTTTAATTTTAAGTTTTTTAGATATATAGACATAACCGTACTACCTGCTACTCTTTTTTAAAATTCAAGATTAAAAAGAGTAGCTAAACTTAAATAAGCTTAGCTTGATGGATATGTGGCGGAACTCTAAAATTAATTACATCTTTTTCATAATATAAACAATTTTATATAGGGAGATGAAAGGATTTTTTAAAATAATAAAGAAGTATGTATAAACAAATATATAAATGGTAGTGATTAGGATGAAAATCAGTAAGTTTGCAGAAGTAAATAATGTAAGTGTAGATACGATTAGACATTATATGGATCTCGGACTCGTTATTCCTGAGAAAAAAGGAAGTCACTATTTTTTGACGAGTATTGTCAAAAGGATATAGAACTTATATTAGAGTACAAATGGATAGGGTTTAGCTTGAATGAAATTAAAGAACTGTTTCTTTATAAAAATTTAGGGAAATCCTTAGACTATGAAAAGGATATTTTTTATCAATCTTTATTTAAAGTAAAATATGAAAAGATTGAACAAGAGATAAAAACCTTAAAGGAACGAAAAGATAAATTAAAGAAAACGTTAAATAATTTATCTATAGAAACTGAAATTTCGAGTTCAATTTTAGGGGTAGATTTAAAAGTACTTCATTTATTTAAATGTGTTAAGTGTAACGGAAATTTAATTCTTGAAGATGGCATTATTAATAAAAATCAAATTGTTGAGGGGAAATTAATTTGTAATTGTGGTGAAGAATACGCGATTACTTCCGGAGTTTTAACAGCTGGAAAATTATTTGAGGTGTATAAGAGGAAATCACTTGAAGATTCTATTTCAGATTATATCCATGAAACGGATACTGCTTTTTTGGAAAATGTTCAAAGAGGAGGAGAATGGGCGAAAAAGAAACTAATGCAATTAGATTTAAATGAAAAAATACTACTTGATTTAGGGTCTGGTATTGGGTTCTTTTTACGAAATATTTATGAAGAACTACCGGAAGAGTGTTTATATATTGCTGTTGATCGAGATTTGAATAAACTTTTACTTTTAAAAGATGTAATTGAGAGAAGAAATGTGAAAAGAAATATTGTATTTATCTGTGCCGACTTTCTAAACATACCTATTCAGAATAATTCTGTTGATATTGTAATCGATCAATCAGGTACAAGTAATTATAGTTTTGAATATGAGGAGTTCTTATTGTGTGAATTAAATTCCCTTTTTAAACACAATTGTTATTTATTAAGTTCATTTATTTTATTTAATAAATTCAGCATAAATAGCCAAATTGCACCTAGACTCAGAGAGAATTTTACATCTGCAAAAGTAACAAAAGAAATCGAAAATTTACAGTTTCAATCTATTGATGAAAGTACTTCAAATTATTTGATACGAGGGGGAAGGTACGAGGATTTCTTTGTTCAAGGAGAAGAAATTTATACATATTCATTTTTCGGAAAAAGATGGGGTTAACCCCATCTTTTATTTATTTCCCATTAAAACTTTTCAAATAGTACATATTGCTATTGGGTTGACCCAAGAACTTACAATGTACGTAACACAAAGTTAGGTAGGGGGAAAGTGATGGGAAGTTTACGATTACATATAGAAAATAAAAAAAGAAACCAAGAACTAAGAAATATGTGTCTCTATTCATTCGGGAAAACAGTATCAATATTTGGTAGCTCTATTTATAGTTTTGCATTAGGATTATATGTTTTACATATAACCGGATCAGCATTAAATTTTGCCATTACGCTTATTTTAGGAACTATTCCGATGATTGTTATGAATCCATTTGCTGGTGTAATTGCAGATAAAGTTGATAAAAAGAAATTGGTCATTTGTATGGATTTACTAAGTGGAAGCTTATTAATTACTGTTTATATATTTAGCAGTAATTATGGATTAGACTTATTCACCATTTATGCTACTACCTTTCTTATAACGGTATTTACAACATTTTTTGGAATAGGATTAGAAGCTGCAAAACCAAATATCGTCTCCAAAGAGAGGCTAATGAGTATTAACTCTATAAGTAAAATTATCGATTCTATATCTTTAATTCTAGGTCCTATGTTAGGTGGTATTGTTTTTGCAGTCTTTGATATTAAAATTTTTATAATTATAAACGGTATTTCATTTATCCTTTCGGCTATTTCCATATTATTTATTAACTTTAAATTGTTTGAGCAAAACATAAATGAGGAATGTTCAATTAGAAAAATTAATTTTATTGAAGTTATAAAGGAGGGATACTCTTACTTAATGGAGCGGAAAAGCTTAAAAAATACGTTCAGTATTTTAATTTCACTTAATTTCTTCTTAGGGTTTGCTGTAACTGTTCCATTGCCATACATTATTAATACAGTTCTCGATCTTGGTTCTAAACAATTTGGTATGATTCAAGGGACTTTTCCAGTAGGCATGATAATTGGTGCGATTTTAGTAAAAAAGATAACCGATCGTTTTTCTTACGCTTATCTTTTGAAAAAGTTAAGCTTTATGTTGGCGGTTTTTATGATTATTTCAGGAATTCCAGTTTTATTCAAAAGTTTTGAGGTAAATGATTTTGTATACGTTATTACCTATTGTGTTGTTATGTTTTTTTTAGGACTAATTATAGTGCTTATTGATATACCTATAGCTTATTTCATGCAAAAAGAGATTCCTGATGAATATAGAGGGAGGGTTCTCAGCATTGGATTAAGTATAAGTAAAATGATGCTTCCTATAGCAATGGCGCTATCCGGTCTATTATTAAATTATATTCCAGCCTACATGATTACAATTGTAGGGGGAATCTTATATTTAATAGTAATTAAAGTTTCATCGAATTGTTTCATATTAGAAGTTCATTCGAAAGATTATAGCGCTTAGTAGATCTTAGATTATTTATATAATGGATACTGCTACATTTTTCAAGATAAGAAATGCAAATACTATAAAATGAAAAATCGGCTGATTTCCCATGAACAATTTTGAAAAGATTACATATTCGTTTTGGAGACTACTTTAAAATTGTAGGTTGAGGGGGATGAATATCGTTCTAAATACAATAAGAAAATTTAACTTTGTTGATTGACCTTCCCCTTACAGGAAGCAGTATATTTAAAATAATTAATTACAGGAGGTGAGTGTTATGCTTTCAATTGGAGAGTTTTCAAAAATATCTCATCTTACAATGAAGACGCTGCGCTATTATGATGAAATTGGGCTTTTAAAACCAGCTTTCATAGACCCTAAGAATGGATATCGCTACTATGATATTTTCCAATTAGAAATAGCTTTATTGATTACACGATTAAAAACTTATTTATTTTCGCTGGAAGAAATTAAGGATATTTTAGAAAATCGGGAGAAAACTGAATTGCTTAACTCTAAAATGAAAACCAAACAAGAAAATCTAACACAGCAGATAACATATTATTCTTCTTTATTAAAAAAATTAAAGCGTGATATTCAACAATTAGATGAAGAGGAAAGTATCATAGGTTACTTAAATCATATTGAGATTAATCTTGTAAATCACTTAACCTATAATATATCATCTCAGCGAAAACAAATTAATACCGTTGATTTCCTAACACACTTTAATGAGTTGTTTAGTAAAATTTCATTTGAAAATTTATTACCTATTGCAAAACCACTTGCTATTTTCCATAGTTCAGAATATGTACCTGAAAATTATGATGTGGAAATTGCGATTCCCCTTGCAGAAGCCACAAATAAAACAAAGGTGTTTAATCCCGGTCTTTGCGCAATGGCTAAGCTTATTGGTTCTTACGAAGAATTACCTTTTATTCATACAAAGCTACACGTTTGGATTGAAGAAAATAACTATAAACTGAATGGAGCTCCGTTTGAAGTTTATAAAACGAATCCTTATAGCACACAGGAGGAGAATAATATCATAGAAGTTTATTTTCCTATAAAATGAATAAAGGAAGGAGCGTATCACAATGTATGGTATAAACCGGCCAACAATAAAAGAAAAAATATTAATTTTAGTTACTGAGATTATCTATCTAATCATTGCGTATTACTTACTTTTCATTACTTATTTCAAACCAGGCATTTCAATAGGGCTGTTTATAGCTTTAATTATCACCGCTTTACGATTAACGGCTATGATGTTTATATGGTTGTCTAGAGGGATTTCATGGCAAGAAGCCATTATGAACAGTATTGCTTTTGGAATTTATTATTTAGGTTTTCCAATCTTAATGATTACTAGTAATCAGGATCCTAATTTAATATTACTTACAATAGGTTGGATATTGTTTTTAGGAGGAAGTATGTTAAACACAGTTTCAGAGCTACTTAGAAAATCCTTTAAAGACAATCCTGTAAATCAAGGTAAGCTATATACAGGTGGTTTATTTAAATATGCGATTCATATTAATTATCTGGGGGATTGCCTTTGGGTGTTAGGTTTAGCATTTATCGCTAGCAATATTTATAGTTTATTTATACCTCTAGGCCTGTTCTTTGTATTCGTTTTTGAATATATTCCAAAATCTGATGGTTACTTACAGAAAAAGTATGAAGAACAATTTACAGTCTATAAACAGAAAACAAAAAAATTAATACCGTTTATTTGGTAAATCAGTTTCATAAATTATAAAAAGCGCAGGATCAGCATCCTGCGCTTTTCTATCGTAATTCAGCGGTTTTTCTAATGACAATCTTATCAATATCATCTTCTTCATCACCAATAAATAATCCGCGTTCTTTTAAATATGCTTCAAAATATAAATCTGCTTCAGCGCGTTCGTCATATGGCTTTACAGAGAGAACGAAACCTAATTTGTTTTGTTCTTCTAAGTGAGAAGTGGAGATGTAAGCCGGTACATTATGGCGTAAAAAGAGTTCTTTAACCGGAATAATCATATCTTTCATTAATTTCGTTAGCATACCCATTTCAAACTCGAAATTAAAGCGATCTATACTAGATAAATCAGCGAATACTACACCGATAAAACCTGTATTAAATACTTCTTGATATTCTACATCTTCATCATGGCCGCCATAAAAATTCTTTTCGATTAAATAATTTACAAAATAAGCAACGCCATCACTTTGTTCAAATGGTTTCGTTGAAAGAACAAAACCAATTTTCTTTTGTTTATGTAAATACACACATGACATGTATGCTGAAATGTTATGTTCTTTAAATAAAGCACTTGTTGCTCCAGAGAGACCATCTAGTACGTGATGAACAATTTGAAGTTTTTTACGAGCGAAATAATAGGATTTCTTTTGTAACTCCAATGTATCAATAAAGACAGAGCCGATAAAGCCTGTATTTGAAATAATAGGTGCTTGCTTTTTTCTTCCTCTGCGCTTTAATGGAGCCATTGTTAAAATCATCCCTTCATGTACGTTTAAAATAAAAAGAACGTTTGTTCGTATATTTACATTTTACTATTAAAACGCTATAAAGTAAAGGGTTTTTGATGAAAATATAACAAAAAAGACACCTTATAAAAGGTGCCTTAAACGCTGTAAGGGATAGGGTTTACCCTAACTATTTATATTATGATACAGAAACAATCTCTTCTGTATCTTCTACATCTAAATGACAGTCCATAGTACGAACATCTTGATCTTCATGACTTCCGAAATAAATAGTAATTTTCATATGTATCGCTCCTTTATTCTAGGAATACCTAAAATAATTACTAGTAATGTTAATATTTATTATATACCACTTTTTTCATTCCGACAACGTTATATCATTTTTAATTATTTTAAACTATAGAGCACAATTTAAAGAGATACTTTTTATAGAAAATGGTAAATTTCTAATATGTTATATTTAATATAGAAAAATTCGAGTGTTACTTTTTATGAAAAGGAGAACTATTGATGAATTATAAACAACTACTACTAGAAAACTTTGCATTTAAAACTTCATATGTTGCACAATTTGTGCCCGGAATGAGTATAAAAAAAACGAAAGATTATATTGCTGTTGATTGTGGATTACCTGCCGATACATTTAATATCATCACTCTACTAAACAATAATTTAACGGAAGGGATCGAGAAATTATATAAAGAGGTAGAATACTATTATCAAAGAAATTTTCCAATGAGTGTTTGGTTATGGGATGAGGAGCAAGAGCGGGATATAAAAAGTGAGTTAATTAAAATCGGTTTAAAAGAAGTAGAACAGAATATTGCGATGGTAGCAGACTTAAAAACAATTTCCCCAACAATAAACATGCCAGTAAGTTTTACTATTCAACAAGCATCTTCACCTGGACAAATAAATAAATTTGGAGAAACGTTAGCTGATCTATTCGGTACATCAGAAGAAGGTATACATGTACAAGCATTCTATAATCAAATTTCTAATCTTGATATATGTAACAGTGAGAATCTGAAATTATTTTTAGGGTTATATGAAGGTGAAGTCGTAACTGTTGGTTCATTGATATGTTCAAAAGATAGTATTGGTATTTATGACATAGCAACGAAAGAAGGAATGAGAGGACGAGGGTTCGGATCTGCTATGTTCAATTTCCTGCTGCAAGAAGCACATAAATTTAAAAATACGTATTGTGTATTACAAGCTTCACCCGATGGAATCAATATTTATAAAAAATCGGGATTTCAAGCTATCGGCAAAATGACTGTATTGGAAAATCGACATTTAATTGAGTAAATCATTCAAGTTAAATCGTCTTTATATAGGAGCTTATAAATCGTTATGAAAAAGATATATCTCGTTACAATAATTTGTGCATTTATAGTAATAAGTATCTTTGTTTTTCAGAAAATAAATGAACATAAGTATACTAAAGCTATTAATCAATCAAATCATATAAAAAATATCGCACATAGAGGTGCTTCTGCATATGCGCCTGAACATACAATAGCAGCATATAAATTAGGACAAAAAATGAATGGAGATTATATAGAAATTGATCTCCAAATGACAAAAGATGGGCATTTAGTGGCAATGCATGACGAAACCTTAAACCGTACAACAAATGGTACTGGGCTAGTGAAAGAGCATACATTAGAAGAAATAAAGCAACTAAATGCAGATTCTTTTTTCAACGAAAAATATCCGAACTTAGCAAAGAAAGAATTTGAAAATGCTAAAGTCCCAACATTAACAGAAATTATTGAAACGTTTGGGCATAACGCAAACTATTATATTGAAACAAAATCACCTAATGAATATCCAGGAATGGAAGAAAAATCATTAGAAATTATTAATCACTATGAAATACAGGATAAAGTTATTATTCAATCGTTTAGTGAAGAAAGTCTGCAAAAGATTCATAGCTTAAATAGTAATATATCTTTAGTACAATTATTACCTAATAAAAAAGCAGTTCAATTAACAGAATTAGAGATAGAAAAGTATAAAACGTACTGCATAGGTCTTGGTATGAATTACAAATATATTGATTCAGATTATGTAAATAAAATAAAGAAAAACGGATTAGAAGTTCATCCATTTACAGTAGATAATGAAAAAGATATGAAAAAGTTACTTTCATGGGGAGTCGACGGGATGTTTACTAATTATCCGGATCGTTTACATTCAATATTGGATTTGAAAAGTCATGAATAAGAAGTGTTATTCATAAAGGGAAAATTTACACAACCTATATATTAGGATTAATAATGCAAGGTGGCATGTTGCATATAAAAAGAAAATACCAAAAACCGCAACTTGAAGACTTAGGTTGTGGTTTTTTTATTGCTTCGATTTCAACTTACAAAGTTTGAAGCTAGAAGTGAAAACCTTTTTAGCTGAATTGGCTTCCTATGTATTTGTACTTCGTATCGTTCTAGGTATATGTACAACCCGTGAGACGAGTTTTGCATAGGATAATAGAAAAGGAGATGTTGCATATTGAAATACCACAATAGAAATGTAAGTAATCTGAATAAATTAGCGGATAATACGAAAGCTGCAGCTTTTAAGTGGTATCAGTACTGTATCGACAATGGAATTGAAGTATTAATTTATGAAACAATCCGTACGGTTGAGCAACAACGTGAATATGTTCGTAAAGGAGCATCACAAACGATGCGCTCATATCACTTAGTAGGACAGGCATTAGATTTTGTTCCAATCCAGTCGAATGGTACAGAAGATTGGATTGGCTATAATAAAGAACCGTGGGCATCAGCAATTCGTTATGCTAAACAAATTGGCTTTGAATGGGGCGGCGACTGGAAAGGATTTGTGGATAGCCCGCATTTGCAATATAACTACAAAGGATATGGAACGGATACTTTTGGAAAAGGTGCTCAAAACGTAGTGACTCCTCCCCCGTCGAATGATAGTGTAGGGATTGCTTATATTAACGGTAGTAATGTAAATTTACGAAAAGGACCTGGTACTGGATATGGCGTTATTCGTCAATTAGGGAAAGGAGAGTCCTACAAAGTATTTGGACAATCAAATGGTTGGTTAAATCTCGGTGGCGATCAGTGGATTTATAACGATCCATCATATATTCGTTATACGGGAGGAAATGTACCAACACCTTCACAATCATCAAACGAGGGTGTTGGTGTAGTTACTATAATCGCTGATGTATTGCGTGTTCGTACCGGCCCAGGAACAAATTACGGCATTGTGAAAAACGTGTATCAAGGTGAAAAATATCAATCATTTGGATATAAAGATGGTTGGTATAATGTTGGTGGAAATCAATGGGTTTCTGGTGAATATGTTACGTTTGTAAAGTAAAAATAAGAGCCGTCCTGTTGGGCGGCATTTTATTTTAAATATTCATAGGACGAGCATTCATAATATTATTTGTAATACATAGAGTATAATTTTTCATTCTAATAATCAGAAAGTAATCAAAATGTAATTAATTTCAACTACGCTTTTTATATTTTTTTGATACACTGGCTACGAGGGGGATACCAATTAAGGTGGGTAAAAACCAAAACCATATTGGCGGAAGTAAATTTAAAATGGGAATATGGATGCCGATATTTACTAAAAGTGCGGTGACTGCACCAATATAAGAACCTAGCATACCTCTAATGTGGTGATGGAGCCAATTTTTCCAACGTTTTTTTCGTGCAAGGTATCCATAAATCGCAAATGAATAAGAGAAGATTGCTACATAAAATAAATATGCGATTTTATCCCAGTTGATAATGGATAATATTATTGCCGTAAGGGTAATGACAACATAGGATGCATGATATATTTCGCCCCATTCGGTATGTTTTCCTTTCTTCTTTTGGGCAACCATCGCTACAATACCAGTGATTAAGCATATTGTTCCAAATAGGATGTGTATGGTTAAAAGAATGTTAAAAATGCTCATAATAATTCCTCCTTTTTTATTTTTATAGTATTGCAGTATAGGAGAAAAGTTGAAAAATATAGTTAGTTCGGCTTAATATATTGAAATAAAGGTACTCCTAGAACAAAACCCAATGATTTAAATATTTAGTGAGATGATTATTATGTTAAATGAAGGAGAGACTTCTATGTTTACATCTATTACATATTTACAATCGGGCAATGAGAAACAACAAAAAATATATGATGTTTTGAATAGCCTAAACATAATGGAGGATTTAGCTTTATATAATCCCGTTCTTTGCGGGACAATCCCTATAAGAATTGATACTCCTCAATCTGACTTAGATATTGTAATGGAAGTATATAACTTTGATGTTTTTGAGCAGGAAATGAGATCTTTATATGGTTCTTATGGAGGGTTCAACATAAAAAAGAAAAAAATTAAAGGTACTGAATCGATAAAGGTGAATTTTGAATTCGAAGGTTTTGAATTTGAATTATTTGCTCAACCGAAGCCAGTGCGTAATCAAAATGCATATAGACACATGATAGTGGAACACATGCTATTAATGCAGCATCCCCATATAAGGGAAGAAGTTATTCGCTTAAAGGAACAAGGTTTAAAAACAGAACCTGCTTTTGCTCAAGTATTAAATATTGACGGAGATCCTTATGAAGAACTTATTTTATTAGGGCAGGAAATGAAATTGTGGTAAATAAGATACATAAAAAAAATCCTCCAAAAACAAAAGAGGATTTTTTTTATGCCGTTAACTTCCGAATTAATTCACTGAGCAATTTAATTCCGTTAGTCATTTGTTCTGGAGTAGCATATCCATATGATAAACGAATGTACTGATCTGATTCTTCTTCATAAATACGTCCCGGATTTAAAAGAATTCCTTTTGATAGTGCCTCTGAAAATAGTTTTTTCATCGGAATGTTATGTACAACCTTTAGCCATATAAAAAATCCACCACTAGGAATATCCCATGATGCAATATCTGCACAATATTTATTTAAAGCTCGTATCATTATTTGTCTTCGTTCTTTCAGGTGCTTTCTTACGTTTGCTACATGTTCTTCATAAAAACCTTCATTTATCCATTCAGCAGCTACTCTTTGAGATAAAGAGCTGGATCCATAGTCTGTTTGCATTTTTATATCTGACAATCTATCAATAACAGGTTCTGGTCCGATTATCCATCCAATTCTAAGTCCTGGGCTAAGTGTTTTAGAGAGACTACCAATATATAATACATGTCCATGTTTATCCATCGACTTTAAAGGAGCTGGAGGTGATTCATCAAGCCATAACTCTCGGTAAATATCATCCTCGATGATAGGCAATTGCTCTTTTTCACATATTTTTAATATTTCTTTTCTTCGCTCTTTGGACATCAATATCCCCGTTGGATTTTGAAAACAAGGGATTGAATATAAAATATTATTCTTTTGACTATATTTAATTCGTTTTAATAAGTCGTTAGGTAAAATACCGTGATGATCCATTGATATACCGGATAAATTTATATTTGCTGATTGAAAAACATGAAGTGAATATAAGTAAGAAGGTTGTTCAAGTAAAACAGTTGATTTTCTATGTAAAAGACCAATCGATATTAATTGTAATGCTTGGAGTGCACCAGAGACTATTAATATAGAATCCGGTGATGCATGTATTCCAAATGATTTTACATATTTGCTTATTGCTTCACGTAACGGATAAAAACCTTTTTGTTCTTCGTATCCGAAATAATCTAATTCCTCACTGACGTTTTTTATTATAGATTGCATAGTTTCGAGCGGGAAAAGATGAGGTGCAAGTTCACCTTTACTAAGATGGATAAGCGTTTTATTTGCTTCTGCTTCATTTATTTCTCGCACCATTAACTTACTTGGTTTATGAATACCGGCCTTTACATATTCACTCCAATCGGGCGGGGGATTAGTTGCTAATAATGACCATGTATTATTTGTTACAATTGTTCCTGCTCCGATTTGTCCTTGAATTAAACCATCTGCCATAAGTTCATCTAGCGCATTTATTACAGTACTTCGATTTACATGAAATAATTGTGCTAACTGCCGCTGACTAGGGATTTTACTTCCAATTGGCCATTCTCCGTTTTCAATTTTTTCTTTCATATAGTCTATTATCTGCCGATATTTGGGCACTTTTTTATCGGTTGTCATATAAAAAACTCCTTCGTTAATTTAAAAGATTCAAAGTGGTTGGTTTTTCCGATAAATAACTGGTTGAAGACATTGTATCAACTATTAAATATGATGAAAAGAAATAATTGGTAATTTAAAAATGGTTGGTTTATTAAGGAGGGAGAGAAAACATGCATAATAAAAAATGGGATTTACGCATTATATGTGCTCATGCTTTTACAATTCTTATATGGGGAACTGCTTTTCCAGCAATTCGTCTGGGGCTTGAATCTTATACGCCTGAACACCTTACTTTACTACGCTTATTAATCGCCTCATTTATACTTTTGTTATTTTCATTTATATACAAACTACGACTACCGGATTTAAAGGATATCCCAGCAATTTTTATATTTGGTGCTTTAGGGTTTACTATTTATCACATCGCATTAAATTACGGCGAAAAAACAGTAAATGCTGGATCTGCAAGTTTAATTATTTCAGTCACCCCAATAGTGACGGCAATTCTTGCTTCTGTTTTTTTGAATGACAAAATGAAATTAAATGGTTGGCTTGGTGGTGTAATTAGTTTTGCAGGAATTGCCTTAATTTCATTTAGCCAGGGCGATGCTATTCAATTGAATAGCGGGGGATTATTTATATTATTAGCGGCGATTTCAGAAAGTCTATTTTTCGTTTTCCAAACATCTTACTTAAAAAAATACGGCTTCTTACCATTTACCATATATACAATTTTGTCTAGTACTGTATGTATGCTTATTTTCTTACCCGGAGTTTATCAAGAAATACTAGCAGCTCCTCTTGAAGTTAACTTGAGCGTTATATATTTAGGTGTCTTTCCAACAGTACTCCCGTATATTGCATTGGCCTATATTATATCTCGTGCTGGTGCTTCTGAAGCAACAAGTTCTCTATATTTAACGCCAATAACTGCGTGTTTCATTGCTTGGATATGGTTAGGAGAAGTGCCAACTTTAGTTTCGATAATTGGCGGAGGAATTACTATACTTGGAATTGTGATTGCTCATATACCGGTATTAAGAAAAGAAAAACATAGGAATTTAGCAAATAATCAATCCGTATAATGTAATTCAATAATAATTTTATGATACTTTTTTATATAGTTTCTTTCTTATGTTGATAAATATAATATTTTGTATTTCAGTTAAATATTGTATGTTACATTTTATGTAGTAAGCATTTTAAAAGGAGCTGACAACATAATGAATGGAAAAAGAAAAATTTTCACATGTATTTCTATTGTAGGAATCGGACTAGCTAGTTTTTCTAATTCTAGTTTCGCAGCAAGTGTAACGGACAATTCAATACAAAATTCTATTCCCGTAGTTAATCAACAAGTAGCTGCTGCAAAGGAAATGAAACCATTTCCCCAGCAAGTTAATTATGCAGGTGTTATAAAACCGAATCATGTTACACAGGAAAGTTTAAATGCTTCTGTAAGAAGTTACTACGATAATTGGAAAAAGAAATATTTGAAAAATGATTTATCTTCTTTACCTGGTGGTTATTACGTAAAAGGAGAGATTACAGGTGATGCGGATGGGTTTAAGCCACTTGGAACTTCAGAAGGTCAAGGGTATGGGATGATAATTACAGTATTAATGGCTGGTTATGATTCGAATGCTCAAAAAATCTATGACGGTTTATTTAAAACAGCAAGAACTTTTAAAAGCTCTCAAAATCCTAATTTAATGGGATGGGTTGTCGCAGATAGTAAAAAAGCACAAGGTCATTTTGATTCTGCTACTGATGGGGATTTAGATATTGCGTATTCTCTTCTTCTTGCTCATAAGCAGTGGGGATCTAATGGAACAGTTAATTATTTGAAAGAAGCACAAGACATGATTACAAAAGGTATTAAAGCTAGTAATGTTACAAATAATAACCGACTAAATTTAGGAGATTGGGATTCTAAAAGTTCACTTGATACGAGACCATCTGATTGGATGATGTCACACCTTAGAGCATTTTATGAATTTACAGGTGATAAAACTTGGCTTACTGTTATTAATAATTTGTACGATGTTTATACGCAATTTAGTAATAAGTACTCTCCAAATACAGGACTTATTTCAGATTTCGTTGTAAAAAACCCACCACAACCCGCACCTAAAGACTTCTTAGATGAGTCAGAATATACAAATGCATATTATTATAATGCTAGTCGAGTACCTTTAAGAATTGTAATGGACTATGCGATGTACGGCGAGAAGCGAAGTAAAGTTATTTCTGATAAAGTCTCTTCATGGATTCAAAATAAAACGAATGGAAATCCTTCTAAAATTGTGGATGGTTATCAATTAAATGGATCCAATATTGGTAGTTATCCAACTGCTGTATTTGTTTCACCGTTTATTGCTGCAAGTATAACGAGTAGCAATAATCAAAAGTGGGTAAATAGTGGTTGGGATTGGATGAAGAATAAGAGAGAAAGTTATTTTAGTGATAGTTATAATTTATTAACTATGTTATTTATTACAGGAAATTGGTGGAAGCCTGTACCTGATGATAAAAAAACACAAAATCTAATAAATGATGCAATTTATGAAGGATACGATAATTAATTAAATTTGAGAATGGTTACTGAAGAAAGGAATTAGCATTCGCTAGTTCCTTTTTAATGTTTTGTAAAACATTATCCATTCTAAAATTCGCATAGATTATACTTGCTTTTTTCATATACATAGTTATTGATGACTCTATGTTTTTATGAAGGGAGAGTATTTCTTGGAAAAAGTATTATTTTTCGGAGACCCAGGTATTGATGACTCATTTGCCATTATGTATGGTTTACTGCATCCCGAAATTGAAATTGTCGGTATTGTAACCGGATACGGAAATGTTGAGCATATACATGCTGCACATAATGCAGCGTATATTTTACAGTTAGCAAATAGACAAGACATTCCTGTCATTAGTGGTGCAACAAAACCACTTACAGAAGAAATCACTACGTACTATCCTGAAATTCACGGAGCAGAAGGATTAGGGCCCATCCATGTTCCAGAAAATATATTATCTATTCCAATATATAATTTCGGCAGTATTGCTGCGATTCTTATAAAGTACGGAAAAGATTTAACGATTGTTGATGTAGGAAGATCTACCTCGTTAGCAATTGCTTTTAATTTATGGAGTGACTTAATGCTGAATGTAAAAGGAATCTATTTCATGGGTGGTGTCTTTTTAGAAGTAGGAAACGTTACGCCATTAGCGGAGGCAAACGTGTATGGAGATCCTATAGCAAGTAAAATTGTTTTCCATCAAGCAAAGAATTTATTAATATTCCCTTTAAATGTAACAAACAAAGCTGTGTTAACACCAAATGTATTTAACTATATTCAAGCTAATACAAAGAATCCATTTCATATGATAATGAAACCCATGTATGATTACTATCTATCCGCATACCAAAAGCTTAATCCATCTATCGAAGGACCTTTGCTACATGATGTGGTTGCAATAAGTGGATTAGTAAATCCAAGTTTTTTTGAATTTGTGCATCGTACAGTAAATGTAGATACATACGGAGATACGAAAGGACAAACATTTGCTGATTTTCGCCCTAGCTCTATATCTGATGGAGCACATATAGCACTAGAAATAGATGAACAAAAATTCATTCAAGATTTTATAAAAATCATGTTATAAGTTGCTGTCGAAAAAGGGAATTATTTCACTACGTTGAATATAAACATACATCCTCTATATAAGGGAGCTTACAATATTGAATGTCCAGTTAAAGGTTGTTACGAGAGAAAATTGGGAAGAGGCATTAAAGCTACAAGTTAAAGGAAATCAGTTGAAATTTGTTCCATCCGTAGCAGTTTCGCTTGCTAAAGTATATATAAAACCAGATGGTGACAATGTAGAGTACATACCATTCGCTATATACGATGGTGACCTTATGGTTGGTTTTGTTATGCATGCTGTTGTAATAGAGACATCGGATATGTATTGGATTAACGGATTTATTATTGATCAATCGCAGCAAGGTAATGGTTATGGAAAAGCAGCATTACAAGAAAGTATTGATATAATAAAAAATACTTTTAAATCGTGTAAAGAAATAAGATTAACCGTACATAAAGATAATATCTCTGCAAAGAAATTATATGAACGATATGGTTTCATATCATTAGGGCAGGAGTATGATGGTGAGCAAGTATATCGTTTATTTGTTTAACTATTAGGAAGTAAAGGTGTGAAATGAACACTTCAATTTACTGAAGCGAAAATTGAAGTGTTCATTCCTAAAGAATATATTGAAACATTAAGGGATGAATTAAATAAAATTGGAGCATGTAAAACGGGCGAATATGACCATTGTCTTTCCTATAGTTCAGTGAAAGGATATTGGAGACCTTTAGAAGAGGCATCTCCTTTTAATGGAGAAATTGGTCAAATATGCGAAGGACAAGAATGTAAAGTTGAAATAAAGTGTAAACGAGAACTTGTAAAAGATGCTCTTGAAGTTATTAATGATATTCATCCGTATGAAACACCTATGATTTATATTATACCAATACTAAATGACTATTTTGAGAAACTATACATTAAATAACTAGGAGGAATATCAATTGAAAAGTAAATTTCATCATATTGTACGAGCAGTCATGATAAAAGATGAAAAATTATTAGTTGCTGAATATATCGGCCATCATTATTTTTTACCTGGTGGCCATGTTGAAATTGGAGAATCAGCAGAGAATGCATTAAAAAGAGAGTTAAGAGAAGAACTTGGAGTAAACTGTAGTATACAACAATTTTTAGGCGTCATAGAAAATCAATGGCAAGATAAAGAAGTTCTTCATCATGAAATTAACCACATTTTTGAAGTAGAGTCACAAGATTTACATACGGATTTAACACCGAAATCTAGCGAGTCTCATTTAGCATTTCACTGGATAGCTTATAATAAAGAAGCCTTAAATCATTATGAAATCATGCCAATGCCTTTAGTAAAGGAATTACTAGAAAGTAAGTTAAATGATGAACTCCTAAATTGTTGGATTAGTAATTTTTAAATCACTTTATTTATAGTAAATACGTCCATCGAATGAATATAAAGAAAATAGGCTAAAAAACAAGGTACATCACCTAGTGTAAGTTCATATTTTGTTGATGTACGCATTTAGTCTATAGTCTTGTTTCTACTTTGTTTACAAGAATTTATTAACTTTAATATTTGGACGGAATTTACATTTATAAATGGAGGGGTTCGTAATGAATCAGTTTCAACATGAACTACAAACATTAAACCTTAATGATTATCAAACTGGTAATGTTGTGTATTGGGATCAACACCAAAGTCAATATCCATACTACTACATTCAAGACGATGCACGTCGTTGCGGCGGATGCGGCGGTTGTGGTGGACGCTGTGGTGGTTGTGGCGGCGGTAGATGTGGTGGTTGTGGTGGACGTTGCGTAGGTTGCGCTGGCTGTTTTAGTTGCTTTAATTGCTGGAACTGGTGGATTATTTAAGTATAGAAAATCCAAGTTATTTTATATGAAAGAAAGGTGTAAAAACTATTTTGCACTTTTCTTTCATGCTGTAATTTTGATGTGTATTAAGGGGGATTTATTTGTATACATATGATAAGTTGATTTCTTGGGTAGAGGATATAAAAGAAAAAAATCATAGTTCTGCTACAGCACTTTGTATTATAAAAGATAATAAAATCATACTAGAGCATTATAGTGGTTATCACTCAAATACATCTACAAGCAAGAAAGTAACAGCATCTTCACAATTTAACGTTGCTTCTGCTAGAAAAAGTTATTTAGGATTAATGATAGCGTATGCGCTTTACGAGGGGAAAATAAAGTCTATCGATGATGAAGCGATAAAATATTTTAAAGACTTTGATCCTGTATTGCTTGGTAAAACGACGATAAGACATTTAGTAACACATTCGCACGGATTAGAAGAAACGAATGACAGGACAATTTTTCGTGAATTTGAACCGGGACAATCATGGGCGTATAGAGATGTTAATGTAAGAATGATGACACGTCTTATTTATCAGCTATATAACAAAAGTTTTCCTGAATTGTTAAAGGAGCGTGTGTTTAAACCTGCTAATTTTCAAGAAACAGGTTGGAGAGTTCAGCGAGATGAAAATTTAGTTGACGTTGTTAATAATCCAAATGAAGACGCAATTAGTGAAATTGGTACGGTAGATGACGGTACTGAAAAAAATTTATTTGTCTCAGCTAGAGAATTTGCGCAGTGGGGTAATCTTCATTTAAATCAAGGTATGATAGATGATAAACAAATTGTTCCAAAAGAAGTTATAAAAATCGCTACGAGTTTGCAGAGCCCAACATTTATAAACAAAGAGCTACCACAAAATGGGGTGTTTTGGTTCATCCAAAATGAACCTGCACAATTAAGCGAACTTGGTGAACGTATTCCAAAAGGGTCGTATCAAATATTAGGGATTACTGGACCGACTATTTTAGTAATACCTGAATATAATGTAGTTGTTGCAAAAATGTATAATAAAAGATATAACTACGGTGGTGATAATTACTTATATTATTTACGTGAATTTAGTAATTTAGTCGCTGATACATTTAGTAACGGTAATAGGGCATAATTACTCCTATAACAAAAAGGAGTGATTGAAAATGAAAGATAAAGTGAACAAAAATAAAAAGCAAAATATAAAAGATGTAAATACAGAGCAAAATGCAATTTATAGCGATCCTAAAGATGCAGCTAATATGCAAACTGTACCGCAGCCGAAAGATTTTGATGAAATCGAATATTAATTTTTCATCCGACTATATGATGAATGAAAAATACGTCTTAAGTCTCATAACATTTAAGAAATTATTTGATAACATATATACATAAGCATTTGAAAATGTCTTATCTTAACAAAGCTTTCTTTAGAAACATCTGATATTACCTGCAAAAGACACTTCTTTATGAAGTGTCTTTTTGTGTATATGAACTTAATTACCATTTTCCGTACAGTATCTTGCAATTTATGATGGATATACTAACTGTGAAAATTCATGTCAAGATAAAAGAAGGGGACAGTTAGTATGAAACAAACTTCTATAAATCCGTTACTAATTGTTCTAGGTACAATCATTGTTCAAATTGGCCTTGGAACAATTTATACATGGAGTTTATTTAATCAACCCCTTGTAAGTAAGTTTGGATGGAATCTTAATTCAGTAGCGATAACTTTCTCCATAACTAGTTTTTCTTTATCATTCTCAACTTTATTTGCAGCCAAGTTGCAGAAAAAATTAGGACTTCGAAAACTTATTGCTACTGCAGGAATTGTTTTAGGACTCGGCTTAATACTTAGTTCACAAGTTTCTTCCTTACCACTATTATATTTATTAGCTGGTGTCGTTGTTGGTTATGCGGATGGAACAGCTTATATTACATCACTATCTAATTTAATTAAATGGTTTCCAAATCGGAAAGGGCTTATTTCAGGTATATCTGTATCAGCGTATGGAATGGGCAGCTTAATCTTTAGATATATAAACGGAAATCTTATCGATAACCTTGGTGTATCACAAGCATTCTTATATTGGGGTATTATCGTGTTACTTTTAGTGTTAATCGGATCGTTCTTCTTACGTGAGGCAATTGTAAGTAATGCTGTAACTGAAACATTACACAATGACTATACTCCGCGTGAAATGATGCGAACGAAACAAGTATATCTGCTATTTTTTATGTTATTCACCTCGTGTATGGGTGGTTTGTATTTAATCAGTATGGTAAAAGATATCGGCGTACAACTTGTTGGACTTAGCGCAGCAACCGCTGCAAACGCCGTTGCTATGATTGCAATCTTTAATACAGTAGGTAGAATCATTCTTGGGACGTTATCAGATAAAATCGGGCGAATCAAAATTGTCTCTGCAACGTTTATTATTATAGGATTGTCAGTCTTTACTTTAAGTTTTATTCCGCTAAATTACGGAATCTATTTTGCTTGTGTAGCAAGTGTCGCCTTTTGTTTCGGCGGTAATATAACTATATTCCCAGCTATTGTCGGAGATTTCTTTGGATTAAAAAACCATAGTACAAATTATGGGATTGTCTACCAAGGTTTCGGATTTGGTGCGCTTGCAGGATCATTCATTGGAGCGATACTTGGAGGATTTCAACCAACTTTCATTATAATTGGTGTTTTAAGTTTTATTTCCTTCATTATTTCAATATTAATCCGTCCACCAACTGCAGAGAAGACAAAGGAACTAAAACATCTACATCGGAAAGTGGCGTAATACTAAAAAGAGTCCTAATATAGGGCTCTTTTTAGTACAAAACATTTTTTGTGTAGAGAGAATAGAGTTATTTAATTTAAAATGAAATGAGTAGCAGATACTTAGAATATTCATATTGTTTTACGAAGGAACTAACATGTTGCTAAAAACATTTAGAAAATTACAGTTAACCAACTTTGTGATGGAACGTGCACTTCATTCATAGACCATTATTTTCTTATAAGTTTACAATGAAAGTAGTTGGCTTTTATTGATTACAACCATAATTTCTTCTGTTGTGGCATTCGCTACAACAAATATTGATGACATTTTTATACTACTTGTTTTATTTTCACAAGTAAGAACAGAAGTAATTAGGAAAGAAGGAAGAGCTGTCCGCGAAAAAGCTACGAGAAAAAAACTTTATATTGTTATTGGACAATATTTAGGATTTAGTATGATTATTTTTCTAAGTATCATTGGGTCTTTAAGCTCTTTTTTCATTCCTGTTTCGTGGATTGGGTTATTAGGATTAGTGCCAATTTATATGGGGGTTAAAGGACTATTGTCACTTCGTTCTTATAAGAGTAATGAAGTTATCGATAACGTTACTGTTTCATTATTTAAAGTAGCTTCAATTACATTAGCTAATGGAGCTGACAATATTTCGATTTATATACCAATGTTTGCTAGTCAAACTCTTGAAACAAATATCGTTACATTAGTTATCTTTTTTTCCATGATAGCGATATGGTGTTTTATTAGCTACAAATTGATAAAAGCTCCTATACTAGCTAAAGTACTTGAGGAAAACTGTCATATTATTGTTCCAATTGTTCTAATTGGTTTAGGAATGTTCATTCTTTTTCGTAGTGGTACAATTGGACTATTCTCCTAAGGTGTTGAAATAACGGAAGTTTTCATAAAAAAGAATTGAACAATTTTAATATTTTTTGAGCAATTATATTCATTGAGATTAATTAGATTCTACACAACGTATATAAGTCTTATTACAGATGAAATGTAGTAGGGCTTTTTTTATTTTAGTGAAATGAAACAATTGTATTAGTCATCTACGACTATTATTTAGACAGGAGATTAGAATTATGAAGTTGAATAGCTATCGAAAAGGAGTGTGACACTTAAAATGAAAATAGTACAGCAGTGGGTACAAGAAGATAGTGATTACATAAGAGAGAGTGTGATTGAATACAATCAAAAATATCTTGCAGATGAAGAAAAAACCCCTTCAGAGAAGGTTAGTTTCATAGTAAGAAATGAAAAAGAAGAAATAGTAGGTGGGGTAACAGCAATAACTTTTTGGCACCATGTCCACGTTGACTTTCTATGGGTTTCTGAAGAATATAGGCATGAAGGTTACGGAAGCAAGTTAATAAAGCTTATTGAAGAATTTGCAATTGAAAAAGGGTGTAGGTTAATTAATTTAGATACTTTTAGTTTCCAAGCTCCTGATTTTTATAAGAAACATGGATATAAAGTAATTGGAGTAAGTGAAGATCATCCGAAAGGACACAATCGATACTATTTAGAAAAAAGGTTATAAAGTATATAGAATTCAAAAATGAATCAATTAGAGCATAAAGAGCGTACATTGAATAATCAATGCACGCTCTGTTTTATTTTGTAATGAAGGACTATCGATTAATTAACTTTGCTAAGAGCAGATAAATGAAATACTCAATTAACTTTTTTATATTTTAAAACGAATAAATGGTAGAATGTAACAAAGATAGAAAATTCCCATTATTAGAGGTGGACTTAGATGAAAAAAGTAAATGTTACATATGCACTTTTATACGATAAAACAAACGAAAAGATCTTAATGGTAAAAAACAAAGGGGAAAATGGTTCTTATTATACATTACCAGGTGGCGCAGTTAAATTAGGAGAAACGTTAGAAGAAGCAGTAATTCGAGAAGTAAAAGAAGAAACAGGGTTACATATAAATGTAAACGGGATTTGTTCTATCAGCGAAGCCTTTTTTGAGGAAAGAGATCATCATGCAATTTTCTTTAATTTTCTAGGCGAAATAATCGGCGGGGAGACATATATATCAAGGCCAAAAGAAATCGAAGAGATTACTTGGATGGAATTACATATAGCAGCACCGTATTTACGCATACCAGAACATTTACTAGATTTATTACAAAAGAAAGAAACAGTACCTTATTTTTTTAACGGAACAATCGTTCATCAATCTTCATAAAAATATTATCTCATGTAAGGCGGGGAAAACATGGAGTTTATCGTTAATCACAAACAATTCACTCAAGCACTTTCAGAAGTAAGTAAAGCAATATCAACAAAATCTTTAATTCCTATATTATCTGGTATAAAAATAACTGCAGATCAATCTGGAATTACTTTAATCGCAAGTAACTCGAATATTTTTATCGAAAAATTCATTCCTGTTTCAATTGAAGACGAAAAGATTGCAACTATTTTAAAGGCAGGAACTATTGTTGTACCTGCAAAGTATTTCATTGAAATAATAAAGAAAATGCCAAGTGATATAGCAATAAAAAGTAAGAATGAGCAATTAATTACGATACAATCAGAAGAAATCACATTAAGTTTAAATGGATTTCCTGCAGATGAGTTTCCGAATGTACCGCTTATAGACAACCATGCAGAAATCAAAGTAGAGACAGAGCAATTGATTGAAGTATTTAAACAAACAGTCTTTGCGGTAGCGAAAAATGAATCTAGACCTGTTCTTACTGGGGTGCATATAGAGTTATCTAATAATAAGTTAATTTGTGCTGCAACTGACTCACATAGACTAGCGATACGTGAAACATTGCTTTCCTCAGATGTAAAAGCAAATTGTATTGTACCAAGCGCAACCATTAGTGAACTTCTAAAATTAATGAACAGCAATTCGGAATTCGTATATATCTACCTTTCAGAGAGTCATATTATATTTACGTTTGGAACAACTACATTATATTCAAGACTAATTGAAGGGAAATATCCTAATATTTCTAACCTTATTCCAAATGACTTTAAAACGATTATTAACATAGATAGAAAAAAGATATTACAAGGTGTAGACCGATCAAGTTTATTAGCAAGTGAATGGGCCAATAACAATGTTAACTTAGAAATCATAAACGAATCTACAATTAAAATTTCTTCAAACGCTTCTCAAATTGGGCAAATATCCGAAACGCAACAAATAGATGCGATTCAAGGTGAAAAACAATTAAATATATCTTTCGATGGGCGTTTTATGGTTGATGCTTTAAGAGCAATAAAAGAAGAAACGATTACTTTAAGCTTTGGCGGTTCTATGAGACCGATATTGATTGAAGCAGGAGAGCAATCTGCAGCAGTACATCTTATATCACCAGTAAGAGCTTATTAGGGATAGAGGAAGGGATTACATTATGTACAAGCAGACTTTTGTTTTATGAAATCATAAATTAATACATTATAAGAAGGATGTATTAGTAAAGCAAACAGTTTACTAAATCCTACATAATATAATTCAATCATAGACAAAGCAGCAATGGTAATCTGAAATACAAAGCAAAATAATAATAACCTAAATATAAAAGCATAGATTAATCGATATGGGGTGAGTACGATGAAGAAAGTAATTGTTTTACTCATTGGTATAGTTTTAATTATTTTTGCTTTTTATCAATACAACAAAAAAGACTATGCAGCTAAAAGTACTAACTTGTATGTAGAAGACTTTAAAGGGGCAAATGATTCAATAAAAATACAATCTGCTATTAATAAAGCAGCGTCTAGTAAAATAAAAACCGTATTGCTTGATGATAAAAAGTATAAAATCACGTCACCAATCACTGTTAAAAAAGGTGTGAAATTATTATTTGGTTATGGATCACAATTTGTGGTTGAGGGAAACTTTAGAGTTCTAGAACTAGAGAAAAACGCATCCATTGAAGGAGCGTATATAGCTATTGACGATCCTAAATTTAACTCTGAAGTTATTTATTTAGACGGTAAAAATAAATATTATAACACTTGGAACAAAACACAAATAAAAGATATAAATATTATTAATTGGACGGAAACGAATAAAGGTACCGGAATTTCTTTATACTCTGCTGGAAAAGAAAATGAAATTTCGTTTGTTAACTTCGAAAACATTAAAATTGTAGGAATGGAAACCGGACTAAAATTAGTAGCAAAAAAACCGAGCACCGGACAAGCTTGGATAAATGCCAATCGTTTTATGAACTTTTCTTTAGAAGACTGTGTAAATATGATTTATATGGATAGTCAAGTAACTACGCCAAATGAAATTAGTGGGAATCAATTTACAAATCTTCAAATACAGCCTTCAAATAAAACAAAAAGCATTATACAGGTAAGTGGTCAGCATAATGAATTTCATGGGATGGTGTGGGATTTAAATAAAATAAAACATGAAAACGAACTCATTGAACTGACTGATAAGAGTATGAATACAGTGGTTGAAATGTCCAGTGTACCAGCAAATAGAGTTTTAGATAGTGGGAAATCCAATATTGTGAAATAAGTTTAAATACAGAAAAAAGAGCGAATTCTTTATAAGAGAATTCGCTCTTTTTATATTTTAAAATTAAATTTCCTTCCACCAAGCTGACGAAGGATAATTTGTAGATTTCAACGTAATAGATTCGCCAATTTGAGGCGTTGTAATTTTAACACCTAAACGGTTGGCTTCTTTCGTAACACGTTCTATCGGGTCACTCCATTCGTGTAATGCTAACGTAAAAGCACCCCAGTGAATTGGAAGAAGTAATCCTCCTTTAACATCAATATGAGCTTGTACAGTTTCTTCAGGCAACATATGAATAGCAGACCACCTCGAATCATATTGCCCGCATTCCATTAATGTAAGATCGAATGGACCGTATTTATCACCAATTTCCTTAAAGTGAGGGGCATAACCGCTATCACCACTAAAGAAAATTTTAGTCTCTTGACCAAGAATAAGCCATGAACACCATAATGAACGATCTCTATCTGTCATACCACGTCCCGAGAAATGCTTTGCAGGCGCACATACTAACTTAATATTATCAAACGTAATTTCTTCCCACCAATTATGCTCACTAATTTTACTAGGCGAAACACCCCATTTAATAAGATATTGTGCAACTCCAGTTGGAACATAAAAGTGCTTTGCGCGATCTTTTAATTGCATAATACTTTTGTAATTCAAATGATCATAGTGATTATGAGAAATGATAATCGCATCAATTTCTTGAAGGTCATCACGTTCTAAAGAAAAAGCGCCACTATAGCGTTTACTATTAAACAAAGGAAATGGGGAAGAGGCATCTCCAAACATAGGGTCTAATAACAGTTTTTTACCTTCTATTTTCAAAAGAGAAGCAGAATGGCCAAACCATGTAACACTCTCTAACGGTTCATTATCTTTATTTGATAAAACGATAGGCAAACCCTTTATAGGACGCAGATTTGATTTTATTTTAAAGTAATCCGTCATTAAACTTATAATATCTTTCGGTTTAAAACTCATATCAGTATGAATTTGATTTGTATATTTCTTATTCATTCGTTCTCCTTTTTACGATTAACAATTTACGCATGTTGTTATTGTAGCTATTTGTAGTTTAAACTATATTATTTTACCTTTCATCTAAAATGCCTTGTATTTCATAAATCCGTCAAATTCATTATTTGTATCTATAAAGTACAAATCGCATAGCAGCAGCTAAGACAAATATTAAGTACATGTAAATTGTTTTTATTTAGTAAATTCCTTCTTATACGCAACAAAGAACATATGTTTCGTTGTATGTTATAGAAGAAAATATGTCTCTAATAAAAGAAAGGAAGGAGAGGATGTAAGTGCACATAGAGCGAAAAAAGAAATCAAAATGTAAACTATCAAAATCTGAAATCATGCATTTGTATACTGAAGGGAAGAGCACCTCAGAAATCGCTATGCTTGCTAATGTGTCTGCAAGGTATATTCGTATGGTTTTATCAGACAATAACGTACCAAGGCGCGCTATAGGGAGTTGGAAGAGAAAGTATGACATAACAGAAGATTATTTTAAAACGTGGTCAAATAACATGGCTTATATTTTAGGGTTTATAGCGGCAGATGGTGTTATACAGAAAGAAAATCAATGTGTCAGTATATCTCAAAAAGAAAGTTATATTTTAGAAGATATAAAAAAAGAACTAAAAACAAACCAGCCACTTTATCAAAACAAAAAAACAGGCGTATATATGCTAAATATTAATAGCAAAACAATAAAAGACGACCTTATGAACATACACGGAATTATGCCATGTAAATCATTTAACATTGAATTTCCTATAGTACAAGAAGAATATTTACATCATTTTGTTCGTGGATATTTTGATGGGGATGGTTACGTCAAGTATGAAACTTATACAGTTAATTTCGTAGGTGGATCATATAACTTTATGAATTCTTCACATCAAATTCTTCAAAATCGCAATTTACGAGCCGATTTACTAAATCAAAACAAACATTATCGCGTTATTTTAGCTGGAAGAAAATCAATACAACTATTTTCAAATTGGATTTATAAAGACAAAGATATTTATTTGCATAGAAAATATGAAGTGTTTCAGAAAGAAAGTCTGAGTTTAGATCAATTACAAGATCGAAAATTAAAACAAACTCAAACTGCCGTTAAACAAAGAAAACAAAATTTCCTTGAAGAATATATGAAAAATAAATGTAATACTACAACTTGTTCAAATTTAGAAATAAGCGAATCGGCTTTCAAACGTTGGCTAAAAAATGATAATCAATTTAAAAGAGATTATGAAAAGATTAATTTAACAATGTCCACTAGCGATAACTAAATATAAAATCTTAAAAAACCTTAGAATAGGTATGAAGATAGCTATTCTAAGGTTTTTTATTTTTAAATCATAAAGGATTCTTAATTTTATTGATTGAATATAGTAAATACATAGATTTTACAATTGTCTTGATAAAAAAGGAGAGATACACCTTGCAAAAGAAATTTATCAATCCAGAAACGATGCCACCAACTTTTGGATATTCACATGTAGTGGAAGTTAGTAACGCTAAACGAACAATTTACATATCTGGACAAGTAGCGATTAACACTGATGGTCAAATAGTTGGCATTGGTGATTTAGCTACACAAACGCGACAAGTTTTCGAAAATATTAAAAGTGCATTAGAAACTTCGGAATTAAGATTTAATGATGTAGTAAAATTAACATTTTTCCTAACAGATATTTCTCAAATGGCCACTGTTAGAGATATACGAGATCAATACATTGATACTAAAAATCCACCAGCAAGTTCAGCTGTAGAAGTTAGAAAGTTAATTAACGATAACTTTTTAATTGAAATCGAAGCAATTGCTGTAGCAAACTAATTTTAAAAACTTATTATGAATCATATCCATGCAATTCGGTTAATGCGTTCAGTTAAAACGAATTGCATTTTTTATTGTCTTAAATATAATTTATATCTGGAGACATTTTCATCAACAACTTATAAAACAAACAACTAAACAATCCATCACACAGAATGATTAAAAAGAACGAGGGGAGGCTAATCACAAAATAAACTTACATATAATAAGTTTATTATTTAAAGTTAGTTAACATAATATATATTATAGGCAGTTATAGAAACAAAGTAATATCAGGTATCAAAACCCAAGTAAACTATACTTAATGAGACGAAACAGAGATTTTTAGTGAGAGTCACATGAAATCTTATCTAAACAAATTTCTTCAGTTTTTATCGTTTTTATTTGTTATAAATTCATCACAGCAAATCTTAATCAATAATCGCTTAAGATTTAACGAATTAAAAACATTTTTGATTGGCAAGAAATTTTTATACAGAAAAATTATTTCTATACAAAATATAAATTAGTAATTTTATTTTATGTTTTACTTAATGAATTTATTGCTATTTGCACATGTTTTACAACTTTACATTATTTGTTGTTATTTCTGTTATTTAGACTTGACTTTCATTACAATCATTGTTTTTTTATCCTAGTTAACATAACGCTTATTTTTAACATAAAAAAATCCTCCTCACCTTCAGGAAGATTTTTTGTTTGCTATTATTTTATTTATATCTTCTAGTAACAATCCCAATTGTAAATGACATTGGAAAAATCTAGATTTAACAAATCTTCCTTACGTATAAAGAAATTAGCAACCCCAGAATCGCCCCACATAATATTTAATGAATCGTCTGTATCGATTTGCAGCAATAATATGTCATGTTGCTGGTATTTTTCTTCCCATTCTCTCGGATCTGTCTGTGTGAAAAATGGATATCCACCAATTTTATGTCCTTGATCTTTACATAAATCATCATACAGTTCGCCTAATTCTGTATTATTTTCTTCATCAACAATTTCTTCCCAATCAATGTTATCACTTAAAATCATTTCAAATCGATAATCTCTTGGTGTTACTGGTTGATATGCCAACTCAAACTTTAGTTTTGCTGCTTCGGGTATGATAAAATTCTCTAAATCTAAAGTGTTTAAATAACTAAAATCAGAAATCACCTTAGTTAAATCCGCTGTGATTGTAGAATGATAAACAATTCGAAAGTCTTTTTGGCTTGTGGGATGATCAAAATCTGCTCCAAAAAGATCTTCTTCAGCACTTATGAAAAACTGTAACATTCCATGTTGAGGCATATGTTCAATGTTTGGTATTTCTTCAAGGTTTAACTGCGCAAGTAGCATCATAGGTTGTCCGTTTGAGTCTTTAGGATGCTCTTGATCTATAGGTAAATACGGATATCCACCAAACTTACTTTCAAAAAGCGTTGTCTCTGCTTGCGTTCCAGACACTTTAACATACGGTTTCACACTTTCTTCTAAAATACTACGATACTGTTCTAGTTCTTTCGGAATTTGAAGTTGATACGTATTCTTCACTACATTTGCCTCCCTTTAGTAATGAATTGAAAATGCCTAACTTAATTATATAGCAAGCGATAGCTTAATTGAAAATCGTTAAAAATCCATTTTCACCCTCATTTTTTGCGCGCTTGGTGGACAAAGTAAATTATGTTCTAAAACCTTTTTATTAATAGTTCGAATTAAGTCCGCTGCTTCTGCAGTATTTGTATTTTCTTTTAGTTTTTCTTTTAAATCATCAATTTCTTTTGAAAGCTCAATCCACCTAGGTAAAACATGATTATTTGCTAAAGTTCTATAAAGTTGCTTTTCAGGATTGTAAGAAAGATCTTTATCAAGATTAAGAGGTTTCCCTTTACCAGGTAAATTATCAAAAGCTCCTTTCTGTTCTGCTTGTTTAACGATAGAACTAATATGATCCTCATACGTATAAGACCAAACTTTCTCATCTTTTACTAAAATCTCTTGTTTTTTTAGTTTTTTATCTAGTTCTTCTTGATTCATAGATTCTCTCTCCTTTTTATTTTCTAATGTCGTTTTTGTAAATTCTAATGCCCTTAATCCATCGAATAGCTTTTCTCGCCACCATACGCTATCATGTCCGCCTTGAAACTCTTCGTAAGTGGTTTGGCGTTTCATTTCTTCTAAAGCTTTATATAGCCGTCTATTAGCCGTTAAAAGAGGTTCGTTTTCGAGTTCACCTACTGCTATGTAAGAATGTAGATGAGTCGCATTAGAATATATTAATGAAATTTGATTTTCAATCCAAGGAATTGTATTTTCATAATTATCCTTTTTCCAATGTACGGATCCAGACAGTGACAACACATTTCCGAAAATATGTGGATTTTGAAGTGCTGCATAAAAAGCTGCTAAGCCACCAAGACTGAAACCAGCAATTGTTGTATGATTCTTTTCTTGATAAACGTGATACTTAGCTTGAATCCACGGAAGTAATTCCTTCGTTAAAAATGCATTCATTTTATCGTTATAAGTTAGCTCTTCTAATCGATCGACAGGATCTATAGCAACAGCAATACACAATGGGATTTCTTTTTCGTAAATTAAATAATTAAGTGTTTTTGTGATTGAAAGGTCATTAATGAATGAATTCCCATCAAATACAATGAGAAGTTCTTGAAGATGTGAAGTGTGAGAATAATCATGAGGCGTATAAATATGAATTTTGCGTGTGTTATTTAAAATCGAACTATAAAAAGAATATGTTTCAATCTTTCCGGATGGATAATCATTTGAAGGAAAACGACTGCTATATTGCACCTCCATTCCTATGTTTAACACAGACGCTTTATTGGTACCTTCTCCAAATGTATTTCGATTAAATTGGTCTATTTCGTACTGTTCACTACGCTTTATCCAATCATTTTCGAAAACATCGTTTACTGAAAAATAGTACGTTGAAATAAAACTCTTATCCGTCCTAAACGTTACATACCAAATATCTGTCTGTAACAATCGTTGTAATTGATTTACAGACAAATCCCAACCAGGAAAACTACCGAATACATAAACGTTTTCAGTGTTTTGATCCCCTAACCATATATACGTTATAAGCTTATACTGATTATCTGCAGGGCATTGTTCTATTAGTGGCGTGTGATTTGACTTTATTTCATGCAAAAAAGTATAAAGAGCTTTTTTGTTTCCATTCTTTAATTGATTTTTAAGCTTCTCTAACTAAGGACTGATTATTGTAGTCACCTCTCTTCCTCCTTTGTAGTATTCTATATGTAGTTTTTTTCATTAGAATCCCTATATAAAAGTAGTCGTAAGTTATTTGTTTAGCGAAGTTATTTATTAGAAAAGTAATCAATTGCCTGAATAGAAAGTTCTAATGATTTTATTCTTCTTTCTAAAAGCGTTCTTTGAGGACTCCCAAGCTTTGACTTAACGTAAATCTTTTCAATTGATGGAAGCAAACCAATTAGAACATTACGAGCTTCTGCTAAATCTTCCTGAGTATAATGATGAGTTTCTTGCTTCCAAACACTTTCTAACATAGCTAAGCCGATACTAGCTGCTTTGAGTCTTTTTTTCACTAAAGTAGTATTTGATCCTTTTTGAGTCATCTGTGATAAGGCATTTTCAAGTTTACTAATTGTTGACTGTAAAGATTTTATTGATTCTACTTTATCTATATTTGATACGTTTTTCATGTTAATGTTATCCCTTCTATGTTGCTAACTTGTTTTGTTTAATGTTTAATGAAATCCTTAAAAGCTTGATTTCACTCGAAATATTTTAACATAAATAACTAACTGTATTCGAGTTGGACAATAACTTAAAGTAAAACAGCTATTCCTCTCTCCTCCCCTGCATCATTCTATTCTATGTACTTCTTTCTTCTCATTAGAATTCCTATATAAACTAGTTGTTAATATTGAATGTTTTATGAACAAAAAAACGTACAAGTAATGTAACCTGTACGTTTTCGCTTTTATTCAGTAAGGTAATAAAGTAATAGCTTTCTGGTCTTCTCATAACTTATGAAATCTCTATACAAAATGGGATAATTCACAATTTCTGTTTCTAGAAAACGATATTGCGGAAACCACTCGAAAAACGATTTTCTTAACCACTTTATTTGTTGAAACGTAATGTTCTGTTCGTTTCCATTTAGTACAGAATTTAAAGTAGCTGCTGTATGCATCCAATAATGATTAAAATCAGCGTTTATACAGTCATCTTCGGTAAATTTACTTTTTAAATCTCGCTGCAATTTTGCTGTAGCACGATAAGGAAACGGTTTATGAAGTGGACTATGCATTTTCTGCAATTCCTTAAAAATAATTCGTTTTCCTAACTTCAACTTTCCACCCCTTTATTTCTCTATCCAATTTAATAAGTTTTCATAATGATATTGAGCATCGATATACCCAAGATTATATAGATTAACGAGCTTTTCCTTATTTCTTTCTATTCCGCTTATAGGAAGCTGTACACTTGGTTGAATTACATAAAAATTATCTTTTTGTTCTTCTCGATTCATATAAGATATCGTCTCATTATAAAAACGATAATGGTCTACTAAATTCTCTGCGATTTTCGGATATTTTCTATATAAAATTTTAGCCAGGCCTGAAAATTTATTTCGCTGCTTCTCATATCCTTCTGGCTTTGTCATAATGACAACGTTCTTTTCATAACCATCCTTTTGGGCTTTCAAAACTGGTATAGGGTCTATAATCCCTCCATCTAATAATTTTCGATTATTATATTCTACAGCAGGTGCTATAAACGGCACAGAGCTAGATGCACGAATGATTTTTAAAATATCATTTCCGTGTTCTGCTTTATTATAATAAATGGCTTGTCCTGATTCGCAATCAGTCGTCCCTATAACAAACTGTTCATTACAGTTTAAGAAAGTTTGAAAATCAAATGGTACAATTTTATTAGGTACTTCATCAAATAAAAAATCCATTCCGAATAATTCACGTTTTCGAATTAAGTTTCGATAAGATATATACCTGTAATCTGATACTAGCTCTGTATTTACTTTCTTATTTCTACCTTTTTGACGTGACAAATAGGTTGCTCCCATACAGGCTCCAGCTGATACGCCGACTACATACGGAAAGAATAAGTTCTTTTCCATGAAATATTCGAGTACACCTGCAGTATATAAACCTTTCATTCCTCCACCCTCTAATACTAAACCAATATTCTTCATGCTATATCCCTCTGCTTCTTTTTTCTTAATTTCATATTAGCATAAGATTTTAAGATGAGGTTTTATAAACTAATTACAACAATAACCAGAAACTACTAAAGTAATGTCATAATATCTTTGTGAGTAACATGTTACAATATAAGTAATTCATTCCACATATATTAAAGGAGGAATTTAATATGGGTTTATTTAGCGGTATTTTAGGAAATGCATCAAATACGAGTTCTGAAAGTGTAGAACGTGATTTAGAGAAGATTATGCTAGACGATGAAAAAGTAGAGCATGCTTATAAATTAATTCGTGATCTAATCGTATTTACAAATCGTCGTCTTATTTTAGTAGATAAACAAGGAGTAACTGGCAAAAAAACAGAATACCATTCTATTCCTTATAAAAGTATTACACAATATAGCATCGAAACGGCTGGGCATTTTGATTTAGATGCAGAACTTAAAATTTGGGTGTCTAGTATGGAGGATCCAATTACGAAAGAATTTAAAGGTGACGATAGTATTTTAAGCATTCAAAAAGCGTTAGTAACCTTTACGACCAAGTAGTGGTTTTTTGTATTTTTATTCATTTTTAAAATTACTAACCCGAGTATTTTGGAAGAACATACATTATTTTTGTATATTTAATCTAAAATAACATAAAAAGGTAAAGCGTATTTTATATGCTTTACCTTTCTTTTTTGTAATAAATAAGTGTAGTTTCATCATTTAATTTCTTTATAACTTCTGTTCTTTTATACTCCATCTTTTCATACAAAAAACAATTTTTCTCTTCTTCTAAAATAGTAGCAAGTTCCCAGCTCGTTGCTTCAGGAAACATTTCCTCAATTAATGTAAGTACCTTTTGGGCAATTCCTTTTCCTTGATAACTCGGGTGAATAAACATTGGACTGATCCAAAATTTAGAGGGTGTTTCTTTTTGTGAAATGCATATCGCTCCAACAAGATTCATTGCCACTATTATTTTATAGAAGCCACCGTCTACATGATTTATTCTACAAATAGTTTTTTCGATAGTTTCATTTGCTGGATTTGTTTCATAGTCTTTATATTTATGTAATAAAGGGCTAAATGAGTCTATTTGCATTTGAAATATAACTTCTGCATCACTTTCTGTCGCCTTCTCTAATGTAATTACCAATTAAGTCGCTTTCTTAACGAGGTAATATGAGCGGTATGATGACGACCATGCCATGCGTATAGTCCTATTGCAACAGCAAGTTTTGTTTCACCAGTTTCAGGATGGTTAAATGTCTTTTCTAAATCTTCAATTTCTAGAGAATATAAAAGGTTAACCCATCTTTTATGTAATGAATCTAGCATTACTAGTGAAACATCTACCGGTAATTTTGAATCGGGTAACTCTGCCCACTTCTCTTCTTTATACGGTTTAATAGTTGGATTCTTTTCTGTCAGTGCTAATTTAAAGCGTATGTAGCTATTCATATGGCTATCAACAACGTGATGAACAACTTGACGGACAGTCCACCCTCCAACGCGATATGGTGTATCTAACTGCTTCTGATCTAAATCTTTAATTGCCTTTGTTAGTTCATGAGGTAAATCTTCAATTTCTTGAATCCATGTATCAATCATTTCTTCAGTTATAGGACGTTTGTATGTAAATTGGCCAATTGGATAACGTAAATCATTCATGAATAAGTCCTCCTTATTATAAGCGCGAAGTATTTCTCCAAATATAGTGTACAAACTTCACATGTTCTCCATTTAATTCTACAGATGTTATATCTGATTCGTTTTGATAAGAAGAAAATCTGCTTTTTTCTAGTACAATTTGTGATGCGAGATTATTAGTAGTTGTTTTAGCATGAACTTCAGTAATTTCATTATTTTTCGCTACATCTAAAATTAATTTTACGGCTGCTGTAGCAACTCCTTTTTTAGTAAATTTTTCTCCGACCCGATACCCTAGAGAACTAATTCGAGTTTCCGTATCTATATCTACTAAATTAATTCGCCCTACAATTTCTTTTTCTTCATTACGAATTAAATAAAAATAAGAATCTCCATCTGCTTGTTCTATTAATAAATCGTCTAGTAGTTTTTGGAAATATTCAAATTCAAAATATTTTGAGCCACGATTTGGTACCATTGTTTCAAAAAAAGATTTATTCGTAAGTTCAAACGTAAATAAATCCTTAGCATCTTGTTTCTTTAGTTGCTCTATGTATATTTCCATCCCGTATTCTCCTTCTAGATTTACTAACTGTTATACATTCTTTTTTAATCAATTATATTCCTGCTATTACTTTCGATTAAGTAATACAGATAGTAGCACTTTCGGATGAAAAAGATGAAATGGACTACGAATTAAATTCATCACTCGTACTAACCGAATATAAACATCAGAATTACTTGCGGATAGTCGATATATTTGTTTCGTATACCATAGCTGAAATTTTTGTTTTGTAGTTAATTCTCTCTTTAGTTGCGGATGACGTGATATTTCCGTTGTTGTCATATCCCATGGGGTTTCTATTATATTAGCTGCCTTTTTATAAAATTGTTGTGTAAATGTTTTATCAAGTTGTTTTCTACCTTGCAGAAGTAATTGCAACTGGTGAGCCTCCATAGCAGCAACTGATACACCTTGGCCGAAAACGGGATCAAAACGACATTGCGCATCTCCAACAACTAATAAGCCTTCTGGTACATTATTCACTAAATCAAATCGCCGGCGTACTTGATAGGGAATTTTGTATGTCTTTATATCAGTAATTCCCTCAGCCTTGTTTAGGAAGTCTGTAACATTAGAAATTGATAGGTTTTCAGCAAAATCATAAAACTCATCATCTGTTTGTGGTGCTTTCTCGTTTGCGTATCCACTGAAAGTAACAAAATAACGATTATCTTCTATCGTTTGAATAAGAACGCCATAAGGGTTATCAGGGAAACTCGGAGACATTAGCACATTGCAACAGTCTAATTTCTCATTTTCTTTAAGTTTGAACATTTTCGTTGCGTAAAATAAATCAATACGAACTTTCTCTTCTTGTACTTCAATTTCGTATTCTCGTAACCACTCTATACTTTTTGAGCCAAATCCACTCGCATCAACTACAAGGTCTGCATGAACTTCTTCTTGTATGTCTGTCTCTAAATATTTAACTTTTACTCCACACACTTTGTTAAGCTTTTCATCTACCAATAACCCTTTAACCAATGTTTCATATTTAATAGTAATATTTGAAATCTGATGTATTCGTTTTTGAATATGCCATTCTAGTAAAGGACGACTTTGTTGAATCATATGTACTTCCCCTATGAACGGTTGTTTCCATAGACCGAATTGATGCCATTTCAAATCACGTGTAAAGTTGTTTATAATACTACCCGCTTCTATTAATTCATTCGTAATAGTAGGAAACAATTCTTCAATTGCTTTTTCTCCACCTTTTAATAACACGTGAGGATGATTACTTTGTGGAACTCTTTTTCTTGAAGCTTTTCCATCCCATTTTTCACCGACTTCTAAAATGATTACTTCTTTAAAAAAAGTTGATAATGCTTTTGCTGCAAACTTTCCTGCCATACTTCCACCAATAACGATAGCCTTATTAAACATATTTTCCCCCTTAATAAAAAGAGATCCTGCCTTGTATGAATGAAACAGGATCTTAAACTAATTAACTTCTTTATCATTATACTTAAAATACATCAGTAAATTGCAAAGTTAAAATTAAAATACCTAATCCCCATACGTAATACGCGAATACTTTTAAGGAGTGACGTTTTAAATATTGAATCATCCATGAAACGGCTATGTATCCAAAAAACGCTGCTGATAACGTTCCGACAATTAAAGATGTACTAGAAATAGATTCTGCTTTCCCTTGAAAAACGTCTACAAATTGCAAAATGATAGCTCCAACAATGGCTGGTGTCGAAAGTAAAAAAGAAAAGTAAGCAGCAGTTTCACGGTCTAATTTTCTCCATAATGCAGCGACAATTGTCATTCCAGAACGAGAAATGGCTGGAAAAATAGCAGCCGCTTGAAATGACCCGATAATTAGTGCGTCTTTATATGTTATGTCATCCATTTTTTTACGACCATTTTTTTGTTTATCTGCCATGTAGAGAAAGAATCCAGTCACTAAAAACTCCCAACCGATCGTGATTCCTGTTTTTGAAATATCTTCAAAGAAGTCTTTAAACAATAAACCAATAACAACTGCAGGTATCGTCCCAACAATAAGTAATAACATGAGCTTTGAAAATGGGTTTTTAATTAAATATATAAATTCTTTTTTGTAATAAATAAGCACTGCAAGTAAAGTCCCAATATGCAACATCGTATCTAAAAATAAGCCTGCTTCATCTAATTGAAATAAATGCCTTCCTAAATAAAGATGTCCGGTACTACTGATTGGTAAAAATTCTGTTAAACCTTGAATTATACCTAATATGAAAGCTTCTAACCAATTCATGATGGTCTCCTTTCTCTTTTGCTTGTACCAATATATGAGGGTTAAATTTTCGATATGAAAAAAACTATATTTCTCTATGAATTTACTTTTCTTTTATGGATATATATGTAAAGAGAATTAAGGAGGGTTATTATGTGGAAGCACACAAAATTCGGTAATGTATTACTTTGGATGGGCCCTATCCTTGTATTTTTAGGACTATGTATGACAAATGTTATTTCAGATATTCCTTTCTTTGAGGGAAAACATAAAACGCTTGGTATTGTACTTATATTTATAGGGATATTCTGTTTTATTGTGGCTAATCATTTGAAAAAAGGAGAAAGATATGAAGAATAAATCTAAATAAAAAACAATCCTGGCATATTAGCTAGGATTGTTTTTTATTAATGTTGATTATTTGTAGAATACTTTATCAACGTTATATTTCGCTTTGTATTCATTAATGATATATGTTTCGTAAATTTCTCTTTCTGTTGGATCTTCTACGATACATGCATCAATGCGGTATACTTCATCACGGTGATTTTTAATTGGTGAAACATTATCTTCAAAATGCTTCTTAATACGTTGTCTAATTTTACGAGCTTTACCTACGAAAAGTAGTTCGTCATTAATATTGTACAACATAAAAATGCCGCCTTTATCTCTAGGGAACAAGTGGAAATCAATAAATCCATTAATTGGAGTAATGATTGGCTCGTCTCCTTTAATAACTTGTTTACGTTCAGTAATTGTAACATCAACTTCAGGGATACTAATTTTAATCAAGTTCATTCACGTCCTCTTTTATTATAAAGATAAATAATAGCATACATATGTAAGAAAAGCTACGTTCATAGGTATATTTCATTTTATAATTCAAATATTATAGGTGTATCATGTAAACTCTTCTTCCAAATCATATGATCACTTGATTCTCCCCAATAATCTTTCAGTACATAACTAGGCTCTCCAAACTTCTTTGTCCATATACTTTGCGCTTTTCTGTATCCACTATCTAAACAGAATTCTGTTATTCCTCTGCTAAGTAACGTAAGAAACATTGTATGTAGCAGTAAACTCCCGATACCCTTTCTTTGATACTCTGGAAGTATAAATACAGTTCCTATTTCATACAAATCCTTAAGTACACCACCTGTACAACTATTAATCAATGTACTCGCTGGACCAACTTCAATTGTTCCAATGATTTTATTGTTATTTGTATCAATTGCTAATAAAAAGTAACGTTTTTCTCCATTACTATCAAAATCTGTTTTCAAATATTGCTTTTTCATGTTAATTTCATTTTCTATGTCATCCAATAGTTGTGATAATCCTTCATTTTTGTATGTATTCGTAATAACGATACGGAAAAATAAATATAGTTCATCTACATCATTCAAATTCGGTCTTCTAACTGCAACGTTAGTCATGAATACATTCTCCAATCTTCATTATGCCATTGTCAATACAACACTTTACATAATCTATTCATCATTATTCTGCAAAAACCTGCATAAATCCAGCAATATAGAAAGCTCAGTATAAATATTAATAAAATAATTTTTATGTCCATAGTTGTATGAACAGTAGGACCAAGTACCGGAAAACGGAAAACATCGAGAACGATCATAATCCCTATAAGTAGACAAGTCGCAGAAAAGGAAACAATCCAAATTCTCCTCTTAAATTTTAAAAAGGCTAGTCCTAAGGCTAGACCTAATAAGCCTGTAGTAAAAGGAAAGATAATTAGTTCACTTGGCTCAATAATAAATAATAGAAAAATAGTAAGAATATAAGAAAGTATTCCCTCACGAATAGAATAGAAAATAGCAAAAAAAATCGGTAATGTCGAAAATGGACTAATGAGCAAACCTATACCAGGAACTAAGTTACCCGCTGCTTGAAACATGGTGGCTAATGCACTCATCAAAGCTGTAAGTACTAACTTATTCGCAAGGGACAATTTTCTTTTATGAACAAAGCTTATATCATGCTCTATCATCAGTTGATACCAATAACGTACAAACCGATTCATTAAAATCCCCCCTAAAGACACCTCATTCATTACTTTCTATATTATTCGTACACATACGGTTTATGAGTTACTTTCTGCAAGTTAATAGATGCTCATACATTGAAGATTTTTAAGGGGAGAAGTTAAGTCGTGCGTTTTGTGGACAGAATGAATTCCTTATATTATATTTTTAGACTGATAATTTGTATCGTATTAAGGGATAATTTCAAAAATGGTACCTTTATTAAAATCAGTTACTTTCATAGAACCGTAAACTCCTAAATATAATTTAGTTTGATTCAAATTTGTTCCTAAACTCATATAATAAGCTGCTTGCGTACCAAAATCATAATTGGTTTCAATAGCATGAAAGTCAGCATGTTTACCGTCTGTACCTGCTCTAGTATAGGCTAAAACACCTTTAACTGGCGGTCGAGAATCTTCTTTCTTAGCAAGGTCAGTAAACACTACGCTACCTGTTAAATTTGGAATTGCATTTCCCATATATGGCTGAACTCCTGTAAGGGAAGTTCCTCCAAACTTATCGGGTCTGGAATCTTGATGAAAATAACTAAGTAGAGGCAGAATACGCCTCGCTGAAGTTTGTATTGTTTCATCATAATAAGTCATTGTTCTTTCATCCAAAGTCTGATTTTCGGAACAATGCCGTATAAAAGAAGTAGGTAAATCCCCTTCCCATCCTCTCCAACCAAAATTGATAAACCCATCTTGATTGGGAGTGAGCCTCATAAAATGCATTTGAACAAGTTCTGTAACCGGTATAGGTTTATATTGAACAAATGAAAAAATAGACTCTACAATATCTTGTCCGACATTTCCGGCGTATTTGATATATTGATTATAAAACCTTTGAAATGAAATGCCAGTTATATTACGTACTCCTTTTGCAATTACTGTAAGTGTTTCTTGTATAGATAAAGGAAGTTCATCGAAGCGTGTAACTACAGGAGGGTTATTTATAAATGTATTTTTACTTACATCGATTTCAATTATTTTACCTGCTATTTCTAAATCATCTTGGCTTAAGTTAAATGGATCATAACCTGATCCGCCATCTCCATTTGTAAAAACAAGTTTTCCAGTCTCAGGTGAAAAGTTTAAACTATTGACTCCGTTATGATTAAAAAATGGTCTTCTTACATTCAGTAATGTTCGTCGCTTTTGAGCTTGACCATTAGGTTGTAAAGTCCATTCTTCCACAGTATCAATGTGATCATATTGCGTATTTCTATTAACCCACTTTAAATTTAATGTTTTAGGGTCACAAGGATTAGGTTTAAATTGTTCAGAAAGTGCACCTGGCCCTTGAGTTCCGGCTACTGAATAATGTAGATAAAATAACCTATTTTGATAAAATTGTGGATGGAACGCAAGTCCTAGCAATCCGCGTTCATCATAACCGCTACTAGAAACACCTTCTTCAAATGTACCTAATTTAATAATTAGGTGACGAATATCTAAAAATATCTTTATAACTCCATTCCCTATGTAAAAAATCTCTCCTAATTGGGTTGCGATAAATAGTCTTTCGGTCGATTCGCCTGGAAGTATTGTTGTTTTCAATACGGTTGGTAAATTTATATTATGAACAATGGGTCGTAAACTAACTTTAACTTTTGTCAATTAACTGTACACCCCTTTTTCTTCTTTTTATAGAAGAATATGATTAGAGTAGTTCTGTTAGTATCAAATAAGTCGTATTCCTTTTTATTACAATTTTGTATATAATATAATTATAAATAATATGGAGGACGAACTATGATAATCGTACTACAAATCATCTTACCACTAATTTTCGCAGTCTATTTATTTACCCTCTATCATAACGGGACGTATGGATCAGCTTCATTCATTTTAGCAGTCATGATAGGAATTTTCGGTTTAGAGAATATTTTTCAATATGCTAGTCTAACAGATCATGCTATTTATCCATATTGGGGAAGTTTGAAGGCTGTTGTTATCGTTTTATCAGTCGTATTTCTATTTAAAAAAGGTGGTTTAACAGGAAAATATTGATTTGTAATGCGTTACATATTTTCTTGTTAAATTGCTTTTATTTTACAAAAGAAGAAATATTTATGTGAAAACAAGAAGGGATGTGTTACATATGTCTATAAATATTATTTCAATAATCTCTATCATAATATGGATTGTGTTAATTACAGAACTTATAAAACCTTCAAAAGAACAGAATGGACGAAAAATAGTAACTTTAGTAACTGCTGGTTCCGTATCAACACTTATTTTGACGGTTTCATTTATTCAAAATATCCCGTTTTGGAATTGATAGTGATATTCATAACAAAAATATGTATAAATAAAAAGATTAGGATTCACTCCTAATCTTTTTATATTTTGAGGTAGCACCATATGCCCAGCAAGCTAAGGTCTTGAAGTAGCCCCTAAACAAAATTTTAAATTTTTCTAAAGTTATTTATGTGAATTCAAATCGTTTTCAGGAACATATGTGATCCTTTTATAATTTGAAGTTCTTTTTAAGCTTCTTATATTTTCTGTACGAACGTCTAACAATGTTTAACATAAAATACGGTATTTTAACGGGGAAAGGCAATTTATAAATGAAAGGAAAATAAAAGGTGAAATATGCCTTTTCTAGGTCTCTCCACTTACTATCTTCTTTTGTTTTTAAGAAATCAGATACATCGACTACATATCCCCTTCCTTTTTCCATCATCACATTTTTCCCGTGAACATCACAAGGAGTTAACCCTTGTTCCCTCGCATACTCTAAAGCCTCATTAATATCAAGTATTACTTGCTTAGGAATTTTAATTCCCTTATGAATAGCATCGTATAAGGTAATTTCTTTTAAACGTTTCAATACTATGAAATTTTCTCCTTTATATATAAGCTTTGAATAAGAAGGATGATCTCCAATTCTTCGGTATACTTCTGACTCTTTTTCAATTCCTTCTCCTTCTCGCACGTAAACTTTCACTACCCAATCTTTGTATTCTTTGTGCATGAATACTGCGGCATAATTACCTGTTCCTAAACACTTCCAAAGTCTAGGAATATCTTTAACTACTACAGGCTCGAATTCATTCTCACTTCTTATACTTACCTCTTTTAATAATTCGTCCTTTATCAATCCCACAAAACTATTTATACTCATCATTCCCACTCCGGTTTTGCTAAAAGGGGGCCCACCCACATTTTAACGAAAATATACACTAAGCGAATTTTAGCATAAAACGAGTCATCTTTCTTCTTAAAATAAAAAGCTAACTCGTTTTATTTAAACTGTTGAATACTTAATATCTATTCCGTTATTCATAGCCAAAAACCGTACGATATAAAAATATTTCTAACTATTTTCATTTTTTCAGAGTCAACTGTATAGGGCTTTTCTTAGTACAAGTTCTCTTAGTAAATTACCTATACAAAATCTATATTACTCTATTTTATAATCTAAAACATTGTTTAGAAGTGTAGCAAAGGTTTGTTAATGGTTCCATTCTTGTTCCAATACTATCTTTGTTAGCTAAAACTTTTATTGTTTTAATAGTCTTTTGTTTAATTCCCACAATGCTGTTTTGTTGCTATCCCATTTCAAAAACGTTACTGCTTCCTCAAAGCATAACCATTTATAATTGAAGTGTTCTTTAGATAATGATATGTTTTTTGTAGGGACTTTAACTCCAAAAGAAAATTCTTTTATTACATAAACCTCTTCTCCCCAAAGGAATCCTCCAACTACATCTTCTACTGATAGTGAAGACACAGAATCTAATTGTATATATGGACATTCTCTTGTAATACCAGCCTCTTCAAATGCTTCCCGTTTTGCTGATTCAATAGGAATCTCACCGTCTTCTCCGCCACCAGCTATTCCTTGCCAATAACCATAATCACTTCGGTTAAAAATGGCATATTGAATAGAATCGACAGTTTTTATATAAGGAAATATCAATACTTGATATGGCGCTCTCATTACTTAACCTCCTCTCGAAAATAAGTTTTAAAGCAATATGAATAAAGAGCCGACATCACAATTCTACATTATTAATGCAGGTTTATAATGTCGGCCCTCTATTTTTAAATAATTTTATTTTTCATAAACAGGCTTACTCTTAACAGAGGAAAAACTACTTATTCCTTGTCGAATTTGTTTAGCATGGTTTTTCATAAATGTTAGCAGTACTCCATATTATTCAATTGCGCCAGCAACGTCATAATCATTTAAATCTAATTCAATCGGTTGTCCGAGCGCTAGTTTAGCAAGTTCCGCTCCTAAGTATGGACCAGCTGTTAAACCCGAAGCCCCTAATCCATTCGCAACGAGAATTCCTTCAAAGTTAGGTAGTGGCCCGATAACAGGTAAGAATCCTGGTGTGAATGGTCTGAATCCAACTCTCGTTTCAAGCATTGTAGCATTTTCTAAGCCAGGTGCAACTGCTAATGCCTTATGGAATACTTCATGTAAACCACCTGCTGTTACACGATGATCGAAACCAGTATCATTCTCATGTGTTGCACCAATTACGACATGACCATTGTCAAACGTTAAAATATATTGATCGTTCGGTGGCATAACAACTGGCATATTTTCTGTTGCTGTATTTTCAATTTGCAGATGAACAATTTGTCCTTTTTGGAATGTAACTAAGAAATTAATTCCTAATGGGTTCAAGATTTCATTCGCCCATGCGCCTGCAGTTACAATAACCTTTTCTGCTAAAATTGTTTCATCGTTTACTGTAACTCCAGTAATATGATTTCCTTCACGGACTAATATGGCATCGCCTTTTATAAAAGTTGCACCATGTTTTTTCGCAGCACTTATTAATGCATTGCGTAATAATCTTCCATTCACTCGTGCAGCACCACTAATATGAACAGAACTATATTCGTCTGATAATGCTGGGAATAATTTTTTTGTTTCTTCAGCTGATAAGCGAGTTATTTCACCAATCTCTGGGGCATCTTCACGTCGTTTATAAGCTCGCTCTTCCATTTGATCTAACTTTTTCTCGTCAGTATGTAAACTAATTGCACCTACACGATTATATCCTGTGTCAGTTTCACCGTCTTCTTCTAATTGCTGAATTAACGAAGAATAGTAACGTGCACCGCCTTTAACGATTTTATACCATGCTTTATTACGACGCTGTGATAGCCATGGACATACAATACCTGCTCCTGCATCAGTTGCTTGCCCTAATTGTTGGCGATCCACGATAGTAACATTCGCACCTGCCTTAGCAAGATGATAAGCAGTAGACGCTCCTAAAATTCCAGATCCAACTACAATATACGATTTCATTTCAAACACCTTTTCTCTTTTGCTAATTATATAAATATAAGAACATTCCTTAGTATAATGGAAGGAATGCTTTTTTCAATGCACTCATCACAATTAATTGTGATGAGTGCATTGTGACTTTCTTAATCATTATTTTTTCTTCTTACGGAATAATTCAATTGTTTTATAGCCTTGTGAAAGGATCTCTATCATTTTCTCTAGACGTTTTTCACGTGTTTTTTCTTGTTTTACAGAAAAAAGATTACGTGCCCAATCTTTCTGATATCCAGGCGTTAAACTTTGATAAAACTTAAGTTCATTCGGATGATTAGCTAATAATGCTTCAACATCTTTAATTCGATCTGCATAATCGGCAACACATTGACTCATAGCAGATGTTTTTGTTGTTTTTTTCTTTTCACGTTTTAAACCAACAACAGTAAAGACTTCATCCATACTTACCATTCGTGCAAATTTAATATCGCTTTCTCCCACATAACCATCTTCTCCAACGTTTAATGCCGGAAACATCTCATCACGGTGAATAAACGTACTATAACGAGCATTACCTTTTTTCGGATATGCGAAGAATACGTAACCTTTTTCAATTAGTAATTCTTCATTACTAATAATAAAATTCGTTTGTTTCACCATTTCATCAAGCGTTTCTACAAATATAAAGATAGCATCGTGTTCTTTTGAGAATGCAGTTTCTTTACCTGTAAAAATGTCATAATCACTTGGTTCGTTAATAACGACCATATTTGTATACTTATTAAGTTTCAATTTATCAATAACTGACATAATAATCTTCCTTTACATTCAAAATTCATTGTACATACTTTTTCGTACTGTTCTAGTGTATTCTATGTATTAAGAAAATCAAACTTTAAATCATATTATTCTGCTGCAAAAGAACATAATTCTTTACTAGATGGGGTGGTTTTATGCCATATGTAATCCGAGATGAAGGGCTAGTTTTACAAGGGGATGATGGAAAAGAACCAATTTTTCATACATATGAAGAAGCTGAGGAAACATTAAAAACATTAACTATACCGCAGTTTCCGAAACATATTAGAAGAAAACCATTTACACCAAAAATAATAAAGATAGCCGCTTCTGAATAAGAACCGGCTATCTTTATTATTCATAACTTAATAGCAAATAAAGTATATAAAAACTCTTTATATTGATCTTCTGTAATTTCACGCTTAGTTTTTTCCCCATGAATAATTTCGGTTAAACTTGTATTCGTTAATGAAATATGGCCAGAGTTCGTCAACTTTACTGCAATTGGTCCTTTATTAAAAATAGACTTCTCATCTTCTATCACTCTTCTTTGAACATCATTTACTACTATCTCATCAATATTATGTTTATAAAAAGCATGACAAACTTTCCATTCTCCATCAGCATCTATTCTTTCTAAAACATAATTTCCTTTACTCGTATCTTTTCGTCTCACCCGGTACGAACCATTTTTTGAAGAAACAGATTCACCAGTAAAAGGTACAGGAACAAGAGGTACTAACGAAGCTATACCTACATCAATTAAATACTGTACATTATCATAAGTTAAAATAATTGTTATATGGCCATCCTCAAGTGCCCATGCATTTATATCGTTTTTATAAACCGTACCTAATGCCAGTTGTACATCATAGCCACAGTCTCTTAAAAAATAGTAAAAAAGAGTATTTAATTCGTAGCAAAGTCCACCACGGGAACTAGTTAAAATTTTCTCTCGTAAGTTTTCCAGAGAGATTTGATTCGTATTTCGTGCTATAACATCTAAATTCTCAAATGGTATAGTATGCGCAAACGAAAAGAGTATGGTAGGTAATTCTTCAAACGTTACATCATTACGTTTTTTAAGATTTAATCTTGTGAAAAGCTGATCTTGTAAACTTGTCATATTTAGCACCCCTTAAAAATTTATAAGTTTAAATAATATATGCTGATTGTAAATTTTAAGGGGCACTGTAACAATGTACATTTCATTTAACTGTACCGGTACAAAAATTACGATTCACGAGGTAAATTAATAGAAGGCGTCATTACAAATGTCTTTTCTGTAATTACTTCTTTTTGGGGCAAATCAAAAGCTACGAATATAAATTTAATAGTTTATCTATAGGCAAATTATTAATATCACTTAAATCAACAAAATATTGAAGTTGCCACGTTTGGCTCTTTTTAGCTTGATTGCTAACAGTGGTATCCCAAACAGGATAAATTCTCATTGCCATTTTCCCTGTTTGACTTGGTGTTCTCAATATTTTTTCTTTAAGAAGAATCTCTTTAGGAAAAATAAATTGCCCTAGTTTATTATCAGCAATACAAGTGATTACTAATAAATCAGGAGCAGCTTCATAAGAGAAAGCTCTATTTCGCATATTTTCATCTTTCTCCCAAAAAGAAACAAATTGCCCAATTTTATTAGGAGTAACTTTTGATTTTCTAAAACGAATGGTTTTGTTATTTAAGTGAAATAAACATCCGGCATATTCTGCGTTTTGCTTTTCTTCTTTTAGATTCGTAATAATTAAGTTGTTAGGTTTGTAAACTATATTATTTAAATTTTGGATTATATTATTAAAATTGTTCAAAAAAACTCCCCCTTTATTCATCTCTTAGTTTACCACAAACATCAGTTCTTCTATATCGTATATAATTATGAACTAAGAGCAATGGGGGAATTTAGCAGGATATAATTATTACTTTAATGTACTTAGTTTTTCAATTGCTTGTTGTTCAGTTGCTAAGTAAAAAATGTCATTCCCTTTATTACATTCATAAATAAAATCCTTTAAGCTTTTACTAGTATACATAGAGAAATCTCCAACAATAGCAATCTTTACCTTGTAGTTTATAAACTTTTGAAGGATATCACCCGCAAGCCGTGTTTTTAGGTCAAAGAAATCTTCACTTATTAAAGATTTATGGATAATAATATGTTTCGCATCTACCTCATATTGAACTGTTGCCATAGTATCTAATGCAGACTGAACATCCGATATTAATACCTTATCGTTTCTAATGACCGCAATATTGATTCCATCGATTACTACTTTCTTTATTTCCATAGTCCCACCCCTTTATAATTTACACAGTATGAGTAAAATTGTTTTACAAAACTTTGTATTAATCATAGATTAAATTAGCCAAAGCTATTAAAATCGCTCCTATTTTTTATTGCTAATACGGTCAATGAAATTAATGATAGTTTCTCTTTTTTATATTTTTGAATATATATGAGATTACTTTTACTTGTTATAAAAATATTGTGGAGTAACATAACTTAACAAACTATCCAAAGTGTTAATCTCGGCATACGGTTGTATTTTGGTAGTATTCTTGATCTTCTGAGGGTTAAACCACACACCTTTTATATTTACATTTTGAGGACCAGCAATATCCTTTTCTAAGTCATCTCCAACAAATAAAGTATTTTCCGGTTGTAAATTTAACTTATTTAATGCTAGTTCGAATATACGTTTATCAGGTTTACTAAATCCCACTTCTTCAGAAATAATGATTGTTTCAAAATACTTATTTAAATTCGTGTTAAATATTTTAGCTTTTTGCCTCTGAGTTGAGCCATTTGTTATAATTCCAACTTTAAAGTGCTTCTTTATTTGATTTAAGAAATGAATAGTATTTTGGTCTATTGAAAAACATCTAGGGAAATTATTATTCCAAAAATCTTGGATGTAATTGCGTGGCAATCTATACTTCGGCGTGAATTCATCAAACAATGATTCTAAAACTGTCGTTTTATTACTTATGCCATATTCTCTTTTATCGTGTTTTTTGAATTTCTGTAACATGTTGCTTTTAGCCGCACCATCTACATTTTCATAACACTTTTCTAAAACAATTAAAAATAATGACTCTACTGCTTTATCCCTATCAAGTAATGTATCATCTAAATCAAACAGCATCGCTTTATAACCCATCAAATCATTTCACAACCTTTCTAGCATTATATAAATCTCTCCAAGTTTGTACCTTTAAACTTTTGGTTTAGCAAGAACATTGTTATGTAGTGATTAACGATTAAATAAAAACTAGATGAAAGAAATTCATAGTTCTTGGCACACACTCTAGTATTACAGTAGCTTCTTCTATATTGAAATTCCTTTTCCTCTTTTGGTAAAGAAGCAAAAGTATATTTTCGAGAATTTTAAGAAACTACATACAATTCACGTTATTATACATTAGTTTTTCGTAAATATTAATCGTACATCAATTCATACGATAAGTTTTTTTAAGCAATTATTTCTCCATAAAAAAGGAATATAGCTAATAATACTTTTTGGTAGTAAACGTCCTATGAAGTTTACTACTGTATCTCCACATAAACTCCAGATTGTACGGCTATAATGACTACCAGAGGTGATATTATGAAAAATTATCATATCCTCGTGGTTGAGGACGATCGAGAAATTCAGGAATTAATTAAACAATTTTTAATGACACAGCATTATACAGTGGTAGTCGCTTCAGATGGACTAGAGGGTATGACACAATTTAATAAGCAATCATTTGATTTAATTCTTCTAGATGTCATGATGCCCAATCTTAATGGATTTGAAGTTTCTAAAATGATTCGAAGTCAGTCAAACGTACCAATTATTATGCTAACTGCGTTGGAAGAAGAGGAAGATCAAATGAAAGGATTCGACCTTGGGATCGATGACTATATAACAAAGCCCTTTTCATTTCATGTTTTGATTAGACGAGTCGAAGCTGTACTAAGAAGAAGTTATGATAAAAATGTAAATAATCATTTGATATTTAAAGAAGTGCGTATTGATGTGGATGCATATAGAGTATATGTAAATGACGTTGAAATTATATTAACGACAAAAGAGTTTGAAATTCTACAACTACTATTTCAAAATGAGAGAAAAGTACTCCCAAGAGAAAATATCGTTGAAAAGGTTTGGGGTTACGATTATTTTGGAGAAACACGAATAATTGATACACATATTAAAAACCTACGCAAAAAATTAGCTATCCCTTATATTAAAACAATAAAGGGTATTGGATATAAAATTGATGAATAGTATTGTGAAACTCATGAAAATGAAGCAAATTACTTATAAACTCTTTATGACTACATCTCTCATTTTATTATCCTTTGCAGTATTGATTTATTTAACTTTATACTTCTTTCTTCCGACGTTTTATGAGCAATATAAAACAGATCAACTTCAAACAGGGATAAACGAAATCATTGATAAATCTAAAAATCTTACGTTTCAAGATGCGATACCACTTTTTGATGAATACGCCAAAAAAAATAATGCGATGCTTTATCTCCAAAATAAAGAAGGAGTAATTATTTACTCTCCTTCATTTTCTTTTATTCAAAGTGGTACGCAAAAAACAGTAGTTACTAAAGCAACACGATTCGAGAATGCAAGTACCCTTAGCAATTCATATAACGTTACGAAACCAATTCAATTTCAAGATGGTAGTTTAACGCTTATAGTGTTTGCTACATTTCAACCGATTGATGAAGCTTCACAGGTTTTAGTACGCTTTCTCCCCTATATTAGTATCATTGTGCTCGTTATTGGTATAGGAAGTGCTTATTTTTATTCCAGGTTTATTACAAAGCCACTTATTTATATTAATGAAGGTGCACAAAAGATGGCAAATTTAGATTTCTCCGAAAAAATTGAGGTTCGCTCTACAGATGAGCTAGGAGAATTATCTAATAGTTTAAATGACATGTCTATTAACTTGCAACAAGCTATGTTTGATTTGAAAAAAGCAAATGAACAATTAAAAAATGATATTGAAAAAGAAAGAGAAATAGAAACAAAACGCAGAGAGTTTTTTGCGATTGTAGCACATGAATTAAAGTCCCCTCTTACTGTAATGAAAGGATACTTAGAAGGAATGATATACAATATTGGCCCTTATCAAAATCGCGATCAATATTTAAAGAAAAATCATCAAATTATTGAAAGTATGGAACAATTAGTTCGTGAAATTTTAAGCGTATCGAAATTAGAACAACACACCTTCAAACTAAAAGTAGAGGAAGTTAATCCTTCAAAGTTAATAGGTGCAATCACAAAAGATCTCGAATTTTTTGCTTCTCAAAAAAGCATCGAAATAATAAAAGAAATTGATTCTGACCTTTCTATTTATACCGATTGTGCCCTTTTAGAAAAAGCATGTAAAAATATTATTCACAATGCGGTTATGTATTCACCACATAATGAAAAAGTCTATATAAAGTTAAGTGAGGATTCGAAACAAGGTCAAATCGAAATGCAAATTATAAATACAGGTGTCAATATTAAAGATGAAGATTTACAACAAATTTTCAAACCATTTTATCGAATTGAAAAATCAAGAAATCGAAATACTGGAGGAAATGGTTTAGGGCTATATATTGTTAAGCAAATTCTTGAAACGCTAGATATAAAGTATTCAATAAAAAATATGGAACATAGTGTGCAATTTTACATGAGTATTCCATTATCTAAACATAAAAACAAACAAACTCTCCTTTAAATAGGACGAGTTTGTTTGTTTTTGTAGTAAGTATAAACTTATTAACAGGTTTTTCATTTGATGATATGTATGTTCTTAGAGCTGCTTTTGATAAGCAATCTATGCAAGATCTTCTTGAGAATTTAATAGTTGTTCGCCAATCTACCCTGTATTTACTTAGAAGCTTAGATAAAGAAGCTTGGTCACAAAGAGGAAATGCGAATAATTCTGAAGTTACAGTTCGTGCATTAGCATACATCATTGCTGGTCATGAGCTTCATCATCTTCAAATTATAAAAGAACATTACCTTGGTTCTGATTTATATCCAGCAACTTAACATTTGAAGAAAATGAGTCCTATTTATATAGTGCTCTTTTTCAGTATTTATAACGGATTAGTGCTTAGAACTATGGCAATTAAATGCATTTATTTATAAAGTCCACCACATAATATATATGCTATCCCCTCTTATTCTGTACATAATTTTCTTTAGGTTGATATACTACAAACTCAATATATCTGGAAAGGTGATGATATTATGTATGAACAACAAAATAATAGAGATAGAGATCAAAAAATGATGTTTTTTATGCAGGGAGTTCCCTCAAATAAAATTAACATGAATCAATTACCTAAATGGATTAGAATTTTTGGCTATTGTACGTTTGGTTGGATAATAGTATTTAGTTTAATTATGATTGTAGGTTTAATTCTGCAATAACTATGTGTGATTATCCCATGATATAGGTAACCAATTATAATAAAAAGAACTTGTAGAATATACTACAAGTTCTTTTTAAAATATTATTAAAACGGGAACAACAAACTATTTTAACATTCAGTACAGGGAGACCATTTTGATTATGGCTTGATTTTATTATAAATCAAATATAAGCTTTTGAAAGGTCTAGATTTTGAAAATTATGTGAATTGAAAAGCTACGATGTTTATATTAGATTTCATTTATGATTAACTTCTTCTTACTTAAATACACTGCACGATCTGATTTTTTAGCAACCTCCTGTGAGTGCGTCACAACAATAATGCATTTATTCTCTTTATGTGCAAGTTCTTGAAACAGTTCTATTATATCCATTGCGGTTTCCTCGTCGAGGTTTCCTGTCGGCTCATCTGCAATTAGTAAATCAACATTACAAGATAGTGCTCGAGCGATTGCTACACGCTGTTGTTGCCCGCCACTTAGTTGCAGGACGTTTCGTTTCGCTTCAGCTTCTGAGAGTCCTACCCTCTCTAATAATTCTAATGCTCTTGCTGTTTTATTTTGCACTTTAACACCGGTAATTTCCATTGCTGTTAAGACGTTTTGAAGAGCGGTCATATAGGTAATTAAGTTATAAGATTGGAAAATTACAGATACATTTTGATTACGGTATCGATCCAAGCCAATTTTTCTAATATCTTTGCCATTATACAGTACATAACCATTTTTAGGGACATCTAGTCCACAACCTAAGCTTAGAGTTGTAGTTTTACCAGATCCAGATGGTCCTAAAATCGTGTAGAAATGTCCTTTTTGAAAAGAAAAGTTAACATTATCTAGTATCGCTACATTTTTTCCGTTACTTTCATAATAATAATCCAAATTTTTAAACTGTAAAATCGTCTCCATATCGAGCCTCCTCATTCATCTTTTAAAAGAATTTGTTTTGGGTTTAAACGTAGAATAGATAATGCTGGAAGAAGCGTTGCTATTATAGCAATAGCTAGTCCAATTCCACCCATTTTTCCTACATCTTCTCCTGTTACACTTACATCAATTTTATCAATTGGATCTTCTTTTTGATTTTGTAGAGTACCACCGGGTCCAGCCATCATTACAGTACCATGTTGCGAGGTATCTGTTTCTTCGCTTGCAGTAGCAATTTCATTCGAAAGTAAATTATCCCCGATATATTGAGAAACTTTAGCTCCTGTTGTTATGGATAATCCAAATGCTAAAATAGCGACACACACTACTTCTACTACGAATTGCGCCATCAGTTTCCACTTTTTCTCTCCAATAGACAATAGAATTCCCATTTCTTTACGACGCCCTTTAATTGATAGCATAATGATTAATCCTAAAATAATCGCACCTGCAATCGATACAATATAAATAATCATTTGAGAAGTCGAAGAGATATTTTCGATAGGACCAATCATTTGCTTGTACAATGAATCATGCGCATCTAATTTATAATAATTAAAATCAATATTAGATTTTTTTGCTTCTTTTTTAAATGCATCAATATATTGTGGATCATTCAAGAAATACACGACTTGAACACTACTTATACCTTGGTCTACTTCTAATTTTTTCATAGTTGAATGCGGCATATATAGTTTATTAGCTGGATCCATAATAGGAGGAGCCTGTTGACCCATTGCTTGCTCATTTGTTTCGTAAATACCGATAATTTCAACCTCAAGGGTTTCCTTCTTATCCCCTGATTGTACTTTAACTTTGTCTCCTACTTTCAAATTGTTTAATTCCGCTAATCGTTTTTCCATTAAAGCTACATTCTGATCCTTCATTTGCTCTGTTATTGGTTTTCCATCAATGATTTTACTTTTTCCGTTTTTAAAGCTTTCTTGTAATGCAGTCTTGCGAACTCCCTCAATCATAAAAGAAGCATTCATATCTATTTCTGTACCAGAGCTTGAACCGCCTCGCGCAGCCGCCATTCCCACTTTACCTTTTCCTTCTTCTTCTCCTTCTGAAGCTCCTACTTGTTTAAGCCCTTCAGAAATACCGAAAGTGTTAGCTATGTAATTATAATCTTTTACATACTTGGACTTCGCTAATTGATCTGTTTCTTTTGCATCGAGCTGCGGCGGATTTGGCATTTCTCCAGTTTCCTTAGCTTTTTGACCTAACTTGTCGAAATCAAGACCTAAAGTAACATCTGCACCAAGTTTTTTCTTGCAGCATCCGCTGCTTTTTTTGACGCATTTTGGATTGTGAAACCTGAAAGAACCAAATTTGTAACAATCAGAAAAACTGCCATCAAAATTAATGATGTTCCTATTCTTTTTTTCATACTGAGAATTGCTCGTTTCATAAAATTCATTTTTTCTTACCTCCTTGATAACTTGTATTCTATATAGGTTATCTAGAGTTTATATGGAGCTAATCGGTAGTTTAACTAGAGATATAAGGAGTTTATGTGTAGTTATTCATTTACCTGTTCAAGAAAAACTAGAACACAAATTCAAAAATGCAGTCGTTTTTGAATATTGGTAAGGAGTTAGTCAATTTAAGAGACTTATAGAAAAGAAAGGTTAAGCTTAATTTAATGTATGTAACATAAAAAATATATTTATTGTATAATTTCTATACAATAAATATAGAAAACCAATTTGTGAATATCTATATGGGAATTGTAAGTTGTTCCTCATAGAAATTACATCTTTTAATAACAAAAGAAGCAAGTTAATATTCTTTTATATGGATAAGAATATTAACTTGCTTCTTAAATTTTAGTATAAATTATTTATTGTAAGCTTTATAATATAATATGCAAATTTATCACCTATTTTTATAATTCAAGCACCTATTATTAGGAAAAGAGAATATTTTATAATTAATTTACAACATAAATTTTGTCCATGTTTTAAACAATATGTATTTTGGAGGAGGTTAATTTGATTTTTTCAAAACTCATTGATCGGTACGCCTTATATGATTTACATAAAAAAAGAAGTGTAGCGTTTCAGTATACTTCCCTTTCTAACACTTCATTAAATATAAAGAACATAGAATCTTTTTATAAAGTAAAACCATCCTATATTCATTTTGACATTAAGCATTCAAAGCAGAAAAATGAATACATGGTTGGGCAATTCAAATATAAAAGCTCGGTTCAATCCGGTGATTCACGCAACGACTCTGTAACTGGGGAATTATTCTTACATAAAACTGAAGATGCACCTCATGTTATCTTTGTTCACGGTTGGAGAATGGATTCTAACGAACGTGTAAAAAAAATATTCCACGACCATATGACCAGCCTGAAGTGGAATATGTATTATTTCACTCTACCCTATCATTTTGAAAGAAAACCCGATCAATCCTTATTCAGTGGAGAGTACATGGTAAGTGCAAATATTGAACGAACAGTACAAGCAACTAGACAAGCGGTAGCTGATTTACGAGCTTTGATTAAATGGATTAAAGCAAATAAAAATGGGCCCCTGATTCTAATAGGAATTAGTTTAGGCGGATTTATTACTAACTTAACCTCTCTTGTTGAAGAAGAAATTGATGTGTTAGCATCCATTTTCTATGCAAATCGACTTTCTTATTCTATTTGGAATACAACTCCAGGTAAATTTATTAGAGAAGACTTGGAACATCATGGTGTTACGTATGATGATTTAATAGATTATTGGAAAATCACTGAACCGAGTCAAGCATTGCCAAAAGTAAAAAAAGAAAATATTTTATTAATTTCAGGTAAGCACGATCTATATGTGCATTCTGAGGATACAGATTACTTGTGAGAATCTTGGGAAAGACCTCCACGATATATTTATAAATGTGGGCATGCCGGGATCGTTCTTAAACGTAAAAAAATTGCAACTGATACTATTGATTTTATTCAAAATCGATTGAACTCCCCACACTTATCCAATGTCATGCCTTAAATCGCGAGATTACTAAGTACAAAATCTTATACTTATATTGTTATATTTTTTACTAGTCACCTTTGTAAATCTTCGCCCCTAGCCTTACACGATTGAAAATGAAATAAAATAAATAACTAAGGAACTAATTTACCATATGGAAAAACATTGCTCAACATTTTCACTAGTAGTCCCTGTATATGCAATATTACATATAAAAATCTTTATGTATTCCGTTATTAATTTAAAAGGAAATTATTCATCCATTAATCTATACCATCCGTATTTGCAGTTAAGGATACCCTAATTACATATGAAAAAGAGAGAAGAACATTGGTTAGTTCTTCTCTCTTTGTTTATTTTTAAGATAACTATCTATAAAATTTTGCTTTTCATAATTCTTCATGAGTCTAGAAAAGAATCTAATCCTTTTCTAGACTCAAAAAGAAATTTTTCTAATGTACATAATTACAACGACATTAAACCACTTTGCTCTTAAATCCACTACTTGTATTATTGATTGCATGAAACTCCTTCTTGAGAAAGGTTTTAATTTCCGAATATTCTGTTGACGGTTATAACATATCCAATTTACAATTTAATTGTGGTGTTCTTTCACAATTAAACTACTTAGAATACACTTCATTTATTTGAAAACAATTACAAATAGAGGTGCTAAAATGAAAACTAGAGTAAATCCAGAATTATTACAAGGGTTAGAGATGTTTCCGGATCTCGATTTACGCCCAGAAAATTTGCAATCAATCAGAGAAGGAATAGCTCAAATGAGACCACCTACCGTTGTTGATGACTCTCTTTCTTTAACAGATAAAGTCATTGTTGGGCCTGATGATAATCCGTTACCATTACGAATTTATCGTCCAAAATCAAATCATGAATCTTTACCTGTCTTATTATGGATACATGGTGGAGGTTATATCTTAGGGTCGATAGATGATAACGATGATACTTGTATGAGGTTTGCAAAAGAAGCTAGCTGTGTGGTCGTGTCTGTAGACTACCGCTTAGCACCTGAACACCCTTACCCAGCACCAATTGAGGATTGTTATTCAGCTTTAAAATGGATTGCTGATAATGCAAAGTCATTAAACATTGATTCGAATCGAATTGGGGTTGCAGGAGTAAGCGCTGGCGGTGGACTAACAGCAGCATTATCATTATTAGCCCGAGATCGAAAATATCCTTCAATTTGTTTACAAATGCCACTATATCCAATGATTGATGACAGAAATGATACACCTTCAGCGAATGAAATTAAAGAGGGATTTGTTTGGAACCAAAAGGCAAATGAAGCTGGCTGGAAAATGTATTTAGGAGAAATGTATGGAACGGATCAAATCCCTGTCTATGCAGCACCTTCTCGAGCTGAGGATTATAGTGACTTACCGTATACTTACACATTTGTTGGTCAATTAGATCCATTCCGCAGCGAAACATTAACCTATGTAAGCAAACTAGCACAAGCTGGTGTTGATGTGGAGTTTCATTTATATCCAAATGCCTATCACTGGTTTGAAGGGTTAAATCCAAATGCCGATGTATCTATTTATGCTGTGAACGAAATAGTACAAGCAATAAAGACTGGTTTCAAACGAGTATCCAAGGTTGAGGCTTAATCCCATTACAAGAGAAACACTTATAAATAGTATATATGTATTTATCATTTAAATATAATAGCCGATTCTAAATAAGAATCGGCTATTAATATGTAAAATCCGCCTAATATATTAAGGTTGAGAAACAGATATAAGATGTTTAGGCGATGTGTTTATTTCCTCTGCTAACGCTTTTATGTTCATCATGATTTGAAGTATTTCTTCTTTTGTGGTTCTTGGGTTGATAGAGCAAAGTCGAATTACTACTTTTTCTTTTAATTTAGTCGTACTTAGCATAGCAAATCCTCTTTGATTAATTTCTTCCACCAATTTTTTGTTTATTTCATGAATTGTATCTGTAGATGTTAGCTCACATGGAATATAACGAAAAGTAACAATTCCTAATTGGGCAGGTGTTACTACTTCCCAATCTTTTTCTTTCCTTAAAAACTCTTCAACTTGTTCAGCTAGCATAATGCCATGATCAATTGCCTCACGAAAAGCTGTAACTCCGAATGCTTTAAAAGAAAGCCATACCTTTAATGCTCTAAATCTACGAGAAAGTTCAATTCCACGCTCCCCAAAATTCACTTTTTCTTCTATATTAGTTTCTGTATCCTTAATATACTCTGGGATCATACGGAATGTTTCACTTAAATATTGGCTATTTCGAATAAGTACACAACCAACATCATAAGGCTGAAAAAGCCATTTATGCGGGTCTAACGTTAAAGAATCGGCACGATGAATTCCACTTAATAACTCCCTTCCTTTTTCACTGAGAATTGCTGCAGCCCCATAAGCCCCATCCACGTGTAGCCATATATCTTCATCACCACATACATCAGCCAATTCATCGAGGGAGTCCACCGCTCCGCAATTCGTTGTCCCTGCATTAGCAATAACACAGAATGGTTTTTTCCCTTTTAATCGATCTTCTTTTATTTGTTTTCTTAAAGTACTAACTGAAATTTTTAAGTCTTCATCTGTCTCAATTCGGCAAATTTGATGCTGTTTAAAACCTAATACTTTAAGTGCTCGATCTACAGAAAAATGAGTTTGGTTAGAAAAATAAACAATCGTATTTTCTATGTCATTATTCAGCTTGACCTGTCTCGCTACAGTAAGTGCAGTCAAATTAGCCATGGAACCACCACTGACAAATAGTCCTTCAGCTGAATCAGGGAATCCTAGCATTGATTTTAACCAGTTAATTGTCGTTAATTCAATTTGTTCGGCACCTGCACCTACTATCCAAGCTGTAGGAAATACATTAAACCCACTTGCTAAAAAATCTGCTAATACACCAACATAATTATTAGGACCTGGCACAAAAGCCATAAAATGAGGATGATCCACATGAGTAATTTGATTAAACACATTGTTATTAAGAAAATGAAGTAATTCCTTTGGATTAGATCCGTTTTCCGGAATCGTTTCAATTAGCTTGTCTCTAAAAATATTACTATCAATCGTTTCTGAAACTGGTTTACTTTTTAAATGATTCATATGATCAACAATCAAGTCAACCGCTTGATATCCTAACTGACGCATCTCTTCGGCTGATAACTGCAAGTTTTTTGTCATTTGATTTACTCCTATTCTATTTAAAAAGGCGAGTTCTTGCTCGCCTTTTTATTTTTTATAATTTGTAATCACCAATTGCTTGTATTGGATTTTGAAGAATCATGTTGATTAATCCATGGATCTGATTTAATATTTCCTGTATTTTCTCTGCTTCATATACGGTTTGATCAAATCCAAACTTTATTGTAAGTTTTTCTTCAGGGAAGCACATAATTCCATACTTTACATGTGGCTCATCAACAACTTCGTAATCCGTGATAGCAAAATGTCTGTTTTCATTTGAAGAAAAGATTGCTGGATTAGTTGGATAGTTTTCAAAAACCCAAAGATGGTCAGTCAACTCAGTTTTTAATTCACTTTGCTTTTGTATATCAACAAATGAATAGTATGCATACTCATTACATTTCAATGTCTCTAGTTGTACCTTTTGCAGAAAATCCACAAAAGATTGCGTTTCTGTCCATGCTAATCGGATAGGCAAAATATTTGTGAACAGACCGAACATATTTTCAATTCCTTCTACTTCGGGAGGTCTGACTGATACTAGATTAGGCAATACCACTTCTCTCGTTCCGTTAAATTTGCCAAGCAATATTCCCCATACAGCTAGTAATGCTGTATTCATAGTTATATTATTTTTAGTTACAAATGTCTGTAACTGATCAGTCAAATCCTTGTCTAATGTTAAATCCATAAAAGTGAAGTTTAACCCTTCACTTTTAGATGGGACTTTCTTTTTAGGAATACTAATTTTCTGATTGTATCCTGATAAATAATCTCGCCAAAAATGACGTGCTTTCTCATGATCTTGTGCCAAAGTCCAATCTATAAATGTTTCAAAAGGTTTTACCATAGGTAACTCCGCCGTATTTCCCGCATTTGTAGTTTCGTAGAGCTGGAATAATTCGTCTATCAAAATGCTGACGCTCCAACCATCACATAATAGATGATGGGAACTCCAAATTACCTTATACTCGTTATTACCTAGTTGGAATATACAGAGACGGGTCATAAGTTCACCATTTTTAAATCCTTGACTTAAATTTTCATTCATCCACTGATCTAGGAATTCTTGCTGTTCTTGTTTCGTCATCTCAATCAAGTTTTTTATTTCTGAATTTATTTGAACATCATATAGAACAGCTTGCCAAGGTTTTGCTTGTTCATCTTGCACAATTATTGTTCTTAAAGAATCATGACGATCAACTAATTGTTGGAAACACTGAATAAAGAGTTTAATATCCAGCTCCCCCTCAAGTGCCCAAATTGTTTGTTCAAAATATGCATTTGTATCAGGTTCATTCGTAGCATGCTCATAAATAACTTCCTGGAAAGGTGCTAGCGGGTAAATACGTTCTATTTTTATATCCGGCATTTTTTCTTGTATTTTGGTAAGTGTATGTTGATTAAGTTGTTTATCTTTAACATTTAGTAATGTAGCTTTATTATCGTTCATTATATTTACATCATTTGTTTGTGAACTTGAAAACTGGTCTAGCTTTTTAACAAATTGAACCATATCTCTTAATATAGGAAATGAAAATAGATTTTTTGGTTCAAGCTCGAATCCTTGTCGATACAGTCTAACGGACACTTGAATCGCTTTTATCGAATCTCCACCTAAGGCGAAGAAATGATCATTTACTCCAACTTGATCTATTTTGAGTACTTCTTGCCAAATACTAGTTAATATTTTTTCCATTTCAGTTTTTGGGGCAATAAATACTTCATTTTTTTGTTTCTCCGGAGTAGGGAGCGCTTTTCTATCTAATTTCCCGTTTGGAGTCAGGGGTAATTGGTCCAAATAAACAAAATAAGAAGGAATCATATAATCTGGCAAGTGATCTCGCAAATGCTTTCGTAGTTCTGTTGTACTAATATTTTGCTCAGTTACCACATATGCAACTAAAAATTTTATCCCGTTCTCATCTGTTTGATCAATTACGACAGCATGTTCGACTTGTTTATAAGTTAGAAGACAATGAGAGATTTCTTCTAACTCTACTCGATATCCCTGAATTTTCACTTGGTAATCTTGGCGGCCTAAAAATTCAATATATCCCTCAGAATGCATTTTTCCACAATCTCCTGTTTTATATATAAGACCAAAATCAGGATGTGAAACAAACGCTTCATTTGTTTTCTTTTCATCATTTAAATATCCTTTAGCAAGGCCCACTCCCCCAATATATAAATCTCCAATTACACCAACAGGGCACATTTTCTTTTCATAGTTCAACACATAATACGTTTGGTTTGCCAAGGGCATCCCGTATGGAATACTATTCCAATGTGATTCCACCTGTTTGACCGGATAATAAATTGACCAAATCGATGCTTCTGTTGCCCCTCCTAGTGAAACTACTTCTGCAATCGGAAAATGTCTTTTTATTTTTTCTGGTAAAGAAAGCGGAATCCAATCTCCACTATGTAAAACTAAACGTAAAGAAGGATATTCAAAATGAGAACCTACTTGATCCAATGCCAAATCCATGATTGCAGGCACTGTATTCCAAATTGTAATCCCTCTACGTTCGACAGTGCGGATTAATTCTTGCATGTCTCTCGGATCACGAATCATTACTAACATTGCACCTGTGCTTAAAGCTCCGAAAATATCGTATACAGATAGGTCAAAACACATGGAAGAGATACCAATAATACGATCATCTTCATTCACCTCATATTTTTGATTTATGTCTTGAATAGTATTTGTAACCGCTTGGTGAGTAATAATTACTCCTTTTGGTTTTCCTGTACTTCCTGAAGTGTATATAATATAGGCAATATCTTCTGGACCAGCAATAGCGGGCATATCTTCTGTTGTATAAAATGACAAATGATTTTCTTCATAAAGACTAGGTTCTAATAAAAGCTTGCATGAGCTATTTTTTAAAATATATGTTTGGCGATCTAAAGGATGATCGGGATCAATCGGAACATAAGCGGCACCTGATTTTAAAATACCTAACATATTAACAATTGTGTCAACTCGCCTTTTTGCTAAAAGACCCACTTTGTCACCTAGACCAATACCTTGCTCTTTTAAGAAGTGGGCAATTTGATTAGAACGTTTATGAAGTTCCGAGTATGTTAACCATTCTTGTTCAAATACCACTGCTACTTCATCCGGTGTACGTTTTACTTGGTCTGTAAATAATTGATACAAAGTAGTTGAAGGTATTTTTTCTGTTGTTTCATTGTATTGCTTAATTAAAGTTTGATCCGATTCTTTCATCTGCAAAGATGTGATATCGCTTTGTTTCACCAATTGTTCCAATAAATCAACAAATTGGGAAAACATTGCTTCTATTACATCAACATCAAACAACTCTTCAACATAGTTCCAGCTAATTAGTAACTCTCCATTTTTTTCAATTACTACATTATCCAAATACACTTGTGGAGTCCGAGCATGAATATAGCGAAGAGAACCAAGTTGTTCCCAAGAGAAAGCACCTGCACCTGCTAACATCGAGGTGAAAACGATTGGCATAACTGCTTTTGGCGTCATTTGATGATATCGAGTAAAATCTCGAATAAAGTTAACTCCATCGTAATGACGATGTTCAAGGCCATCTAATAAAGTAGCTTGCGCTTCTTTTACTCTAGTAAAGAAAGTTTGCTCTGGTTTTACATCAACATCCAATAAAATAAGCGATGTGAAATCTCCAACAATCTGTTCTACTTCATCATGAACAGGATAACGGTTAAATACAGTCAAGTTAATTGCTAATCGACGTTGATTACTCCAATATGCCAACACATCACCATATATTGTACAAAGTAGAGCGGAAGGAGTTACCTCTTTCTCTTGTGCTAACTTTCGTAGCTTTGTCCATTTTTTATTATCCAGGATTTTTGTAAGTGATTGGAATTTAGGAGTAGCAATCTCTGCTGGATCCTTTTTTAACAGCAAAGAAGGTGCAAACGGAAAGTCAGGAAGCTTACTTGTCCAATAATCTTTTGCTGTTTTATATTCTTCGCTTTGTTCCATTTCATCATAGATAAACATATAATCTTGAAAATCAAAAGATAAAGATTCTAATTTTTGAGTTGGTTTATAATAATAATGCAACAAATCCTGTCCAACAATGTTCATGCTTGCTCCGTCCATTAACAAAGCATCGTATCGAAAACATAATAAATACGTGTCTTCTTTTAAAAGAAAAGCTTTCAATTCAAACAAAGGCCATTGCCCCAAAGGGAATACATGGTTAGTCATTCGAGAACGCTCTTCTTGTAAGCGAGCATGTTGATTCCTATCATCTAAATCTATGAGACTCTCTATTTCAATCTCGTAATCAGGAACGCTTTGTAATATTTGCTGTTTTCCCTCTGGTAAAATTACAGCTCGCAACATTGGATGACGATGGATCACCTTTTGAAAACTTTTTGAAAGACGATTGATATCCAATGCTGTTTCATATTCAAAATATGTTTGAGGGGAAATACCACTTAATTCAAACTGTGAATTCCTTCCTAACATATACGCTGTCTGAACTTCTGTTAAGGAGAATGGATTAGACAAATCTTTAACATGAGTTGGTTTACTTTCAAAGTTTTCTTCTTTATGCTCTAACTTTACACAAGAACTCAGTTGAGCGATTGTAGGGTGCTTAAAAAAATCTGTTGTACTTATTTTTAAGCAGTCTTTTCTTAATAAATTAATTACCTGAAGTGCTTTAATGGATTCTCCTTTTAATGCAAAAAAATTATCATGAATACCGATTCCCTCAATCTCCATAACTTTTTCCCACGCACGCACCAATTTTTGTTCAATTTCATTGCGCGGAGCAACGTATGGAATTGATACATAATCCGTTTGGGTTATATCCAATAACCTTTTTCTATCCACTTTTCCATTTGGATTCAATGGAATCTCTTCTACCTGAATCATTTTTTCAGGAATCATAAACTCAGGTAATTTATCACTTAAATATTTTCTGATTTCACCAAAAGACACCTTGTTATCCGATACATAGTAGGCAGCTAATAATTTCCTATTTCCATACACTTGATCAACAACGATAGCCTGGTTTATTTCTGGATATTCCCTTAATTGAGTTTCGATTTCTCTTAATTCAATCCGATACCCTCGAATTTTCACTTGATGATCCATTCGACCTAAATACTCAAGTTCTCCATTAGGCAACCAACGAACGAGATCACCTGTATGATACATCATTTCCCCTGCCGCAAAAGGACTCTGTACAAATTTTTCATCTGTCAGTTTACTTTTACCAAGATACCCTCGTGCTACCGCTACTCCAGCAATGCAGAGTTCACCGGGAATTCCAAATGGTTTTAATTGGCCATACTTATTCAATATATAGGAATGATAATTCGGGTTAGGTTTGCCAATCGTAACTTCTTTGGAAGTGCTCAAGTCTTTTACTGTTGCGCAAATGGTTGTTTCTGTGGGACCATAAATATTTAAAATTGTTGCTTCACTGATACAACGAATTTTTTCAACCAAATCAATGGAAAATGCTTCTCCTGCTAATAAAATAGATTTTAAATCTTTTAGAAAATTTGCCCCTTCTGGATCACTCAAAATCACTTCCATTCGCGATGGCGTTGATTCCCATAAATCCACCTTATGTTTTTTGACCAAATGAGCCAATTCTTTTGTTGCAAACTGTTCCTCTGTAGCAATTACTACTTTTGAACCTTGCGTTAAAGGAAGACATATTTCTAACAAGGAAATATCAAAAGATACACTAGCAAGAAACAAGAATGATTGATTAGCTTTTACTTTTTCTCTCATTACATTTAAAAAATGAACTAGCGATTTTTGTTCTATCATTACCCCTTTTGGATTTCCTGTCGATCCTGATGTGTAAATAACATAAGCCAAATCATTAGGATTATGTTCTCGTACTAAATTACTTTCTTCACCTTGGAAAAGATATTCTTTATCAAGATACAGTACTTCACCCGCAAATTGCGGCAATACTTCCTCTGTTCGCTTACTAAGTAAATATTTTGCTTGACTATCTTGTAACATATATTCAATTCGTTCAGTTGGGTAGTTAGGGTCGATTGGTAAATACGCTGCTCCTGCTTTTAAAATCCCCATCATACCAATAATCATTTCTAATGACCGATCTACCATAACGCCAATAATACTTTCTTTTGAAACACCTTTACTTTGAAGAATAGAAGCCAATTGATTCGCTTTCTTATTCAATTCTCTATATGTCAAAGATTGATCATTACAAACAACAGCAATTTGATCTGGAGTTTTTAATACTTGCGCTTCAAACAAATCTTGAAATGATTGAAACAAGTCTATGCCCGTTTGAAAAGTATTCAATCCTTTTAACAACTCTTTTTCTTCTTCTGCAATAATACAAATATCTTTCAATGCCAAATTCGGATTTTGTGAAACTTGCTTTAAAACATAACAATACGAATTGGCAAACTGTTGCAAAGAAGAGAATGAACGGGACTTACAAGAAATTTGAAATTCAAATTCATTATGTATTTCATTCCATTTTCTTCGTATCCATAGGGCTAAATTATTCTCTGCGTATTCTTCTAGCGAATTTTCATTATGTAATCCTTCCATCCCGATTACAATTTGAAAAGGAGTTAAATTGTGTTTAACTAATAATTCAGAGAGCGGATACTCCTGATTTTCATACCCGAATAAAGTCGTTTGTTCAATCTCATTTACTAATTGTTTAAAGGTGTGATGCGGATGGATTTCACTTCCTAAAGGAATCAACTTATTAAGATTCTCACTTTGTTCAAGATTCTTTTCAATTATAGGAATACCAATAGTAATTCTTTCTTGATCTGTATAATGTGCCAAACAAACCCTTAAAGCGGCTTGAAACCAGCTAAATAATAATAAATCTTGAGACTTACTTATTTTTTGTATACTTTTACTAAATTCTACATTTACTATGACTTGAACGTACTCACAAGGTGTTTCTTTATTTAGTTGGTAATCGCTATTAAATTTAAATACAGAAAAATCGAGAATCTCGGAAGATAATTGCTCCTTCCAAAACGCTTCTACTTCTTTATTTTCAATTGAACTTCGATCTTTAATGTGCATTTTTATCTTTATCCCCCTAATATTCATTTCTTCTACTCGTTAATTTTTAAGCCAACTTCAAGCCCATGGAGAAACACTTGATGATTATCCAAACATAAAAATTGCTGAATATCTTCAAATTTCATATGACCAACTGAACAAACCCCTAAATTTAATGCTTCAGCAACCATATTTAAGGTAGCAGTGATAATGCCTGACTCAATACAAGCAAATAAATATCCATCTGAACCGTATTTCGGGATGGAAGCGTTCGCATTATAAACCAAATAAACTGAGAAGGCAGATTGAGTAAATAAATCCTGATTAATTAACTCATGATCACTTTTGATTACTTGATCAATGCTGTTTACAATCACAAGACTATTTTTTGATGGGTTATAATAATAAAATCCAGCTTTCATACCCTCTATACGTTTTGGTTTTACATAAACAAAGATATCAATGGGATAGAGCCCGCCTGCACTTGCGTAATGATAGTATATTTTTTCTTCCCTAACCTGTTTTAGAGTTGATAAGAATCGAGAAAATTCCGAAAAACTAATATGTTTTCCCATATCAAATTGACGACAAGATCTACGTTCCTTAATTATAGTAGGTAGCTCATTTGTTGTTTCAAGTTGAATTTCGGTCGACCGTGCAGCAACGTGCATGCGATTTAATTGTTCACTCATATACTTATCTAACTTTTCTTTAGAAAAGCGAATCTGGTTGCTATATGGATTTGAAAAAATCTTTTCTTGTGAAGAAAATACTTCTCTTGGGTGTAATATGTTACTTACTAACACACGATTTTTTATCATGAGCTCTATGTTTTTTTGTGTCTCTTCTACATTTCCTAATGAAAAGCGCTCTACTAGTTCACTGATTTTCACACCTTTTTGAGCCATAAAATAAAGATCAGGAAACCACTCAGACAGAATACCTGTAAATCTCATTTCCCCTATCAAAACTTCATTATGCAACTTCTCCCAATGCTTAATCGGAGACCAGTAATAAATTTTCTCGCTCATATAACCCTCCATAAACGTTTAACTTATTTTTGAAATGCAATTTTCTAATCTTCAAAAATTTTTTTAAAATTCTGTTCCTTGTCTCATAGTGATTATAAATACATGCACTTTAACGAAACTTGAAAATAATGAAATAACTTTTTCTTCATTAAAATTTTTTATTTCATCATAAAAAATGATTTTTTTTTGGATATTTCACATCCTTTCCCATAGTAATCCTATAAGGTATAAACCATTTATAACATTGAGAATATTCATGTATTTCCAATGTGAAATTATTGTAATGGATTGGAGAGCGGTTGAATATAGTTATTAAATCAAATAATGTTGAGAAAGTTTTATTTATTATATTGATAAAATTTTATGATGTAATTTATTACAAATAGATTAAGAAAAGAGTTTTAAATTTTTCTTAATCAGTTAGTGTGAAAATATCACATACTATTACATAGAATCGAGTTACTTACATTTCATATTCAAAATAGAGAAAAGACACCTTGAATGGTGTCTTTTCTCTATTTTAATTCCATATACTTTTTACGCCTTTGTTATTTTTAAACGATTTGTAGGAATTAATACAACTCGAACATCTAGTTCGTTATATGTTCGAATATATAATAAACATTATCTGAATTACGAATGTATTTTAGATAATTTTATAAATAAACTCAAAGATATCTTCTTCTCCTACTGCCACAAAAGAAATAATCTATTGCTTATTTCTTTTATTAAATTGTAATATAATTACAGTATGTGAAATTATATTACATTAACTTTAAAAACGAAGTGAGAATAATCTTCACTTCGCTTTTTTCATTTGCAATCCTTATTAAATTTGCTCAATGCAGTATTTATTTCCACATTCTTCGCTTTTATTTAATCGGTTTCTCTGTTTTTAAGACAAATGAACTTAATGCAGGAACTTTAATTTTATTGTCATGGACAACATAAAGTGGTTTACTTCCCGCCTGCTTGCTGTCTACTAGTACTTTCCAAGGCCCTTTCGATGGAAGTGTTATTTCAACAGCTTCTCTATTTGCATTGTGAGCCACTGTAAAGTATTCATTTTTATTCCCCTCTATTGTATAAGCTACAGTATTTTTCGGAGCATCAATAAATGATACGTGTGTTTTTATTTGCTCTGCAGATGTCATTCGAAAAGCTGAGTACTTTTTGCGTAATTCTATTAAACCCTTCATATAATCTACTTCATTATTAAACGTTGCACGGCGCAGCCAATCCATCTGGTTAATTGAATCTGGAGATTTGTAACTATTATGATCACCGTATTTCGTCCGCATAAACTCTTGCCCTGCATGTAAAAATGGAATTCCTTGTGATGTTAATAAAATTGAAGAAGACAATTTGTGCATTTGTTTTCGCACTTCTTCACTGTCACCTGAATTAGTTAACTCAAGTTTATCCCATAATGTATGATTGTCATGTGCTTCCACATAAGTTAATACCTGTTCCGGATCTTGATAGGTAGACGAATTTGTATCGTAGTCAATACCTGCCGTAATACCTTTTTTAATACGATCTTCCATGTTTTCCTTTCCATTTATAAAACCATTTTCCTTTTCCTCAAATACACTACCTTTCAACCCATCACGTATATTATCGTTAAAATGAGCAATCCCTTTCATTTTCTCTGCATTTTTTTGATTTGCTTTCAGCTCAGCTGCAAGAGGTGTATTTAAATCCCATCCTTCTCCGTGTAGTATAATAGAAGGGTCAATTTGATTAACAGCTTTACGTATTTCATTCATCGTTTCATAATCATGAATACCCATTAAATCAAAACGGAATCCATCTAAATTGTATTCTTTTGCCCAATATGTGACGGAATCTATCATAAATTTCCTCATCATTTTTCTTTCTGAAGCAGTATCATTTCCTACTCCAGTTCCATTTGCAAATGTTCCATCTTCATTGTAACGATAATAATAACCTGGAACTAACTTATGGAAATTAGATTCAGCAGCGTTATACATATGGTTATATACTACATCCATTACCACACGAAGATTATTATCATGTAGTATTTGAACCATTTGCTTTAATTCAGTTATTCGAACAGTTGGCTCATAAGGATTTGTAGAATAGGAGCCTTCTGGAACGTTGAAATTTTTAGGGTCATATCCCCAGTTATATTGCGGTTCATTTAAAGTCTCTTCATTTACTGAAGCATAATCAAATATCGGTAAAAACTGAACGTGAGTAACACCTAGATCCTTTATATGATCAAGTCCTGTTTTTACACCTTCTGGCCCTTTTGTTCCTTTTTCTGTTACACCTAAATACTTCCCTTTCTGTTTAATACCACTTTCAGGTTGGATGGAAAAATCACGTACATGTAACTCATAAATAATAGCATCTTCCGGATTTTTAAATTTTGGCTTTTTGTTTGCTTTCCATTTTTTCGGATTTGTTTCTTCTAAATCAACAACCGCACCTTTATCTCCATTTACAGAAGCAGCACGTGCATACGGATCAACTGCTTCAGTCCACTTATCACCAATTTTGACCTTATACGTATAAAAGAGCCCTTTTTGGTTCCCTTTTAGTTCTGCTGTCCAAGTTCCCTTTTCACCTTGTTGCATGTTTATTTCAGTACCTATTTTATCGTTCCATTTTTTATATGTAACTAACTTCGCTTCACTTGCAGTAGGAGCCCATACACGGAACTTTGTATGTTGCGCGGTATATGTATTCCCTAAATCGTTACCACTATAATAAAATAAATTATCAAATTCCTCGCTACGAATGACTTTACCAATTTCAGTATTCGTATCAGCTAAGTTTTCTATTTTAAGTTTGTATGTTTGTTTTAAATCAATTTTCTGTTCCGTAATTATTTTAACCTTATTAGTAATATCTCCACTGTTTGTATCATAAGGAGTAATATTTTTAATTTTAATGCCTTCAATTTCAATTTTCTTTTCCTTAATATTAAACGGGACATTAGTCGTTACAGTAATTTCATTGAAACTATCAATAGTTGCTTTTTGAATTGAGAGATCCGATGAAGGCTTAGAGTTATATACTTTTTCATCACCCGAAAGAATCCATACTTCAGCACGACCGTCCTTTATATTTTCAATCCAACGATCCCCACCATCTTTTTCCCATTCATTTGTTCGAACTATAAATCCTACACGATTATAGTCACCGTCTATTTTTATCTTAGCGTATTTTCCAAATTCATCTTCACCAGTAAATTCATAAGATGTACCATTTGCATTTTCTCCCCATAACCAAAGATTCCAGTCTTTTGTATTTCCAAGCTTTTCTTTGTAATGAATGATAATTTCAGTTGTTTTCGAATTTGAAACTGCCTTCACACTCTGAAAGGAGAAAACAGATGATAACATAATGATTAAAGTAAGTAATAAAACTGTTTTATTAATTAATCTTTTTGTAATTTGCACCACATACACCCTTTCTTCAAATATTACTAACGATTTATTATGCTTACACTGAATAATACTGCTTAAATTAATCTAGAAATCTCTTTTACTTCACCTCCATATTGGCTATTTTCACGTATGTATTTCAATGACCTTTTAATACGAAAGCGTTTGCATTAATGCTTAAAAAAATAGATTTGTTTATGCCTTCATATATTTGTAAATACTAAAAGATCAGGGAAATCATTTTAAAGCAATCGTTTGTTATCGCTTTCATTTTATAGACTTTCTATCAAGAGGTCAATATATTATTAATTTTCTGTTTTTATACACTTTAAACCTTATTTATTTGTCGCTACTTCTTAAAGAGAAAGCGCCTCATTATTGCTTAGTCAGTTTATTTTCAATAATACATTGCTACGTAAAAAAACAGCTAATATCCTTAAAATGATATTAGCTGTTTTTTTCATAATGTATTAATATATGAATGAAAACTATATTTCTAAATTACTTAATTTTTGCTGCATCAAATGCTTTTTGAACTGCTTGAACTTCAGCTGTATTCGCACCATATTTATTAGTTGCCACTCGAATACATGCTGATTTCAATTCTTTGAAATTAGAAGTCATGTTTAACTCATCTGTATTTGCATAATAGAAAATATCAAACATTTTATCTTCACCAATTCCTTTAACAGTTACTCCGTTATGAGTTCCGCCTTTCGCAATGAGATACGCAACTTTATTAATAATACTTGAATTAAAATGAACACCGCCTTGATCCCATCCATTAAAATCGTTAAATTCACTGTAATCATCTGGATAAGGTACTCCTAGTGAAGATGGAACAGAAGCTGGGTTTTCCATATCACGGAAAACAGATCCCGTTTGTTCTCCCATTGTCCAGTTAAATTTTCCATTATTTACGTATTTCTCAATAGATGTTCCCATAATATCAGATAGCGCCTCATTAATCGCACCAGATTCCCCGAAATATTCAAGGTTAGATTCGCTAGAAGTAACAGCGTGTGTAAATTCATGTCCAGCTACGTCATATGCTTTAACAATAGGATCCCCATATACAAGCATACTTCCATTATTAGCACTTAATGCATTCTGCCAATTTTTCGGATCATTCGTCTCTTCAGAATCCCAAGCGTGTACAACTGAAACTACCTTTTGTCCCTTATTATCAAAGCTATTACGCTTGTATTTATCTTTATAAAAATCAAATACTTTTGTTGCTAAGTAATGAGCACTTACTGCTTTTGGATCGTTAAATGTTGCCGAAGTACTAGTCGCTAATGTACCAGGATAATAGCTTTCTTCTTTAGTAATATCTCTGTAATTCACATCATATGTTTCAATTCCTTGCCCTCTTGTATAATCAGCAAGAGCATATTTACCATTACTTTGTTTAGAGATACCAAATGAACGAGAAATACCTAAATCATCTTTTCCTGTTCCGGTTAATGATGTAAGACTGCTTTGTTTACTTTTCTTTAAAGCTCCAACTAGTTTGTCACTGGCTTTTAAGTTAGATTCTTGTACCATATTTTTTAACATATCACCATTTTGTGCATTTACTAAATAAGTACCAGAAACATAGTTTGGTGTTGCAGCTTCAAAGGTAACTTGGTATGCATTTTTTGCTTGTCCATTATTTTCATCAACAAAAATAACCTCTTTAACTTCTGGCTCAGTAATAAACTTGATATCGTTCCCGTACTTCGTATAAATAAATTGTTTTGCTTCATCTTTTGATAGATTAATAGGTTTTTTCAATTCTTCTTGTTTTAAATTTTGCGCGCTATCACCTGAAACACTTTTAATAACACCATTATTATCTACGTGTGCAGTTAATTGATGACCATATACTTCTTTTCCTTCGTATGTTTGCTGCATACGTACAAGTGTAGTTCCATCATACGAACCACGTTTTTGAAGGACTTTATAATCTACTCCTGCTTCTCCATTGACTTGTTTTTGGGAGAGAGCTTGCTCTGTTTTCTCCTTAAGTGCATCCTTTACTACATTTTCTGGTGTCTTTTGTGACGGTTGTGTCAGTTCACCCGAACGGAACGATTCTTCCTGAATTTGAACTTGTAGTTGATCTGTTTCCTCTGCATGACCTACCCCATATGGTGCCACAGCTGTTAAAGCTAATCCTGTTGTTAATGCTACCTTAGTTAATGTCTTTTTGTTTTTCATTATTTCACCTCGTATAATTTTTGAAATAGAAAGCTTGTACAAAGTATACTGTCTATTTCTGTCGGAAAAAAGAGAAAATACACAATTTATGTAACATTATGCAAAATTACATAAATTGTGGTCAATATTATAAATAATGAACGGAACACATATGTACATTAATTTGAATAAAAGAGAGTCCTTATAGGCGCTCATCCAATTGGTTAGTTATTAATTATCTATATTCATTGTAATAAAAGTATACTTACCTCTAAATAACAACATAAAAACCCACTCTTTACTATTTTAAGAGTGGGTTTAATGTTATTAAAATAACAATTACTATAAGAAACCTTATAATTTATATTTTTTTAGTAATCCTACTAAGTTTTTTGTAAAATTCACCTTTTGTTTTTATATGCTTAAACTGATTTGGATTAATATTTGCTTTTTGTGAGAGTGCTACAATCTCTTCTTTTGTAATTGAATCTTTCGTATTTATAGATACTATATTTGTGTATTTTCCGTCTTCTGTTTTTGGAATTTCTAAAATCCCATTATTCACAAGATCAACTACAGCCTTATGCTCTGAAGAATGTAAATCTACACCAGTAATTTTCCAATTATGCATAACTTTCGGTGTGTATACACCGTTCTTTACCTCTTTTAAATATGTAATAGCAAGGTTACGAATGGTTCCACCTGTTTCTCCAAATGCATTCTCTTGTTTAGATGACCAAATTTGTTCAAACTTACGCCCCTCTAAAGCTCCCCCTTTTGCCTGAAGAGCCTCCATTCTATATGCATTCATTCCCAGCGTCATAACATCGCTCATTTTGATTGGTTTGTTTGTACGAATAGAGCGTAAATTTGTAATTCTGCTTCCGTATGGTTTTGTTAAGTCAATTTCGTATTTTACGCCTCCAAAGAAATCGTTCGTACTGTATTTAGATGCACGGCGGGTTTTATCAAAGCTAACGGTTACATCTCCGGCACGAGATGAGTTAAAATATCCTGCTGCCCATTCCATATAGTCTTTTAAATCTTTTCCAGAAATCTTATATACTGTAATTTCTCCCAAGGCATATTGGTAATTGTACGCAATATCTTTTTTCTTAATAGGACCTGTATCCAAACGGGCATAATCATTATCAATTTGATGGGCTACTACATCTGCTTTACTGTAGTAGAGCATGACTTCATGAAAGAAATCTGATAAAGGTGTTTCTTGAATCTGAACACTTGGAATACCCTTTATTTCATTTTCAGGAACAAGATTTCTATCCTTTAATTGAGCGACTACAACATTTGCATCTCCTCTCGCATATTCGTGAAAAGGTGTTAGTGTTTCTTCAAGTGTAGGATCAGATAATATCGTTGTTCCATCAGCATTTTTTACAGGTATAGCGGTAGCAGTTTTATCTTTTAAAACCAACTTCCCATCTTGCTTTGTAAAAGTAAGGTCAATACGTGAAATATGTGTTCCATATTTATCTGGCTCTGTAATAATTACGCCATTTACAACTTCTTTTTTTACAAGTTTATGCATGTGAGCCGCAAAAATAGCGCTTAGTTCCGGACAAGCATTTGCAATATCTTGAACACCAGTACCAGGGATACCATTCTCATTTTCTAATCCCATATGCATAACTCCTACCATTACATCTACTTTACCTTCTAATTCCTTAATTGCCTTTTTCGTCTCTTCTACCGGATTTTTCACCACTAAACCATCTAAGTGATCTGTCCCTTTTTCAAAATCACTAATCATTGGTGTATTCATACCAATAATCCCAACTCTAATTCCATCTTTTTCTACAATTGTATATGCAGGAAGAAAGCGCTCTCCATTTTTCTTGTAAATATTTCCTGCTAACGTTTTTCCCTTATATTGCTCACTAACTTTTTTCAATGTATCTAATCCAAAGTTGAATTCATGATTTCCAAATGCCCAGGCATCATACCCCATTGTATTCATCGCTACCATCATTGGCGATTGTGGCTTATCGTTGAATAATTCTACTGAGTTTCCTTGAATTGTATCCCCGGCATCTACTAATATGGTATTTGGATTTTCTTGACGGACCTTCTTTATAACCGTATAAAGCTGCGTCAAACTTCCACTCATATTTGCTCCATCAAGCGCATAATCCCAAGGCATAAATCTACCATGAATATCTGCAGTACCTAACAATGTAATATTAACTTCAGATTCCTCAGCCTTAGAGATAGATGGTTTGACTATTACTGCCGTTCCAAGCAGTAATAGAATTACAAAGTAACATACATAGTTCTTCCATTTCATTTTTTGCATAATAATAATATTTCTCCCCTTTTTGTACTTTCATAAAGTTGCTTGAACTTTAAAAATGTAACTTATTATTCAGGAAACTTCAACTACAAAAGATAATTTTGAAGGTGGTTCTGTTGCAAAAATAAAGAGAATAAATTGCATACATCCCCTAACAGAATTGTATTTTATCGTTTTCTGACAGAATACTCCTTCCTTAAGCGTGTGAAGTGTACTTTCAAAATAAGAACATATCTTTTATCATTATTTCAATTTATTAAAACGGGCATATACAATATGTTATGATGATTAATTTTTTGAATTTCGTTGCTGATTTATTTCCTTCTAAATAAAACACTTTCAAAAAAAATAACCCCGCTCTTCATTTAAGACGGGGTTACACTTATACAGAAAATCGGATAGTTTCATATTTTCTTAAGCTTATTGGTCACTTTCAACTAATTTCATTCTATTTTTGTTTTCTTCTGAATCAATATGAATCAACCATTTTCCTTGTTTATAATACGTATCAATAACTAGGGAATAATTTTTACTTTTCAATTTCACAAAGCAATTTTATCTCTTTGATTTGTAACATATGACGCTGTTCATGCAAATAGATCAGTTCTATCCACTGATCAAGGGGCAATTCTCCAAGAGCTGGATGCATCACTGATTTTTTCGCTAATACAGACTCATCTTCTATTGTACTCAGGAAACGCATCAATTCTTTTCTTGATTCGTTTAGCATATTGAGCATTTGCTCCACTTCAAATGGTTCTATACTTGGTTCAATCATTTCTGGAGCTATAAACTTTTTCGTTCTATCTAATAAAATAGTATGAATTTCTTTACGCACATTTTGGGTACTATCTAACTTTTTTAACCCTGAGGAAATAACTGTTATCACTCTCTCATCTAATAAAACTAAATGATGACAAACTTGTGCAATACTCCATTTATCCTTATCTGGTTTCCTATTAAATTGAGCATCACTCAACAAAGAAATTTCCTCAACTAATTGATTTCTCGTTTCATAAAACTTTTCATTTACAAATGTGTCCATGCGGATTCTCCTTTCATTGCAACCTACATACTTAAATTTCTACGCTAAAAATATTATCTTCGAAAACAGATTTTCTTTCACTACTATTCCAATTTCATTTTAAAGCCACAAATGAAGTTATTTGTTTTTTTGTATGTTTTTAATTGGCACAAATAAATCAACCTTTAACTTTCCTTCTAGATCTTCAGCAACATTATTTAAGCAAAACTCTAAGTTATCTCTATCATAATCTGCACCATACTCACTATTTAGTAGCCACTCTGCATACATGTATTGATACGCTTCACTTAATTTATGAGGTTCATCATAGAACTGGTATAGACCATATGTACCTCCATCTAATCTTTTAAATTGCACGTCATGATACTTTTCTTTATCGAAGTTTTCAGGAATCGTAACACATGCATCATGCCGGCACTTATGACTTGCAACAAGTTCAGGATTATCTAATGATATTCCGATAAATGATTGCTCTGGTGGATACAGTTTATTTTCAATTGACCAGTTCAGTAACTTCCCCCAGTGATCTTGCGGTTCAAAGTAGCTACCAGTTCGTCTTATATACGCTACTTCTAATGGTGGTAATTTTTTTATAACAACTTTCATTTATATCTTCTCCCCTATAAATATGTACACTGTTTAATTAGCTTTTTTTTACATTTATTCCTTCTTAAATTAAAAGAATTCTCTAATCATATAAAGTGAAACTTTAATCAGCGGGAGATGAATTTTAATTGAAATATAATTGATTACTATTACTACTACTAAAGTAGTATGTACTTTCATACTTTTATTTGATTTTACATTCTTTTTAAATCGATATATTAATTGTAAGAAAATAAAAAGGTGGAGGATTTTAATTGATTAAAGGAATATACGAAGCGCATTTACCAGTGAGTAATTTACAACAATCTATCGGATTTTATGAAAAACTAGGGTTGAAGTTAGCCTGGAGCGATGAATCAACAGCATTCTTTTGGATTGAGGATGGGAAAAGTTGGCTAGGATTATGGGCGGGCTCTGAATACGAAACAAAATATCATCCTTCTTTACGTCATATTGCATTTAGAGTTTCATATGAGGATTTAAAAGAATCATTATATTGGTTACACTCACTTCAAATTAAAGCTGTTCCGTTTGGGAGTAATGAATCTATTGAACCATTTGTCCGTCCACATCAAGGTAATGCATCTGTTTATTTTATTGATCCAGATGGTAATAGCTTAGAACTTATTTGTCATATTTTTGTACCTAACGCACTAAAACATATAAATGATAAATTATCCTTTAAAGATTGGGAGACACTATTAGCTGACACATTTGAATGAATATTAGTTATAAATCATAATGGCTCACCTTTATTTTTATAACATGTATAACAATCTTGAATAATAATCTCCTATCAATTTATCATTAAATAAATGTAAAAAATGGCCCTATTTATTCATTTTTAATGCGTATGTATGTACATTTGTTAATTTATTCGATATATTATGGGTATTGAATGATTACGTAAAGTGTAAAGGTCGCTTATATAACACCTTATATTTTTATATCCGTGAAAACTACAAAGTGTATGAAAATCCATTTGTCAAATGAATTTAGTGCGGAAGGAGGTTTGTGGTTACTTCATAGGGTATAATAATCAGTTTTTACTGATAAAAATATAGGAGGCGACATAATGTTTCGTACGATTTCAAATTTCATGAGAGTAGCTGAGATAAGAAGGAAAATCCTTTTTACACTAGCGATGTTAATCGTTTTTCGAATTGGCACGTTTATTCCAGTTCCTCATACTAACGCAGAGGTATTAAAAGTACAAGATCAAGCTAACGTTCTAGGTATGTTAAACGTATTTGGTGGAGGAGCATTGCAACATTTCTCAATCTTTGCTGTAGGTATTACACCATATATTACAGCTTCCATCATAGTACAATTACTACAAATGGATGTTATACCTAAGTTTTCGGAATGGGCAAAGCAAGGAGAAATGGGCCGTAAGAAATCAGCTCAATTCACTCGATACTTTACAATCATTCTCGCATTCATACAGGCCATCGGAATGTCTTATGGCTTTAATAATATAGCAGGTGGACAATTAATAACAGATCAAAGCTGGACTACATACTTATTTATTGCGACAGTTTTAACTGCAGGTACTGCATTTTTACTTTGGTTAGGCGAACAAATTACCGCTAACGGAGTTGGTAATGGTATTTCGATGATTATCTTCGCAGGTCTCGTTGCCGCGATTCCAAATGTTGCAAATCAAATTTATTTACAACAATTCCAAAATGCTGGCGATCAGCTATTTATGCACATAATAAAAATTGTTTTAATTGGACTCGTAATTTTAGCGATAGTTGTTGGTGTTATTTACATTCAACAAGCTGTACGTAAAATACCGATCCAATATGCAAAAGCTGTTTCAGGAAACAATCAATATCAAGGAGCAAAAAACACTCATTTACCGCTTAAAGTAAATAGTGCTGGTGTTATACCAGTTATCTTTGCTTCTGCATTTTTAATGACGCCGCGTACAATTGCGCAGCTCTTCCCTGATTCAAGCGTATCAAAATGGTTAGTTGCAAATCTTGATTTCGCACATCCAATTGGAATGACACTTTATGTCGGTCTTATCGTTGCTTTCACATACTTCTACGCATTTATTCAAGTAAATCCTGAACAAATGGCTGAGAATTTGAAAAAGCAAAATGGATATGTTCCTGGTATTCGTCCTGGTAAAGCAACTGAACAATATGTAACTAAAATTTTATACCGTTTAACATTTATTGGTGCAATTTTCTTAGGTGCAATTTCTATATTACCGCTCGTATTCACGAAAATTGCTACGTTACCACCTTCTGCTCAAATTGGTGGTACAAGCTTACTTATCATTGTCGGTGTAGCACTAGAAACTATGAAGACGTTAGAAAGCCAGCTTGTAAAACGTCATTATAAAGGCTTTATTAAAAAAGTGAATTAATTATCAAAAACACAGTTGGTTATTTTTCCAACTGTGTTTTTGATTTTATCAGTCCTGTAATATACAGGGCTGTTGCTTTATTAAACTACATCTCCTTCTCTAATAACCGCCCTTTTTTGAAATAAGTCCGTAGTGTTGAACGATTGGCCAAAAATACACCAATCAATATAAGACAAGCTCCCATTCCCATTGTAGGATTTAAGGGTTCTCCTAATACGATATAACCTACGATAATTGCTATTAATGGTGATACATATAACCACGTCGATGGAAATACTGGGTTTGTTTTTGATAAGAGCCAGTAATATAATCCGTGTCCACCGATCGATCCGATAAATATGAGATATAAAATAGGCCATTGTACACTCCATGAAGTTAATACAGTTACATTTGGTTGTTCTACAATAATAGATGCGATTAATAGTAAAATCCCTCCATAAAACATTTGAATTCCGTTAATAAGAAATGGTGATACATTTGATAAATCTGAAAGTATTTCTTTCGAACGAATAGAGCCTATTCCGTAAAATAACTCTCCTATAACTAAAACAATACAAGCAATACTCCATATGAAACTTACTTGTTGATGCATTCCTGGTAAAGAAACAAATATAACACCTATTAGTGCAATAACTAAGGCAACGAGTTGTTCCTTTTGTAATTTCTCCCTATTCCTCTTTGCTTGTATTAATAAAATCATCATTGGTCCCGTAGCAGAAAGAACAGCAGCTAATCCCGAAGAAATATATTGTTCTGACCAATATAAACTTGCGAATGTCATAAATGTTAAACAAAATCCAGTATACATAATACGTTTTGAAAATATATGTGGCATAATTTCTTTTCGCTTTAATTTAAAAATAATCATAAGGATTATACCCGCTAAAAAGAAGCGAATTCCTGCTGAAAACAACGGTGGCGCCCCTGCTTCAATTCCAATTTTAATCGTTAAAAATGTTGTCCCGAAAATAATACATACTAAAATGTAATTAAAAATGACCATTTTACTTCCTCCTTTTTACTCTTAAAATGAGTATAGAGGCTATGGTGTATAACAGTGTATCGGTACATATAACAGTTACTTCAAGTTGTAGTTGATTCCCTATATATTTTTCGCTTTAATTAAATTAAAAAGAAAAATAGGTGAACCTATGAAGATTGTATTGCGTAAAGAATCAAACATACCGTATTACAAGCAAATATATATGCAAATTGTTGAAAGAGTACAAAGTGGTATGCTTTCACATGGTGAATCCCTTCCTTCTTTACGTTGTATGGCCACAGATTTACAAATCAATGTATTAACTGTTCGTAAAGCTTATAAACAGTTAGAAACGAAAGGGTATATACGCATCGAACAAGGAAAAGGTGCTTACATATATAAACGTGTAAAGAAAGATTTCAAACCGATACCGTATAAATGGCAACAATCAAGATCTATTAATGTTATGCGTTCTCAATATGCAATGAATAAACACCGTAAATATTATGATTTTTCACAAGCAATTCTGTATCCCCGTCTGTTACCAAATCCATTTTTGGCAGACGAAATGCATAAATTGCTAGATAAAAATCCGATGTTGTTAGCAACTTATGGGCCAGTTCAAGGCGATTATGAATTGCGAGTTGAAATAGCAAATTACTTAAATGAACACCAGAAATTAGTGACGGACCCATCTCAATTATTAATTACAAGCGGAGCACAACAAGGAATTGATTTAATTGCTCAAACATTATTAAAACCTGGAGATACTGTATTAGTAGAAAGTCCGTGTTACAGTGCCGCGCTTGATGTTTTCATCAATAAAGGTGTTCAAATCATTCCTGTTTCTCTTGATAATCATGGAGTTCGCTCCGACTTAATTGATGATATTTGTCAAAGTAAAAATCCCGTTTTATTGTATACGAATCCGACCTTCCAAAACCCGACAGGTACAGTAATGAGTAAAGAACGAAGAATGGAACTTATAGAACTAGCGGAGCTATATCAATTTTTTATCATTGAAGATGATTCTTTCGGAGAAATATATTTTGAAGATGCTGTAGTACCACCTCCAATCAAAAGTTTTGATAAGGATGGCCACGTAATATATATAAAAGGATTTAGTAAAACGTTAGCACCAGGATTGCGTATTGCAGCACTTATTGTCGGTGGCCCTATTTTTGAATGGCTATATGCAGTGAAAGGTTCGATGGATATCGGTAGTCCTTTATTAACACAAAAGGCACTTCTACCGTTTTTACGTGCGGAACGTATGAAAAATCATTTAGAAAAATTACGAACAGCTTTACAAATGAGACGTGATTTAACAATTGATATATTATCGCCATTAAAAGAACTAAACTTTGAAATACCAAATGGCGGTTTTAATTTATGGGTGACACTGCCTGATTCGATAGATCCCTTTACCTTATTACAAAAAGCAAATGAAGTAGATGTCTCTTTTTTACCAGGAACAGCTTGTCTATTAAATTACGAAACAAATGATAACCAATTAAGAATTAGCTATTCAATGTTAAACGAGAAAGATATGGAAATTGGATTAGAGAAATTACACGATACAATACGAAACAGTATTTGTTAGAAGTAATATCACAATAGCCAACAATAAATAATACCCGCAAATGAAAATGTATAGTATGGGATATTATCTATTGTTGAGCTTTTTCGTTATTCAAATCTAGTTACTCTATAAGCTGTAATCTTTATTATCATTCCACTTTAACTACAATCTTTCCTCTAACATGTTGTCCTTCACTCAAAATATGAGCTTCTCGAACTCCTGCTTCATTAAATGGCACCACTTTACTTATGATTGGTTTGATTTTTCCGTTTACAATTAAAGCTGATAATTCTTCTAATTGTTTTCCATTTGGTTTTAGCCATAAAAATTCTGATTTTATTCCTTCTACTTTTTGTAGTGGTTCATGAACAATAGAAACTAGAACACCACCAGGTTTAATAATTCGAAAACTTTTTTCTTGCACTTCGCCACCTATTGTATCTAACACAATATCAAAATCTGATACTAGTTCTTCAAATTTATCTTTTTTATAATCAATAACGAGATCCGCTCCTAAAGACTGTAAAAATTCTTTATTTTTACTACTAGCAGTCGTGGCAACAAAAGCTCCAAATGATTTTGCGATTTGGATTGCCAAACTTCCAACGCCACCAGCTCCAGCATGAATGAATACACGGTCATTTTCTTTTATTTTTGCGTAATCTACAAGACTTTGCCACGCTGTAAGTCCTGCAAGAGGAATAGAAGCTGCTTCTTCGTAACTAATATTATTAGGCATATGTGATACTAAATCTAATTGTACTGCAATGAATTCAGCATAAGAGCCGCTTCCTATATTTTCAGGTTTCGTAAACACTTTATCTCCTATATTGAAGCACTCTACATCTTCTCCAACTTCTTCAATAACTCCAGCTACATCTAATCCTAAAGTGATTGGAAATGAAAAGCGTAACTGTTCTTGTAAGTCACCTTTTCTTATTTTCCAATCAACTGGATTAACAGATGTTGCATGAATACGTATTAATACCTCATTATTCTTAACAATCGGTTTTAAAACTTGTCTTTCTTTTAATTCTTCAACACTACCATATTGATCAATAACAATTGCTTTCATTTCCTCTCCTCCTTGCTGTTTATTTTAATAACATACAATTATTTCTCAAAATTTTTTGCCTTGAATTACCATATACTTATTTTTGGGGGTAATTATGCAAAAAGCATTATAAAGTAAAACTTTAATCATTCCTCACCAATCGGGCTCTTACTGCCCGGCAAATAGCGGGATGAATTTCAAAAAGAATCTTACACACATCTTAGAATTATTCAAAACTGTATTATTAATTAAATTCAAAAGAAATGGGGCTAACTTTATGAGTGAAAAGATATTTAAAATAAACGGTATTGATATATGTACAGAAAGCTTCGGTAACTCTAATGATCCCGCTATTTTATTAATTATGGGAGCTACTTGTTCAATGATATATTGGGATGAAGAATTTTGTGAACAGTTGGCGAACACAGGAAAATTTGTTATTCGCTTTGATAATCGCGATGTTGGACGCTCTGTTACATATGAACCTGGCACTTCAAATTATTCAGTAACAGATATGGCTGAAGATGCAATCGGAGTATTAGACGCTTATCATATTGATAAAGCCCATCTTTTTGGTATGTCATTAGGTGGTATGATTGCTCAAATTGCCGCTGTAAAACATCCCGAAAGAATTTTGACGCTAACTTTACTAGCGACTAGTATAATAGGATCTGATAATAATACTCGCGATTTACCCCCAATGGATGAAAGGATTTTAACACATCATGTAAAGAGCGCAAGTATAGATTGGACAAATAAAAATGATGTGGCAGAGTATTTAGTTTCAGGATCTCGTCTATTATGTGGATCAGAACGAATATTTGATGAAAATAGAGTTTATACACAAGTAAAACAAGAAATAGAACGCGCAAACAATTTATTAAGTATGTTTAATCACGCTTTACTTCAAGGTGATGATGCATATGAAGGTGTACTTCACTCCATACAAGCACCAACATTGGTTATTCACGGAACAGACGATACAGCACTCCCATTTGAACATGGCCTCGCACTAATTGATGAAATTCCAAACTCAGTACTATTAACTCTTAAAGGGGCAGGTCATGAAAATCATCCAAATGATTGGGAAAGCATAATTACTGCGGTTTCTAAACATACATCTGAAATTTAGACAAACAAATAATTAACAGAAGGGGCACAATTTGTATTGTGCCCCTTCCATTTACAAACAAAAACCCATCACTGTATTCGTATGTATAGTGATGGGACTTCTTATATTTTTCTATGTTTAAAAAAATGGACAATCTAATTGATCAACAGATTCCCATAATTTTTTTTTTGCATTTTCAGTGGATGTATTTGCTTCTAGTGTCATGTTTTTAAAAGGGTTTACTTCGACTTTTAATAAGGATGAAGGCTCCACATATAATGAGAAAACATGGCTGCTTGGTAAAGCTTTTGAAACGTCAATATCTCCTACTTGTTTAAATAATTGCTGCGCAGCAAAAAAGAAGAAATTAGTTGGATTTGATTGTTTATTCAGCCACGCAAGCATTTCAGGTGATACCGATTTATGAATATTGATTTTTACTCGATCACCACGTTTATATCGCCTAGATCGCATACTTCCACCAACTAACTTATCGTTAAGTTTGTAAATCCTAACTCTTTTTGCTTATGCTCTCTATATTTTGGCGAACAAGTATAAACTAATAATCCTCGTGCATTTGTAAATAACGGATTATCTACAAAGATTACATTTTTGAGTCGTCCTTTTTGCTTTAAAATCATTTTTAAACTGTTTTTAATAATTACTGCACCCCCGCCATAAATAAACACGTATGGATCGTCTTTCATATCATCAATTTTATTTATAATATCTGTTGCAACACGTGCTGCTAAACCTAATAGCGCTGGCTGTGATTCCTCAACTAATAAGGTATTTCTCGGATGCTTATCATTTAAATAAATTTGATTGAATTCTGTAATACTATCAATCGTCTTAGTTGGATACTTCCGGTTCCATCTCGTAATGATTTGTAGTAACGTCTCTTTTACACCATAAGATAAACCTTTACTTAGTTGCGGACGGAAATTTACCCCTAATGAAACGACTTCTTCTGTCGTCCCTGCACCAATATCAAAAGAGAGTAGAGTTTTATCTACAAAATCAATTTCAGAAACTTGATTTTGCTCACATTCTATTTTATGTTTCACAACATTTCCTTCTTCATCGTATACAATGCCCCACGTCCCAGAAGCACCCTCAGGCAGGCATTTACAATACTCAATTGAAACATTAATTGTCACATCGCGTCCGTTCGGATAATGGAAAATAACCTTATGATTTCCCATATAACGTTTTGCATTTTCAGCAGCTATTTCTTGTGTAATAAGCTGCATAGGAAGAGCGACAGATAAATCATATCGAATATTAATATGGCTAGAAGTTGGACTTTGACGCATAGCGCTTACCGCCAAACCTGATAGTATTGTAATAACCATTAACTCATCCGTTGACTTATTTGATTTCTTCTCTACCTCAGTACCTTTTAATTGATCTTGAATGACTTTTTCTCCAACGATGTATCGTACATTATTTAGCATTAACGATGGCGAACTTATAGTCACATCAATGTGGTTTTCTAATTCAGATAATGAAACATCTACCTCGTCTAAGAGTCCTGTAGGCTCACCTATATATAAAGAATAAATACTCGGAATAAAAATAGGGTCTTGCCCTTTCACCATTAACTTCAAACCGTTGTTTCCTGCATCTGCACCAGCTTTTAAAAGTATAGACATAACTACCCCCTAAATTAATCTGACATCCCTTCCAAATATATGCGAGCCCATTCTTTTACATTCAAATGTATTGTAATTTTTTATTTATCATAAAACCAAAATATTGCATACTTACATATTATATGTAAAAAGTATTTGACATGATTCTTTTCCAATTTTATACTTATATTTGTAAAGAGTTTTTTACAATCGAGGGGGGAATTATTTATTGAATACTAAAAAAACTATTTTTATAATCATTGTTTTAGCATTAATTGCAATACTAGTACATGGCACATATAAATACATCACTGAAGGTTCTATTTTGGGTGGTACGATTTTTGCTATCTCGTTAATACTTAGTAATTTAATTAATCACATTACTTGGGGAGATCCCCACGGTGTATCAGAAGAAAGTCAAGATGAAATGGGCCAGCAAATTACATATAAAAGCTTTAAAATTGCGTATTTTGTGCTTGTAGTTGTAATGTTCCTTTTATTAATCTTCTCCGAAGGATTTTCTATGGGGGCTAATTTAGATGGCGTTAAAAACCTCCCTCTGTTCATCGCAATTTGCTCTTCATTCTTTATTTATCCTATTGTCGAACTCATAGTTGCAAAACAATATAAGTAAAAAGATGAGGTTTTCTACATGTAGAAAACCTCATCTTTTTATATTTACATACTCTCTACAATTGCTTTTAATTTATTCACAGTACGCCAATTCCTAACTGTAGCTGGTGTATGTAACTTCTGAAACTGGTTCATTAATTTAGAATTTCGAATGCTATTTTTGAAAAACAAATAAGCAACCTTCTCATCTATATAGCAATCTTCAAGTTCACTTTTAAATGTAAGCAATTGACTACTTTCCTCTTCAGAAAGTACATTAGCTAAAAAAGCAACATGAACACTTTCTCCTTCTAACAATGAATGAACTTCATACGGACATTGTTTAATAATATTTATAAATTCACCATATGTTCTTAGCATAACTGGAACATCGAAATCAAATTCATTTTTTATTTCAGATTGTATTCGGTCCTTTAGAAAGTTTATATCTTCCTCAGATTCGAATACGATATTACCACTTTGTATATATGTTTTCACTTGTTTTAACCCTATTGATTCAAACACTCGTTTTAAATCAGCCATTTTGATTACTTTATGTCCACCGACATTGATTCCTCTTAGTAATGCAATATAAAGTGTCATATTATTCCCCTCACAATAAAATAAACTTATCAATTGAATCGATTTTCCCACTCATATTTCTCGGATATTTGTTTTAATTCTTCTAACATATCATGAATAGATAATACCTCAAATAAAATAATAGACTCACTTGAAAAATGGTGATGATAATGATTTGGTTTATAATCTTTTAAATCATTTTTATAACTCCAAGTTGAGATATTAAAAAATTCACAAACTAACACTGTAAGAAAAACTGCAATCCCAGTTTTAATCACTCTTCCCCCAACGATATTCCATTTTCTATCTTGATTCATTTTTTATATCCTTCATTTCTGTTTCATTTTATATACATATATTATATATTACTAAAATAAAAAAACCTACTACGTGAATATTCAAGAGTAAGTTTTCTATCTCATTATTTCATTATAGGTAAATGCATTATTATTTGTTGGCCAATTGGTCCCATTCTTCTAAAACCTTTATCCTCGAAGCCGACTTTTGCATATAAATTTTGTGCAGGAATATTTCTTTCATTCACAGCAAGTACAACTTCATTTTTTATTGGAAAATAGCGTTTTACAAACTCTTCTAATAATAACAATGACTTTTTAGCGAATCCTTTTCTTTGTCTATTGTGATTAATAGAAAATGACGTTAAAAGTAAAGCATCCTCATTATCTGTGAACTCCTTTACTCTATCTCCCGTTTCCAATGCGAAAAGACCCACCGGTACGCCATTGTAATCTAAAATAACAATCACATTTTTTGTACGATCACTTTTTGCTTTTTCCAGTAATGCGCTTGGATCTGCTGTAAACTGAACTTGTTCACTTGGTAAAGTAAATGTTTGTATAACTTCTTTATATTTCTCCTTATACGGAACTAATTGAATTTCCCCTGTGTGTATGTTCATGCTAAACTCTCCCATTTTTTAGCTTATTAACTTATACCTTGCTGTGCTTTTGAATGCACTCTTCCATCTAAAAAGGTAATTTCAACAAATGAATTTGGATTGTTTCCTTTCCAAGCAAAAATTTGTTTAATTTGTGTAGAATGTTCTACCCCTTCTTCTATAAGTAAATCCCCTTCAAAACCAATTAAATCTTTCACTTCTGTATAAGTCATTCCTTCATTTATGTTCGAGAAATGATTTATATTGATAGATTCTTTCTGTTGCCTTTCCATCACAGTAGAAGAAGTTGCTGTTTGATTTTTCACTTCTTTTCTCTTTTCACACGCTGTCATACTGAAACCTAAGCATAAACTAAACAATATACATGCGCTTTTTTTCATCATAACAGTTGTCCCTCCCATCATAATTAAACCATATATTCCCTTAAAAATAAACTGAATATTTAATATTATAGTTAAAAACCTCGCACAATTAAGTACGAGGCTAATTTCATTTATTCAAATGATTATTTGATTGATCATCCTGTTCTTTTCTTAACTCTTGTTCTTCATCTTTTGGTAATTGTTTATCATTATCTTTAATTGGATTCGTTTCTCGATTTTCAATCATATCATTTGGAACTTGTGGCATTACTCGTCCCACAATAGCCGCTAATTCATCTAGTATACCTTCACCTGTTTTTCCTTTTTTAATTTGCTTTCCGATTTGTTTGAGGCGTTCATACGTATCAACATCTGCTACAACGACTGCATTAGCACCGTCAGGGTCATTTTTTAAACTTTCTGCAACAGAATATTTAATTGATTCAACACGAGTTCGATCAAGTTTTGCTTTTACGTCTATACCTACAATAGCATATTTTCCAACAACGACCGCTGTCGCATCATTCACACCTGGCACACTTGCTGCTAAAGATGCTAAATGATCTGCCGCTTTTTCATTTGGCTTATTTGATTTATTCGTATAATTAACATTTTTCATTGAAACATTTTTTTGTTCCGGCTTTTCGTTTGGGTTTTCTTTTGTTCCAATACTGCATCCAGTTATAACGAAGCAAAGCATTAATATATATATTAGAGTTTTCATTATTTTCACCACTTCACTTTTAAGGTTTAATCATAAATTTTTTCAACAGCTTGCATTTTCTTTACCTTTTCCTCGGCCCCGCTATTAGCATTAATGAATATTTGGTACGTATCTTTTCCTAAAGTACCTACAAATTCATAGCAAAGTACTTCATTATGCAAATCATTAACTACTACAGCTTTACGTTCTTCCATTACTTTTACATCCGGATTGATTTTCTTTCTTGCTTCTGCTGCAGTTAGCTTTGCCGATGGAACTGTTCGTTTTTGATGTGACGCTAAATATTCTTTTGCGGAGAACCCTACGATAGAACCGTCATCTAAAGCAATTTTCATTTGGATTGCTTCTGGATAAATTCGTACTCCATTTTCATTTACTACATACGTAAATACACCAACATTATCATATTGAGAGCTATCATAAAGCTCCATATTATTAAACTTATGATCCTTTAAAAATTTTAAACCTTTACTACCTGCATCGTTTAAACTAACTTTCTGTTCTTTAATTTCGCGGTTATTCATAACCCAAATTGGATATCCGCCTTTTCCGGTAATATCCATATAGAACTCATTGTTCGTTGCTTCATCTTTAATTTTCACACTATAGAAGGATTCTTTCGCACCTTTTCCACTTTTCTCTACATCTACTTTTTCATTTCCTTTTAAATTTAAAAACGATTTGGCAATTTTCGCCGCTTCATCTTTAGAAATTGCCTTTCCTTCCGCTTCAAATCCGCCTTTTTTATTTTTTTGCGCACTTGTAAAGGTCGGTCCGAAGTTTGTAGAAGAATATGATGTTACGTTTTTCTCTACAGTTTTCAATCCATCAATAATTGTGTTATCTGCTGGATCACGATTTGATGCAAGTGCCATTTCTACATCCATCCAGCGTAAATTATTTTTCAAAACAAGATGTTGTACTTTTCTTAGTTCATCTTGTATATTTCCTGCATTTGAATATAAAGTTTGTAGCGTTTTATATTCTTGCTCATTTAACGGCTCTTTTTCTAAATCACGAATGGCTGCACGGTAACTGAAATCACCGATATTCGCTAAAAATTCTTCCGTTTTATTAAATGGCATTAATGTTAAAGGAAGTTGTCCAACATCTGAGCGAGCTTCAGATGTTAAACGCCATACATCCGCTAATGCAGGTGATAAAGATGATCGTGAATTCATCGCAAGTGTTGTGCCAATTTTATCGTGTAATAAATCGACTTCGTATGCTAAATCATGGAATGCACGTTGATAGCTATTTTCCGCTCGAATTAAAACCGCATTTTTCTCTTGGTGCTCTTTATAGCCCCAATAGCCTGTTCCTACTACACCGACTGTTAATAATACAATGATAATACCTCGTAACATTGTCCCACCTCCGCTCTATTTACAGAAAATATGTTTACCGATTTTTTTAATTTGTGGACGAGTCCAAATCCATTTACTAGTCGCAGTATCTGGATTGAAATAATATAAAGCATTTCCTGTTGGATCCCATCCGTTAATCGCATCTAAAACTGCTTTTTTTGCTGTTTCATTTGGCGTTAAATATATTTGTCCATCGGCTACTGCTGTAAATGCTCTAGGCTCAAAGATTACACCTGAAACAGTATTTGGGAATGACGCACTTGTAACACGATTCAAAATAACGGCAGCTACTGCAACTTGTCCTAAATACGGTTCACCACGTGATTCGCCGTATACTGCGTTTGCCATAAGCTGAATATCATTTTGAGAATAACCGTTCGGAACATTTGTCCCTTTATTTTGAGGTGGTTTATTCTCTTGTGCAGTTCCGCCGCTATTTCCTTTATTCGTTGTTGTCCCTTTATTAGCAGTTGACTTGTCATACTTCGTTGCCTTCACGAGCATTTGCTTCGTTTTAGCTCCAGCTAAACCATCAACGGGTAATCCGAATTTCTCTTGAAAATTCCGAAGTGCCCAGTATGTACCCCATCCGAAAACACCATCCACTTTTCCCGTATAAAATCCGTTATATTTCAAACGAGATTGCAGTTCAATGACATCTTCGCCAGATGCTCCTCTTTGAATAACTTGATTAGAAAAAGCTTCTACATTCTTTAGTTGTATACTACTGACCATTAAAGACAGTCCTATGAACGCAAGTAAAACTGCTATTTTAAAAATAGCTTTTTGGCGCATAATTTTCCCTCCTTAATTACGGAAATGATTTCTTGGTTATGTTTTGTAAAAGCCTCGCTTTTATGTAAAGAAGACAAAAAAATCCAAACTAATATCGTTGAAAAAATATGTAAACAATATAAAAAAAGGATGAAAGGAGTTCATCATGAAGAAATCGTTAAAACGTGTCGCACTCGTCATTCTGTTCCTAACAACATGTTCAAATATATATACAGACTCATCAATTGTTCATGCGCAGCCGCCGTATGCCAAATGGGGTAAACTTGCCGTAGAAAAGACGAAAGAACAATACCCAAAAGCAGAAATTATTGACTATCTTCATATAGGTAGAAAACCAAAAACAGTTCAAATAACTGTTGAAAAATTTAAATTGTGGTTACGTGAAGATGGAAAAGAATATGGTGTTTTTGTTGATGTAGAATTTGAAACGAAGACGGAGAAATTTATAAAGTTGTCGTTTCAGAAGACGAGTAGATAAAGTGAAACCCCACTGTTAAAAATGGAAACAGTGGGGTTCCTTGCATTTCTAAAATTCTTTCCTAAAGTTTCGATTCCCTAAAAATCTTACCAATATACAAATAGCGCCAATTACTACAGCTATCCCTATACTATATAAAAGTACTTTACCATATCCACCTATTCTCGGATCTAAAAACGGATATGGATACCAATTCACGATTGGACCACGTATTAAGCTATATACAACGTAAAAACACGGGAATAAGAGCCAACTTGCAGCTTGCTTCCAAGTGATTTTCTTAATAGGTGGATTTAAAATCCAATCTAAAAGCATTGCAATCGGCATGATATAATGTAGCACAGTATTTACCCATGGTATTGCCGTTTGAAGTGACTCTTCTAACCCTCTTAGTAACAAAAAATAAACGAGTCCTGTCGTAAGTATGTATACCGTTGCCCCACCACGAAGTATACTAAACTGTTCTGAGCGACCAAATGTAGCTGTTCCGATACTGCTTAAAAGGAGAATACATGCAACTAAAATGTTACTTTCAATAGTGAAGAAACTAAAAAAGTTAACTGGATTAAACGGCTTCACTTGTGCCCTAATTATGAATTGCGTAATAATGGCGCTACACACTAGAAGACTTAAACATAATCTAAATAAAGATAAAATTTTTTCATCCTTCATACATTCCCTCCTTTTCTTATATATAATTAGAATTTCCCTGTACATGCTCAATAAATAGTTTTAATGGAACAAGCCCACGTTTTGGCATATGACTACTTATAATAGCTACTATTTCTAACTGAGGAATGATAACGATGTATTGTCCGCCGTATCCCATAGCAAAATATATACAATACGGTATGTGAAATCTTCCGTTATCTAATACCCACCAGTGATATCCATATGCACCGACATGTTCATATGTTTCAAATAGAGCCCTACTTGACTCTTCTAACCATTTCGCTGATACAATTTCTTTTTCATTCCAATATCCATTTTGCAAACATAACTTTCCTAATTTTAATAAATCGGTAGATTTCATTTTCATACCGAAGCCGCCGACATATATACCTTGCGGATCTTGTTGCCACTCGTATTCGTTAATTTCTAATGGATCAAATAAATATTTCTTTGCAAACCGCTCTGTCGACATTCCAGTAGCTTCTTGAATAATATAGCTCAGTAAATGAGAAGAACCTGAATTATAATTCATTTTTGTAGCAGGTTCTTCAATTATTGGCTTTTCTAATATGTACTGTACCCAGTTCTCTGATTCTACAAAGTCATTTGGGAATACTACTCCATTTCCAAACTCTTTCCAATCCTCACCAGTAGTCATTGTTAATAAGTGATAAAGCGTCAAATCATGTTTTTCCCCAGGTACATTTTCAATCCACTCTGTAATCGGTGTATGTATATCATTTATATAGCTCTTATCAAGAGCAATACCAATTAATAAAGATACAATACTTTTTGTAATCGAATTTATTTTATATAATTTATTTGCACATTCAGGTGTTTTATAGTACTCAGTTGTTAATTCCCCTTTTTGATAAACAAGAAATGTATTCACTTTTTTCTTTTCGAATTTATTTTCTAGTTGCTTGAAATCCAAAAACTTTACCTCCATTTAAATAGTTACTCCATTTATTATATCTTGTTCCTTCATTTTAAACATAATTGTGCTCAAATAAAAATAAACCTGTCAGTCATAATGAACTGACAGGTTTATTTTTATAATTTCGTACGAACATTCCACAGCTCTGGGAAGAATTGTTGATCAAGTACTCGTTTTAAATAAGAAACACCGGAGGATCCACCTGTTCCCATTTTATGTCCAATAATTCGTTCTACTGTTTTCATATGACGAAAACGCCATTGTTGTAGCCAGTCTTCAATATCAATCAATTTTTCAGCAAGCTGATATAAATTCCAATATTTTTTCACATCCGCATATACTTCTAACCACGCTGCTTCTACTGTTGCATCTTCTTCATAAGGTTGCGTAATATCACGGTTTAACACATCTTTATGAATAGGGAATCCTTCTTTTACTAATGCTTGAATCGCGACATCATATAGACTTGGTGCATGTAGCGCTTTATGAAGTCGTGCATGTAATTCTGGATCCTTTTCATAAATTTTTAATGCGTGTGGCGTTTTATAGCCAAGTGCATACTCAATCATACGATATTGATACGATTGAAAACCTGAAGCTTGACCGAGTGAATCACGAAACTCAATATATTCTGATGGTGTTAATGTCGCAAGAATATCCCAAGATTGAATAATTTGAGACTGAATTTTTGATACACGTGCTAACATTTTAAAAGCTGGTTGTAATTTATCTTGTTTAATAGATTCAATCGCCGCATTTAGCTCATGTAAAATGAGCTTCATCCAAAGCTCACTTGCTTGGTGAATAACGATAAATAACATTTCATCATGATGGTCCGATAATCTTTTTTGAGAAGATAGTAAACTATCTAATTGTAAATACTCCCCATACGTCATATTCTCTTTAAAATCCGTATGAATCCCTTTTTCCATAATTACTTTTTCATTTTCTTTCATATTAGCCAAACGCCCCTTTTATATGATTCTACTTATATTGGTCTAATAACGGCTCGAACTGGACTTCCATCTGCATCAGTTAATGCAAGTGGTAATGCAATAAGTTCATAATCACCGTCTGCTACATGATCTAGTACGACATTTTCTAAAATATGAATTCCATGTTTAAATAATTGATGATGCGCTGCTAATTCTTTATCATCTAGCGGATCAACTGATGGTACATCTACTCCGATTAAACGAATACCTTTCTCTGAAAGAAAAGGTGCTATGTCTGCACGTAAATGAGGGATCACATCTGGAAATTCTTCAGCTTTTCCATGTGAAGATGTACGTAATAATAATCGTTCTACACCTTCTAAATGAAAGCTTTCTAATTCCTTTTTCCCGATGCTTTCAAAATTAGAAACGTCAATAATCCGTGCTGGACCAACATAAACTTGAACATCTAAATCTAATACTTTCTTTCCATCATTATCAAAATGAAATGGTGCATCAATATGAGTGCCTGTATGAATACTCATCGTTAACTTTCCGACATTTACCGAGCCACTTTCTTCTTTTGACCATGAAACTTCATACGAGAACGGTGTGTCTCCTGGCCACGTTGCAATATTATTATTTAGCGGTTGTGAAATATCAATCCACTCTGGTGTTTTCATATTTATGCCACAACCTCTCGCTTATTTTCAAACTGCTTATACTCTTCATTTTTCATAATTTTCTTTAATATTTGTACAGATTTCCACACTTCTTCGTATGTGTTATATAAAGCGACCGGCGCAAGTCTCACCCCATTTGGCGCTCTAAAATCTGGAATTACTCCATTTGCTTTTAGTGCTTTACATATACGTGCTGCTTCTGCATGCTCTAAATAAATGTGCCCGCCTCGTTTTTCATCCTCTAATGGATTTCCAATTGTAAATTCGAAATCTTTTAATTCATGTTCAATTAAATTCAGCATGTACCTCGTAATATGTAAAGATTTCTCACGTAAACGCTCAATACCAGCATCTTTGAAAATTTCAAGTGAACCAATTAATGGTGCTGTACTTAAAACGTGAGGTGTACCAATTTGATAAGCACCTGCATGATCAGCGGCTGTTAATGTATGCTCCATATCAAACTGCTTATCTTTTCTAGAACTAAACCATCCAGACAACCCTGGTAGTCTATTAAAATGTTTATTATTTACATAAATTCCTGCAACGCCACCCGGTCCTGCATTTAAATATTTATAATTGCACCAAACAGCAAAATCGACATCCCAATCTTTGAAATGATGCGGAATAGATCCTATTGAATGGCATAAATCAAATCCAATGTGAATGCCGCGTTTATGAGCTTCCGTTGTTAAACGTTTCATATCCAGAATTTGACCACTTCTATATAAAACAGAAGGTAATAAAATTAAAGCGATATCATCTTCCATCGCATAAATAATATCTTCTTCAGAAAGTGTTCTACCATCTCGGCTTTTCACTCTTACTAAATGCTCCTCTGGATCTAATCCTTTTAAACGAATTTGACTTTGAAGTGCATAAATATCTGATGGGAAAGTTAATTCATCCGCAAGTATTTTTGTACGTATTCCTTTTGGTTCGTAAAACGTCGCAATAACTTGGTGTATATTTGTAGTTGTAGAACCGGTTACAATAGTTTCTTCCGGTAAAGCACCAATAAGAGGGGCTGTAAGTTTACCTAATTTCTCTGAAAGGAAAAACCACGGGTGCTCACCTTCTGTCCAGCCGTCAATGCCATACTCTTTCCACGAATCTAGCAACGTAAGTAATGATTTCTCTGCTCTTTTTGAAAGTAGTCCTAATGAGTTTCCATCTAAATATATCGTTCCTTCTTTTTTATAGAATTCAGTTTGAAAATCTTTCAGTTCATCATGTTTATCACATTCAAGCGCATATTCATAATTCGGTTGAAATGGTTCTTTATACATGGTGTCACCTTCTCTTAATTTTCTTTTTATTCTAACTAATTGAAATATATCACCTCAATTGATACGACGTCAATGATATTATGTCAGTTGACTTTATATATGAATTTCTTTTACAATACAGTTATATTTTCAGATATTTCAGTATAAAGAGGTGATTCTTTGAAAAACAGTACCCTTTCATCAAGAAAACACCGCTCCTTAGAAACGAAGAAAAAACTATTACACTCTGGTTACACTATTTTTATAAATAACGGATTTCAAAAAACGACAATTACACAAATTATTAAACATGCAGAAACTGGTTACGGAACAGCATATGTATACTTTAAAAACAAAGATGATCTCCTCACCGTTTTAATGGAAGATGTTATGAATCAATTTTATGATATTGCCAAGCGCTCCTTTTTGCCTCAAACGAAGGAAGAAGCACATAAAATGATTCAAAATCAAGTTAGAGCATTTCTACAACTAGCAAAGAAAGAACGAGCTATTTTACAAGTTGTAGAAGAAGCAATCGGATTATCAAAAGAGATACGTCAAAAATGGGACGAGATACGGGAACGCTTCATAAACAATATTACGCAGGATATTACATACTCTCAAGAAAGTGGATTAGCACAGCCTGAATTAAATAAAGAAATTGTAGCACGTGCTTGGTTCGCAATGAATGAGATGTTTCTTTGGGCAATTGTGAAAAATGATAAAAAATTTGAGTTAGAAGAGATAGTACATACATTGACGGAGATGTATACGACCGGGTTATATAAATAGCACACCTTCAATAAGTAAGGTGTGTTATTTTACATCTATAAAAATATATTATCTAGGTATGGTAGCGCTAAAGTAGGCTTTTCAGAAAATGAGAAATATTGTAGTTTTAAAGATTCACCATCTATCGATTTCAGTTTTCCACTAGTAATTTCACATTCAAACACAACAACAATATATTCTACTTGATCGCCATTCGGATATATATGACGGAACCTTTCCCCTCCAAATACCCCTTTTTGTTTTTTTACTTGCACTTTCAAACCCGTTTCTTCCCACACTTCACGAACTACCGCTTCTTCTGGAGTTTCTCCAGGCTCAATTGCTCCAGCTGGCAAACTCCAGTATTCTCCACCAGGATATTGAAATAAGATTTTCCCTTGCTCATTTTTAATAACAGCAGCTACACTCGGTATTAGAATTAGTTCATGGCCTAATTGCTCACGAATTTTTTTATAATATAGCGAAATTGACATACAATTCTCTCCTAACCTATTAATAACTGTATTTTCTGATATTAATTGTATAATATTCTTAATACAAACTACTATATAGAAAGGATAAGAACATGTCACAAGAAAAACTTGTAAACAAGTTTCTATCGTTTTTAGGTGCTACAAAACAACCTACTAGCTTAAAGTTTTTAAATGAGCTTATTAAAGCTCATCAAGAAAAGGTAAAGTGGGAAACTCTTACTAAAATAATTGACTGGGAAAAAAGTAATGAAACAGAGGATTATTTTCCTTACATTGAGACATACATAAACCGTATTACAACAAAAGGTTTGGGCGGTACTTGTTGGACACACTCAATTGGATTCCATTGGTTACTATCCAATCTTGATTTTGATGTTCATTATATGTATGTATATGGATCCTGGACATTTATGTTTACGAGTTAATTTAGAGCAACCTTATTATGTCGATGTTGGTTACTGTGCGCCTTTATTCCAAGCTTATCCACTTTATGAAGCATTTCAAGTAAGTAATGTAAGAGAAACTTTCACTTGTGAAGTCTCAAATAATAGGATTAAAATTGCTAGAAATCCAGGTCCAGCAAAAATCTTACATACAGAACCAATACATTTATCAAGTATGAAAGAACTCATTACAAAGTCTAATGATTGGCGTATATCTCCTGTATTAAAGAAAATTCAGATTTTCGGTTATATCGATGGCATTCCGACTTCTATTAATAATAATGTTTTAAAACAATATTCCCAAGGTAAGAAAATAGAACAAAGCCTTACATTTTCTGAACTTAATTATTGGATAACAGAAAGATTTTGTATTAATTAAGAAATATGTGAAAGAGCTATTGAGATTTTCAATGAAAAATCTTCAAATAGAATATTACAAACAAGTTCTTTAATATCTTTAGGCTGAGGTAATTATCTTTTTAAAATATTTTAGTAGTGGCCATAAAGCATACTCCTTATGATCTACATAACTAACAACATCCCATTTTAACTTTTCATTAATTTCACTCATAAGTTGGGGTATTACTACTTCACCATATTTTTTAAAACATTCATGAGTTCCTTCGTAATTTTAAAATAAAGTTTGATTAAAAATATCGTGTTAACCCGTATTCTATGGTAAATAAAAAGAATCCATTTTGAAAAAGATTGATCAAAATGGATTCTTATCCAGCAGGTTTATGTTTTGGTTTTATAAAAAAGTTTGATCATTTTCTATCAATGAAAACAATTAATTGACTATTTTTATTATGAAAAGGTCGGAGCAGGAAATTCATCAATTTTGATACGAAGTAAACTATAAGGTTTCTGTCGTAAGTCTTTTCCATAATGAAATCTAGGCTGTCGATGTAATTGGTTCACAATGACATACAAATATTGATCCGGACCAATTGAAAAAGTATCCGGCCACAAAATTCTCGGATCATGTGCGATAGCTTCCATTATGCCATTTGGCAATATCTTACGGATACTGTTGTTTTCATAATCTCCAGCATAAACAGCTCCCTTTGCATCGGTGATCATTCCATCAGACGCACCTTTTTCTCCCCAATACTCCACATGATAAGGTAAATTCATGTCCGGTATCGTTCTGTCTCTCAAGGCTTCTGTTGAGATCGAGAACAAATGCCGACTGGTTAGTGGAGCAAAAAATAATATCTTTCCATCGGGAGAAATCGCAAGACTATCAGACGCCAACCTAAATGGAGAAGTTGAACCGTCTTTGTTTCGATTCATTAAAATTTGACCTTCTACTTTCGGTAAAAAATAGGGATCGGGTGAAGTTGAATTTGCTCCATTTAACCGTCTAAACGCGTTTCCATTTGATAAATCTACGACGATAATAGCTCCTGGTCCTCTTGAAGAAGAATCCGTTATATAGGCATAACCTGCTTTTCCAACACGAAAATCAAAACGGACATCATTCAGATAAGTTGTAGGCAGGACAACATCTTCTGTAAAGGTATATACTTTTCTTATTGTATTGGTTTCTAAATCAACAGCGACTAATTTTGCCCCCCCTTTAATAGGTTCAGAAAAATTGGGTGCCGCTGTATCTAATATCCAAAGCGTTCCCCTTCCATCAGCAACTACACTTTGGACACTGATGAAAGTCATTGGGATATTCTCGGGGTTAACCAAATTGGTTTGTAAATTAGGATAAGGCTGCAATTTATCCTCAAAAATTTCCGCCACCGTAAATTTAACATCGTCTCCCCATTTCGGAAAGCAAATGAAAATACGACCAGTTTCTGAAACAGTAACACCTGTAGGCATAGCCCCATAAAATGCATAAACTAGTTCTAAATTACCAAAATATTTTTCACTAGGTAACATAGGTTTCATAATATCCTCCTCAAGCATTCAAACGGGATATCTCCTATATATGATTTATATTTTTTCTAGTGCATGTTTCTTAATAAGTTTTTCTATACGAAAAGATGATTGAATTGATTGTTTTCGAAATTTAATAAGTCTGTCAGAAGAAAGGAAACATTTTAATTTAAAGGTCTCCAGATGAAGTAGAATTCAATTAGCAGGTAGCGAAGTTCAACATTCCCGAATCAACGTTAAGCTGGTATAAAAAATGGGGAAATTTCCCCATTTAAATTTGTGAAAAAATGTACTTAAGCTAAACTGCCCGTTAGTTTAAGTGTAACACTTCACAAACAATCTTTTGAGTATTCTTATTATTCCTGTTTCCTCAACAATCTGGCCCTTTAATTGAACAATACAACTGAAATTTAAGGGGCAAAAGAAAAATCTTATATTAATACAGGGTTTTATCAATCTTTTTTATAAATTATCAAACTTTATTTTAAATCAATACCACACTTTATTCCATGTTCCATGAGTGACTAACGGGTGCTTTGAACAAGAAAATAAAGGTGAGTACATATTATACATGACTAATATGCGCTCACCTTTATTTTTTTAGGATTTTTAGCTTTTAGGTCTTGATAATAATTTTTAGTGGTTTTATTAACAATTTATATTTAGTAAAATTGCTTTTTATGAATTTAATATAAGTCCAAAGAATTTCCTGGTCAATATAATAACGTATATCAGCACACTTTTTCTTTATTTATTCTACTTACAATTCCAACTATAAATTTATATTCAATCCTCCTCTTCTTAGTTTTTTTAAACCCTTCTTTCGTATCAAAAATAAAACACGTTTTCCGAAACCAAATTCGTACATATAAAGACTCAAAATAAATAGGTTTTATAATTCCTCGTTCCTCAAATTCAGTTCCATCTTTATTTTCAGTTTCTGTTCGAACGAACCACCTATTTCCGAAGCCAATTTCAATATACTTCACATAAGTCCCCCTTTCGGAAATTAATTTCTAACTGTTCTATTATTTCCCCGGTAAGCGCACATTCCGACAGAACATGAGCCCACAAAGAAAAAGTAGATTACAAAAATCTACTTTATAACTTATATTTTTGCATTCGTTTATAAAATGTACTACGGGGTACATCTAATAGTTTTGCAGCTAATGAAACATTTCCGTTTGTCTTTTGTAATGCTTCAATCATGCTATCACGCTGTATTTTTTCGCGAAAATTCAATGTATGTTCGGTTTTATTTTCAACTTGTAACTCAAGTTGTTGTTGATTTCCCATCATTGTTTGTATCAAAAGAGCGACTTGTTTTTCGCATATTTCCCGTCCTTGCGACAAAATGTAAATGCGTTCTAATGCATTTACTAGTTCTCGAATATTTCCGGGCCATGTATGTTGTAAAAATTGATTGCAAATACTCTTCGGAAATACAACATTCCAATTCTTCTGTTCGCAAAAGTGTTGTATAAAATATGGGATATCCTCTTTTCTTTCTATTAACGATGGAACATATAACGGATAAACGTGCAAACGATAATATAAATCTTGACGGAATTTCCCTTCTTCTACTAACCGTAGTAAATCTTTATGTGTGGCAGTAATAATACGAATATTTACTGGTACCTCTTTTGAACTTCCTATTGGAGTTATTGTACGTTCTTGTAAAACACGCAATAATGCTACTTGCATCTCTGGTGATACTTCACCAATTTCATCTAAAAATAATGTTCCTCCATTCGCTTGTTCAAATTTCCCTTTATATCCTTGACGTCGCGCACCTGTAAATGCACCTTCAGCATAACCGAACAATTCACTTTCTATTAATTCTTTAGGCAAAGAACCGCAGTTAACAGCTATAAAGGGCCCGTCTTTTCTTGGACTATTTTCATGAATCGCTCTCGCAACATATTCCTTTCCCACTCCTGTCTCACCACATACATACACACTAGCATCAGTCGGTGAAACAAGCTTAATTTCTTCTAGTGTGTGTTGAAATGCTCTGCTTGTCCCAGTAACTCCTGGAAAAGTAATTCCTTTTATAAATGTGAGAGCAGAATATGTATTCATTTGTTCGTTTTCCTTTAAATACATACATTTCCCAATCATTCTTTCATTACTATATACTGGTATCTCTAATTTAGTTTCTAATCCATGGTGCATTAACTCTTCAAGTTTCATTCTTGACCAATTATTTATTCGTTCACGAACGCTCTTACTCGCAGAAACGATAACATCACGATGATTACAAATAACTACTTGTTCATCACTATCAATGACATCTAAAAAACGATGAATTAAGTGTAATTCATTTTGATGAACTCTTATGCTACATTCACGTTCTATCGCATGTGCAATTGAAGTTACCATACCGAGCATATATGGATGCGAAAATTCAATTGGACAGGAGAAATCTAGAACACCAATTAATTTCCCGTCATCATTATGAATGGGAGCAGCCGCACAACTCCAGCTATGAGATACCACGGAGTAATGTTCAGTACCACTTATCATAATAGCTTCTTCAATTTCTAGCGCTGTTCCTATTGCGTTTGTCCCCACAGCTGCTTCCGTCCATTTTACACCTTCAATAAAATTAATATGTTTCGCTCGCTTTAACGTTTGTTTATTTCCACTTAACGATAGAACATAACCATCTGGATCGATTAATAATGCCATCATTTGTAGTTCATCAATGGTTTTTCTCATATTTTGTATTTGAGGGATTGCGATATCTAGGAAGATTTCACTCTTTTTCTTTTGATCTTGAAAAAAATTAGAAGACAAAATTTTCTGACCTTTATTCATGTGAGGATTCACATTTGCTTGTTTACATCGATGCCATGACTCTGAAATTCTTTCGTTTATACGGTTCGAATCAAGGACTCCTTCATTAATAAACTTTTTCCATGTATGTAAGTAAAACGGTGAAGCTAACATTGTATCATCTCCCTATTCATTGTTTTGGAGATCTGTAAAAACATACTTTTATTATAAAACTGAATAAAAGCGTTTTCAATAAAACTAGAAAGACGACACAAATATGTTAATAATTTGAATATCTTAATGCACTTCTTTATTCTTTTTTAGTAGCACTATATTTTGTATAATGGAAGCAAAGAAAATACATAACCAAAACCACTTTTGTGGATTACCGTTTATAAAGAAAACAATCACGGCTATTGCAAATAAAATAGTGGATGCTAAACTAAAATATAATTTTGTTTTCATTCCTATTATCCCTCACCCCTCTATTACTTTACAGTACATACTAACTCTTCATTTTTCATCTCTACTATGTACTCCTGTAAAACATATTCTTTCCCGCCATGGTTTTCATACCATTCATGTATTCTTCTAATATGCCTCTCGTCACTTCTAATTTTCGATTCTATTTCTTTATACTGTTCATAACTATCATATTCCCATATGGCAAATACTTCAGACGTACCATTCTTATTATCTTTCATCCAGCGTCCTATTAGCTTAGAACCATGCTTTAATTGATTAGGTAAGTTCGTGTTATTGAAATGATCATTAAAGACTTCTATGAATTCATTTTTCACTACATAGTACTTCCTTCTGTAAAACATACTTCTTCACCTCTTTTATGAAAAGTATCAGTAAACCTTCCCATCACTACCGTATTATAATACTTTCCGTCCGATAGTCTTTTGTCATTTTTCAAAACGCCTTCTACTTCAAAACCTAATTTTTTATAAAGATGAATAGCTTTCTCGTTTGTCTCTAATACTTGTAAAGATATTTTATTTACTGCATTTTCGTCAGCCCATTTAATAGATTGTTGTAATAGGCTCTTACCCATTTTATATCCCCAAAACTCTTTTAAAATGCAAACGCCAAACTCTACTTTATGAGATAATCTCTTAAAATTTGATCCTTCACACCTTGAAAATCCAACGATTCGATTGTGCACTTCTGCAACTAAAAAGAGATTCTTCGCCTCTTCACTATCTGTTTTTATTATTTTTTGAAACCCTAGGTCATCTATAAATCCCTCTCCAGCATCTCTATCCATATTTTCAGTTTCTCCATCAATCTGAACTCTAATTTTCGATAACTGGTCAGCATCTTTCTCAGCTGCAGAACGAATTGTATAAGTTAATCCATTTATATGAAACTCTTGCTCTTTTACAATCATGTCAAACTCCTTTCAAATGAATATAATGGCGCTATTACAACTTGTTTACCTTGTTTCTCAAAGTCCTGAACAGTTTCTTTACTAGCCTCTTCGTCAGTTATAATAATGTCAATTTTTTTTAGAGACTCTCCTCTTATAAAACAATCTATTCCAAGTTTATTATGCGGAACTAAACAAATATTTCTTCTAGCAATTTCACTTACTCTTTTACTAAAATAAGCAACTTCAGGTGTTGCGGTACTAATACCTTGTAATGAAATGCCTCCACCTGTAGAGAAATACAGATCAATAGAAAATCTACTTATCAATTCAGAGGCAAGTGTATCAGTAATATTCCCTGAAGGTTTTACTTTTCCGCCAATTAAATACGTATCAATATTCTTATATTCTCGTAGATAACCAGCTATTTCTATAGAATTCGTAATAACCGTAAATGATACTTCCGGTAAATATTTCAGCATCGCATTATGAACGGAAGCCCCACCAATAAAAATTGAATCACCTTCTTGTATATAAGATACCGCAACTCTTGCAATTGTGTCCTCATATATTGAGCTATCACTATAACGTTTAGTTGGTTCCGCAGCTAAGTTTCTCACTCGCGTAAGTTCAATTGCACCTCCGTGCGTTCTTTTTAATAAACCATCCTTTTCCATAATAGACAAATCTCTTCTTATAGAATCAATAGACATATCAAATCTTTCCGCAAGATCCTTTGCTATTACTCTTCCATCTGTATTAAGTAGTTCTAAAATTTTCTCTCGACGTTCTTCAGTAAACATGTTATCACCACCGTTATTGAAGGTTCAGAAACTTAAACTTTATATTAATTATATGCATGCCTCTTCCGTTTTACAATATTTTCAATTCTTATTTATTCCGTTTTATACAGTCTTCTCCCTCTTTCTATCCTGTTAACTTGACAACCGAATAAATGTATATCTGTATATTACGCAAAAATACTTCCATTTACCTTCCTATTGATGTAAAATTATTCCTATGTTTTACTTTTTAATACAGAAAGGGATTACTATGAAATCATTAATCAAAACGACATGTACAGCATTATTATTTACTGGAATATTAACAGGATGTAATAGCAATACTACATCAAAACAAGAAAAGAGCGCTCTCAAAAAGAATGCAATGCACTATGGAGAAATAGTTAAAAACGAATACTATAGAGCGACAGTTGAAAATGCAAAGTTTGAAAAAATAGACAAAGAGCGGCGCCTTACTACTCGTGTTATGATTAATAATGTTCGGGACGATGGACAAACTATTGATCTTTCGGAAATAAAATATTTCATACAAGATGAAAAAACTGGCGAGAAATATGAAGGTGAAGCTCATCCGATAGATGACGAGCACTATAAAAATGTTCCACACGAATTCTCTTTAACTACTGACATTGTGTTTGAACTGAAAACTTCACCAAAAGATTTAAATAATATGTATTTATACATAGATAGCAAAGCTGCGCCGTTAACAAATACATATTGGAAGCTTGATAATTTAGTATCTAAATAGAAAGGCCAGCCTTATACGACTGGTCTTTTTACATTCATACATTTAACACTTATATTCATTTTCTAATAACAACTTGAATAACATCAGCTAAACCAGTGTGCCCTTTCCCTTCAACTCGCTCTTGTTCTCCATTAAAGAAATGAATTACCTTATGTTCTTCACACCAAGTAAGGATATCAATTGGATCATACAGCATATCAACATCTTTTGGTCCACCAGTACTATAGTTTATTTGTTTTTTTGAGTAAACTTCAAACATAATTAATCCACCAGGTTTTATCGTTTGTATCATTTTATCTAATATCATTTTTTTATAATCATCATGAAAATGTCCAAATACCATAATTGCCGCATCATATTCATTTTCTGGCAAACTATCAGCTAATAAATCTACTTTTTTTGTATGCACGTTTACGTTATGCTTCTCTGCCAATTTTTTTGTCTTTTCTAATCCATCTTCCGAATAATCAATAGCTGTTACTTCGTTCCCTTGTCTTGCTAGAAATACAGCATTTCTACCTTCTCCCTCCGCAAATGCTATTACTTTATTATGATTTGCTAAACGAAATGCTTGTTCTTTAATAAATGTATTAGGTTCTTCCCCGTAAAAATATTCATCTGATTTATATCGATCATTCCAAAAATTATTCATCATCTTCTCTCCTTCTTCATATCATTTTCTAACTACAATTAAAGATATTAAAGAGCCCTTTTATCCTTAATTAATTTAAAAATAAAAGCAGATTAAAAATCCACTTTTATTTTTTTCGCAAGATCTACGATTTTTTGATTTCTTAACTCTTCTTCCATTTTCTCTTCTGCTGCGAGCATTGCCTCATTAATTAAACATCCAGGTTTGTCATGTAAACAACAGTCAAACAATGATGTTTTGCCTTCAATTGCATGTATAATATCTAAAAATGAAATATCTTCCCAATTCTTACTAAGCGAGTAACCGCCCTTTGGACCAGATGATGAGTGTATCATCCCTTCCTTTGTCAACTTAGTTAGTATTTTAGACAAGTACGTTGGTGAAACATTTTGCATTTCTGCTAATTGGTGAACACTAACTAACTTATTTGGTGTGGCCTTTGCCAGAAAAAGCATTGTATGAAGAGCATAATTTGTAGCTTTAGAATATTTCATAGTACAGCTCCTATTGTAGACTTCATGTATCTACAATAACTTTATTTTTTTATTATGTCAAACGTTTGTAATACTCCATACAACATTATTTCTTCACAAGTAATACATCTGCTGCGCAAATCGTCACTTCTCTAAATGGAGAGTCAAATAAAACACCTAGTTCAAAACCATCTTCAGTAAGAGCTATTTCATGATATAGCCACCAATAACTGTCAAAGTTTTCCTGCATAGAACACTTTGTTACTCCTATAAAGGTTACTTCAAGTTTATCAAATTCACTAAAAGTACCACTGCAATCTAATACGATAGACAAAGTATCTTCTGATTCTCTCTTTATTACTTTAATTACACTATCTTGTAGTGATGTCTTGTGTAACTGAGCGACATTTGACGGAAGTTTTTTCTCAATGGAATTAAAATATTCTACGTATGATTGATCTAATTGTGCCATTCTTTTCTCATAATCTGTTGTCCACTCTTGCATAAGTTTTTTCAGTTCACCTTATGGGTATTCTGAATTAATTGTTATGTTTTGTATAATTGAGTATATCGATTCAGGAAGGAATTTTAATAAATCTATTTTCCTTTCCTCTATTTCTTCCTTTAAACTTTGTATATCCATTTCCGACCATTCTTTTATAGACTCTATAAAACTTACAAATTCTAAAACTTGCATTTTTTTATACCATTCTCTTGTAAAATATTTCAATGACACCTCTCCTAAAATATCTTTACATCCAGTAAAAGCAATACATCCACTTATTATATCATTCCAATAACCATTTTTTCTAAAGAAATAATGTAAAAATGTAAATATTCCGCCTATTATTTCTAAAACTTCAGAATATTTACAAAAGTATAAAATTAGAATACATTTTAGCTGTACAAGATTCACCTGTACAAAAATTCAAACAAAAAGGGATGGTTATATGTTGAAGAAATTAGTAGCAGGGACATTAATAGCTGGTTTTGCATTAACTGGAGGACTAGGTGCAGTAAGTGCTGAGGAAAAAAGTAACACAATTAAGTCATTTGATTATTTAAAAGTGGATGAACAAAATGTTAATTCATTTGCAAAATTAAGTGATCAGGATAAGAAAGATATCCAAATTACTATGGTATTACCAGAGCAAAATGAAAATGGAGATTGGCTAGCTTATGGTTTTACTAGCCGTGAAACATTGGATGCGTATATTGCAAAGGATAAAAAAGCAATTAAAAATAATATTAATCCTTTAGGTAGCGGTGCTGGTAGTACTGATTTTTACGAACATAAAGATAAAGGTGGTCAATATATTTACTGGAGCAGCGGCTTTAAAAACTTACCATCTAGCTGGAATGACAGAATTTCTTCTGTAAGTACAGCGTCACCTTCTGCAAGTTATTCAACGACACTTTGGGAGCACACTTCAACACAAGGATATGGAAAAGGTGTTATATTTAAACACGCTGATTGGTATGGTAAAACTGCTAATTTAGCTCCTGATTGGAACGATATTACTTCAGCGATTGAAATTAAAAAATAATAAGATATTCTATTAATAAAAAATCAAACCACTATTCTCTTATTTGTTTAGAGAATAGTGGTTTATTATATTTCCATTTAAGCATGTACAGCATGTCCTACCGCTTGCATTAACGCTTCATGAATTGCTTCTGATAAAGTAGGGTGTGCTGCAATATAATCTCTCATTATATCAGCGGTAACTTCTGTATGAATCATTATGGTTCCTTGACCAATAAGTTCAGTTGCATGAGGACCGATAATAGAAATCCCTACAATTTCTTGGTATTTAGGTTCTACAATGACTTTTACTTTACCTACTTGTTCTCCTAAAATAAGAGCTTTTCCGTTCGCTGTAAAAGGAAATTCTCCGATGAGAATATCACCATATTGTTCTCTTGCACCTTTTTCACTTAACCCGACACTAGCTATTTCTGGAGCTGTGTATATACAACGGGGCACAGCGTGATAATTTACTTTCACGTCTTCTCCGCTTGCGTGTAATGCTGCTGTCGTTCCTTCATGGAAGGCAACGTGAGCAAGCTGAATTCCACCGATCACATCACCAGCTGCGTAAATATGCGATACGTTCGTTTGCATATGTTCATTCACAGCAATCCCTTTATTTGAAAACTGAACCCCTGCCTTTTCTAATCCTAATTGTTGCACTCGTGGTTTTCTTCCTACAGAAACAAGAACAAATTCTGGAGTTACTTCGTGAGTAATTCCCTCGTATTCAAATGAAGCTTGCTTCTTATAGTTATTTAAACCTTTTAAAACTGCTCCCGTAAAAATTTTCACCCCATCTTTTTCTAATTTCTCTCTTAAAGTATTCGCGATATCTTCATCTTCACCAGGTATTAATTGCGGTGCCATTTCAACTATCGATACTTTTGTGCCAAGTCTACTATAAATGCTTGCAAACTCGCATCCTATTACACCACCACCAACGATTAACAATGAAGATGGTACACTCTCAAGAGACATGGCATGGCTACTATTTAAAATCCATTTTCCATCAAACGGAGCGAATGGTAATTCTGTAGGTTCGGAACCAGCTGCGATAATAAAGCTCTCTCCATCAACTACTTCTTCTTTATTTCCTTGTACAACTCGCATACGATGATCCGTTTCGAATTTCGCTGTTCCTTTTACAACTTTAATTTTATTTTTCTTCATTAAATATTGTATTCCTTGGACGAGTTGCATTACGATTTGTGATTTCCTCGCCTGTATTTGATCCCAATCAATTGATATACTTCCTGTATTAAGCGTAACCCCATAATCATTCGCTTTTCTCACAATGTCATGTACTTCAGCACTTTCTAACAGTGATTTCGTCGGCATACACCCAACATTTAAACATGTTCCGCCAAGGTCAGCTTCATCAATAAGAGTGACATCTTTGCCATTTTGAGCCGCGGTAATTGCTGCTACATAGCCAGCAGGTCCGCCCCCAATAACAACTAATTTACTCATTCTCTCACCTTCTCTTTATAAAAGAATTGTTATAGGTTCTTCTAAATAATGTTTAATTGTGCGTAAAAATGCAGCTGCTGGTGCACCGTCTAATACACGATGATCGAATGTTAAACTTAAAGGTAACATACTTCCTTTTCTTAATTTTTTCCCTTTAAATACAGGAACATGTTCAATTGCACCTACACCTAAAATACCAGTTTCAGGTGTATTTAATACCGGTGTGAAATATTCAATACCAAAGCTACCTAAATTACTAATTGTAAATGTCGTTCCGTGCATATCATCACTACTTAAGCTACCTGCTCGTGCCTTTTGTGCCACATTCTTAATCTCTTTAGACAACTCTACTAAAGATAAATTATTTGCAAAGCGAATAGCTGGAACGACTAACCCTTTTTCTAATGCGACTGCCATGCCTAAATGCACATGTTCAAATTGATGAATTGCATCATCTATATAAGCGCTGTTCATTTCTTTATGCTCTCCAAGTGCTAATACAACAGCATGCGAGACGAAATCCGTAATAGTTAATTTATTATCATATCTTTTTTGTACAACTTCCGCTATTTCTTTATGTAAAGCAACTAAATCTGTTACATCTACTTTCATCGTTAACGTTAATTGTGCGCTATTTTGTAAGCTTGCGTGCATACGATTTGCGATTGCTTTACGCATACCAGTAACAGGAATCGCTTTACTTTCTTCTCGTTCAGATATTTCCGGAACGTTTACTCTTACCTCAAGTGCTTTTAATACATCTGCCTTTGTAATCCTTCCGCCAGGACCTGTACCAACTAATGCCTTGATATTCAGATTTTCAGACTTTGCAATTTTCTTGGCTACAGGTGAAATTTTAATTCTTTGCTTCGATACTTCTTTCCCATTTGCTTCTTGATTTTGTACATTTTGTACTTCTATATTAGATGTTTTTTCTTCTACAACATGTGTGCTTTCCTGCATTTCTACCTTTTCATTCGGTTTACCGATGTAGCAAATTACAGTACCAGGCGGCACTACTTCATCTTCACTTACAGCTATATCAAGTACCGTACCATCAGCTGGTGCTTCAATTTCCGTTTCAATTTTTTCTGAATTAATACTAGCAATTAGTTCTCCTTTTGCTACATTATCGCCTGCTTTAATATTCCAGCTCGTAATAATACCTTCTTTCATCGCCATACCTAACTTCGGCATTACAACTTCTACAGCCATGTCTCTCTCTCCCTTCTCATCGTTTTATTACACATGTAATAAAGATTGGTCTCCGATCATTTCTGATACAGTTTCAATTACTTTTTCTGGTGTTGGCAAATACAACTTTTCAAGTGGTGGTGAGAACGGAACAGGTGTATGTGGTGCTGTAATTCGTTTAATAGGTGCATCTAACAAATCAAAACCTTTATCCGCTACAATTGCCGCAATATCTGTTGCAATACTACATCTAGGATTCGCTTCGTCAATGACGATAAGACGATTTGTTTTTTCAACAGATGATAAAATAGTATCTTCATCAAGTGGTGATAAAGATCGTGGATCAATTACTTCTACTTCAAGCCCCTTTTTCGATAATTGCTTTGCAGCTGCAAGCGCTGTATGAACTTGCTTTCCGATTGCGACAATTGTTACATCAGAACCTTCCCGTTTAATATCTGCTTTTCCTAATGGAATTGTATAGTATCCTTCTGGCACTTCACCTTTCATATTGTAAAGTGTTTTATCCTCAAAGAAGATTACTGGATCATCATCTTCAATTGCCGCTAATAATAAGCCTTTTGCATCATACGGTGTGGAAGGAACAACAACTTTAATACCTGGTATGCTCGTAAATAATGCGTACAAACTTTGTGAATGTTGAGCTGCTGCACTAAAACCAGCGCCATGCATCGTACGTACTGTAACGGGTACTTTTGCTTTACCTCCAAACATATAACGGAATTTCGCACCTTGGTTTAATACTTGGTCAAGACAACTACCGATAAAATCATTAAACATTAACTCAGCTATCGGACGTAACCCAGTTGCAGCAGCTGCCATCGCAGCTCCCATATAACCCGCTTCAGAAATTGGTGTATCCAATATACGATTTCGGCCAAACTCTTGTACAAGTCCTTTCGTAACACCAAGAACACCACCCCAAGCTTCATCATCTTGCAGGTGATCAACTTGTGCACCGCCTGCAACATCTTCACCTATTAAAATTACATTTTCATCACGACGCATTGAGATTTTCATCGCTTCATTAATTGCAGTTGACATACTTACTGTTCTAGTCATAATTTTTCACCCTCCTCTTATTTGTAAGAAACGTATACATCTTTTAATAATTCTTCATCGTCTGGGTATGGACTATTTTCACTAAATTCAATGGATCTTTGTACTGCATCATCTACTGCTTTTTCCATATCAACAAGTTCAGATTCTGTTAATAAACCTTCATGAATTAAATGCTTACGGAAATTCACAATTGCATCTTTTTCGTTTAAATGTTCTTCTTTTTCTTCTGATGTTTTATATGTTTGCGCTTCACCTTCGAAATGACCATAATTACGATATGTCATACATTCAATAATTGTTGGACCATCACCATTACGCGCACGTTCAACTGCTTCTGCAGCAGCTTTATATACAGCTAGAAGATCTTTTCCATCTACTTGAACACCTGGAATATTATAAGCTTTTGCGCGATCAGCGATAGAATCACAACTTGAAGCATATTCAAATGTAGTTGCTTCACCGTAACCGTTATTTTCTGCAATAAAAATAACTGGTAACTTCCAAATCGCCGCTAAATTAACCCCTTCATGGAATGTTCCTTCATTATTTGCTCCGTCACCGAAGAAGCAAACACTTACATCTTTTGTTCCTTTATATTTAGCTGTTAATGCTGAACCGCAAGCAAGTGGGAAACCCCCGCCTACAATGCCATTCGCACCAAGCATTCCTTTATCCAAATCGGCAATATGCATGGAACCGCCTTTACCTTTACATAATCCTGTCGCTTTCCCGAAAAGTTCAGCCATCATACCATTTAAATCACAACCTTTTGCGATACAATGTCCATGACCTCTATGTGTACTTGTAATACTGTCACTATCCGTTAAGTGGGCACATACACCAACTGCTACCGCTTCTTCACCTGCGTATAAATGAACGAAACCTGGCAAAACGCCTTGCGCGAACAATTCATGCACCTTATCTTCAAACTTACGAATTTCTAACATTTTTTCGTACATCCAATGAGCTTGTTCTTTCGTAATTTCATTCCCTTTACTTTCAGTTGTTTTTAACATGTCCAGCCCTCCTATTTTCTTGTTCGTCTTTTATATTGCAAGTATTGTGCCAATTTCGAATCCTTGTTTTAATAGGTTTTCTCTATCTTTTAACAATAAAAAAGTGGACAAAATGAGACGTTTGTCTCGTTTTGTCCACCTTTGTTCCCTTAATAAGAGAATTGTTACTTTATTCATTATCAAAGCTCTTCTGTAATTTTCGGATGTAAATAATTTGACCAATATGATATGCATTATGAGTTGTTACATTCGCTAGCACTTCCCACCACTTTGCAGAAACAGGAAATCCCACTACATCACTTTCAACCTTTTCTTCATTTATGAGATTTTGCCATTGTAACAGTTTTTCTAGTAGTTTTTCCCGTAATTCATCGAAAGTTTGATTATCTGAGAGCATAAAACTTTTGTTATTATCTCCTATAGCGGGTACTGCATTCACATTTGATTCTTTATACCTAGTTTGCCACGTAGAGTTCCAATACAGTAAATGTTGTACGATTTCAGCTATACTATTACTCTCTTCATTCGGTTTCCAGAAAGCTTCCCTCTCAGATAAATCCTTAACTGCATCTGAAAATGGCATATACCAACTGGGATCATTTGCATTCGCTAATAGCTGATCTGCTAATACATCTTTTACATGGACCATTTTTCTTCCCTCATTTCATTATCATATTAATATACACTACTCTATATACGCTGATTCCCTATGATCCCCTTTTTTTACATACAAATTGATTTCATACTAAATGTAAGAATAATAGATTTTCTTATCATAACTCGTTATGATAAAAGAAAAAGAAAGCTGGCGGAAAATGAATAAAAAAATCGCAATAATTACAGGAGCCTCAAGTGGATTTGGACTATTAACTACACTCGAACTCGCAAAAAAAGATTATTTAGTTATCGCTACAATGCGAAACCTAGAAAAACAAGGAACCTTACTATCCCAAGTTACTCAACTTAACTTACAGCACAATATAAAAGTTCAACAATTAGATGTAACAGATCAAAATTCTATACATAATTTCCAATTGTTTTTAAAAGAAATTAATAGAATAGATCTCCTTATAAATAACGCAGGATATGCAAATGGGGGCTTTGTAGAAGAAATCCCAGTAGACGAATATCGAAAGCAATTTGAAACGAACCTTTTTGGAGCTATATCAATTACCCAGCTTGTTTTACCATATATGAGAAAACAAAGAAGTGGAAAAATCATTAATATAAGCAGCATTAGCGGCCAAGTTGGATTCCCTGGTTTATCTCCTTATGTATCTTCAAAATATGCATTAGAAGGCTGGAGTGAATCGCTTCGCTTAGAATTAAAACCTTTCGGAATAGATGTCGCTTTAATTGAACCTGGTTCTTACAATACAAATATATGGGAGGTTGGTAAACAACTAGCTGAAAACCAATCTGATACAACATCTCCTTACAAAGAATATATGGATAAAATACAAAAACATATTAATAGCGGTAGTGATACATTTGGTAATCCGATAGATGTTGCTAATAAAATCGTTGAAATTGCTGAAACAAAGCGTACTACTTTACGATATCCTATTGGAAAAGGTGTAAAATTTATGATCTTTACGAAGAAGATTCTTCCTTGGAGATTGTGGGAACACCTTGTTTTGAGAAGCTTTAAGAAGATGTAATAAACTTTTTGAAAACTATTTTGAAAGAGGTGCTAATTAAATGTTAGGTTTACCGTATGGGAAAGTGTTTTTAGTGCCGTGGACTGAAGAATGGGAAATTGAGTTTATGAAAGAGAAACAAATCATTGAGGAACAAATTGGCGAACATATTTTAGCGATACCCCATATTGGTAGTACTTCTATTCTATATTTAAGTGCAAAGCCAATTATTGATATAGCAATTGAATTAGAAAATTATACGGACGGTATACATTTTATTAAAAAGTTAGAACTACTAAACTATAAATATAGAAAAGAAGTATTACCCGAAAGATACTATTTTAATAAAAGTGAACCAAGAACTCATCAAATTCATATATATGAACAAGAGAATACATATTTAATAGAACAATTACAATTTCGTGATTACTTAAAAGACAATAAAACTGCACGCATGCAGTATGAACAGTTAAAAATTCAACTTTCACAAGCTAATCCTACTGATAAACATAAGTATGCAGAGGATAAAACTAATTTCATTACATCTATATTAACTAAAATAAATGCTTAAATAAACAAGAAACCATTTAGTAGTAAATGGTTTCTTGCTTATTAGTTATTTCATTATTTGTACTATCAAATTTTTATTATACAGCAGGTGGAAAGAAGTAAAATAGTATCGAAGTCATAAAAATAAACGTGAATACCCCAATTACCGAAAATATATATTCTTTCGATTCTTTATCATACTTCCATTCCATCAATGCTCTTAAGATTAACGTCCCACCTAAATAAGTAAAAATGACATAAGCGATATTAACACTTTCAAATTTAAAGATAAATATAAAGCTAGTTATTAAATAAATAAAAAGTAGTCCTATTTCCAATTTTTTATGTAAACTATTTACATGTTTCTTATATCCCCAAAAACCACCCTTGGGCATATTCAATTTTTTTCTTAAAAACTTATCGAGAAAGTAGACAGCTATACAAAAAACAATAGTTATAATCCCAAAAGTAGAAGCTCCCATTTTCACCCCTCCTATTATTTCATTTAATTACTTGAAATAAATTGGACTATATTACGGTTATCCCCTTCTAAATAACTTATGATGCCTTCAGGATATGTCGGCTTCTCCTGTAATTCCTCTAGACTTTTCCAAATTAATATAATATCCTCATGCTCTTTATGCCTTATTTCATTTGTAATGATTTTTTCAACAGTCCCCCAATGTATCAATGTACAATGATGACCATTTTCGTTGCCCCACTCAAAAATATGTTCATTTACAATTGCTAACTCTTGAACATCAACTTTCAAATCGTATTCTTCTATTAACTCTCGGATTATTGCTTCTTTTGACGTTTCACCAAATTCAATAGAGCCACCTGGAAAACGATAAAATGATTCATTCTCATCACATTGTACTAGTACTTTTGAATGTTCGTCGTTTACAATCATTACTTCAGCCCGTAAACGTGGTCTTATCATTTTCTCACCCTTTATTTGTATGACCATTCATCACCAATACGTATTATAGAATACATTCAAAATAAAACCTGTAATTATTAGTAACGGAACAATTCCAAACGAAATAATATATTCTTTTGCTTTCCTATCATATTTCCACTGCATATATCCTTGAAAAATGTACAACGTCATAAAAAAGAAAATTGGTATATAAGTCATGTATATTGGATTCAAAATTGAACCTATCATCATAAGTACTACATAAGAAATAATGATAATCCATTGCCCCCATTTATGTGATTGGCTGACATATTTACTATTCCATCCAGTTTGTCTCGGTATATTTAACTTCTTCCTCACAATTTTTTCTAAAAAGAATAAAATTATAATCCATAACAATAAGACAATTAGTTTCAAAAGAAACAGAAAGGCCTCCTCCTTTACCTTTTCTCCGGCTGATCACTCGGATACGTAGCACTCTCTTTATTTTCAACGTCCCAACTAATTATAGTCGCACTATCGCGTCCGAATTGATGATGAACGTGCTCTAATACATGATGAACACTTTCTTCAAGTTTTTTATTATTTCTATTCATATTATTATACAGATTTACTGGCGTTTCATATCGGCGTTCCCCGCATTCTAATACTCCATCTGTCACCATTACAATTCGGTTCTTTCCAGTACGTAATTCACGAATACCTGATGAATAACAAGGAACAGGTAAATCAAATGTGTTTACATTTCCAATCCATTCGTAAAAATGACGTTGATTTAATGCATATTGTCCTAACTTATGTAACTCTTCATGAAATACATACACTAAACAATCACCAATAGAAAGCCACCATATATAATTTTCTTTTCTTACACATAGTAAGCAAGCTGTTTCACCTTGTATTCTTTTGCACTTTTCCTTAAATGAAGATGACTGAAAAATTGTCAGTATATGATTTTCAATAGATTGAAACACTGTATTAATTGGTTCATTCAAAATTACTTTTATATTTTCATATTCTTTTTCGATTGTATTTACTACTAAATCAACACTTTCTGCACTATTATGTCCATCTAATATAGCTGCAAATTCCCATTCACCATTTGACCAAACTAATACACCATCTTCATTCTTTTTCGCTCCAGCACTTATATTCCCGCCATATTTACCAAGTACAATATCACCATATTGCTTAACTGAAATTTCTCCTAAACACATTTCTATATTTCCAACCCATGAATATTGTGTATTATTTGTTGTATGCATACTCATTTACCATATACTTACGTATTCTTTCGCATAGTTTTTTTATTTTCTCTTCATCACCATATGGTGCACCAGTCCATTTCGCTACTTCGGTTGGTGACCAAAATTCTTTTGGTGTATTTGGATAACGTGGAATAATGTGCATATGCATATGTGGTACACCATTTCCTGAAACAAAAGTGTAAATATGCTCTGCACCTTCGCTTTCTTTTAGCGCTTTACTTACTCTACTTGTTATAAGTCCGAACGCTTTCGCTTCTTCATCTGTTAGTTCAGCAAGGCCAGGTACATGTCTTTTTATATCTATCATTACATAACCTAGGTATGTTTCTTCACTATCCCAGTAGACATGTCCAACGTAAACGAGTTCATCTTCGTAAATAGCTCCACCTGGAACTATAATATTTCCTTTATGTTTTTCGCAAATGAAGCAGTTTTGTTCTACTTGATTGTTTGTTGACATATCCATCACCATCCTTTTCATATATAATATCACAAAAAAAGGAAAAATAAGTTTCGTATTCCGAATTTTCATTCTCTTTATACAGCAATTTTTGAAATGAATTTACACCTCATTATTTCTTCAAAAACGCAATCCCAATTATAATCCCAATCACAATTCCGATTACTAAATTATTTGTAAAGTGCCCTTGAAATACACCGATTACAACCCCTATACCGACACCTATTGCCAAAGCATCATTTCTTTTTTTATTTTTAGCCAAAATTGCATCTCCTCCCATCATTTCTCCCTAAACAACATGCATTCACTTAAATGTATTAATATACGCACTATCTCGCTTGAATCTTTTCAAAAAATGCACTTTAACTTCATATATAATATTTTCCATTTTCTGTACATACTCCTTTTATAATGAAAAAATTTCAAGTAACCATTAAATATATATAGGCATTTACTATAAGAAAGATCCGTAATTTATTGAAGGAGGAACGATTCAAATGCATCCTCATTGGAATCCAAATATAAATCAACAGTATGTTTATTCCCCCATCCTGTAAGGAATACATTGCATCATGATTCACAATATATGATGCAGCGCATCGCAAGTCTTGAAAGTCAGTTAGCTAAATTAATCTCATTAATTGAAGAAAATAATCAATTAATTAAATCCATGGAACAACAGCAAAACCAAGTTTGTGCACCAGCTGGAGGTTCTGTTATCGTTCGTATGTAAACTGGATGCAATAAAAAACACACTTTGTAGTATAAAAGTGTGTTTTTTGGTCATTATTTTCTTTTCGTATGGAACCCTTGTGTAATTCGGTCTAATATAATTGCGATTACTACGATAGCTAATCCAGCTTCAAATCCCATTCCGATATTAACTTGTGTTACCGAGCGATATACATCAACTCCAAGTCCAGGAGCTCCTACAAGTGACGCTGTTACAACCATTGATAACGAAAGCATAATACTTTGGTTCACACCAGCCATAATCGTTCCGGTTGCAAGTGGTAATTGTACTTTAAATAGTTTTTGTGATGCAGTGGATCCAAATGCATTCGCTGCTTCAATTAAATCTTCTGGAACTTGTCTAATTCCTAAGTCAGTAAAACGAATTGTCGGTGGCATTGCAAAGATTACTGATGCAATAATTCCAGGTACTACACCTACTCCGAAAAATGTGATCGCTGGAATAAGGTATACGAATGCAGGCATTGTTTGCATAAAATCTAATGTTGGTTTTAAAAATTTTGAGAAACGTTCATTTTGAGATGCTAATATACCAATTGGAATTCCGACAATAATTGAAATAATAACTGACGTAAGTACGAGTGCTAATGTTTGCATCGTTTGTGCCCAGTAGTTAATATTCAAAATAAATAATAATCCAATAAGCGTAAAAATGACTAAAGATAGTTTTCTCGTTGTGTACCAAATGAGGAAACATAAGATAATAATCATCAATATGGCAGGAATTATTATTAAAAAATTAGTGAGTAAATCAACGAATCCACCAATAATATAAGAGAATCCTCGGAATAAGCCTTCAAAGTGCTCATATAAACTTACAACAAATGAGTCGACCCATTCCCCTAACGGAATACGCGGTATACTATTCATCGTCTTTCACCTCTTCCTCAATGTTTCCTGCAAGAGCTTGAATGACACTTTCACGTTTAATAATTCCTCTTAGCCTTTTCTTCTCATCGATTACTGGTAACGGATATTTCATCTCCGCCATTTTTGCATACGTCTCTTCCAGTAAAGTATCTAAATACACATGCGGAATATCATTAAGTAATAAATCAGCAATCGGCCACTGTTTTTGTACTGCCTTACTCGCATCATCCGCAGTTAATATACCTAAAAACTCATACTTTTTGTTTACAACATATACAGTTGAAACACCAGCATTCCTCATAATTTGAAGGGCTACACGAGGTCCACGATCAATTAATAAAGTTTCTGGTCGTTTTAAAATAGACTCCGCCGTAATTACTTTTCCTAAATTCACGTCCGCAACAAACTTTTCTACAAATTCATTAGCGGGGCTCATCATAATTTCTTCTGGCGTTCCAATTTGAACGATTTCTCCATCTTTCATTAATGCGATACGATCTCCAATTCGAAGCGCTTCATCTAAATCATGCGTAATAAATATAATCGTTTTTTCCATTTTATCTTGCAACTCTAACAATTCATCTTGCATTTCTTTTCGAATAAGTGGATCTAATGCACTGAATGACTCGTCCATTAGTAATACATCTGGATTATTCGTTAGCGCCCTTGCGATTCCAACGCGCTGCTGCATACCGCCACTAAGTTGACTTGGATAATTATCTTTATGATGATCGAGTCCTACTAACTGTAGCGATTCTAACGCTTTTTTCTCTCGCTCTTCAACCGGAACTCCTTGTATTTCTAACCCATATGCAACATTTTGTATAACTGTACGATGCGGAAATAGAGCGAATTTCTGAAATACCATACTCATTTTCGTTCTTCTTACTCTTCGTAACTCTTCTTTTCCCATCGTTGCGATGTCTTCACCATCTATGTATATATGACCTGCAGTTGGTTTAATCAATTGATTTAACATACGAACTAGCGTAGATTTCCCGCTACCAGACAAACCCATAATAACGAAAATTTCTCCAGAGTATACTTCAAACGTTGCTTTTTTCACCCCAACGTTCATTCCTGTCTCTTTTAAAATTTCCGATTTACTTTTTCCTTCTTTTAATAAGGAAAGGGCTCTTTGCGGATGTTTCCCGAATACTTTTGTTACGTTTTCAACACGCACCTTTGTATTATCCATGTCACTACTCCTTTTCTACCCATCTATTCACATAGTGTTGCGATTTTACAAAGAAATATTACATAAAAATGACATTCATAAGATTTCTTTAAAATTCTCGTTTCCGTTCATAATAAGAATGCTTACTTATACATTTATTTTATAAGGCAAACGTTACTTAGGAGGTTTTCAATGCGAAAGAAAATTTGGTTTATATGCCTTGCATTATTTATTACTATGATTTTCACTTCATGTAATGCAACAAATGCAAATTCGAAAGGGAAAATTAAACTTGGTGTAACAAGTTGGAAAGAAAATATTGCAACTGCAAACATGTGGAAAGTTTTATTAGAAGAAAAAGGCTACAAAGTTGAGCTCATGTATTTAGAAAAAGCCGCAATTTGGACTGGTGTTGCTCGTGGCGATGTTGATGCGAATTTAGAAGTATGGCTACCAGTTACAGATAAACCGCTAAACGATCGTTATAAAGATGATATTGTCTTAAAATCAAAATGGTACGAAGGTACTGGACTAGGTTTAGTCGTCCCTTCTTATATGAAAAATATAAACAGTATCGAAGATTTAAATGCTCATAAAGATGAACTAGATAATAAAATTGTCGGTATCGAACCCGGTAGTAGTCTTATGAATTTAACGAATAAAGCAATGAAAGAATATGATATAAAACTAAAACTTGTCCAATCCTCTGAAGCTGCGATGATGAGTGAACTAAAGAAAGCATATACAAAAAAGAAACCAATCGCTGTTACGCTTTGGAATCCGCATTGGGGGTTTTCAGAATTTGACTTGAAATATTTAAAAGACCCTAAGAAAGTATATGGTGAAAAAGATGACATTTATTACTCCGTTCGTAAAGGTTTCGAAAAAGATCACCCAGATGTTATAAAATACTTTGATAAATGGAAAATGAACGATGAACAGCTCGGTACGTTAATGGTCATGTTAAATAAAACAAAAGATCCTGAAGAAGCTGCGCGAAAATGGATTAAAAAAAATCAAGCATTAGTTGATGAATGGGTAAAGGATTAATAAAAAGGCTAGAGAATTAATATATCCTCTAGCCTTTTTCATCTTATTTTTTCGTAACAACATCATCTACAATCCCATATTCCTTCGCTTCTTCTGCAGTCATAAAATAATCTCTTTCTGTATCATGTGCTACTCTTTCAATCGGTTGGCCTGTTTTTTCTGCAATCATTTTATTAATATCATGCTTTAACTTTAATATTCTTTTCGCAGTTATTTCAATTTCTGTTGCTTGCCCTTGTGCACCACCAAGCGGCTGATGAATCATAATTTCACTGTTAGGGAGCGCAAACCGTTTTCCTTTTGCTCCAGATAATAATAGCAATGCACCAAATGATGCCGCAAAGCCCATGCACAGCGTTTGCACATCTGGTTTAATTAAATTCATCGTATCTAATATTGCAAAACCTGCTGTCGTTGAACCGCCGGGGCTATTGATGTATAAGAATATATCTTTCTCTGCATCTTCTGCTTCTAAAAATAATAATTGAGCTACGACACTACTCGCTACTTGATCATTAATTTCTGAACCGATAATAATAATGCGGTCTTTTAATAACCTTGAATATATATCATAGGAACGTTCTCCTAATTTTGTTTGTTCTACTACATATGGAATTGCATTCATTTTAAATCCCTCCAATACTTGTTATGCTGCGCAAAGCATACAACTGTAGGAAGAAGGTTGTTTCACATTAAATAATAAGACTGGCTGTTTAGATGGTAACTTAGTAAAATCTATTGACGGAAGCAGTTTCGTTAATAATTCCGGTCTCTCTTCTCGAATAGACGTTACTACAACTTCCATATCATCTGTGAATTCGACTATCTCGACCCCTTCTTCACTTACAGTTTTCAACCTATTTCTACTCCGGAATAAAGAAGCTTTCACTGCACCTTCTGATACAGAACACACTTTAGCAATATCAGCGATACTATATTGAAAAACATCTTTTAATAATAAAATTGAGGATTGCTGTACATTTAATGAAGACAATACTTTCCCTACCATTTCATGCAAATCTGCAATGTTCTCATGTGGTTCTTCAGAAGTGATTTGTTCTCTTATTTTTTCATGAACAGACTTAGACTTCATCTGATCTAACCAACGATTTCTTGCTATTTTATAGACGAGTGTCATACAAATATCTTTATTTCTATATTTTTGAAGTACTTTACACACTGTTTCTTGGGCGAGATCTTCCCCATCCCATTTGTTTTTCGTTAAAAAAATACAGTATCTTTTTAACTCTCCATATTGTTCAATTAAAAAGTTTATATTTGAATGATTCATATCGATACGGTTCTTTAAAACATGAGTTACTTTTGTGCACAAAATAACCACTCCTTTTCAGCGCTTACTTAATAAACGATTCAACATTAAAAAAAGTTACGGGGATATAAAAAAATAATGTTTATGTTCAATAATTCGCGGTCATAAATATGTTATGTACAATTTTACATGAGGAGGAACAAATTTGCCAAAATTAACAATTGAAGGTGCGGGAACATTTGATGTAAAAGAAGGAACGAAGTTAGTATTAGCAATTGAAGATAGCGGTGTCAACATTCTTCATCGTTGCGGCGGGAATGCACGTTGCACAACTTGTAGAGTAGAAATACTAGCAGGTGATTTCTGTGAAGCGAGTGCGAATGAGAAACATGCAATGACGGAAAAAGGGATTGAAGATCATTTACGATTATCTTGTCAAATGCGTGTACATAAAGATATAGTCGTTCGTCCGGTACTTACAGTTGAAAATTCAGGTCTTGATGCTGGACCGCGTCCGGCGGAGTAAAGCGATGAATTTAAAACAGCTCGCTGGCGAATATGCCGCTAACTTTGTAAATGATGGCATGAAGATTGGGCTTGGTACAGGTTCTACTGTATATTGGACAATACAAAAATTAGGTGAGCGTGTAAAAGAAGGATTATCATTTCAAGCTGTACCGACATCAAAGGAAACTGAAGCATTAGCACATCAACTAAATATCCCCCTAATTTCGTTAAACGACGTACAAAGTCTTGATCTTACAATTGATGGAGCGGATGAAATTGATTCAAATTTACAACTTATAAAAGGCGGTGGCGGTGCATTACTTCGTGAAAAAATCGTTGCCTCTTCCTCTAAAGAACTAATTATCATTGCTGATGAATCGAAACTTGTAACACATTTAGGTACTTTTCCATTACCTATTGAAATCATCCCTTTTTCATGGAAACAAACCGAAAATAAAATTCAGTCTCTAGGATGTCAAACAACATTACGTTTGAAAAATAATGAAACCTATATAACCGATAACAATAACATGATTATCGATTGTATATTCCCTAATCATATTTCTAATCCTGCCCATTTACACACTCAATTAAAAATGATTACTGGTGTAGTTGAAACAGGGTTGTTTATAAGTATGACGAGTAAAGTAATTATCGGCGCTAAAAATGGGATAAAGGAATTGTAATAAAAGCTAACTTTTTAAAGTTGGCTTTTTAGTATGTTCTTCTCTTAATAGCGCTTTATTATGATATACTATGAAAACACAAGCTGATTACACTAGAAAGGACTGAACATTTTGCAATCCAAACTTATAACAGAACTTGCTGATTTAGAAACTGCCTTTCATATTCGAAAAGAAGTATTTGTAAAAGAACAAGGTGTCCCTCTTGCAGATGAATTCGATACATTCGATGAAATCGGAGAGCAATGTAAACATATTTTAGTTTATTATAATGAGCTTCCTGTAGGTACAGGGCGTATACGATTTGTTGATGGCGTCGGAAAATTAGAACGTATTTGCATTTTAAAAGATTATCGTACATACGGATTAGGTAAAGTCATCATTCAAACGTTAGAAGAAATTGCTCGTAACGAACAAGCTACAAAAGTGAAACTACACGGGCAAACACAAGCTGAAGGATTTTATAAAAAATTAGGTTATGAAACTTCTTCTGATATATTTATGGAAGATGGCATTCCGCATATACTTATGACGAAAATGTTATCATAATAAAAAGGGTAGTGTATGAATCTTATGTATTCATACACTACCCTTTATTATTAATAGAAAAGTGAATTCTCAAGATTCTCTTTTGAAATCAAAGCCCATCATCTCTTAGTTCATATCTAGGTAAAGCTTACACTGTTTTCCATAATGATAATGCATAAATCCAGTTCGGATCACCATTTCCTTGATAACTCTGGACTGCTTCATATACTTTTCCTTCGTGTAGAACTCTATCTCCCTTTTTATATGCTTTTTTTGCATCCCACGCTTCATGTGAAGCGCTTTCAGTTTTTGTAGTAATTGTGAATATATCACTCTGTACGGATTCATTTCCAGCTACATCAACAGCTTTCACTACATATTTATAAGTAGTATTAGCGAGCAGATTTTTATCCATATAAGAAGTTGTATTGGATGTTGCAATCTTTTTCATTGACCCTTCTGTTTCTCTATAAATATCATAATGGTCTACACCAATATTATCGTCAGATGGACTCCACATTAAATCCACACTTGACGCTGTCGTTCCCATACTATGTAATCCTTTTGGTTGTGTTGGTGCTTCTGTATCAGGAGTCTCAACTGTCGTTTTTACTGTAAGCGCTGTACTTTCTTTCGATACATTGCCAGCTGCGTCAATTGCTTTTACAGTATAAGAGTATTCTGTACTTGGTTGTAACTTCTTATCAATAAAATGAGTCCCTGGTACTGTATCAATCATCTCTCCGTTACGGAAGATTTGATATCCTTTTACCCCTACATTATCCGTAGAAGCGTTCCATGTTAGTTCTACACTATTCGCTGTTACTTTTTGCGTCTGAAGTCCATTTGGAATACTTGGCGCTTCTATGTCTGGTTTCACATCATTAATAAGATTAACATCAATTACATTATAGAATGCATTTGCTGTATCAGCTACATCCCATACTGCTAAAATCACATGATATCCACTACGATCAGTAGGTACATTGATTTTATGAGTTAAATTATTTGAAGCTGCAGAACCATCATGTTGTACAGTTCCAATTGGTTCGAAATCTGCTCTTGTTAGCGCTTTATTTGGATTCCATCCTTTTTTAGTAATATAGTAATGCCACTTACTCGTTAAGTGAGGCGCAGTATACTTCCAAGTAAATGTATTTTCCCCACCAGTGATTGTATTTTTAAACCAACGATTTGCTGTTTGTTGATCTAAAATACCACCAAATTTTCCGCCTGCTGAAGCAATTTGTCCATCTACTGGACCACCTTGTGGGAAACCTTTTGGAGCTTCTAAACTTTGTGGTTCATACATAACACTTCCACAGTTTACATTTAGCGCACCATAAGTTGAACTACATAAAGCGGATCGGCTACCGGGCTTTTCAACAAAACCGTGCGCATAAGCATTTTGAGGAATAAGTGTCGTACTAATAATTCCAGCTGTTAATGCTACAGCTCCTAAACTTTTTTTGTTCATTTTCATATTTTGTAGTTGTTTTAAAAATCGATTATTCATGTTCATGTCTCCTTCTTGTTATACTTTGTAGTGGAATGTGGGCTTTGATGTAAAAGAATAACAAGAGACAAACTTGTACCGATGTATGTGTTAATTATGCATACACCGCAGTGAAATTATATTTTTCTTGTGAAACATTTCACTTTATGAATATATCATGACATAGAAATTACCTAAGTATGTGCAGAAGTTGTGCAGAAACAGTGAAATTATTACTAACATGTAAAACTAAGTCCTAACATTTTAAAATAAAATTTGAATATATTTATCTATCATCTTTACTTCATAATTGACAATACATTTAACTGGTTAACTTTTATTCTTATACTTATATCTCTCAGTGCCTTAGTTTTAACCATACTAGATATTAAAAATAAGAATTATAAAGTTAAATAAAAAGCATCCTATTTAGATGCTTTTCTAATGTATAATTTCATTTTTTCACTGACCTACAAATATAAAAATTTCATCAACAGCTTCCTTATATCCACCTGATTTTTGGAAAGATTTCTTCAAATTCAAAGCAACTTCTTTAAATGACGGATTATTTAATACCATTTCTACACTTTCACTTAGTTGATCCGCAGTTAATCCTTGCATTTGTAATTTTATTCCTGCTCCAAGACTCTCCACTTGCTTTGCGACTACTGGCTGATCTGCACTTTGCGGTATTACAACGAGCGGAACCCCGTTATACAGTCCTTCATGCGCACTGTTCATCCCGCCGTGTGTAATAAATAGTTTCGTATATGTAAGCAGCTCAGTTTGGGGTACATAGTTTTTCACAATGAAGTTTTTAGGAATTTCGCCTAGATCCCTTATTTTTGTTTTACTACCAATAGACATAACAATTGTATGCTCACTATTCTCAAAGGCCTTCATACACAGTTTATAAAAGTCAATCGCTTCATTAAAAACAGTACCTAATGAAATATAAATCGGACTTTTTTCTTCAATTGAAGTAAAATCAACGTCTCTGTTTTTCATTTGTGCAGAGATAGATGGTCCTACAAATTTATATGTTTCATCAAACGTATCACCAAAAGGCTGGAACTCCTTAATTGTATACACAATAGTAAGGGGTGCAGGATTACAGAAAACTTCATACGATGATTTTATTTCAACACCATATTTTTCAGCAATTCCCTTCGTTAAGTTTTGAAAATCATTCTGTATTTTATCATGAATTTCTACTGGGATATTTTTTGACAGATGACCTAACATTTGCTCAAAAGATTTTTCATCCTGCGCAAAAGATGTACATGAATTTATGGATGGCAATTTAAGAATTTGAGCAATTAAGTGCCCACAGCCAAACATAGAATCATGAATTATGTAATCAAAATGTTCACCTTCAATTTGTTCTAGAACACTAGGTATAACAACATCTGCTGTATGTAGAAGACCGTTTATTCTTTCCTGTAAATAATTTCTGCCTCCAGATAGAAACGCTTTTATAAATTTTTGATCGTCAATCGTTCGTACAGTAGCACCTGTCTTCTCAATTCGTTCCCTAAAAGCTTCTATTGAAAAATAAACGACCTCTTCACCGCGAGAAATCAACTCTTCTACAACTGGCAAAGTTGGATTTATATGTCCTTCTGATCCAGCGTTAATAAATAAAACACGCGCCATTATAAACACTCCTTACGTTAAATCATTCCTATGTTGGCAAGAGTATAGATCCCCTTCGTATCATATTCCTGCTAAATTGACCTAGCAAGTCTAAAACCGAGATCTTCTATATGAAATGTAGGATGGCTTCGACGACGACAAGTAGCGCCGCACCCTCTCGCTGTTTCAGCCCAACTACCACCACGAAAAATGCGGTATGATCCGTACACTGTTTCATCATACAAATCATAACACCATTCCCAAACGTTCCCTAGCATATCATAAAGTCCCCATGCATTCGGTTCTTTTTGGCCAACGTCATGAATCTCTCCATTTGAATTTTCATTATACCACGCTATATCATGAAGTTTCCCGTATGTATATCCGGTTGTACTTGCTTTACATGCATATTGCCACTCCGCCTCAGATGGTAATCGGTAGCCATTTGAATCTAAATTACATTTCACAATTTGACCACCATCACTAATAGAATAATATTCTTTTAATCCCGCTTTTTTTGAAAGTACATTACAAAACGCAATGGCATCGTTCCATGAAATATTGACAACTGGTTTATGATTTTTATCAAAATTATTTAATGTACTATTTGTAATAGCATCATATAGTTCCATTGTTACAGCATACTTTGCAAGAAGAAATGGTTGAATTTGTACTAGCCATTCTTTTTTTATTCGATCATCTCTTAATACTACCTCTCCAGCTGGAATATTGACCATTAATGAATCGATTAGTTGAATTAAATCGTTAGTCATTTTCTATTCCTCCAAACGTTCATTTTATATGAACTTAAAGTCATATACTCATTACAAAATACAATTTTCAAAAAGCGTTAAATTTTTCATAATAAAAAACGATTAGTTTTATTAAACTAATCGGTAAGATTCACAAAGAATTTTTGTGTTACATTCTATAATTATATGTGCTCTAAAAATTTCCGAACCTCATTTGGAGATTTTAAAACAATAACCTTTTTCTCTTCCGGCAATTGCTCTAACCCTTTTAAAATTGTAGGTCGTTTAGCATTAGGATATTCCCATATCCATTTAAAAAATTGCAAATCAAATCTTTCTTCACATCCCGCGCCCATATCTGGTCTTGTTTTATTTCGGTATTTTACAATTCTTTTAAAAGCCCTATAAACACAAATTGTTCTATGAATATCAAGGAAGATAATTGTATCAGCTGCATTCAGTCTTATACCCATCGTCCCGCCATAATTCCCATCAATAATCCATTTCTCATCTTTAATTAAGTTATTTTGAACTGTTATTTGTTCTTCTCTCGGAACACCTTCCCAATTCGGTTTCCAAAATAATGCATCAAGATGATGCACCTTAATATTTAATTTATTCCCTAACTGCCTTGCTAATGTAGATTTTCCTGAACCACCAGAACCAATTAATATTATTTTTTTCATAAAGGGCTCCTTTTTAAAATCGATTATTTCCTCCGTAACATAAACTCACAAAGTATTCCCACTCCAACACCAATTGTATAAGCCACTACATCACTCCACAAAAAACCGTATCCCAACACGAGTCCCCCCAAAGTCGTTGCACGAATGCTATCTATCCATTCCGCATGATACAATTGGCTCGCTTCAATCCCGTAGCAAAACATTAAACTAATAAAAGCCAACTTCTTCGTCTCTGTTTTAGGAAACAAAAATCCAAAGCCAGTGAAAATCATTAATGCCCATAATGCATCACCTAAATAATCATTTAATAGATGTGGTAGTGCAAAAGCAAACTTTCTTGAGCTAAGACCTAAAATAATAACAACTATAGTAAATAGTGCATATACTACTCTATTTCGTTTCGTATTCATTTTAAAGTCTCCTAATATGTAATGTAAAACTGTAAATAGCTAGTAAAACAAAGTTATTTTACTAGCTATTTATTGATTGCTTTTATGATAAGAAAATGTGGATTCATATTTAAATAATGATATGATTTTTCGCTTACTTCTTTCATTTTTTCAATTGCCTTCGGTTCCACTATCTCTTCTAATACAAAATAATTTGTAGTTTCATTTAGTATGTCTTGTAATGATCTTCTAAAAAACTTGACTTCAATAGTAATATTCGGTTTAACCCAAGTATCTATTAATAACTGTTTTTCAAAATAATTTTCACATGGAAACTTTGTGAAATCCATAAAAGGATGATGAATAGAATAAATAAGTTCTCCACCTGGCTTCAATACACGACGAAATTCTTGAAATACTTGATTCCAATTTTCTATATAATGAAGAGTTAATGAACTTACAATCACATCATACATATTATCTTCAAATGGCAATGTTTCTTGCAGATCATGACAAAGGAACGTCGCTTCTTCTCCTATATTTTCTTTTGCTGCTTTTACCATTTCAGGACTTACGTCAATTGCTGTAACATTTGCTCCTCTTCCTATGAATTGAGAAGTATACCATCCAGCTGCACATCCAGCATCTAGTATCTTTTTTCCTTCTAGTTCCTTTGAAATAAGCTCCATCATCGCCGGTCTTTCATAATAACTGTTATATGGATTTGCGAAATCTAGATTTTCTTTATATGTACTCGCTAATTTATCATACGTATCTTTAATCGAATCTTTCATTACACACACTCCTAATACATATTAATTCATTAACTCCTGCTGCTTTTTCTTTGAAAATGATTGTAATACTAAATCATACGACCAATCAATCATTTTATTTATTTGCTCCTGTTCTATACCCTTATGAATATAAATAGTATTCCAATGTTTTTTATTCATATGATAGCCTGGAATAATTGTTTCTGGATAATCTTCTCTTATTCTTAATGCGACTTCTGGGTCACACTTCAATGTAATCGCAGCTTTTTCACCTTCTTCATGATTTACTATCGCAAATATTTTATTATTAAGCCTCATACATGTTGCACTCCAGCCATCTGGAGAATCTTCTTTCGCTTTTCTTTTCGATAAACAGTACGCTCTTGTTGCATTCATTTTAATTGGCACCTCTTATTCTTTCCCTGTTTGATTACGATGCATCACAATTTGCTTCGTTGTTTGAAATTGTTGCTCACCATAAAACTTTATTAGCTTCTCTCCGCAAAATAGACTAACAATATCAATATGAGATATTTCTCGAAGTAATATTGTTAGCATCTTCTCTCCAATACCATTATTTCTTACACTCTCATGTACGACAACATCTTCAATGTATGCTCGAAAAATACCATCAGAAACGACTCTAGCAAATCCAACTAATTCATTTTCTTCCCATACTCCAATGGCTATGCTATTCTTTAACATTTTTTCAATATCGACTTCTTTTCTTTCTGGCCACCAACTGACAGAATCATAAAGTTTTTTTATTTTTTCTGCACAGATTGGTTGTTCTTGTTGCAATTTATACGTGTACATATTCTTTCTCCCATCAAACAGTATACATAATATTATTATAATCTCTTTTCAAAAAAGTGCTGACTATGACCTTTCGGGTGATCTTCAACAATACCATACTCCCTGTAACCGTGCTTTTTATAAAATTCTGGTGCTTGAAAACTAAATGAATCTAGCAATATTAATCTACACCCTTTTTCCTTCGCAATACCCTCAATTTCATGTAAAAGTTGGCTGCCATAACCGTCATGACGAACTGATTCATCAACCCATAAAAAGTCGATATGAAGGTGATAAAAATACATCGTACCTGTTACGCCACCAAAAATTTTTCCTTCTTCATTTTTTACTACGAGGCGTACTTCTTCCATCGTCTGTCTTGCCTCATCTGTTAAGATGGACATATTATATTGAATAACTTTATTTTTAATATATTCTCCTTCAGTGCGTGTACCGTGCTTTATATGTTTCATTTATATTGCTTCCTTTCAGCTTAGTAATCTACATTTTATTTTTTCTCTTTAAAATACTAATACATACGAATCCACCATATGTAACAAAGCATGAAAAGCCAATTATCCCTGGTACAGAGACATATCCTACCCTTATGTAACTTATAACCGCAAAACAAACAATAGACAATAAAATAGATGGCCAAAATATAAGAACTGTTTTTCTTCTTCCTCGTTTCGATGTACTTTCTTTCTCTCCAGAAACACGTGTGCCAAAAAGCAATACAATACAAATAAGGATCGCTGTAAAGTAAATTGTATCTAATGACAAATCGTGATCATATAGTGCGATTCCAACTTCAAGAGCAATAATCGTTAAAATTAAAATAATGATTGTTGAAGTCTTTAAGTTTCTTTTCAACCGTTCACTCCTAGCATGTTTTCACTATATTCTTTGTATATGTACTTTAAAACTACTGCAAAAGCTTCATCTACCTCTTTATTTTCACGGCGATTCGGTAAATCTTTTCCCCTCATCACATAAAGAAGCGGAAATTCGTTAAACATTCCTATTATACCAATAAATTCAATATCGAATATAAAAAAACTTTTCGGCAGCTCATATCAGCTATTTAAATAAGAAAAAGGTAGCATGAATTTTTTCTTGCTACCGAAAAATATTTATTCTTCTATAGGATTTTCAGGACCGTTAAGTTCCAGCTGATAAAAAGCTAAATCTAGCCATTTATTAAACTTATAACCAGCTTTTTTTATTGTCCCTGCATGAACAAATCCATAGTTTTGATGCAAGGCAATACTTTTTTCATTCTCTGCATCAATTCCAGCAATTAAGGTCATATACTCTCTTTCCTTCGCAATTTTGATTAATTCTTTCATTAATGAAGACCCAATGCCATTTTTTCTATATGCCTTATCTACATACACAGAATGTTCAACTGAATATTTATAAGCAGGCCACGCTCTAAATGGGCCGAATGTCGCAAACCCTACTACTTTATTATCTAATTCATATACGAAAATGGGATACCCTTCAGCCTTTTTTTGTTCATACCAATCTATTCTATTTTCAAGGGTTACAGGTTTATACGCATATACAGCTGTTGTATAAAGTATCGCATCGTTATAAATATCTAAAATGTATGCTAAATCTCTTTTCGTTGCTTCCCTTATCATTATTTTCTTCCTTTCATCATGTTCATCTTATTTCACTATCTTTTTAATAGTTTTATTTTATCGAAATTTCCGATTTTTATCTACATACGAATACTAGCTTTTCGGAAACCATCAAATATATTTATTGCAGCAGATAACATATAAAAGAAAATTCCTCCCCCAATGAGCCACGTTTTAAACTCCTCTGGGGAAATAGTAAATGCAATTGCCAAATACGTAATAAATCCTGCGTTAAATAAATGTGGATTTACTACAATTACAATGAATACTATCGTCCCAGCTACTTGAAGAATAGCATTCCCAATCGCCAATCTTTGAGTCCATTGTCCCTGCACCAATTTATAAAGGGATATACATATTTCAAAAACAATCATAATTACAACGATTGGCCAGTACTGCAATAAAACATCTTGATTAAAAGTTGGCGAAACAAACTTCAGTCCATTTGCCGTACCGTTATATACGCCAACAAGATGATTCGCATAAAAGTAAAGTGTAGCCCAAACTGCTGTCCACATTAAACCTGCAAAAACTTCAAACTTCGAGATTGCTTTTTTCTTTGGGATATACGAGATGTTTTTCAAATCATCTGGTGTCTATTTTTTTAAACTTGTCGTCAACGGCTCGATACCTTTGTCTTTATCTGTTCTTTCTAAAATAACAAACACAAGTGTCAACCAGAAAAATACATGGAGGCCCACTTCAAAAATTTCCCCAATGCCTTTACCTATCAATTGTAAAATAACATTTAATACCGCTTGATCACCACTATAGCCTATAAAATTTTCTGCAACCATTGATATGAGTGCAATGACAGCTGCGATTGGTATAATCATTTTTAACAACGTTGTATATACATCAAAATAACGTGGTCCAATTAAATGCATCGGTCTATCCAAATAACCATTAGCCAATGAAACCGGACTCCCCAATTTTTCGAGAACGCTCTTTACATCTTCCTCATTATAATCTTCAGGTAACATATCATCTATAGTTGACCTTAGTTCAAGTGTAATATCTTCACGATTTTTTTCAGGTAATCTCTTCGCAACCTCTTGGATATAGAGATCAATTAAATTCATTCCCTTCCTCCTCCTTTAATAAGTTATAAAGTTCTTTCGAATCTTTTATCCATTCTTTTTTCAACTGCAAAAATATTTCTAATCCATAATCACTTAAAACATAATACTTACGAGGTCTACTCTCCGTTTTATCCCAACTACTCGTCACTAATTCCTGCTTTTCTAATCGGCGAAGTAGTGGATATAAAGTACTTTGATCAATTGTAACCCCTGATTGCTCCAATAACTGGACAAGTGAATATCCGTACTGTGGCGTTCTTAATTGGCTTAAAACAGCTAACGTTAATGTCCCTCTTCTTAACTCAGTAATTAACGAGTTTAATAAAGTATCCATTCACTCACCTCATTTCCATTACTATATGTCATACAGTATGTGTTTTATACTATGTATCGTACAGTATTAGTGTGACAAAAACTGTGCTTTTTTTACCAAAAACAGATAATGAAAAGCGCAAATTATATGATTTGTGCTTTTTTAGCTAAGTTATATATATCTATAACACTCTAAAAGGTAGCAACCTTAACTACTAATTTTGAAATTCCAGTAATGCTATATTAAGTTACAAGTATCGTACACATATGATGTGACCATAACATATCACTATAGGAAGCTAATAAAACGGAAAATTACCATGGTTGAATGATTCCTGTTTTATTCTTTAGGCACTGTTGATTTCACACTGTTTTCAGCACCTAATCAACGTTATTTCCTTCATAAACTTCATCTTGTTCAAAATCTCTATTTTTATTTGGTTTATTAAAGTAAAATAAAAAAACAATTAAATTAGGTTAATTGTTTTTCAAATGCAAAATCTTTATTTTTTTAAATAACCTATGATATTCGAAAAGACAAACTCTCCAAATGCAAGTGGTATATAAATAAACCATAACTTTAATATTGCCTTTGTTTCTTTGTGATCAGAATCCCCCATTAAAACCAGCCCAATCCTTTTTCTTCTAATATTTTCATTTTAATTCCAATAACAAGGAAATTATACCATTTATTAATGTTATAGTCTATGTTTTCTAAAAATTAGATAAATAAAATTTTTGTATTCCCTCAATATTCAGATAAACGTAATAATTTTTTTACGTTTCATCTTCAAAGTCTATAATGACTCCTGTTAGAACTGCTTCATTACCAATCGATTGGATCCCGTGACCAATAAAATCCATCTTAAATTCTTCCCACTCTAACTGCTCTTTTGTGATTCATCGTCACATTATGATGAATCACTCATACATTATCTAGAAGTAAAAACCCTAATTCACTTTTCTCTTAAAGAGCACTATTCAAATGTGCTCTTTTTAAGTCTGTTCGAATAAAATTAAAAATCCTACTGATAAACAAAAAATCTCGTTTATCAATAGGATTCATTAGCTATATATAGCAATTATAGCGAACTCCATCGCCTATTACTAAAGTCGAACTGATTTAAGTAATATAAATTCCCCTTTTTCTTTAGAAAATGGAACAACCTCTACAATCGCCTCAACATTAATTACTCCGTAAACATGCGGATATTCTTGACCGTTTGAAGCAAGTTCATATTTTACTTCTGCTTTTAATAGGGCTGGATCAATTGTAAGTAATAAAACATCTTCTTCATGCTTGAAATATTTTTCTGCAACTCTTAAAGCTTGATCTACTAATGAACAATGAATAAATCCCTCTTCTATAAGGGAATCTTCATTAATTTTTCCAATTATTTTTGCGATTTCCCAATTACTTTTCGTAATTACTTTTGTAATCATAGTAACTCTCCCTTTTTAATTTATGTAATGATATAATAACACTAAATTTTCAACACGTTCTTAATAGATTGGGGACTTATAATGGATAAACCTCTCACTACATTACAAACTATTATTATACATATGAATACAAATGAGCATTGGCATGATTTTATTTGTTACTGTCAGCATCGCGAAGCGGGACTTCGAAAATTAGCTTATAAACATTTAGAGACATTTATTTCCAATGCAAAAACATGGGAATCAAAAGATCAAGAAGAGTTTGCCATTTCGCTGTTTACTATTTTAGATGCATTAAACGAAAAAGATGAGGGCTTAACTTTCTCACTAAATAGTTTTCTAATTGACATTCTATATAGATGGACAGAAAACAACCCGATTGATTCAAGACCTTTTAGATGGATAGGAATTTATATGGACTCTAGCAATAAAGAAGACGATTTAGAAAAATCCCTTCGAAAAGCGATTGAATTAGGTGGTGATACCGAACAAAAAGCCATGATATACCTAGTTTCTAATTACATCAATACTTTAGAATTTGGTACACATGAATTCCCTTCAGGTTATTGCGGAGATTTAAGCGAATGTATAGAAAAACTTCCCTATATGCTTCAATTAACTAATAGAATTCAGAATAAGAACATAAAGGAGCAAAACATTGGTCAAATACAAGAACAACTACACCTTATTCTAGATTGGTTAAAACATACACAAACTCCAGTAGATGCTGTTCGTACATGGGAAAAAGAACAAACTAAGGAATTAGAAAAAAGCATCGTATATCATTTAAACAACAGCTCAAGTCATTAATTCGTCTACCATTTTAATATAAAAAAGAGGATCTTCATACTGTACTAGAAAATCCTCTTTTTATATTTATCCCACATTAGCTTGCAGTAAAACTCCCCACTGATTATAGTTTTACTTTATTTTAATCCTTTAATTAAAGGTGACGCTTCCCCACTATGGAAAATCCATAAGTCATGAAGTGATCTCGTACATCCAACATATAGTAACTTTGCATCATGTTTTGTATTTTTGTAATGTTCCTCATCCACATCAATTAAAAGCACCGCATCAAATTCTAAACCTTTCGCTAAATAGACAGGTACTACTGATATACCACCTTCATATTTACTTTGGTTTGCTTCAATTACGTTTACCGTTAATCCTGCATTTGTTAATTTCACATATATATCACGGCATTCATCTTCTGTTCTTCCGATTACCGCAATTGTTTTCACATCTTCATTTTGCAAATGTTTTACCGTCTTCACAATTTCAGTAAATTGATTTTCTGTATGAATTACTTTCACATCTTCTCCACTGCGGAAGACTGGTGTTGCGAGTCCTACTGGGATTTCTGCATTTTTAATTATTTCATTTGCAAATTCAATAATTTCTTTTGTAGAACGATAACTTCTTGTTAATTCATAATAACCGGTTTCTTGGAATACTTCCTTAAAAGCATTCCAATCTTCAATTCCTTGATAATCATAAATCGCTTGCGATAAATCACCTAATATAGTGAAAGAATTACCTAATGTAATTTCTTTTAATACATAAACTTGGAAAGGCGAAAAATCTTGCGCTTCATCAATAACAACGTGATGAAACTTCTGCCCTATTTCAATCCCTGTTATACGATGATGTATGTATATTAAAGCTGGTAAATCTTCTACATACATTTCTTTTTTACGACAACTCTTTTCTGTTTCTTGAACAAGTTCTTCAGGTAATACCTCAAGTATTTCTTTACTTTTTACTATTGAACTATACAGTGATAGAGCACTCATTTTCGGCCAAAACTTCATATATGCGTTCAGTCTCTTAGTCGCTTCTTTTTTTAGTAATTTTTTCTCGTTTGTTTCCCCGAATTTTTTAAGTTCAATTTCAATCCAGCGCTTCATTCGTCCTACTAATCGTTCTCTTCTTTTCTTTAAAGGATAATGTTTATATTCAACTTGCATCCATTTTTTAATATCTTCTACTGGAATAATCGCTCTATCCCACGCCTCAAAATCTTTTGTCGGAACTAACTCATTTTCAAATTGGATCATTCTCTCTTCAATATACGTCTTAAATTCCAACGTACCCTTTAATTTACCTAGCATTACCTTCTTTTCATCACGATTAATTGAAAATGCTTCTTTCAATTTTTCTTCTGTCTGCTTTAGTATAACTGAATCATCTAACGTACGTAATGCCCAATCCGAAAACGTTGTTTGACTAATATTCCCTACACCTAATTCAGGAAGTACACTCGAAATATAGTCTAAAAACAGACTATTCGGCGCAAATACGATCATTCTCTCAGCTTCTAGCTGCTCACGATATTCATAAATCAAAAAAGCAAGGCGATGTAAAGCGATTGTTGTCTTTCCGCTCCCTGCAACCCCTTGAATAAGTAATGGTAAATTTCTTTCCGCTCGAATAATATCATTTTGTTCCGATTGAATCGTTGAAACAATATCCTTTAGCTTATTATCTTTATTCTCACCTAATCGATATAGAAGAAAATCATCGGCATGCGATACATCTTCATTTCCTTTTACATATGTATCAACAACACGTTCAAGTTCTCTTTTTCGAATAGAAATGTTTCGTTTTAAATACACATCACCTTCTACTAACCCATCTGGTGATTGATAAAATGCTAATTCTTCTCCACCGGTAAATGAATAAAACATACTTGCGACAGGTGCTCTCCAATCAATAATGATTGGTTTCATCGTGTCCATATCCGAAACCCCTACTTTTCCAATATAAATCGGCATAACTGCTTCTTTACCATCTTCCTGAAAATCTAACCTTCCAAAGTACGGCTCTTGCACACCAATACGTAAATTTTGTCTATTAGACTCTCTCATACTTTCAAGAATTTGCTCTTTAAAATCTTCTCCATAATAAACTGGGATTTTTTCAAGCTTATCCAATTGCTCATCCATCGTATGTAAAGTATCCTTCATTTTTTGTAACTCATCTTCAAATATGTTGCTCATTTCGACGATTCCCTCCTGTCCGTTCTAATTTTTCAGTCGAAGTATTATTGTATTAAAAATCCAATCATAAAGTCAATAGTTTCCATTTTAATTTTTCGAAAAAACTTACTTTTCATCTTTCTAATTTAAAAAGAATATGCAACATCTAAATCACACAAATACACATATAGTATAGTGATGCATGCAAAAGATACTACTTTCTATTTGTCTCCTATTTAATTTATTTATTAAAAAACATTGTAAAAATTAAAGACTTTAATCGATGGGCGTTTTACTGCCCATAAATAGTAGGATAAACAAAAGTAAAGGAGGCTCTTCAAATGAATGTCGCGAAAAAGAAATCACTAAAGTTATATTTACTTATTTTTGTATTAACTGTTTTGGCCAGTGGATGGATTGGGGTATTTCTAGATTCTCTTCTAACAAATCAACCTGAAGGAAATACTTTAGGTATGGGGTTATGGCTAATATTACCTTTCCTCGTAAGCATTTTACTTAGAGTTATTAGCCGAGATTGGAATGATTTTGGCATCAAGCCAAATTTGAAAAGAAACTTTATATGGTATTTCACTGCACTACTTATTTATCCATTCGTTACAGTAATAACGATAAGCATATCGCTCATTTTTGGAGTAGCTCATATTGCTAGTTTTGATATATCCACGTTATTGTCACTCATAGTCATGTCTACTATTGGTAACTTTATTAAAAATATTTTTGAAGAGTTTTCTTGGCGTGGTTATTTAACTCCAAAGTTGATTGAACTAAATCTAAATGATTGGTACATTTATATTATTTCTGGTTTAATTTGGGCACTTTGGCATGCTGCATATTATATAGTCTTTTTGCCAAATGAATATTTTGAATCTATCTCAAGATTAAATATGCTTTTATCTGGCTGTATCCTTATGGTTTGTTGGTCAATTATGTATGTTGAAATATATAGACTTACAAAATCCGTCTGGCCATGCGTTATCATGCATGCGATCGAGGATGCTGTTCCTACTGTTTTAGTTACCATAACAGGGATTATTACCCTTACAAACAGTAGTGATTTTTGGTTAAATCCTATTAGCGGGGTCGCTGCTACTGTTTTATTTCTCGGAATTGGAATCGTACTAAGAACTATAAGAATAAAAAGAGAACGACAATTATTCACACAATAAAAAGCAGATAATGAATTCGTCATTATCTGCTTTCCAATTTTTAAAACTACCTTATTATATTTTTTGATACATAAGCCAGTCACCAGATTCTATCACTTTCTTTAACATCTTTTTATCTTGAGCGATATACACATATGCCTCAATTTCTCTATCAGCAACATATACTGTTTGCGTGATTCGATCATATAAATCAGTCTCCGCATTACCTGTATATTCTTCTAGTTCATCTAACTTACACAATATCTCATCATTTACTACATAAACTTCTCCATACACCTGTTCTTCAATCGAATAAGTCATGGCCGGATATCCTTCATTCGTATCAAATAATTTTCCATATGTCCAAGCTCTGTCTGCGATGCATGTTGCACCTTGCATATAATGAGCATTCGTTTGTCCTCTTCTTAACGTGCCATAAACGAAAACATGATACATAAATTCTTATCCCCTTTATATGTCTCTACTTTCTTATTTGTAAATAAGCACGAATCATAAAGTAACTCACTTCATTCGGAAGCTGTTCTTTAATAGATTTCAGACCACCCTCTGCATTTTGAACGGCAGTTTCAATAAGAGATTCATACTCTGCTGGAACAAAACTTTGCCACTCTACTTCCATTCCATCCTCGTAGCAGCGAATTAAATGGTTTTCGATTGTTTGTCTTGATAAGTTGCGTTCTTTTGCAATCTCATTCAAATCAATACCTTGTTTATACATTTCATACGTTTCTAAATGAGAATTTGCGGACGCTTTTCCTGACTTTTTACGCTCTGAAACTACTTCTGTCTTAATCGTTTCAGCATAATTTGGATTTTCTTCAATAAAATGCTGAACTGCTTGTAAGAAGTGCGAGCCATATTTCACAAGTTTGTGTTCTCCGATACCTTTTACCGTCAACAATTCGGAATCACTTTGCGGCATTTTCACGCACATATCTTTCAATGTTTGGTCAGAGAAAATAACGAACGGAGGTACACCTTCTCCTTGTGCAATTTCTTTACGTACTTCACGAAGCACTTCAAATAAAGGATGGTCTTGAACAATTTGTCTTGTCTCTACTCGTTCTTTTCGTAAAACATTCTCTTTACCAAGTAATACTTCTTTCCCTTTTTCAGTTACTTTTAACGTCGGATAAGTGCCATGTTCAACTGCAATTAACTCGTCTGAAATTAAAAACTCAATAAACTCACTGACCTCTTTTACACTACGGTTCGATAAAAGCCCATACGTTGGTAAAGTATGAAAATTAAATTCAATAACTTTCTTATTCTTCGACCCCGTTAATACTTGCGCTATCATTTGCTTTCCAAAGCGTTGGTTCGTTCTAATCATGCATGATAAAACCATTTGTGATTCCCTTGTCACATCGATGCTCTCGCGATTGTCTGTACAATTACCACAGCGTCCACAATCTTCTTTCGGTTCTTCTCCAAAGTATTGCAAAATGAATGATTGTAAACATTGTTCTGTATGACAGTAATCGGTCATATTTTGCAATTTTTCAAGTTCATTTGAAAAACGTGATTCTCCAGTTGATTGATCAATTAAAAAACGCTGTACTTGTACATCTTGAGAAGAATATAACAATATACATGTACTATCTAATCCGTCACGACCAGCACGTCCTGCTTCTTGATAGTAACTTTCCATATTTTTTGGAAGCTGATAATGAATTACGTAACGAATATTCGATTTATCAATACCCATCCCGAATGCAGATGTTGCTACCATTACACTTACTTCATCTCGTAAAAAGAGTTCTTGTTGCTCATTTCGATCACTATCACTCATACCAGCATGATATTTTGATACAGAAACACCTGCCTTCATCAAATCTTCATATAACTGATCGACTACTTTTCTAGTAGCTGCATATATAATCCCGGATTCCTTTTGATTTTGACGAATATAATCCGCCAAATATGCATTTCGATCTTGCCCTTTAATGACAGAAAACGATAAGTTCTCACGCTCAAACGTTGTCATAATTGTATTTTCTTGATTAATTTCAAGTGTGTTACAAATATCATCACGTACTTGCGGTGTTGCTGTTGCTGTTAATGCTAATACGAGCGGCTTTTCTGGAAGATAATCTAATATGCGATGTATATGTAAATAACTTGGACGGAAATCATGTCCCCACTGTGAAATACAGTGTGCTTCATCAATCGCAATCATAGGGATTTTCATATCGATAAGTTGATCAACAAACTCCATCGAATCAAGACGCTCAGGCGCCACATAAAGTAACTTGTAATGTCCTTGTTTCGCTAATTGAATTCGCTGATTTGCTTCTGCAATAGATATAGAACTATTAATATATGTAGCTGAAATGCCATTCTGTACCAATGTATCTACTTGATCCTTCATAAGTGATATTAGAGGCGATATAACCAACGTCGTTCCTTCAAATACTAATGCCGGAATTTGATAACAAATCGACTTACCACCACCCGTTGGCATAATACAAACCGTATCTTTCCCATCTAGTACATTTTTAATTGTTTCATCTTGTCCTCTTCGAAACGAAGAATAACCAAAGTAGGACGCTAAAAGTTCTTGTGCTTTAGTAAACAAAAAAGAGTCACCCGCTTTTCTTTATCTTTCATCTACTTCTATTATATCAATCACTTATGCGACTTGAAAGGGATGATTAGATGCTTATTGTTTTTTCATTATTCTATGTTTCTTCACTTATTTAATATGAATTAGCATCATTATTTTATATGTTTTACAACATTTATAACGTAAATCCAGTACACAAGAAGAAAGAGTTTCAATTTAAATGTTCATTTTATTTCTCTTTCTTGAATACTACTAATCGTATACATATAAATTCAGGAGGTTACTATATGAAACATCGTAATATTAGTTCCATCAAGGCAAAAACGAAAACACAAAAACTCCAATTCTCTAATAATGATGCGTGGAAATATGAATCATACTATAAGTACCAGCCATTATTCTCTTATAAAAAGCTTTTTAATTTTCTTTCTCAACTTTTTAGACGTTAATATATGTGCAAAAAATATATCATTCACAGAATTTTTCTCAATATTAAATGTATAGACTTACTACAATTCAGTTGTTACCATATATAATAATCTGTTGGATAAACCCCTTAAGTTGACCTGCTTATATTAGCAGGTCTTTTTCATGATTACATACTTCTGTGTACCTCGATCTCACTTCTAAGTCTTTTCTCCATTTTATAACCATATTTAGATCCCAACAATTAATGATAATCATAAATTGTTGGGATCTAAATTGTTCACATATAATTATGCAATTCTTCTTTCTCAATACACAAAACACATTTTACTTGTTACTATAAAAGTACTCCAGATGAGTTTTTTGCTCATCGACATTATCTAGTTATTGGGGCCTGCCGCGGGAAGCAGGTCCCTTTGACTGTATGAAGGTCCCAATTTCATTTGGACACATTTACCAGGTTTTTTCAAAAGAATTTTATGATAACATTACGTAGTCGAGTCCGACATCTCGGCAATACCCTTTTGAGGGTCTGCAACTTCCCTTACAGACCCTCTTTTACTTTATATTCAATTTATTCATATATACCACAACACCATTCATTGAATTTCTCCATTTCAAATTCCCTAAAAATAATCTAGGACACGTAACTAAAAATAAATCTTCATCATACTTTGAGTTATACATGTTCAAAGGAGTGTTACTATTTATGTATTCTTATTGGCAATCGTATTACTCCCCCTACCATAACCCTTATGTAAACTATGATTTATCCGTACGGAACTACCGAATTAGTAAAAATGAGAATTTTTTAAAAGGGTATATGCGTTCTTTATGGGAACAACACGTCGCTTGGACGAGATTGGCTATTATAAGTATAGTATTTAATTTACCAGATGTTAATGTTACTGTTGGACGACTTCTACAAAACGCAACACATATGGGACTATCACTTGAACCATTTTACGGTGAGGATGCAGTGAAAAAATATAGTGCATTAATTAAAGATCACTTAGTAATTGCAGCGGATCTTGTTAAAGCCGCAAAAGCTGGTAATCAAAATGCAGCGGCCGCTATAGAGAAAAAATGGTACGCTAATGGTGACGCAATTATTGAATTTCTTAACAGTATCAACCCATATATAGATAAAGAAGAATTTAGAAAAATGTTTTATGAACATTTATCACTAACGAAAGCAGAAGCACTTGCCTTCCTAAATAAAGATTATGAAGCAGGAGTAAAACTTTACGATAAAATTGAAAAAGAAGCATTAGAAATGGCTGACATGATAACAAACGCAATCGTAAAACAATTCCCGCAAGTCTTTCAATAAAGTGAAACTTTAATCAGTGAGGGGTTTGTTCATCCCCCACTGATTATCAGCTCTCACCAATCGGCTTATTTAGTTTTCTCTCCATGATATTTCACCTCTCCTCTTTACATTTAGCTTATATCGATATATTTTATTAATATCCGTTTTTTATAGGAGGAAATAGTTTGATTAACGCGATTGGTCTCGTTTTTATACTTACAAATAAACACGAGAAAAAAAAGAAAGTTTACTTAAATGAAAAATTTGCACTAATAGATATTATTGATTCTAAAGAAGTATTTGATGATGAAGGGAATCCTTTAGTAGAACTAACATGTAAATACAGTATATATTTAGATGAAAAATATTACTGTAAATCTCTCGATGATTATACCGGACAAGTCTTTCCTTTCTTAAGTGCAAAAATAGGAAAAGGTCTTCTAAGAAACTTAAACTACTACTTTTCTTACGTTGATGCCTATGATAAGAAACCACCAGTTAAAGAAATAAGACCACTTATGAAACAAGTAACTAACAGATAGCCAAAAATACAAAAAAAAGAAAGCATCTAACCCTGGATGTTTTCTTTTTTATTAAAAACTCATTAACTTTCATCCTCTTCTAAAAGTATGTATCCAAGCATATTTTAAATTAAAAACATTGGAGGATTAGAGTGAATGAAATACTCAGAAACAATTATAAGCAAACGACTTCGAATACTTAAAATGACGGGTATGTTTTTCATGCTAGTGTTAATAGCATGGATTGGCTATACAAAATTACTTTATGAAAACGGCTTTCTTCAAGAAAAAAAGAATTCAGTAGAAGTAATGAATACTAGCATTACAGGAGAAATAGAGCAGCTTTTTCATATAAACTTGCAAGGTTATCGAAAAACAAGCCTTGATGCTGTTATAGAAGCAAGCAAAACCGATCCAAGCGAACTATCCCTAATTGAATTGGTCAACAAATCCTGCTCGCGAGATTGCATAGGCGAACCAGTAACATATGTAAACTCAAACAATGGATATATCTTTTATAAGGAATCTAATGGAACTAATGTAGCTATAACGGTTAAAAAGAAAGACACATGGGTAATTGTAAAGAAATCTGTTCAAGATGGATTATAATTCCCCCCCAAAAAAAGAGTACGTATCGTACTCTTTTTTATTATTAATTCCCTTCCTCTTCATCCCTACAATGGCATTTCGGTTTTGTTTTACAATGACATTTTTCACACTCACATTTCGGTTTCTCTTTGCAACAACATTCGTGAAAATCTCTGCGTTTACATCTACATCTCCCAAACATTAAATCATCCCAAAATTTATTACAATTTCGGGAATGCCCACAATGACAAGTATTCCTCATGAATATACTTCCTCCTAAATAGAATTCATCATATTCTATGTTTGAAAGTATACAAAGGCTTGTATATTAGTCTATTTTCTCCATATCATAAGTAGAGTTAGAAGATTATATAATAATTAGTCTTATCTCACATACTCATAGTACCACTTACGTGAATCTAACCAAGCTGTAAATTTATCGATATTTCCAGCCGGGTAACCATTCGTTATAGCATAACCAATGCCATCTTTCTGAACGACAATTTGTCCATCAATACCCGCATCAACCATCGCTTGAGCCAAAGCTTGTAAATTACTAAATGCTACACCGCCAGTTTTTACTTTGAGCAAATCCACTGCACCTCCTCCAGTTTGTCCTGTAAGAGCAAATACAATAGAATTAGCGATTTTATCAACATTCCATTTTGCCATGTCGGATTCATTGTCAATAAATCCTAATTCTATAAGAATAGCAGGTGCTTTCGTCCCATTTAATACCGCTAAATCTGTACGCTGTTTCGCACCTCGATCACGCCATCCAATATCTTTTGCTAGTTGAGCTGAGATTTTAGCCGCCAAGTCTTTCTGATCATAATACAGAACCTCAACACCCTGTCCATTTCCATTGCTCGCATTAAGATGAAAAGAAATAACTAAATCCACAGCATGGGAATTGCTTTTACGAATAATATTATTTAAATTTTGTGATTGAGTTGTCCCTACCTCGTCCGTATCGTCATAAACCGTGTGTCCCAAGGCTCTTAACTTAGCCGCCACAGCATCTTTAACTTGCCTATCCAGAACGTGTTCTCTCCGATTCCCAAAATTAGCACCTTGAACAATACTATTGTGTCCTCCGTGCAAACTATATCTGGCCATTATTCATCAACATCTCCTTTCTTAATATCCTATTCAAAACTTGTCTCATTGCTATTCCCACTTACAATCTTAACTGCACCAATACGTCATACATTTTCTAAAAGTGAAGGCAATTCGTTTTCGATTAAAAAAGAGATGTCACTTCACAAATCGGATTCTTTATTCTCTAAATTGTATTAACTTGAATGGTAACACGAACAAAAAAGCATCACCTTTTTGGCGATGCTTAAAAACTCTATTTTACTTTTAAGTTTCCTAAATAAAGTTTAAGATCATGGTGACCGAAACTATACCTATATTTCCGCCTCCTCCTTCACTGCCTCTTTTAACCTCTGCAACATATACCCAATTCCTTTACACCCCTCTAGCGGATATGTAATCATTTCTTCTGGATATAACTTTGTCACTACTTTTTTATGCTTCTTCCCTGCTAGTAAGACGATTTCGTCAAACTGTAGTAAACTTTTATCTACCATCTGTTTTTGTAATTTCTCTATACTTATTACCTCATCGCTTTTTGAATCAAATGCAAGATCATAGTTTTTTAATACAATATCATTTGGCCTTAAAAATCCATGTTTCGCTGATAATATAACCCAGTTTTCGAAAAACATGGATGCGTACGCCTGACATGCTTTTCCGAACGGACTAATATATACATCTTTTGCTTCCATCGGTCCGTAGTTTGAATGCTTATCCCAAATTTTCTTTTTTCCACATGGAATTATACATAGCCTTTTCATATATATTTCTACTCCCTTTACTTCAATAAATAAAATCCATTATTTTGTACATTTTTCTCTCGAAATACTATATAATAATTCTGAAAGTTTTAATTACACATTTTACCATATAAGTGCTATGGATCACTCTCAATGCAAATATTATAATACCATAAAAATTTTTCTTTTTTTCTTCAAAATAATAAAAACAAATCGCAATATTATGATGTACGAATAAAAATTAAAAAGGAGGTTCGTAAAAATGAAAAATATTATCCCTGCACTATTAGTCTATTTTATCGTTTGCGTTATTTCCGTTATCATCCCAGCATCTGAAGGCTACAATTATGTCGGCTGGAAGTTATTTGTTGGGCAAGTGTATGCGATACCTATTTTCTTCATTACTGCGATAATCACATTTTATATAAACAAGAAAAAATCTTACGAATAAACAATTGTAAGGATAGCTAACGCTATCCTTATTTTAATTCGTTAATCAAATCTAAAATAGCCCTTGCAGTACTTTGTATCCTTTCTTCCGAAAAGTCAAACGCAACACCTGTATTTATATATATTTCCTGTATAGATAAATTCCAATCTGAACTCGCTCCCTCTTTAAAGAAAGTAATCGCTTGTTCCGGATTCTCTCGATAAATTTGAAACAATTGAATCGCTCCTATTTGTGCAATTGCATATTCAATTTTATAAAAAGGAAACTGAACAAAGTGAAATGACTCGAACCAACTAGAACCAATTTCATTCTCTACTCCTGCAATATCAACTGATGAATATTGATACCTTTTACATAGTTCAATATATTTCTCATCTCGCTCTTCTGGTGAATGATTTGGATTTGTATAAAGCCAGTGCTGGAATACATCTCCTGAAACTGACGATATTAATAACGATAAAGTACGATATAATTGAACTCGCTGTACTTCTTTATAATCATCCTCTTGCGTATAAAAAATAGTAAGCTTATCCATTAATAATAACTCCAGGCTAAGGGAATAAAGTTCCGCCACCTCTTCACGAAGGTATCTTTCCTGCATACTACTTTCATTGTTAAATTGTTTATGAAAATGTAATGCATGCCCCAATTCATGTATTAATGCATGAATTGCATAAAATGACGGACTAAAATTAGAATAAATAAAAACGTCTTTACTATGAGGTAAGGTAAAGCAAGCAGCTCCTGATGCTTTATTTTTCCGTTCTTGTACGTCAATTAATCCCGCTTCCCTTATATGAGTAAATTCCTCATGAAAACATGAATCTGTCTTCCGAAACATTTCTTCAACCCCATCCAATAAATCAATGTAATTTTCAAATGAAGATTTTTGCAAATTACAAGGAGCAAGATCCCAAGGACGATACGTTTTTACATCAAGATTCTTTTTAAAAAGACTTCCTAACTGTTTCCAAATTGGTACAACACACTTTTCTATCGACTCATGAAACTTATAACAATCTTCAATACTGTAATCTCTATTTTTTTGTTTAAAGGCATACTCACTATAATTATTAAACCCTGCATTTAAAGCCATCTGATTCCGCAATTGTACGAGTTCCTTCATAATACAATCTATTTCTATTTTTACTATACTTCTTGCTTCGCATAAAGCGTACCAAGCTTTTTCACGAATAGCTCTATTTGGGTTATCTATCCTTGCTTTTACGTATGCATACGTCTTTTGCTCGCCTTCCCAATTAATAGATAGGTTAGACATTATTTCTCTATATTTCGTAATAAGTTCTTGCTCTTTAACGGAAAGCGCTATGTTCTTTTCATTAAACATTTCACTCTTCACAAATCTTGCTTTTTTCATAAATCCATATTTCTGCTCATCTAATAAATCAGAAAACGGACAATCTCTAAATTTCTGGTCAAATTTTGCATTGTATCTTTTTAAAAGTGGCTGAATTTCATTTTGGTTATACATATGTATATCACGTATATTACTATCTTTTGTATCTCTATACATAGCGATTAAATTGATCGTTAACTCTTCTTCTATTTCTGCGTTTAAACGCAGCTCCTCCGAAAGCCAGCTCTCTAATTCTGAAACCGACGTAATATTTCGCTCTAAAAGTGACTGTAATTTACTCTCCAAATCATTCAACATACACAATCCTCCCGTTTTTAATTTTCTGTTTTTTAGAGATAAAAAAGGACAAGTAGCCAATCTGACTACTTGTCCTTGCTGTTTATGTGTACTCAATAAAATTAAGCTTGGAATGCTTCTGTTAATACTGGTACGATTTGTTTTTTACGAGATACAACACCTTTTAAAGTAGCTGTGTTGTTTTCTAGTGATACGTTGTATGCTTTCTCAACAACGTTTGCTGCTTTGCCGATCGCAAGACCGACAGAATCGTTAGTTAAGATATCAGTTACAACGAATAAGAATAGGTCTAAACCTTTCTCTTCTACTACTGCAGAGATTACTTTTTCAAGTTCCGCTTGGTGTACAAGAACGTCGTTTGTATCAACAGCGTTTACTTGTGCGATTTCAACTTTCGCATTACCCATTTGGAATTCTTTAGCGTCAAGAGAGATTAATTGCTCCATTGTTTTTCCGCTTAAGTCAGCACCAGCTTTTAACATTTCTAAGCCGTAGCTATCAGCATCTACACCAGCGATTTCCGCTAATTCACGAGCAGCTGCTACGTCTTGTTCTGTGCAAGTTGGAGATTTGAATAGTAAAGAATCTGAAATAATTGCAGATAACATTAAACCTGCAACTTCTTTACGAATTGTAACGCCATTTTCTTTGTACATTTTGTTTAAGATTGTAGCTGTACATCCAACTGGCTCACAACGATAGTATATAGGATCGCTTGTTTCAAAGTTAGCAATACGGTGATGGTCAATAACTTCTAACACACGAACTGATTCGATATCGTTAGCACTTTGTTGACGCTCGTTATGGTCAACTAAAATAACGTTGTCCACTTCGCTTGCTACTGTCTCAACAAAACGCGGTCCTTCTACTTTAAAATAGTCTAACGCAAATTGAGTTTCACCGCTGATTTCGCCTAAACGTACAGGCTCAGCATTCATTCCTAATTCTTTTTTCAATTCTGCATAAGCAATTGCAGAACAAATTGCATCTGTATCTGGGTTTTTATGCCCGAAAACTAGTACTTTTTCCATGTTTTCCACCTCTTCATGAAAAGGATATCTTAAAGAAGCAAATATGACAATATTTAAAGCATATTTTTTTATAAATAATTGCACTTTCTTCTATATTTTTCATCATTTTCATAAAAAAAATCATCTAAAATGAATTAGATGATCGAAATATATGTTTCAATTAAAATAGTGTAGGAGTTTGCACTACGTTGTTAAAAGCGAAATTTGAAGCTAAGCCATTATTCAAAAGGTTTACATCTATAACTTGATAAAACGCATTTCCAGTGTCTGCAATTTCCCAAACAGCTAAAATAAGATGGTATCCACTACGGTCAGTTGGTACATTTGCTTCGTGCGTTACTGTTGTCCCTGGTCTAGCTCCACCGTCATTTTTCACATAGAATGGCACTAAATCTAAATCTGATCGCGTTAAAGGTTTATTTGGATTCCAACCTTTTTTCGTAATATAATATTTCCACTCTTTTGTACTATGAGGAGCCGTAAGTTTCCACTTGAATGTATTCGTTCCGCCATTTAACGTAACTTTCTTCCACCTATCTACAGTTTGAACATCTAACGCAGGAAAATGACCAGCCCCTGCAATTTGTCCATCAGAAGGTCCTAGTTGCGGAAATCCACCTATCCCTTCTACACTTTGTGGTTCATATTGAATCGGTCCACAATTTACATTTACCCCTTGCTTACATAAATAAGATCGGCTCGCTGGTGATTCTACATATCCATGAGCTGAAGCCTTTTCTGAAAATCCAAATGTTAATAATCCCGTAAGTAATACGCCACCACTTAAAATAACTTTCTTCATCTTTTGTAAACTATTCTTTTTCATTCTTTCATCCCCTTCCAATAATAAAGCGAAAATAACTATAGTTGCCTAGTCATCTTCTCTACATTTATTATAAGACGAGAATCATTACTAAAAGAACCCTCTAAAAACTTTCTCAAATTCATTTAGTGCGTTAATTAGATTATAATTAACTATTTTAACACCGCCAGAAAAATATAGACTGTGTTAAAAATAGTCGTTTATTATTCACTTACTAATAATTAAGCACTCTCCCCGTTTGATTATACCTTAAATGTTTTTATAATAAATAACCGTAGCATCTAACTTTCCATTCGGAGAAATTGCATACCCTGGTATTGTTCCAACTTCTTGGTAGTCTAGTGATTTGTACAATTTATTGGAAGGATCTCCTTCTCTAGTATCTAATACTAAAAGAGACCTGTTTTCTTGCTTTGCTCGTTCCTCTGCTTTTTGCATAAGCGATCGTCCAATACCGTTACGTCTAAAGTTTGGATGAGTCATTAATTTACAAATCTCGGCTCTATGAATTCCGTTAGGCTTTGTAACTAATTGTAATTGAATACTCCCTGCTACTTCGTTGTTTATTTTAGCCACATACAATATCACTTCTGGCGCTAATACTGTTTGCCAATACTTTGTTGCGTCTTTTTGTTCCAGTGGAGGCAAAAAACCAATTGATGCCCCATCATTTACAACCATTTTCAAAAGTTTCGAAAGTTCTTCCATATCATTTTCTAGTTTCTTAATTTCTTCAATTACTAAATTTCGCATTACTTTTCCCCCTTTTGTTTCATTGTAACAATTTTTAAAGAAGGAATAATGAAATAATAAGATGAATTTATATTAAGATATGATTTTTTTTGAAAGGATAACGATATGAAATATATATTAGATAGAACGTACGCAAAAGAATTACTCAAATGGGCATATGAACAAAACCCGGGCCCTTGGTTTGAACATTCACTACATGTTGCTCATGCAACTGAAAACATAATTATAGAACTTATAAAAAAAGGGTACAAGCTAGATGCTGACATAGCATATAACGCTGCCCTTTTGCATGATATCGGAAGATACAAAGGTTTTACCAAATCGGTCATTCATTCCTATGATGGTTATATGTATATGAATGATTTAGGATATACAGGAAACGCCATTATTTGTGTGACACACTCATTTCCCTGTAAAAATGAACATATAGATATCGCAGCGGAATGGAGTCTCGTTCCTGACCATATGAAAAGCCGATTAGTTGCAATATTGAATGAACATAGTAACTACGACTTATATAATAAAGTAATTACTCTTTGTGACGCTCTTGCTGATGCAGATGGCTTTACTACGCTGGAAAGAAGATTAATTTCCGTTGGTTTGCGTCATGGTACAACATCTCATACATCTTTACATTGGAAAGGGTTTTATGCGATTAAGAAAGAATTAGAAGCTTTAATCGGTAAGAGTATATACACAATTCTTCCTGATGTAGGAAAATCTATTTATGAAGATATAGAATATTAAATTGAATACAAATTGAAAACGATAAAAATTGAACCCATCCTAGATAATGTTTATACTCAAATTTAATTTCACATAAAAAACGTTTTAAACATAAAGTTTAAAACGTTTTTTATTCAATGCTTTTGATTTTTCAGTTCTGTTAAACACTCTTGCACTAAAGTTACCGCTTGACTCATCGCAGCTCCGCCAGCAAATGCTGCTGAAACACCACATGCTTCCAGAATCTCTTTATCCGAACATCCTTGATCAAGACAACCTTTTGTATGATAAATTGTACAATACTCATCTTGCGTTGCTAAACTAATTCCTAATGCAATAAGTTGTTTTTCTCTTTTTGTTAAAGCACCCTCTTGAAAACAAGCTTGCGTGAACGCATTATATGTCTCAGCGATTTCAGGAATTTGATTTGTAAAACTACCTATACCTTCTTTATAATGATGTAGAATATCATTTATCGAACTATGTTGCTCATGTTCCATCTTATTCCCTCCAGTCATATTATCCATACCTATTGTAGTATGCGATGAAATGGAGGCAATATACCTTCTTTTAAATTAAGAATTTTCAGTTAATTTACGTTATAATTTTAAATTATCATCTACAATAACTTTTTCTCTAGAACTTTTTCTTTCAACCTCTTTACTTCTTTCTTCCCAAAATGTTAATCCTTCAATCCCCACATTTTTAGGATTAAATACTGGATCTTTCCCTTCTTTTTTCTGCCTTTCATAGTCTTTTAACACTTTTAATGCGATTTTACTTAATAATAGAATCGCGATTAAGTTTAACCATGCCATACTACCGATTCCTAAATCTCCGAGATTCCATAAAAGCGACGCTGATTCAACACTACCGATGTAAACCATAATTAAAAATCCAAATTTTAAAACTGGTTTTAACCAGCCATACTTCAATTGACGATCTAAATAAGTAAGTGTCGTTTCAGCGATATAGTAATAAGCGAGTAACGTTGTAAATGCAAAAAAGAAAATTGCAATTGAAATAAATATTGGACCAAACCCTGTCATCACAGTTTCAACTGCTTGTTGCGTATAAATTGGACCTGCTTCCACATTTCCTATGTTTTTTACAATAGCGCTTTTCCCTTCAGGTATAACATTATACATACCTGTAATTAATATCATAAGAGCTGTCGCTGTACATACGACAATTGTATCGATATATACGGAAAACGCTTGAACTAATCCTTGTTTTGCAGGATGCGATACTTCAGCAGCAGCCGAACTATACGTCGCTTCTCCGACACCAGCAACGTTTGAAAATACAGCACGTTTTACACCCCATGCAATAGCTGCACCAACAATTCCACCAAACATTTCATTTACACCAAATGCGCTAGAGAAAATTAAAGCAAACATACTTGGGATCTCCGTTACATTCGCAATTAATATGATACATGTAACAATTACATAACCAATTGCCATAAATGGAACAAGCATTTGAGAAACGCCAGCAATTCTCTTTACACCACCAAAAATAATTGCCGCTAGTAACACGACTAAAAATATACCAGTTATATATTTGTTAATACCATTAGAGTTTTCGAATCCAACTGCGATACTACTAGATTGAATACCTGGTAATAACATGCCATATGAAAGTGTTACAACTACCGCTACAATGACTGCAAACCATTTCATTTTTAAACCTTTCTCAATGAAATATGGAGTACCGCCGCGATATTCATTCCCTACTTTACTTTTGTATACTTGAGATAATGTTGATTCAACAAACGCACTCGCTGCCCCTAACAAAGCCATTACCCACATCCAAAATACAGCTCCAGGCCCGCCGAAAGCGATCGCTGTCGCTACCCCTGCAATATTACCAATTCCAACTCTTCCTGATAAGGCTAAACAAAATGCCTGAAAAGATGATATTCCCGTCTCGGAACTCTTTCCTTCAAATAATAGTTTAATCATCTCTTTAAAATAACGAATTTGCAAAAAACGTGTTGCAATCGTGAAATATACGCCTGCCCCTAATGCAAAAACAACTAAACCGATACTCCACACTTGCCCTACTAACCATTCTACTAAATTCTCCATCCAAATCCCCCTTATCATTCTTTTGAAAAGCAATTTTGTATATAAGAAAACGGACAACTATTATCAAACTTTCTAGTTGTCCGCATCTTTCATTATTTCATCCCTCAATTTTTGTCAGTAAAACACCCTATTACTTTATATTTACCCAAACACTTTTCACTTCTGTATAATTATCAAGCGCATATGAACCTAATTCGCGGCCAATACCAGATTGTTTGTATCCACCAAATGGTGCAGCTGCATTTTCTAAGTTATAATCATTAATCCACACTGTTCCTGCTTTTAATTTATTTGCCACTTGATGACCCGTTTTGATATTTTGCGTCCATACACCCGCAGCAAGGCCATAGGATGAGTTGTTCGCTCGTTCAATTACTTCTTCTGTCGAATCAAATGGAAGTACAACAACAACTGGTCCAAATATTTCTTCCTTAACGATTGTCATATCGTCTGTAACATCTGTGAATACAGTTGGTTTAACGAAATAACCTTTTTCAAGCGCACGTTCGCCACCAGCCGCAACTGTAGCACCTTCTTTCTTCCCTTGCTCAATGTAATTTAACACACGCTCTTGTTGTTTCTTAGATACGAGTGGACCCATTTCCGTTCCTTTCTCCATACCTGCTCCAAGTTTTACGTTGTTCGCCATTTTCACAAGTGCATCTACTACAGTTTCATAATGTTTACGATGAACAAATACACGTGATCCTGCGCTACAATTTTGACCATGATTATACATAATACCTTGGAATGCACCATTAATTGCTTCTTCCAAGTCCGCATCTTCTAAAATGATGTTTGGTGATTTGCCGCCAAGCTCTAACGTTACATGCTTAATCATTTCTGCAGACTGACGCATAATATACTTTCCTGTAACAGTAGATCCTGTAAAAGCAACTTTATCAATGTCATGATGATTTACAATTGCTGCTCCTGCTTCAGGACCAAAGCCTGGTACAAAGTTTACAACACCGTTTGGAAATCCAGCCTCTTTAAAGAGTTTTGCTGTATATAGTAAGGATAAAGGTGTTTGCTCTGCTGGTTTTAATACGATCGTACAACCTGTCGCCAGTGCAGCTCCCATTTTCCAAGAAGACATAACGAGCGGAAAGTTCCACGGAATAATCTGACCTACAACACCTACAGGTTCATGTCTCGTGTAATTTAAGTAATCTTTTGAAATTGGGATTGTTTGCCCAATAATTTTTGTAGCCCATCCTGCGTAATAACGATAATTTTCTACAGTCGCTGAAATATCATCATCAAGTGCTACTTGATATGGCTTTCCATTATCTAAAGCTTCTAGTTGCGCTAATTCTTCTCTATGTTCTTCAATTAAATCTGCTAACTTATAAATAAGATGCGCTCTTTCAGCAGTAGTCATTTCTGCCCACGGACCAGATTTAAATGCAGATCTTGCTGCTTTTACTGCAGCATCAATATCCTCTTCTTGCGCTTCACATACGACTGCTAGAACATCTTCTGTTGCTGGATTGTATGTTTCAAACGTCTTTCCGCCAATAGCAGAAACAAATTCGCCATTAATAAACATTTTAATTTCTTCATTTAAAAACGCTTCCACTTTTGGTTTCAGCTCAATATTTGTCTTTAACATTATGTTCTCCTCCTTATTTAAACAGCTGCATGAGCTGCAATATTTGATAAAATCGTTTGAAGCTTTTGATCTTCGTCAACAGTTAATCCTAGTCTTGGATAGCGAGAAGGTCCTCCCGCTTGCCCATGTAATTCCATGGAACGTTTAACGATTTGAACATATTTCCCTGATCCTTCAAGAAACTCGCAAAGTGGTAAAATAGCATCGTTTATTTCCCACGCCTTTTCTAATTCACCATTTTGAAAATGCTCATACATTTTTGTAACGAGACCGGGAACGATATTTCCTGCTACTGAAACCCATCCCGAAGCACCAACTAAATATGATTCCATAACTAAATCTTCAGAACCACAGAAGACTTGGAAAGCCCCTTCACTTTGTCTTACTAAATCTCTCGCTTTTCGAATATCTCCGCTAGATTCTTTAATATGTGTAACATTTTCACACTCTTTTCCAATACGGAGCATTAGCTCTGTACTCATATCGACACCAGAAGTAAATGGGTTATTGTATAGCATAATTGGTATATTTACAGAGTTTGAGATTTCTTTAAAATGAAAATAAATCTCCTCTTCCTTCGGTTTACAATAGTAAGAGTTTATAATTAATGCACAATCCGCTCCGTGCGCTTCTGCATGTTTCGTATATTCAATTGTTTCTTTTGTGGTCTCTGCTGCAGTTCCAACAATGACTGGAATACGGCCATCAATTTCTTTCAACACAGTTTCTACCATTTTAAATCGTTCTTCTTTTGATAAACTTACAAACTCTCCTGTACTTCCATTAATGATAATACCTGCAACCTTTTGTTCGATAAAGTAATTTACATTTTGTTTTACCCCATCCCAATTAATTTCCTGAAATTCATCCATCGGTGTTATTAATACTGGAAATGCCCCTTTAATTTTTTGCATATTTATCTCTCCCTATCACATTTTATTTTAATAAGAATCCTGCCGGAAACGGATCCGTAGGGTCTAATAGAAACGTCTGCATCCCTGTAATAAATCCTCTACTTTCAAAACGGAAAATGTATCCTAGTTCCTCCTTCTTCACTTTTTCCACAGTTATAAAACTATTAAATATACTTTCATTTTTAAAAGGTTTATCCGCCATATAATCATTTTTAAATAATGCATGAACATAGGAAACGATAGTAGAAACAAAACCTGGCGAACGTACGATAAAGTTATCTTCATGAAATGTAATCGACTTTATATGGTTCTTTTCTTTTTGCGAAGGATCTACTAAAATAAGCCTTTTTATTAGCGACTGTTTTTGTATAGCCTGCAGTGTAGCTTCTCCCCATCTTTTCAATTCTGAAATGTTTTCAACACGAATTTCTGGCGAATACGCACCTTTTTCTACAACTGCATATACTTTATCTGCTTGTATGAGAGAATAACTTACATTACCAACCTGTAAATTTTCCTCAATCAAATAGCAAAGTTTGCTTTCAAACGAAACAGATATAACTTCATCATTCTCTACATACGCATGAACTAAAAATATTCCAGATAACGTTTCAATTTTGTATTGATTGGACTCTCTCTTTTTTAAATACCCACTTTCGAGTAACATCGTTATTACCGCAACCATGCCCCCATAATGAAGCGGAATCGAACCTTCATGATTAAAAAATAATACAGCTGCATCCACTTCATTATGGATAGATGGAACGACAATACACCCATTCAAACCGATAAAACCACGTGGTTCATTTAATAAAAGCTTCATCTCTTCTGCTAATTCACCTGAAAATTGTTCATTTAATTGCTCCAAACTGTAGTAGTATTTGCATGGTACGTCTTTCATTACACGAAATGCCTCGCCATTTACATGTACGTCTACTGCTGTATACATTTTTTGAATGTTCATTTTATATCCTCCGTTTCATGTTCCATCGGCGGAATTAGCAAAAATCCTTCTTTGAGTGGATCCATTTCATTGTAAAAAAATTTATGCATACCCATAAGCCAAGCTGATCCCGTAATTTTCGTTATGACAGCTTCAATATTTTCAACATGTGTCGTATTCACGACATATCCTTTAAATAAAGAACCAACGATACTCTCATGAATGAACTCTTCACCAATTTTGATTTCTTTCTGAGCGTATAATACAGCTAGCTTCGCAGATGTTCCTGTACCGCATGGGGATCGATCTATTCCGCCTGGTGGTACAACAACTGTATTTTTCACATGCGCACATTCATGAGTAGCATCTGTATAAAATTCAACATGTGTTAATCCTCTAATAAACGAATACTCTGGATGAATGATTTCAAACTTCTCATTAATTGTGTTTCTTATATGAATCGCCTTATCGATGATTGTAGATGCATTTTCTGGTACTAATTCTAGGCCTACTGACTTCGCATCAATAATGGCATAAAAATTCCCTCCATACGCAATATCAGCCTCTACAGTTCCAATGTCTTTGACGTGTACAGTAATATTTTTCAATAAAAAAGCTGGTATGTTACAGAAAGATACCTCTTTTGCTTTTCCATCTTGAACAGCAATATCTACTTCCACTAAGCCAGCCGGGGTATCTAGTTTTAAAGAAGTAATCGGTTCAACTACTGGAATTAAACCTGATTCAACTAACGCTGTACATACACCGATTGTATCGTGACCGCACATCGGTAAGTATCCACCTGTCTCTATGTATATAACACCTATATCAGCCTCAGGATGACATGGGTCTGTTAATAATGCCCCTGACATTACATCATGACCACGCGGTTCATTCATTAACAATTTTCGAATCCAATCATATTCCTTTTTCATATGTAACATCTTCTCTGCCATCGTCTCTCCAATCAACTTTGGAAGTCCGCTAATTAATGTCCTCGTTGGATTCCCGCCCGTATGTGTATCAATAGTCGTAAAGACTCTTTGTGACCTCATCCGTTTAACACCCTTTCTGTAAAACGACTCAAACGAAGTGGTTCAATAGGAATAATTGTCTCTTTTTCATTTAATAACTCTTCAATTACTTTCCCAGTAACTGCTGCAAGACTAATCCCATCCCCTTCATGTCCAGCGGCAATGAAATAATTCGGAATATGTTCCACTCGTGAAATAATCGGCAAATGATCTTCTGTCCACGGACGTAAACCAGCGTAAGAACGAATTACCATCATATCTGCCATTTTCGGATAAAAGCGAATCGCTCTATTTGCGATACATTTAATGACTTCATTGTTTATTCTCGTATGAAACCCTACAAATTCACGACTACTTCCAATTAAGAAATTTTGACTTTCAGTAGGCTCAAATACGAGCGCAACCCCGTATTTTTCAGTTAAAACATCTACTTTTCTTTTTCCGCCAAATTTAGAAATTAAATAACCGAATTCCATTACTTTACGGCATCCTACATGTTGTTGCCTTGATGCTACTATAATATGCCCTTTTCTCGGTTCAATTGGTATATTTACATTTAACATCTGACCAATCTTAGGAGCCCACACACCGGCTGCATTTACAACTTGTTTTGCTGTAAAAGTACCATTCGTAGTTTCTACAACAAATGAACCATTCGTCTCTATTTTCATACTCTTTACTTCGGTCTGCTTAAAGGCTTTTGCGCCAAACTTTTGTGCCTCTGACAGAAGCGAGAAAGCAAGGAGATATGGATTCACAGTTGAATCCGTCGCACATTCTAAACCGCCTAATAAATCATCAGCAAAAAAAGGCGACTCTTCTCTTATATCTTGCCTATCAAGCATTCGAAACGGTAATCCAGCTTCTTTTTGCCGATCTACCCATTGTTGCGCAGCTTCCATCTCTTCGTCTGACTCACATACGAGAATACTTCCTGGTGCCCTATATTCAAATGAATGCTCTAATTTTTCACTTAAATCAGTTACTAATTTTTGACTTACTAAAGACATTTGACTATCAAATCCCGGATCTTTATCAATGGCCAAAATATTCCCATCACACCGTGAAGACGTCCCGCTGACAAATTCTCCTTTTTCAATGATTGTTACGTCTCTTCCGTATTTTGAAGTGTAATAAGCGATAGAACACCCTATTATTCCACCACCTATAATTAAAACGTCGCAGTGCCTCACAATATACTCCTCCTTTCCCTAAACCTCTCACTTTCTTTTATGCAATTGACGTGCCAATTCTTCATATATACAATTTCCATAAACAATATTTTTATTTGTAAAAATAATTTAAATTTACAGTAAATAGGTGTATTATTTTTTTATCACTGTCAAAATTTTTATACATAACAGGAGGGCATTATGGCATTTTCATTTCCGACTATACAAGAGTTTTTGGAACGTGTTTTAATCGATCATACATGTAGCCTTAATCACATTAAGCAAGTAAACGAAAGGTTTTATTATCTCCCTTCTACTACAGATGAATATAATTGCGCCATTATTTATGTAGATGACTCATTCACTGCACTAATTGACGCTTTTTCTTATGAATTAGCTGTTATCATCCTTAACGAAAACGATGAGCCGATATGCTGTATAACTTCTCAGCAAATGATTCCATTTCTTTATAAGTCCTACAATGAACTACAGGCATTTTATGACACCGTAATACAAACAACTGACTCTTCTGTTACAGTCATTGATAGTAAAGAATGCGTTCGAACTTGGACAGATGGTGCTGAAAAAATATTTTCAGTCAACCATAATGAAATTATTGGGCAACCGATTACTCGTTTTTTTGATTATAAAGACTTGGAAATTTTACAATCTTTACATGATGGAAAAAGCATAGTCGCTCAGTTCCATCAGCCTCGTCCCGATTTATTCGTATTAATTAATTCAAATCCAGTTTATTGTAATGATGAAATTATAGGAGCAGTCGTTTCAGAAACAGATGTTACAAATCAAGTCGCTTTAAATGAAAAACTATTTAATATGTCACATGAAATGCACCGTTTAGAACAAGAAGTGGCAAAGTATAAAGATGAATCCGATCCATTCCTTGCGATGAATGGGAAAAGTCCTGTTATACAAAGAACGATACAATTAGCTAGAAAAGTTTGTTCGGTGAAATCAACTGTTTTAATACTTGGGGAAAGCGGAGTTGGAAAAGAAGTATTTGCGAAAGCAATTCATGAAGCAAGTGAGGCAGCGAAGGCGCCTTTCATTTCGATTAACTGCGGGGCAATTCCAGAAGCGTTATTTGAAAGTGAATTATTCGGTTACGAGCGTGGGGCGTTTTCTGGAGCAAATAGTAAAGGAAAAAAAGGTAAAATTGAACTCGCGCAAGGCGGTACTTTATTCCTCGATGAGATTGGCGAAATGCCGCTCGATATGCAAGTAAAACTGTTACGTGTACTACAAGAACGAAAGTATTACCGAGTTGGCGGAGAAAAAGAAATTAATATTGATTTCCGCATTATCGCTGCTACAAATCGGGATTTACAAGAAGAAATGAGAAAAGGAACTTTCCGAGAAGATTTATATTATCGTTTAAATGTAGTTAGCCTGCATATTCCACCGCTGCGTGAAAGACGAGAGGATATTATCGAACTCACATACTCATTCTTAAACGATTTTTCAATCAACTATAACAGACCAATTCGTGACTTACCTTCAAGCATTATGCATGAACTGCTTCATTACAATTGGCCAGGTAATATTCGCGAACTTCGAAACGTTGTTGAACGACTTGTGGTATTTGCGACAGACGGAATTATAAAACAAGAATATTTACCATTTCATACAACCGAAAATTTAGACAATCATACAGCTCATTCCTTATTACTCAGCAACAATAATACAATCCTTTCTTTACAAGAAGAGATGGATGAGCATGAGAAAAAAGTTATTGAAAGGGCTTTACGAATTTTAAATGGGAATAAATTAGAATGTGCAAAACAACTTGGCGTAACAAGGGCTACTTTATATAACCGTTTAAAAAAACTTGGACTTCAATAAAGAAGCAGTATGCACCGATTAGGCGTTTACAGGTAGCTCTCTCTCCTTCCTCTATATTGGCATGATTTTTGCATATATAATTTGTGCAAACCGAACTAGAGGAGGAATACACATGACCAATAAAAACAACTTAATCGTTTGTCGTTGTGAAGAGGTTACATACGGACAACTTCAATCGACAATTGCTGAATATAACTGCTCGGCAAGAGAATTAAAACTAAGAACACGTGCTGGCATGGGATTTTGCGGTGGTCGTACATGCAGAATAATGATAGATCGAATGATTGAAAATGCGAATCCTGACGTAACTCTTAATGAACTACCGTTAAAATATCAACCACCAATACGTGCAGTTACTTTTGGATCGGTAGGTGAAAGTAAATGAGTAGAATTACACATCACCCTATTTTAGGTACTTTACAAAGTAGTGAGCGTATTACTTTTCAATTTAACGGTCATCAATACGAAGCATATGAACATGAAACGATAGCTGCTGCCCTGTTAGCAAATGAAATACGGACATTAAGAGTTCATGAAGATAGCGGGACACCGCGAGGTATTTATTGTAATATTGGGCACTGTTCTGAATGCCGCGTGACAGTAAATAATCAAACAAATGTACGCGCATGCTTAACTGTTGTAGAAGAAAACATGGTTGTTGAAAGCGGGAAACAGCATCCGAATATCGTGAGAGAGATGGTGAAAAAACGATGAGTGATGTAATTATCATTGGTGCAGGACCAGCGGGATTATCTGCTTCTATCTCTTGTGCTCGTTTCGGACTAAAAGTGCTCGTTATTGATGAATTTATGAAGCCGGGTGGGAGATTGTTAGGACAGTTGCATCAAGAGCCTACTGGAGAATGGTGGAACGGAATAGAGGAATCGAAGCGACTTCATGAAGAAGCAGAATCACTTTCAGTACATATCAGGTGCGGTGTTTCGGTCTATAATTTAGATAAAGATGAAAACAATTGGTTTGTACATACTAATATCGGTACGTTAGAAGCACCTTTCGTACTACTTGCTACTGGTGCTGCGGAATATTCTATTCCCCTTCCAGGCTGGACACTTCCAGGAGTGATGTCAATTGGAGCAGCTCAAGTTATGACAAATGTTCATCGCGTGCAAGTTGGAAAAAAAGGAATCATTATTGGTGCTAACATTTTGTCTTTCGCCATTTTAAGTGAATTGCAATTAGCGGGAATTAAAGTAGATCATATTGTACTCCCTGAAAAAAGCGAGTTAAGTCAAAAAGCTGGTGAACCTGAAGAAGTTTTAAACTCTCTTTTAAATGCAGCACATCTCGCTCCTTCTGCTATTTTACGAATAGGTAGCCACTTTATGAAATATGATTGGATTCGAAAAGCTGGATTAACATTCTATCCAAACAGCGGAATGAAAATAAACGGAACGCCACTTCACCTTCGGAAAGCAGCTCTTGAAATTATCGGAACAGATCAAGTTGAAGGTGTACGCATTGCTAATATTGACTCTAAAGGAAATGTTATTAATGGATCAGAGAAAATATATGAAGCAGATTTTGTTTGTATTGCTGGGGGATTATACCCACTTGCCGAACTTGCAGCTGTAGCTGGTTGTCCCTTCCATTACATTTCAGAATTAGGTGGACACGTTCCTCTCCATTCCGAAACAATGGAAACCCCTCTTCCTGGTTTATTTGTAGCTGGCAATATTACAGGCATTGAAAGCGGAAAAATTGCGATGGCGCAAGGAACTGTTGCAGGTCTATCTATTGCTAAATATGCAGGTGAACAACATGATATAGTCGACCAACAATTATATCACGCCATTCAAAACGTTCACTCTGTTCGTCAGAAAGCTGCAATTCAGTTTAATCCGATGGTAGATATCGGTAGACGAAAGATGAATGATTTATGGCATAAATTCCAAACAAATGATAAAGATTTCTATAAACAACAAGAAATTATTTAATAAGACTTATTTGTCAAAAAGCTCCCCTTATCAAAAACATAAGGAGAGCTTTTCAAATTATTTCACTTCGATTGTCCAATCACCATCAGCTTGAATAGTGAATATATGTATACCATTTTCTTTTACAGGTACTTTTTTCGTAGTATCGGCAGCACCAATTTCATTAAATATCATGCTATCGTTTAAATCCACTACAAAATTACTTTCACCATTCTTATGTACACCATGCAATTCTTTCAAACCTTTTTCAAGTTTCACAAAAACAACATCAGATCCGTGACCACTAATTGTTCCTGGAGCTGTTACTACTTTATCTATTGGAATAGACTGAGACATATTCACTTTCCAGTGACCATCTGCCATTGGATTAATAAAATATTTTCCACTCTTGTTTAATAAAACTACACGTTTTTCTTTTCCATTACCAATAAAATTCGAAAGTGAACCAGAGTCATTACCTTGTTCATCTTTTAACTCTAGAATTGCATTACTTTCTCCTGTATGTTCTACTTCCGCAATAACAAATCCGGATTTTAACTCAAAAAAATCAGAAGAATTCGCACCATCACCTTCTAACGAAACACTATGATCTTGTGATAATCTCTCCACTGCACTTTTTTCTTTTATCTCTTTAGCTTTCGGGCTAGTTGTTGCTGTTTGCTGTTCAGTATTCTTATCTTTTTTTTCATTCGCTTGTACATCTTTTGTTTGCTCCGTTGAATTACAAGCAGTTAAAGATAAACATACCGCAGCAATTGTTGCTAATAATTTCTTTTTCATAATATCCTCCTATTAACATAAAACATTCTTAATAAGAATAACATATTTTTACCAATTCATCAGTTTATTAAAAATTGAATTTTATCCCAAAATAGGAAACATACTAAAAATATAAATTAAAATAAAAAACTGCTAGAGCATAAAGCCCTAACAGTCTTATTGTTCATCACTATTAAATTTCGCTAATGCGTAAATACCTTCTTCATCATCTAATTCAAGTTGTAATCTCGCTGCGAATGAATTGACATTATATTCTCTGTCAAGCAATAAGCGTAATGCTTCGATTAAGTTTGCTTGAATTAAAATTTGCTGGCGACCATTTACCTCTACTTCCGAAGAGAAACCGTAGTCATCGTCATACATGAGTTCAACTAACACTTCTTCTGGACCCACTTGTCTTTTTTCAGCTATATATACGCAAAGCGCATTTATTAATTCTTGTTCAGAAATTTTTATTGTTTCCATGCTACTTCATCTGCCTTCTTTTTACGTTGGTCTTTGAAGTATTTAAATGCACGAACTGCTAACATTACGATACCAGCCATTACTAACATATTTACCATAAATGCTAATACAGAACCAAGAGCTCCCATATTTGCAAATAAGCTACCCATTAGTAAACCACCAAGACCACCTAGTAATAAACCTTTCATAAAGCTTCCTTTATTACTTTTTGGTGCTGTGTTTGTTGCTTTCGTTTTTGAATCTGGAGTCGTTTTTTGAGAATTTACATTTGAGTCTTTTTTGTTTAAATCAACTTTTGACTTTTGACCTGAACTTGGTGTAAATGATTTTTTACCAGATTTGTAACTTTTCGCTGCTGCATGATCTACGAACATAAAGCTGCTAGCCCCAAAGATAACCATGAATGCTGTCATTACTGCTACAAGTTTTTTCAACATATTATATCCATTCTCCTTTTATATAGATATATGTGAAATCTATCTTTCTAGTAAATTCAGAATGATAGATTTGTTTTTAAGAACATTTTAAAGGTTCTTATGAACTTATTATATGAACTTTTGTCGAAATATGCAAGTATTATTTACTTTCAACAGTTTGGTGACAAAGGAAAAATTAAGCAAAACAGAATTGACTTTAAATGAAACAAAACATATTATAAGTTCATAAGAACTTTTTATTATTTTGGAGGTGAAAAGATGGAAACATTTCATCTCACACGAAACGAAATGGCTACCCTTCTTCTATCACTAAGAGGATGGAATACGAAAAAGCCTCTCGGTATTTTACAAGAAGCTTGGGCAAAGTCACATAAAAAAGATATTGAAAGCGGACAAAGCGTTACAGCTTTTATTACTACCGCACTTTCTCCTATTTTTGAAAAGCTGATTAAAATTGACGATACTGATGTCGGTTTTTCTTTAAATGAAATAGTTGCGCTTGGAAATCAGATTGAAAACACAAGTTTCTCTGTAACTGCTATGCAAAACTGGGTGAAACGAGATATAAAAGAAATGATTGGCTCTCCTCAAAAAGGGAAAAAATATTCGATTGAACAAGCAGCCTTACTATTTATTGTCGAAGATTTAAAAACAGCACTTGATTTTGAATCAATTCGTAAGCTATTACGCCTTATCGTTAATGACCCAGCCGATCGAAGTGATGATTTAATCAATCCTGTTCATTTATATGTAGCATACTCTTCTCTATTTGAAGAACTCAATCAAGGGAATTGCTTACAACTAAATGCAACAGATACAGTTCATACAATTGAAAACATCGTAAAAGAAAAAGCTGATAAAATCGCAAGCAAGTTCGATCAAATTAATAACGAACAACGCGAAGCAATTCGTAACGCTATTATCATTGCGACCCTTTCTGTACATACCGCTTATGTACAAATGTTAGCAAAGCGTTACGTAACAGCAACTTTATTTTTACAGAACTTAGATGTGAAGCCTTAAAAAATAGGAGCAGAAATGCTTCTATTTTTTTATGAGAAATTTTTAATAATCTTTTCATTAACCCTTCATAAAAACGCGGCTTATATCCTTTACTATAATACTTATGAGAGACATAAAAGAATTGAAATAGCAATCCCCTATGTAAATAAGGTATAATCTACATATAGTGAACCTTTTACGTGATTAAATAAAAGGTTCTTATACTCAAAAATTCATAAACTAGAAGGTGCAACAATGTTAAGTAGTTTTATTCATTCAGTATTAACGTTTTTTGAAGGATTAGGTTATTGGGGCATTATGCTTGGACTTATGATTGAGATTATCCCAAGTGAAATTGTCCTTGCTTATGCAGGATACTTAGTATTCAATGGAAGTATCTCATTTATAGGCGCTGTTGTATTCGGTACAATTGGCGGTGTTATTGCTCAAATCTTTATTTATTGGCTTGGACGATACGGCGGACGCCCTATATTAGAACGTTACGGAAAATATATTTTCATACATAAAAAACAAATAGATGCTGCAGAAGATTGGTTTAATCGTTACGGAACTGGCGTCATTTTTACAGCACGCTTCATTCCAGTAGTGCGTCATACGATTTCAATTCCTGCTGGTATTACAAAAATGCCTTTACTACGTTTCACTACATTAACAGCACTCGCAATCATCCCTTGGTCAATCATTTTCATTTATTTAGGTGAAAAACTAGGTGAAAATTGGGAGAATATAAATGATATTGCTGGTCCGTATGTGAAATCATTCGCAATTGGTGGCGTCGTACTTATACTTTTATACTTCGTTATAAAAAAATGGACAAAAAAGCGTAAAAATCTCGCTTAAGAATATAATAAAAAACCGCTATAAATTCATTCGGAATTATAGCGGTTTTTTATTTATATATGAATTAATCTTCAGGAATTATATAACACCTTTCCATCTACATTTACATGGATAAGCAACCATTCGATCATTCTTTTCGTATATTATCTCAAAAAGGAGTGATTCCCCTATGCATTGGCAGCAAAAAATACCATACTTAATCGGACGCCCTATCGGTATTTCCTTCATAAATGGGCAAGGAACTTCTGGCGTATTATGTTCAGCGCATGATGGTCAATTATATGTGTATGAATACCTTTACCAAGCTCAGTTCGCAATGAAACATTATGATTATAGACAGGTTCAAGATATACATGCATTCCCAAATTGCCCTCACTAAAATCCTCTATACTAAAAAAATCGGAACGGCTCATAGCCATTCCGATTTCTATACTTTATTTCTCAGAATAAAATTTCTGCACTGCTTCATCAAAATAAATCCAACCTTTCCAGCCTAAATGAATCGTATCTTTTAAGAAATACTTATCATATTCATGACCAGAGAAATCAACTACTGGATATCCTGCTTTCTCAACCTGTTCTCGAACTTTATTATAATACACTTCACGGCGTTCTTTCGGGAAGCCAGTATAATCATACCAAGGCCCATTTACAGGTACAGAAATAAAGAGTGGTTTGACATTTTTCTCTTTAAATAAATCTAAAATAATTTGTAAATCATCATATTCTGGTGATTCATCATATGTTTCATTTGCTCTAAAGTTTTTTAAACCTTTTAGTTTTTTCTTCAGTTTATTCTTATGATAATACGGATTTTCAATTCCGAATGTATTTGTAGTAGACTCAGCTTTCCCTTCTTGTTCCGCATGTTTACGTGCATCTTCCCAAGAAATTGAACGAAGTCCGATATTTGTTTTCTCTTTCATCGGTTCGATTTTAAATAAAGAGTTAAATAAATCTCTATGATCTAAAATATTTCGATGCATATAAGCAAGTAGTTTAGCTAAACCTGCTTTTATGTTATGTTTTGTATCATTATATACAATACCTTCTAATGAATTTTTTAATATATCATCTTCTTGAACAACTTTATAATCTAATAGCCGTTTCGCGATTTGCTTCTTCATTTCTGGATTTATCTCATCATTAAAAATAAAATGATATGCTTGTTGTTTGGAGAAATTATTAGTGAAATCCCCTTGTGAGACACCAGTCTTTGTAAACCATTGTGGTGAAAGAACAAAGACTACTTTTTTACCTTCTAATTCATCCATAGTAGATGTCATATTTAAAATATGAGCTAAGCTTTGTGTACCGCCAGTTCCAATTAAAAACGGTGTAAAACCAGCTGGATTTACTTTGAAATAATTAGACGGATGATATGCATCCATTCGTAAAAATTCTGATGAACCGTACATCGGTAAATACTGTGAATTCTCTAACATTTTTTGCTGTAAGAAAACACTTTGTAATTTCTCTTTTTGTAAAGAAGTAGCCGCATCTTCTACCTTCTTATCACTAATAAGCGATACTAAACTTTTCGATGGGATTAGAATGATAATGAAAAAAAGCACACACGCTAAAATTATAGGACCAAAAGCATGCTTCATTTTCATCTTCTGTCCCTCTTTCTATCGTTATTAAATTGTAACCCTTGTCTTTGACACGCCATCTTTTCTCTCCTTTTTCTCTATACATGTTCCATTCTATTTGTCTATTATATACATGTATGTATTTCCTTCCTTGTTCTATTAAATCCTATAGAAATAGCGCAAGAAAATGTTTCCATAGAAACACGTTAATTATACAAGATTCTACATAAATTTCACACTGGAATTTTAGTAATAATTTTATTTTTAAGTCGTAAAAAAACATATGAAATGTCTATATTTCATTCGGAACTGTACAAAAAAACAGACTATCACATACGTGAAGTCTGTTTCTCCATTCTTTTATTTTTGTACATCTGCCCCTTTTAAACTTGTAGCTGGACCAAATTGATGTACATATAAATCTTTCACATATGGTTTTTGTAAGTAAGATAATCCGCGCTGGAATACCGGTGCAATTACTGCATCATCAAGTAGCATTTTTTCAGCTTCTTGCATTGCTTTCCAGCGAGCTTTTTCATCATTACCTAATTCTGTTTTAATCTTCTTAATTAACGCATCATATTCTGGGTTTGCATATTCTGTATTATTAACACTGCTTCCAGAAAGGAATACTTCTAAGTAAGTCATTGGATCTGGATAATCCGGTAACCAGCGTGATAACGACATTTCATATTCTTTCTTCTTCTCTAGTGCTAATTTTTGCGTATGTGGTTGCAATTTCACATTCACTTTTAAACCTGGTAAATTTTTCTCAAGCTGCTCTTTAATGTACTCTCCAACTTTTTTAAAGTTTTCTAAGTCATAATTTAATAGTTCTAACGTCACTTCATCTGTACCTGTTTCTTGCTTTGCCTTTTCCCAATATTCTTTCGCTTTTTTTACATCAGTTTTATTAAACTCACCTGCCGTACTTCTAAAATCTTTTTTATCTGGTCCCTTTAAAAATCCTTTTGGTACGTAATAGTTTGCAGCAACCGAACCATCATTTAAAAATGAATCCGCAAGTCCTTTCTTATCAAAAACTGTACTTAGCGCAAGACGTGCATTTTTATTTTTAAGAATCGGTACATTTTCATTAAATCGGAAGAAGTACATAACTGGATCTGTATATTGTTTTAGCTCTTTATTATTTTTATATTTATCCACGAATTCTGTAGAAATAACAGCTCTATCAACTTTATCTGTTTCATATAAATTTACCGCAGTTGAAATTTCTTTTACAATTTGATAGTTTACTTCATCTAACTTCACTTCTTTTTTATCCCAATACTTATCGTTTTTCTTCATTGTAAAGCTAGCTTCATGCTTCCACTCTGATAATGTAAATGGTCCATTATATACCGCTTTATTTGCTTCTAATCCGTATTTATCACCTTGCTCTTTCGCATATTTTTCGTTAATTGGATAGAAGGATGGTAAAATTAATAATTTCGTAAAATACGGTACAGGATGTTCTAGCTCTACGACGAACGTTTTATCATCCTTCGCTTTTACTCCTAATTCATCTAGACCTAGTTGTTTTTTATTTATCTTCTCAGCGTTTTTCACATCGTACGCAATGTATGCATATTGAGAAGCGGTATCTGGATTAATCAATTGCTTCCAAGCGTATACGTAATCATGAGCGGTTACTGGATCTCCGTTTGACCATTTCGCATCACGCAAATGAAATGTATATATCTTTCCATCTTTACTCACTTCATATTTTTGTGCGCCTGCCTCAATTACTTCATCATTTTTCGATAGACGGAATAGTCCTTCCATTACGTTATTCAAAACGTTAAACGAGACTGCATCTGTGACTTTCACTGAGTTTAACGACGGAATTTCACCCGTTTCTAGTAACTGTAATACTTTCTTTTCATCTTTCGGCTTTGTTGTAGTTTTTTCTTTTGCGCAGCCAACTAAAAATGAAGAAACTAATAGAGTACTAACTAATGAGTAACGAACAACTTTTTTCATTTAAAAACCCCCTCTATTTTTAAGGTAAGTAACGACGAGCACCAGCGTATTCTTCTATATATCCTGGTGTATTTAGTGGTATAATCTCTACCGACCTTTCAGCTCTTGGTGAGTGAATCATATTGCCATCACCAATATACATTGCAACGTGATGGACACTACCTTTCCCTTGATCATGTGCAAAGAAGATTAAATCTCCCTTTTGTAAGCTTTCTTTATCAACTGCAATTCCTGCTCTTGATTGCGGTCCAGAATCTCGCGGAATTGTAATGCCGTGCGATTTATAGATCGTATGCGTGAAGCCAGAGCAATCAAATCCAAAACCACTTGTACCAGCCCATATATACGGTAAACCTAAAAACATTTTCCCTGTGTTAATTAAATCATCAGCTGTCGGTTTTGGAATATCAGTTTGAGAACGGTAAACTGTTCCATCATTTTTTCGTAGCCATGCTTTCTGACCATTTGGCAACAATACACGGTATGAAATTGTGTCTTCACTTAATAGCGGCAGTCTTGTATTATAACTGACTTCAAGTGATTTATGTTTTTCAGAAGGATTTATATATAAAATCGCAGTTGGCTTTGTTATTAACACAAAAGGTTCATTTGTTTTATCTGCAAATTCTTGATTATATGTTAATTGCTTTTCAGGCATCCAGCCCGGATAACCTTCTTCATTTCGTGGTGTTGGCTGTCCATGCACTAATACCTTCACCCACTCGCCTTTCTTATCAATAACGGTTACTTCTTGACCGAGTAACGCTTGTGTTTCTAATTTATTTGCATTTGTTAACCATAGTTTCTCGTCAAGTGTCATTGATTTCGTCCATTTCCATAGATCCACTGGATTTGTTGCACTCGGTGTATCGATTGACCTTAATGAATCAGGTGCTGTCCATAACGTTGCAGCAGATACATCTATAAATGCTTTATTATCCTTCTTTTCTTCAGCATTTGCCGATGTAAACGATGAAAATATAAATAAAGTTGTTAAAAATGCAGTTCCTACTTTTTTCATATATATCCCCCTTAAAAAAATAATTTACTAGTCTCTTTTCCTAAGACTTACTATTCACTGTCGATTGAAGGTTTACCTTTGATCCAGAATAAGTCATTCCTTCTGGCTCTTCCATTAACCAAAGCGGTGCATCAAGATCAAAATAATGTATATTAGGATGTGCTGCCGCTAAATGTGCAACAGCGCTAACGGAAAGTGAAGATTCCATCATGCTTCCCACCATACACTTCACACCAGCCGTTTCTGCGATATCTGCAATACGCCATGCTTCACGTATGCCACCACATTTCATTAATTTAATATTAATTAAGTCTGCGTATCTTCCTTGAACGAGCTTTAATGCATCACTTGCTGAAAATATACTTTCATCGGCCATAATTGGCGTTTGCACACGATCTTTGACGTACTTTAACCCATCCCAATCTTTCGCGTGTACTGGTTGTTCAATAAATTCTATATTTAAATTACGATTTTCCATCTCTTGAATGATAGAGATCGCTTCTTTTGGACTCCAACCTTGATTCGCATCTAAACGTAATGTCGTATTTCTTGGTACCACATTTCGAATTGCCTCAATACGTTCCAAATCTAAATGCGCCTCTTTACCCACTTTAATCTTTAATGTTTGAAATCCTTTTTCTATATGTTTCTTCGCTTCTTTTGCCATTAATACAGGCTCATCCACACTCACTGTAATATCGGTATAAATTTCTTTCTTCCCGCCTAACAATGCATATAACGGCACATTTTGATATTGGCAATATACATCATATAAAGCGATATCTACCGCTGCTTTCGCACTTGAATTTCCAATACAACTCATTTGAATGCGCTGTAGTAACTGCTGAAACTGAATGATATCTTGACCAATTAAACATGAACGCATCGGTCCTAAAATCGCTTCTTCCATTCCACTGGTGAAATCACCCGTAATAACTGGCGTTGCGGCTGCAGCCCCCTTACCAATCAATCCTTCGTCTGTATGAATATAAACATCTATACTTTCAATTTCTGTTACAGTACGAAGTGCGGTTTTAAACGGTGTATGCAGTTTTATACGTCTACGATTTACTTTTACGTCTGTAATTTTCATTTTGTTCATCCTTTCTTCTTCCAATGAAGTGAAATCTTAATCCACTGGAAATTTATACCCACAGATTATTAGGTAAACCTATTGAGCATTTACTCTCCTATCTCTCTACTTTGTTTTCGTTTACTTTTGGTGTAGGATGATAATATGAAATAAAAAAATCCAGCCATAAGAATGATTCTTACGGCTGGATTTTGTCTATGATTGAGTAGACAAAGCAGCAATCTGATTATATTTTTTCTGTGCATCTTTTAGCGCTACAAGTAACGCTTTTTGAGAAGAGCCGAAATATCGGTTCTTTACTTCCATTACTAACGCCGGGTCATTTATATTTTTATGTAGAAATAAATATTTAACAAATTGAGATGTTAATTCAATTGTCGCTGAGCAGTCTGCATCTACAATTTCCCCTGTATCCTTAACAAGTACAAATGCTACGAAATAGCTTTTAAACTTTTCAGTAATGGGATTATTTTGAGGTGCTTTCGCATCCCCTACGATATAAATTGTATTTGAAGCGTACACAGCTATCTTCCTTTCTTATACGAGGATAACGGGTTTCTTAATAGTCGTATGAGCGAGGAACTCAACGTTGATTAAAAAATGTATCCGCTTACCTTGTATTATAATATAATTAACAGAATTTTAACAATATTTATTTTAGTGCATATTCCATATTTATGCAAATAGCTTAAACTCTTCATTTTTACAATATGTGATTGTTCCTTGTACCATGACATTCATACATAAAAAACTGCACCTCCAATTGTTAGACGGTGTCTAACAATTGGAGGTGCAGTTCAATGGCTAGCTGTTTTTTATTACTTTGGCATCACAAATATAGTTTCATTTGACTTAGAAAATTGATACTCTTTTCTCGCAAACTTCAAAATTTCTTCTTCATCGTCTGTTAAATTTTCTATGTTAGTCTTTAAAGAACCTTTATCTTTCTTTAAAGATACTAATTGTTTCTTTTGATCCGTAATCGTATCTTTCTTTTTATCAATTACTTCTTGTTGTTTCGTTAAAATATATTGAACATACAGAGTAGTTGCCGCAATAAAAAGGACCATTAAAATAAGACGCCTTAACTTCTTTTTATTTATCTTACGCTTGTCACTAGGTTGTGATGATTGTTCTGGTATATTAGGAACATTTACTCGTTTGAGTTTCCTCATTCAAATCCCCCTAACCCATATTTTTCACTATCATCGGCACGTTTTCTTACTAAACTAAATTCTATTCTTATAAAATAAACTCCTTCACAAAAATATCCCATAAATTAACCAATTAAAGATAGCATTCGACGACATTTCTACATTTACACTGTTTTTTTTTATACATGCTGCTATAAAATAGTAGTTTCTGTAATTCTTTTTCTACTATTGTAGAAGAGTTTTTTCACACACAAAATTCTTACCTCACATATCCATGTTATAACATGCTTACAAGGAGGGGAAATATGCATTACCGCACATTAGGTAAAACTGGAATAACTGTTTCTGAAATAGGTTTTGGGGCATGGGCAATCGGTGGTGATGAATGGGGACCTGTTAACGATAAACAATCTATAACTGCTATAAAAAAAGCAATTGAGTGTGGTGTGAATTTTATTGATACTGCGGATGTGTATGGTTTAGGACATAGTGAAAAGTTGGTGGCTACCGCGATTAAAGGACATCGTAATGATATTATCCTATCAACGAAAGGTGGTTTAATCGGACACCACTACGACCCTAATGGAGTTCCTGTATATGATACTCCCGAAAAAATCATCGCCGTATTTGAAACAAGTTTACAACGTCTTCAAACAGATTATATTGATCTTTATTTTTGTCATATTTGGTGGCATAATCGTAGAGAAACAGAAGCATTTCTACGTGCATTTGACATATTAAAACGTGATGGAAAAGTAAGGGCAGTCGGTGTTTCGACTCATGATTTACAATACATTCATCATTTCAATAACAACAACGAAATTGATATCGTACAACTTGATTACAATATATTAAATCGAAAACCTGAAAAAGATATATTACCATTCTTACAAGAGAAAAATCTAGGAGCTATTATTCGTGGTCCATTAAAAATGGGCATTTTAACTGGAAAATTCACAAATAAAACAATTTTTCCAGATGGAGATTTACGCAAAGAATGGCCAAATGAAACTTGGTTTCAAGAAGACTTACAAACCGTAGAAAAACTTCGATTGCTCTCAAATAAAAATCAGACCCTAGGGCAACTTGCACTTCGCTATGTACTCTCTCATCCGGCAGTAAGTGTTGTAATTCCTGGTGCCAAAACCGGAATGCAAGCACAAGAAAATGCAAATGCATCTGTTCGCCCTATTTTGAGTGATGAAGAGCTTAACTATATTCATTCAATATAAAAAGCCCAATCCGGGCTTTTTAATTTGGCAAACTAATATCATACTCCATTCGCTTCGCTGTGTCCTCCGCAACATGCATACCTAACAAGTTTTTCACAATATGAAATGCCATATTAATTCCAGCTGAAATTCCGGCAGATGTTATAATATGTCCTTCATCTACAAACTTTACATTTTCTATAACTTCAACATTTTGAAACTCATTTTTAAACTTTTCAATACTAGCCCAATGTGTTGTTGCTTTTAAACCTTCCAGTAAACCTGCTTTCGCCAGTAATAGCGCTCCTGTACAAACTGAAGTCATCAGCTTTACTTCTTTCATTTGTTGGCGAATCCATTTTATTACTATTTCATTTTTTATTTCATATTCTCTAGCACCTAGCCCACCCGGAATTATTAAAATATCCACTGGTGGTAAATTTTCAATACTATAATCTGGCTGTACCTTCAATCCGTTCCTTGCTGTAATCATTTCCCCATTCTCGCTAACGGTATAAACAGTAAATGGTTTTTCTTCATTCACCTCAGTTACAGAAAAAACTTCAAATGGCCCTGCAAAGTCTAACACTTCTACTTCATTAAATAAAAATATACCAACACTCCATTTATTCATCATAAGTTCACTTCCTGTTTCAAATGATGTAATAGATGATCATATCCTTTTTCTAATGCAATATCATACGCTGTTTTCCCATCATTTTTCTTTATCATCTTATTAGCTCCATTTTTAAGGAGTAACATAATTATTTCTTCATTTCCTAATAATGCCGCTTCGTGAAGTCCTGTCCAGCCACCACTTTGCATAATATTTACATCTGATCCTTTTTCAATTAAGAAAGCAACAAGTTCACTTTGCTTGTTCGCAATTGCTGCTTGCAAAGGCGTATTTTCATTTTCGTTTTTCGCTCTACTATGTATATCTGCACCGCTTTCTAAAAGAAAACTCGCTATTTCTTTCTGTCCAAAATAAGCTGCTAAATGAAGTGGTGTCCATCCATCTTCACTACATTCGTTAACAATACTTGGACTCGCCTTTATAAACTCCACTACTTTTTCCTTATGACCACTTAAAACAGCTTGTACTATTGATTGTAAATGCTCCATAATAATCTCCTATCCTTCAAAATATTTAAGCATCCCCTTCTACATGTTCTATTAATTATTACATTTTCCTTTTAAAAACTTAAGTTTACATAATAATATTATAAATTACTTTTGTACTTAATGTTGAATAGCAATAATGTTTAAAATAATACCTTTAAACAATAAAGACTATGATTTCATTAGAGTTACTGAAAAAAGCAATAAAAAAAACTATACACATAGTTTTCATCGTATTCGTTCAGTTGCATGAACTAAAACAGGTAATGTTTATTCTGCTATTCATGCTTTCAACATATCAAATAATATTATTCCAATAAAAAAACAATCCATTTTTAAAATGGATTGTTTTTTTATTTCTGTTTTATGCGGTTTATTTTATTTTTGTATTTTCAATGACGAAATAATTACACTTACAAAAATGAAATACTACTATCTTAGCCCCTCTTATAGTAAGTTTTTCGTTTGAAAACCAAAAACACATTTTCGCCTTACGATTAAAAAACATATGTAAAAATCTCTAAAACAGCTGCCTTATCATACTAATCTATAGCAATTCTGTCTTCTTCCCTTACCTGTTTCCTTTAACACATACGATTTTAAAACAAGCGCCGTTAATGAATCTGTTAATGTTTTATATGATAAATTTGATAATGCCAATAGATCGTTCGTATATAACATTCTATGCTTCTCTAATAATAATAGTACTAATCGTTCAGACGGTTTTAATGCCTCATCACTTTCTAGTATAAAGTCTATATTTTTCATTTCTCTAATTACTACTCCTTATATAAAAAAATACTTTAGGTGCTAATTTAATATAAAAATAATACATAACAAAATTTGAAATATATTAAAATAACATTGTTTTAAAACACTATTATACTATAACATATATAATTCTTCAAAAACTACATTTAAAAACGGTTAGTCATTCTCTAAATATGAATGACTAACCGTCTTTCAGCTTCTTCTCAATTAACATGTTTTACCTTAAATATTTCTTGCAATATGCGGCTTACTGTAATGACTTGTTCCACCGCCACCAACTACTACTTTACCGCCTTTTTCGAAAATTAATAATTTACTTGAACCATCTGCAAGAAGCACTATTACTTCAGCATTATTACTTGTTGCTACATAAATTACATAACCACTCTTTGATATACAAGTTTCCCAATTCGAATCAAATTCTGATCTTACTACACGATTTGAATACACTTGATTTTCAATTCTATCTTGTTCTACGTTCTCCAAATTTATTCTCCCCTCTTCCCTGCATAGTTATATATATTAAAATAGCAGTCCTGTTTAAAATAGTGACCGATTTTAACATAAATAGTATATGTAGTTAGTAGGAGAATGCTTGGACAATGGAAACAAGACAGTCGATTTTGTATTGACTGCCTTGTTTCCATAGATAGTTCTCTATTTTTCGTTTCGCAGAGCTTCAAAAGTAATCATTTGATTTGCATTTGACGGTTCTTTTTCATAAACATATTCAGCAGAGCAAGTAATGTTAGAGAAACCTATACTTTCTAAAAGGAGTTTAAACTCTACTATTCCATACCAGCGCAGCGCAAAACGTTGTAACTCTGTTTGTACTAGCTGTCCTTTACTCCACTTTTCATATTTCAAATATGATACAGTAACTTGGTTCAGCCAATCTATTTCAATTGATTTATTTTCTAATGTGATTCCGTCTCCACTCGGCAAAGAAAAAGTCGATGTATGAATTTCCCCAGTCTTCCAGTCATGCGGAAGCATAATATCTACGATTAATCGGCCGCCTGGATTAAGATGTTCATAAAAACATTTCAATGCGTTTATAGAATCCACACGATTTTCAATTAAACAAAAAGATCCAGTAGGAATGATAATCGCCTCATATTTATGCGGAAGTGAAAATTGTTGCAAGCTTCCTTCATATAAATTAGGATGTAAGCCTCTCTCTTTACACCGCTTACGGCAAGAATCAAGCATTTCAGGTGAATAATCTATCCCATCCACTTTAAAACCAGCCTCTAGAAGCGGAATGATGACACGCCCTGAACCTACTGCAGCTTCGAGAATTCTACCTCTACAATCTTTTAAACGTTCTTTGTAATACTCAATATCACCATTTAAAGAATAACCGACTGGTTTTGTGTAATCATACAGTTCCGTACAAAGTGTACTATAAAAACTAAACATTTATTTTCTCCTCCGTTTTTACGTACGGAAGATTCCAATTCAACTAATCTTCTCGTACCTCTAATTTTAATGCGCTTTCGAAAGAGCTGACTGTCATAATATATCACTCACTTTCCATAGAATATAATGATATTGTATTACATAACCTTCCAATTTGAAATATAAAATTAAAAATTCAGACTATAAAACAAAAAGCTTACTTTAGTAAGCTCTTTGGAAAAGATATTTATTTCACAATCGGCAATGTCACTTCACTTAATTTCACTGTAAGTTTCGTGCCCGCTTTCGGTCTAATTGTATAATCATAGTCGCTAGCAATTAAAACGATCCCTATTTGATGTCCAGCTTTAAAGACATAATCATCTGGCTGCATGTCCCATGTGAATGTATAATCTTTGCCCGGTTGAATCGCTGTTGAATCTTCTATATTATTTAAGTTTTGTGGATCCATCCAGCCTCTCGTTACGATTTCCGGCTTCGTTCCTTCATAGTCAACAAGTAATGCTGTTAAATTTGATACAGATCGATCAATATTTCCTGTAATTGAAATCTTTGGTGTACCACTTATGCGTGTATCTTTTCGCAGTACAGGCATTGTATATACTAATCGATTGGCTACTTCTAATTCTGGGTTTGCTACTAATTGATTTGATTTCATTTGTGCATCATCTAAGAATGAGAAAACTTTATTAACAGATCCCATACTTAGTGGAAAATTGACTGATTTATTACTTAAATACATACGGATTTTTGAAGGTACAGCCGCTGGATCTGGCCAATTTTTTATCTTTTGCCACGATTTATTTTCTCTTTGCACATCAACCATTGGTTCATCCATAATTCCATTTTCAATTCCGTACAACCAATAATCTAACCATTTATTTTGTGTTTGCTGCCAGTTATTACTTGATGTCCCACCATGACCACCTTGGTGTAGCCACATTTTACGAGGTACATGATTTTCTCCGAGTGCATCCCACCATTGCGCGAACTGCTTCGTCTTAACATTCCAATCATTTAAACCATGAACAACAAATACGCTTGCTTTTACATTTTTAGCATCTTTTACATAATTGCGTTTATCCCAAAAATCATTATAATTACCTGTTTTTCGGTCTTGTCCAGCCGTTAACTCTTTTATAACTTGTCCGCAAACTTCAGGATTTTCCCTTGTCAGTACTGCTTCTGCCATATTATCTGTATCTTCTCCTTGATATCCGCCTGGCGCAATTACTGCACCATTTGCACGATAATAATCATACCAACTACTAATTGCTGCGATTGGAATAATTGTTTTTAAACCTTCAACTCCAGTAGTCGCAACAGCATTTGGTAGTGTACCATTATAAGAAACTCCAGTCATACCTACATTTCCTGTAGACCAATTTGCCTGAACTTCCTCACCCTGTTCTGTAAATGCTTTCGCGCGACCGTTTACCCAATCAATAACAGACTTTGTACCGAGTATTTCTTGTTCATCTCCAGTTGTAGGGCATCCATCTGATTTTCCAGTACCGATACTTTCGCCTAGAATAACTGCATAACCTCTTGGCACGTAATAGTTCCCATACGAACCAAGATTAACCGCTCCATACGGTTTTCCTTCATACGCATACAATTCTTCATCTACATTATATACAGGAACATCTTTTAATCCAGATCGATATGGACTCATTTCATAAATAACAGGAACCTTCACATTCGAATCTGTCTTTGGACGCATAACTTTTATCGATACTCTGTCTTTCTTACCGTCGCGATCACTATCAACTTCTGTCTCTACATATAAATTTTCGATAATGGCTTCATCGAGAGAATAAATCGGCTTTGTCATCCCATTTTCTAATTCAATTTTCGTATTTTTAGTCTCTTCTTTCTTCTCTGCATGCACATCCATAGTAAAGCTAGGTATAATTGTTGCAGATAGCATTGCTGACAGTGTAATTGCCATTTTCTTTTTACTCAAAATGTTCCCTCCCCTTATTCGTTCTCTTTTACTATATAACAAAATAACTGAAAATTCAGTTTTATTTTTATATAATAGTTGAGAAACTCAAAGATTTCTTATTAAGTAAAATTCAATACAGGTGTGAAAGTATTTTCCCATTCCCAGCTTCTATATAAAGTGAGCCCTCACCAATCGGGCGTTTACGGGCAGCGGGGCCCCCACCTAACTTCTTTGCTTCCGCTGAATTTTGAGTTTTGGGGTCTTACTGCCCGGCAAATAGCCGGAAAAATAGAGAAAAAGACAACCGATATTTCTATCGATTGTCTTACATTCCATTTATTATTTTTCTAACTCTTTAAAGGTATCTTTCAAGTCTTTATCAGATACTTTTATATCTGCATTTTTAAGCAGATCTCTAGTAACTTGTTGATGGAATTGAGGATCTTGTATACGTTGCTGTTCTAATTCTTTACGAATATTCTCTTTCTCTTCCTCATATGGTTTAAGCTCTTTTTTATCCGTTAGCTTAATAATATGATATCCGAAAGAAGATTTAACAGGTTCACTCAATTGACCAACTTCTAACTTATATGCAGCATCCTCAAATTCTTTCACCATCATACCTGGTCCAAATTCAGATAGTTCTCCACCTTTTTCTTTAGAACCTGGATCCTCTGAATATTGTTTAGCCAATGCCGCGAAATCTTCGCCACTATTTAATTTTTCTTTAATTTCTTTTGCTGTCTTTTCATCTTTCACTAAAATATGGCTAACTTGAAGCTTTGGCTTATAGTGATCTTTAATATCTTTTTCCGTTACGGTTGCTTTAATAGCTTTTTCAAAAGCGAAAGTAAGCTTTAATTTCTCTTTCAACTGATCTTCATTTTTCACACCATTAGATTCCATATATGTATTAAAATTATCGCCCATCTTGTCTTTTAATTCTTTCAGTTGTTTCGTTACCTCTTCATCCGTAACTTTATATTTATCATTTAATACTTTCTCTACTACCATTTCAGATAAATTCTGTTTACCATAGTTTTCTTTTAATTTTTTGTTAAAATCACTTTCTGAAATGCTTCCTGATTTTGTAGTTACAATATTATCTGATGAACCACATGCAGATAAAGATAACGTCATCCCCATTAAAATGCTACCAATTACTAATTTCTTTCTTTTCAAATCCGAATACCTCACTTCATTAAATTCAAATGTAACTATGTAAATATAACGTTTCCCTGTGAACTTCACGTGAATTTAATGAAAGTAGAACATTTGCTAATTCTCCATTTAATACATCAATTTTGAAAATTTTGGTGATTCATCCTGTATCGCTAACCTCTAAAGCTGCAAAAAGGACTAAATTTTCATTAGTCCTTTTTCACATTTATATAAAATTGAATTTCTCCATTTATAGAGGAAACTCCATATTCAAAACCATGTCTTTCTAAAATACTTTTCACTATCGCTAGTCCTAATCCTGTACCTGATTTTTCTTTACTACGAGAAGATTCTAGTACGTAAAAAGGCTCCCAAATTTTCTCGGTATCTTTAATTTTATCCGTATGAATGCCATTTTTTATTTGAAAATATATACTTTTATTTCTATCTTCTAAAGTAATTATTATGCTTTGATTTGCTGTATATTTTATTGCATTAGAAATTAAATTTTGAAATACCATTCTCATTTTATTTAAATCTGCATAAACGATTGTATCACCCGTATTACAGTTTACTTGTAAGTCAATTGCTTTCGAATCCAGGTCAATCTGATGCTTATCTAATATACTCTGGACCAGTGGTTCAATGGAGAATTCTTCTTTTTGTAAAATATCTCTTTCTAGTTTAGAAAATCGTAATAGTTCTTCAATTAAGTTTGATATTTGATCTGTTTGTTTAATAATTGTATCTACATAAGTCCCATCATCTAATCCATCTTTAATCCCCATAGAGTATGCTTTTACTAATGCGATCGGTGTCTTTAATTCATGCGTTACATCACCCATAAATCGTTTTAAATGTTCATTACGATCAGTTAAGTCTTGATGTGCCTCATGTAGTTTTTCACTCATGATATTAATACTATTGGCCAACTCTCCTATTTCATCATTCGTTTTCACTTTCGTTCTTTTAAACTGCAAATGTGAAATATCCTGAGCCACATCACTTAGCTCCTTAAGTGGCGTCGTTATTATTTTTGAAAGTATCCACACAAGTAAAATAATAAGAAGGAGCGAGAAACATACGATGTATAAGTAAAATGTATTTAACGTATTTATAATTTCATTTGAATTCGCAATGGAAGTCCCAATTAAAATTATCGTATCATCTTTCGCAATATATTTAGCAAAAAAACTCGCTTTTACCTTTCCTTGATCGTACAGTTTATTCGATTGCCCTTCCGTCTTCACTTTCATAACTTCGTCTTTCGTAATCCAAAGCTTATTTAAAGTTACTTTCTTTTTCGTAAGTTGCATGCGTAACGCTTCGTTCATAGCATCTTCTGACTGATTAATTGGCGTATACGCAATTGTAACGTTATTTTCACTTTCAACTGTATGAATAACATCCTCTATATTTTCCACTGTTGTATTTTGTATCTGTGTTGTAAATTTATTTAAGTTTTCACGTGTTTTATAAATATTATAGTTCGGTAAGAGATTGTTAATGAATAATAATGAAATCATAAAGATGAGAATAACAGTTGCAGAAATACTTAAAAATAACTTTTTCCCAAGTTTATTCACTTTGTTCCTCCAAACTATAGCCCAGCCCGCGATGCGTCTTAATAATATTTTCTCCAATTTTTTTACGCAGCCTTCTTACATGTGTATCAACCGTTCTCTCTTCTCCAAAATAGTCAAATCCCCATACAATATCTAGCAATTTTTTACGAGTTAAAATCGTTCCTTTATGATTTAAAAAGCATTTTATTAATTCGAGCTCTGTTTTTGTAATTTCTAACTCTATATCATTTTTATATACTTTATTTTTGGCGAAATTTATCTTTACATCTTGTACTTGAATAATATCATCATGCTGAATAAGCTTTTTCGCTCGCGTAATTAGTACTCCTGGATGAAATGGTTTTTTCACGTACTCATCTGCCCCGCTTTGAAGTGCTGCTAATTCATCTTCACTTTCACTTTTCGCCGTAAGCATTAATACTTTTACGCTTGAATTCTTTTTTATTTCCTGACAGACAGTAATACCACTATGTTTTGGCATCATCCAATCCAAAATAGCTAAATCAATTTTTTCATCATAAAATATTTGAAGTGCTTCCTCTCCGTCTTTCGCTAATAAAACTTCGAAGCCTTCTTTTTCAAAATAAGCTTTTAAAATTCTTAACATATCTTGTTCGTCATCTGCAATTAAAACTTTCATATTTTTTCCTCCATTGCTTTTAAACAAAAACCAATTGTATCATACAACATCTTTGTTACATGAATGTGACAGAAAAATATTTAAAGCTTTTGAGGGGATAGTAATGGTGAGGTGTTGTATTATGATAAAAAAAATCGGGGTCATTTCTCTTCTTTTATTTCTATTATCAACAAATGCATTAGCAAATACAAATCAACAAATTGAAGTGTTTGATTGTCAAAAAGAAATGGTCATTCAAAAACAATCTTTAGATCCAATAGTCCAAAAAGAAGCAGTTCAATACGCTAAAGCAATTACTGGTCCATTTAAAAACTTAAATGTCGTTCCAAAAGATGGCTATATGATAAAAATCCCATTATCTAAGCCGGTTTCTATTACTAATCAATGGTTACACACTACAATAGACGAAGTACTTATACTGCTCCCACTAAATGAAAAGCCTTATATTATGCTTTATGATGATGAAAATAATCCGCATTTTTATTATGTAAAAGGTAAACCAGGATTATTATTGAAACAAATGAACGTTAAAACGTAATTGACTGAAAAGGAGTCACCTTATAAGCTAAATTTTAAAAGCTAAGGTGCTCTTTTTTATAATAACAATTTAGTAAATGAAATTATAAAAGTTGGTTTTTAATATAAGGATCGCAACTTCATATATCAGCGATTTTTAAGATATATCGATTTACCAACAAAAAACCTGTTCGTAGCTATTATTTGGATAGCAATCTCTATAATAGTTTGTAGTGACTCGATCCCTTATATAATCCCCCTTTTACAAATCCATTCGCAGTATAAAACACATCCCCTTGCTTCGTGTCAGTATGTAAAACAATCACTTCAAAATACTTTTCCGCATGACATAATAGTTGGTTTAATAATAAGTTCCCTAACCCTAAACGCCGATAATCCCTTGAAATATAAAATCTCCTTAACCGCCCAATCTTATTGTCTTTTGTGTACGGATCCTCATTTAAACCTCCAACTCCAATTAACATATCACCTTGAAAAATACCATATAAACATTCTCCAGTTTTATTGAATGTATTTATTTCGTTTTTATATTCACTTATTAGCCTTATAAGGAAATTAAAACCTTCTTCTTCACTGTCTTGAACGAGATGACTGAATTCATATCCCATTAAATTTTCTATTTGTTGAATATGTATATCTTTCAAGTCCATTCCCCCTAAGTACGAAAATATATAAAATGCTCGAGAATCATTTATTCTGAGCATTTTTATGGTTGTTACTTTATGTAATTTATAGCGTGCGTATTCTTCACTTCATATCTAAACCGATAATACAGTTGATTAATTTTATTATGAAAATATAAGAGCCTTGCTACAATCTAGTGTGTGATAAGGCTCTTTAAAGTTGTTTAATTCTTATCGAATTAAAGCATGTGTTTGTTTAAGTGTATACATTCACCATTTATAAATTCTCTCAAATATACTATAAGTTTATATATTTCTCATTCTTCTCTAACAGGTTCAAAATAAATTGTAATTTGTTAATCGATATGTTTGTGTAACCACTGTTCAAATATCTTTAACTGTTCTTCAGTATGAAAGTAATGTTCACCCGTCTCCATAACTTCTAATTCACAACGATGTTTTTTTGTAAAATAGTTAATAGTTTCAAATTCGCACAGTTCATCCTTGGCTCCGTACATAATATATGTATCTATATTCCATATATTAATAGGATGTTCTTTTACATAGCATAAATAATCCCAATATAACTTTTGACCAATAGGTGTCTCTATAATCATTTCTTTTTGCAAAAGCTCTGGTGTTACATTAAACCATTTCATCATATTTTCGATAATTCGTTCCATATTAACTACTGGTGATAAAAATAATGCCTTTTCTACCACATCATTTTGATAAGCTAAAAGGCTAAAATACGCTCCCATACTACATGCAAACACGTTTATTTCTTTCCAATGTTCTTTTGCATAATTCATAATTATAGATAATTCACTAACACAAATCTGTACTTTGCAAGGAGTATTATCATCTTTTCTTTCTCCATGCTCAGGTAAATCAAAGCTTAATACTTGATAACCTTTTTGTTTGGCTTCTTCAGCTAATATTTGAATAATTGTATCTTCCTTATTTGACATATTTCCATGTACTGCAATAAAAATTTTATCACTCTTATCTCCCCATAAAACCGCAGGAATATTACTAATTTTAAAATTATTTTTAATCATATTCCCTCCATAAACTAAGACATATAGGACTTGGCAAAAAACGCACACACTTTATTTACCTCTGTACAGCAGGTAATATCCCCTTCAACTCCATTAAATCATCTATTACTACATCAGCCTGAGCAAGTTCATCTTCTTGCGCAAAATCAAAATTACACCCAATTGCAAGTAAACCGTTGTCTTTCGCTGCATTTATATCAGATAGCCGGTCACCAACTACCGCTGCCTCTTTTATATCATATTTGTTCATAATACTTTTAACTAAGTCACCTTTATTTAGCGATTGTATTTGTTCAATACTAAACGTTTCAATCACCCACTTGTCTAAAGCATAATAAGTTACGATTGCTCGTAAATATTCTTTCAAACCATTACTAGCAATGTAAATGGAACAATTATTTTCTTTTATATATGTAAATATTTCTTTTACATTTGGATATAAAGCGCCTTTTCCGCTTTTTATGTTTTCAATAAGTCTATCTAAAAAATATGCATCTGTTTGTTCTCTTATTTCAATAGAATGGTCTGGTAATAAAGCTTCCCAAACTTTCGGTAACGGCACACCCATAATTTCTCTATATTTATCAATTGGTGTTACTGTATCCCATAATTGTAATGATCTTAAGTGATCAAAAGTATCATCTAATGATAATTCTAAAATTTTATCTGTTTGAAATAACGTACCATCCATATCAAAAATTAATGCTTGTAACATCCCATTCTCTCCTTTTGAACTATAGTACAGTTTTACTCGTTATATTTTTAAGCATCTCAATAATAATTTCTGAGCAATAATTCGCAGCAGTTTTCGCGAAGTCATCATAAGAAATTTGAGCTTCATCATCTGCGCTGTCAGAAATACATCTTATAATGAGAAACGGTATATCATTTATATAGGCAACATGTCCAATTGCTGCCCCTTCCATTTCTGTACAATGAGGTGCGTATTCGTCTATTAATTTCGCCTTTAACTTTGAATCTTCAACAAAACATTCACCGCTGACAATTCTTCCTTCATGAACTGCAATCTGTAAACTACTACTAATACAAGCTTTACGTGCTAACTCTACCAATTCCTTACTTGCAATAAATTCCTCTTGGAACGGAAATAAGTTTTTCATTTGAGTTTTACTTACATCATGATGAGTAACATTCGTTGAAATAACTATATCGCCGACTTTTACATCTGAATGTAATCCGCCAGCAACGCCCGTATTAATGATAGAGTCTACATCAAATTTATGAATTAATGTTTGCGCGCATGCAGCTGCATTTACTTTCCCTACACCAGAACGTGTAATAATTACTTCTATTCCCATGAATTCTCCAATATAAAAAGGCATTCCCGCTATTGTCTGTTCCTCTTGTATAACTAGTTTTTCTAAAAGTAAATCTATTTCAATTTGCATTGCTCCAATAATGCCGATTCTGTTCATGTATGTAGTCTCCTCTTTATTTATAAGTCGGCCAATATATTATGTAATACACCATAATTTTCAGCTATCCAATTCATTTCATCTGCAAAGCGTGAAGGTGGTACACTATGCTGATCCATATTGGCATGGATCCACCAAGTACTCTCCATGTACCAAAGCATTTGAATTGCCCGAACAATATTCCCTACTGGAAAGTCTACTTCATTTCGGTACCCTTCTAAAAATGATGCAACAAGACTCTTATTTAATACTCCGTCACTTAATGCGCACGATATAACTACACGGCCAATATCTAACTCTACATAATCGTAATCCATGCGATCAAAATCAAGAATCGCTGATACTTTATCATTAAGAAACAAGAAATTATCTACCCATAAATCACGGTGCACCCATCCCCGTTGGCTATTATGAAATTGTTCTGTGTTTACCAATTGTGTTGCTTCTTGCTGTAATTTTATATAAGAGAGAATGTGCTCTTTTCCTAGCTTCTCTACTTCTCTCATTTTTTCTTCCCAATGTTTCAATCTCGCCTCTTTAGTAGGTGGAACAAATTTAGGATTTTCTCCTTTTATTAAAGAGCCATCATTTAACAAGTTATGCATATAACCTATCGTCTGACCAAGAGAGTGAATTTCCTTTTGATTCACTTTTCCTGGTGAAACTAAGCTACCTTCCTTATGTTCTAATACTATAAATCTTTCATCACTTTTTGATATATGCATTACATTATTTTTATAAATTAATACCCTTGGACAACTTACACCATTATTATGTAATCTTTGCTGTTGTTGTAATGCTTGTATTAAAAGGTCTGAGTTATACATTTTGTACCGTTCTTGATTATATTGCTTTAATACAAAATCCCCTGCATCCGTTTCGAGTTTCCACTTCAAATTTAGCCAACCACGATGAATAGGTATTGCATTTCGAATTTTAAATTCAAATAAAGTTTCACATTCTACTTTCAGCTCTTGAAAAATCATTGTAGCTTTTTCATTAGATAACGGCTCTATCATCTTACTTGTCCTTTCTTAGCTTGGCATTCCTTTCACTCTCTCTAACATAACCGACAATAAAAATTTCGGAAGTACAAGTTGCCTCTTCAATCTTTTCGGCTGTGAGAGTAACCTATACAGCCATTCAGTTCCAGTATCCCTCATCATTTTCGGTGCTCTTTTTACAGTACCAGATACTATATCAATCATGCCTCCGATACCAATAGATAGCGGAACGTTTAATGTTTGTATGTTTTCATAGATGAACTCTTCTTGTTTTGGTGAACCTAGTCCTACGAGTAGTAAATGCGGCTTGAATTGCTTAATTTTTATTTTTATTTTTTCTATTTCTTCACCATTTACAAATCCATGCTGTCCTTTAAACTGTGCTCCTGGGAACTGCTCATTTAATTTTTCTAATGCCTTTTTATTACTTTCTGGAGCGGCTCCAAAAAGAAAGACACGATATTCATTGTCGTTACAATATTTTATTAAATCGTGAGTTAAATCCGCCCCAGTAACACGTTCTTTCAAAGTTCCTTTTAATATTTTCGAGCCAATTATGACACCAATCCCGTCCGCTGTTATTAAATCCGCAGATAGTAACATCTTTTTAAACTGCTTTGATTTTTCCGTATTTTCCTTTGCAGACATAACAATTTCAGGATTTGCAGTTACTACAAACCTTGGTTTCTCTTGTTGTTCATGTATCCAACCTTTTAATAAACTTATAGCTTTTGCATATTCTAAAGTTGAAAAAGGTATACCTTTTATAAACTGTTGATCCACTATACTCTCCCCTTACATAAGCTGCAAATATTCATCAATGTCTTTAGAAATTTGAATAAAAGCCTTATTCCAAAATTCATAATTTCTTATATCTATTTCAAAATATTTTTTCATAAGCTCCTCTACTGGAGCCTTTCCTGTTTCTCTTAAAAACTCTTTATATTTCGGATGAAAAGTACTTTTACTTTCTTGAGCTATTTCTAATAAACTAAAACTTACTAAATATCCAAATGTGTATGGATAATTGTAAAAAGGAACATCTGCTATATAAAATTGAATATATTTCATCCATACAAACGGCTGGTATTCACTTAAAGAATTTCCATATGCTTCTTTTTGTGCCATTATAGATAATTTCTCAATTTCATCAGCACTTAATGGACCCTCTTTACATTTTTCATAAAATGTTTTTTCAAACTGGTACGATGCTCGTATTGCCATTACATAATTAAAACTATTTCTTATTTTCCAGCTAAGCAATGCCTTTTTCATATCTTTACTATCAGTTGTTTCAATTAGATAATTTAAGAGTACCGTTTCAAAGAAAATAGATGCTGATTCAGCCGTACTCATCGGCAAATAATCATCTAAAAAAGATGTAGATTGTTCAAAACTCATATTATAAAAATGCCAAGCATGTCCTAATTCATGAGCGAGCACTCTTACACTATCTATACTCCCATCATAATGCATGGAGATTCTCGATTCTTTCTCACTGAAAAATGGAGCACAAAACCCACCTGGTGGTTTATTCTCTCTCGGTTCAGCATCTATCCATCCACTTTCTATCGCATTACGTGCAAATACTGCTAATTCTTCATCAATATTCTTACATGCATCATAAACGTTTTGTACTGCTACTGAAAAAGGAATAGTAACCTCATTACTTTCCTTTACTGTCATAAGTTCATGCCATGTAATCGAAGCTTTCCCTTTCTTATACACGCTTAAAGCACTTACTAATTTATCAAGGTTTTCTTCTGTCACATTCCACATTTGTAATAATACAGTTTCTGAAATGCCATTCGCATGAAAAGATTGTGTTAAAATCTCTCTATCTTCTATTTCATTACTCTTTATATTACGTAATCTCCCTATTTGATTTAATACAGTAGCAAAGATTTCTTTTTCTTTATTTAATGCATTTGTAAGTAACTCGAATAATTCTAATCTTTCCTTTTCATTATCACTATTCATTGCAATGTTATTTGCTTGTCCAAATGATAATTGTTTGTTATTGTGCGCTATTTCTATCCTATCCCGTAATTGTATGTACATATTTTCCCACGCATTAAGTTCATCTTTTATTAACTTAGTATTATCTGAAGTTTCCACTTCATTATGTTTTATTACTTGCTGTACTTCACTTTTTAGTTCCTTCACTTTCACAGTCAATTTAGTAAGGTCAGATGAAACACTTTCTTCAACCGATTGACAGTACAAATAGTATTCTGCTTTTTCAATAACTTGTATAAGCTTTGAAAGAATCTCTACATCTTTTGTTACAAAATATTGCTCTTTCAACTCCAAAATCGGAAATAGAATATCCTCATTCAAATACAGTCGATTTAAATCCCATCTAGCAATTTCTTGCATTTTTATAGCCGCCTCCTATTTTTACAAATAGTTACAGATATTTCTCCCTACACAATTATATATGAAATGACAAAATTTCGATATCATTAAATATTCAGATTCCTATAAATACATTCTTATTTATACTCTTTTCTTCTACCATTAAGTATCATTCCACATATAAAAAATACTCCCTCTACAAGATTGCATTTGATATAGGAAAACTTCAAAGGTTTTATCTTCATCAATACCATAACGACCGATTATCACAGATTAAAAAATAAAAAAGGATTGATCAAAAGATCAATCCTTTACTCTACTTCATTTAAGAAAAATAACGTTATAACGCCAGGTCCTGTATGTGCTCCGATTGCTGCACCAATTGTATTTACGATAAATACTTCACAGCCAAATCTTTCCGTAATTAATGCTTTTAATGCTTCAGCTGTTTCTAAATCGTCACCGTGAGTCATACCGATTGTTTGACCTTTAAGGTCTTTACCACGCTCTTCCATAATATCAACAATACGGCTTAATACTTTCTTTTTTCCTCGTACCTTTTCAAGTGGTACAAGTTTTCCTTCTTCCACGTTTAAGATCGGCTTAATGTTTAGTAAACCACCGATAAAACCAGCTACTTTACTTAAACGTCCACCTCTAACAAGGTACTGTAAGTCAGCTACAGTGAAGATGTGCTCCATATGGTTCATTAGAAAAGCGACACGGTTTAAAATATCTTCTTTTGATGCGCCATCTTTTGCCATTTTAGCAGCTTCTAAAACGACAAGACCTTGACCAAGCGAAGCACATTTCGTATCAATAATTTCTAAATCTAAATCTACATATGTTTCTTTTACTTCCTCTTTAATGACAACTGATGATTGATATGTACCAGACAGTTCAGATGAAAAAGCTAAATATATACAAGGATTACCTTCTTTTGCATAAGAAACAAATTTTTCTTGGAAAGTTTCAAGTGAAGGCAATGACGTTCTATAAACAGCGCCTTCTCTCATTTTTTGCAATAATGTAACTGACTCTAATGTTACTCCATCTAAATACTCTGTTTCTGCTTCATCATATACACGGAGTGGAATTAAATCAATATCATATGCTTGCAGCAATTCTACTGGTAAATCCGCCGCACTATCCGTAATGATTTTAACACCCATTTTTAAACCTCTATTCTGTTATAAATATAAAATAATAAAATAAAAATAGTACTTTTAAATTATATACGTAAAACTTAAATGAAGAAAGGAAAACACTTTATATTGTATGCACTATTCTTCAAAACTTGAACTATTAATGAAAATGATTCTATTTTAAACACCTTTTTCTTATTATTTTTCTATAACACGAATAATTTTATAAGTATTTTGTATCATTATATTTTGATTCTTTATCTTAATATAATCTTTTCAAATTCATACTGTTTAAAATTTAAAAGCCAAATCCAATAAAGGAAATGGCTTTTAAATTTTCATAAAATAACCAAAATTTATTTTCCATCACATTGTTCTCATTATTATTTTGGCGATGTTAAATATTAGTCCAGTTATGATTAATATTTATAGCCTGTACTATAATTAAAACAGTGAATATTCACCTGTAAGAATCACTAGATAAAAAACAAGTTAAACATTTTATAAAATATTTAATTTTACTAGTAAAGCTAATAAAATTTGGAGAAGAATTTGAACATTTACTGCTATGTCTGTATCCGTAGTCGTAACTGTAACATTTCTAGAATTTCTAATAACCGTTTCTTGTTTATTAATTTGTTTAATAGATGATTTTTGAAACAATTCTTGTGCTACACGGTCAGCTTTTTCACTGTCTGCTATAGAAACACTTATTATAACCACAATAGCTGCTTGTAATGCTGCTTGAATAGATAAAGCAGCTTTTGTATCTGTAGTAGTAACTTCTACATCTGCTGAATCTACAATTGTAATAGATTCTTCAGAAATTTGGTACGTTTTACTTTCTTGCGCAGCTGCTTCTGAAACGCTAGCATTTTTAAAAGACGGATGAGGATTTGAGGAATCTAATGCACTCCACTTTTTATTTTCATCTGAATGACATGTTTTGTCCATACGTTCACCCCCTTTCAATCTAAATAATTATTAACTTGTGATTGTATTTCAGAAACAATACTTTTAATTTGCTGCTTTTTTTCTGGTGATAAATTTTTTAGTTTTTCTTCATTGATTCCATGCCTATTAAAAATATCTGAGAGTAAAAGGTCTATAATTATATTCTTTTGATCCTTATCAAACTTAAAGGAAGAAAATTTATTTAAATCATCCATTTACAATGTTCACTCCTATCAGTTTCCTATAAAAATTTCAAATAACTACCAGCATTATATGCATTTAAATAAAAATTGCTTGGACAAGTAACTTAATCTTCTATTTTCACTTCTTTTTACTAATAAAATCAAAAAGCTGTCTTCTAATAAGAAGACAGCCTTCCTTTACTTCACATATATAAGTTTTATTCAATGTTAAATTATAAGTTCACCTTTGTTATTGTGTAGTTTTCCACACTTAATTTCCCATTAATCTTGAATATTAATTCAGTCATAATGAGAAGTCCAAGCTTGTACCACATATTACAACAAAAAAATATTTACTTAGAGTGAACCCTTATAGCTAAATATAAATGGGATAGACACTTTATAAAATATTTAATTTAACTAGTAACGCTAATAAAATTTGAAGGAGAATTTGAATATTCACTGCAATATCTGTATCAGTAGTTGTTACGGTTACGTTTCTGGAATTTTTAATAAATGTTTTTTGTCTATTAATTTGTTTAATAGATGATTTTTGAAACAATTCTTGTGTTATTTTATCTGCCTTTTCACTATCTGCTATAGAAATACTTACCACAACCACAATAGCTGCTTGTAATGCAGCTTGGATAGATAGCGCAGCTTTTGTATCTGTAGTAGTAACTTGTACATCTGCTGAATCTACTATTTCAATATATTCCTCAGAAATTTGATCGATTTCATCTGTTTGTATAGCTTTTTCTAAAAAATTTGCATTTTTACTAAATGAATAATAATTTAATGATTCGCAATCTTCTTTTTTTGATTCACAGTCCTCTTTTTTTGGCTCACAATCCTCTTTTTTTGGCTCAGGAACTCGTTTTTTCGGCTCAAACTCCCGGTTTAATGGATCCCGATTTTTCTTTCGTCTACAAACTTCACATTCACACATAAAATCACCCCTTTTAGTCTTAAAAATTAGCAATATTAAAATATTGACTAACTAATAGCATTTTATGTATTTTTTTAAAATTTGTTTGGACAAGTAACTTAATCTTCTACTTCTTTTTCTAATAAAAAAAGCTGCCTTCTAATAAGAAGACAACTTTCTTTGTGACTACTCTAGAATAGATTTCATACAATATAATTGTTCCTTCCTTATAACCTGAGTTCGTCACTTTAGTTATAAAAATGTGGGTATATCCTATAACCTTTTTTAGGGATCATCCATAATTTATTTCATAAAAAGTGCTTTGTTTTACTGAAAGGTGGTTGCGGAAACAACCGCCTTTTTATTCGGAACAAAATAAAACTTTTATATAAAAGGCCCATAATTAAATACACTAAACTTCATATGATATATTGCATCCTTTCTTTTTAGAATGAGTAGTCATTACTGAAGGGCACTTTTCGAAGTGCTCTTATCTTTAATCTCCCTCTTTTTCAGGAAGAGTTTTTTACTAAATCCTAATATGATTTGTATCAATAAGGCTGGCGATTACCACATTTCCTTAATAGCTTCAATGAATACAGTAGCTACTAATTAAAATACCCCTATGATTTTCTCTACACTTAAACAATCGTGCGTTATCGAACACATGAACTATTTTTTATTTTGACTATGTAACACTAAATTCACAACATTATTATCCTATATTTGGTGAAGCCTACATTTCAATGCCAGCAATCCCAAACTTTTAACTAATAACTTAAACAAATGTGCTATCTCAAGGTTCTTTTGATATAGTATGTTATGTTCTATATAATGAAGAGAGCGCTAGTATTTCCAAGGAGGATGTATATGAGTATTCAATTGGCCACATCTAACGATTTAGAATGGGTTAATAATCAATATGACTCAATAGGATTTGTAAGAAGTGATTTAAAGAGAGATAAAGTTGCAATTATTACATATAACAATGAGTATGCAGGTGTTGGACGATTAGTCCAAATAGATGCAGATACTTTAGAAATGGGTGGAATTTTTATTCTGCCTCAATTTAGAGGGCTACAATTAGCTGGTGAGCTTGTTTCATTTTTAGTGGAAACTGCGAGAAAATCACAAATACAAGATGTATATTGTCTTCCTTTTGAGGAATTAGAAAACTTTTATAAGAAATATGGCTATACTGAAGTCGATACTACGAAAGAAGCAGTCCATCCAATTATTATAAAAAAATATAATTGGTGTTTGGAGAACTACGAAAAACACGTTCTACTATTTAAATTGTAAATGTAATAAAGCGAAACTTTAATCAGTGGGGGTTTTACTGCCCGTTAATGCGGGATAACAAAGTATATTCTCAATCGTTTTTCTATTAGTACTCCTAATCGGAACCTAAGGATTAATTAAAGATATTTTATCTCTCCTTTTATAAATGGCTGATTAAAACTTAATGTTCCGTCAATACTATAGGTAACATGATTGTATTTCTCCATTCTCCCTTGGAGAGGAGCAGTAAGCTTTTGCTAGCTGCTCTTTTATTTTTTCAAAAAGTCACATAAATATCTTTAATTCCAAACATTCAAAAGATAAAATGTGATAAGATTGTTATGAAGATATTTACCAACTAATAAATGCGCCCTAGACTTACGTACTAGGGCGCATTTATTTTTTAGTATGTAATTCCTTCACTCATCTATTATCCACAAAATAAGTATCATACGCTTTATCAAAAACATATCCTAACTTTTCTGCTAGGTTAGCAGATGTAGTATTCGCTGCGTCCCAGTTTGGATACTTTCCATTTTCTAAGCAATCCAATATAAGAGCTGCACTAACTACAGTTGCCAAACCTTTTCTTCTATGATTGTGATCAGTCGCAACTTCAATTTCAATTCCATCATTATAAATACTATACGAGGATGCACCGCATACAACTTCTCCGTTATATAAAATGCTATAACCTATACCACGGTTTATATAATCTTCTACCGACTGAAATTGACTTGTAAAATCTTCGGAGATCTTATGTAATGTAGGGCTATTTGCGATATGCTCATCTATTCTTTTTAACTCATATCCTTTTGGAAGTGTTGATATAAAAGATTGTAATTTTGAACGATTAAAAACTTCTGGATTTCGTTTGAATTTATAACGTAAAAACTTATCTATTTTTCTTTCATGGAATGTTTCTAGGCGTTGTTTCCACTCTTCACTATTTACGATAGCTAAAATTCTTTCTGGAATATTACGTAATAACTCTTCTGTTTCTTGCACATTTGGGTCTCCAGCGTAAAATGTGAAAATTCCTACCGTAACTTGTGCTACTGTTGGATTTTCAAGATCATTTACCCAAGCAGTACCCATATGTCCTTGTAAATAAGAAAGTAAAACAACGTTATTGAAATCATCAAACATAGAAACTAGTTTTTTTCTTGTACGTATATTCGCTTCATATATCATTTACATTCCCGCCTTCTTTAAAATCAATCGTATTCTAAATATTTAAGATTCAATATATATAATTTTTAAATAAACCACTTACCATATAAGCAAACACCTATTAAACTAAAATTTTATATAATTATAAATTATTCACAAATATAAAATTATTATAACATCTAATAAAAAAAGAGTATCTCACTTTTTAAACTTTAGAATATACATCGTGTATGTATAAACCCTCAACATAATGTATGAGGATTTATCAAAAAATGCGTTATAACTCCTTCTTAGAAATAAAAGATTCCGTCTCACCATTCTTATATACCTTAGTCAATTTAACAACCGATTTGTACGTGTTATCGTCATCCTTTATCATTTTTTTCAGCTCTTCTATTTCGATATTACCAGTTCCACTCTCTACTTTTAAACAATTTGAAATGTTTAAGTATCCACTAGATGCGAAAAGAATAATGAATGTAATATCAGGAAAATTAATGAATAGTATTCCAAACTTCAAAGGGTTCGCAGCAGTATCCGATAAAACTAATCGAAAATCTAACAGTTCAGGTACTTGAACAAAATCCTTAGAAACAATTGCTTCACCTACGATTGCAACTTGCTTTACTATATTCCCAAGTTCATCTGTAAATTCAGTACATATAGGTGCATCAATTGTTTTCGCTTGTAAAGATAAATTTAATTCTGGATCATGAAAATCGAAAAAGATTGTGCTCCCCTCTGTTAAACATTGCGGGCACACATTTCCTAGCAAGCTAAAGTCCTCTTCAATATATTTAACTTTCGATTTGCAACTACAAACTTTTCCTATTCGGATTGCATCAATTTTTGAGCAATCTACAAATATAACCTCACTGTCTTCTTGTACAAATGATACAATCCCTTTCATCACATTAAACGAAAGAAAATAGGATACAACGATTTCGTTTCCTGCTATTACAATACTTTCAACTTTAGTATACGGTTCTAGACTTTGTAAAAATTCACATATACTATTTTGGCAACATCCACAATCACGTTTCGGCTCACAATCCACTTACACTCCATCCCTTCTTTAGATAGAATAGCTAATACATATATATGAAAGGAAAACAAAAAAGCTTGGACAATATAACTTTAACGTAGGAATATCGTTACCTATTCATAATATTAGTAAGGGAATTACACCAATAATGAGTAATAACACATAATTTTTACTATAAATACATATAACAATTTCATCTTTCATGAAAAAAACGTTATAATGAAGTGTAGCCTCTACGATTACGTTATAAAGGAGATTAAAACAATGGCTAAAATTAAAGTATACCAAGTAAAAGAAGAAAATATGGAAGCAGTAAAAAACATCATTGATGTTGAGGAACAAAACCCAACTGCTGAAAACTTACAAAATCTATACGCATGTGTATTAGAAACTGAAGATATGGCATTGCCTGAATCATACATTGAAGAAGATATCTTAATTGATTCTATGGAAGTTATGGTTAACGCTTCTCAAAGCAAAGTAAGAGACTTAGGTGCATACGATGTAATCGAAGTTCAAAACAAAGGTAAGAAAACACAAATTTTATTACTTGCAGACGAAGAATACGAAATTATCGAAGGCTAATCTAACACCATACATATGAAAAAGCTCCTTTCCAATTGGAAAGGAGCTTTTTCATTACGCTTTTGATGTTTCGCTCTTTTTATTCTTTTGTTGTTTCTTAATTACCATGCGCTCATTTCCCATAAAGAAAATGAATATGAATGCTAATCCAGCTGGTACCAATGCCCACATGAATGTTTGAACAATTGAACTAGAAAGAGCATCAATAATCTTATCTAATATTTGCGGAGGGATTTGAGATCTTGCCGATTCTGATAAAATGGCTCTTGAATCCCCTAATGTGTTTGTATTCATTCCCCCACTCATACCTTTAAATGCTTCTTCTAATTGATCTTGGAAACCTGTTCTTTGAATCATTCCGAAGATTGTAATACCAAGTGTCATACCTAATGAACGAATGAAATTACTCGTCGAAGTCGCAGATCCGCGCTGTTCCATACCGAAGTTGTGAATAGCTGCCATACTTAGTACAGAGAATGAGAAACCGACTCCAAATCCGATAATGATCATATACACTGTTAATAATGCACGACTTGTTTCTGGCGTTAATGTGCTTAATAAAAATAGTCCAATTAGCATAATAACCGCAGAAATGATCATAATGTTTCGGTAGCTAAGCTTTGTCGTTAAAAAACCACCTAACTGCGCTGTTACGACTGAGCCTAACATCATTGGTAAAAGTAATAATCCTGAGTTTGTTGCAGTGCCACCGTATACACCTTGAATAAATAATGGAATGTATACAGTTGCTGACATAAATGCAGCTCCGTAACATAAAGCAATAATTGTACTCATTCCGAACAAACGTTGTTTAAACATCTCAAATGAAATGATCGGTTCTTCTACTTTACGTTCAATAAAAATGAATGCAATAATTAAAATAACGAATCCACCAAATAAACTTAAAATAAAGTTAGAATCCCAATCATACTTTTGTCCGCCAAGTTCAAGCGCAAACATTAAAGAAACTACTGCACCAACTAAAGTAATTGCGCCAAACCAATCAATTTTTTGCTTTCTATGAACTCGTGACTCTTTATAAAAGAATGTAATAAAAATAAGTGCTAAAACGCCAAGCGGTAAGTTAATATAAAATACCCAGTGCCAGCTTATGTAATCTGTAATATACGCACCAAGCAACGGACCAAAAATACTTGATAAACCAAATACTGCTCCGAATAAACCACCCATTTTCCCGCGCTTTTCAGGAGGGAAAATATCAAAAACGATAGTAAACGCGATCGGCACTAATGCCCCGCCGCCAATACCTTGAATGGCACGATAAATCCCTAACTGTGTAATATTTTCAGCAGTACCACAAAGCGCCGAACCAATCATAAAGACGATTAAACCGAAAATAAAGAACCTCTTTCTACCATACATATCTGATAGTTTTCCGAATATCGGCATACCTGCCATTTCTGCGACCATATAGGCAGAAACGACCCATACAAAGTTTTCAAGGCCTCCTAAATCACCAACGATTGTTCCCATCGCTGTTACGACAATGGTATTATCCATTGATGCCATTAAAATACCTAGCAATAAGCCCGCTACAACAAAGCCGAGCTTATTATTCTTTTCAACCATAACCTTGCTCTCCCTCGTACTACTTATATTTGTTTATGTTCCTTTACGACTGCATTACCTTTTTGATTAAAACTAGTATGATATTCTACAACACTAATTTCACATCCGGGACCAATTGTAACATTATTTCCTCTTACTACTTCAGCAATCGTATGCTCTAAATAAATCTCATCTCCTTCAATGATAGACGTTTGGAGGCTTCCAGCATGATTTGTAAATGGAATAAATCTCGCTTTTTTACGAACGGTAATCTTCTTACCGCCAATTTCTCTTACTTTGCTACCTTCATAACGAAGTGAAATTTCAATATTTTCAGCATTAAGTAATCCATCACTTTCAAGGCCACCAGTTAGTGACAGTTCTTCAACTTCAATATCTCCTTTTACATTTAAAGCGCCTTTCACATCTACGAAATCACCAGTTAATTTCCCCTTAACTTCTATCATACCTCTTACTTTTATTTTTTCAATATGAGCATCACTATGCATTTGTGTATTTCCGTATACTTTTACATATTCCGCATCTACATTTCCTTGTACTTCACTATCTCCATACACGACATAACTTTTGACTTTCATATTACCGCACACTTCACTCGTTCCGTACGTTTTAAATTCATTACAGCTCATGTCATTAGAAATCGTTCCTTCACCGCGAATCTTCACTTTATTATAATCTCCGCCTGCTGAACTACCAGAACCATTAACAGTAAGACTATGTTGATGTTCCATATCATTTTCTCCCTTCCATTAAATCTGCTTCATTTCTTTTACATTTGCGCTTTTATCAACAGTAAGAACACCCGTATATTCGATCAGTTCAATCTCACAGTTCGGTCCTACCGTAACATTATTTCCTCTTACCGTTCTTATGTGAGCATAATCAATATCGATATTGTCACCTTCTAATAGTTCAGCCTCTAATTGCATACCAAATACTGATTTAAACAGCCTACTAAAAGTACTTAGTCTATGTTTTACTTTAATCGTTTGACCACCAATTTCTTTCGCTCGACATGTACCGTGAATATTAATATTTATTTCATCAGCGCTTAGTAATCCACCAATTGTAAATTGTCCTTCTGAAGAAAACGTATCCACTTCACAATTACCATCAATTGTCGCTTGACCATTGACTTTAAATTCTTCACCAGTGACATTTCCACCTACCGTACCTTTTCCTGCAATTTTCAAACTGTTTGCCTTCACATCTTGCGTAATTGTTGCTTTTCCATCAATTCGCATCGTTTCAGCATGAACTGTACCGTCGATTTTACCTGATCCACTAATTCTTGCATTGCTACTTTTCAAATTTCCAGTAACGGCACCGTAACCGTTACATTCAAATTGGTCACATTCAACATTTCCATTCACAGTACCTTTTCCGTTTAGTTGCACTTTATGAAACTCGCCACCATTCGATGAACCGTAACCATTTATAATCAAATTATCTGTACGCATACTTTCTCCTCCACTACAACAATTTCGTTTTTAATGCTTCGGTATATTTCATAATCGCTTCGCGTAAAACGATTTTAGTGCCTTTTTCAAAAATTAAATCTTCCACGTTTGAAACTAATAAACATGTAGAAATCCCTAACTTTCGTACAATGATTAAATCACAATTTTTATGTTTAATTGCTTCATAATTTTCACGTAAAACTTGCAAGACCATTTTTCCTTCTTCTAAACTAATATCTCCCGATTGTAATAATTCTTCTAACATGTACACATAAAGAATATCTACAAATTGAAACTCTGCTGTTTTATTCGTTTGTTCTATGAAAAATTGTAAAACTGGTTCTGATGCAATCCCCTTACGTAAAATGTCTTCCTTTGTTAAAAGAATTTCTCTCACACTCGGTGAAAACATATTCGCTAGTTCATCAAGTGATAAATCCTCTTTCATCGTTTGGATTTTATCAATACGCTCTAATATCTTTTCTTTCGGAAAAAATGTCTCTTGACCCGTGAATGTTGACTTTCGTACAAACCAATCTTCCGGTATTAAATTTTTTCTTTTCCACCTATATAACTGTCCGTATGAAATGCCAGTTAGTTCTAATAAATCTTTTTTTGAAATCAAATCTGTACTCAACTGTATAACACTCCTTCCTGATAACAATGTAACATAACACTGTTACGCTGTAAATAGACTTTTATCACAAGTAGCGTAACAATGTGTAAAACAAACCTATTCTTACATACAAAAAAGACTCTTACACATCTTATGAAAATGCGCAAAAGCCCTTATATATCAAGATTTAAACCAAATATTATAAAAATCAATCCAACCTTGTGAATTAATCATTATATTTTGGACTTTTTCATGTGTACTTACCTCTTGTTTATTACGATACAAAGGAATAATATGAATTTGACGTAACAAAGTATCCTCAATATCGCGTAACAATGTAACTCTTTTCTCTAATTCTTCTTGTTTAAAATAAATAGACAACTTTTCATAAAAGTCCATGTTGCTTTGTCCATGAATAAAACTATTTTTTGTAAGAAACATATATAATAGACTATCTTCTATTCGTTCGCTTATTGTGGCACTATCATGCATCATATCAGCCTTTTGTATCGTACTTACTTCCAATAGCTCTTCTATATCAAGAAAATTATTTTCTACACGAATCCCGTACTTCGCACACTCTTTTTGTATCCATTGTGCATCTTCAACATGATCTCGTCCTGTAAATGTGTAGAGCTGTAGCACTTCATTATGATAAGTACTCCTTTTAATTAAACTTTCTACATCTTCCTCAATCTCTACAATGCTTTCACCTGCTAATATTAGTTTCTTTGCCACTTCTCCACGTTCTCCGCCGAGTTCTTGAACGATTGTATAACCATGAATGATTTTATATAACGCTTTCCGAAATAACTCATCTTGCATTGGTCCTTCTTTCGTAAGATTACATGTTATATATGTCACGTTCGACTCAAGCCGAGACAATTCTTTATTATGTTTTTCTTTATCTTTATACTGCGCCTTTACTAAAATATCGTATGTACTTACACCTTGTTCTACATTCCACAACTCAACACGATCTAAAAAAGGTCTTTCACGAAAATATAAAGGATGACCTTCTAAAATGAACAGATTTTCATTACTTTTATATAATTGAAAAGACCCTGTTCCAATTAGCTCTCCTGCTTCATCTTCACTCACGATAGAACACTGTTCTGCACTTATCATATGTAAAAACATTTTATTTTCCGTTTGTAATTGAATTTCGACAACGTAGTCATCCACTGAACGGATACTTTCAACGTGTTGTAACATCCATGCGTGTGCATTATTTTCCAGATTCATAAATCGATTCAATGAGTATATAACATCATGTGCAGTAAGTTGTTTTCCATTATGAAAGTGAACTCCTTTTCGTAAATAAAACGTCCATATTTTTTCAGCGTCATTATATTCCCAGTGAAATGCAAGTCTTGGCTCTATAATGTTTGTATTACCGTCTACATACACGAGTGTGTCGAATATATGTTTTACCATATGACATTCTGAACGCATTGTAGCGTATACAGGATCTAATGTGATATCTAAATTCATTTGTACTTGCAACCGGAGTACATCTCTTCTCCCTTCAGATGTCATTTCAATCTTATGACCAAATATTGAATCTACCCAGCAGTGATATTCTCCCTTTACTGACGGAAAATGTGAGCTATAGCGTTCCACAAATATGCTTCCGCTTTTCACATCCCCTTTTTTCGTTATTTCTTTTCCTCTATCTAAAATTAAAGACATCGGGTGCTTTTGAAATATTAACTTGGAACGATTTCCCCTGCCGCGACCTGGAAACCACTTGATCCAATTTAACTCATCTAATTTTTTTATAATTAATTTACTATTACGCTCTGTACAAAATAATGTTTCAGATATATTTTGCACTGTTACTTCCAATCGTTCTCCCTCTTTTTTCCCTTTTCCATAAGCAATCCATAGTTCAATATATTGATCTAAAATAAACATCATAATCCCCCTAAAAGGTGAAAAATACTCCCTATTGTTTCTACCCTTTTTCCAATTCTTCTTTCATCTTATCATTTCAATATAGAAAGGAGGAATTAATATTGAATTATCTCTTACTTCGTTACAATAAACCTATTTTTATTAGACTGTGTGGTGAATTATTAACCCGAACGACTGAATCTATGCTAGCTATCATTATGATTATTTACGTTAATAAAATGTTAAACGGCAATGTAATAATAACTATGCTGATTTTCGGATTACAGCCACTTTCAGACATTTTATTTACACTTATTGCTGGAGGAATTACTGATAAATATGGCCGGAAAAAGATTATGTTACTCGGCTTATTGCTACAAAGTGTTGCAATCGGTAGTTTCGTTTTCGCTCAATCCGTTTTTATATTTGCACTGTTATATGTCATTAATGGCATTGGCCGTTCCTTATATATTCCGGCTCAACGTGCACAAATTGCTGATTTAACAAAAAAAGAGCAGCAAGCAGAAATTTTTGCTCTCCTACAAACGATGGGAGCAATTGGATCCGTAATCGGCCCTTTAATCGGTGCAAGTTTTTATAATACTCACCCAGAATATTTATTTATCGTGCAAAGTGTAACCCTTACGATATATGCCGTTGTTGTTTGGACCCAGCTCCCAGAAACCGTTCCGACTATAAGTAAGACGAAACAAACAATTGAGGCAAGTTCACCAAAGCAATTTGTTTTTAAACATTACGCCATATTCGGTCTTATGTTTTCTACACTTCCTATTAGCTTTTTTTATGCACAAACTGAGACGAATTATCGTATTTTTGCAGAACATGTATTTCCTAATCTCGTATTCATACTCGCATTTATTTCAACATGCAAAGCCATTTTGGAAATCATTCTACAAATCTTCCTCGTAAAATGGTCTGAACGATTTTCTATGGCGAAAATCATCCTTATTTCTTACGCCTGCTATACGATAGCTGCAGTTGGCTTTAGTTATTCAACGACGATATTGTCGTTGTTCTTCACCTTACTCTTTTTAGTCATTGGAGAAAGTATTGCTTTAAACCATTTATTGCGATTCGTTTCAGAAATTGCACCTCATGATAAACGTGGTTTATATTTTTCAATTTACGGTATACACTGGGATATATCTCGAACGTGTGGACCTGTTATTGGTGCAGTTTTATTAAGTAAATTAAATGGAAGTATGCTGTTTTATATTTGTGCTAGTTTCTTATTAATTGGAGGTATTGTTCAAGCACTGTTTGTTCAAAATTTAGAACGTAAAAAAATCATGAACCAGCCTACACATAATTTATAGGTTACTACTTTTTCAGTAGATCAATATTTCTTATTGGATGAATATTAAAAAACAAAAGTGAAGTATTTCGCATATGAAAGTATGTTTTATATGGCAGGAGACGTTCCTTATTTACAACTAAAAACACCTCACTTCAATAAAGTGAGGTGTTTTTGAAATCACTTAATTTCTTATCCTGCCATTTTATTAATACTATCCTCTGGTGAAAATACAGAAATATGATCTACCTTACCATTCGATTTTGGAATGACAAATTTCAGCTCATACTGGTTATTTACTTTGTATACATATATTTTATCTTCACCATTCTCTTTAACTGAAGATGGTTTTCCTAATGCTTTTTCAATTTCTTGTAATGTAATCAATTTTAGTTCTGCATGATATGAGCGTACATCAAAAACTTGTGACCCTTTATTAAATCCGAAAACAACATTTTTATTTGTAAAAGTTGCGTACATTCCATTCCCTGCATATTCGGTTTTATTTGCTTGCCCCCACGCTTTTTCAATTTCTTCAATATCCCCTGTATGGGCTCCAAATGGCACATTAGGTACCTTTCCTTCTTTTGCTAGTTCAAACAAATCTTTAACGTGGTTAATTGATTTTTGATTAAGTGTTCTATTTTTCGAATCTGGCTCAGGTGATGGTTTTGTTGTTTTTTCATTACTTGGTTTTGCTTCAGGATTTTTCTGTTCTTCTGAAGAATTGCTTTGTTCATTTTTATTATTTTCCAAGGTTGGATTTGTTTCCTTTTTTTCGTCTGTCCCATTACATGCTGCTAGCGCAAACATACATGCTATAGCCAAAAACAACATAACTATTTTCAAATACCCTTTCATCATTTTACCCCCCTATTGCATCTTATTCATTTCGATAACCAACCCATTACACTACTTTTCAAATTATGTTTGTTCCAAAAAGTCAGTGCTTCATTCTCTCCAAAGGCTTGTACAAAATATGTTACAAAAGATGTTCCTAAAAAGTAACCAAGTCTGTTATATCCGAAGTAACTACCTCCTGATAAACGGAACCATTCTTTCTCTTTTTCATCTGTCCATCCTTCAACATAATCTTGTAAAAAACGTTTCTTTATTTTCTCTTCATTTTCTTTATAATATTGTAGCCATAGATCACCGTCACTATTATATGAGTAGTAAACAGACTCATTTAAATCTTTAACGATTTTTTTTGATAAATAAGTTGCAACACCTTCACGATACAAACTTACCGACGCATCGGTCCATTCAGCCCTAGTCCAATCCATTCCAGTATTTTGTAGCATAACATTATGATATATATGACCTATTTCGTGAGCAGCAATAACACGAAGATGATTCAAATCTGGAGATAATTTTTCTGCCGCAAAAAATATGTCTCCAATGATTTCCCTTTCTACAAATGCATTTGAACCAAATCCTCCAACGAATACATGGAATTTCATATTTACATCAAAGTTATATTTATTACGATATTCATTTGTTACCTCTTGAATAATGATTGGTAATGATTCTGCAATAATATGAATATCTTCTATTTTTGCGGGATATTGTTTAATGGCATTAGAAAGACGTTCTTTCGTTTTAGGACAATGATACTTAAAGTATTCTTCAAATATCTCTGAATGCGAAGTAAAGTAGCGATTAAGGAGTTCTAATTCTAAATCGTCACTTTCCCATAATTTCAAAAAACTTGGAATTATATTGTTAATCACTGTATTCATCTCCTTATTTAAACCTTCTCTTCTCAATGATAATATCCTCTATCTATAGCTGAAAATATGCCGTCACAACAGCTCCTTGAAACAGAAAAAAACCAGTAGGAAGTGATTACTCTTTTCCTACTGGTTGAAATGAAATTAAACGGTAAATCTTAGTTTCTTAAAAAATGTAGCGATAGTGCTTTTTACAGTTTCAAAATTATAAGCAAATGTATTATCTCCACTTAATGATGAAATACATGTTAAACCTGCAGCTTTAATAAAAGCTTTTACATCTACAAGCATAGAATTAGCCTCCATGAATTTAATTACAATCATTATAACAGGTGTTTTACGATACTAACATGAAAGTAATAAATAATCCTACTTAATAAATAAATTTCTATTATTAATTTATCCCGCTATTTGCCGGGCAGTAAGATCCCCACTTCGAAGCAAAGAAGTTAGATGGGGGTAAGGGCTGCCCGTAAAAGCCCGATTGGTAGGGCTAATAATCAGTGGGGACGAACCACCCACTGATTAAAGCTTCACTTTATTTAGCTCAAAGTACACCATTTCAATGTCATATAAAAAAGCTGCCCAAAAGGACAGCTTTAAATATGTATATTACACTTCGATTGACTTACCGTCTTCAACAATATGATAAAGTAAGTGAGCTAAATGATGAATTGGACCATATTCTTCCTCTTCCTCATCTGTTTCACCTTGGTATTCCAGATCATTTAAGTATAGTGCTAAAAATTGATAGTATAGTTTTAAATCAAATCCATAACACGCAGTTGGTTCTTCATGATCTCCTTCATATTGTAACATTAAGTATTGATCATTTCCTTCTGCATCTTCTGCATCAAAGAATACGAAGAAGCCAACGTTTGTATCTAAATCAAATAAATGACGAGTACCTTTTTCAGTTGCTTTATTGAAGTCCTCTTCACTTAATTTATGTACTGTTGTCGCTTTAGCATTATCTTCTTGATGGAAATTTACTGTGAATGTTTTCAATGCTGACACCTCCTGATTGTATAATACTAGCATAACATATAAAAAGGACTGCTTACAAATGTAAACAGTCCTTACATTCATTTTCGCATTGCTCGTAATAAGAAGCTTACGATGAAAATTAAAATGATCGCACCGATTAAAGCTGGAATAATTGCATATCCGCCAATGACTGGACCAAAACTACCAAGTAATTTCGAACCAACCCAAGAACCGATAATACCAGCAATAATATTACCAATTACACCACCTGGTACATCCCTTCCAGTAATTAAGCTTGCAAACCATCCTAATAAACCACCAACGATTAAAGACCAGATCATATAATAACCTCCTTTATATTTAACCAATCAAAATATAATTAGAAACAATTGCTTACCATTAGTTATGTGACATTTTTCATAAGTTATTCATGCTGCTCAACTATAAGATTTTTGAGAATAATACACACCGATAAACTATTTTTCGAACTAACGATTTATCCGACTTGTTATTACACACATTAAGGACAATCTGGCTTCAATATTGTTCGCATAAACTCTTCTTTAAAAGCAGGATAGTTAAAACCAACAGCAATTCTCTGAATCGGCCGATCATCAAACCTTGTTGGTTCAGCTATTTTTCTAAAGTCAGCTACACTTTGGCCCCTAGTCACATCATTTGTCGTACTAATCCACACTGCCGATTTTTTATATTCGAAAATACTATCGTTTATAAACGAGACAAACGGTAGTAAATCGTGTATGGGACTTCCACCAATACCTGGATATTCTTTTTTATAAAAATTCTCATAATAAAAATCAATCATTGGTTTAATGAGTTTCGCCTGTCCAGTTCCTTGTTTATCTATTATATTGGCCATTTCAGGCGTAATAAGCGCACCCTGTGTTACATTTAACGGGTATATAGTAGCGTTTTTCGCATATTTCATAACAATATTTGCTGCAATTGGATCACCATAAAAATTCGCTTCAGATACTGGTGTAACATTACCTGGAAATAGGAAAGCGCCGCCCATTATATAATACGAACAAATACGATCCATTATATTTGGATACAATAAAAATAACGTAGCAAGCGTCGTTAGTCTTCCTGTCGCCACAATTATAATATCTTCTGGACAAGGTTCGATTAATTTGATTAATTCACAAAAATTTTCTCGTTTACAAATTCTCATTTCAGGTGGAATAATAGGACCTAAACCATGATCCCCATGGATTTCAGGGAAAAACAAAGGTTCTTCAGCTGTCATCGGCCTACTCGCACCTTCAATAATTTTCACTTGTGTAGCATAGTACCTTTCTAAAAAATAAACATTTTCCGTAACGATATCTCGTGATACATTCCCGTACTCTGCAACAATACCTAGAATATCTAATTTACATGTTTTATTTGCATAAATTAACGCTACGGCGTCATCAATACCAAAGTCTCCAAAAAAGATGATTTTCTTATTAACTATTCTCACCCCTCTTCAGCATAATCTACTATTATTATTATGTGAAAAAGACAAGGCGGTGAAACAGTGCAAACTAAAAAAGCCGCCTATTTATTGGCGACTTCAATCTTTTTATAAAACAAATATGCTAGTACATTTTTACTTGAATCGTATTTCGGGTTATTTCCTTTTCTTGGCTCTCTCATATGTGTCTTTTCAAATCCAGGAATGTCTGGCATTTTCCCCATAAATTCAAGCATTTCTTCCTCAGTACCTTCAATGCGTACACGAATCATAATAACTATTCCTCAATTCACAGTTTCTCTGTACTAAGTATATCGTACTTCAGAAAGACTGCAACACATTTATCTTTTTAATGTTGTACTTTTTTTACATATAAACATAGCCATTTCAGTATAGAACGAATCTACTTTATTATTTTTAAGTTGAATATTAAAATATTCCTTCATTTCGTTTGGTGCTTTCATCATACATTCTGTTAATTTTTCACGCTTTTGTACAGGGACATCCATCATATTACACCACCAGTCAAAATCAAACTTCTTATCAAAAGTAAGACATGACTGCATTTGCAAACCGTTTTTTTCTAATAAAGTAACCCATTCTGTCTTTTTTAGAGCTCGTTCATGACTTGGGTCCCGCTTCTTTTCTATAAAATTATAAAATGTATCATATTCATTATTTTCTGGCGAAACATTATCTATTAAGATGAATAATCCATTATCCTCCAACGTACGATTTACTTCATAAATAAATTGAGCCGGATTCGTAAAATGATGGGCTGCAATCCGGCATGTAATTGTATCAAAAAAATGGTCTGCAAATGGTAAATTCTCTGCATTTCCTGCTACAAAAGATACATTTTCATGACCATTCTGCTTTATAAAAACTTTTGCTTTTTCTAACATCTGTTCTGTTAAATCAAGTGCAACTACTTCTTCAAACATAGGTGCTAACATATTTGCCACATGCCCGCCACCAGTAGCAACATCAAGAAGACGATTATTATGACGAGACTCAACTTGTTGAACTACATATTGTAAATCCAGTCCTTTAGCATGTATTTTACTATTTACATATTTATCTGCATTGCTGCCAAACTGTTTTTTCACAAGCTCTTCTTTACTCATATTATCATCTTCTTTCTATTGTTATTTACATATACGACTCATATAATTACTACAATTCTCTTAATGTATTTTCAAATCCTCTTTTCATCTCACTTCTTATCATATTTACCTTTCATTAAAATAATATAATTTTTCACTTTATTATTAAACAAAAAAAAGACTATGGGAACTTCCCCCCTAACCTGAATAAATATTTACTACATTTTTATTTATTCGTATATATATATATAATATAAATCCTCTTTCAACTTCATAATAACATCTACTTCGTTATAAGTAGCCTCACGAGCATGTAAACCAAATTGATCCATACCAATCCATATCCACCCAGGTGTAAGATATAAAACATCTATATTAAAATAATCTAACTTAGTAAGCTCCGCTATAATAAATTTATCTTTATTAGCGATTTGTTTATCTATTAAACCGTATTCTTTCCCATTTTCAAATAGCGATATAAATTTCCCTACAATCGGATGTTCACGAACAATAAAATGATATTCTTTTTCCTCTATATTTACCACAATCAAACGAGAAACAGATAAATCAGGCCCTGAATTCGACATATTTGTTTATTCACCTCCTTATATAGGCTTCTTAAATATGATAACAAATGAATATTCAAATTAAATTAATATAATGTAAAAAATAAAAAAGCTGATTTCCCTTTAGAAATCAGCCTTTATAATTTGATCAACTTTATTCTTTTACAAATTATTATAATGTTTCTTTTTCCTCATCATTTCCAGAAACTAAATTTCCTATAGCATCCGCTGTTACTTCCACTACAAATTCACAAATACCAGCTACAACTTCTCCAATTATTTCATCCATCTTTTTACCCCCTTATTTTATGTAACCTATTTGCATTATAGAAGAAACTGGTAAATACAAACTATCGAAAAAGGTGACATAAACCTTACAGAATTGTAAGCTCTTTCATCCCTTTACTTATCCCCTTTGAAACTCCAAGTATTTTTAGCAGACATATAGGCCATCATAATATGAAGCAAGTAATAATCTAGTGTCAGGAGGCGTTTAATATGTATTACGTAAAATTAATTAAAGGTCAATCTTTCTACGCTTTTGATCATCGTTTCTTAGTGTCTGAAGAAGAAGAGGTTTCAGAGAAAATTTATAATTACTTACGACGTAATGAATTTTTTGAAGTACGTAAAGAAGAATATTCTGCTTAATTACAAAAAGCATTAAGAAAAATATCATCTTATTGTGATATATTCTTAATGCTTTTATGTGAATTTCTTCTTTTCAATAATTATTGTTGACTCTATTAAATAATCTAGTATTTGTCCAAACTAATTATTCACTATTTTCATATTCTAGTATATGAGGAGGTGAAGAATATGACTCATATCATTGATTACCAAGCTACTCAGCCTATAAGTAAAACTGGTGAAACAACTTTTGCAATCCCAGCTTCTCCAAATAAAGCAATTTTAGCAAATTTGAAATTGCGAATTTCAAGTAGAGATTCACGTAATAATCGAGTAGAATTAATCGCTACAATTGGTGTAGAAGGTATAACTGAGACTTCACAAGTTTTATTCCGAATTTTCCGTGATAATATTGAAATTTTTAATGCACAAGTAGGTATTGAATCTACAGATTCTGAACAATTCTACGTACAAACATTTCAAGCTATAGATCAAAACGTTAGCAGTGGAACACACGAATATTCATTAACTGTAGAAAACCTTACTAGTGGTGCAAGCGCAGAAGTTGTTGGCCCACTATCTTTTAGCGCTTTAGCTATTGGACAAGAGCGTAAATGTTGCTAAGTGAATCTAATATTTAATTTTGTACTTGAGAAAAGCGAGGCGTAGTTATACGTTCTTGCTTTTTTATATGTACCCTTACTTTCTATTAGCTTTAATCATAAATTTTTTATGTTTTAATTCACTTATTTCATCAATTAACGCATCAAATTTTTGACAAATCAAAAAGATTGAAATCCAATTATGAAACACGTAATATAGACTCTGACTCTAAAAAAGTTCGTATAAAAATACTACATAAATAAGGAGGTTTTATATACGAGTTTTTCATTTTAAAAGACGGAGAGGTTTTATGTTATGTGGCGTAATAAAAACGTTTGGATTGTTTTAATTGGGGAGTTTATTGCAGGTCTAGGATTATGGCTTGGTATTCTTGGCAACCTTGAATTTATGCAAAAATATGTCCCTTCTGATTTCATGAAATCAGTTATATTATTTATCGGACTATTAGCCGGTGTTCTAGTTGGACCTATGGCTGGCCGTGTCATCGATCAGTATGAAAAGAAAAAAGTTCTTCTTTACGCTGGGTTTGGTCGAGTTTTAAGTGTTATTTTCATGTTTTTTGCTATTCAATTTGAAAGTATCGCATTTATGATTGCATTTATGGTTGCTCTTCAAATTTCAGCAGCATTTTATTTCCCTGCATTACAATCTGTAATTCCACTCATCGTACGTGAGCATGAGTTATTACAAATGAATGGTGTACATATGAATGTTGGTACAATCGCTCGTATTGCAGGTACTTCACTAGGTGGAATTCTTTTAGTTGTGATGAGTTTACAGTACATGTATGCCTTCTCAATGGCAGCATACGCCTTATTATTCCTCTCGACTTTCTTCCTACAATTCGAAGACAAGAAATCAACAACACCAAGTAAACAAGCTGCAAAAGATAATAGCTTTATGGAAGTATTTCGTATTTTAAAAGGAATTCCTATTGCTTTTACAGCACTTATATTAAGTATTATCCCTCTATTATTTATAGCTGGGTTTAATTTAATGGTTATTAACATTAGCGAAATGCAACATGATCCTACGATTAAAGGGTTCATATATACAATTGAAGGTGTCGCATTTATGTTAGGTGCCTTCGTAATTAAACGTCTATCTGATCATTTCAAACCTGAAAAATTACTATATTTCTTCGCAGTTTGTACTGCTTTTGCACACCTTTCATTGTTCTTTAGCGATATAAAATGGATGGCTCTTACATCATTTGGTTTGTTTGGGTTTAGCGTTGGCTGCTTCTTCCCTATTATGTCGACAATTTTCCAAACGAAAGTTGAAAAAAGTTATCACGGTCGCCTCTTCTCATTCCGTAATATGTTTGAGAGGGTTATGTTCCAAATCGTCTTACTTGGCACAGGGTTCTTCTTAGATACAATTGGGTTACAATATATGGTTCTCATCTTCGGAGTCGTTTCATTATTGATTATTTCTATTTCCCTTTCTAAGCAGAAACATTATGAAAAACAGCATTCGCAATCTGCGAATTTATAAAATAAACAAAGAAGTATGGATATAATATTGAATCCATACTTCTTTGTTTTATAATACGCCTATTTATTACGTTTATTGAAATTATCTAAAGGAGTAGCCCTCTTTTATTTCGAATAGATTATAAAGAGTACTCTTTATAAAAGGAGTGGTAACATGTCTGATGGCATCCAAGTATTTATTGTCCTGCTCTTTGCAATTGCTCTGTTTAGCATCCTAAACTTTTTAGCCATTTCCTTATCTGGACATAGTTTTAAAAAAAGAATCGTGGCAGGTTTCATATTTTTACTACTGACTCCCATTATCTTTTTGACTATCGCAACATTTGCTTCTATATTCGATAAAGCAGGATTTGGCGCAGGTACGTTAGCCTTTATGATCGCAAGCGTATATATAATAAATGGAATAGTGCTTCTGCTTTCCTCTTTATATATCCTCAAAAAAGACATAACATAGGCTATAGTACTAGCATGAATCTGACTTTACACTAGATTCATGCTTATTTAATTTCTCCTAAATTTTTATATGAAATTAAATAATTCTTTAAAAAAATTTAAACTTTATTTATTATAATATCCCTATCGTATTCGCACGTTTATTCAAATTTAAAAGAAAGGAGCACAAAATGAAAAAGGTTCTACTTACAATTCCTATACTAATCATCCTACTTAGTGGATGCAGCAATAACGATATATACGGTTCTTGGGAAGTCGTTGACAATAAAAATGGTGAATGCCCTGTATATTATAAATTTGAAACAGTTGTCAAAAAAGAAAATAAAGAGGAAATTGTGCAAAATTTAGTAGAAATGCAAACCACAAAGAATAAAGACGATTTATATAAAGGCTCATTTGTCAAAAATTCTAATGTATATCACATTGATTATGGTAATTCATTTACATCAGAGCAAACTTTAAAAGTTGCCGACGGTACATTAAATGTATACTTTTTGACAGCTGAAAAATTATGCACGTATAAAAAGAAATGATTACATTTCAGAGGAAACGCAGAAAATATTTTCTGCGTTATTTCACTTTAGAAATCTTCCACAAATACTTAATAAAAACTATAAAATAACTTAAGTTATATAAAATGAATCCTATAATAGACATTTCAATTAACACGTCTACGCTATTTACATCGATACTTTTCAAAATAGGCTAATCCTTCCTCTAAATTTGTCAATCGTTTTAATTTTCATAAAAAAATGATAAAATATAAACATGTGTTTTCAGAATAATTAAAAACGCAGAATGAAAGCACTGTTTTAGGAGGGGTTTTGATGACTTACACGTTAGCAACTAGAATGAAAGCATTCCAATCTTCTATATTTAGTGAATTAGGAGCCTATAAAAAAGAAAAAATTGCAGCAGGTCATAACATGATTGATTTGAGCATCGGAAATCCTGATATGCCGCCCGCTGATTTTGTAAGAGAAACAATGGTACATACAGCGAGTGAGAAAGAGAGCTACGGGTATACATTATCAGGTATTCAAGAATTTCACGAAGCTGTAACTGAATATTACAACAACACTCATAACGTTTTATTAAATGCGGATAAAGAAGTTTTATTATTAATGGGTTCACAAGACGGGCTCGTTCATTTACCTATGGTTTATGCAAATCCAGGTGATATTATATTAGTTCCTGATCCAGGATATACAGCTTATGAAACAGGTATTCAAATGGCTGGTGCAACATCTTACTACATGCCTTTAAAGAAAGAGAATGATTTCTTACCAGACTTAGGAGTCATCCCTGAAGAAATTGCCGATCAAGCGAAGATGATGATTTTAAACTTCCCAGGGAATCCCGTTCCAGCAATGGCTCATGAAGATTTCTTTAAAGAAGTAATCGCATTCGCGAAAAAGCATAATATTATCGTTGTCCATGATTTTGCTTATGCTGAATTTTATTTCGATGGTAATAAGCCAATTAGCTTCCTCTCTGTACATGGTGCTAAAGAAGTTGGTGTAGAAATCAATTCTTTGTCAAAAAGTTATAGTTTAGCAGGTAGCCGTATTGGATATATGATTGGAAACGAAGAAATTGTTCGTGCACTTACTCAATTTAAATCTAATACCGATTACGGTGTATTTTTACCAATTCAAAAAGCGGCATCTGCAGCACTAAGAAATGGCGCTGTATTTTGTGAGAAAAACCGCGATATTTATCAAGAACGGAGAGATACTTTAGTCGATGGATTCCGAACATTTGGCTGGAATGTCGATAAGCCAGCTGGTAGTATGTTTGTCTGGGCTGAAATTCCACAAGGATGGACTTCTCTAGACTTCGCTTATGCATTAATGGATCGTGCGAATGTCGTTGTTACACCTGGTCATGCATTTGGACCTCACGGAGAAGGCTTCGTACGTATTGCACTCGTTCAAGATAAAGAAGTGTTGCAACAAGTTGTTGAAAACATTAGAAATAGCGGCATTTTCACTCTTGAAAAAGTAAATGAATTAGTTAAAAATTAGTTCCCACTCCCCTGCTTAAATTTAGCAGGGGTATTATTAATTGGAGGTACTTTCATATGCATATTAAAGACACTCTTCCCCATCGTTATCCATTTTTAATGACTGATAAAGTAACAAATGTAAAACAAGGTGAATCCGTTACAGGATATAAACTCATTACAAATAACGAATGGTTTATAAATGATAATCAAAAACATATGCCTCATATGTTAATTGTAGAAGCACTTGCTCAGCTTAGTGCATTTGTACATACAAGTGATTCTGAAGGACTAGGATTCCTCTCCTCTTTAGATGGAGTTGAATTCCAAGGAAAAGCATATCCCGGTGATAAACTTGATTTACATTATGAACTAACGCGCAATCGCCGAGGTTTTGTTCTTGGTAAAGGTACTGCAACTGTAAACGACCAGCCTATTGTAACTATAGAAAAACTATTAATATATCAAGCAGATTAAATTGTTCCTTATATCAGTTGGGAATATCTATTCTCAACCAATTAAAAATAAATAGGAAAACATATTACGTAGTTAGGAGCAGGAAAATGGAACGTACTATCGGTATCGATGCTGGAGGCACATTAACGAAAATAGCTTATTTTAACGAAAAAAGGCTATTAACTTTTGAAAAATTTTATTCACATGAACAACATAAAATAATAGATTGGATTAAAAACAACAATGGCATAAAATAAATATGTATTACGGGTGGTAAATCGAAACTATTACAGCAACTGCTTACAGGTTCATATAAAATAATAGAGCTAAACGAATTTGAAGCTACTCTTGCAGGTGTCCAATACATATTAAAAGAAGAAAAACATGCTATACGCAATTTTATTTTAACCAATATCGGTACAGGTACTTCTATCCATTACGTTTATAATGAACAATATATTCGCGCTGGTGGAACCGGAGTTGGCGGTGGGACTATTATGGGACTTTCAAAATTGTTAACAAATATAGATCATTTTGAAGATGTAATCCCTCTAACAAAAGTAGGATCTAGAAAAGAACTAGATATTACGGTTGGAGATATTTATGGTGGTATTCTTTCCCCTATCGATAATAACTTAACTGCTAGTAACTTCGGAAAAGCAGCCATTACAGAATCAAATAATAGTAGCTCCGATATACTAGCTACTGTACAAGGACTTGTCGGTGAAGTCGTTACTGCATTAAGCCTTCAATTCGCTGAAACAAAAAACATTGAACATATTATTTATATTGGTTCGACTTTATGTAATAACGTACAACTTCAACATATTATTAGTAGCTACACCGAATATCAAAATAAAACACCAATCTTTTTACAAGATGGTGGTAATAGCGGTGCAATTGGTGCATTACTTCATGCTACGAAATAAAAAGCTGACTTTTGTCAGCTTTTTAGAAATGGCACTTCAAATTCAATAATTGATTCCCCGTTCTCTCCAATTCGCTCCACGCTTATTCTATCAATCACACAATTTAACTTCCCATGAAAACTAGGAATCTCCTTCACTACTTCAGCAGCTAACGCGACACTTTCTTTTCTTCCGACTGTTACATGCGGGATGTACGGAATGTCTTCTTTCAAAAATTGTAATAAAGGTCCTGTATATAGAATATTATTTAGTTCCTCTATTTGTTCTTTCCCCTTTTCAACTCGTAAAAACAAATATTCTCTTTCACTTGTAATTTGATTCTTAAATTCAATTTCTATATTCTGTATCGGTTTTGATACATTTATAATATGTAATTTCAGCTCATCATTTGAAATCGAACTTTCAAATGGGAATACAATTGTAATATGCGGTGGAATTAATCCAAATAAAGGATCATGTTTTTGCCTAATGTCCTCGATTTCGCTAATGAACATGTTGTTTAGAAAAAGTAAAATTGTACGCATTTTTATCCCCTCAACTTTTCCTCATTATAATATGTATCATATTCTATGACAGCCTGCCCTTCAACAACTTGTTTTGCTTACCTGTAAAAATAAAAAAACTTCTCAAATGAGAAGTTTTCATATAGCATGATTATTATTTTCCAGCCAAACTTTCCTAAACTTTATATAACAGGCAATTCTCCAAGGAAAAATATACGATACTGCAACAACGTAAAATAATAAACCAATCGTTTGTTGATCTAAATCAACGATAAATTGTCTTGAACCATATCTTAAAAAGACAAGTACAATAAAAGTAATTAAAAAAGCTGCACTTTTTTTCGTATAAATATTCCCATCATCTCTTCGTTCATAATTTGTTAATACTATAAGCGGTACAGCAAAAAGTACACCAATGAATACCGCTATAATTACTTGTAATATAGCTGGATGTACGGGACCTAAAAACCATACAATACCTGGTGTTAAAAATAGTAATGGCCATAAAATACGTTTTCCTGATCCCTTTATTGGCTTATGCATGGAGCGATAACGACGCCAAAATATTAGTAGTGCAATGCATAAAAAGACGGTTATTAGTGAGGACGTGTCTCCCATATATTTTCCTTCTCCCTAAAAGAATAATCTATCACTATTTTAAACTGTTCGTTCAAACGATACTTTACGAATAAATATACTACTAGTTATGATATAAAGAATTGTTAATCCAATTGAAATAACAATAAAATAAGGGATATCTATTAAAGATACATCATTTGTAAATAACAATCCTTTTATCCCTACTTCTCCATACAGCACACTATTTGTTGAAAGGAAAAGCGACCCACCAATCATGAGACCAATCCATTGAAATCTTTGCTTAAAAATTACTACTACTTGAAAGAAACATGCTATCGTAACATAAAATAAAAATTGTAAAATAAACTGTTGTATTAATTGCTCTCCAAAGTTAACATTTACTAAGTTATATTTTATATCTTGTAAAAACAGTATTTGAAGGAATGAAAACAATGCGGATTGCAACACGATATAGCAAATCGCTCCGATAAAATATTGTATTCTCGTTATACCAAATGAAACTGCTAAACGAAATACATCATCTTGAACAATGAAAACACTCCCTACTATAAAAATCATAATTGCAATTGAAGGATTATTGATAATTTCGGGTAAATAACCAACTTTCGCTTCATTTAAATGAGCAGCATATAAAGCTCCTTTTATTAATAAAGCTACAATCCAAAATATTAAAATTGCTTTATAATGAAAATTTATATGTAACCTCAATTGTTTCATTAACGTCGTCATTCCACTTCACCACCAGTCATGTGAATAAATAGTTTTTGTAATGTAATTCTATCAATTACTAAACCTTCTTTTTCAAGAGAGTAACAATCTTCATTAGAAAGCTCTTCCCATATAACAGCAATACCTTTATTCCCATAAATTTCTTTATTTATAACTTTTTTATTAATCAAGAACTCCTCCACTTTACCTTTTTGCCCTGAAATAATATGACCTTGTTGCAATAAATCTTCCACTGTTGATTGAACAACAAGTGCACCTTCTTTTATGATAATTACTTCTTCAATAACATGGGTTACTTCTTCTACCAGATGTGTTGATAATATAATTGTTCTGGGATACTCCCCGTAATCTTCTAGTAGTAAACTATAAAATAACTCACGATGTGCTGCGTCTAATCCTGTAGTTGGTTCATCAAAAATAGTAATTGTCGCTCTGCTTGCTAACCCTTTAATAATTCCTACAACTGTTTGCATGCCATGAGATAGTTTATGGTATTTCTCTGTTATATTAAGCTGAAATTTACCCGCCAGTTCTTCAGCAAACTTCTGATCCCAATTTTTATAAAACATGTTACATATCTTAAAAATTTCTTTTACGCTATAACTTAAATGAGACTCTTCTTTTACTCTAACGAAACAAATATTTTGCATCGCTTTACTATTTTCAAAAACATCTTCACCAAATATTGATACACTTCCACTACTTGAAGTAATTTGTCCTGCTAGTAAATTTAATAAAGTCGTTTTCCCTGCTCCGTTCCTTCCAAGCAAACCATATATTTTATTCTCTTCCAATGAAATCGTTACTTCATTTACAGCTATTTTCTTTTTATACTTTTTCGTTACATCTTTCGTTTCAAGTGCAATCATCCCTCTTTCCCCTCCTTCGTAATCTTTTGAATCATATCCATCAATTCATCTTTTGATATTTCTAGTACTTTCGCTTCTTCCCACACTTTAGGTAAATATTCAGTCATAAAAGTATTTTGTCTTTTTTTTAGTACAACTTCTTTTGCTCCTTTTGCAACAAACATCCCGATCCCTCTCTTTTTATATAAAATCCCCTCATCCACTAATACATTCACCCCTTTAGCTGCGGTAGCCGGATTTATTTGTAACATCTTCGCAAATTGATTTGTCGATGGAACTTGTTCTTCTTCAAGCAATATGTCTTTTAAAATATCAGATTCAATCGTTTCTGCAATTTGTATGTATATTAATTTATTTTGTTCTAGAGTCGGCTTCACATTTTCACCACCTTAGGTTCATAGGTTCATTACTTATGTAATTAACCATATCACATAGAATTATTTTTTTCCATAAATTTCTTTTACAAAAAAAGAGAGTCATTCAATTAAGAATGTCTCTCTTTCTAAAAATTCGAAGTTTCAACTCTTGTTCTCAAATTCTTTTCATTTATACCATTTTGACAAAAATTAAACTGTTGTCCCTCAATACATTTTGTACGATCTACTACTTGCCCTAAATGATAGCTTGTATGCTCAACCAAATGTAATAGACTTTGAAGATCAATATGCCTTTTTTCTTCCCAGACCTGTATATATGCTTTGCCCCACTCATCAAATATTTCTTCAACAGTTTTTAACAAAGCTTCAGATCTTATTTGTTTCACTGGAAAATATTCTTCAATTCCATTTTCAAAAACTATATTTGGATCCTTATAACGCCTTGTATTTCTCTGTAAATGTTCACAAATATGTAGTACGATTCCACCAATTGAATTAACAGAGGTCTCTTTTTTCCACAAATCTTCTTCACTAACGAGCCTAATTGCCTGTACTAATTTAGGTAAATAATGATCCTGCATTCTATGATAAGAAATTTTGTATACTAACTCCATCTTCTCCCCTCCATTATTTCAACTGGCTCACTGGATATTTAGCAAATAAAGATTTCCGAAAATCTTTATCTTCCACAAGCATTTTAATTTTTTCATTATTATCGTTAAGAAACTTTACTACTTTCTTTTTATCCCATATATCATCTTCTTTTGGAAAATCATCAAATTTTCCATGCAAGATTGATAGGATTTCCTCCCTTTTCATCATAAATTTTATATTCTCTACCTGAAACTCGTAACTGTTTGCATTTGGAACTAAAACTACAAGATAAATAATGTTAAAGAGAAAATTCTTCTTCATCGTATCTTTCTCATCAAACCAATACGTCTCAATCATTTCTTCTGTAAGAGCCCCACTCCCTTTTGCGCCATAGTTCACTTTTATATTTTCATTTTCTAAACTTATACTTTGAACTGTTCCACCACCGGGTAAATGATTAATAATTGCAACCACATCTGAATTATTACCAACGTATGTCCCAGTATATTTCTTAAAATCATCTGACCTAACATCATATATAGCTTTTATTCTTTCCCCGTTAGAACAAGCCGTAATAAATAAAAAAATTGTTAGCATAACGATTATGTTATGATGCATATATTTCATTTAGCATCCCCCATTTTTATCGATATTTCGTTAATTACAATATTTACTTTCAAACCCCTTTTTAAATATACGCATTTTAATCAAAATTAAAAATTTTCATTTTTTATGTTTACAATTATCCATTAATTGTATATACTTACTAACGTAAGAAAAAAATTCTAAAAGGAGGTCGAAGGAAATGATGAACTTACAATTACATGCATTAACTTTAGCGTTAACTGCACCTGTGTTTTCTGGACAATTAAATATGAATTCGACCACCCTAATGGAGAATTGAAAATCGTAATTTATTTCATTTAATTCATAAATTCGCCACAGGAGGTCGTATACTTTCCTGTGGCTTTTTCGCGCCCAGCCATAGGAGAACTGTATCTTCCTGTGGTTTTTTTGCGCGATTTTTTAGTCTCTTACATTATTTTTCTAAGAAAGGAGCAACATTCAATGACTATTAGCGTATTGTTTTTAAGTATTACGATTCAAAGAAATACAATTTCCAAAGGGGAAATTCTTCATAATGAGCAAATTGAAAAAGCTATGAATGATGTTAAGGAGCGCCAAGCACTTTACTGTGATCACCTGTAATTCCTTTTCGAAAGGAGGAATTCATTTATGACTTTTCATATTTTCTTTTTTACGACTGTGCTTCAAAAAAATACTTTATCTGAAACTGAAATCAATCGTAAACAACAGTTAAAACAACTGACTGATAAAATAACTGACATTAAAAGTTCATACTACACTCAAATGTATTAAAAATATATTTTAAAGGGGCAATATATTCATGAAATTTAAAGCATTCTTTTTAACAATCACCATTCAAAAACGTAAGCTTTCACAGAAAGAGATTTTACGTGAGCAACACATCCAAAGCATTATGGACGAAGTAAAAGAGCGCCAATCTTCTTATTACACTCGTCTTTTCTAAATCACTTATAAAGGGGTCATAAATCTAATGAAATTTAAAGCATTCTTTTTAACTATCACTATTCAAAAACGTAAACTTTCACAGAAAGAGATTTTACGTGAGCAATACATTCAAAACATTATGGACGAAGTAAAAGAGCGCCAATCTTCTTATTACACTCGTCTTTTCTAAATCACTTATAAAGGGGTCATTATCCAATGAAATTTAAAGTATTCTTTTTAACCATTATCATTCAAAAAAATACATTTTCCGAGTCTGAAATGTTTCATGAGCGACAAATTAATCAGGCTATGGATCATGTAAAAGAAAGACAAAGTCATTACTGTAGTCATCTGTAATTTCTTATTACACTCGTTTTTTCTAAATCACTTATAAAGGGGCAATCATCTAATGAAATTTAAAGTATTCTTTTTAACCATTACCATTCAAAAAAATAAATTTTCTGAGTCTGAAATGTTTCATGAACGACAAATTAATCAGGCTATAGATCATGTAAAAGAAAGACAAAGTCATTACTGTAGTCATCTGTAATTCCAATTCGAAAGGAGGAATTCACATATGAAGTTTCACCTTTTCTTTTTAACGATTACAATTCAAAAAGAAACAATATCTCAAAATGAATTAAAACAAGAAAGACAATATAAACAAGTTATTGATGAAATTCGAGATCGTAGGAGCAAATACTACACTCACCTTTAATCGTTTAACTATATAGAATTGAAAGGAGTCGATTATGATGTTGATAGCACGCTGTAAGGAAATGATTTGGATAGTTCAGAGGGATTCCACATAGTTTTATAGAGCTTATATCACACAAGTTTATCACTGAATTTGATGTATAAAAAATATATAATAAAATCAAATCAACCCGCTTTTAATTATTTATTTATAAACAAAAGATACACCACTTAAAAAGCGGTGTATCTTTCTCAGGTTTCACTATTTCCGATTACTTCTCTTTGTCTTAAACAATCTCACTAAGTTCGAAACAACAGTTTTTGTTACTGCATAAACTGGTACTGCTAAAATCATTCCGATGATTCCAGCAAAATTACCTACCCCTAAAATTAGGATAATAATTGTTAATGGGTGAATGTTTAATTTCGAGCTCATAATACGCGGTGAAATAATATTACTTTCAAACTGTTGTACAATTGTTACGATAATAATTACGTATAAGGCTTGCATCGGAGAAACGAACAGTCCTACAATAACAGCTGGTGCTGCCCCAATAAATGGCCCTAAGTTAGGAATGATGTTTGTAAATGCTGCAATAATTCCTAAAACAAAAGCGTACGGTAAATCGATAATTAAATAACCGATAAAAGTAAACGCACCTACAAATATACAAACGAGCGCTTGCCCTTGAATATATGCAGATAATGTTTCGTTCGTTTCCTTAATGATACGAAGCCCCTCTTCACGGTAAGACTCAGGTAATAAACTTACCGCTTTTCCTGGAAAGGCATGTCCATCTTTAAACATGTAAAATAAAATGAACGGTACTGTAAATACAACTAATGCAACGTTCGTGATAATACCAAATAAAGCCGTTGCACTCGACGTAATTGTATTTGGAATATCTTTTAAGTATTCAATCGCATTTTTTTCAATTGTTTCAATGGAAACGTAGTTTTGTGTAGATAACCATTCAAACAACCTATGATGTGATAATTCTTGTATGTATACTTTCCCCTCTTTTATGTAGCCTGGCATATTTTTTACTAAGTCCATTAGCTGTTGTGAAATCGTAGGAACAACTACTCCAACGCCAACCGCAGTTAATGTTATGATAAAAAGATATAACAGTAATATCGCTAAATTTCTAGGTACTTTTTTATTCTCCAAAAAGATTAATACAGGATTAAATATGAAGTATAAAAAAAGCGCGATTAAGATTGGGAAAAACAATGTTGATATGAAGATACCAATCGGTTGAAATAAAAATGATATTTTTGTGCAAATAAATATGATTCCTACAACCATTAGCACTTCTAATGTCCAAAAGTGCACTTTTGATTTCAAAAAAACGGCCTCCTTTAAACTAGCACTTCTCTTCATTGTACCAAAATAAGTATGAATTTCACATAATATTTTCCTTTACAATATTCCAAAATACCAATAAATACACTACAATGAGATTACATACAAATTTGCAGGTAAAGGTGATAAAAATGACACAATGCATCATTTGCAGAAAAGATACGAAAGAACTTAGTGAACAATATGTCATTCCAGAAATATTATGTGGATATTATTTCACAAACTCAATTTGTGATACTTGTCATGAACAAATGACAACAGATATTGATCGTCCTTTAATTAGGCATAAATTGAGTCAATTTAAGATTGAACAAATGAAAAGACAAATTGATTCCCCACTCTATACGAATGAGCACGGTGAGGAACTTGCGGCTGCTGAGACTGATGTTGTCGAAGTAAGCGACGAGATTCTTTATTCTAATGCATTAATTATGAAACTATGTAAAAAGCACGATATTTCCTTACATAATGAAATTTGGAAGGAGGAACGTGTAACGAAAGTAGCGAGTTCTATTCAACGTGAATTACTATTAGATAACCGTAAATATAAAATGAGTGTATTAAAAATGGCTTATACATTCGCTGTACAAACAGTTGATGGCTACTTTGAAGATCAAGATGCAATTGATATTTCTACCATTCTCTCAAATGCAGATTTCGTGGAACTAAAAGAAAAAAGCATTGTACGTGATTTAAGCAAAAGTTCTTTATGGAATACGCTAAATACAAGTAGTGAAAATCATTACTTTATTTTACTTAGCGATAAAGACGGCCTGTTTTGCTTCATTCGTTTGTTTGACATCTTTGATGTTGTCGTTCATTTATCAGAAAAAAGATTTGACCTTCCATCGCCGATTGTCGGTGTAAATAATGTGAATACGCAGAAATTTTATGTCCAAAGTTTAAAACAGTATATGGATGGGCTGTTTAAAGAAAAAGCACCTACTATATAACAGGAACCAGAACATACGGTCTCCTTTCTTGATGAAAAGACACTGTGTTATAATGAGTATGAAAAGAACAATACAATCACATAAACCAATTATAAATTGTATATAAATAAAAAAGACTAGTGTGCGGCTACACACTAGTCCACGTAACTTAGCAGATTGGATTGTTCATTTATCCTATTTGTTTCTTACAAACAAAACAACCCACATTCTATAAGCATAGGTGGGTTGTTATTTTTTGAGCTTGTCTATTAAAACGACGACGAACGTTAACAATGCAACGAGAAACAGTCCACCTTGCAGTAGCAACGCTATTTCACTCACGTATTATCACCCCCCTCCTACTCGGAGAAGTGATAATTGAACAACCAACCGCACCTTAAGTTACCCTTTAATTTTACCATATTTTCTAATAATTTACGATGAAAACCCGCAAGCGAATAACTTGCGGGTTTTTTATCCCGTATTAACAGGCAGTGAACAAAATAAAGCAATAAATATGTGAAACTTTATTTCTCACTATTTTTTTAATGCATATGCATCAGCAATCATTTCACCAACAATTTTATTTTCTTCTTTCTTCTCGTCTTTCAATAATGGGAATAACAATTCTGCGACCTCATACGCTTCTTCTAAATGCGGATATCCTGATAAAACAAACGTATCAATTCCTAACGATTCATATTCTTTTATCCTTTCTGCTACTGTATGCGGATCGCCTACAAGTGCAGTACCTGCCCCACCTCTTACAAGTCCGATTCCAGCCCATAAATTAGGGCTTATCTCTAACGACTCTCTCGTACCTTTATTTAAATGTGTCATCCTCTTTTGACCAACCGAATCATATCTTGCAAATGTCTTTTGAGCAAGCTCAATTGTTTCATTATCCACATATTGAATTAAACGTTCTGCCTCTTCCCATGCTTCTTCTTCTGTTTCTCTTACAATTACGTGTAATCTAATGCCAAATCGTACTGTACGCCCCTTCTCTTCTGCAAGTTTTCTTACTTCTTCTATTTTCTCTTTCACTTGCTCTGGTGGCTCTCCCCACGTTAAATATACATCACTATGTTCAGCTGCTACTTCTTTTCCAGCAGCTGATGATCCTCCGAAATATATAGGAGGATATGGTGTTTGAACTGGCGGGAATACAACTTTACTATCTGTAACTTGAATATGTTTTCCTTCTAAAGAGATCGTTTCACCTTGCAATGTCGATTTCCAAACTTTTAAAAATTCATCCGCTGCTTCGTATCTTTCATCATGCTCAAGATATAATCCATCTCCTTGTAGTTCAACTGGATCTCCTCCAGCTACTACATTAATAAGTAGTCTCCCATCTGAAATTCTATCAAATGTAGATGCCATCCTCGCTGCAACTGTAGGTGACATTAGTCCTGGTCTCACTGCTACTAAGAATTTTAGTTTTTCTGTTTCAGCAGCAAGAGCTGAAGCTAACACCCAAGGGTCTTCACATCCTTGACCAGTTGGAAGTAAAACACCCGTATATCCTAAATAATCAGCTGCCGCAGCAACTTGCTTATAATAACCATATTCAGCTGCTCTTCCTCGTTTTGTCGTTCCTAAATATCGACCATCTCCATAAGCCGGAATAAACCATAATAATTCCATACCTTTACACATCCCTTATTTATTTTGAAACGTATACTAACAAATTCTATATAAATTACCCCTAATAATTTATATGTTAATTCCCAGTCTCACCTTTAAAATTATCTCGCCATCTTAAAAACTTCACTTCTAGTAAACGTACTAGAGAGTCAGAAAACTTCCCAACAAATGCAAAGATAATTATGCCGACAAATACGATATCTGTATTTGAAAATTGCCTTGCATCCATAATCATATAACCAATACCTTCTGTAGATCCCATAAGTTCTGCTACTACTAAACTCACCCATGCAACACCTAACGATAACCTTGCTCCTAGTAAAAGGTTAGGCAATGCAGATGGTAAAATTAGTTTCGTAATTAGTTTTCTTTTGCTAAACTCTAACACTCTCGCAACATCAAATAACTTTGAATCCACACCTCTAATACCTAAAAATGCGTTTACGTATAAAGGAAAAAATGCACCATCTGCAATTAATAACACTTTCGATGTTTCACCAAAACCGAACCATAATACAAAAAGCGGCGCAACAGCTAAATGAGGTACAGTTCTTAACATTTGCACAGATGGGTCTAAATATTGCTCACTTCTCGTTGAAAATCCAACAATTGTTCCTAAAATGATTCCTAAGCCCCCACCAATAAAGAAACCAGCCGCAGCCCTGAATACACTAATACTTAAATGGCCGAATAACTCTCCTGTTTTAATAAGCTCTTGGAAAGCTAGAAAAATATCTAATGGTGTTGGTAAAACTGTTTTAGAAACAAGACCGAATACGCCAGCCAACTGCCAAATTATTAATATAATAACCGGTATAGTAATCGCCCTTACTAAAACTTTTACATTTAACTTTCGTACCTTCTTTATGCCATTTTTCTTAATCGTTATACTCGCTGGTTTCATAACAGCTTTCGTATTTTCCACTTTACAAAACCTCTTTTCACTTCGCTTTCAATGCTTTTTCTACGAAAGAATTATCTACAACTTTTTCCGTCTTAATTTCTTTCTTTATAGAACCGAGCTTATATTGAAAATCCGCTGTCTTTTGTTGTTCTGCTATTATTTCCTTCGTTACCGGAACTAAAATTGGTTTGTCGTGATTAAACACTTCTTTTACAATCTCTTCATCTATCTTTTTTACAGAAGTGTACACTTTTATTGCTTCATCTAAGTTAGCCTCTTGCCATACACGTGCTTTCTCATAAACTTTGAGGAATTTCTCAACTAATTCTGGATGTTCTTTCGCAAATTTTGTCCTCGTAATTAAAAATTCTGGTGAAGAGACATTTAATGTTTCACCGTCTGCAATCACCTTCGCACCTTTATTTAACGTATGTAATGATATGAAAGGGTCCCAAATCGCCCATGCATCTACTGATCCTGATTCGAATGCAGGCTGCGCTTCATCTGGTTGTAATTGAATGACATTTACATCTTTTGCATCAATACCTTCTTTATCAAGCGCTCTATATAATAAATTAAAGGCACTACTTCCTTTTGCTACTGCAATTTTTTTACCTTTTAAATCTTTTACACTCGCAATCTTGCTATCTTTTTGAACGAGAATTCCAGTTCCTTTTCTCGCATAACTTGTATTGGCGATTTCGGTAAATCCAATACCTGCTGCTTGCGCTGAAATGACTGGAGAATTCCCTACTTCACCAAAGTCTAACCGGTTTGATGCGATTGCTTCAAAATAAGGAGGTCCACTTTGGAACTCTGTCCATTTCACTTTAACTCCTTCTTTTTTAAACTCCTCTTCAAACCATCCCTTTTTCTTTGCTAGTAATAGCGGGCTTAATCCTTGCTGTATACCAATTTGTATTGTTACATCTTCTTTCTTACTACTTACTGTACTTTTTTCACATCCTAATAAAAATACTGATATAGCTAAAGCAAAAGAAAGAATTTTAAATTTTTTATACATATAAAATCACCCTTTTCCTATATACTTGTTTGAATCAACCCTCCATATTCAAACTGCTGTAATACTTTCGTTCGAAGTTGTTGGAACGATTGAGAAGTTTTATTTCGCGGATAAGGCAAATTATTTTCAATCACTTTATGTATTTTCCCTGGTTTTGCACTCATAATGATAATTCGGTTTGAAAGATATATCGCTTCGTCTATATCATGTGTAACGAATATCATTGTTGTTTTCTTCTGCTCCCAAATATTCAGCAATACTTCTTGTAAATGACTCCGAGTAAAAGCATCCAGCGCTCCAAAAGGTTCATCAAGTAATAATACATTCGGATCTCTTAATAACGCTCTCGCTATCGCAACACGTTGTGACATCCCGCCTGAAATTTCTTTCGGATACGATTTTTCAAAGCCATCTAACCGAACGATTTCAACCCATTCTCTCACCTTATCTTTCACATACTTATCTTTTAACGACAAATCTGCCGCTATATTTTCTTCAACTGTTAACCATGGAAAAAGCCTATGCTCTTGAAAAATAAAACCTTGTTTCTTGCTCGTTTTTAAGATAGGCTCCCCGTCAATAATAACTTCACCTTCAAAATCATTATCTAGACCTGCAACAATTTTTAGTAATGTACTTTTTCCGCACCCACTCGGACCAATTACTGTAACAAAATCCCCTTTCTCTAATTGAAAATTAATATTCTCTAATACTTGAACAGTACCAGTTTGTTTCAAAAAATATTTTGATACCCCATCAATTGAAACAGTCATTTCTTCTCCTCCTTAAAATGATTCATATAAATGAACAGATTCAGTATTTGTGCAATAAAAAAACCAAAGGCATTTTATCAACAGATAAAATGCCTTTGGTTTCTCCAATCAGCAATACGTTATGGAATTAAGTACATATTATACAAATATTTCCGATAAGTCAACTAGGTTTTAGCGAACATTATTTATTTTTAAAGATATCAGCAGTCCCTTTTATTATTTTTGGAAGGAACGTTTTAATTGTATCCGTTAATAAATGAAGAGCTTCGTTCACATAACCACCTTCGAAATTTCCTAATGGTTCTGGTAATTCATCCTCATCTAATAGGAAGTATTCTCCATTTGGAAGTACCATAATATCGATGATTAAATCTTCGAAGGAAACCACTTCTCCTTTTATTTGTGTGTTTTTTACGATATTAAAATAGGAACCTAAATACTTCCCTTTTATATCTCTCCATACGTATAAATTGTACGGACGATCTTTCCAATAATATGCGATTGTATAACTTCCTTTTGGGATTGTTAACTTAGTATCTTTTGCAGTCATTGTAAATGAATACTGCACCTCGTGAAATAAAACGATACTTTGTGATTGCTTTTCAAGTAATAAACAATTGTGATCTACTATTGTTGAGTTATACCGGATTTTTCTTTCTATAATTTCACTTTTCGATGTAAGTAACTTATTCATTATTTTGTTTCCCCTCATACTAGTTCTATCCTCAATTATATACTTCTTTATCTAACGATAAAGAAGTATATGGTTTTTTATATAATGATTTATACAAGTACACAAGAAAAACTCCTTCTTATTTAGAAAGAGTTTTTCACTATCCATGTTTCATATTTTTTCACTTCTAACGGAAACGCATTTGTTTTTATGTAACTAACAGCACTATTACTCATGTTTTAACTTTTCCTTAACCGCATCATAAAATTTTCGTTCTTCATCAACATTTAAGTGCACACGACTTACTGTTTTAGAAAATCCATATAACAACTGTGCTTTCACTGGCTCTTTTAATGTTATTTCAAAAGTAGCAGGTTCTTTTATGAACTCCATAACAGTTGCATCCAATACCTGTTTCCCTTCTTTTGCCGTTAGCAATTCATCCTTGTAAAACGCAATATTATCAATTTGTGTAAATGGTATAACAATTTTCTTTCCTAATCCAATTTGAATAATTACTTGTTCTTCTGTTACGATAAGTGGATTTTTACGCATCGCTTGTATTTCAGCTATAAAATAAATCATCGCGTATACATTTAAAATAAGTAAAATCCATGCTATTACTGGATTCCACTGGTGTAGCAAATAATGAAAACCAATACTTTCTATTAAGGTCGCATGGATGATCATGATATATACACCTATTGCACCAGTCTTTTTGTGATATGAGTATACGTATTCACCTTCTGGTACTTTTTCACGCCACGATAAAAATGCATAATAGATTAACTTACACTCCGTTACAATGATATCTATTAATTTATTTCTTTTCATAGTAGCGTCAAACGCAGCATCAATTGCATAAGAAAATGAAGAGTACTCACTTTTATATTCTTTATATTTTTTTATTATGGTAGGAAGCTTTCTAACAATTTTATATAGAAGGAATAACTCTAAACATACAAAAGCAATTTCTCCTGCAACTATAATATAAGAAACGTATGGAAAATCTTGTAAATAGTCACTTGGAATAATAAATCTTGCAAAAATATAACCAGCTATTACAACAGGAACTATATACGTTAACGAGTACCTTTTTCGAATAATGAAGAAATACGTGATGATTGGAATGACAAACATGCAATCTAATAATGACCCAAGTACAACTTCTTTCGGCGCAGCTGGTACTATTGGAAGAGCATACAATAAATAGTTTGATAGCATAATTAAAGAGACGAGTCCAATCCAAATACCTTTTCGCCTTCGCGATAGTGTAACATTCATACGTTCACTCCTTTATTTAAAAACCTCATTTAAGTGGTCTTTATAAAATGAAATGGCACGTTCAAATTCTTTTACTTCCTCTACTTTCACGACAGTTTCAAGTAATAATTTCATCGCTGACTCGTGATCGTTTACGTTATATTTTGCTAATGATAAAAATACTTTCATCGGATCGTTCTCTGGGAATTTTTTCACCCCAGCTTCTAATACTGTAATTGCCTTTTCATATTCCCCTATACAACGATATGTACTTCCTAGACCAATATAAGCACCGCAAAGGGATTCGCCATCAAGTCCATTTGCGATTGCCTGCTCATAATACGGAACTGCTTCTGTTTCTAGCCCCATTACATCATGTATCCACGCACACTGATACAGTACTTCTGCATCCTTTGTAAAGTTTGTTAATCCTATAAGCATCTCTTTAGACTGCGCATATTTCTTTTCGTTTCTAAGTTTAATAGCTTGCTTTAATAAATGTTCCATAGAATCCACTCCTCACCAATTATTCTGTGTATAGCTCTTGATTGATATACGCTTCACATTCGTGTAAAAGTAAAATTCCCACCAATTAAAGTTTCGCTTACTTATTACTATGCGGATTCATTCTTATCTAAAAACTTAATTTTAAAAAGCAGTGACACGATTACATAATACCTCTAAGCTTTTGACAATTTCTTTCGCTGTTTCATCTTTCCCATTACACAACTTCCCTTTACCATCTTGTCCAATTACATAATGCACAGCTCCGCGCGAATATAAAGAATGTGGTGAATTCGCAATCATTACATTCGCCCTTGCTTCTTTCATTCTATTTTTCGCTCTTTCAAACAGTTCTTCTTCATTTAAATCACTTTCAAGTTTAAAACCAATAAGTACTGTTTCTGGGTCCCATTCTTTTATTTGTTTTAATACTTTTGGAGCCTTTTGAAAGTGAATAATCGGTGCAATATCACTTGAAATTTTTCCGTTCATATTAAGAACATTACCATCTTGATCACAGATCTTCTCCACAATCCAATCTGATCCAGCCGCTGCCATAATAACCGCATCAACCTTTTCATGTGTGATGATACTTTTCATTTTATCTTGTAAATCAACAATCCCTTCAAATGGATGTAATTCTAACCCTCTATGTACATCGCTCGGTTTCTCCGCAAAATAACCGTGTAAATATATAACATGTGCCCCTTTAGCTAGAAGTTCTTCTGCGATTATCCTTCCGATTGTACCTTTAGCCATATTCGTATGCCCGCGTACTTGATCCCATTTTTCTAGACAACCACCGCTCGTAATTAATACCTTTTTCCCTTTCATTGTAACCATCCCTTACTAATTTTTCTTACGAAACCATTCTGTTCCAAAGTCAACTATATCACGCTGTTTCATTAGACGACACGTTGCATTCCCTATCTTCCCATTTTTTACAGTTCCTTTTCGCTCAAACTCAACACCAATTTCTACAAACTTCTCAGATTCGTAATCCATTTCAACAAACTCTTTCCACACTCTTTCACCGTTTTCTATAATAGGTGCTCCTACTTGTATTAACTCACATGCACCAGTACGCACCTCGGATAAATGAACAGACGTATTTGAATCATATCCAACACCAATTAATAATACGTACCCGTCTAAATCGTATATTTTTCTTAATGGAGATTCTTCTCCAAAGCTCATTGATAATGAATGGTTCATTGTTATTTCTACTGCATGTTTTCCCCATGCAGCAAAACTTCCTAACGGATGATTACTACGTACTACATTCGGATATGTACGAAAACATTCAACTATTTCACCCATTCCCCTTGTTGGGGTTATACGTGAATCAAATGCAGGGACGTTATCTCGGATAATTTGCCACCAGTCTTCCGGTACAGGTGGTCTTGACCAATGTTTCGGATCAGACAAATCCGAAGATTGCGTTGGCATTATTATCGTTCCTTCTTCCGTAACAACTTTCATTAATGCTTCTACTACAGCAACCGCACCACCAGATATCCATCCGATAGAACTTAGTGATGAATGAACGATAATTGTCATTCCTTTTTCGATTCCTAATGCTTTTAAATCTTTTGTTATTGTTTCGATTGTATTTGGAAATTGTGTGCTTGCTACTATTTCATTCATTTTCATATTGGTTCCCTCACTAGCCACGTAAATTTAAACTTTTATATAAATATATTATCATATTTTTCTTAATTTTTAACTTAATCATATTCATTACTACAAAAATATATATATGGGTGTACTGAAGCCTCAAAACTCTATTAAAATCGTAGATAATGATGAGCGAGAGTTTTTTCAAATGAAGAAAAATGTAAATCTTATTTTTTCAAGCTATACTCCATATGCATATTTTTATACTATTTTTCCAAATAACAATGAAATCTTTCGATTCCCGTATATTTTTCTCCTAAACTTTTAACTTGAAAACCAATTCTTTTATAAAATTCTACCGCCCCATCATCTGTCTCTGCTTCTATATAAGTCAATTGATATATCCTTACCACTTCTTTAATCATTTGCAGTGCAATTCCTTTTTGACGATAATCTGAAGCCACTGCTATATGACATACTCGTGCTTTAGTTGCTCCGATTACTTCAATACCTATACAAGCTTTTTCTTCATATTTGTACAAAGTCCCTTTATTACTTTGATAAAATATTACTGCCTTCTTTAAGCTTATTTCATTTGGACCGACGGCATATTGTAGCACATTTAATATTGAATCTTTTTCAATTTGTTCAACACGCTGTAAATTCATATTTTCATCCCTTTCTATGAAAAAAGACTAACTCTTAATAAAAAGAGCTAATCTCATTACGACGTTATTTTTTCTTCTTTTTTTACAACGACAGCCACATAACTATGAAGTATCATTCCAATAATAACGAGACTCATACCAACCCAAGATAAAGATGACGGAATTGGTGCAGATAACCATATCAGCTCTCCTACTAGCGCAAATAAAACTTCACCAGACTGCGTCGCTTCCACTGTTGCTAGTTTTTGTGGATCATCTTTCACAAGATCTGTTGCAAAGAAAAATAATATTGTCGCGATTAACCCAGAACTAACTGCTACAATAAAACATTGAAAAACTTGGTTACTTGACGGTAATCCGCCAGTTGATACTTCGTAACCAGATAATAAAAACCAAAATGGTAAACTTGCTAATGTCATACCGAGTACTCGCTGAAATACATCTAATTCCCCTTTACAAACTTGCATCATTTTTCGATTTCCAAGAGGATACGCAAATGCTGCAATAAGTACAGGAACTACACATAAAACGGTTTCACGAATACCTAATGAAGAAGCATGTTCTACTTGCATGAGAACAACACCGAATAAAATAATACCCGACATAACTAATTCCTTCATCGGAAGTTTTTTATGTAGTGGATCCACCGCAAAAAATGGTGTTAACAAAATCCCTGCAACGATTGTAATTTGCCATGTTGATGCAACGAGCCAACCTGGTCCGAACGCTCCAGCAAAACTAAGCGGTGCATAAAAGAGACCAAATCCAACGATACTCCATACTAACCATTCTTTCGGATTGTTTTTCATATATTGAAAGAGTTGCTTTAAGTTTCCTCTATACATAACAATAAGTAATAGCATTGGAACCATAAAATAATACCGTAATGATGCACTCCAAATCCAGCTTCCACCTTCTAAGTCCATTGCCCGGTTTAAAACAAAGGTAAAGGCAAAGAAAAATGATGCCAGTATCCCTATAACAATTGCTTTCATTGTAAAACCCCTTGTATTTAATTTTTAATCTCTATAACATATATTTTAGTATACGCGATGAAAAATCTACATACAAACTTACATTTCACTTTCCATTCACTTGCAATGAAAAGGATAATAATACATTCATTTATTATACTTAATATAAAAACATTAAACAGAAATAATTTTAAAAATAAGTTACTTCTATGGATGTGATAACACTGAAAATATACAGAGCCTCTATACAATCTATTTTATTTGTACTTTCTTTCGGAGTTGTTTTCCTTCTAATAAGTGTTTTTATCTTTAATGGAAGAATTTGATTTACTAGGAATTATTTCAATATTTTTCTCCTTATGGCTACTAAAGTATGCCCTAACCTTATGGAAAACACGTGCAAACGATATAGGTTCCTATTGGGATGATGAAGGAATTGTAGTAGATTTGCATGGGAATAAAGTGTATTGGTATGAAATCAAGGATATTACATACCAAAATTTTCAAGGGTCAAAATCTACCTTAATCTCGACCCACTATACTCACCATGAAAATATACGAATCCGCCATAAAAGATGGCTACCAACTATTGCACATTCAATTTACTGGTTTTCTATTGAAAAACCAAAAGATTATCATAAAAATTTAATGATAGCTTGGGAAGAAAAACAAACGAATAAAAATAAACGCCTCCTTTAATTATTATTTAGGGGCGTTTGTTTATTCAAAAATTAAAGAATATGTAGTTTATATTCTCTATATAATTTCCTCAATCGACTTATATGTGCTTGATGATACCGATTATGATCTGCTATATGCCAAATTCCCCATCTTATAGTCGCATTTTCCCCTTTTTCATACAAAACTTCATCTCTTAAAAGAACAACACCATATGTTCATCATCACTATACACACCATTCATTTTTATAGCCCTTTTTTCAATTCCGTACGTTTTAAATCCCATTGATTCATATAATCGTTTGGCTGGTTCGTTCGTTGACACAACCCCTAAGTTCAATTGCTCTAGCTTCATCTCTTTTGCCCTTTCAATTGCTTTACGTATTAAATCACGTGCAAGACCACTTCTTCGATTTTCAGTATCTACATACATTGCAACGATATGCCCTTTATGCTTATATGCGTCCTTTTCTTCTGTTAATAAAGTAACAACCCCAACTAAACGATTTTCATTATTAAAAGCACCAAATGTAAAACTACTGTTGGATGAAAGATTACTAGCAACGCGTTCAAGAGGGTTTTCTTGACGTACTGCTTCTTCATAAGTCGTTACAAATGCTTCTGGATTTACTTGTAGTGCTTGTAAACGTAACTCCCAATATTGTTTTGCATCCGCTTTTGTAAGTAATCGAATCATTTTATCTTCCCCTTTTTAATTGACATAATATTTTTATAGGTGATTATTTTTTGATTCATACTCTTCTTTTAATATACTGTAACGATAGCGATGAATGAACTTCCCCTGTCTCAATCGATCATTTCTCATTAACCCTTCGCATACAAATCCGGCATTTTCATAACTCTTTTTAGCTTGTGTATTATCTTCATCTACACGTAACCAAATTTTCTCCAATTCAAACTGGGAAAAACCTATTTGTAACATGCTGTTTAGAGCTGCCATTCCAAATCCTTTCCCCCAATAGTCTTTATTTCCAATCGCAATTCCTAGTTCTGCATTTTTATTTGTTTTATCAAAATTTTTAAGATCTACCCATCCAATATGTATACCTTTCTCAGTAACGATCGCCCTTTGTTCATAACCATTTTTTCGGCTTATACAAGCTTCAATCCAGATTCTCGTATCTCCACGAGTGAACGGAGGATATTGGTCTGGTACGACTAAATGCTTTGTTACATCTCTATCTAACGACCATTGATAGCGATCTTCTACATCATCTAATGTCAATTCTCTTAATTGAACATATGGTACATTCATTTTTCTCTCCCCTTTTTATTTACCAATAGAAAATCCTTCGAACACTCTTCCACCATACTGTTCTAACGTCATTTCTATAAAATGAATTAATTCATTTTTCTCTCCCGTTTTATAAAAATGATCAAAAGCCGCTACAAATTTGTTTGCATATTGCCCATCATATCTTCTTAGCACTCTAATAAACCATTTTGAACTCCCAAGCCACCTACCATTTACTCTTAATACATATTCATGTACTAAATCCGCTAATAAATTAGCGATAAACAATTCTTCTTCTCTTTTTGTTGCACCAATAAAGTCATCTAAAATATCCGTAATAAAATATCGCTTCTGCTTAATCGTATCTTCGGTCCATTTAGCTGGTCCTTTATGTAGTAAATCATTCGCTTCTTTTTTTAATTTCTCAACAATTTCCTTTTCCCCTTTTAATGCAACCCCTTCTGAAACTAATTGTGGTAACGACGGTCTCCCTCGATCACAATCCATTTTGAAAAAGGCTTTATATGTTGTAAAATTATGAACAAACACCTCAACAGGCCATCCATTACTATAGAAAGATTCTCTATAACAAGAAGTTAAACTTTGGTCAACTATTACAATATCAAGATCAGATGTTTTTGTCGCTTCTCCTCGTGCAACGCTTCCACCGAGTAAAGCTACATCACAATTCGGAAATTGTGATGTAATTATGCTTTGTGCTGCTTCAATTGGTTTCATAGCCGTTCCTCTTTTCTTATTTCATTTTCTTTTTTTCAGCTCTTTCTCTCGCTTTTTTTATATAGCTTTCTGCATCTGGTGTTTTACATGATGTTGTACCGTGATCAACCTCTACTTTTCCAATTTCACGTGCAATTTCAATCGCTTGTCGCTCTAAGTCTTCATTACGAATTCCTATTGCGATTAAAGCACTATTCATCGCTTCTTTTTTTCTATTTTTTTCATTATGTATATTTTCTTTAATCTCTTCTAAGTATGGAGAGAAGAAATCATCATGTAACGCTTTATTTTTAATCGATATATTTGCTAATAAAGACCAGCCAGCTCTTCCAATCCATTCATCATTAGACTTTGTCCACTCTTTCATTCTTTCTATTGCAATTGGCGAAGTACATATAGATGTCATAAAAACATCCATTAAACAGTAATAATCAACATCCTGAACCCAACTATTAAGCTGTTCTGCTGTTATATTCTTCGGGTCTAAAATATAAGTTGCTAATGTCATCGCGTCCATATTTTTTGTTTCCCACAATTCAACTGCTAAATCGTGATCTTTTTTTATTTTCTTTTTTAACAATTTTAGATTCGCAAAACTAACTCCGAATAATGGCTCTTTCGCTCCGTGGTTTTTATACGTTTTTCGATTTTGTTCTGTTCCATATTCCTCTAGTTGCTGCATTACTTCCTCAAGTAACATATACCCACCTCTTTATCTTTTATGTTGACTGTATATATGTATGTACGATATATTCTACATTACTTTTTATTTTTCCTATATTTATTTTTAAAATACGGTATGTGAAATTTCTGAATATTGCACAGCTATACCATTAAAAAACTGTACATGTTAAACATACAGTTTTTTGATGGTATCAATTTTGCGTAGAATAAGATATAAACTACGAAAGAACTTTTAATGGTCCTCTCAATCACCTATTTTTTCAACTAAATTTTTTACATCTGACCACTCTTCTATTGACCCTGCGTCCGGAAAAACTGTAACTACATTAAAATTCGCACCTTTTTCTTTCCCAATTTTTTTAGCTGCTAATAAATTCGCTGCCGCAGAAGTTCCTATTTTTATACCAGTATCTTTGTAAAAACGTGCTATTTCATACAGGGTATCTTCATATGAATAAGTCCATTGTTTTTCTATCAAATTTTCTTCCTGTTCTATGAAATGTTGTTTCCTTCCTAAGCCGAACCCACCTGATCCAGCATATTTCTTTAAATCATTTGGTGGTTGTTCCGAACCATAAGGCAATTCAGCAGGCATTACTAAATGTAGTTCAACATTTTTTGTATAATTCTTTATTGCTGTATAGACTCCCATTAGAGTTCCACCAGTACCAGCAGATGCTACCCATGCATGTATTGGTTTTCCAATCATTTGTGCAATAATTTCTCGCCCTGTACCTTCTATATGACTTACTAGATTTGCATTATTATAATGTTGGAATAAAAAGTATAATTCTGGATTTTGTTTACTAATCTCTACTGTTTTCTCAATTACTGCGTAGAACCCTTTACATTTATCAACTAAGATTACGTTAGCACCATAACGATCAAGTTCATTTAATAGAGATTTACCGGTTCCAGAACTTAAAACTAACGTGCATTGAATCCCTAAATAATTACAAATACACCCAATTGACCTCGCTAAGCTTCCACCACTATACTCTAAAATATTTTGTTTTTTGTCCGCTTCTTGTAAATATTTATTAATCATTCCAAGTGCTGCCCTATCCTTAATCGATCCTGTAGGATTGTGCCATTCACATTTAGCATAGATAGAAAGGTCCTTCGTTTCTTCGCATTTTAATTTCATGAGAGGTGTATTTCCAACATGTTTAGAAAACGCTTCAAAATGGTTTACTATCATACTTTTATACCTCCTTCATAAATTATGTTTATTACATTTGTTCTCAGCCAAAATACTTTCTACATTTTAATAACTCTCTCAATAAGATCTTCTTATATAAAAATCCCTACAAACACTGTAGGGATTTATGTCTAAATCATTTTGTTACACTCTATTTCATATGAAAATAGTTTCTTTATTCAGATGCATTCATAAGCACAATTCTCCAACCATCTGGATCCTCTATTGTGGTTCCTTTCTCTATCCAATACGGGTTCTCTGGCTCCACCTCATGATAGCCCATATTACTTAATCGATTCACTATCTTTTCAATTTCATCTTTATTAGGCATATAAAAAACTAGTAAATTATCTTTTGTCGGTGCCGGACATGGACTTCCATTAACATGTGTAGTAAACTCCAAATGATACTCTTCATCTGGTAAGCCAAACATAACCCCATCATATCCTTCATGATTGTGAAATTCCCCTATACGTTTTAAACCTAATCCTGTTTCATAAAAATTTATCACTTCTTCAAATTTATCTGTTGGTCTTGCAATTCTAAATTGAACCCAATTCTTCATGTAAATCTCCTCCTTTTCATTTTCCAAAGCTTTATAGTAATTAGTATAGGTTACATATATTCCCTTTAACATCCCTCATTAGTGTGAACTTCCTAAGTTGAAAGACCTATTAGTTAATAAACAATAGGACTTTAGTATAAAATTCATATAAAATTAGTTATATAAATGTAGAGATGAATTACAAGCTATTACGTATGAAATAGTTCTCCTTGCAGGGCCTTTATATACCGATCAGCAGATCTTTGTACAGCTTTATTCGCATCTTCCACCACACCATGAAATGCATTATATAGTCGACTAAATTGGATATCTTTTACCTTCTCTGCCATATCTCTAACTTTATTCGCTGGTAATGGAATGAGATTGGGATAACTATACATAAAACTTACCCATTTTCGATCCGAAACTACTTGTATAATATCACCTGATAACAAAATGCCTTTCCCTTCATTACCGTCTTTCCAATGTATAACAGTTCCCCCCTTAAAATGGCCTCCTAAGCGATGCAATGTAAGTTCTTCCGATAATATCAGATGCTCCCCAGACCAAAATTTAATTTGCTTACTCGGACGAACCACCCACTCTTTATCATCTTCATGAATATAAATAGGTACATTGAATGTTTCCGCCCATTTAACTTGTGTAGAGTAATAATGTGGATGAGAAAGTGCTATTGCTTGAATACCACCTAAATCATATATACGTTGTATCGTTTTATCATCTAAATAACTAATGCAATCCCACATAACATTTAGAGTTTTACTTTGTATTAAAAATGCTGTTTGTCCAATCGCAAATTTAGGTTTAGTAGTAATGCTATACAAACCGCTTTCTTCTTTTATTATTTCGTTTTTGTATAAATTGCTATTTTGCATCGTTTCTAATGTTGTCCATGACTGCCCAATTGGATTAACATATTGTCTTTCCTCATTACAAATTTTACAGCGAGAAGGTGCTTCTTCATTTTCGGGATACTGTACTCCACATGTAGTGCAAATATAATTATCCATATTCCCACTCCTTTTTTCATGTAATTGTTTCTTTACCAATATTTTAATAAAAAACAAAAATATTCGAATCAATAATTGGAACGAAAATGAAATGATACGAAAGTATGATTAGTCTCCTTTCGTTTTAAGACTTTAGCCTAAGTACTATATTTTTCATTTCTTCTTTCTGTGAAAGTTGCATATCGTTTTTAATAGAAATTTCAAGTAAATTAAACTTTTACCCATTAAATAAGTGAATACATCTTTTCAAAATAAATGAACCTATTCATAGATTTCGTCACACCTTTGACACAGTTGCACTAAGCGATACACATTAGGGGTATAGTATATTTAAAGTAACGATAAAAGAATATTCAATAATTTTATCTTCCTTATCGTTACTAGATTCAATTCGTAACAAATAAAGGAGAGGTTTTAATGGAAATCGTTATTATGCTCTATGATGGAATTACTGCATTAGATGCTATTGGTCCATACGAAGTATTTGCTGCAGAAAGCAACAACAACATAAAATTTGTTGCTAAAACGAAGGGATTAATAAAATTAGATTCGAAAATGGGCTATTTACATGCTGATTACAATTTTAATGAAATTACTTCAGCAGATATTCTTATTATTCCCGGATGTCGTCCACCAAACTTTACACAACTTATGAAGGATGAAGAAACTCTTAATTGGATTCTCCAAATACATAAAACGACAAAGTGGACTACAACTGTATGTACGGGCTCCTTAATCTTAGGTGCTACTGGTCTACTAAATGGTGTTAATGCTACTAGTCATTGGAGCTGTTTTAACTTACTTCGTTCTCTCGGAGCTATTCCAACTGAAGAGAGATTCGTGCGCCATGAAAAAATTATAACAGCTGCTGGTGTATCTGCAGGTATTGATATGGCCCTTCAGTTAATAGCTTGGGAATTTGGAGATGAAAAAAGCAAAGCAGTTCAACTCATGTTAGAATACGACCCTCAGCCTCCCTTTGATACAGGTTCTCCTAAAAAAGCGCATGCATCCTTATTAGAAGATTTAAATTTGATGATTGAAAGTTTAAATAATAAAGTTTAAATTCATCCTATTTTTCAAAACTGCAATTGATATAAAATCTTGCATACTTTTGAATAAACTTTTTTACACTTGTAAAAAAGTTTTTTTGCATTTCCCTACCTATAATTGCTAATATAGTAGAGTAGAACTTTTATAGAGAGAAGGAAAATTATGCACAATGGAATTCGAATGACAACTTTAGTAAAAAGGGCTATGTTAGTTTGTGCGGGGGTATTATTCACATACGAAGCGGCTTTGGGATCAATACATACTGCTCTAGCTAGTACAGAGGATGAAGCAAAATCTGTTCAACTTGTAAGTGAGATTCAAACATCTCTTGCTCCGAAAGAAGCTCCTAAACATTATAACGGGCAAGTTAGAAAAGTCGCTTATTTAACATTTGATGATGGTCCTGGAAAATACACAGCTGAGCTTTTAGATATGTTAAAGAAAGAAAATGCAAAAGCAACATTCTTCCTAATTGGTTCAAACGTAAAAGCTTTCCCTGATCTTGTAAAACGCGAAGATGCTGAAGGCCACTACGTTGGGATGCACAGTATGACTCATAACTACAAGAAACTTTACACAGAAGGTCATTACGTAGATGAAATGAAGGAAGACCAAGGCTTAATCGCTGGTGTTTTAGGTAAATCACCAGTATTAACTCGTCCATCTTACGGCTCTATGCCAGGATTAAACGAAGCTCTTCGCAACAAAGTTGTAGAAAATGGCTTAAAAGTTTGGGATTGGACAATTGATTCTTTAGACTGGAAATACAACAAAATGCAAGTTGATGCTGCATCTGCTAAAATTGTAGAGAACGTGTTACATGGTGCTACAAATCCAACAGAAGTTATCCTTATGCATGATATTCATCCACAATCAGTAAAAGCAGTACCTGGAATTATTAAAGGACTGAAAGAAAAAGGATATGAATTAGAAGCATATAATGAGAACGAACATTTCCCATTAAACTTCTGGCATGATAATCGTATGTAATGAAAAGACTTGATTCCCTTTAGCTGGGAATCAAGTCTTTTTGTCGTTTTTGGAATTACTCCTCGTATATTCGACTCAAATTCCCCCTTCTCTAATATCAATAAAAATTCAAAATCACATGTTATACTAAAATTTAGTTTAAATAAGTAGGTGCCATATGATCGTATATACAGTACAAACTGAAGAAGCTTGGAAACAATTTAAGAAACTTGGTTATTTAGAAAGTAATAAAGAATTCATCGATCCAGACGATTTATATTCATATGACTGGATGGTGCGCGTTGCTAAAACAAGATTGCTTCATTACGAAGGTAACTATCCTATTTGGGTCTGGGAAGCAAATAATTACCCAAATCGAAATCATAAAGCTTGGGGTAGAACAAATTCAAAAATGGTAATTTTAACACTAGATGTACCGAAAGAATGGGTACTATGGAGCTATTTTGACTATTGGTGCTGCGCTATGACTGATGGATCAATATATTTACATACAAAAAATAAGTGTACTTTAGATGAATGGTATACATATATGGATAAAAAATACGAGATAATATTTGATTTCGATTATTTATTATCTCATCCTGATTGGTGTCTAGGTAAAGAGGATTCGTTAGAAAAACAAGGTGTTATCGGCAACATCCCCCTTTCCTTCGTAAAAAAAGTAAGGCGTTTTCGCGCTAAGGAAGATACATCTATTAATGAAATCAGAAGTGATAACTGGGATAGTAGAAAAGAAAACCGTATTAAAAAGATGAATCGAAAATTAAGAAAAAGAATCGAAAAACAAAAAAGATTGCAAAAGCGACTTATACGAAATTAAAACAGATTTATCAAAATATAGTAAGAAATTATGGATTGAATATAAAATTTCAACCCTTTTTATATTATCAACACTTTAGCACATATTAACCATAAGGAGTGATATGTATATGGAGTTTCTCTCATCTGAATATTTGTCTGCCTTGCTTGCCATCATTGTAATCGATTTAGTGTTAGCCGGAGATAATGCCATCGTAATTGGATTAGCAGCAAGAAGATTACCGAAAGACCAACAAAAAAAAGTTATTATATGGGGTACTGTCGGGGCAATCGCTATTAGAGCCCTCGCTACCTTAGTTGTCGTTTGGTTATTAAAAATACCTGGTTTACTCCTAATTGGCGGTATACTTCTTATATGGATCGCTTACAAGTTGATTGCTGAGGGCAAAAATCATGATATTAAAGCCGAAGAAGGATTTTGGTCTGCTATTAAAACCATTATTATCGCTGATGCGTTAATGGGCATTGATAATGTACTCGCTGTTGCAGGAGCTGCCCATGGTAACTTTTCTTTAGTAATCATTGGTCTATTAGTTTCTATTCCTGTAGTCGTATGGGGCAGTACATTGATTTTAAAATGGGTGGATCGTTTTCCTGTCATCATTACGATTGGAGCAGCCGTTTTAGCTTATACTGCTGCAAAAATGATTGTAGATGAGAAATGGTTTGCTGGATTTTTCGAAAGTAACCCTTTCATTAAATGGGCATTTATCATTATTATCATCGTCGGTGTAGTTTTCTTCGGAAAGGCAAAACAAAAAGCAACAGCTAGTTCTGTCTAATAATGATGGTATATTTACAAATAAAAAGCGCTATTCATATGAATAACGCTTTTTATTATTTATTTAGCTTCCCCTTCCGGAGTCGTTTTTACCTTCGTTTTGTTTTTATCACGATTGTTATAGTTATACTTCGAACGATCTACTGGAGTGAATCCTTCCGGTGTGTAGAATCGTAATAAGTCACCATTTACGACTTGGTCAGAGTATTTTAGTGAGTTTTGAACCATTTGTTCATTTTTCTTTATTTCATCTGTAAATTCTACAGGTTTTCCAGTTGTTGTATCATAGTATTTGCCGTTCAGTGCAGTAACAGTTGGGCTTACATAGTTACCGTTACGGAACGCAACGACTTGTTTATGCTCTGGTGATAATAAATCTGAACCGAATTGAACATAGTTTTTCGTATCTGTACCTAGTAAGTGTAATAACGTAGGAAGAACGTCAATTTCACCGCCATATTGATGTTGTACGCCACCTTTCACTCCTGGTACACGAACGATTAAAGGCACACGTTGTAACTGTGCATTTTCAAATGAGTTCATTTCTTTACCCATTACTTTTGACATTGCTGCGTTATGATTATCTGAAATACCGTAATGGTCTCCGTACATAACGATAATTGAGTTATCATATAAACCAGATTGTTTCAAGTAATCGATGAAACCTTTTACAGATTCATCTAAATAGCGTGCTGTTTGGAAGTACGTATCTACTGATGAATCGCCTGTTGTCGCTGGTTCAATCGTTGCTTCTGCCTTATCGATTGGATAAGGGAAATGGTTCGATAACGTAATAAACTTCGTATAGAACGGTTGTTTCAACGTTTGTAATAACGGAATAGATTCATTAAAGAACGGTTTATCTTTTAATCCGTAGTTTACTACATCTTTTTCATTCATATCATAGTATGACGCATCAAAGAATTTATTAAAACCAAATGATTTATAAATATCGTCACGGTTCCAGAATGTTTTGTAGTTACCGTGGAATACTGCTGATGTGTATCCTTGTTGTCCTAAAATAGCTGGTGCTGATTGATACGTATTATGAGATTTCGTTGTAAAGACAGAACCTTGCGGTAAACCAAACATTGAATTCTCTAACATAAACTCCGCATCAGATGTTTTCCCTTGTCCTGTTTGATGGAAGAAGTTATCAAAGTATAGTGTATTCGCATCTTTTGTAAATGAGTTTAAGAACGGTGTAACTTCTTGACCATTTAATTTGTAATCGATTAAGAAGTTTTGGAATGACTCTAAATGAATATAAATTACGTTCATTCCCTTTCCTTTACCGAAATACTCAGGATTTGGACTTGCATAAGTTGATGTTAAATAATTTCTTACTTCTGTCATATTATCCCCATCAGCTAATGCTCGTTCTGTTGATGCTTTCGCACTTTGAATACCATCGTAAATTGTATAGTTGTATGCCCCTAAATATTTCACAATATAATTTCTATCGAATGTTCTTGTTAATAATTCAGGACGGTCGGATTCTGCAAGACCTAAGTTAACACTGAATAATAAAATACCTGCTACAAATACTAGAGATAATTTATGCTTCGCAACACGAATTGGTTTTGGATTTACGAATTTTGTTGCGACTAACACAATTAATATAATCGTGTCTAAGAAGTATAGTGGATCATAAAGATGTAGCAACGCAAGAATACTACCACCTAAATCTCCAAAGTTATTCGTTTGTGTTAATGTCGGGAACGTAATAAAGTCACTGAAAAAGCGATAGTAAACTACGTTTGCGTATAAAAGAATCGACAATAACAAGTTGATAACGATTAACCAAATATAAGATCGTTTCCCTTTTGCAAATAATGCAAGTCCTAAAAATAGAACTGCTGAACTAAGCGGGTTGAAAAACAGCAAGAATTTTTGGATTGTGTTTGAAATTCCTAAATTAAATTCCGTTACATAGGCTGCATACGTTTTGAGCCACAATAAAATAACGGCAAACAGAAAGAATCCAAAATGATTGCTTAACACACTTTTGCTCTTTAATAAGAACTGTTTCATTTCTCCACCTCTTTTAATCATCCAAGGCTTATTTTTTATAAGTCTGTCTCTCTATTCAAATTTTCTTCTTCAAATAGATTATCTTTATTTAACTATATGAAGAATATTAGTAATTATAATTTGAAGCTAGTATTTATTCAACTATTTCTTTTTAAACATTTTGACCTTGGTTTCTATTTAACAAAATAAATTTGTAACATTTCCTGTTTTCTCCCAAGATTCATCCACTAATTATGACATCCCATACTATATACCTTTATAAACTCATTCGCAAACTATTCTATCTCCAATTTTGGTACATATTTCACATGATAAAATAATGTTATTTAATTATATTGCTCACCTTACATTCCCCTGCTTCAACTAAATCTTAAAGTCATTACATCTCTTCCGTACATGAAAAATCCTCATGTTCATTAATATTATATTTGAATAATTATTCATTTGCCCCACCAGTGGTGTTATGTTTTCTCGACAAAAAAACTCGCTCTAAAAAGAGCGAGTTTTTTCATGATATATTATTGACCTTTGTACATTGCATCTACTTGTTTTTGAAGCTCTTCATTTTCTAAGTACTCATCGTAAGTTGCCTCTTTATCGATTACACCGTTTGGTGTTACTTCGATAATGCGGTTTGCAATTGTTTGTACGAACTGATGGTCATGAGATGTGAATAACATTGTACCTTTGAAAGCAATTAAACCGTTGTTTAATGCAGTGATAGACTCAAGGTCTAAGTGGTTCGTTGGATCGTCAAGTGTGATTACGTTCGCACCACTTAACATCATTTTAGATAACATACAACGAACTTTTTCGCCTCCAGATAATACAGAAACGTTCTTCTTAACTTCTTCACCTGAGAATAACATACGGCCTAAGAAACCACGTAAGAAGCTTTCTGACTCATCTTGTGGAGAGAATTGGCGTAACCAATCAACTAAGTTATAGTCACTGTTCTCAAAGTATTTAGAGTTATCTCTTGGGAAGTAAGATTGAGATGTTGTAACACCCCATTTGAATGAACCGCTATCTGGCTCCATTTCACCCATAAGGATTTTAAATAATGTTGTCATCGCGATATCGTTACGACCGATAAATGCAACTTTATCACCTTTATTTAAAGTGAAGTACACATTATCTAACACTTTTTCGCCATCAATTGTTTTAGAAAGGCCTTCAACAGTTAATAAGTCATTTCCTATTTCACGCTCAGGTGTGAAGCCAACGAATGGGTAACGACGTGATGATGGTCTAATATCATCTAATGTAATTTTATCTAATAATTTTTTACGAGAAGTTGCTTGTTTCGCTTTAGATGCGTTTGAGCTAAAGCGTGCAATGAAGTTTTGTAACTCTTTTACTTTCTCTTCTTTTTTCTTATTAGCATCTTGTGTTAATTTTAAAGCTAATTGGCTTGACTCATACCAGAAGTCATAGTTACCAACATAAAGTTGAATTTTACCGAAATCAAGATCAGCCATGTGCGTACATACTTTATTTAAGAAGTGACGGTCATGGGATACAACGATTACTGTATTTTCAAAGTTCATTAAGAAGTTTTCTAACCATTGAATCGCTTTTAAGTCCAAGTGGTTGGTAGGCTCATCTAGTAATAGAATATCAGGTTTACCGAATAATGCTTGAGCAAGTAATACTTTTACTTTCTCTGCACCAGTCAATTCTGATAATTTTTTGTCATGAAGATCTTCACCAATACCAAGACCTTTTAGAAGGATTGCAGCTTCTGACTCAGCTTCCCAACCGTTAAGCTCAGCGAACTCACCTTCAAGTTCTGCAGCACGCATTCCATCTTCATCACTAAAGTCTTCTTTCATGTAAATAGCATTTTTCTCTTGCATTACTTTGTAAAGTTGCGTGTGACCCATAATTACTGTTTCTAATACTGGGAACTCTTCATATTCGAAGTGGTTCTGTTTTAATACTGCTAGACGCTCACCTGGCGTAATATGTATATCACCTGTTGATGGTTCAATTTCTCCAGATAAAATCTTTAGAAATGTTGATTTACCAGCACCGTTTGCTCCGATTAAACCGTAGCAGTTACCTGGCGTGAATTTTATGTTAACATCTTCAAATAATTTGCGATCCGCGAAACGCAAACTAACGTTACTTACTGTAATCATTTGTGTCCTCCTACTAATACCGCTTATTTCAGCGTTTTCTCACCGATTGTCTTAAAAAATCGCATATTACGACTCAATTATTGTAGACTATAGCTATTATATAGTAGAAGCTGGATGAATAGCAACGGTTGATTACTATTCATCCCTTTTCTATCTTGAATAAAATGTACGTTTTTAACGAAATAATATTATATAGAAGCATCTTTCATAATGAACAGAGATATGAAAGATGAAAAATTCGCAAAATATAAAGATGTGATGGACAAATTTATTAAATAAGAAGAATCCCCTTTTAAAAGGGGATTCTTTTACTTTCTTTTACTTAATTTTTTCGTATAATTCTTCATTTTATTCGTTAACCCTATTAACGCAGGTATCAATATTGGCATCACAATAATAGCTAATAATAACAGTGCAACACCAACAACAGATGCTACTTGTATAAGCGTCAATACACCTGAAGGGATTAATGCAGCAAATGTACCACCTAAAATAAGTGCCGCTGATAATACGACTCCTCCTATGTGACGAGATGCATTTACAATTTTCGTTGCTGGGTCCCCCTCTAGCTCATTGTATCTCATCATTACGAAAATGCTATAATCCACACCTAAAGCGACTATCATTATAAAACTAAAGAATGGTACATTCCAGCTCAATGACTCTACGTTTAGTATGTGTGTACTAATTTGTTCACTTATACCAAGTGATGCAAAATAAGCTAATATTAAAGATCCAATAATGAAGATTGTATTTAAAAATGACCGTGTAATAACGAGTAATACAACCGCAATTCCAATTAACATAATTGTAGCTGTACGTAAGAAATCTTGGCCCGTTACTTCTTTTAAATCAACGTTTCTTGCTGTTGTACCGCCGATCGCTTTTTTTGTTGATTTTAATTCTGTACCATTTAATGTACCGTCTATCGTTTTATTAATTTCTTCAATGATTGGCATCGCTTCTTTTGAATACGGATTTACGTCTAAAATGATTGTCATTTTAGCAGTCTTTCTATCATGTGACATGTACGTATTCAATGCTTTTTGGAAATCTTCTCCCTCTAAAACTTCTTTTGGAATATAAAATTTCTCAGAGCTTTTTGATTCATTCAATTCTCCTAAATATTTCTGAGCATCCCCTAGTCCGTTACTTACCTTTTCGAGCCCTTCTGTACTTTTAGATAATCCTGATTGTAATTGCCCCATCTGTTCTTGCAAGTCTTTCAGCCCGGTTAATAACTGGCCTTGCCCATCATTTATTTTTGTTAATCCGGTTTGTAACTCAGATGACTTGTTCGCAATTTGTTTAGAACCTGAAGCACCTTCATCTAATCCATTTTTAAGATCAGCTGCTCCTTTTTGTAATTTAGTAACTCCATTGTTCATTTCTTTTAAACCGTTATCCACTTTCAATAACGATTGATTCGCTTCTTTAAATGAGCCCATCGCCGCTTTATGATGCGTTGCTAATTGATTTAATTCATTTGAAAGCACACCTAATTGCTTCTGAGCCTCTTTAGCAATTCCTATCGTTTGTAGTATGTTCGGATCATTTGCTAATTCTGGTTTCGTTTGAATAAAATTGGTCATTAACACTTCAATTTGTTCATAACCTTTTTTCGCACCATCAATTGCTTGAGAAATACTTCCGAAGTATTGATCGTAAGAGCTTAAACCTTTTTCTAACTGTGCATAACCAGCATGAAGTTGTGAAGTTGCATTAGATAAAACATTTATATTTTCATTTACTGAAGTTAATCCACCCTCAATTTGTTGCGCACCTTGTGCTCCGTCATTTATACCACTTGATAGTTGATGTAAAGCTGTTCCTAATGCCGTTACACCGTTTTTCGCTTCGTTTGTTCCATCAATTAACTTTTGAACGTTTGCAAGACTATTTGAGTCTTTACTACCCATTTTATCTTTCGCAGCAGTTAACCCATCATTAATGTCCTTTATACCACCATTGGCATCTCCTAACCCCGTATTTAGTTCTCCAGCTTGTTTATTTATATATAGTTCTTTTATCCTTTCCCCAGTTGGACGCGTCGGTGAATATACTTCTGACACACCTTTCACTTTCAAAATCTTATCAGTTAGTTCATCTAAAGTTTGAAGAGAACTCGCCTCGTCTAACTTGTTATCCGATTGAATGACTAACGTACTTGGTGAAGAAAAACCAGGTGGAAAATGTTCTTCTATTACGTTAATCCCCTTTTTCGATTCATATTTATTATCTACTTCAAATAAATCATTGTAATTTAGTGTGTTAGAATATTTCATTAGGAAAGGAATCGATATCACAAATACAATGATTAAAGCTGCGAATGGTCTTACTACTGAGTTTTTCGCAAGAAATCCCCATAAACGACTATCCTCATGACCTTTAAATGTTTTTACTGGATAAAACATTCCTTTTCCTAAAAGCACCATAAAAAATGGATTTAACGTAGTTAATACGAGTAATAATACTGCGACACCAATTGCTACGGCTGAAGTAGACTGATATAATTTAAAACTCGCTAAAGCAAGAGATGCAAAACCAATTAGTACTGCTATCCCACTATATAAAACGGTTTTCCCTGCCGATTTAAACGTTTCTTTCGTAGCTAAAAATGCATTTTCTTGTTTACTTAATTCTTCCTTAAACCTTGTATATAATAAAATGTTATAGTCTGTTCCAACCCCAAACAGGACAACAACTACAAACACTTGTGTAAAGTTAGAAAACGGAAAATTAAATTGATCTACTAGATGGGCAATAATCCCCATTGAAACTAAATATGATACACCCACTGTAAGCAGAGAAACGATTGGAACAATTGGTGAACGAAATACAATGATTAATACAACTAAAATGAAAATGATAGAAATAACTTCTGTCTTTTTCACTCCCTCTTGAGAGGATGTAAGAAAATCACCCGCTATTAAATCACTTCCTGTTAAGTACGTTTTAACTCCCTTCGGTTTAATTTTATTATGAAGCCCATTCGCAATTTTTGATATTTCACCATGTTTTTTATCTACAGAAATTTGCGTTAAAATGGTCGTATTGTCTTTAGATATCAATTGTTTTTCCAAGTCTTTATTATCTAAATGTGAAACAACTTCCTTAATTCCTAATTGCTCTTTTTCATTTTGTAAAGCGTTGATTGTTTTTATTATTTCATCTTTTTGCTCAGTTGTTAAAGCTGCTTTACTTCCACTATTAAAAACAGCTATAACATCATATTTTTCTGTCCCGTCTTTATCCATCTCTCTTATCATTTTGTCAGCGATACTACTTTGCTCTGTATTCGGAATCGTAATATGCCCTTTTTCTTTCACTAATTTATCCATATTAGGCATCGTTACGATCATTGTAATAGTAATAACTATCCATAATAGAAAAGATAAACTTCTCCAATTTTTTAGCTTACTCATTTTAATCATCTCCCGTTTTGAAAGTATAATGTTAGTTCCGGAATGAATATTCATTCCTATTATTTTGAAACTATTTTTAGGAATGAACGTTCATTCCTATCATTCTATTGATTTATTCTATAGACCCTATTAAACTAATCTTTTCCGGAATGAATGTTCATTCCTTTGGTTGCACAAATACCCTCTCCTACTTTCATTTTTTAAATCTATTTAGGAATGAATATTCATTCCTGTCCTTATAAAGCTATAGAATCAAATGATTCTAATAGCATTCCAAGAGCTTTCTTCCAATTCTTTTACTAACTCTTTCGAGTATTCTAATTGCCCTGTTGCAATTACTTTCGTTAATGCTTCTAGCGGCTGATATACAATAATAATTAAAGCAACTGGAGGCAATGGACGAAGAAAACCTTTTGCGATTCCATCTTCAATAATATTCATAAAGAAGCCTATAAAATCGTCAAATATTTTCTTACTTTGTTCATCAAGAAAATAACTGTCACAGTGAGAATTTGTAAATAAAAAAGCGTCCACATTGTTTCTCGCAAATTCAAATAAACGGTTGTACGTATGACTAAACTGTTCACGAATATTTGCTTCAACAGGAAAATCTGTTTTTATCATTTCAGAAAGCTCTAACATACTTTTTGAAAATAATGAGTTAACTAGTGCCTCTTTATTTTCAAAATAGCGATAAATAGTACCCGCACCGACTTTTGCCTTTTCAGCGATCATTGGAATTGTCGTACCATCGTAACCACGCTCTGCAAAAAGTTGCATCGCAGCATCAAAAATATCCTCTTGTTTGTTTTTAGCCATTTTTTCCACCTCTATTTTTAGGAATGAAAATTCATTCCGTTTTTAATTATAAATTACAAGGACTAAAAGTCAAGTGCGTAACTACGTATAGTTGCAATTTTAATCCCTTGTTTGTGAATCAATTTATATCAGCGGTTTTTAGAATACATCGACTTACCGACAAAAACGAGAACCAAAGAGAAAACCGTCCCAAATTTTGTTTGGGACAGCCCCATTTCCTATTTAAAGCTTAAAAGAAATCATAAATAAAAGCTTTACGTACTGGAACTATATTCTCAAATGCTTGTATTTCCTCTTCGCTTCCGCTAATGAATTCTAGTTCATTAAGTTCTAACGGACGCTTGTAGCCAAACATTATTGTAGATAATGCGTTAATATCCAGCTTAATTCCTTTATTTATTGTTTCCTCTTTCATAATTGTTATTTCATGATTCGCAAGCCTCACTGATACGTTGTTCCACGGAGCAAATGCGTCTGTAATGTGTAGAATCACTTCTTGCTGTACATTGTTCCAGCTCAACTCATATTGTTTTAAGAACTGCTCTACATCTACAATTCTTCCCATAAAATATGGTTTTATTTCTGTCTTCACGCGTGGCTCTTGCAATGAATATAGCAACGGTTCGTTTTCACTTACTGTCATTTCAAGTTCTTTAATCATAGAATCATGCTGGCAAATAAAGTTCCACAGACCATTTCGTGCTTCATTATGCAGTGGTACAAATTCTTCTACTGTCATTTTATAGTTTTCTATTTTGTATAACATGTAACCGGCTGCCTTTTTATTTTCATCATAGTAAATCGCTAATGTTAAATCATCATAAACCGCTTGAAACCACCAGTTCTTCTCTCGAACTAACATACCTGAAAAACGTTCTGCAAATGCTTCATAGAGCTTCTCGACTTCTTCTGGATGATTTTCTTTATTGAAACGTTTCACAGTGCCATTTACTTGTTTTTTCATCACTAAATCGCTCTTAGTCATATGACATGTGACTAAATTCGCACAAAGTTCCCAGCCGTATTTACGGTAAAATGAAACCGCAAATGGATGTAACATAGAGACTGTATAGCCATCTTTTTTCATCGTTTGAAGTGAATATTGAAGTAGCTCTTTTACATACCCACTTCTTCTATACTCAGGATACGTCGCTACCCCTGCAACGCCACCCATTTTAAATTTTTCTTTACCTATGTAAATATGAAACGGAATAAGATGTAGTTTTGCTGCTAAGTCTTCCCCTTCCATAATGCCGTATATTTCATGACTTTCCTTCATCTTTGTAAGTTGCTGCTGTAATCGTTCCTCATCTACTTTATATTGAAAAGCGTATTCTGATAAACATAATGCTTCTCTGAACTTATCTTCTTTTAATTGTATGACATTCATATAATTCTCCTCCATTCCCTGTTTGAATTGTATCACAATTCTTTCTATTGTAGTTCGGTAAGTGAAATTAGAAAGACGTTTTAACAAAAAAAGCAGATACATCACGTATCTGCTTTCCATCCTTATTATTTAGCTAACTTTTGAAGTTCATCAAAGAATGTAGGATATGATACACCTACTGCTTCTGCATCTTCAATAATTGTTTTTCCTTCTGCCAGGCAGCCAGCAATCGCAAGCATCATTCCGATGCGATGATCACCATAACTATTTACTGTATTGCCTTTTAGAGCTGATTTTCCGTAAATGATCATGCCGTCATCAGTTGCTTCTATGCGAGCTCCTAGTTTCGTTAACTCAGCAACGACTGTATCAATACGATTTGTTTCTTTTACTTTTAATTCGTGTGCATCTTTAATTACTGTAATTCCTTCCGCTTGCGTTGCCGCTAATGCGATTACAGGAATCTCATCGATTAATCTAGGGATAATATCTCCGCCAATTTCAATTCCTTTTAATGAAGATGTTTCAATTGTAATATTTGCAGCTGGTTCTGATGCCCCTTCGTTAATTAGATCTACAGTGAACGTAGCACCCATTTTCTCTAAAACATCAATAATACCTGTACGAGTTGGATTCATTCCTACATTTTGTAATACTAGTTTACTATTTGGGATGATTGCACCTGCTACTAAGAAAAATGCTGCTGATGATACGTCACCTGGCACTTGAATGTCTGTTGCTGTTAATTTTTGTCCACCTGACAGCTTCACTGTTTTCCCTTCGCGAGTTACTTTAACACCAAATGCTTCAAGCATTCTTTCCGTATGGTCGCGTGAAATATGTGGTTCTGTAACAGCTGTTACACCTTCTGCACGAAGACCTGCAAGTAAAATAGCTGACTTTACTTGTGCACTTGCAACAGGAGAAATATATTCAATTGCTTTTAAATCTCCGCCACGTATTGTTAGCGGTGTAAATGTTCCTTCTTCTCTGCCGTCAATGTTTGCACCCATTTGTTTTAATGGGTTTGTTACACGCTTCATCGGTCTTTTTGCGATAGACTCATCACCTTGTACGCAAGAGAAAAATGGTGTGTTAGCTAATATACCTGACATTAATCGAATTGTTGTACCAGAATTACCAACATCTAATACAGCTTTCGGTTCTTGTAAACCTTCTAATCCTTTACCAACTACAATAACTTCATCACCGTTTTGCGTAATTTCTACTCCCATTTCTTTAAAACATGAAATAGTACTTAAACAGTCTGCACCGGGCAAGAAACCTTTAATTGTTGTTTTCCCTTCTGCAATCGAACCGAACATAACAGCACGGTGTGAAATGGATTTATCACCTGGGATTGTAATATTGCCATTCAATCCGTTATTAACAGGTTGTATTGTTCTTTCTTTCACGTTTTTCACCTTCTCATTTAAATTGTTTCATAAGTTTGGTATTCTTCTTCTCCAAGCGCTAGCTTTGCTTTCATACGATCTTCTTCCCTTTGGAAACTAATACGTAATACCCCAAGCAGTCCTTCACGCGCTTCTAATATTTGCAAGTTCGTAATACTAATTTCCTCGCGCGCTAAAATACTCGTAATATGAGCCAATGCCCCCACCTTATCTAATACATCAACGTATAAGTCGTGATAGGCAGGAATTGCACCACTCTTTCTTACTGGTAAAGAATCACGGTATTCTTTCGCATCTGCAAAATAGTTTTGAATCTCGCCTGCATCTCCGGTAGAAACTGTCTTATATAAACCTTCCATTTCAGAGATCCACTCTTTTAATAATACCATTAAATGCTCTCGATTTTGCTTTACAATATCACTCCACATTTTAGGACTACTAGATGCGATACGTGTAATGTCTTTGAAACCTCCAGCAGCGAGTTGATGAATGAGCGGATTATCTCCTGCATGTTTCTCAACTTGCTTTACTAAACCTGCTGCGATAAGATGCGGGAAATGACTAACAATCCCTGTTACATAATCATGTTCTTCTGTATTTAAAACAAGAAAATGAGATCCTGTTCCTTTTAACCATACTTTAAGGTCTTCCACTTGTTCATTTGGTATATGATTCATCGGTGTTAAAATGTAAAATGCATTTTCAAATAAATGCGCCTTTGCGCTTTCAACTCCCGTTTTATGAGAACCCGCCATCGGATGTCCCCCAATGAAAGAAACTTCCTTTGAAAATAAAGCTTCCGCTTCGTTCATAATAGACCCTTTTGTACTACCAACATCAGTCACTATAACATCTTCTCGTAAACGGAATGACGCAAGTTTGTGTAATAGCTTCTTCGTTTCTTCAACTGGAGAAGCAAAAATAATTAAATGTGCCTCTTCACATGCATGCTGTAAATCAACTGCTACTTCATCTACTACGTGTAATTCTTTTGCACGCTCTACTTGCTCTTTAAATATATCGTAACCTGTTATCGTTACATCGTGCTCTTTCTTAATCGCTAATGCGAGAGAGCCTCCGATTAAACCAGTTCCAATTAAAACTACCTTTTTACGCATTTGCCTCATCTCGAGACTTTCTTTTTTTATTTTCAAAGTGTTGTTTTAACACTGAAATCACTCCTTCATTTTGCTCCCTTGTTCCGACTGTAATACGGACACCATTCGGGAACGGACGAATAATAAATCCTGCATGTGCACAAGCTTCATAAATCTCTCCTGCATTCTCAACTGGCAAGAAGATGAAATTTGTTTGTGATGGATAAAATGGAATTTCATTTTCCTTACAAAAGCTTTCGTATTGTTGTAATCCCTCTGTATTCACACGAACTATTTCCTCAATAAACTCATCGTCACCAAAAGCAATCGTCGCTGCTTTTTGCGCTAATGAAGATACGTTAAATGGCAAACGTACGACATTTAATTTCTCAATTAGCTCTTCCTGTCCGATCGCATATCCAACGCGGAAAGAAGCTAATCCGTATGCTTTAGAAAACGTTCTAAGTACAAGAATGTTTTTATGTTTTTCTAAAAGCGGTAATGTCTCAGGGAAATCTTTTGCTGTTACGTATTCATAGTACGCTTCATCAATGACAATTAACGTATTTTCACTAATGCCTTCAATAAATTGAGTTAATTTTTGCTCATTCACATATGTGCCCGTCGGGTTGTTCGGATTACAAATCCATACGATTTTCGTATTATTATTTACCGCTGACGAAATTTCGTCTAAATCGTATACACCGTTATTTAAAGGAATTTCTTTCACTTCACTGCCTTCAATAATTGCATGATGACGGTACTGCGGGAATGTTGCACCAGCCGTTACGATATTATCTCCTGCTTTAAGTACTGCACGGCTTATCATTTGAATGACTTCATCTAAACCACTACCACAAAGTACTTGTTCCATTTGCACATGCAACTTATCCGCGATTGTTTGACGGAGCGTCGTAGCACCTCCGTCAGGATATAAAGCATGTTCCAACCAAGATTTTTGCAACTCTTCTAAAACTCTCAGTGAACAACCGAATGGATTTTCATTCGATGCTAATTTCACAAACGAATGATCTCCGTACACTTCTTTCATTTGTTCTGGTGATTTACCTGGTTTATATGGTTGTAATGATGATAGTTGATCTTTTACTTGCACGTTAAACCCACCTTTTTATTAAAATTCTTTTGCGTAGTTATTGTGTTGCATAATGTTTTGTTTTAATAATTCCATACGATCTTTTCCGAATTGTTCGACTAGTGCATCTGCAAGTTCCCATGCTACAACAGATTCAGCTACTACACCCGCCGCTGGTACTGCGCAACTATCAGATCTTTCAATACTCGCTTGGAATGCTTCCTTCGTATCAATATCAACGCTTGCTAACGGTTTGTATAATGTAGGAATTGGCTTCATAACGCCTCTTACGACAATTGGCATACCTGTTGTCATACCGCCTTCTAAACCGCCGGCATTATTCGTTTTTCTCGTGTATCCTTTTTCTTCATCCCACAGAATTTCATCATGCACTTTACTTCCTGGTTGTCTTGCCGCTTCAAAACCTACGCCAATTTCAGCACCTTTAAATGCATTTATACTCATAATTGCACCAGCAAGTTTTGCATCTAATTTACGATCGTAATGAACGTAACTACCAACGCCAATTGGCATACCTTCTGCAATAACTTCCACAATACCACCGATTGAATCTCCGCTACTTTTTGCGTTGTCAATCGCATCCATCATTTCTTGCTCTACTTCTTTATCTAAACATCGAACTGGTGAGTTTTCAGTTATCGTTTGAATTTCTTCAATCGGTAAGTTTGAAATATGTTTTGCTTTTACTCCACCAATTTCAAGAACATGTCCTGCAATTTTTACGCCTAATTCGCTTAAAATTTGTTTTGCAACTGCACCAGCAGCTACACGAACTGTCGTTTCTCTTGCAGATGAGCGCTCTAATACGTTTCTTATATCACGATGACCATATTTAATTGCTCCATTTAAATCCGCATGTCCTGGACGTGGTTTTGTAATTGTACGTTTCATGTCTTTACTTTCTTTTTCAGAAATTGGCTCAGCACCCATTACTTTCGTCCAATGTTTGAAATCATCATTTTTTACGATTAACGTAATCGGTGATCCAAGTGTCATCCCGTGACGAACACCACTTACAATTTCAACTGTATCTGTTTCAATTTGCATGCGTCTTCCGCGTCCATGACCTTTTTGTCTTCTTAATAATTCTTTATTAATATGTTCCGCCGTAAGTGTCAAACCTGCTGGTACACCTTCTAAAATAACTGTTAACTGCGGTCCATGTGATTCTCCAGCTGTAATGTATCTCATTTCTCTTGCCCCTTTACTATTTTTTTGTACAAAAAAGTCCCTACTGAGCGCTCAGTAGGGACGATGTTTATCGCGGTACCACCCTAGTTGTAGACAACTGTCGTCTACCTCTCTTCTTCTTTAACGATCGTTTGACCGTCTTCCCCTCCATAAGTTGTCGAGAAAGATGCTCCAAGGCTGTAATTCATGCTTACCTTTGTACTGATTCACACCAGCCATCAGCTCTCTTTAACAGTGAGATAAGCACTACTGTTTCCTCTTCAACGCATATATGATATGGAATTAAGATAATTTATTTTTGAAACCTTTTAACTCATCCATGAATCTATGGAATTCTGGAATGTCCATTTGTTGTGCAGAATCTGACAATGCAACTGCTGGATCTGGATGAACTTCAGCCATTACTGCATCTGCGCCAATTGCAAGTGCCGCTTTCGCTGTTGGTAATAATAAATCTCTGCGTCCAGTTGAATGTGTTACATCAACGATAACTGGTAAATGTGTTTCTTTCTTTAAAATTGGTACTGCAGAAATGTCTAATGTGTTACGTGTTGCTCTTTCGTATGTGCGGATACCGCGCTCACAAAGAATAATTTGATCGTTACCTTGCGCAATGATGTATTCCGCTGCGTTAATGAACTCATCAATTGTTGCTGCTAATCCACGTTTTAATAATACTGGTTTGTTAACTTTACCTACAGCTCGTAATAAATCGAAGTTTTGCATGTTACGTGCGCCAACTTGAATTACATCAACGTAGTCTAATGCCATTTCAACATCGTTCGGATTTAAAATTTCACTAATAATTGCTAAGTCGAACTCGTCTGCTACTTGACGTAAAATTTGAAGTCCTTCTACTCCTAAACCTTGGAAATCGTATGGAGATGTTCTCGGTTTGAATGCACCACCGCGCATTAATTTTAAGCCTTGGTCTTTCATCGCTTGCCCTACTTGACGAACTTGCTCTAAGCTTTCTACTGCACAAGGTCCCATGATGAACGTTTGTGTTCCGTTTCCAATCAATTCACCTTTTACATCAACGATTGTATTTTCTTGTTTCTTTTTACGTGATACTAGTAACGCTTTACGGTTATCATCTTCTTGTAACTCTAAGCTTGCTTTGAAAATCGTTTTGAAAATATGTTGAACTGTTGATGTTTCGAATGGTCCTTCGTTATGCTCTGCAATCATATCAAGTACTTCACGCTCACGTACTGGATCAAAGCGTTTCGTGCCTTGTACTTGCTTTTGCTCTCCAATTTTTTGAACAATTTCACCACGTTTGTTTAAAAGGTGTAATAGTTGTAAGTTAATTTCATCTACCTGTTTACGTAATTGATCTAATTCATGATTTGCCATTTGGAAATCCTCCTCTAATGTTTTAAAAGTATAGTAAGAGAATAAAAAATTCTCTATTTTCTGAACTGACTAATTATACAAATTTATAGTGGAATCGATACCTCTTCTTATTTTAAACTAATAATTTGTACAAAGACATGAACTACTAGTTAAAAACCCACTTTTTTGTACAAAAAAGCCCTACTGATTCAATCAGTAGGGACGATATTTATCGCGGTACCACCCTAGTTGTAGACTTCTTTCGTCTACCTCTCTTCATTGTTAACGATCATCTGACCGTCTTTCCCTTCATAAAGACAATACTATCTTTACTACGAAAAAGATGCTCCAGGACTGTAATTCGCTCTTGTTTTTGTACTGGTTCGCACCAACCACCAGCTCTCTGTTACAGGGAAACAACAACTACTGCTTTTCCTTTCAATGCATGACTATTTTATTTTCAAGTTGGACCACTAAAATACAAAAAGTCCCTACTGAATAAATCAGTAGGGACGATATTTATCGCGGTACCACCCTAGTTGTAGACTAACTTTCCGTCTACCTCTCTTCACTGTTAACGATCAATTGACCGCTTTTTCCTCATAAAGACAAACTATCTTTATTACGAAAAAGATGCTCCAAGACTGTAATTCATGATTATCCCTGTACTGGTTCACACCAACCACCAGCTCTCTGTTACAGTAAGACTAACCACTACTGTGATCTCTTCATTGCACTTTGTTTATTCAAATGTTTTTGAAATTGAATAAGTATGATTCGTATTATAGAACGCTTTTCAAAACACTGTCAACAACTTTTTATATATTTTTTAATTTTCCACTTTCGTCCTATAGTTCTTCTTGTAAATCACCCATTACAATTCCTATGCGAATTATTTCGTTTTCCAGTAAATGTAAAACATATTCCTCTACTTCATACTGAACTAATAATTCTTTTATTTGTATGATTTCTTTTTCAAATAAAACGGCTTCTTGACATGTTTGTAGTAAAATAAAAAACACATTTGCAAACATTTCTTTATGCGCTTTCATACTTTCTTTTTTATGAAGCATTTCAATCAATAACTGCTTCATTTCCTCACCTGTACATTTACCATTTACACTTGAAAATGCACGAGACATAATATATAATCCTTTTTCTAATATTTCATCCATGTATAAAATAATACGTAAAAGCATTACATATTCTCTCGCTGTTATCTCACCCATTTTTGGTCGTTCTCGCAAAAATACACTGAGCCAAGCTGTCCAAAATTTTTGTTGTTCTTTTACACTTAATGTTTTGACGTAATAGCATAAAAACTGCATAAATTTAATTTTATTTTCTTCATTTTCTAGTATGAGTAAAGGGTATAACCAATCTGTTTTTTGCTCCCAATATAGTACACATTTAATAAATACAAAGCTAAGCCACTTCAAGAAAGCTTCCCTCGTATGCGGATGTAATACTTCCAAATGTTCTATCGCATACTTAATAAAACGCTTCATTTCTGTAAATAAAGGTAAATTTATTTGCGTGTAACATAAACCAGCCCATGCATATTCCGTAATTTCATTTTGTTTTTTTAAATCTAAGTATGGTAACAAATATTTTCGGCACCATTGCTTTTCAATATGATATAGAAATGTAATATCTGCTATTAAACGAGCAAACATAAAGTTTGTTCGTACTGAATTAACTCTTACTTGTTCTTCAAATAAAAATAAATATTCATATACATTACGATCGTATAAATGATCATATGATAACAACTTTAATAATACAGCCGTCATTTTTCCAACAGGATGCTGAATTGATTCATTGTAAAAATCTTGTTTTCCAAGCTTAAAATCCGTATCACTCTTCATAACTTGAGGAAACACTGAAAAAGCAAAGCGTTTTACAACACGTATACTATTCTCTTCTAACTCTTCTAGTCGATTACTAATTTCATATAGAAAACTACTAATTAACCAATGAAAAGCAGTATTTCTAACAAATTTCTGCAATAACGGAATAATTTTTTGGATTTGATCATTTGTCAATCCTCTGTTATTTCTCCATTCTCTAATACAAACAAACCATACTTCATTACTTATTTCTTGCACTCCTACTAATTGATATGCGAATGAAATACTCCACTCTGTATTCAATTTACATGCTTTTGATAACATCTCTAAAAAATGGCGTTGTTCAAAAACACCATCTTGCGAAAATTGCCGAACTTGCTTCATAATTTCAACATCTTTCAGCTGCAATAATCCGTCAGCTGTTACATTACAAGTAATACTTTGCGCTGCATCCTCTTTCTTTTGTACACTGTATCGTTCAGAATGAAAATGAGGATGCTTTTGCTTCATTAACTCATACCCATTTGCCGTAGATGGGCTATTTGAATCACACTTGAATAATAAGTCTAATACGAGACATGCATCAAATACCCTCTCTTCTGTAAGACGCTTTATTACAGTTCGAGTGACTTCTTCTTTTGTTTTTTCTAAACAATGTGAATAATGACTTTTTAAAAGTTGGAAAACTTCATGTTTATAAGTGAAATCTAAAAGAAGTCCTTCCTGTAACAACCATTTCATTTTGTCATCTACACGAACAAAAATATTTTTATTCATCGCATCAATTGCAATTCGCTTTTGAAGTACACTATTTGCTTCTATCATTTCTGTAATATAATAATCCGCTTTTTTCTCATTGTTTTCACATAAATAAGTTAGACACTCTTTTACAATTTGTATTAAAAATGCAAGATCATTTTGATGAAATTCTTTTTCTACATCTTCTTTATTTCTTTTTTTCAGTGCCGTTTGTCTTAACGACAACATTCTCAATTTTTCTAATCCAATCATCATAATTGGAACAGCATAATAGGCGATATATGGCCTCATCTTTTCATTCCAAATTTGCTCCACATGAGAAAATGTTGATACTGGTAAGCGACTCGATTCCTCGAGTTCTATTGCTTCTTGCGTATCATTTCCCCATTTTCTTACACGTTTCAACTTCAGCTTTCCGTCTAAAATAAAAGTTAGTAACAATAACGCAATTTCCTTATGCTCAGGAAAAGAACATTTTTGCAGTAACTTAGAAATCTTTTCTATAGAGCTACTATCTTTTTCAGCAGTTTCTAATAAAAGGAGTGTCCACCTGGCAAACAACAATGGGTCCATCTTACTCTTCGTTTCATTTAAGTAGTTACAAATTGTTTTCCACAATAACGGTGATATTTTAGAATAGTTTTTATAAATTAATTGAAATAATTCTATCTGATGACTAAAAAGAAATTGTTCCACTAACCATTCTGCAAGTAATTCATCTACTTCATTATAGTTTGGCGTAAGCATAAACAAATTTTGTAATTTACCTTCTGCTTCTAACCATTCGACCCATTCATAATCGTGAGCAAATTCCACAAAGTAACGAACTGTTTCAATTTTTTTAATTGATTGCTTTATGTATGATAATTGTTCCTGTTCTACTGACGGGGGAACCGTTACAATATCCCGAATACGCATTCTTTTCGTAATATAATTATCACCCATTAATTCCGCCCAGCGTTTTACCGCTTTTACGAGAGATTGATGATTATTCACTTTATTCGGATACACAATCGGTCTTATCCCTAAATGTTCCCAGTGGTACGTATTTTCTCCTTGTGCGACAAAAGCAAATCGTCTTGTACTTGGTGGTAAACCAGTTGCTAAATATTTCATTACTGGGTCATTATGACTATATCCAACGAATAAAACGGTGTAATTTGAGAATAGATCGACTAAAAATCTTCTCGCCCAACCTTCTGTTAAATAAGCCCTTCCAAAATCACCGTCTGTTAAAATTAAAGCCTCTTTCTCCTGTTCTACATTACCATGTATATAAGCAAGACCTTTAAAAGCTCTCCCAGTCGGTAAAGCTGGAGCGTAATAAACATTGATATCTCTATTTATTTCTTTAATTGCAGTTGTAAAATGTTGATCAAAATTTGTTGTTACAATGCGGATATCTGTATCTAAAGGAAATAACCTTGGAATTGCATAATGCAATGGATTCGGTTTTGATTTCTCTATATGAACAAGATCTCTTGCGACTTGATGTACATCTTTTGTTTTCGCAATTTTACCAAGATAATAATCATGTGGTTCTGTTATTTCACGCTTTTCGACATATAACGTTTTTGCAATTTCATCAACTAAATCATCAAAATTCGGTAAGTTTGATTTCCCTTTCATGGAAACTCCCGCTCCAACAAATAACACTAATTTTCCTTGCTCAATGTGATCAATTAACTCATCTGGAATTTCTACTTCTGAAGTAATCCACATCCTGGATTCCCCCTTACCTAAAAATGTCATACACTCTCATTTTACTATAACATTTTTTCATTATTTTTATAATATTTAGACTAAATTCCAAACATGAAAAAGTTTTATGTAAATAAATCCGTTACAATGTATGAACTACAGAATTTATTGAAAAACTATGTATAAATCGGAGGTGTAAATTTTGAATGATTTCACAGTAGTGCTTATCAAGTTTATATCGTGCATTATCGCATTTAGCATTGGGCTTGCTTTATTTTTCCCTGCAACGTTTGTTCAAATTATTTCATTCAGTCTCTTTGTTACAATCGTATCCTACATGTTCGTTGATAAAATTATTTTAAATCGAATTGGCAATACTGGTGCCATTATGTCGGATTTCTTATTAACATATTTAAGCGTATGGATTTTCGGTAATATTTTATTAGACAACTATATGCAAATTGCATGGGGGAGTATCCTTTCTGCCATCGTCTTCACTTTATCTGAAGTAATCGTTCATCGCTTCTCTAACTCTCATACAAGGCACAACAATGATAACATTCGTATTAATCGCCGCTTTGCATATGGTACGGAGTTTGCTGAAGAACAAAATATATTGGATAAAGACAAGAAGAAGTAACATTTTAATGCAGGAGCGCCCTTTTTAATTATGTGGTGCTCCTTTATTGTATATTTTTATTATGGTACGTGAAATTATATAAACGATTATTTCAAAATATCGACTTACCAACAATATTTGACGCTATTTTTCTAATAAAAAAACTGCCTCTTATTTAGAGGCAGCCACTTTCAAGTCTTTTAATGCAACAACATCCGCAAACGCTCCCAATACTGCGTTATGATGTTTCACAATATCTTCAGCACGTAACACTTCTGCATCAAATGTACTATGCGCATCACTAACTAACGTTACTTTATATCCTTCACTACATGCTCTGCGCGTTGTCGTATCTACACAATACTCTGTTTGCATTCCCGAAAGAATAACGTGTTCAATTCCTTTCTCTTGTAACACTTCGCTTAAGTTTGTCTTATGGAATGAATCTGGCGTCGTCTTTTCAACAATATCATCCCCTTCTTGCGGAGCGATGGTCGGATGGATTCGCCATCCATCCGTACCTTTTTCTAACGGATTGTCTTTAGGACCATTATGTTGGACATAAATAACTGGAATATCATTTGAACGACATTCCCCAATAAGCTCTTGCAATGTTTGTAAAAATTTTTCCCCATTATGTACTGGCATTCCAGCTGTATACATACCCGCTTGTACATCAATTACGATTAATGCTTTTTTCATTTTCCACAGCTACCTTCGTTTATATAAGCCATTTCATATTCATTATAATTGTTTATATTCCATCATCCAACAATCTTCTAGTTTCCCCTCATGCAGCTCATGTTCCTTTAAAATCTTTACTTTTTTAAATCCGCATTTTTCATAACACTTTATCGCTCGTTCATTATTTACTTTCGGATCCATTGCGATTGCTTCTGCTCCCATTTCACCCATAATGTATGTAATTGCTGCCTGAACGAGTTTTTGTCCAATTCCTTTTCCCCAATAGGCTGGTTCACCGATAAATTGATCCATTCCCCATACATTTTGTGATTCTTTATAGCCATATATCGCTTTCCACTCTGAATCAACTGGGTACATTTGTATGTAACCAATCGGAACGGTATCAAATTCTATTAAACATCTTTTTTCATTATTGTTTGGATTATGTATAAAATGATCAAGCACCTTTTCTACAGATTGCGGATTATCTCGTCCTTCGTAATACTGCAGGACTTCTGGGTCCGTTAACCATTTAGAAATAATAGATACATCATCTTCCATTACGTATCTAATCAATAACCCTTCTTTTTGAAATAGCATATTATACCTCTATTATTCTTTTATATTTTTTCTTGATATTATATCTTTCATTGCACCTACTAATGCATATGGTAGTAATGTAATCGCAAAAAATGCTGTAAATACGTTAAATTGCGGGATTGTATAGAGTGTGAACCATTCAGTGAAAAATTGAGAATTTAATATTCTATTAAAAAACTCTCCGCCTGGCCTAAAGTTTGGTGCCCACGCAGTTATTTCACACAAAATAAACAGTAACTGAACAATAAAAAATGCCCCTAGATAACGAAACCAAGTCCGTTTCCATATAGGTTGTGCATTTTTTAATATATCCCCCATCTAATCCCCTCCTTAAATATCCATCATATTAATTATACACTTTCCTCACTTTATTTGTTAAAATTTTCTATATAATTAATACCGTTGGGGGAATACATTATGTCTAAACCTATACTTACATCCACTTTAATCATTCTTAGAGGAAACTCCGCAAGTGGTAAAACAACGATTGCAAAGCAACTACAAGAACATTTCGGACAAGGTACACTTTTAGTATCACAGGATGTTGTGCGTAGAGATATGCTTAGAGTACACGACACAATGGGTAATTTATCACATGATTTACTATTTGAAATTACAAAGTACGGAAAAGGAAAATGTGAATTTGTTATTTTAGAAGGTATATTGGACAGTCGTAGGTATGGTGAGATGTTAAAAGAATTAATTCGTTATTTTGATGAAAATGCATTTACATATTATTTTGATTTATCATTAGAGGAAACTATTAGACGACATAACACAAGAGACAAACGATATGAATTTGGTGAAGATTCCCTACAAAAATGGTATAATCCGCACGATACAATTGAGGTTGCCAGAGAAACTATTTTTACAGATAACTTTACGCAAAAAGATATATTTGATGTGATTCTTAATGATGTTGCGATACAAAAACAAGACTAACATAATATGTTAGTCTTGTTATGTACTTTGTGTTTCCGTTTTTATAATTGAACAATCTTGACATAAATAAAAATAAATATTCATTTCCCCAAACTGGAAATCAACTACTGAAATAAGTCCGCGTTCCTCGATATCTTGTGTAATTGTAGCAACATACTATTCTTCTCTACTTCTCAATAACCTTCTGTTCTACTTCCTTACCTCATTCTTAATAGTTTTTCTAAACATGAGACAATTTTTATGTTTTATTACAGGTTTATTAATAAGTCATTTAAAAATCCTATTATACTTCCACTAAAAAAATAAAAGCCAGCCTCAATAAAGAGAACTGACTTCTATTTGGATCATTATAGTTACTATAAAATTTTTACTTTAACAGTTTTTCTTCCCCAATTCATAGCTTTACTTTTTGACCCCATTAATACATCAATACGATTACCTTTAATTGCGCTTCCGGTATCACCAGCGATAGCTTCTCCATAACCTTCTACCCATACTTTAGATCCTAATGGGATTACTTTCGGGTCAACTGCGATAATTCTCATATTCGGATTTGCCGTTAAATCATGCCCCATCGCAGTTAAAACGCGTCCACCATATGTACCATTTTCACTTGGATCAGCAGTATACGCTGTCGCTACTACCGTTAATTCACGTTTAGCAGACTGTATGTTGTTTTTTGATACTTCTTTCGCTCTCTCTTCTTCTTTTGCCTTTGCTATTTCTCTTGCTCTCTCTTCTTCTTTTGCTTTTGCTATTTCT
>NZ_FRBJ01000001.1:1252928-1475056 GCF_900142585.1 Bacillus sp. bc15
ATTTCTTGCGCTTTCGGTTCTTCTTTAACTTTTACTTCTTCTTTAGGCTTTACTATTTCTTGTGCTTTCGTTGTTTCTTTCACTTTTGCTACTTTCTGCGTCTTTACTTCTTTCTTTTCTTTAACTGATTTTTGTACTTTCGTTACTTGCTTTGCTTTCTCTTCAGTTTTCTTTTCAGTTGGTGCTGTACTTGATAGGAAAGAAACGTTGGCATAAGCAGTTTTTCCTTTATACTCAAATTGCAGCCATCCGTCTTTTACTTGATGCGTTGATTCAATTACATCATCTTTTTTTAGTCTGCCAAGAATTTCTGAATCTGTGTTTGCTTCGGTACGTACATTTAACAAATTCGCAGTTACATGATACACATCTTTTGTAAACTCCGAACTTACAAACACTTCTTTACCGTTCAATTCAATTTTTGACCAGCCATCTTCGGTATTTATGACTTTTAACTCTTGCCCATTCTTTACTTTTTCGACCACTTTTGATTCTGTAGTCGGTTTTTCACGTACGTTAAGTACATCTGCTGTTACGATTGTTTCTGCGGTAGCGGTTGTGGTAAACGCCCCCAATCCAAAAATAGTTGCTGTTGCTGCGCCAATTACTTTTTTCATATTAGCCTCCATTATATTTTTTTGAATTTTATCAAATGTCTCTGTAAAATTGTATAATTTTACATAATATCAAAACATTTGCAACAGTATATTAATACGGCTTAATATACTGTTATTAAAACTCCTCACTTCAATACTAACAAATTCTTATTTCTAATTCTATATATTATAAATCTCCTTATCTTTTATAAAAGCCTCAGGCCCTTCTTCACACTAAATAGTTGTTGCAATTCCCGCCAAAAATAAACTTACGATTGCTAAAATTTGAGTAGCGACTATAGCCCCTCTTAAATGAAACTTATAATCTTTATATCCTTTCATACCTGCCGTACTAGGAATCACAACAAACCTTGGAGTAATCCAGCAAAAAATTAGCCAATCAATTATAAGTAAATCTACTAAATTGAAAATCATTAAAATACCAAAAGTGTGTAAATAAGCATCCATATACATTAATTTTTCATGCTTATGTAATATATATGTAGAAACGAAAGGACAACCGAAAAGAATAGCATTGTATACAATATTAAAGTAAATGGTTTGCTTTTTTTCATGAATCGATTTTGGAAAAACTACTTTTTGAATATCTTTCGGATAATCAGTTAATGAAAGTCGAGGATTATAATATAAGGACCCTAAAATCATTACGGATAGTACAATAGACATGATGACACCAACGTACATCATTTGCTCAAATTGATTCATATGCTTCATTCACCCTTTTCTGTAATTACTATGTTAATCATTCACTTAATTACACATTGTATGTACGTACATAATCAAAAATTAACATCTAGCTTTAATAGTGAAGCAAACAGATGCAAACGTACTAAAAGCAATGATCGATCCAAATAATATCCCTTCTCGCAAAATTTTACTAAGCGTAGGTTTTACATTGGAGAAAGTTTGTGAGATTGATGGATTACCTGGGGAAATTTTGAGCACATACATATAATTACAAAAAGGCAGTGCTACTTATGTAGCACTGCCTTTTTCTTTATTGGAATAATCCTTTTCCTTTATTCATTTACTTATAAAGTATTGTCAGTTCTTCTTTATGTTCTGTATTTCCACATTATAAATATTTCACGTCAAGGAGAGATGACTGAAATGAATAATCAAAAAATTGAACTTACTGGTCGTATCGTTACACCTAATGATCCTGATTATAATTCAGCGCGTGAAGAATTCAATACATTCTTCAACAAATTTCCGTTAATCATTATTTTTGCTCAAAATACGCAGGATGTAGTAAACGCTGTTCGCTGGTCAAGGCTACATAACGTTCCTATACGCATGCGCTCTGGACGTCATAATTATGAGGCATTATCCGTCAGTAATGCTGGTCTTGTAATTGATGTAAGTGAAATGAAGCAATTAGAAATAGATCACAATAATGGAACTGTAACTATCGGGACTGGATGGAGAAATATTTCTTTAATTGAAACACTTGCAGCTGAAGGATTAGTTGTGCCGAGTGGTGTTTGTCCTACTCCCGGGATTGCAGGTGTTACTTTAGGTGGCGGACATAGTATTCTCTCTCGTCCGTTTGGATTAACTCTCGATCATTTACTTGAATTAGAAATGGTAGACGCGAATGGTTGTATAATACGCGCTAACGCCAAGTGTAACTCCGATCTCTATTGGGCTTCGCGCGGTGCTGGTGGTGGTAACTTTGGAATATGTACTTCGTTTAAGTTTCGAACACATAAAATTAATACGGTAGGATTTGCAGAAATAAGCTGGGGGATATCAGATTTAAAACCTGTATTAACCTCTTGGCAAGAATATACGCTACCTTGCGCTAATAAACGACTTACAACTACTCTTTTTATGTCTGCAGGATTAGAACCATCATTATTAATGCAAGGTGTATTTCTCGGTTCTGTACAAGAATTGCAGTCGCTACTACAGCCATTACTAGAAGCCGGTTCACCACTGCAAGTAACTATCGAAGAAATACCATGGGCAGAAGCAGCAGCGAAAATAGCTGAGAAGCAACCTGCAACACCTTTACCATTTAAAAGTGTTGGTCCATATGTATATGAACTATTACCAGAAGAAGGACTATCCATTATCGATCACTTTATTAATAATGCACCTCCCTTTTCCACCACCTCCGTATTTTTCCACGGATTAGGCGGTGCTGTTGCTGAGGTGCCAAATGAGGCGACTGCTTACTTTTACCGAAAAGCACTATCAAACATGTCAATATTCGCTACTTGGGGGCAACCAGAAGGTGCTGGTGGAAGTATTCGATGGGTTGAAGATTTCCGTTTGGCAATGCTCCCCTTTACAAAAGGTGTCTACGTTAATACGCCTGACCTTTCCATTAAAAATTGGCCAGATGCATACTTCAGTTGCAACTTTGACCGATTAATGGAAGTAAAAGCGAAATATGATCCGAAAAATGTCTTTAACTTTCCGCAAAGTATTCCGCTTTTTTAAACTATATACTCCACCTAATCTATCTAAATGCAAAACATCCATTTAAAAAAATGGATGTTTTGTAAAAGTAAATTTACATAATATAATTATCGATCACTTATACCAAATAACTATTCAATCACCGAAAGTAAAACTTTCTCAAGCTCTTTTTTAGACAACATACTATCATTTATATACACTTGATATGCATTTCTTCCTTCCCTTGCTGGCACAACTATTTTCATAGCCCGTACATGCGATTCTTTATACTCACCGAATGTAACGTTATAGCCATTTAATTTATATTTCTTTATATCTCCAGTAAAATTAGGTCCTCTTTCAGATGGTTTATCAAATGGTCTATCAATAAAGTAATCTTTATATTCTTCTTCAACAATTTCTAATTGATGAATTGTAAAACCTAATTCTGCATCTGAAGTATGTGGCTGTTTTTTTACATTTTGATTTTCATATCTCATCGTAATAAGCGGCATAGGTTTTCCTAGTGTTGCTTCAGCTTTTACCTCTTCAAATACTAATTGATGTCCAACCGGAATATATGTTGGATGCTTGATTGGAAAACCAGTTATTTGTCCAGCTTGTTCAAATGTATAGGTAAAATGTTGATCTATTCTTTCTTCATATGTATGTAATTGTTCCATTACCGCTCTTTCTCTCATTTCTTCATCAGCATTTAGACGATTTGTAGCTGTATATTGTCTCTCACCATTCTCTACGACACTTACTTTTTTATAAAAATAGTACGATTCCTGTAATAAAGTTACATACTTATCAAAATCCTTTTCTGTAAATATACTTTTAGCAATTTCTATACGTTCCATTACACCATTATAACCATCCTCAGTCATTCCCATATCTTGTCTTGCTTTTTCTGGTGTCCCTACAATTTTATCCATTAATGTTGTACCTGCAAAAGTACCGGTCGGTATTAAAATTGCCGCAGCTACAAATCCAAGCAATAATTTTTTCTTCATAGAAATCTTCCTTTTTATTTTCGACAGTTGGTATTTATAAAAAGAGTTTTTCACTTGATTATCTAGATTTGGAGACGGGTCTAGACTCTCTGCTTTTCTTTTTAGTTCATTCGTTACATATCTCTCAAAATCCATTTACTTCTTCCTCCCTTTCGTTTGGCATTTGTTCCATTTCCATTCTTAATCGTTTTAGTGCTGTGTGTAGTCGAGATTTCACTGTACCAATAGGGATTTGAAGAAGTGTAGCAATTTCATCCAAGCTATATTCATGGAAGTAACGCATAATGACTACTTCACGATGTTTATAAGATAAATTTTGTACAACTTCTACTAATTCACTTCGTGTTTCTTTATGTAAAATAGCTTCATCCATTATGTAAGGCCGATCTTGTTCATACATTTTCTTCTTTTCAAAGATTCGAAATCGTCGCCACGATTTACGACGCCAATCCTGTACTTCCTTGACAACTAGTCCATGTAACCAAAAACGAAATGAACGATTTATATCATAGTTTGTTATGGACTTCCACATATTGATGTACACTTCATTAACTATATCGTCTACATCTTGGTTTTGACTTCCTACTAAAAATACTACTGTTCTATAAATATCTTTACATGTATATTCATAAATAATCTGAAAGGCTTCTTGGTCCCCAGACCCCATTTTATATAGCCATTCCTTTAATTGTACTTCATCCAAAGCTCCATTCCCCTCTCATGATCTTTCACACTATATTCGCTCGTTTTTCACAAAAGGTTCATTTTACATGAAAATTTATTTATTACAATAAAAATATAAGGTATATTTTTATGAAAAGGAGGAATTCAAGAATGAATACAGAGGATAAAATTTACGCTGAAAAAGTGTTAAAAAATCTCTTTATCGGATCACAAGTTGATGGATTACAATTTGGTATTTCTTCAGGCGCTATAAAGATTCAGTTTACAAACTTTCACGACTCCGTTGATTATGACGAGCAATTATATATCAATATCGAATCAAAATGGTGTTTATTTAATAAACCTCAAAAAAGATACCCATTAAATGAAGATGAATTTGAAGATTCTTCTGTGGAAGAAGAATATGAGAGAATATTTAAGATAAGAAGACAAAAAGTTACCGATATACAACTCGGCTTAGAAAGCCCTCATTTAATTATTAATTTGGAGAGCGGACAAATTATTTTTGTAAATGGTTTTCATGATTATTATGAATGTTGGCAAGCTGGTGTCCTATGTGAGCAATGGCTTGTAGTCGCTGCACCTGGGAATGAAATCGTCACTTGGACTCCTGATGAGTTTATCGATAAATAAACTGTTTTCACGAAGAAAAACCGAAAATATTTTATGAACTACATAACTATTTCTATTACACTTAAACGAATAGACATTTTACTTTAATAGAAATCATTTTATTAAATTTGAAAGGATAATAATGATGGCATGTGTCCATGATTTTGGAATAATTGACGAATTTAATTCTCAAAAAAGTTACAATGATTATACACCAGAGAAATATCATTGTATTTCTGTTAATGATGATATTATCAGTAGTTTAAATCAAAATTTATCAATTATGAAAACTTACTTTCATACAGTCAAAAATCAGGAATACGGTTTAGCTTATTGTGGTATTACAATTATCCCTCCTGAATCTTTAGCAATTTTCTATGAAACAGTTACATCTTCAAAGTTCCTCAGAAAATCTGATGAGCTGAATGAGTTAGCTTCAAAAATTGTACAAGCTGCAGCAGAACAGAAGTACATGATCCATTATGGGGTTTAAATGTAATTCAAAAAATGCTTAGGATTTCTCCGAAGCATTTTTTGTATGTTACTAATACATTTATTCCTTAACCATTTAGTCAATGCTTGAGCCTATGGTCCCTTCTTTTACAAGTGAGGGCGCCCCTATTAATCTAAATAAGCGTCTCATTTCCAATCTTCCAGCTAAACCATTTCCCGTGTCCTTCTGTTTCTCCAACCGTTTCACGATATTCGTTTCCGTTAATATAATAATCAATATGAAGGTCACGATCCCACATGTTGTTATACAGGTGGAATACATCACGTTTTGCGCCGATTTCTTGTATTTGTTTTTCTAATTTATGTTTAACTTGTTCTGGTATTTGATTTGCGACGTGTGTATGGAAAATACAAATAACAGCTTCTTCACTTATTTGTTCAATAATAGATGATAATAGCTCTACACCGTCTCCTTCTATTAATTGGACAGATTCATTTTTCACTAAAGATGCAGCTTGATCAAACATCTCAAGCCTTTCTTTATGTTCTGGCCAAATTAAAGCACGTAACCATAAATAATCTTCCTCATTATGTAAATCATTCACATGTAAGTCCAGTCCGATTCTTTCTACGACAGATGGGCTTTCTTTTAGAAAATGCGGTACATTCTCCCCTCTTATTTCAGAAGTTACATGCACATTTGAATTTATATTTCCGTACATTTCATCCGTCCCGTACGAATAACGATATTGGTCCCAGAACAGTTGCAACCCAGAACTTGTCCCAATTTCAATTAACGCTAACGGCTTCTTCACTTTGTTAAATATGTAGCAGAAACTTGGGTATAAGTATGCGCACCGTCTTACTTCATTTGTTTGAACGAGTTTCGTTTGTAACAAAGTAATGATTTCTTCTCGGTACTCTTTACAGAAATCTTTAAAATGATTAAAAGCTTTATCTAAATTTGTATCAGCATTTTCAACTAAACTACTATAATACGTTTTTAAATGATGTTCTTTCCCTGCTAGCAATAAATAATGTACTGCACCTAATAGTAAGTTTGGGACTGGTTGACCTACCTGAGCATAGGACGATAGTGTAAGTACTTCCTCATTTTCAGCAATTTTCATTGATAAATATTCATATAAATCACTTGACCCTTTACATTCCTTTATTGAAAAGTTTCGAAATAAGTTTGAAATTTGTTCTTTTGTACACATTAGAGTCCCTCCTTTTTATTTTTCAGAATAATCTTACCATTACAGAAAGAATAATCCCATAAAAAGGTACTCGATTTAGTCACTTAAGGATACGTAAGCTTTTTCGAGATAATTTCAAACTGTAATTTTTTTCTATTTACCACCTTAAAAGAGCTTGTTAAATAAGATTTTTAGCGAATAAAACGTTAAATAGTTTAAAATTATCAGATAACACTAGATATTTTAGTCTATTAATTATTATAATAGAGTATGAGATGGTTATATAATTGAGACAAAAAAGGTATACACCTAGGTGGGGCCTAGGCGGTGTTTCTCTTTTACGGCTTAGACATAGAAAACACCTACACTTTTTTGCCAATATAGGGGATGGAGAGATTATCATGAGCAACATGCAGCAAAAAACAGACGTTATCTTAATTGGTGCAGGAATTATGAGTGCAACGTTAGGCTCATTACTAAAAGAATTAGCACCAGAATGGGAAATTAAAGTTTTTGAAAAACTCGCAAGTGCCGGGGAAGAAAGCTCTAACGAATGGAATAATGCAGGTACAGGGCATTCTGCGCTATGCGAACTGAACTATACTTCCGAAAAAGCTGACGGATCTATAGATATTAGTAAGGCTGTAAAAGTGAATGAGCAATTCCAGCTTTCAAGACAATTTTGGGCATATCTTGTAAAGAGCAAATTAATTCGTAATCCACAAGATTTTATTATGCCACTACCTCATATGAGTTTAGTACAAGGGGAAAAAAATGTTGAGTTTCTAAAAAACCGTTTTGAAGCGCTTTCAAAAAATCCACTGTTTCAAGGAATGGAATTTTCTGATGCTCCTGAAACATTAAAAAAATGGCTTCCACTCATTATGGAAGGCCGCACATCTAATGAACCGATGGCGGCAACGAAGATTGACTCTGGAACAGATGTTAACTTCGGTGCATTAACACGTATGTTGTTTGATTACTTAAAAACAAAAAATGTCGAGCTAAACTACAAGCATAGTGTCGAAAATATTAAGCGCACGAAAAATGGTTTGTGGGAAGTAAAAGTACACGATATGAATAGTGGTAAAATTGAGCATCATACTGCTAAATTCGTCTTTATTGGCGGCGGTGGCGGTAGTCTACCTCTACTTCAAAAGACTGGTATCCCTGAATCAAAGCATATCGGAGGATTCCCGGTAAGTGGACTATTTATGGTATGTAAAAACCAAAAAGTTGTAGAGCAACATCATGCGAAAGTATACGGTAAAGCTAAAGTTGGCGCTCCGCCAATGTCTGTACCTCATCTAGATACGAGATATATAGACAATAAAAAAGCTTTACTGTTTGGACCATTCGCAGGCTTCTCACCTAAATTCTTAAAAACTGGTTCCAATCTTGACTTAATCGGTTCTGTAAAACCGAATAACGTCTTAACGATGTTAGCCGCTGGTGTAAAAGAAATGGGACTTACAAAATACTTAATTCAGCAAGTTATGTTATCACATGAAAAACGTATGGAAGAATTACGCGAATTCATTCCGAACGCGAAAAGTGAAGATTGGGATATTGTAGTTGCTGGGCAACGTGTACAAGTAATTAAAGATACTGATGCTGGCGGTAAAGGAACACTTCAATTTGGTACAGAAGTAGTAAGTGCAGCTGACGGCTCAATCGCCGCATTACTAGGTGCATCACCAGGTGCTTCTACTGCTGTTCACGTCATGCTTGAAGTATTAGAAAAATGTTTCCCAAGCCGCATGGTAGAATGGGAAGAAAAAATAAAAGAAATGATTCCTTCATATGGCATTTCACTAACTGAAAATCCAAGATTGTTCCAAGATCTTCACACTTCGACTGGTCGTACACTTGGATTAAACGAAAAAGAAACTGTTCATAATTAATGAAGAAATAAAAAAAACGTCCGATATATTCGGACGTTTTTTTTGTCTACTAAAAATTATACTTATCAATATTATCTTTCGTAAATACAACTCGTTCTGGCAATACGATAATTCCGTTTCCTTCTGCCTCATAATCATATCCTTGAATGGAGTTTGGCTCTACTTTCACTTTTCCGATTCCTTTTACTTCAAAGCTATCCCCTACTTTTAACTTCTTTCCTTTTACAACAATCTCATTTGCTACATAAGTTGCCAACGCACCTTGCTGTTTGACATCCCATAATCCGAATTGTTGTACTGTTCCTCGTTTTACATAATCACGCATAACGTTCGGTGTAGAAAATCCAGTTACCACTACTTTTTTATCCATTTTTAAGTTTTCAGCTGCTTGCGCCATGGCTGGGAGTGCTGTTGCATCTGGACAAATAACTGCGTTAATATCTGGATACGTTTTTAATATGTTCTCCCCTACGGATAAAGATTTTTGTGCATTATTTTCACCGTACTGCGTCGTTACAATTTCCCAGTTCGGATATTTCTTTTTAATAATTTCTTTCGCTTTCGTTACCCATTGGTTTTGATCCGTTACTGTTGGACTAGAATAAAAGAACGCTACTTTCCCTTTATCTCCAATTTGCTTGGAAGTCATTTCAATTAATAAGTTAGCAAGTTGGTCTGGTGTCCCTTGACTTATATAAAAAGAACGGTCTTTCGGATTCACATCAGAATCCCACGTTAAGACAGTCATTCCTTTTTTCTTAGCACGTTGCAATGATTGCGATAAACCATCAACTGATGTAGAGGAAACCATAAGTGCATCATAATTTTGGTTAATAAAATTATTTATATACTTTACTTGCCCTGATACACTCGCTTCAGACGGCCCATCATATTTCACTTGTACGCCTAGCTTATCTCCCATCTCCTTTGCTCCTTCACCGCCCGATGTAAAGAAGCCAACTCCAGTTAATTTCGGGATAAATGCAAATTTCACATCATCCGCTTTTTTCTTATCTGCCGTTTGACTGGAACAAGCGATTAAACCTATTAAACAAATACATACAATCAATACAATCCCTAGTTTTCTCTTCATGACATTTCCCCCTTATGCAAATTCTTTCTTTTCTCCGGTATGAATTGATGTAATTTGAAATGTCTCATAATAACTGAAAGAATTAGAATCATACCAATTACTACGTTGGATTGTTCATTTGTTAAACCCGTCATTTGCAAACCATACTGCATGAGCCCAATAAAAATACTCGCTAGTACAGTACCGAAAATACTTCCTTTTCCGCCTGTAATAAGTGTCCCGCCTAATACGACTGCTGTAATGATTGGTAAAATTGTTTCATTTCCCATATCAGCACGTGCGGAACCAAAATATGCGGTTAAGAAAGCACCTCCTAATCCACCTCCTAACCCAGAAAGTATGTAAGCGATAATGACTACTTTTTTCGTTTTAATCCCGGTGTATTTTGCTGTATTTTCGTTCGCACCTGTTAATTTTACATGGCGCCCGTATATAGTTCGGTGAAATAATACAGTATATAAAACTGTTAATACGATCAGTAGCCATAATAAATTCGGTATTCCTATAAAACTACCGTTTGCCAGTTGTACAAATGTGTCAGGTAAACCGCTTATTCCTTCATACCCAGAAGCACCTGCTCCTCCTGAAATGACGAGTGCAATTCCTCCATATAAAAACATCGTTCCGAGTGTAACGACGAGTGGTTCTACATCTGTCATTTTTATAATGAGTCCGTTTAAAGCGCCTGCTAAACAACTAATTATTAGGGCGATTATGACAGCAAACAAAATAGGTATTCCGTTCATCCAAAGTACACCAATCAAGATCGAAGTGAGCCCCATTATTGATCCGACCGATACATCAATTCCTCCTGTTACAATAACGAAAGTCATTGGTATCGCCGCAATTGCGATAAATAGGAAATCATTTGTACTAAAAAGGAGATTACTAATATTTAAGAAATCACTATTTATAAAACTAAAAAGGATGAATTCTATAAGAAGTAATACAATTAGAACCCCTTCCCATCTATATACATACTTCATAGATTCATCCTCCTTTCTGCCTTCCACTTTTTCATAACACTATCTAATATGATGATAAGTAATAATAAAAAACCTGAAATAGCATTATTCCAAAATGCTGGTATTTTTAAAAAGACGAGTGAGCTACTTATTGTTTCTAAAAATAACGCTCCTAATGCAGCTCCAAATAAAGATCCTGTTCCTCCTTTTAAATGAATTCCTCCTAGTACAGCGGCTGCGATTACTTGTAATTCTAATCCTGTACCTGTTTGATTTGGCACGAACCCGATATCCATAACAAATATGCAACCAGCGAGCGCAGCGCTTATGCCTGAAATCATAAACGCATATATCTTCACTTTATTAACAGGTATACCAATAAGCCTCGCGCCATCTTCATTATCACCTACCGCATAAAAGTATCTTCCCAATGGCACTTTTCTTAAAAAGAAGTATAGTAGTAGTAAAATAATAAGAACGAACCATACAGTTATAGGTAAACCAAGAATGATGATAGATGACAGCTGCTTAAAATCGTTTGGAATATCTTCAATCCACTTCCCGCCTGTGAAAATTAACATTGCACCTCTAATAATTCCTAACATGCCTAATGTCATAATAATGGCTGGTACCCGAAACTTCGCAACTCCAATACCATTTACGAAACCGATAATGGCCCCAAGTATAATAGCTACAAATATCGACAAGAATGCACTATACCCATTCGTTAACATCATTCCGCAAACTGCTGCACTTAACCCCATGCTTGAACCAACTGATACATCTATATTTTTCGTAAATAAGACGAACGATTGGCCAATTGCTAGCACGACTAAAATAACGCTAGATTTCATCATTAAAGATAATGAATTAAATTGAATAAAACTAGGGTTTATCATTCCTACAATAGCTATATGAATTAGTAGTAACAGTATGATAGACGTTTCATGCATTTTTAACATATGTTTCATTCCGCTACACCTCCGTATGCAAGGCGTGTAACTTCATTCACACTCAGTTGTTCTTTTTCCATATGAGAAACAAATCGCCCATTTCTCATTACATATACACGGTTTACTAATTGGACAATTTCTTCAACATCTGAAGAGATTAATAAAATTGCGAGTCCTTCCCTTTTCATTTTTTTTATCGTCTCATACACTTCAAGCCTTGCTTTCGCATCAATTCCGCGAGTCGGCTCATCAAGAATAATAATTTTAGGATTACATGCAAGATACTTCGCAAGCACGACCTTCTGCTGATTACCTCCTGATAAAGATGCCAGTTCTTTATTCATATTCTGTACAACAATTCGGAACTGTTCTATAAACGAATTAACTAAAGCGCTTTCTTTTTCTTGATTTATAAAAAAGCGATTATTTTGATATAAACTTGCTGCTGCAATATTTTCTTTAACAGAAGCAATTGAGAAAATTCCATTCCTCGCCCTATCCTCTGGCACATAAACTAGTCCTTCGTCTAGCCTTTTATGCAAAGAACACGTATCAATTGATTTTCCACCCAATAAGATAGACCCTGATTTTATAGTTTTCAATCCAAATATCGCTTCTGCTAATTCCGTTCTGCCAGATCCTATAATGCCAGCAACACCTACAACCTCACCCGCATGTACAGTGAATGATATATTTTCGAATGCGTGACCATTTATATCAACCACTTCTAATATTTTTTTCGTCTTTGCTGTCTCTTGAACTACTTCTATTTTCTCTTTCTGTTTATATCCTTTTGGCAATAGTCCTTCCATCAGCATGTCATATGTATAGTCACATACATCACCTTGGCTTACAACCATTCCATCACGTAGTATTGCTACTTTGTTTGCAATTTCAAAGATTTCTGGAAAACGATGCGTAATATAAATCATCCCAATTCCTTTTTCTTGCAAGCTTTTCATCAGCACAAAAAGACTCTTAATTTCATGAGTTGTTAATGTCGATGTTGGCTCATCTAAAATAAGAATCTCAGCGTCTCGTATTAATCCTCTAATGATTTCTACTAACTGTTGCTGCGCAATGGATAACGATCCTCCCTGTTCATTAAGATCAATATCCCAACTTAAACTGTTAATTAATTGCTGAACTTTTACTTTTAGTTTCTTTCTATTCCCCTCTAATCCAATACATATATTTTCTTCAATGGTCATATGAGGAAAAATGAGCGGTTCTTGTGGTATTAAATAAATCCCTTCTTGGTGTGCTTCTTTTGGATTTGCAAACTGCTGTCTCTTTCCTTTCACATACATTTCTCCACTATCATACGAATATAACCCCGTTAATATTTTCATTAATGTCGATTTCCCGGCGCCATTTCCACCAACTAAAGCGTATATATCACCATGCTCTACTTGTAAGTTCACTTCCTTTAGCACAAGTTGATTCGAAAACGCCTTACTCATTTTCTTCACTTGTAATAAGGGCACATTCTCCACATGATGTCACCTGCCTTTACCCAGAACATTTTTTGAGAAAATGATTATTTGTTCTACTTGTTTTGTAGCATTGTATATTCCTTTTTTCATATCTAGAACACTTTTTTCAATGTACTATTAATCGTTTCAACTGGAATAAACAAAATATGTGACACATATGTTTAAGCATTGGTCAATTGTTGAAAGGGATGAAGAGTATGTCACAGCTGAACTTTGAAGAAAATTTATTAACTAAAGTAGCCTGGTACTATTATAAAGATCAATTAACACAACAAGAGATTGCTTCACTTCTTCATATTTCAAGAAATAAAGTCGTCCGGTTATTAGATAAGGCACGCAGTGAAGGTATCGTTACATTTCACGTAAAAGGAACCGGTTTGCATTGCTTGAGCATTGAACGTGACTTAATGAAAAAGTTCCACTTAAAAGATGCTTTCATTATCCCTACTCCAATAAACAATTATGCTACTTCTCTCGGAAAAGCCGCTGCACAATATTTAGAGACTCATCTCCAACAAGGTGATTTACTCGGCATCGGCTGGGGTGAAACGATAAGTAAAATGCTAGAAAACATTCATTTTGAAAGTTCTATTAATCTTTCATTCGTAACGCTAACAGGCGGAGTAAACCACTATCTTTCAAGAAAACAAAACTATTTACACTACATGCAAGGTGATCTTCATATTATTCCTACTCCTTTTCTAGCATCTTCTACTGAAATGGCACGAAGTATTTTATCAGAACCAAGTGTGAAAGATATGCTTCATGTCGCTTCACTTGCACATACAGCAGTTGTCGGTATTGGCGGGTTATCTCAAGACGCTACAATTGTAAAAGAAGAAAAATTAACGCTACGTGAAATGACATATATTCGAAGTCAAAACGGGGCGGGCGATATTTTAGGACAGTTTTATAATACGAATGGTGAGTTATTAGAGCTCTCGCATCATAATCGTCTAATTGGCACACCACTTATGATTCTTCGCAACATGAAGCATGTCATTGGTGTGGCTGGAGGTACACAAAAGATAGATGCCATTTATGGGGCTTTAAAAGGGAAATTTATTCATACATTAATTACTGATGAAGAAACTGCGCTCTCCTTATTAAGAAAGGAAGGTGATTCTTAATGTCTACTTTATTAGCTTTCGATGCTGGTACAGGAAGCATTCGAGCTGTTCTTTTTGATTTACATGGCAATCAAATTGCAGTAAGCCAAAAGGAATGGGCTCATAAAACTGATCCTCGTTACCCCGGTTCTATGAATTTTGATGTAAAAGAAAACTGGCAACTTGTACAACAGTGTACGAAAGAAGTTCTGCAAAAAAGTAATATACTTCCCTCTTCTATTCAAGCTATTAGCGCTACAAGTATGCGAGAAGGTTTTGTTTTATATGATAAAAATGGGCAAGAAATATGGGCATGTGCAAATGTTGATGGCCGTGCATCCGCTGAAGTTAGTGAGCTAAAAGAAATCCGCTCACATCTTGAAGAAGATTTATACAGAAAATCTGGGCAAACTTTTTCATTGGGTGCTTTACCACGTCTACTTTGGATTAAAAAACATGAACCAGACGTCTACAACAATATTCACTCCTTTACGATGTTAAATGATTGGATTTTGTATAAATTAAGCGGCGTACTGCAAATCGATCCTTCCAACGGTTGTACGTCTGGAATCTTTGATTTACAAAATAGAAATTGGGATAACAATGTCGCTAAAGAGTGTGGTATATCTTTGCCATTTTCACCAAAAGTAAATGAAGCTGGCACTGTGATTGGTAATGTTACAAAAGAGTGTGCAGCACTAACTGGTTTACTTGAAGGAATTCCTGTCGTCGCTGGCGGCGGTGATGCTCAAATGGCAGCACTCGGGACTGGAGTCGTAAAACCAAATCAAACTTTAATATGCGGCGGCAGCTTTTGGCAACAGGAAGTGAATATTACAGAGTCAACAACGGATCCAAATGCGGCAATTCGAGTAAATTGTCACGTCGTTCCGAACCTTTGGCAATATGAAACGATTGCCTTTTTCCCTGGCCTCGTTATGCGTTGGTTTCGAGACGCTTTTTGCCAAGAAGAAAAAAAGCTCGCTGAAAAACTCGGTTTAGACGCTTATGAATTATTAGAAGAACAAGCGAAAGACGTACCTGTCGGTTCATATGGTATTATCCCTACTTTTTCAAACGTTATGAACTACATTTCTTGGCGTCATGCCGCACCTTCATTCTTAAATTTAAGTTTAGACGCTGACAAATGCGGAAAAAAGGAAATGTTCCGTGCTATTGAAGAAAATACGGCCTTCGTTACACTTGGAAACTTAAAACTAATTGAAAATCTTACTGGTACATTCCCTTCTGAAGTTGTTTTTGCTGGCGGTGCCGCTAAAGGGAAACTATGGCCACAAATTCTATCAGACGTACTCGGCATTCCTGTAAAAGTACCCGTTGTGAAAGAAGCAGCTGCTTTAGGAACTGCAATTGCTGCTGGAGTTGGCGCTGGCATATATTCATCTATGGAAGAGACTGCCGAACAATTTGTACAGTGGGAAAATACATTTGAACCAATCACTGAAAATCACGAACTATATAAAGAGTTCTATGAAACATGGAAAACTGTATATGACAGTCAGCTCGCTTTAGCTGATAAAGGGCTCACCTCACATATGTGGATTGCGCCTGGTGCACTGTAACACATTACATAAAGGAGTGAACTGTATGTTAAAAGCGAATGAAAATGACTTCTCCTATCGCTTCGGTGATAACGGGCCGAAATATTTAATACAAGGTCCAAATATTGATCTTGGCCTTGTTGTCATTCAACCGGGCCAGGAGTTTCAAAACCATTATCATACGACGTGCGAAGAGGTCTTTTATGCATTAGAAGGTGAAATAGATTTCTATGTGAATAATGAAAGAGTTCCAATTAAACAAGGTGATGTCCTGCAAGTTCGTCCTCATGAATCTCACTATCTTATTAACCATTCTGACAAACCTTTTAAAGCTGTTTTTATTAAGTCACCACATTTACCAAATAAAGATACTGTACAAACGGAAAATCCAACATTAACGAAGGAGTGATTTTGAATGACTTGGGGATTTAAAAATCGATTAAATACAATTTTACCTGATGGTAGAGCGGTTATGTTAGCAATAGATCACGGCTACTTTTTAGGGCCAATTCACGGGCTAGAACAACCACTTGAAACAGTTAAAAACTTACTTCCTTATACAGACTCCCTCTTTTTAACACGCGGTGTACTTAGCTCCTGTATTCCTGAAAACTGCAGCACACCGATGGTTATGCGTGTATCCGGTGGCGCTACTGTCGTCGGTAAAGATTTAGCGAATGAAACAATTGTTACACCTGTGAAGGAAGCAGTGAAGCAAAACGCAATTGGCGTTGGCGTTTCTGTTTTTGTCGGATCAGACTATGAAACACAAACTGTTACAAATCTCGCAAATGTAGTTTCTGAAGCTCATGATTACGGCCTACCAGTACTCGGCATTACCGCAGTCGCAAAGGAATTACAAAAACGTGAAGCTCGCTTTCTAGCACTTGCTTCCCGCGTATGTGTTGAAATGGGTGCTGATATTATTAAAACATATTACTGCGAAGGATTCGAAAAAATAACGAGCACATGCCCTGCCCCAGTCGTCATCGCGGGTGGCCCAAAACTAGATTCAATTGAAGACGCATTAAACATTACGTACAATGCATTGCAAGAAGGCGCTATCGGAGTAGACATGGGCCGAAACATATGGCAATCCGAGCACCCAGCTGCGATGATTCAAGCAATACATGGCATTGTGAAAAATGGATTAAATGTGAAAGAGGCACTTGAACTTTATGATGATGTGAAGAATTAATGTGAAAAGACAGACTATTTATTAGTCTGTCTTTTTTGTTAAAATAAAGTAAAGGAGGAATGATTATGCGAAGAATGACTTTCGAACGTCCTACCGATCATTACGATGAACGCTTATACTCTATTGATGAAAAAATTTGCGCCCTATTAAAAGAACGAAAAGAACTTTCAGGTGGTGACCCAGGTTTTCCACATGATGAAGCGATTTATAAATGGGCAAAGCAATACGAATTTTATCCAGACTATCTAAACTCATTATTCTCTTCCATGATGGATGAAGAAGAATTTAAACCTCGCGTTGAACCAACTGAGTTTAAAAAACATGTACCTGTTTTTAAAACTTATGAACATAATGGCGTCATGTATACTGTAACTTTTATTCGGCAATATGCAAATGCTAGTGTAGTTTATTTATATAGCGATTGGGATTCCACGGATGAAGATTTTATTGAAAATAAGCCTCATAGTTTCTTCCAATTATCAATAGATGATACATACGATTGCTGGTCAGAAGGTGGTGGCGGCACCGATGGACATATGAATCATCAATTCGTTGTATCTCCTGTCCTTCCTGATAATTTGTCTGGAATAAGCTTACGATTTAAAGAACTCAGTATGCCGTTTAGGAAAGATCAAGCTGTGCTTGAATTTGAAATTCAGATAGACAAATAAGGTGAGACTATAATCAATCCACAAATAGTAAGATAAATAAGGTAATAAAATAAACAAGCCCCTTTCCAAACTGGATAAGGGGCTAAATATACACCTTCAAATGATTACTCTTGGTGATTACTATTAAGCTTTGAAATTTTCTTACCTTCTCTATAATCAAGACAAGACACTTCAATTAATAAGCCATTAAATACTGTAAAATAAAAACCATAACTACTACCTCGCATCGAATAAGGTTCCTTATCTATTTCAATGCCGCCTGCTACTAAACGATTATACGCTTGATCCACTTCATTTGTAGTTTCCACTAAAAAACCAATATGAAAAGCTTCCGGATACGTAACTTCCTTATTCCCTTTAAATGCTTTTGGATCACTTAGCACAAGTATAAATCCACTCTCATCACTCATAACTACAAGTGCTTTCCCTTTTTGTTCCAAAAATTGAAAATCAAAAAATGTTTCAAAGAAATGTCTCACTTCTGATAAGTCATCAACACATAAATTTAAATGATTCAGCTTCATGTACTCATCTCCTTTTAAACAGAAGGGATATAGACTCATTTTCATAACCCTTAAATATGTAAGGCAAGATATTCAAGCGTTCCATCTAAGACTATGCTTTATAAGTCTAATATTTTTTTCTATATCCTAGAACATTTTTTTAATGAATGAAAGATTTCCTATCATTTACATCCCCCCAGTAATAAAAAAGAGGATACATGATTGCTTCTACAACATGTATCCTCTGCTTGTATATTACGACTGTTGATAAGCCGATTTCGATGATTTCACATAATAAACTGCATGATCCACATTAATAATATGATCTGGCTTTGGTTTACCACGGCCCGCTCTATGTCCAGCTAAGTGTTCTTCACTTGTTTCCCAGTTTTTCCATGCTTCTTCAGATTCCCAGCGAATCATTACGACAACTTCTTCGTCGCCGCGTCTTACTTTTTTCACGAGAACACTTAAATCGATGAAGCCTTCAAATTTTTCAATAATACCTTCTCCAGTGAAACGTTCTACAACTATATTTGATGTACCTTCTTTTACTGTAAATGTTTTCGTTTCGATAAACATATATCCCACTCCCTCTTTGTTATACGAATACTAGTATTCTTCTATTATAATTGATTATGATAATTATTTTCAATTGTAAAGTTTTAATTTTTTGAATTATGCTGATTTCTTTTCTATCGCCTCATCTAAAAATTTGAAATATGGAAGTAACATCCCTATTAAAGATGTAACACATATAATTGCACCGATGATTACAAATAGCACTCTTACTCCCCACATTTCACTCAATATTCCCCCTACTAACACCCCTAATGGCATAGCGGATCGTATAAAAAATAAACGCACTGAAAATACTTGTCCTATCATATTATTTGGGACGGTTTGTTGGCATATTGTCGTGTTATGAACATTGAAAAATGCAATACAAATCCCTGCTATTACTTCAATTAGTATTGCAATGATAATACTATGATTGAATCCTAATGAAATGTATGTGAGTCCCCCTATAAACAATCCTCCAAGCATAAGTATACGCCGGCTTTTATATGTTACTTTTCCGACTAATACTGAGCCAATTACGTAGCCAAGTGGAAAACCTGCCATAAAATAGCCGTACTCTGCATATCCCGCTAACAGCTCGTCTTTTATATAAGGAAGATTTGTGACCATCGTTACCCCTACTCCAAACTGCACGAAAGTAAGAAATATACCGAGCCAAACGATGATTGGTTTTGTAAAAAAATATGTAAAACCTTGAAGAAATTGTTCTAGCCACGTTTTTCGTATATCTGTTGTAGTTCTCTTTTCTTTTATATAAAGTAAGAAAGCACCACTAACAAATAGACAAATACATACGAAAGATAATGTAAGTTCTGTTCCAATGAAATGAATGACTACTCCGCCCAATACTGGCGCAAGAAACATCATGAGACGAGTCATTCCATCAATATACGCATTTGCGTCTTGAAGTTGTCCTTGACTTACAATGCTCGGTGTAATTGCTTGACTTGCAGGTGTATAAAGAGGTGTAATAAGTCCCACTACAATTTGAACAACATAAATGTGCCAAACTTCTATACTACCTGTAACTAGCATCACCAAAGGTAATAAGAATACGGACGCCCGTATCCATTGTGAAAAAATCATAATCCACTTCCGGCTCCATTTATCAATAAATGGGCCACTTATTAATTGCAGTATGAGTGATGGGATGAAATATAATAGCCACATACTACTTAAAGCCATTTCCGATCCTGTTAACTCATATACTAGAATTGAATTACATAACGTTCCGAAAGCCCCTCCTAATTCAGAGATTGCACTACCAATCCACATAAAAAAGAACGAACGATTTTTCAATATATTTTTCAATTTCACACACCAACTTTTCTTTTATATTCCTCCCTTTATGTACATTCTCGTTGTTAATTATCTATTCAAAAACATATCTAATTCTTTCGCTAAAGACTGTACTGCTTTCTTTCTTAATACATATTTTCCGTCATGTATATCAACTAACTTCGCTGCACGTAACAATTTCAAATGATGGTGTACAGTCGATTTACCAAGCTGTAATCTTTCCGTTATTTCCTGTAATGTACGTTCTTTTTCAAATAACATTTTTACAATTCGCAATCTCGCCTCATCCCCAAGAGCCTTATGTTTTTGAACTAAAAAATAATTCGGTTCATACGGATCTTCAGGATGAATGCTTTCATTCGCAACTGGATAATGAAATACTTTCGTATCATCAATATCCGCTTCAATATTCCACGGTCTGTACGTCATTTGCGGAATAAGAAGTACGTGATGAACACTTGGCTCTGGCATATAGTTCACTCCGCCAGTCGCCCACTCGACAAACTCTTCCGGCTTCATCTTTTTATTCATTTCATTTTTCGCTTCATAATCTCGTTTTAATATAGAAAGTATTTGTTCTTCCTCTCTTTTAATAACACTCTCATACCAACCTGTCATAACAGCGATTAAATGCGATTTCAGCACTTGTACATCTACATTACATATAAAGCTAATATAAGTAGAAAAAAACTGATGATTATCTGTTAGTTCCTTTAGTTCGTGTATTGCACATACAACTCCCGTTGCAGCTAAACGTCTTTTCTCTTCATACTTCTCTCCTAAAAACGGTAAACATATAAATTTCAAATCTTCTTCTGAAAATGAATCAATTTTAAAATTAAACTGCGATAAATCTTGAAAATCCTCTTCATACAATAACTGGAGTAATGCTTTCCACGTATTATGTTCTTCTACAAACTGTAAGTGTTCTCTCATTTCTTCTGTTAATGCTTTCTTAATTTCTTCCCATTCACTTTGAGTCTTTTCAAGAGTATCAATTAACCTTTTATGAGTAATCGCTGCAATGCCAAGTGCACATTCGAAAAGTATCGAATATTTCACCTGAACGTTGTATGTTTCCCTTTTTCTGCTCGTTATGTGATAGACCTCCATTTTTATCCCCTCCTTGTTTGCTATATAACATATTCTATTTTTATCGAATTTTACCTTCTATATTTTTAGAACCGTTTTGCAACTTTAAAAAAACTTTAATCAATGAGCAAACAGAAAAAGGTTTATACTCTTTTCATTCTGACTCAATGAAAGCCTTGATTATTAAATATCATATTAAAAATGAGATTTTTTAATGGCTCAATTATACGTTGTATTTCACTCTCTTGTTCAACTATAGAGAAGGTTTATTGAAGAGAAAAGCGAACGCTTCAAGTACATGATGCCTTACAATCTTCATTAACCGCCCTTCAAGAAGCAGAACTAGATCAACTAAGTCCTTCTCTACCAGTTTGGCAACAATATATGAATATCCTTTTGCATGATGCTTATCATACAGGACAAATTATACAGCTTCGGAAACTTCAAGGTTCATGGCCAACTCACCGTTCTTATTTATAAAGTGAAATTTTAATCAGCTCTTACCAATCGGGATTTTGCGGGCAGCCCATCCCCACTTCACTTCTTTGCTTTCCCTGAATTTTGAGGTAAAAGTCTTACTGCCCGTTAATCCGGGATAAACGATGTTTAAAATCGCATACGTTTAATATCCAACAAAACAATTGAAAACAACTAATTGTTCGATAATTACTGCGATTGCTCAAAATAAAGCAAATTAAAATACATTGATTCCTAACATAACTTACATGCTTCATAACTTCTAATCATAATCCAAATTTGGAAGAATAGATGCTTTTTTATATACAAATAATAAGCCTCAAGGAGTTGTTGACATGCATTTCATATTGAATATGTTAGGGATTTTCGTTGTCATATTAATCGTTTTCTTATGTTCGCCTAATAAAAAACATATAAAATGGAGACCAATTGTAATTCTCATCCTATTGGAGCTTTTTATTACATGGTTTATGTTAGGCACAAAGCTCGGCAGTATTATCATTAATAAAATTGCGTCATTTTTCAGTTGGCTACTAGCATGTGCGAATGAAGGTATTCGATTTGCATTTCCTTCAGCTATGGAAAGTCAGCACATTGATTTCTTCTTTAGTGCGTTACTTCCTATCATTTTTGTTATTACTTTTTTCGATATTCTATCTTATTTCGGAATCTTAACTTGGATTATTGATAAAGTAGGTGCAGTTATTTCAAAGATTTCTCGTTTACCAAAGTTAGAAAGTTTCTTTTCGATTCAAATGATGTTTTTAGGAAACACCGAAGCACTTGCGGTTGTTCGTGATCAATTATCTGTGTTAAAAGAAAATCGATTATTAACTTTTGGAATTATGAGTATGAGTAGCGTTAGCGGATCCATTCTTGGCGCTTATTTATCAATGGTGCCAGCAACATATATTTTCAGCGCCATTCCATTAAATTGTATTAACGCATTAATTTTAGCCAATGTATTAAATCCTGTGGAAGTTTCGAAAGAAGAAGACGTTGTTTACACACCTTCAAAACATGAAAAAAAGGATTTCTTTTCTACTATTTCAAACAGTATGTTAGTTGGGATGAATATGGTTATCGTTATTTTAGCTATGGTAATTGGTTATGTAGCTTTAACAGCATGTTTAAATGGGATTTTAGGATTTTTTGTAACGGGGTTAACAATTCAAAAAATCTTCTCCATTATCTTTAGTCCTTTTGCATTTTTACTCGGTTTATCAGGCAGTGATGCTATGTATGTAGCTGAATTAATGGGGATCAAAATAACGACGAATGAATTTGTTGCAATGATGGATTTAAAATCAAACTTAAAGTCGCTACAACCGCATACGGTTGCGGTTGCAACGACATTTCTAGCTTCTTTTGCTAACTTTAGTACAGTAGGTATGATTTACGGAACTTACAATTCATTATTTGGCGGAGAAAAATCATCAGTCATCGGTAAAAATGTTTGGAAGCTTCTTGTTAGCGGGATGGCTGTTTCTTTATTAAGTGCTATGCTCGTTGGGCTATTTGTATGGTAAATAATTTTTATAATAAAAGACACCCAAGCCAATTGAGTGTCTTTTATTATTATTTTCGAATTTGCCCATTTCCACGAATCACATATTTTGTAGAAGTTAATGCTGGAAGCCCCATTGGTCCTCTTACGTGTAACTTTTGTGTACTGATACCAATTTCCGCTCCGAATCCAAATTCGGATCCATCTGTAAAACGAGTCGATGCATTATGATAAAGTGCCGCGGCATCTACAGAAGTAAAAAACTTGCTGACGTTTTCCTCGTTTTCAGTAATAATCGCTTCAGAATGCATAGATCCATACGTATTTATATGATGAATCGCTTCTTCAACAGTGGAAACCACTTTCACTGCTAGTGTGAGAGATAAAAACTCAGTTTCCCAGTCTTCTTCTGTCGCAAGTAAGATAGAAGGATCAATCGCCACTGCTTTATTATCACCACGTAGCTCCACACCTCTACCCTTCAAAGAAGAAAACAACTCGCTACCATATTTCTCTGCCCACTTCTCATGAAGAACAATCGTTTCAATCGCATTACATACAGATGGACGCTGCGTTTTTGCATTTATAATAATATCCAATGCCATTTGTTTATCCGCTGTTTCATCAATGAAAATATGACAATTTCCCGCACCTGTTTCAAGTACTGGAACAGACGCTTCTCTCACAACAGTATCGATTAATTGTTTGCCACCTCTTGGAATAAGAACGTCTAGATAATCCTTCATTGTAAACAACTGCTTTGCGCTATCTCGCGTTGTATCTTCTATAAGCTGGACGCTTTCTTGAGGTAAGCTTGTTTGTTTGAGCGCCCTGTGAATAACGGCAACGATCGCTTTATTAGAATGAATAGCAGAAGAACTACCACGTAATATGACTGCGTTTCCTGTTTTCAAACAAATTGTAGCAGCATCCACTGTTACATTCGGTCTTGCCTCATAAATCATCCCAACAACACCCAGTGGTACGCGCATTTCCTGAATAGATAGTCCATTTGGCCTTTCCCATGCACTTACACATTCTCCTACAGGATCACGTAATTCAATTAGCTGCTTAATCCCTTCTGTCATATCAACAATACGCTGTTCATTCAGCATAAGGCGATCAAGGAGAGAATCAGAAAACCCTTTTGCCTTACCTTCTTCTATATCCCGTTTGTTTTCCTCTAAAATATAAGCTGTTTCACTTATTAATTGATTTGCAATTGCAGCAAGTGCTTCGTTTTTTTGATTTGTAGATTTTAGTACAAGTTCCCTAACAACCTCTTTTGCTTTTATCCCCTTTGCCAACACTTCATTCATTTTTATTTCCTCCTTTTTAAAGTGAAACCCAATGATCCCTATGGATGACTTCATAACTATGTCTCTCGCCTCTTACTTGAATATCTTGGCTTTGCATACCTTTTACATCTCTTAGTTCCTCTGCACTATATGTGCATTGTCCTTTTCCTATTACGCGCCCTTGTTGCGTTACAACCTCTACAACTTCACCCACTTGGAAAAATCCTGATACATTCGTAACACCAGCTGGAAGTAAACTCTTACCATGCTGAATGATGGCAGTAGCTGCCCCAGCATCTACTTCAATTTGTCCGCTAACAAGCGAATGCAAGGCAATCCATTGCTTGTTCATCTTCATTTCTTTTTGAGGAGCATTACCGACATACGTTCCATCACCCTTACCCTTCAAAACATCTACAAACTTTTCCTGTCCACGTCCTGTTCCGATAAATACACTCACACCAAGAGAGAGTGCTGTCTTTGCAGCATCGATTTTTGATTTCATACCGCCAGTCCCAAGTTTTGAGCCAGCATCTCCTGCAAGAGAAGAAATTTCTTCCGTAACTTCAGGAAGAAAATAATATTTTTTTGCATCCGCATTTTTCTGAGGATTTTTGTCATATAACCCGTTCACATCTGTAAAGATCATAAGCATATCCGCCGAAACAAGCCCGCTTACTAAAGCTGACAGCATATCATTATCACCGAACGTCAGCTCCTCTAAAGAGATGGAATCATTTTCATTAATAATTGGAAGAGCGGAACGGTTTAATAATTCTCCTAACGTAGCGTAAGCATTACTATACTGTTCTTTTCTAGAAAAATCACTTCTCGTCAACAAAAGTTGCGCAGTAACGATGCCATATTTACGGAATTCCTCCGTGTACGCCTGCATTAACAAACTTTGTCCGACAGCTGCTGCAGCCTGTTTCCCTTTAATCGTTACAGGTCTGCTAGGATATCCTAGCGCTGAAAAACCTGCAGCGACGGCTCCAGATGTAATTAACACAACCTCGTGCCCATCAGCTTTCAACCGAGCCAATGCGGCAACGTGATCTGAAAGCTGTTCTGTAGAGATGCCTCCGTGACTATCTGCCAAGGAACTACTCCCAATCTTTACAACAACTCGTTGTTTTTTCACTTTTTTATCCCCCAAGTCTAAAATCAAAGTTTTTTATAAATTACACTTCATTCACTTTGTAACTATATCTATTCTCATCAATGCTGCACTGAAGTATTTAAGAGCAAAATAAAAATGACCGCTTCGCCCTTAATAAAATAAAAAGGACGAAACGGTCATTGTTCCGCGGTACCACCTTAATTGATATACATAGATATCCACTTGGTGCCTATAACGCAGGCGAACGCCTAAACTTTCATTTAAGACTCAGGGATAGGTTCGATATATTCTATACGAGGAATCTTTCAGCCGGTGAATTCCACTCTCTTTCGCAAGAAGACATATGTACTAATTCCCTTCAACGATTTTCAATCTAATTTTTTTATATTATGCGATATAGTTCGATTCGGTGTCAAGAGGTATTTTTAAAAATAAATAGAGCCACAAGTTATTTGTATGAAATTATCGCCCTACTGAATGAAAATACAAAATGATATAAGTTTAACTCATATTCATAAACATAAAATCTTAAATTATAGTGTATATATTTACATAATGTCGAATATAATTAATTTTTATCTTTTAGTGTTGCAAAAAGGAATATATTCTCTTAGAATGTTTCTTTATATTGCACAGGGATGTTATTCTTATTCTAAGAAAATAATATCAAACCGATATAATTGATTATAAAAGGAGCAAGATTGAGTTATTATGGATAAACAAATTGGATTCATCGGTTGCGGAAATATGGGAATGGCTATGATTGGCGGAATGATAAACAAAAATATAGTGTCTTCAAATCATATTATTTGTTCAGATTTAAACACTGCTAATTTAAAAAATGCTAGTGAAAAATATGGGCTAACTACAACTACCGACAACAATAAAGTAGCTAAAAATGCTGATATTTTAATTTTATCAATCAAACCAGACCTATACGCATCAATAATTAATGAAATAAAAGAAGTAATCAAAAACGATGCTATCATCATTACGATCGCTGCTGGGAAAAGTATTGAAAGTACTGAAAATGCCTTTAATAAAAAATTAAAGGTTGTAAGAGTAATGCCTAATACTCCTGCTCTTGTTGGAGAAGGAATGTCTGCATTATGCCCTAATGAAATGGTGACAGAAAAAGATTTAGAAGATGTACTAAACATTTTCAATAGTTTTGGTCAAACAGAGATCGTAAGTGAAAAATTAATGGATGTTGTAACATCTGTAAGTGGTTCTTCACCAGCTTATGTATATATGATTATAGAAGCGATGGCAGATGCTGCTGTACTAGATGGTATGCCAAGAAATCAAGCATATAAATTCGCTGCTCAAGCTGTGTTAGGCTCTGCAAAAATGGTACTAGAAACAGGAATACATCCAGGTGAATTGAAAGATATGGTTTGTTCTCCTGGTGGAACGACAATAGAAGCTGTAGCAACATTAGAGGAAAAAGGATTACGAACAGCGATTATTTCAGCTATGCAACGTTGTACGCAAAAGTCTGTTGAACTATCTGGTCAAACTAAAAAATAAAACTATAAAAGAGATTACGTTAGCTATGAATTCACATAATTTTAATTAAAAATTCACTACATGATAAACGGCCAAACTCATATAAAATTTAGCTTGGCCGTTCCGCTTTTTAATTATATTAAAATAATTTCATTCGAATCTTCTTTAAAGGTTCTGTTTTATCCCTTACCTATTCCCTACTATGATTGTGTAATTTTATTAGAAACTAATAATTTTTCAATGCATTTCGGTAACATATCTATTAGTGTTTCAAATGCGTAGTTTACATCTAGACGTTCTGTCCATTGATGTGCATCTTTTCCTACCGGCCCCATATTTAATACTGAAACATCAAACTCTTCTAATTCCTGAAGTGGAATTGAATAACCTTTATCCCATAATGGCATATTGTCTACAAGAGAACTCATTGAATCCAGTGGATACTGCAAGCCTACATAGCTTAAATCTGAAATCCCCCCAAAATAATTTTGGTTTTCAAATGTAATCTTATGATTGTAGTGTGCATACTTTTCCATTTCTACAACTACCTCTTTTATTAAAGGATTGTTGCGCGAACTCACAGCTGGATAGTACGGCGGAGCGAAGAAAAGTACAATCATCGGTGCCTTTTCTTTACATAAAATCGCTAATTTATCTACTAAATCAATCGTTACCGCACGATCATCTTTATCTTCTCTATTTTTTATAATATTAGATTGAATATGATTTATTTTTTCTTGTCCATGTTGCTCAATTGCATATGTGATAAGCTCTTCATAAGTTAATACATTTACTTTAAGATTAGGTGGTATAAATGGATTATATTTAGAAAAACGATATGCATGTTTTTCATACGACTCTTCTATTTTCTCTGCTACTTTCGTTACTTTTTGACGTAACAATGAAACTACATCTGTCATTGATTTTTCTAATAAAAACAAATTAAATAATGTAACTGCACGATGCGGAATTTGTACAGAATAATCCTCCTTTAAGTCCCTTTGAAGTAAGTTAGTTGGCGGAGGACTCGCTTCCCCTTCTACAATATCACAAAGGTCTGTGTTTAACTCTAATTCTGCTGTTATTAATGAAGCCATATAACTCCCATTTAAGCCTGCAAAAGGTTCACCTACATGTGTCTCTTTTCCATAGCAAAGAAAACCAGGTAACACTTTACCAATAGAGCCAGTGTAAATATACTTATTTTGGTCACCAGGATGTCTTGAAAACATAGGCTCTGAGTTTAAGACCGTTTTATAATCTAAGTTATGCTCTCTAGCTAAATCTAACAGTCTTGGAACAGCGGCCCTCATCCCTACAGAATTCACTTCTTCATCTGGTACAGCCAATAAAAGAACATTCCCATCGAATCTTCCTTCACATGCTTGTTCAATCATTGCCATTTGTAATGCTAGACCGCATTTCATATCCATTGTTCCTCTACCAAACAGCCATTCCCCATGTTCTATATCTTCACGTACATGGTCTGGAAGTTCATCTTTATGAGAATAAAACATAGATGTTAACTTTTTAGGATTAAATGCATCTTCTTTCCACACTCCGTAATCTTGTACATCTACAACATCAAAGTGACTTACTAGAATTACAGTATTTTTTATACTATCGCTTTTCTTTACTAGTGCTGTAACAAAATATCGTCCGTCCCCTGTCGGATTTTTTTGTAAATGATGCGGGTTTTCTTTGAAGTACTGTAAATCAGATAACTGTTCCACAACAAAGTCTGGCAATATTACTTCAGCTTCTGAACCGGTAATACTAGGAATTTCAACAAGACCGCTTAATAATTGAATCAATTGTTCTTTTGATTGCCACTTTGACATATAAATCCCCCTATTTTTCCACATTATGAAAACTAATTCCAGTATATGAATAAAAAATGACGACAGCTATCAAAATTATAGTTCTGATGTACTGCCGATTTTTATTGATATTTCATGAGCCGCTTGTTTTACCTTGCTAATAAGAAAAGATAGTCGATCATCATTAATACGATGACTAATTAACCCAACACTTAATGCTCCTACTACTTTATGATTAAATCCGATTATAGGTGCAGCTACTGAAGCTGTCCCTTCTGTTTTTTCACCATAACTGACAGCATATCCTTCATTTTTTATTTGCTTTATTTGATTAAGAAGAATTTGCTTTTGTTCTGGTAATGAAGAAAGTAAATTTTCTACAATATGTTCCATTTCATTCGTTTTCATATTGGCAAGCATCGTTTTATTTGCGGCACCAATTGAAAGTGGAATTTGTTCCCCTAGATTATCGATAACTCGAATTTTTAAAGGACTATCAATTCTTTCAATGATAATAGAATGTGTTCCGTTTGGAATATTTAAATAGACACTTTCCTCCACTTCAGCAGCTAAACGTTTCATCACTTCTCTTGCAACAGATCTGTAGTCTACCTTCTCCAATTGACGTAACCCTATTTCCATCCACATTGGTCCAATTTTGTACTGTTTTGTCTCTGAAATTTGTGTAACTAACCCATGCTCCATTAAAGAGTTAAGTAATCTATGTACTGTACTAACCGGGAGATGTGTTCCATCAGCTATATCAGAAATAGCCCAATACTCTTTTTCATTTGTAGAATTCAATAATTTAATAATACTTATCGCTCGATCAATGGACTGTACCATAACTCGCCTCAACTTTACTCGTAATATGTTAGTATGCTTAATTAACTATCAATTTAGCAAACATTCGAAATGAAATCAATCTATTTATTTAATTTTCTAACAATAAAAACATATCACTAACAAAGAATTGAAAACGCAAACAAAAAAATATTGACTTTTCTTTTTAATTATCTGAAAATTATAACAAGATTTCACATCACGGAATACATTCCATAATACGGAAAAACATCAAACTTTATTCTATCAACTATGAAAGTGAGGAAAACAATGGCGCAAGTAAGCAATACAAACAATGAATTAAAACGGACGATGAAAAGTAGACACTTATTCATGATTGCACTCGGTGGTGTGATTGGAACGGGGTTATTTAACGGATCTGGCTTTATTATAAGTCAAGCTGGACCTGGCGGATCCGTACTTGCCTTTATGGCCGGTGGATTATTAATGTATTTCGTTATGCTATGTCTTGGTGAACTTGCTGTAGCCATGCCTGTTTCAGGTTCTTTCCAAGAATATGCCACTAAGTTCATCAATCCTGCAACTGGCTTTACAATCGGATGGTTGTATTGGTTAAGCTGGGCGAATACGACCGGTCTTGAATTTACAACTGCCGGCATTACAATGCAGCGCTGGTTTCCTGATATTCCTGTTTGGGTTTGGTGTTTAATATTTGGCGTTACAATCTTCACTATTAACGCATTATCTGCTCGTAGTTATGCAGAAACAGAATTTTGGTTTTCAAGTATAAAAGTATCTGCCATTATCGCTTTCATTATTCTTGGCGGCGCCGCTATGTTCGGTTTTATTGATTTAAAAGGTGACGAACCCGCTCCGCTATTATCAAATTTCGTAAATCATGGTGGTTTATTCCCAAATGGACTTGCCGCTATTCTTTTAACAATGGTTACAGTCAACTATTCCTTCCAAGGTACAGAACTTGTTGGAATCGCAGCAGGTGAAAGTGAAGATCCAGCAAAAACTTTACCTCGTTCTATTAGAAATATTATATGGCGCACGATGTTTTTCTTCGTCTTAGCAATCTTTGTTCTTGTTGCTTTAATTCCTTGGGAAGAAGCTGGATTAACAAAGAGCCCATTCGTTGCTGTTTTTGATAATATCGGTATTCCATATGCAGCTGATATTATGAACTTTGTTATTCTTACTGCTGTTCTTTCTGTTGCAAACTCAGGACTATACGCTGCTACTCGAATGCTTTGGTCTTTATCAAAAAACGAAATGGCTCCAGCCTTTTTAAAGAAATTATCATCACGTGGGATTCCTCTCAACGCTTTAATCATGACGATAGCTATTTCTGCTTTTTCTCTTTTGACAAGCGTAGTAGCTGCTGAAACTGTTTACTTGTGGCTCATTTCAATTTCCGGAGTCATTACCATTATTGTTTGGATGTCAATTTGTGTTTCTCAATTCTTTTTCCGCAAACATTATTTAGCAGACGGCGGAAAATTAGAAGACTTAAAATTTAAAACGCCACTTTATCCACTCGTACCAATTCTTGGTTTTGGATTGTATGGCATTATATTAATCAGTCTTATTTTTATCCCAGAACAACGACTTGGAATCTATTGCACTGTCCCATTTATCATCTTTTGCTACACTTACTATCACTTTAAAGTTAAGAAAAGAAATTCTACTAACACTCATAGTGAAACTAAAATTAGCGAGACTTCGTAATATTTGACGATACATAAAAGACCACACATGGCGTTTCACTTCATGTGTGGTCTTTTATCGTTCCTTCTCTCATTTCCCCCTACTATTGAAAGAATTATTTATAACACTTTAAGTTCTGGATTGCTCAGGTGAACTTTGGGTTGAAAAATGAGCATTTCTATACCTTTCCCGAAATTTCAAGTTCTGCTAATGATGTTGTAGAAAGTGTTAATGTAGTAAATACTATAATACTAACAATTACTATTTTTACTATTCATAAGTTGATGATTCTGCTTACTATTACTGTTTTGTTTTGATATATTTAATATATATTTAAAGACAGACAGGAGTTAGATACGATGATAAAAGGTTTTGGAGGAATATTTTGGAGAACTAAGAATCTTGAAGTTATAAAAAAATGGTACAGTGAAGTGTTGAAACTTGATATAGAAGATTGGAATGGAACTGTGATTAAACCCCAGTTAGGAAATGAGACCATCTTTTCTTTCTTTACAGAGAATGACAATTATTTTCCAAAAGAACAACAAGTGATGTTAAATTTCGAAGTACATAATCTAAACGAGACTATAAAGCATCTTGAGAATATTGGTGTACCTCTTGAGAAGAAAGAAGAAATCAGTGAATTTGGACAGTTTATTTGGATTAAGGATCCTGAAGGTCGATTGATCGAACTTTGGGAGAAATAGTGGATTCTACTTATTTACTATTAAGTTAACAGCTGCGTTAATACATCAAGGTAAATAAAAAAGTCGATTCCTTTAACTCCACAGGAAATCGATTTTTTTTTGGAGTTAAACTTCTTAGCTTTGTAAATCCTCATTTTTCAAATTCTACCCTATGGCCACCAACTTAAAAACATAAAAAAACGCTATTCTTACGAAAAGAATAGCGTTTTTCATTATTTAAATATGATTTCATCTGAATTTAATAGATATATCCCCTCTCCTACAAAAGTAGTAGAGTGTTCATTTAAACACTTACTACCTCAGTGGGATTTATCACATTCCAATTTCAATATAATAGTAAATAGGTATATCGGATATAGATGTACATTACTAGGCTTATACATATTTCAACTTTAGAATTACATTCACTATTTAATTGGTAGTTACCAATAAAGAAAGGAATGATCATAATAATACAGAACATATACGAAACTCATTTACATGTAAGAAATTTAGAAAACGCAATAAATTTCTATCAAAACAAGCTAGGATTAACGTTAGCAAGAAAATTCTCCAAAAGAAGAGTGGCTTTCTTTTGGGTCGGAGAAAATAAACAACAAATGCTTGGACTATGGGAAGTACATAACATTGAAGACTTTGAACCGAGACATTTTGCTTTTGTTGTAAATTTAGAGTTTTTAATGACTTCTAAAGCGTGGTTAGAGGAACGTGGAATAGCAGTGATAGGAAGTCAAGGAAAAGGAAATCAAAAGCCAATTGTCCAAAGATGGATGCCTGCTGCAAGTGTATACTTTCTAGATTGTGATGGAAATAAATTAGAATTCATTTCTATGTTACATAAGAATCCAGATGAATTAGAATATGCGTCCTATTTAAGTGTATGGAATGAGGAACACCAAGAAAAATGAATGGAATTTCCGTTCAAGTTTTTTCTTATTTTTGGATATAATGTTGTACGATTCCCCATTTACTATAAATTTGTTAACATAATGCATTTACTGTCATCTTATATTTGTACTTACGTACGAGCTATTCCTAATCTGCTTCAATTACAATTTGAATTATGTAAATTTTCTTCTTATCTGGCATCTACTCTTTAAACACAAACTCCCCTTAAATCGAAAATGATTAAGGGGAGTATTATATACGATGCAATTATAGTTCAGATTTCACTCGAACAGAAACATTATTTTTAATTATATTTTTGACATCTTTAAAGCTAACAAAATTGTTACTTTTCTCATCCCAAAGGCGGAAACGTAGTGATTGTAAGCTTGTAGCAAGCGTAATCGTTGGTACATTTTTTAACGGAAGCGTATTATTGTGTGCCTCTTCTAGTTTATAGTTAGGTACTCTTGGGCTTAAATGGTGAACATGATGGAATCCAATATTACCCGTTAGAAATTGCAAAATTTTAGGAAGCTTATAAAAAGAACTTCCTTCCACTGCCGCTTTCACATATTCCCAATCTTTATCCTCTTCAAAATAAGAATCCTCAAATGTGTGCTGTACGTAAAACAACCAAATCCCTACTGAACCTGCTATTAAAAATATAGAACCATGTACTAAAAGAAACGATTGCCATCCAATTGCCCAGCAAAGCATTCCTATAATAGCAACGATTAAAATATTCGTTAAATAAGTGTTCATACGTTCTTTTTTTCTAGCACCTTTTCGGTTAAATCTATTTTTAAGCAGGAAAACATAAATCGGGCCTAACCCAAACATAACGAATGGATTGCGATATAAACGATATGCTAAACGGAGTCTAAATGGTGCAGCTACATATTCATCAACTGTAAGCGTCCAAATATCCCCTGTACCCCTCTTATCCAAATTACCACTTGTAGCGTGGTGAATAGAATGTTCATGCCCCCACTGATCAAATGGGAATAATGTTAAAACACCCATACACGTTCCAACTATTCTATTTGCACGTCGACTTTTAAAGAACGAATAATGGGTGCAATCATGAAAAATAATGAAAATCCTTGTCATAAATCCAGCGGCTAACAGTGCTGGAACTAATGTTAACCAATAAGAAACTGACAAACTTTTATAAGCAAGGTACCATAAAATAATAAATGGCACGATTGTGTTGATCAGTTGCCAAACACTTTTTTTAATCGTTGATTTTTCAAAAGGAGCAACTTGTTTTTTTAAATTTTTAGTATTTTCTAAGGTCATTGTTCTAATTCCTTTCCTTTTTGTTGCTAATTCATATTATAGCACACTATTAGTATCAGGTGTTAAAAGTAGCTATAATAAATATTTTATACTATGAAAATCTCTTTTTTCTTACTCATTACTTACAAATTTCTTACGTCCAAAATAGCTTCTATAATTGGACAGACGGAGCATTTTATGTATCAAAGAAACTTCGAATTTTTCCAATAAGTACATAAAAAAACAGAGAGTTTTTTCACAAGAAGAAAAGAGCTGTCATAAGTCAGTTTCACCGACTTGTGGCAGCTCCTCTTCGTTTTACCTTATTTTATCGATGAAGCCAAACCGCACCTGCAGACTTGTCTTCAGCTTGGCCTACTACTTCAAACTTCAGTCCTAGTTTCGGCAACTTACGTCCTGCATCAGGAATGATGCTGTTGATATATTGCTTAGAATCATCAAATTTTGCCACTCCTGGTAATCCTTTATAATCAAAGATACCGCGAGTTGGTGAATTTACTTTCCATGCTGGTGTTTGATCAAATGAGAATGCCGCATCGGCAATTTGATAACGCGTACTGCTCTTCACAGTAGGTTGTCCGTTTAATGTCCCTACAATTGCCTCTGGATGGGAATCTACTACTCCTAAGAACCCTTCACCTGGATGAACGCCTACCCAGTTATCTGTAAAGCTTTGATCCGCATACCATACAACCATTCCTGTATTAAATACTGGGCCACGTGCATGTTGTAACGCAGTGTCAGAACCAGCGTAATTTCTCCACTCTACATAGTAATTATGTTTTTTCTGTTCAAATCCGTTAGACACAGTAAAGCCTTTTAACGTCATTGCTGGCTGACCTTCTGCATCATCAGAGAAAACAACTTTTCCATCTACAGTTAATGCTGCATTATCTAACGCAAATCCTTTATAAGCTACTGCAATATCTGTTAAGTACTCAAATTGCAGTTTTACTTTTTTTCCTTTGAATTGGCTTAAATCGTATGATTTATCAACCCACTTACCATCAGTTGTATCCGCGCCGCCTTTTACATCTTTTTCGCCCATTCTATCAATGCGTGTCTTCGTTCCATCTTCTGCAATCGCATATACGTCAAGGAAATCATACTTCGCTTCAAGTTCGTAAAATGCCTTATAATCGAACTTAGCATCCTTTGCATTTGTTAAGTCAAATACTGGTGTCTCAAGTGTTGTATGAATGTCATTTCCTTTTGTACTATAATAGAACTTCTTACCAAACGCCGATTCGATATTTTTTATATCTTTGTCCGGCAAGTTAACACGAACGATTCCAGGTCGTTTAGATTTTGTAGTACTTTGATCTACATATGTCGCAACACCGATGCCTTTGCTAAGTTTGTCATAATCTACTTCAAGGATATTCGCCCAATTCCCCTTCATATTCTTTTGGAAAAACTCTTTATTTTGTGGTGAGAAACTCGTTGGCTCTGTTCCTGCAATTTTTCCAGCCCAGCTACCACCACTCATAATAGACCATGACTCAACAGGTTCACCTTGTCCTGAGTACTTTGTATCATATTCATCTGGTAAGCCTAAATCATGGCCATACTCATGTGCAAACACACCAACCGCTCCGTCTTCAGGCTCGATTGTATAATCGTATGCAGCCATCTTTCCGCCCCAGTTCGAAACAGAAGATTTCGTGCCATCAATTGCATATGGTTTTGAACCTAGTTTTGAACGATGTGACCAAATCGCATCATCTTTCAATTTACCGCCGCCAGCTTCTTGACCAACGCCAGCATGTACAACCATTAAATGATCAATAATTCCATCTGGCTCATTTTTATTTCCATCACCATCTTGATCGTATTGATCAAATTGGTCATAGTCTGCTAAATTGATTCCTTTTGCTACCGCTGCTTTTAATGCTTCTTTCACAAAATCTTTTGGTCCTAAAGGCCCCTTGTTATCATGCCCAGTACCCGCATCAGCACCATAATCTGATGCTTTTCCTGGAACAGTAAGCCATTCTGTTACAGTCCCATCAACTGTATAGCTACCACCAGATTGTTCTTCATAATATTGCTTAAATGTGTTAATCTTCGATCCATCAAATAAAGTGAATGGTTCATCACCAAATAACATTTTTTGATAATGTTCACGATTAAAGTCCTTAGAATACATGTATCCTGGCTCTTGATCAATATTGTTATGCTTAAAATCGCTAAATTCTACAAGTAAAACAAGTACTTTATCTTTTCGAACAGCTCCATTGTATTCTTCTTGCTTCGCTGATGTAGTAGGTACTTTTCCATTTAATTTCCCTGGATTTAATGCTGCACCTTGTCCAGCTACTGGACCTATTTCAGGCTGCTGTGCCTGTTCATTTTCCTTCATTTTTGCATCTTTTACTTTTTTCATAAAATCAGAAGCTTCTTGTGTAAGACTATCTCCTGTTAAGATTTCTTTCCCAGGGTTTTCCCCTTTCTTTTTCTCAACATATTTTTCGACAGCTTTTGACGTCTCAGCTTGTGATGCAGATTGATCAATTACCCCCCGTTGTTTTAGCGCTTCTGCCAAACGCTCCTCCGGTATTAAGTGCTCATCTATTGGTAGAGATGATGTTGGTGTCTCAGCATACGCTGCGTGACCTCCAAAAGCAAACGTACTACTTAGTACCGCTGCTGTTGTTAATACCGCTAATGGTTTTAATTTCTTTTTCTTTTTCAATGTATTTCCTCCCCAGTGTCTGCAAATTATCGTTTTTTGCCGATAACAACATAATATTCGTTATAATACGAATATTCAATCTTTTTCAACAAATAAAATGTTGAGAAATATTTTTTTATGCAGAGTGAAATACAAAAGATAGAAAAACAAACAGGCTCTCCTATAAATAACAGTGAACTTTTATATGTTCTTAGTTACAATCAAAATCCAGTAAATCTGAGATTTATATTTTTTTAATAAAAATAAGAATTAAATATTTTCTATACTATTTAATCTATGGATTACCACATTACTCACTATTCTCATTATTACAAGCTAATAGTGGTTCGTACATCATTATAGCGTGATTCTCCGTTACATATTGATCTTCTATTAACTGTTTCTGTTGATTATATACTTTACGTTGAATCACATTATGTCGTATATAACCGCCCCAGTATGCAGGTTGAATTGAGTGTTCTTTCTCATACACTTCATATTGATAAAGTTGCGGATAGACTGTTCTCCATTCACCAACTAAATATTCATCTGTCATATAAAGGTGAAGTTGATACGGTTGGTCCGTTTCATTTTTAATTTGTAAATCCAAATAGTTATAGGAACAAGTCGCTCCACTCCCAAACGGTTGAGTTCGCCTAGAATCAGGAAAGACATCAAAGCTATGACGATATCGTTCTGTTACTGTCAGTGGTGTATGTAAAGTCATCCAATATATTAAATTCGAAAGCTGACAAAGACCTCCTCCAATACCTGTTTGAAAAGATCCGTAGTGTAATACCATACCTTCTACATACCCTTTTTTCCTCGTAGGCTTACCTATTAAACGCCAGTAAGAAAATGTTTCTCCTGGTCTAATGACGATACCATTTAGTTTTTTAACAGCAATTTTCAAATTAACAACCTTATTCTGTTGATACCACATATCTACATCTTTGAGCTTACGAAGTAATATCGTTCGGTGCTGAATTGCTGTACAAGGTAGCTTTTCTTGTTGGAGCCTTTTTGCATATGTTTTTCCGTCTACTAACCACTGAATGTATCTCTTTGTAGAGTAATACCACGTCCCTAGCATAATGCGATACTTAGACCGCTGTTTAGGACGTAAGTGCACTATATTCATTTTATTCCCTCTCTCTTTCTTCAACTAAATTCTAATATACCTCTAATTCAATGAACTACAGTTTTCTTAGCTGCATAATAATTTTCGTAAATAAAGTGAAACTTTAATCAGCCCTCACCAATCGGGCTTTTACAGGCAGCCCGATCCCCACCTAACTTCTTTGCTTTCGCTGAATTTTGAGGTGGGGGTCTTACTGCCCAGCAAATAGCGGGATAAAAAAGACGCAAAAAAATAATAAATTTACTCTAGTGGAGATTTTATTTTGATGCTTGCTTTATAATTATATGAAACTGCGCTACAATACGATAAATTGAAATAAACATATTATAAATATAACGAATAATATTAAATAAGAAATAATGAAAATTAAAGAAACTCTAAAGTATTAATATATTTTTCATAAATATTAATTGATAATACATTAGACTTTACTATATGTATAAATTCTCTATTCTACAAAACGAAATTTTTTAATGTAAGAAAAAAATATAATTCCCCTTTAACATTTATACAAGTCTCATCTGGAAAACTTTCCAAAACAATCCGAACCCTTATATTTAGAATAAACGCAAAAAATTGCCACCAGTTAGCTTAACTGGTTAGCAATTTTTTAACGAGAATGCTTTACAAATAGTTGAATTGCTTCTTCTGGTACATAGCACTTTCCATTACTCTCTACAATAATACTTCCTAATTCATACCCTTTACCATTGATACGAATTATATTTTTGTTACCAAATAGTTGTGCTTCTACTTTATTATGTTTTACCACGAGTAACGAGTTTGCTCCTTCGGTTTTGTCAGCTGTTACAGTTGCACCGACTTTCTTAAAGGCTTGTTCACTCTCTAAAAATATTTTATTCGTTACTTCTTCTAAGTTAAAGCCCATCGCTTTCGCCATCGTCTTCGCAATGTCTGTATTTTGGATTAAGCCTTCTGGTTTTTGAGGTCCATAAGAATGTAAAAATACATCCTCACCTGTATGTCCTCCTGTCGTAAAGCCGATATTTGCACGATTAGCCAATAATATAGTAAGAATTCGTCCTACATCCATTTTCTTTTTTGCCGCTTTTAATTTTTCTTTTTCATCATGAGTTAGATTATCCAAACCGTATAGTTTAGCTACATCTTCTACATTTGATAAATCAGATTTCAGTTTATTTATAGTTCCTTCAAGTGTCATTTTCGCCTTTTTCAATGAATCAATGTATGCAGAAACCGGTGTAGTATTGTATCCTTTTGTCGTATTTCTATTCCCTATAGAGATACCGCTGTTACCATGATCAGTTAAAGCTATGAGCATCGTATCCCCATCTTTCTTCGCAAATTGTAATGCCTTTGCTACCGCTTCATCAAATGCCAATACATCACTAATCATCCCAATTGGATCATTAGCATGCGCTGCCCAATCAGGCTTACTACCTTCTACGAATAAAAAGAAACCATCTTTGTCTTTTGATAATGTTTGAATTGCTTTTTCTGTCATTTGAGAAAGTGTTGGTTGTTCTGGATTTGTTGCTATACGATCTATATCAAACGCAAGAGCATGATTTGAGAAAGAGCCCCAAATTTTATTAGATTTGGAGTTCAATAACGCATCTTTCGTTTCAACAAAATCGTATCCTTTGTCTTGAATCACCTTTACTAAATTTTCACCATCTTTTCGGATTCCATTACTTTTCATAGGTAGCAGCGCCGCTTTTCCCCCGCCTAATACGACATCTATATTTTGATATACTTGCTGCTTCGCAATTACGTCAAATTGCTTGCGATTGACATGGTGAGCCGAGAATCCCGCCGGAGTAGCATGCTGAATTTCAGATGTAGCAACAATTCCAGTTGCACGGCCAGTACGTTTTGCACCTTCCAATACGTTTGCGACCGGCCGTAACTTGTCCTCTTCTTTTATTGGCTTTAAGTTAGGTGAATTTACAATAGAAGGTAGTACGCCTACATATCCTGAATTCGATTTATTTCCAGTTGCTAATGCTGTTGCTGCTGGCGCTGAGTCTGTAATAGCTGATTCCGCCGAAAACGTACGAACACCTCCTGTTACAATTTGATCTAACGTAAGCGGTGCCCCTTTATACCAGCGAGCCAATGTTGTCGCCGTTGAACTCGTTCCGTCCATAACCATCATAATTATATTTTTAGGCTGGTGTTCTACTTTTTTCACCTTAGCTTTGGCCGCATGATAATTCATCATACTTTCCGTACTTAATACGCTTACTATTATAGCTCCCACTAATAGTAATTTTTTCATCTTCACACCATAATTAACCATGATTGTTCCTCCATAAACTTTGCATTCATTTCAATACACCTTATTTCCTTTTTCATTCCACAACCTACATATGTTTTATTAGTTCCCAATTCTTATAAAGCTAACAATAGTTACTTTCTCTTTCTTTCCTTAATTAAATACCGGTATGTGTCATCTATCTTATAAAAAAGATTTAGCATCCTTTTCATTAATTACTTGTTTAACAATAAATCCTCGATTAAAAGGAATAAAAATTTATTGTTAAACAATAAATTTCATGTTAAATTAATAAGATAATAAATAAATGAGGTGCTTTTTATGAAACAAGGATCCACACTCTTTTTAAAGACCGTTGTGATTCTGATCGGAATCCCCGTTCTTGCTATGTGCATTTTTTTAGTCCCTAAAATAGGAAATTTCGCCGCAGAATTATATCCAGATATTTCATATATTAAATATCTTGTATTTATCAATTTATACGCAACAGCAATACCTTATTACTTCGCACTGTACCAAACATTTAAGCTTTTAAACTATATTGATAAAAACAACGCATTCTCAGAGTTATCTGTTCAAGCTTTAAAAAATATTAAGTACAGCGCATTGGCAATTAGTGTATTATATGTATTAGGTATGCCACTTTTCTATCTCGTGGCAGAGAGAGATGATGCCCCTGGCATTATTATTATCGGAATGATTATGATTTTTGCTTCAATGGTAATCGCGGTCTTTGCTGCCGTTCTCCAAAGACTATTAAAAGATGCTATAGATATAAAATCAGAAAATGATTTAACGGTCTGAGGTGAATAATATGGCAATTATTATTAATATTGATGTAATGTTAGCAAAAAGAAAAATGAGTGTAACAGAACTTTCGGAGAAGGTTGGAATTACAATGGCTAACCTTTCTATCTTGAAAAATGGAAAAGCAAAAGCAGTCCGTTTTTCAACTTTAGAAGCAATATGTAAAGCATTAGAATGCCAACCGGGGGATATTTTAGAATATCAACCTAAAGATACCGAATAAAAAGAGTCCTTCATACGAGTAATGGGTTCAGTTTAGGAAGAGAAAAATGCTAATAAACATTAGAAATAACAAACTAAAACGCTCAGAAAATATTCTGAGCGTTTTTTATTTCCTTCTTCAACTAAAGCACCAGTTAGTGTAAAAAGCTATTTCACCATTTGTATGGCTAACTTATCTTTTAACATTGACCTATATGAGTCAATTTCATATTTTGTATTATTGATTGTTTCTTTTTTCATTTTTAACATATCGAATATTTCTAATTCTAAATTCCTTCTAGCTTCAAGAACTTTTATCGCTCCTTCTACACCTGAATGGTGATGTTCTTTCCCATAGCCTTGGTTAGTGTAATAGTCGATAATTCCTGTGGACCATTCTGGAGTTCTTTCTTTTAACGCCTTCCTAAATGAAAATTCAAGATTATCTTGTTCTACATACAATAACATTGGGTTTAAATTCTCTATGATTTTTGCAACTTTCATTACATAATTTATTATTTTTTCTTTTTGTTCACCATATTTAATCATCCCAATAGTTAATGGATTTTGTATGAAACAACATTCAAAGATATAAACCTTATTGTCTTCTAGAGCGATTTCAGTAAAGTCATTCCATTTGTCAGCAATTAATTCAACATTTTTATCGAATGGTAATTCGTATATATCATTTTTTAAAATAATGTTAAATAATTCGTCCGAAAACTGGTCACCAAACTCATTTTTCATCTTTCTGTATGGTAATAAATAATTGCTTCCTTTTTTTAGAACTTTCTTAAGGAGCACTTCTTTAAAATCTCCACTGTTAGATAATAATCTATTGAACTCAAATTTATTAAAACAAGATACACCATCATAGTCGGCTGGGTGGTTCAAATTTCCCTCTAAAAATAGTTCAACTTCAATTTTATTTTGGCTTAGAATTTCATTTATTAGCTTTGCAGTGGTTGATTTTCCAAATCCAGGTAACCCTTCTATTATTATTAGTTTTGTATTCATAGTTATAAACCCCTATCTTCAAAGTATTTAACCAAGATTAAAAAAATCACTTAATCCACTACAATCACCCCTTCAAAATATGATATTTACCATTTCCTTTGAAAAAACCTTCTTAAAGTAATCTGAACGCTAGTTTAAGAACATTTTTTCACAATCTCTATAATTATTTTAACATAAATTTTCCATTTATCTTATTATTTAGAACGCTATTTAACTATATAAAAGCGCTTAAACACTGAAATAACAATAAAAAAAGGGATGCTAAATCATAAGTGATTTACATCCCTAATTTGTATGTTATTTTATATTTTCACTCCCGTAACTATACCCGTTATCATACGAAAAGGACTCTTTTTATTTCACATTACGGCGCAAAACTAATTTGACCAGTAAACAATAGGATAATCGCTATGATCCAAAATATAAAAAATGATGAGGACAGTATTAATGAAAGGATAGCAATCACCTTCTTCTCTGTTTTTTTCGTCATTGTGATTATTGAAAGCATGATACCTACACCTGTCAGGGCAATTGTAATATAATCTCCAACTATATTACCTGCATTCGCTATCCTTGTTGGCGTTATAAAAACGAATAGAAAACACAAAATGCCGATGAGTAAAGATATATAGCTTATTATACTGTACTTCTTTTTAGGAACTATTTCTGTTTTCATACTAATCCCACCCCTTCTATATAGCTATGAGTTTATATTAGCATGAATAACCATAATTTGGTTATGATAAAAAGCAGATAAAACGGACACTATCACTTTATCTGTCAGTTTATTTCTATCTAACAACTAACCTGACTATTTCTTTACTAAAGATATACAATCATTCTTTAATCCACGGCAATTGGTATATAATAGCTCTAAAAAATAAAGACTGTACCTTTAAAATGAAAGATACAGTCTTTATTAATAACTTTTTTTATAAAGAAAACTCTCTATCACTCACTACCTTAAAAAACTCCGAGTAATGTGATAAAGAATAATCCGCTACATCACAATTACCTTGAAACATACATGTTGAAATACCTAATTCTTTTGCAGGTAATAAATCTAATTCTCTATCTCCAATAGCTAAATCAATATTGTATTTTTTATGCAGATGATTATAAGCTAAAGAGTTTGGCTTTCGAGGAAAGCCATCGTCAATTGTAACCATATCTACGAAGTATTTTTCCCAGCCGTAATAGTTTAAAATGCCCATAACCCCTTCCCTATGTTTATGGGTCATAATCACATTTTTATTTGCAAATTTCAAAACCTCTTCGACACCTACAAAAGGTTTCATATCTTTTGACGTGAATTTTCCCTTCAAAACTTTAATCTTTTCTTCCTGCTCGCATGAAATATTATAATACTGAATTGCATGAGAGTATGATATTTTTAAGTTTTTGTATATTTCTTGTTTTTCTACTGAATCACCTAATATTTCAGAAAGCATCATTGTATATGCAGGATACGTATCAAATAACGTCCCATCAAAATCCCATAAAATATTCATTCTATTCACCTTCTATGTTCAAATCATTTAATGACTAAATCCGCCCTATCCCTCGGTGATTCCATTTCTAAGTAATAATCCTCTGCTTTCCAATACCTATTTTCAAACTTTGAAAGGTTTTTCTGTGTCTCCTCACTCTCACGTAGAAACCTTGTCTCTCTTGGACAGTCCAAATAGACCATATAATGAAAGAAATCTCTCCATTCTTTTCGCTGCAGAAAAACTCCTTCAATAACAATTACGCCTACAATAGGAATCTGTACTTTTTTCATTTCACATGAGTCTGTTTCCTCTTGATAAAAAGGCAAAGTTAATTTTGTCTCATGTTGTAACTTCTGAAAAAACTTCTGCCTCAAGTATGTAATATCCCACTGTAAACAATAATACTCATACCATTCTTCATGGTTTGTATAATAGCGTCGATTACGCTCCACTATATGATCATCAATATGGAAAATATGAAACGGAATGCCTTCTTGTTTCATATTTTCTTTTAAATTTGCTACGAATGTTGTTTTTCCTGAACGACTTAAACCATCTATACCTAAAATGAATCTATTTTCCCTATGATTCTTCATAATCGTTATAAGTTCGTTTGTACTCATTACTTCTTCCACTCTTCTTTTAATAAAGAATATAAAATGGTATCATGAGCAACTCCATTTTGAATCATATGTTTTCGAAGTAATCCTTCTTCTTGAAATCCTGCTTTTATTAACAACTTTTGAGAAGCTTTATTTTCTACATATACAACCGCTGCGATTCTTATCAGTTGCAGCATTTCAAATCCGTAAGCTAAAATCGCTTGTAATGCTTCCGATGCATATCCTTGTCCCCAATATGTATCATCTAATTCATAACCAATTTCAGCTCGTTTATGATTATTATTAATTAAATGAAATCCGCACGTTCCGATTAATTGGCCCGTCCCTTTTTTCTCGATTCCCCAGCGAAATACACTGCCCTCTTCATAACGATTTTTAAACGTTTGAATCGTTGTTTTCGCTTGCTCAATATTTTCAAAAGAATCCATTCCGAAATAACGTATAACTGATTCTTTCGAAAAATATTGGAACATCGTTTCTGCATCTAATAGTGTAAGTTCTCTTAAGAGTAAACGTTCTGTTTCTAGTTTTGGAAATCCCATCTCTCTTTCTCCCTCTATTCTAATGAACTGCAAATTTCAATATAATTTCCATCTGGATCAGCAATGTAGGCAATTGTTTGTCCCCACGGTTTTACAATAGGTTCAACTAAAATCTTGATTCCTTGTTCTCTAAATTGCTCAATCGTTTCTTGTACATTCTCAACAACGAATCCTAATTCGAAATGAGAAGACTTTAATTCACCTTCTGTAAGCGGTAGTCCTGTTAATTCTTTCACATCTTGCCGCGTATTCATCGCTAAAATGGTAGTTCCAGTATTAAATTCAATATATGTACCATGCTCTGCTTTTATAGGTAACTGTAAAATATCTTTATAGAATTTTAAACATTCCTCAAACTTTTCTACATATAAAATGATGTACTTCATTTTCAAATCCATTTTACATCCCCCTTTATATCTATCCCTAAAATTTCGACAAAAGTCTCACAAAAACCTTGTTCCTTGTAGTAATGAGCAAAAAAAATGAGGCCGATTTCTCGGCCCCCCAGCTTATTGGCATAAAACAGGAGATTTGGTTTGGACATAACCAGTTCGTGCTTTTATTATATTTCATTTTTTCTGAATTTTAAATACATTAAACACCTATTTATATTGAGAAAGTTTTTTGCTTGCATAAAATTAAAGATTTTAAGAAATGATACAAATGGAGGTGTATACATATGGAACCAATGCTATGTCCAAGCTGTAAAACGAACCGTACTCGCTTTAATATTCTTGAACAACAAGTAAAACCAGTCAAATTAAATCCACAAACTGGTCAAGTAGAAGAAGAATACACAAATGAAACGATGAATGCTTTTCATATGGCCTATCAAGGACCTACATACCGTGTCCAGTGTGCTGTATGCGGACTTGTTGAAAACCCAGAACAATTTATTAAACCTGCGCAAAATCAGTCTTTCTAATAAAAACATTATTATCCCTTGTAGAAATAGATTTTTCTATAAGGGATTTTTCCATTTAATAAGTTAATTAAAGATGTATTTCTTCCTTATTATATATTAAAACCCATACCCTTTTGGTAATATTTACATAAGGGAGGTAAAACAAATGATTTTAAATAAAAAGATAATGCTTCCATCAACATTTATACTAGTAACTTGCCACATAGTCATCTTTTACTTTTGGATCTTCGATTTTGAAAAAATAACGACTCCTTACGGTCTAACAATATGGATTGTTTCTACTATTTGTGGTCTTTTACTTTATTACCATTTTAAAAATCAAAAATCTAATAAAGTGATATTTATTGCTAATTCTTTATTATTAATTATTTCTTCTTCATTTATGATTTTTTTAGGTATTGTTACTGGTATTATCTTTGTAACTGTTAATTCTATGAATTAAAAAGGTAGTCTTTTATTATGTAAAAAAGAATGAACAAAATAAATATATATAAAGATTAGAGAAGATGATTTCCCAATATATCTTCTCTAAGAATATCACTCTTTGTTAAAATATTTCCTTTTTCATTTTTTTAAGCTTTCTAAATAAATTAATAAACGCATATGAATATATACAAACTAAAAACCCTACCATACCTCTATATAATCCTGATTCTGATACTCCAAGAAAACATAAGTAAAGCACTGGAATTAACGTTACAAACATAATTGCAACGAACTGTATCAATTCAACAAGTTTTTGTATCTTCGTTTCTTTGTCTGAATAAATATCAGGTAACTCATTTTCCTCGTCTACTTCTTTACAGAAATAATTCCATTTCGCAAAACTCGTTACATGTTTCCAGCCACACATTTCATATATATCAATATATTCTAGTTGTTTTTCTTTCGAATCTATATAATCCAGTCTAAAATCCGCTTTATATATTACATCTTTCGGTTCAGTTTTCTTAAACGTATACATTACATTATACTTTTGTAAAGCCCATCCTTTTTGATGCATTTTTCTTAAAAAAGCTTCTTCTTTTTCCAAGCTCCCTATCGCGAAAGGTTTGAATAACTTCTTTGTCTCCATATTCCATTCACTCCCCTAATATACTATTCCCATTCCTTACAGATCTCTGTAACCTGTTATACTCGAGCTCTAACACTTCTCTCCCAAACGTTGTTAACTCATAGCATTTCTTTCTATCTGTAGAGGCAACTTCAACAATTAATTTTTCTTTTAGTAATTTCGTCGTATTCCCGTATAACGTACCAGGACCGAGTTTTACTTCTCCATTTGTCATCTCTTCTACCATTTGCATAATTCCATAACCATGCATTGGCTTTACAAGTGACAATAATATGTAGTATGTCGCCTCAGTTAACGGAATATATTTTTGCGCCTTCGCATTCATTATAACTACCTCCGATACATCGCCTTATGATATATCGACTAACGATACATCGTATACCGATATTGTATAATCATATTCCAAAATATGCAAGCTTAATTTAATAATTAAATATCTATTTCTTTGAATTAAAAAATCATACTAATTTTCTGAATAATTTGTTAAAATATAGAAATATTAGCTCTTTTATACTGAAAGGAATGGTACATATGATAAATAAATTGAAAGAAAACATAGGATCTGTGTTTGTTGGTAAAGAAAATGTTATTGATCTACTGCTTGTTTCACTGCTTGCTGATGGACATGTACTACTCGAAGACGTGCCTGGTACTGGGAAAACGTTACTGGCGAAAACCATGTCAAAAAGTATTGGCGGTAGTTTTTCTCGTGTTCAATTTACCCCTGATGTACTTCCAAGTGATGTAACAGGTATTGAATACTTTAACCCAAAAACAAGTGAATTTGAGTTAAGAATTGGACCCGTTATGACAAACATTTTGCTAGCAGATGAAATTAACCGTGCAATGCCGAGAACACAATCTAGTTTGTTAGAAGCGATGGAAGAGCGACAAGTGACGCTTGAAAAACTGTCTACTCCTCTCCCAAAACCGTTCTTTGTTATTGCAACGCAAAACCCAATTGAATCACAAGGGACTTTCTCTCTTCCAGATGCACAGCTTGATCGCTTTTTAATGACGATTTCAATCGGTTATCCAACTCCTGAAGATGAGTTACAAATGATGCGACGTTTTCGTAACGATATACCGCTAGAACGTGTCACACCTGTTATCTCTTTAGAAGATATATTAGAATCACAGAAACGAATAAAAGAAATTTTCATATCAGAACCGTTAGAACATTACATAATTAAACTTGCACAAGCTACTCGAAATCACGATTACATCGCTAACGGTGTAAGCCCACGTGCCACACTTTCTTTAGTGCGCGCAGTTCAAGCATTAGCCTTCTTACGCGGGAGAGAATATTGCACCCCTGAAGATATACAATTTTTAACTCCTTCTGTTTGGAATCACCGTATTGTCTTATCAATGGAAGGTGCCCTGCGCACGACTAAAAATGATATAATGCAAAGTATTTTAAAAGAAGTTGACGTACCTGTGGAGATTGAGCAAGCATGAATGGACAGCGTGTTGTAACTGTACCTTTATTTTTTCAACTCCATATTATTCAACTAACTGTGCCAGGCGCTATACTATTTACCTTTTTTATGCCGCAACGAATTATAATGTTTCTCTTTTTCTCCTATTATTTATTTGCGATTTTCATTTATAAATATGTCGCTTACATAGAGAAAAAATTTGAAGTTATAAACGAGAGACAAACAACTCGGCTTTTCCCTGATGAATCTGGAAAGTTTTTTATTCATTTGAAAAACGGTGCACATATCCCTCTCGTTAATGGTGTTTGTTATTTTCATTTAGATTCGTCTCTTATACAGCATAAAGATCAAGGAATTGAACGAATATCAAAAACGTTATTCTCTTTTCCATTTTCACAACCTGCACATTCGGCGCAAAAATGGGATTTAACATTAACCGCAACGAAACGTGGTGTGTTTCAAATTGAACAGTTCGAATGCGTTTTAAAAGATCCTTTTCATTTATTAAATGTACACTTACCTGTTTTCGATAAGTTAAAAACTGAAATTATTGTGTATCCTTCTCCTAAAGAAGTAGCAGGTTTGCAAGAACTTCAGCAACTTCTAACTGGTTCTTATCGAACTAATTTTTCTTTTTACAATGATGAAACATCTATTATCGGTGTAAAGCGATATGAGCGTGAGTCTTTCCGCTCTATTCATTGGAAGGCATCTGCTAAAATGCAAGAATTACAAGCGAAGCAATTTGAACCTGTAAAAAATTATAGTTGGACGATTTGTCTTTCTTTAGCTGCCGATCGTGGATTTGGTTGGAAAGATAATGTTGAAGATTTAATTTCATTCACAACATACATTTGCCAATATGCAACGAAGCATCACATACCGTTTGAATTATTTATTAGTGTATTAGCAGAAGGTGGTGCATTACATTTATCGTTACATGAAGGGCAAACACAATATGCAAAAGCTTTAGAAGAATTAGCACGTATTTCAGATGATAGTACGTTACTTCCGAAACAAGGATTCCTTCATTATGTAACGAGAAAGAGAGAACGTTCGTCTACAATGATATACATTGGTTTACAGAAAAATGAACTCCCTCTTCTCTCGCAGCCAACGTTCCTCATTAATAGCGAAGGGATGGTGGAATTGGTTGAAAACTTGGCTCTATCACGTTAATGACTTTATTTTGCTTCTCCTCCTTTCATTATTAACAGAAAGGGATGACCTTGTTGCTATTGCCATATTTTTAGCGACAGGCTATGTAGGCGTATTTCTTATTCATAAATTTATGAATAAAAAAACAACAGGATTTGTCATACTGTTCATTACTCAAATAATTGGTTGTTCTTTCCTTCTCCCATTCTCTCTATTCGGCACAATTATGTTACCGCTTTTCTTCTTTATCGTACATGTAGTCGGACCAGGATATCCAGTTCAAAAATCGTTAGGCGGTATTGTTTGGTTTAGTATTTCAGCCATATTTTATGCGCCCTTTCCACCTTTGTGGAAGCTGTTACTATTAGTTATACACATTATGATTACATTTTGGTTAACTGGGGCAAATCGGAATCAACAGTTATTACGTTTCATTTCTATCATTACGATTGGTGTAATGAGTATAGTACTTGTTTTAGTTTTTCCTTTTATTCGTCTTATTTTTAGCTTTATCACAGAAGTAGTCGCGTTAGGAGTCGGTTATGTTATAAATCCATTTCTCGTAGCAGCTGAATTGAAAGATACTGAAGGGGTTTGGGCAAGTAAAGGGCATCTCTTAAAACCTAAAATTGAAGACAATGGGGAAAAACTTCCTGATTTTGACCCCACACTCATAAATAGCATTACCATAATAGCATGTACAGCTATCGCTATTTACGTCGTTTGGAAAATAGTAAAAAAACGAAAACAATTCAGTTTACCAAATATGCCCGCCTTCGAATCTACTATTATTACTAATAAAGAAGGAACGAACCAAAATCGTTTTAAACGAAATAAACCGCCGCATAACGAAATTCGGAAGGAAATTTTCAAGCTAGAGAGTAAGTTAACCCCTCCTTTAAATAGAAAACGGGGAGAAACTGTTGAGGCTTGGCTAGAAAGAATAAATGATGAAGAAGATGTAAATATTCAAAGTGATATTATTATAGATGCTTATAATACGGTGCGTTATTCAAATGGTAAAAGCATTGTACTTCTGCATGAATTTAAGGAAGAGATTCATAAGCTTTATGCCTATCAGAAAAGTTTGAAGAAACGAAAGAAATAACGTAACAAAAAGACTCCTATATTCATAGGAGTCTTTTTATACTTCTACGTTGCTTTTTAAATGGAAGCATTCTTCCCTGCTTCAATTTCTAATGACTCTTCATGCCACCAAAGTGTTTCTTCAGGGTCTTCTTTAGCGATTAGGTGTGCTTCTTTTTTCGTTTCTACTGTAGGATATGAACCTTTTAGCGCACGCCCTGAAGTCGTAACAAATAATACACTAAATACAACTAATCCAATAATACTTACACCCGTCAAATAAAATGCTGGCGCAAGCGGGTTACCAGTTGCATGAACTAAGTATGAACATACAAGCGGTGTCGTTCCACCGAATATCGATACAGAAATATTAAATGAGATCGAAAGTGCTCGATAACGTACATCAGTGAAAAAGAGTGATGGTAATAATGAAGGTAATGTTCCTTCATATACACTTAAGAAGAAACCTAGTACGAAAATACCTGCAAATATAGCTGCAATATGTCCGTTACCTATTAGTAAAAATGCTGGAATTGCAAATACAGTTAAACCAAGTAAACCAATTTGCACGACGCGTTTATTACCAATTTTATCACTTAATTTACCAAAATATAGTGCTAGTGGAATCATAAGTGCCATCGTAATAGAAATAATTAATAAGCCCGTTGTTTCTTTGACTTTAAGTACTTGAGTTAGATAAGAAGGAATATACGAAAGAATCATATAATTCGTAATATTAAAGAAGGCGACAATTACTGTGCTTAATAAGAAGTCTTTTTTGTGATATTTAATAATATCCATAAATGAAAATTGTTCATTGTCTTCAGATTCCTCTTGTGCTTTTTCCATCTCTTCAAAGATTGGAGATTCATCTAGATGACGGCGTAAGTATAAACCGACCAAACCAATTGGTGCAGCTACTAAGAACGGAATACGCCATCCCCAGCTGAGCATTTGCTCATCTGTTAACAATAACGTCAAAATGGTAACAATTACCGATGCAGCAATGTAACCTGAGAGTGTTCCAATTTCAAGACCACTACCGAGTATACCACGCTTTTTATCTGGAGAAGATTCTGCGATATAAACCATTGCTCCTGAATATTCGCCGCCTGTAGAGAAGCCTTGAATCATTCGGGCAACTAAAAGTAGTATTGGTGCCCATACACCAATTTGTTCATAGGTTGGTAGTAATGCGATGAATAATGTAGAAAGTGCCATTAAAATAATAGTAGTACTTAACACGATTTTTCGGCCGTACTTATCTCCTATTCTACCAAAGAATACACCTCCGATTGGTCGAACGAGAAAGGCTGCTGCAAATGTACCGAATGTAAGTACAAGTTGCAATCCACTATTATCAACACCTGAGAAGAATAATTGACTTAAGATAACCGCTAAATACGCGTATAATCCGAAGTCAAACCACTCCATTGCGTTCCCTATACCAGTAGCAATTACTGCTTTCCTGGCTTGTTTAGGATTGACAATATTAACGTCTTGAGGTTCAAAATTTAAATCATTATTTTGTTGCATATAATAAAACAGCTCCTTATTTAATTTAACTTCTTTAAGCACACCTTCTCTTATTGAATAAAATTAATTCGAAGCACTTAAGGAAAATTAACGTCTCCTTATCTGTTATTATTGTTTCACATAATTAATTATTTGTCCAATGAGATGCTCTCTATGTTAAGTAATTTACTATTTTAAAAAGCTGAAGAAGCCGCTAAAATAGCGGCTTCTTCAGCTTTTTATATTTTTTTATATTTTTTTAAATACTTGCTGTAGCAGCTATGTTATGAACACAGGAAATAAACTCATAAGTGAATGCGTCAATTTCCTCTTTCGTAATAATATACGGCGGAAGTAATCGAATAATATTCCCTTGTGTTACATCGACTAACATCCCTTTATTCATTAACTCAATCTGTAATTTCTTTACATTTTCATTCGTGTCATTCACACTTATCCCAAACATCATCCCCGCATGACGTACTTCCTGAATATAATAAGCATTTTCTTTCTGAATATCTTGCAGTTTGTCATTCAAATATAGTGACGTTTCATAAGCTTCTTGCATTAACCCATCATCAAGTAATGTATTTAATACAGTTAAACCTAAAGCTGTTCCCATTGATGAATGAGCAAATGTTGTCCCGTGATCTCCTGGTGAAAATACATCACATAACCTTTCACCTACAATAATTCCTCCTAGCGGTATCCCGCCTCCTGCTCCTTTACCAATTTGAATAATATCTGGTGTAATATTAAAATTTTGATAAGCAAATAATTTTCCCGTTCGCCCCATACCACTTTGAACTTCATCAACGACAAGAAGTACATTATATTTTTCACATAAATTTTGAACACCATGTAAATATTCACTTGATAAAGGATAAATCCCCCCGCTACCTAAAACAGGCTCTAGCATAATCGCAATTGGATTTTCTTTAATAATGGTTTCTTCTAATTGGTCTATATTCTCGCGCTCTACTTCATATACAGGAATAGATGTTTTAGGGAAATTTTGATATACCTTTTCTTGTCTCGTAAAATGCAGTGCCCCTAACGTCCTCCCGTGAAAACTATCTTTTAACACAACTACTCCATCACGCTCTTCATTCGCAATAAATCTATATTTATCAATTAATTTTAATGTTGTTTCTGTCGCTTCCGTACCAGAGTTTGTAAAAAAGACTTTTCCGCTTTTTAAAGTACAATCTACTAATTTCTTTGCATACTCAATTGCAACTGGGTTTAAAAAATGAAACGGTAAATGCAACGATTTCGCAACTTGCTCCATTGTCATTTGTACAATTTTAGGATGATTGTATCCTAATACATTTACTCCTACGCCAGAAAATAAATCTAAATACTCTTTACCATCTACATCATACAGTTTACACCCTTCTCCTCTTTCCATTGCAACCTCTGTACGACAATATGTTGACATCATATATTCTTTATCTAATTGAAACCAATCCGACATGTTAAATTCCTCCTAGTTATTTTTCCTTTTTTAACGTTCATTCTCTATATAATCGTTTATAAATTAAGTTTTAAGATTGAAATTTTAATAGTGGTTTTCTTCCACATTTTTAGTAAAACGCGTGCTTTCTCTTCCCGATATTCATTTTTCCATAATTTCTTCTATTTCAACAGGTCCACTACATATGTGTTTTTTTCATCTAGCGGTATGTTACTGCTTTGAACTGTGCGTGTCATACATAATTAAGGCTATAGAATCATATTTAGTAACATTGGACAAAAAAGATTTGGAGGCTATATCGATGGATGAAAACTATGATAAACAGGGGCAATCTATACTAGGGAAAGACTTTAATGAAAATGACGAACGTAATGAACAAGCTAAACTTCACTCTCAAACAGTTGGTTCACGTGGACCCGTACTAGAGCAAGATAGTGTACTGCATGAGTCATTACAAGAATTTATTCATGAAAAAATTTTAGAAAGACCTGTTCATGTAAAAGGATTTGGTGCGTTCGGTTATTTTCAAACGATATATTCGATGTCTGAACATACTAAATTAAGTTTTTTACAAAATTCTAATGAGAAAGTTCCTGTTATGGTGCGATTTTCGTTAGCTGTTAGTACGAAAGGAACACCGGATACTGCTAGAAATGTACGCGGTTTTTCTACAAAATTTTATACAAAAGAAGGCATTTTTGACCTTTTATGTAATCATATTCCTGTTTTTTCTGTTCGTGACCCAATGCGTTTCCCTGAAACGATTCAAGCATTATTGCCTTCACCTAAAAATAACTTAATAGATCCTAATAGATTTTGGAGTTTTGTCGCTAAAGCACCTGAATCTATTCATTTTGTTGTCCGTTTATACTCTAATAATGGTACGGCCAAAAGTCTTCGCCACATTCCAGGACATAGTGTTAATACATATGTATGGAGAAATGCGGAAGGTAATCGAAAGTATGTAAAGTATCATTGGTACCCATTTGAAGGTGTACAGTACATTACTAGTAAAGAAGCAATTAAACTAGCTGCTGAAAACCCTGATTATAGCGGGAAAGATTTATATGATGCTATTGAAAATGGTAAACCAGTGGAGTATGGTTTATACGTCCAGCTCATGGATCCGAAAGATGAAGCTTACCTATCTTATGATCCTTTAGATGACACAAAAGTATGGGATGAACAGACGTATCCTCTCATACCAGTCGGGAAAATGGTATTAAATAAAAATCCTGAAAATTTTATGGAACAAGTAGAGAAAGTCGCATTCTCCCCTTCTAATTTACTGGATGGTGCAGAACTATCAGATGATAAAATGTTGCAAGGGCGCGCTAACATTTACAGTGATTCACAAAGAAGAAGAATTGGTCCCGAATTTCGCAAATTAACGATTAACCAACAGCAAGATTGGACACCCGCTAATCAAATTACAAGCGGTGACGGAAGGTACGTTGAAGGTAAACTTGAAAGAACTTCTATAACAAAACAGAATGACTTTACGCAGGCTGGTGAATTTTATACGAAGTTAAAACCGATAGAAAAAGAACATCTCGCTGAGAACTTAGCTAGTGATTTGAAAGTTATATCCGATGATATTAGGGAGATCGTTTTGGGGTATTTCAATCAAGTATCAACTGATTTGAAAACAAGCATTGAGACAAAAATGAAAGAGCATTAAGAAGATTAAAGTATTCTTTACGAATGAGAATTCAAATCTATATTAATTATTTTCTTGTCAAAATCCAATGAGATTATTTAATTTAAAAATATAAAGCCAATATATCCCTGTTCTATAATTAGAACAGGGATATATTGATATAGTTTAATTTTTAACATTACATACTTTATTTTGCTAAAAAATGCAATAAGTTTCCTTTCAAAATAAATTATAGTAAACTATTTTACTTGTACCGTATAATTCCCTGTTTCACCACCATACTTATATACACTTAAGTAATATTTCCCTGGCTTTGCATTATAATTTCCAAGCAATTTGTTTCCATCACGTTTTGTTGCATAAGCTACATAATTATTTAGATCTGATTCAGAATATAATACCCAGTTCAGTCCAAGATTTTGTTCGTTCGTAACAGAAATTTGTAAATCTTTTTGATCCTTTACATCAATAACAAATTTATCCCCCTGATCTTGATCGCTCAAGGTTCCTCTTAACAAAATATTCAAAGATAGTGGGTTTGCTGTTTCAAATGAATTATTTGGTTCTTTTTCTACAGCCGTACCTTCTTCCGTATTCACTCCGCTAAACACAACATCATATTCATATTGCCCAGCATTATTTACACGGTAATTTACAAAATAAGCAGTCAATGTTTTATATCCAGTCCACTCTTTTCCTGAAAGACGTTTCAACATATCATTTGTTGCTTCATTCATCACTTTCCAGTCCTCAACTTCTCCTTTAGCCGCACTTCCTGTATATGTTCCCTGTAGTGTAAATGTATTAAAGAATTGTGATTTATTCTTTGTTACTTTCACATCTTTTAATTTCGCTTCATTCGTAATATCTGAAGTAATGTCCGAAAGCGATTTTGGATCATGCTGAGTTAAATACTCATCTGATACTTGTGGAATTGTATACTTATCGCGATTATCAATAAGCATTTGCATATAAGATTGATATTCTTCATTTAACTTATTATCTTTGCTTAATGTAGCACGGTATGCATCGTAACTTGAAACATCATTTGCGCGAATCAAATCATGCACTTTATCGAACATTTCAGGGCGCTTATTATACATATATGATTGCAGCGCAAACGAATAATTATAAAAATCCCACGTTCCATATTTCGCATTTAATGTTTGTGATGCTGTATAACGTTTTGCAGGATCATTAGATAACCCACCAATTATACTTTTTCGCGGTACTACACTATCTAATCGCGTTGCACCTGCAAAGAACTCTGCGTTTCCTTCTTCAAACCATGTTAAACGTTCATTTTGATACATTTCTCCTTGTCCCCATAATCCCTGAACTTCGTACCTTCCCTGTAAGTAGTGCGTAAATTCATGGCGGAATAATTCTTCCAAACTATAAATACTTTGCTCTGGTGTACGTTCATATGTAAAGAAAGTCCCTGTCCCTTCAATATAAATCCCACCATTATTCGTTTCATATCCGTACAGTTGACGATTAAATTGATACTCATCTGGGCTATTATAAATAACCATCGTTAACACATCATCAGCATGTCCACTTTCAAGTGGTTTATCGCTACCAACTGTACGATAAAATTGAGAACGCACTTCTTTTGCCGCCCAGTATAGACGTTTAATTTTCTCTTCGCTAACTTTATCCCCAGCTTTAAAGACAATTGCTCCATCATCAAACGTATACGTTTTCGGTAAATATTTCTTTTTACCCTCTTCTCGAATTTGATCTAAATTTACAGTTTTTCCGTTCGCATCTATTCCTCCATAATTTGTAGTAATTTGTTCTGCCGCAACAAAGTATTGCTCTCCTAAATATGGATAAATTCGCATTGCATCTGTAACAACTTGTTGTCCTTTTGTCGGCGTGCTATGAAGCTTGCCCAATCGTCCAGCATAGTAAATTCCATTATTAATTAACCATCCGTTTTTATTTGTTACTGTACCAAGTAGTGCAAAACGATTTACTTCATTAATAAAGTTATCAATATTTCGAAACCACATCGTATCTTTTGGCTCTTTTCCAGTCGTGTACATATCCGTCTGAATATCAAAGTCAATTCCCTTCATCAACTCATATATAGCGTCTCCTTTTGTTCGGTCTTCAATGAAAGTTGCAAGATTATCATTATATTGTTTAAAAATTTCACCTGCATATAAAACCGTTTCAACATCTGCTGATGCATTTCCAATTAATTTTCCATATGATGCAATTACTTTATTTTGTTCTGATGTACCAAGTTTGAAATTTGGATTTTTTGCAATTGTTTTTAAAGCTGGTAAACATTTATCATGGTAGCTACGCTCATTTAGTTTGCTTAATTCATCATGGTAAAAACCTAAATAAAATGCTGCACGTAGAGCTTCTACTAATGTTTCAATCCCTTTTGAATCATCTTTCGTATAAGCTTGTCCTTGTTCTGCTAGTTTATTAATAATTGCTTGCATTCGACTATCATCTTGATAGAATTTAAGACTATCACTATTAAACTGAAATAAATCTGGAATTTGATACCATTTAATTGTCACAAGAAGATCAGTTAATTGTTTATTATTTAATTGATTTAACTCAGCCATTGAATACTTTTTTTCTTCAGCTAACGGTTTAATATTATCGTTTGGTGCTAGTGGACGCTGCGATAAATCCGCTAATTTTAACCGTTTTGTAAAAGATGCATTTTCTTGTACTTTTGAAGGGTGCGCCAATTCATCAACAGATTTCTGTATTCCTACCGGCTCCATTTGTAATACGTTCTTCACATTTTTCTCTTTTGTCTCTGCTTGAATTTGCAAACCATTACATGTTATTGTCACTAGTCCAACACCAAGAATCCACTTAGAAATTTTCGAATATTTAACCATACCATTGCCCCCTAATAATTTAAAAGAAAATTCAGAATTTTTAAACCGAAAACCTACTTATTTGTATGTATTTACAGTTCCGCTATAAATACAACTATGATTAATAATGCAATAGTAGCTTGTTTTATACTATTACGAGTACAGATTCCTTACATACAATCTCCCTTCCTTACATTTAATACAAGCAAAAACTGTGCCAATCATATTTCTTATGCATGGCCAATATTCTTTTATAAATACTGTAGAATAAAATATACATAGGTGGTTCGGCAATGTATAAATCATTTGACACAAAATCTAATGTTTATGAAGAACAAATTCATTGAATGTTATAAGTTCATTAGCCAGTACATAATTTCCAACTAAAAACATCCCCAATTTTTAAATCTCTCAAAAAAAGGTAAACAAACATATTCCATAAAGCTAATATGTTCGTTTACCTTTTTCTATTTCAAATCAACAGCAAAATATCATTGAATAAAAACAGCATGAATACGTATTTTGTTATTCATTTCTCTTTTTCATATAATCTTTTTCACATTGCAAAGGCTTGAATTTCACTTTTTTCCCTTTCTTCTTTTTCGTTTTTATAACGAGCCATTCCCCTTTTTCAACGTCTAGTTTTAGGCGTTTCATTACATTGATATTATCTTTTTCTTTATAAAGTAAAAATGCTTCTTGCGCCCTCCCAAATAAGCTGGGCTGTTCGCTAAATCCACCACTATCATAAATTTTAGTTAGCGAATTATAATAAGAATCATTTTCCTTTCCACCATACATCAAATGGGCAGCCTCCAGATCTCTTTTACTTACTTCCCAAAAACTATGTTCATCAATATTTAAATTAAATGTGGATTTAATGTCCTGTATTATATTCTTCACATACTTTTCATCTCGAACTTTTCTTTCTTCGAGACAATCCGAAGATAACCTTGGTGCATCTGATTGGGAATGTACAACGTGTTGTATCGATACACACAGAATAAATATGCTTAAAATGTAAAATATTTTTTTCATATTTACATATCACCTCAAATGATTTAGATACTATATCATTTGAGGCTTACAATATTCTTATACTAATAATGTAAAAGGCCCTATAATTTAGACTATTATAGGGCCTTTCCTTTTAATATTGCTTTATTAAATTTACCGGTGAGTCCAGTACCTTACTATTTTTCACATCATATAGTCCTATAGGTGTTATCCGTATAAAAGGCAAGTGCGTCGCAGAAAAGAACAAAATGGTAAATGCCGGATCGTCATACGCGTAACCACGCTCTTGTAGTAATTTCACCATCTGTTTCTCTTCCTGTATTAATTCATTCATTTTCAAATTAGACATAATCCCAAGCAATGGTAATGCGATTTCGTGTAATACTTCATTCTTTTCAGCTATTACCATTCCCCCGCCAAGCTCTTTTACTCTATGAAAAGCTGTAAGCATCTCTTCTTTATTCTTCCCAATAAGAATGATGTCGCCGGTACCAGAATAAGAGCTAGCAAGCCCACCAAGTTCTTTTGCAAAACCTTTCACAACTGTATTCACTCGCCACGCACCGTCACGAGCAATCATCATTAGAAAACACTCATCATGATCTAGTGAAAGTTCATCACGGTTTAAATCAATTTCAGTCGTGTATGTTTTTGTTATAACATTATTCAATAATTGTATACCCATTTTATGCGGGAAAATCATATCTTCTTTTTCTATGGACCAGTCTAATAATAATGGAGTTACTTTGAATTTACTCCAGTCTATTTGTACTGATTCATTTTTATTTACTCCGTCGCGCTTCACCCATTTCCCCTTTGCAATTACACTTATTGGAACCGGGTTTTCTTTACTTTCTAAAATATTTATATTAGCAATTCTACCTGTCGCAATTGAACCATGTAGATGCTCCATATTATAATAACGGGCGATATTATAGCTTGCCATATGATAAGCATCTATAACTGGCACTCCTTGTTTTATCGCGGTAGATATCATTACGTTTGTCATTCCATTTTCATAAAATGAAGGATGTGAGCCGTCTGTAGTAAGAATGAATCTATCAAACTGTTTTACTCCTAGTTCCAACAATTCTTTCAATAACACTTCTAAATCTGGGCGGATTGAAGAATTTCTTAAGGAAACCGTGTAACCTTGCATAAGACGAGCGAAAGCTTCCTGCCCTGTCATCGCCTCATGATCACAATCTGTACCTAACAGTTTTAACTTTGCTAAAGTCGTTTCAGATGCACCTGGAAAATGTCCTTCTACTTTTTTATGTAATCGTTTCGTTTCCTGCACCCAATGTAACATTTCATCATCGCCATGTAATAACTTTGGCCACGCTGTTAGCTCACCGCCTTGAAGAACTGCTTTATGCTTTAGCCACTCTATTATTTCTTCACGATTAAATAAAGATTCCCCGTTTTGCAATTCAGTCTGTCCATCAAAACGACACCACCAATACATACTTGCTGAAATCTTTTCAAATTCATCTAATAAACGAAATGCTTCTTCACGTTGTAATGTGAAAAATAAAGTTAAATTATCATTAATAAAAGTCGCCGTCCCAAACTGCATCGCATAATTTGCTAACGTTTCAGGATTATATAATTGATATGGATGTGCATGTGGTTCTATGTAGCCAGGAACTACATACTTTTCATCACAATCAATGACTTCGCATTCTTGTAGTTGCGCTGGTAGTTTTTCTCCTACATAAATAATGCGATCATCATAGATCCAAATATTTGCTTGTACCCACTCGCGCATATAGGAATTTAAATACGTTGCATTCTTCAATAAAATGTGCGGACTTCTTTTACCATCTATTACTTCAACATGTTCTCTTAATTGCTTGTTACTCCATCTAAACTGATTTTCTCCCAATGAATTTCACTCCACATCAATTTACTTTTATTTATTAAAATAAAAACAATTAACTAACTAAAGTATTCTCCATTCATAACTCCCCTGTATAACCCCTCTACCCTTCATTATATGGAACAATTGTAAAAATAACAATTTTCAAAATTCAAAACATACTTCTTTGATTCTCAATAAAAAAGGATGTCGTGTAACTGACATCCTTTTTTATTGTTGAATTACTCTTGATGTTCTACTATGAATGTTAATACTGTCCTTTAAAGCAGGATTCCATTCACATTCTTTCCATCTATTTCTGAAATTCAACTTGCATCATTTTATCAAACTGTGTAAGAATATCAACCGGACCTAAAGAATTAACATTGACAGCAAATGTATGCTTGCCTCCCATTACTCCGCCTGCAAAAGTCATAAACCCAGGAATTGATCCTCCGTGACCCCATACTGAGACACCATTTGGAAGTTTAGTCTCATAGATTCCAAGACCATATCCATCACCAACCCCTTTTCCTTCTACAGGAACTGTAGTAAGCATTTCTTTTAGCTCGCGTTCCTTCAATAACTTACCACCGAGTAAAGATGAAAAGAACTTATTTAAATCGTCTGCATCTGAAATCATATCTCCCGCTGAATTAGCTAAACTCGGATTATAATACGTCATGTCTTTCAATTCACTTGTTTCGTCAATTTTCATATACCCTCGAGCATGATTCTTACCTGGAATAACGGGTGAATTCCCTGGTAAAAACGTATTTGATAGATCCAAAGGTTCAATAATGCGCTTTTCGATTTCTTCTGCGTAACTATTACCCGTTATTTTTTCAATAAGCATTCCTAGTATTACGTATCCTGTGTTTGAATACGACCAACCTTTACCTGGCGAAAAATCTGGGGGTAGAGCAAGTCCTATCTTTACTATTTCTTCTGCTGTATACGTTTTTTTCGAATTCATAATATCAGCGTCTTTTGACTTTAAATAATTAGCTATACCACTCGTATGATTCAAAAGTTGACGTATCGTAATTTGATTGCCATCATAACCATTTCCTTGAATGAGGCCGGGCAGCCACTTTTCAATCGAATCGTCAAGCTGCACACGATTTTCTCCTACTAATTGAAGAACAGTCGTAGCAGTAAAAGTCTTCGTCACACTTCCAATCCGAAAACGATAATCCGATTTCATTGGTTTCTTACTATTTAAATCCGCCAAACCAGCATTATAACTACTAATTTTACCGTTATTATACGTCTTAGCTAATACCCCTGGCGCTCCAATTTGGATTGTTTCCTGCATGACTTGTTTCCAACCATTCCGATTCTTTTGGTCATGTGCTTCTGATGAATTAGAAATATTTTGAATAGACTCTGCTTTCACAGTAAAACCGGGTGTGAATAAAGTAGTACCCGCTAATAAAACTGCCAAACTCGCTAACTTAATGGAATAACATTTTTTCATAAGGCTTTCTCTCCTCTATTCATATCGTATTGATTCAAGCTATACTTTCATCCTAAATGATAAAACTCTCTTTTTTCTTATCCATTCCTTACGAAATACTTACTTTCAAAATTAGACGCCCAGATGAGAAAAAGTAATGTATGAAAATAAAAAAAGAACGTGTTTTCAATTTTTGAAAACTCGTTCTTTTACATATTTAAAACCCTATATCAACTTTTTAGTTCATTTACTTTTACCATCCTGCACTAGCGTTCATGCCATTCCCGATAATAGTAAGTATTAATGGCCACAGCACTGGTGCTAACGTAAGAAATAGATTAAGCAGTATAAGTATTCTATATCTCCCAGGAATATTATAATTTTTACGATTAACAAATAATACAAAAACTAATAATATTATGGTCGTTACAAATAAAAGTAACACTAACAACCAATACCAAACCATTAAACTGAGACTCCATGGCTGTAATAGCTCGTGTACAATACCAAAGGTGATTCCCAATACTGCAAAACTAAAGGTAGTAACTGTTGCTTTGATAAACAATTTACTCCATTTTTTATCGTATGTATACTTACAATATAAATCTATTAACGTGTATAAAGATAAAAAGGCCATGAATACACCTACCCAAGACAATAACCAGTCTCCGCCTCCTCTAACTAACATAAACAGAAACCAACACATCCCTGCTGCAGAAAAAATAAAGGAAAGGAGTATGTTTTTCAATACAGGTTTCATTCTATTTTCACACCCTTATAAAAATTTAAAAATAAATTATAATTTTTTATTTACATGCTACCCGTAATCAATTCATCTCTTTTTCATTCTATACTGATGAAGCGAAGATAAACTCATAAAAAATGTAACGAGCAATACTCTACTAAGGCAACTTTTTTCCATTGGTAGAGATATAAAAAAGTAAGTATACATTACCATGTAATTAAATATAAGTAAATGAAATTAATTTACAGTTAATTTCATTTACTTATATTAATGTCACGCTTTCCCGTCTCGCTCTATCCATCGTACAGTCTTCTCTACATCTAACTCCGTATACGTCTTTTCTCCATAACGGACAGACTCATATATCGGAATAATATCTCGCGTTCTACAAATTCTACTTAACCATTGTTGCATCGTTTCATATGACCTTCTCTGTTCGTGAAATGGTAAAGTTCTTTCCCATTCCACTAACGTTTGCCTTATCTTATCTTTAGGTAACGGCTGTTCAAACTGATGCTTCACTTTCTTGTTCTTTTCGGTTCTATCCGTATTTTCTTTTGTTATCGATTGTTTATCCTGTTCTATTTCTGAATTCATTACCTTTTTCCTCATTAATTTATAAAAAGCATATAGAATGACCACTGCAATAATTACATAAAAAACGACACTAATCCATGAATTTGAAAGAACAGAAAACACATCAGTCCATGAATTTTTTCGTACAAAAAGTGGAATTTTCCTATCTATTTTTGTTCTTGTATCTACAACTCCTGTTTCTTCATCTATAATTCTTTCAGGTTCATCAAACTGTTCGTCTAAACTAGTAAAATCATAATTTCTTTCCGATATTGTCTCCGTCTTACTAGAAAAAAGCCCTTTTACTATGTCTTGTACATGCACAACACCTTGTGATAACGTTATCGCACTAACCGTAAAGAAAAGTATCATGAAAACTCTAATACTCCAAATCTTCACCTTCATATGTCGCTCTTTATTAGCCATAACATAAACCCCTTCTTATTCTTTAATTACGACCCATTTATTCGTTCTACTGTATTTCTTTGGGGAAGTACCAAGAATTAAAGGAACTGCATCCAATTCTTTTCGCCGAAAGCCTGCTGTGTAAAAATAAGTAGACGATACAGGAGTATCTTGGTCCGATATTGAGGCAAGTACTTTTAATACATTTTGCAAATGTTTTCGGTTATGACCGTTCTTTATATGTAGCAAACCGTTATCTTTTACGCTATTGATCCATACTTCAAATGAACAGTTTTGCATAAGCAGTTGTTTACATATGCCTGCCGTTAATTCAATGAGTTCCTCTGTATCATTTCGCAAAGAAATACCGCTTTTATTTTGCAAGTTGAGATATATCGCATATTTATCTGATTGTGTTCGCTCGTACTTTTTCGCAGTTATCGTCCCTGTTTTCGCTGTTGCACTCCAGTGGATAGAACGAAAATCTTCATTTTCATACGACTTCACTCCCATTACTTTCGTTTCATCATATAAGGGGGATGACATCGCTTTTCGAAACCCTCGTGACCATTCTTGCAATTCAGGAACTTGGATTTTCGGAACAGCTGGTAAAACTAAATAAGACGGCGTTTCAACTTGTTTATACGTTATATGGTTCGTTATGAATCCAAAGGGATCCGTAATGACAATTTCAACTTCTTCCCATTTCGCAATTCCTCTTTTTACAGCTACAGCTTGCAAATCAAATGAAACTGATTCTCTTCCTTTTATATTAAAATTTATATAATAATTTGAACCTGTACTATGATTTTTATTTATTTCATCATGATTCCAAGTTAACTTATTTTCACATTTAAATCGAAATACGATATTGAAAATAGGGAATAACGACTTGTTTGAAATTTTCATTTTGCACACATTCGCTTCACCTATAAAAACGTTTGAATTCCCTTGACTGTATTCCCATTCAACACGAGATACTTTACGTATGTATACATGCATCGCACCTATTAAAATTACATACAAAAATACGAGAGATAAAAACAATAGATTACTTGAAAATACACATAAAATAACGGCTACACCTGACATAACTCCCATTACTAAAGGCTCCGCTAAAGGTGTATACACAAGTTGTTGATTCATTGTACATTCTCCACTGGCACATTAATCGTATGAAGAATTTCTTTCATGATTTGTTCTCTCGTTGTTTTCATCTCCCCCTCAATCGTTAACGTTAAACGATGAGCGCAAACAGATGCTGCGAGCGTCTTAATATCATCTGGCGTACAATAATCTCTTTCATTTAATATTGCCCTTGCTTGAATCGCTCTCATAAATGCCAACGTCCCCCGCGGGCTTACTCCAATTTCAATTAACTCATGTTTACGCGTTGCCTCAATAATCTCAAGTAGATAATCTTGCACATCATTCCCTACTAACACTTCTCTTGCTCGTTTTTGCACTGTAATAATTTCTTCAGTTGAAATAATTGAATGTAACGTTTCTAACGGATCATTCATTTGAAAACGATTCATCATCTCCTTTTCTGCTTCTCTCGTAGGATAGCCTTGACGTATAGTTAGTAAAAAACGGTCTAGTTGTGCATCAGGTAAAGGAAATGTACCGGCCGATTCAAGAGGATTTTGCGTTGCAATAACTAAAAAAGGTTCTGGTAATGAATGTGTCTGTTTCGCAATCGTAACAGTACGTTCTTCCATCACTTCCAATAACGAAGATTGCGTTCTTGGTACAGCTCGATTAATTTCATCCACTACTACTATATTTGCAAAAATAGGACCTAACCTCGTTTTAAATTCCGATTCCTTCACATCAAAATATTCGAGACCAATAACATCTCCAGGCAAAGTATCCGCTGTGAATTGAATTCTTTGAAATTTAGCATCTATACTTTTAGCCAAACTTTTCGCTAATGTTGTTTTCCCCGTCCCAGGTACATCCTCCAATAAAATATGCCCTCTTGCTATAAGTGCTATAGCTGCAAGTTCAATCGCTTCATCTTTTCCTATAATAACCTTCGAAATATTGTCCGTAATTTTCTTTAATGTACTCATGTATATATCTCCTAACTTTATTTATTCTGAAAATTAAGAATTATTCATTTCCAAATTATAACACATCACAGTAGAAGTAAATATATTCCTATCAAAATAAAAAAAGATACCCATAGCAAACGCTAAGGATATCCTTTTCACCATATTATTTTACTAACGCTCCATTATAAGCTTTTATATCAAGAGGAGCAGTTAAAAACGATTTTACTTTGCTAACGAAAGATGTGAAGTGTTCACTCTTATTATGACTTGCAACTGCTGCTTCATCTTTCCATACTTCTACCATCGTATACACATTTTCTTTTTCCGTATCTTTATAAAGATCATAAGATACATTTCCACTTTCTTCTCTTGAACTATGAATTAGCGGACGAATTTCTTCTAAAAATGATTGTTGTTTTGCTGGATCTACTTGAAATATTGCGTGAATTATAATCATGATGTTTCCCCTCTCATATCTCACTTATTTCTGTATTTATAAAATTACTTCCATTCAGCAACTTTTTCAACTGGAAGGCGTACTGATTGGTAACCACTGTCAGCAGCTTTTCCGATTGAAATTAACATAACTGGTACGTGACGTTCTTTATCTAATCCGAATGCTTCTGCGATTTGGTCTTTTTCAAATCCACCAATTGGACAAGTATCATAACCGTGAGCACGAGCCGCTAACATAAATTGCATTGCTACAAGACCACCGTCAATTAGTACTGTATCTTTCATAACTTGTGGTGTAACCATTGAGAAGTAAGCTGAAAGTTTTTTCATTTGATCTTCTTTTACTTCTGCTGGCATTAAACCGCGCTCTACAGCTGTACCGTAAATTTCTTCCGCGTTATCAAAGTTGTTTAAATCACCAAATACAGCAATCATTGCTGAAGATGTTTCTACTTGAGATTGATTGAATTTCGCAAGTGGTGCAAGTGTCGCTTTCGCTTCGTCACTTTCAATCACTAAAAATCTCCATGGTTGCATGTTTACAGAAGATGGTGCAAGTGTTGCTTCTGTAAGAATTTCTGTCATTTCTTCTTTACTAATTTTCACTGAAGAATCGTATTTACGAATTGAACGGCGTCCTGTTAAAATTTCGTTAAAATTATTTGTTTTTACTGAGTTAGTCATAGTTGAATTCTCCCTTTTTATAGTTCTTTTATATTTTCTTGAATGTGATTTAACATAGTTAAAAGATTATCGCGCTGTTCTTCACTTAACCCTTTAAATGCTGAAGCTGCAAAACGTTCTTTTTCCTCTTGAAACGCCTGAATTTTATTTCGTCCCTCTTCAGTAAGAGAAACTAACGTAATTCTATTATCATCTGGATTTTTACGTCTTGTAATCATTTCATTTGCCTCAAGCTGCTTTAAATGCCTCGTTATCGCAGCATTATCAATATTCACTTCTTGTTGAAGTGCTTTTTGACTAATTTCACCTACTTCATATAACTGAAGTATAAGCTCTAATCGGGACTGGCTCATACCCGTACAACCTTCAAACTTCGAACTTACTTCTTTATTTAGAAAGTGTAATTTATATAAAATAATCGCTTCTTTTGAGCATGAACTTGTCAAACTATCCCTCCTTTATACACAAAATAAAAACGTTTGATGTATCAATAGTTGATATGTCAATTAATATAATCTATATCTATTTAGAATGCAAGCATTTTGTTTTCATTTATATTTTTCCAAATTAAGGCGCTTTGTCGCGTTACAAATAATGTTAATTGCACTATAATAGTACTAATTTAAATGACTGGAGAGTGATTGTAATGCGGCAATACACAAATAGAAATGAGGAATTAAAAATGGAAAATGAAATGAGGATATTCACATATGACAACAATAAATATAGGGATTGTCGCGCACGTAGACGCTGGCAAGACGAGTTTGACTGAGCGTATTCTTTATGAAACAAATGTGATTAAAGAAATTGGCCGAGTAGATAGTGGTAATACGCAAACTGACTCAATGGAATTAGAAAGACAACGCGGAATTACGATTAAAGCATCTGTCGTCTCTTTCTGTATCAATGACATAAAAGTAAATGTCATTGATACACCTGGACACGCTGATTTTATCGCTGAAGTGGAGCGATCATTTCGTGTTCTAGACGGTGCAATTTTAGTTATTTCTGCTGCTGAAGGTGTGCAAGCGCAAACAAAAATTTTAATGCGAACATTACAGAAACTAAACATACCGACTATTTTATTCGTTAATAAAATTGATCGTAGCGGTGCAAATACTGAAAAAGTTATGAAACAAATAAAAGAGGTTCTTTCAAATGAAGCATTCCCTTTCTACTCTGTAGAAAACGAAGGAACGAAAGAAGCCCGAATCATTGAATACAAATCATATGAAAATTGTATGGAACTGTTAGCACCATATAATGAATCATTACTTGAGTCATATGTAAATAATGAAATCGTACCGGGCGCACTATTAAGAGAGGAACTCATTAAACAGATAGCGCAAGCAAATGTGTTCCCTATCTTTTTCGGTTCAGCCATGACAGGTACAGGTGTAACTGAACTGCTCGAAAATATTTCAGACTTAATTCCCGCTAATAAGTCGGCAGAAAATGAAGTATTATCCGGTGTTGTTTTTAAAATTGAACGTGAACCTTCTGGGGAAAAGATTGCATATGTAAGAGTTTTTTCTGGTCGTTTACACGTTAGAAAATATGTTCATATACTGCGTGATGATGCTCTAGCTCATAAAGAAAAGATTAAGAAAATATGTATGTTTCATAACGGAAATGCAGTTCAAGCTTCAATCGTTCCTAGCGGAGAATTTTGCAAAGTGTGGGGACTTAGTGATATTAAAATTGGTGATATTATCGGTGAACGGACTGATTATATAAAAGATATTCACTTTGCCGAACCACAAATGGAAGCTGCTATTGAAGCATTACCAAAAGAACGTATTCATGATCTATACGCTGCACTTATGGAGCTATGTGAAGAAGATCCGCTTATTAAAGTGTGGAAAGATGATATTCATAATGAACTATATATTCGCCTTTTCGGTGAAGTTCAAAAAGAAGTAATTGAAACAACTCTTTATGAGAAATATAATTTGCAAGTTACTTTCTCAAATACGCGTGTCGTATGTATTGAAAAACCCATTGGCATAGGGAAAAGTGTTGAAGTAATGGGCGAAAAAGCGAATCCATTTTACGCAACAATTGGTTTTAAAATCGAACGTGATGAACTTAATTCTGGCGTAACATATAAGTTAGGTGTTGAACTGGGATCACTTCCATTAGCATTTCATAAAGCAATTGAAGATACTGTATTTCAAACGTTAAAACAAGGTTTATACGGATGGGAAGTTACGGACATTATCGTCACGTTAACACATACAGGTTATGCTAGTCCTGTTACAACAGCGAGTGACTTTAGGAACTTAACACCACTCGTTTTAATGGATGCTTTAATTCAAGCTGAAACATATGTATATGAACCAGTAAACGAGTTTGAATTGAATGTACCGGAGTACGCAATTAGTACCGCGATGTATAAATTAGCTGCTATTCCAGCAACTTTTAGCGAGCCTAAATTATACAATGATTCTTACCAGTTAACAGGCTCATTACCTGTTGCGAAAACAGAGAATTTTAAGCGAATACTCCATTCATTCACTGAAGGAGAAGGAATATTTACAATGAAGCCATCTGGTTACAAAGAACTGAAGGCTCCCTTCCCTACTCGAAAACGTGTTGATTATAATCCGCTGAAACGTAAGGATTATTTACTTCATGTTTTGAGGGCTTATTAAGTAAAAAAGAGGTGCAAATTGCACCTCTTTTTGCATGTATTGATAGGTTAGTTTGTCCTAATAACTTCTTTAAGTTTTTCTATTATATTTGCTATCGCCTCAATTGAATTCTCTGTTTCATATTCCCCAACATTTACAGAATGATTTGCATTTTTAACAACATCGATCGTTAGATTCGTTTTATTCAACTGATCAATTTGATCTGCATTATATTGGTGATCTTTATCTCCAATTACTAATATCCCTTCATGATGACTATGTAAAATCGCCTCAAAAATAGAATCAAAAGTTAGTAAAGGTGTAAGTAGTATCATTTTTGACTGTAAAAACTCTTCTCTCTTCATTAAATCATTTGCAATCGGAATTGTTCCAAGTGACTTCCCTAAAAACATAGTATCGTTATATTGCTTACCCTTTAATACTTCCTTCATTATAGGATTAATATCATCCATCATTACTTTCGTTATTTCTTCCATTGATTTATTCATTACTTGTTCGTCATAAGAATAATGAATATGTACTACATCTATTTTATGTTCAAGCATTAACATCGTCGCATAATAAAATAACGGTTTATCGTAATTATATCCTGAACCTGAGAACATAAAGCATATCTTATTTGAACCTTTTTCAATATGTGTATATGGAATTACTTTTCCTTCTATATGAATCTCTTTTTTTGTCCCCTTCACCCTTATCCCCTCCTAATACATTTACTTTTGTAAAACGATATGTGCTGTATGAACTGATACATCCTTTACTTTCTCTTTTATAAACGCTGGCTGTAAGTTATATGTATCTAACTCTTCTACCGGCACCCACTTAAAGAAATATGTTCTACCTTCTTCTTCCAAAATATATTCCTCTGCCCCATTTGCAGGTAACTCATGAAGCTCTACTTCATAATAAAAACTAATTTCATGAAATTTCCTCTCAGAAAGTGTAAAGAAATTTTCTACTGACCATATTAATCTATTTATCTCGATAGGAACTGCTAACTCTTCAGCAAGCTCTCGTTTTAACGCATCTTCACTATTTTCTAGCATTTTCACTCTTCCGCCTGGTACGTACCAAAAATCTTCACCGTCACCTTGTAGAATAAGAATTTTATTATCATGTTTACAAATTGCTCCGACTCGGTAATTAAAACATGTTTCCTCTACTTTAAATGTAAGATCCATCCCTCATTCCCCCTATACTTTATTTAAAAATCACTATAAAACTATTATGTATGTGATGTACAAATAAGATTACTCAATTTTTCTATTCCATTCAATAATTTTTTAACTTTCCAAAAACAATACGCATCATTTGTCATCACAAGTATAAATACATATGTCACGATCATTGCACACACTAGAGCAGCATTATGGGGGACGAATGGAAACATTGTCAATGCACAAAACTGAAAAATCAAATAATTTATAAGAAATCATTATAAAAGATAAAGTAAAACTTCAATAAATGGAGTTTTTATCTTTACCCTGTTGTTTTTAAATATTGTTAAGACATTATAAAAAAACGCAAGGTCAACTTATGTGCTAATTAATTCTTTTTCTAGAAAAAGCGTCTTTTATTGCACTTGTTAATACATTTAGGAATAATAAAATAGCCATAACTAGCGTTAATACGTTAAATTGCTTTGTTTTATAAGGAGCGAACCATTCCGTAAAGAACTCTGAATTAACGAGACGCTCCCCAACTCCTCCTTCCTTGAAATTCGGTATCCACGAAGTCATATCAAGGATGATAAAAATTAGTTGCATAACGAAAAATGCTCCAAGAGTTTTCAGCCAATTTCGTATTCGAATAGGACGCCCTTTTTTTGATGTCATTTAAATGATCCTCCTTTTAGAACTTGCTATTAAAGAGCCTTGTTCTGATAGATACGAATAGATAATATCCATGAAACCCCATAGCACCCCACTGCTATGACAGCAAATATAAGAAATAATTTCAAATTTGAAATCTCTTTTAAAAAGGTCAGTACGCCATTAGCATATTTATTTAATAAATATGGGGTATTTCGCATTAAATATATAACTCCAATAGATAAAAATATAAAAACTGGTACAAGTGTTTTCACTTTAAATGCAACAAAAAATGGGATGTAAAATGCAGTAATCAGCATGACTGCCAAGAAGCCTAGGATGTAACTTTCTAAGGAAAGTTGAAATTCCATGCTGTCTAAAATAAAATATTTTCCAACTAAACAAAATGGGATGATTACTATTGTAAAAAATAAGGTTCCAACATATTTTGAACTTATAATTTCCTTCCTAGTATACGGTAATGAGTTTACTAAAATATTAGCATTATCTTTATCATCAGATTGATATGTGTTAATTACAAAAACGGCACTACAAATGATTATGACATATGCTACATCCATGCCGGCCCACAAATAGGTAACTAGAAATAAGAGATAAGCAGGTAAAAAGGTTTTTTGTAAAATCAAATCCTTTTTAATTAAATTAAGCATCTTGACTCCCCCTTTTTCATGAAATACATAATATCCTCTAAACTTGGTTTTTCAATCACCACTTCTTTATTAAATAAAGTTTCGATAGAATTTACATTTTCAATCAATCCCTCGAAACCTGTATTTGCCTTACATACAGATATAAATTCACGCTCAGTATCAAAATCTAACATATCTAGTGGTCCTTTGACCAAAATATAATCTTCTGCAATGGCATAAATATCTTTTGTAAAAATATGCTTCCCATTTTGAATAAATGTAATATAATCGGCAATGCGGTCTAAATCCGTTGTAATATGAGATGAGAAAAAGATAGTTTTCTCACCATCCTGCATAATATTTTGTAAAACATCCAATAATTCTCTTCTAAATACCGGATCGAGTCCGGAAGTAGGCTCATCCATAATAATTAGTTCAGCATGATGTGAAAGGGCAATTGCAAGAGAGGCTTTCATTTTCATTCCTTTGGAGAATGTTTTCATTTTTTTATTTAATGGTAATTCGAACAGATCTTTATAATATGTAAATTGGTTAAAATCCCATTTTTTATAAGCAGGCGCAATAATTTTAGTAATTTCCTTTAATGTGAGTTCATCATAAAACACATTATCGTCATAAACGAAACCAATTCTTTCTTTAATTCCCTTCGCATCAGTCGAATAGTTCATGCCAAATAAAGAGACATTTCCACTATCCGGGTTCATTAGATTCATAATCATTTTAATCGTTGTAGATTTACCTGATCCATTTCCGCCAATAAAACCCGTAACAAATCCTTTTTTTACTTCCATCGAAAAATTTTTAATTTGAAATCCTTGAAAAGATTTACTGACATTTTGAAGTTCTATTACGTTTTCCAAGAGTTTTCCTCCTCGTATAAAATTGTAAGCATTTCTTTTAGATCATTTAAAGAAACATCCATTTGTTTAGCATTTTGAATCGCTTCACACAACTTTTCTTCAACTGTCTTTAATTTTTTTTCTTTCATAGTTTCAATGTTTTGTTCTGCTACAAAGGACCCCCTTCCGACAATTGAATAAATAAAACCGTCTTTTTCCAGTTCTTCATATGCTCTTTTCGTTGTAATAATACTTACTCTTAAATCTTTTGCTAACTGACGCATTGAAGGAAGAGCATCTCCTTGCTTTAAATCACCTAGTAAAATAAGTTTTTTTATTTGGACACCAATTTGTTCATAAATAGGTTCCTTTGAAGTGTTCGTAATAACGATTTGCATGCAAATACCTCTTTTTAAAAATATTGTATATATACTTTATATACAATATATACTATCGTACATTGTAAATCAACAGAAAATTCCCAAAATATAGTCACGAACACAATCTAATAATAAATGTAATTCATACAATTTATTTATACGGGTCTTCCTCGTATTTGCTCGATTTTGAGGTGGAGGTCTTACTGCTATCTAATGCGGTATAAAGACTACGTTGTGTTTTACGGAGAAATTGGCATAGCTGGTAGTGTGAAAGCAAAAGAGTTTGAAACAGAAGAACAATCTGAGGAAGTTGCTATCAAGTTAGACTGGAATGAAGATGAAGAAGAAGGTTTGAAAAAGATGTTTCCTAAGCTATGGGACATGTATGGGGAAGAACCGATTGAGTGGTAGATTTATTCATTGCCAAAAACGCCTTGTTTCTTTCGTAACAAAGCGTTTTTTCTTGATACTATATTTAAATTGTTATCTTCCCACTTTCCCACCACTCCATAAAAGTTTTTAAAGAAGGAGCAACCCACGTTCTACTATCATTTTCATGGTTCCATACATATATATCATCTCTTTGCACTATCCCATTCAAAATGGAATAACCAAACAAATTACCATTTCCACCATCATCGAAAAACAATAAACAGTCAAAAGGCATATATAAATCTTTAAAATCAACTATATATCTCATATTCATATTTTCTCTTTTTATTTTCGAGGCAGACCAAACAAAGTCCCCGTATTGACCTGCTATACCGTTTGTTTCTTGTAATAGCTGTGATAAGTCATTCGGTAATTCCACAAGTAAACACTTTTGTATTTCAATAAGCTCTTCCTTCATAGCGGGATTTTTTAAGCTTAAGTTTGATGAAATACTATGAATGGTTTCTTTCCACATAACCTTTTCTCCTCCTTATGTGCAATCAACTATATTCAAAGAGCTCCTCTAAATTTATTGATACCATTTTTCTAACAATTCCTTCTCCCTTTCGCCTGAAATCCCTGCTTTTAATTCCCATTCCTCCATACTCTTCATCCACTCATACACATCCGTCACAGTATCTTCTAATCTGCTAAAAGTAAGTCCCGCTTTAACAGCATTCTCGACACTAATAGAAAACCCACCTTTCCATGGCTTCGTTTCGCCTTCTAATGAAAAAGTTTCCGGAAGCCATAAAGGCATCTCCGTCCAAGGCTGCACTTTATGTTCCTTCATAAATGATTCATCTACCCAAACGAATGCAGCATCACTATTCGTAACCTTTTTACACGTATTTAATAGCTCTTCTATCGTCAATTCATCTTTCGGACCTGTTATATTGAATGTACCTGCTTTATTGTTTTCTGCCATGTTTAGTCCCCAGTTTGCGACGTCTTTTATATCAACTATCTGCACTGGACGGCCTTTTCTTCCTGGAACTAACACTTTTCCTCCCTTTGCTACACGTCCAATCCAGTATGGAAGCCGATCTGTATAATCAAACATCCCTGAAAGAAGTCCTGCTCTTACGTGTAAAACACGCCCTGGCCAATACTTCTCTGCTTCTTTTTCACACAATACTTTCAGCGCACCGTAATACTCATAAGGAGAAACTTCACCATTCTCCACAGCCTTTATTTGATCACCCGTAGGTTCGGATTGTAATATATAATCTTCTTTTATATGAGGAGGAATCCAATCTTTATAAACGGACAGACTTGAAATGAATATATAATGCTTTATATTATCGTGTAAGGCTTCTCCAACATTTCTAATGTGATGTGGAGAAAATCCACACGTATCTACGACAACGTCCCATTTTCGATTTTCTAAACTTGAAACATTATTATTTCTGTCACCAATTAACTGCTCTACTTCAGGAAAAATTTCTTTATTCGTTCCGCGATTAAATAATGTAACTTCATGCCCTCTTTTTAATGCCTCTTCTACAAAAGCTCTTCCTAAAAATCGTGTACCACCTAAAATTAGAATCTTCATAGTTCTCCCCCATTCGTGATTGAAAATCCTTACTTGTGTTAAACGATTTTTTGCTGTGAAAAGTTACGGGGTTAGTCTAACTTTTTCTACAAGTTCAACATATGTAATTTCCATTTCATATATAATTAAAATATCGGATATTTGATTAATCACTTATACATGTAAGTAGGTGAACAATATGAATAGAAACATAGTTTATCATTCAACATTATGTATGTATTGCCTCACATCGCTTGTATATATCATCTTACTGAACATAGAAAATGGTCGTAATTATTTAGGGTTTACGATGGTCATTCCGCTTTTAGCTGCTATTTTATATCAGAAATTATATACGAAACAAAAAATAGTTCATACATTTGGAATTTCACGTCCAAAAATAAAAACATTAATTTTCTCCATTTTATCCCCAATACTTCTAGGACTATGTCTCCATTTTTATTTTTATATTTATAATATAAATTTCTTATTTCATCATTGGAATGAATTGGGAGTTCTCTTGCTCATTGGTCTTACAATTGCTGCTTTTTCTGCATTTTTAGAAGAAATCATATGGCGTGGAAATTTTCATTACCATTTACGAAAAAATTTTTCATTAAAACAAACAGCAATCATTACTGCATCACTTTGGTCTTTATGGCATTTACCAGTATCAATCTTTTATAAAAATTATGAGTTTCAGCTTATAGGAATATTAAGCTATCTCTCATTATTATTTATATTATCTATAATTTTGACATATACGAGAGAGTATAGCCGCTCTGTGATAACACCTGCAATTTTACATGGTATGTTTAATGTATTTTATTTAACAGATGGAGTAGAAACAAAATGGGATATTAGCCTAATGGAATTAATTAAATTTATCTTGCTCGTAATTGTGTTTGGCATTATGTATCTAATACATCGAAAAGTTAAAAGTACCTAAACAAATTATAAAGTACTTCAACACCTATTCAATAATCGTATAGGTGTTGAAGTTTTCTAATCTTAGGTGCTCAACTTAGTTAATACATCACTTTTTTCTATCATGAAGAAAAAAACAAGTTTAACTAAACCTTTTATTCTTGTTTTTATAAAAATAACCATATTAATCTTTTAAATAAGGAAGTATGCACTCTTTAATTAACTTCCATCTATCCTCTGCATTCGGTATGACTTCAGAAGCAATCGCCACCACCAGTTCCTTCTCTGGTACGCAGCCAATTACATTCCCACCATCGCCCATTGCACAGTATGAAAAGATTCCATCCTCTTCTCGTAACCACCATAAGTAACCATATTGATTTTGGTTCATTTCTGTCGATTCTTTTATCCATGATTTTGATAGTATTTGCTTTCCATTATGAATACCTTCATTCAAATATAACTGTCCAAACTTAGCCATATCTCTAGCTGTTAACGTAAGTCCCCAGCCGCCTGTTGAAATACCATTTGGATCGTGAACCCATCCTTTCACACTTTTTCCGAATAGGTCATCGAATCCAAATGCCTTCATATTATAGTTTGGAATTTCTCTCATACCGAGTGGTTGAAATAAGTATTCATTCGCAAATTCACGTGCATTTTTTTCTGCTACGCTCATTATGATTGCTGATAATAAATGAGCTCCTGCAGATGAATATTTAAAAATTCCAACTTCTCCGCCTGCTCCTATCCTATTTAACGTATACTGTACCCAATCTCGTTGCGTACATAGCTCTTCTAACGGTTCCTGCCAGTCTACGAAAGGATGTGGAGCTGTCATTGTCAACAGATGTCGTACTGTTATTTCAGGTGAATGAACGTTATATTCCGGGAAAAATTCTATTACTTTTTGATCAACACTTTTTATATACCCTTTATCTACACATAGTCCAATCAACGCAGAAATTATCGTTTTTGTGACTGACGCTATATGAAATGCATCATCTGGACCGTGATCATTATAATAATTTTCAAAAACAACATTACCTCTCTGCACTACTAACATACCATTAATATTTTTGTATTCTTCTTTTATAATCAGATCTAACTTTTCAGCAGTTTTCATTAATCATTCCCCTTTAACCCATGATTAAAAAGGTTCGATAGGTACATATATATCAACTATATGTTTATTTTCCGGGTGCTGCCTTGGGTCATTTTTATACATTTCGAAAGGATACGAATCTCTCGGCTTATATCCGCTATTGGGAAGCCACTCACCGTATAAGAAATCCCATGCTCCTTTATATTCATCTTGGAATATTTCAAAATGACCTACCGCATATCTTCCAGAAGGTATTATCATTATTCCAATGTCGCTCGTTTCTACTGCGGACTCATTCGGAATTGTTATACATAAACTAGTTCTTAAATGATTGTCCTCAGTAAATTCATGATGATCGTGGTAAATGGTTAATACTTTCGTATCCTCAAATACATGATAGTTTTCCTCCACTGCGTAATGAAATAATTTCTCTATCATTTTTGGAAAAGCTACCGTTAACTCTTCATATGTACCGATATGCCTTATGTATGCGACGTGTATATCGTCCGCTGATACAATTTCAACATTTCCTCGAACCTTCTTACACTCATTGTATTGAGAAGTTCCGCTTACGTCTTTGCAATTCTTGCTATTGTCGTTTCGATATTGAGATGGACTTATTCCGTAATAATTTTTAAATGTTCGGGAGAAAACTGCTGAATCTGTGAATCCGAAGTGATACGCAATATGTGTAATCGTCATATCTGTGCGATATGTAAGTAAATGTGTTGCCCTTTCTAATTTCAATCGGTTTACATACCGTGATAATGGCTCGTCTACTATCCCCTTAAAAATCCGATGAAAATGAAACTTTGAAAATCCTGCTACTTCCGCTAGCTCTTCAATTGAAAGTGGATCATCTATGTGTGATTCTATATAATCTTGCACTTTATAAATGCGTCGTAAGTACTCATTTCTACTTTGTTTACTCTCCATACTTTTATCTCCTCACAACAAAAAGGCTAACGTTAAGCTAGCCTACTTTTACACATTTTTCAAAAACAAAACTCTACTACCGCCGTTCCCATCATAATTTGTATGTACCGATACACCCTCTATCTCATCATCCCCGGCATCAATTCGAAAACCGATTTCTTGATGAAACTGTATCGATTTTTTGTTAATTGGTGACGTAATTGCTTTTACAACTTTACGATTATTTGCACGCGCGGCATCAAAGAAATAAGAATACAATGTCGATGCGATTCCTCTTCTTCTATACTTCGGATTTACACCGATAAAATGAACGTATGCTTCATCTTTATATGTTTGTGAAAAAAATCCACATAAGAAACCTAACGTTTCGCCATCTTCTTCAATGATAAAACTCGTTTCTTGAAAGTGGACGAAAAACAATTTTGGCAGCATAGCAGCCATATCTCTCCCGCCCCACCAATCATTTAAAACAGAATGAATCTTTACATAATCTTCCCCTTGGATGTTTCTTACTCGCATATATTTCTCCCTCTCACTCACTTCATTTTTTCATATATTTTAATTACGGTTTCTACTAATAGAATGAATACCCAAATCCCGCAAAATACAAGAACAGACTGGAATAAAGAACCTAGCATAACAATACTTATTAAACCTAATTCTGGGCCTGAAATGGACATTTCGTCAAATCCCATATTATGTATAAATGGACCGGTTGAAAAAGCCATTAAAATTGATCCTATTAAATAAAACACACTCATTATTTTTAATATTTTTATAGAAAGATACGAAGTTTCTTTTTCTTCCACTTGTGATAATTCGATTTCTCCGCTCGCAATTCCTTTTTGTAAACAGTCTTCACATAGAAATTCTTCCTTAATTTTTTTACCCCCGTGCAATGTACCTGTAATTTCTTTACAGCGCGAACACTTTCGATTTATCATTTTGTTATCACTCCAATCTCGTAAGATTATACTTATACAATTCTATTTTTACCTTATTATTCCTTTTGTGTATTTTATAGAGAGGTGACGTGTTTTATGATATCTAAACTTATTTTTGGTTATAAAAAGCCTACTGAGCAATATGTATTACGGCCTAGTTGTTATGCAATTATTTTTAACTCAACTTCTTCAAACATTGCTATTATCCAAAAAGGAGACCGTTATTTTTTACCTGGTGGCGGTATGGAAGGTACCGAAACAAAAGATGAATGCTTACATCGTGAACTACTAGAGGAATTAGGATGGGTAATTGAAATTAATCAATATTTCGGTAATGCAATGCGATATTTTTATGCGGAAAAAGAAGATACTTATTATTTAAACGATGGGTTCTTTTATATTGCGAACATGGTGCAGACACAAACTGAAAACTGTGAGGAAGATCATGTTTTGCGGTGGATGTCTCCTTTACTTGCTGTAGAGCTTCTCATTCATGATCATCAAAAATGGGCTGTTGAACAAGCGCTTTTATTACAAAAACCAAAAGGATCTCCTTCTATATGAAAGAGATCCTTTTTATTGTTAACTTACTTTTTTCAAATTGAGAGCGGGCTTTTGAATTCCACCCTTTTTTACAACATATAAGCCGATAAAGATTATAAGTCCGCCAACGAGTTGCATCATGTTGATTTGCTCTCCGATAGTTACTGCCGCGAAGATAACTGCGAACAATGGTACAAGATACATATAAACCATTACTTTCGTTGAGCCTATTTTACTAATACCGACATACCACATTGCAAGTCCGAAGATTGTCGCGAAGACGATTGAATATGCTAGAGACCCCCAGCTTGGCATGTCTACTGGCCACGTTAATGTATTTACGTTGAATAAACAATATACAACGAGAGGTACAATTCCAATTAAAGTTGACCAAGATGTGACTCTCATTGCGGAATATTTTGTTATAAGAGGTTGCGCTAATATTGGATACCATCCCCACGCAATCGCTGCGACTAATCCAATTATGTTTCCGAGCCACGCATATTCGTAAGTAGCTCCTCCTGTATGTCCTGTTAATAAAACGAATGCTGCACCAATAAATGCTACTATTGAACCAATTTGTACTTTCATCGAAAAACGTTCTTGTTTGTGTAATACTGCTAATATCCCTGTAAATATAGGTGACATCGCAATTAATAATGAGGCGTTCGTTGCTGAAGTATATTTCACAGATAGCATAAACATCGTTTGATACATCGCCGTACCAACGATACCGACTGCTACTAATCGTAACCAATCTTTTCTTTCAATACGTAATGAGCGTTCCATCATAAATGTAATAAGTAATAATACCGGTGATGCTACTAAAAATCGTAAACTATTAAATTGAATGGATGACATATATACCACGCCATACTTTCCTATTGTATAATTTGCTCCCCATACTAATGCAACTGATACTAGGAGCCATTCCATTTGCCATCGTTTCATCCGAATCTCCCCTTCCCTATTTAGCATAGTAAAATTGGCTGGATAAAACACCGTCCAATTGGCTGTTTTTTTACCCAGCCAATTTGCTATACTTGATGTAGTAAAAAGATACGGAGGCGTTTTTTTATGGAATGGAAGCTAGATAGTGACAGTAAAATCCCTATTTATCAGCAAGTGGTTGACTTTATTGAAAAACGTATTACATATGGAGAACTTCCTCCAGGAAGCTTCCTCCCTTCAGAACGGAAATTAGCTACGCAGTTAAATGTAAACAGAAGTACAGTAACGACTGCTTATAATGAACTTCGTGCTATGGGAATTGTAGAAAGTACGACTGGTAAAGGTACACGTGTAAGTACACATATGTGGGGTGTTTCTCCAACATTAACGCCGAACTGGAGAAATTTCGTAGAAGGTGGTACTTTTTTACCAAACTTACCGTTACTTCGTCATATTCGGGCAGAAGTACAACAAAATGAAAATATTATAGATTTCGCTAATGGAGAACTCGGTTGTAATCTTTATCCTCACGATCAACTACAAACGATTTTACGTGAACAACCGTTAACACATTCATTAAGTTACGATCATCCGCAAGGCTATCTCCCGCTAAGACAAGCGGTCGTAAAATATATGAAAGAATATTTAAAAGTTGAGGCGACCGAACAATCCATTATGATTACATCCGGCGCTCAACAAGCACTGCACCTTATCGTGCAATGTTTATTAAATCCCGGTGACGCCGTCGCTTTTGAAAGTCCATCGCACTGTTATTCCCTGCCGCTATTCCAATCAGCAGGTATTCGTATTTTCCCGTTACCTGTCGATGAACACGGCATTAATCCAGACGATGTACAAGAGCTATACAGAAAGCACCGCATTAAAATGATTTTTTTAAATCCAAATTTCCAAAACCCTACGGGAACGATGCTTCATCCAAATCGCCGAAAAAAACTATTATCACTTTGCGCAGACTTACGCATTGCGATTGTTGAAGATGATCCGTCTAGTCTACTTACGCTAGAAAAGAAACAACCTTGCCCTACTTTAAAATCGATTGATGAAAACGGAACAGTCATTTATGTACATTCCTTATCAAAAATGATCGCACCAGGTTTACGAGTCGGCTGGCTTGTCGCCCCGCAGTCTGTCGTAGAGCGATTGTCCGATGCCCGGCACCAAATGGAATTAGGAATGAGCATTTTCCCGCAGTGGCTTATACAACAATTTTTCGAAACTGTACCATTTCAGTCTCATATCGTTCCGTTACGAAAACAATTAGCAGAAAAAAGAGACGTTATCGTCCGTGCCCTAAACGAGCAACTTCACGATAAAATCTCTTTTTCAAACCCGACCGGCGGTATATACATTTGGGGGAAATTAAAAGAACCTATAAACGAAAAACAACTCATTATGCAAAGTTTAAAACAAGAAATTGCTTTTATGCCAGGTAGTATTTTCGGTGCGAAAGATGGTTATATACGTTTATCTTATGGAAAAGTGGATATTAATCAAATTGCGGAAGGTATTTCTCGTTTACGCGAGGCTATTTTGGTATGTGAAAATAACTTTAAATAAAGCTTTCTCGTTTGACAAAACCTAAATCTACCATTATTATCAACTCGAACCTATTTATAGGAGTGATAAAATGAAGATTTACGTTGATGCAGATGCTTGTCCTGTAAAAGATGTGATTATTTTTGAGGCTACGAATGTGGAAATTCCTGTTACCCTCGTTACTAGTTTTTCACATTATTCTAATGCAGAGCAGCCAAAAGGTGTCGAAACAATTTATGTTGATTCTGGAGCAGATGCTGCAGATTACCGAATTATGCAGTTAGCAAAAAAAGAAGATTTAATCGTAACACAAGATTACGGTCTTGCTTCGCTCGCTTTAGCAAAAGGCTGTATCGTTCTTCATCATAAAGGTTACAAGTATACGAATGATAACATTGAACAATTGTTACAAACACGATATTTAAGTGCAATGGTTCGAAAAAGTGGTAAACGTACAAAGGGACCGAAACCATTTACAGCAGAAGATAAAGAGAAATTTAGAGTGCTCTTTAAAAGTATGATTGCACTTCAGAAATAAACCTTCTATTTGTAGAGAAAGAAAAGAAGAGAATATCCAAATGAACATTCTCTTCTTGAGGTTTACCCTTTTAAAATGAAGGTAAATTATCTAAGTTATTTTCCTTTATACCATCCGGTTCACTACGTATAATATCTCTACCATACTTATGAAATACGTCCACATGAGCTAACTTCCCTGATTTTGCTTCATTAAGAGCAGTCATATAATCTAACTCTCTCCCGCTGCTTGTTTTAAAAGCAATTAAATCACCTTCATCATTTTTACGAACGGCAACAATTTGTTCTGCTCCTGAATTGACTTCATGGCCTATTTCAAATTGAGCTCGTTCATCTCCTTGATGTAAGTAATCATTATAAACTTTTTCAAAGTCTTTTTTATCCATAAAACTCACCTCCAACACATTTTATTAGTATGGTTGGGATGTAGTGGTTTTATGTACTTTTCTCTTAGAAAAACGTATTTTTAATACCTACGCAACCCTTTCAAAGTCTCCAATACATCATCTGTAAAGGCTGTACTTCCTTCTGTCTCTAAAACTCTGAAATAAAAACTTCTTAGGAAAGTTCTAATATTTTGTACTAAAATAGCATGCTGCGGATGTCGGATATCTTCAACAGTTGCTATACTATGTAGCCAATTGCTCCACTCTTCTCCAGTTAATAGATTTTGATCGCGTAATGACATAATTGGCTTTACTAATCTCTCATCCTCAAAGTGTATGTACACGTAGTCATTTAAACGAACCTTCTGACGAACAGCAGCTAATATTGCATATGAAAACTCACGATTTTGTATTGTACGTGCTAACGCATCGAGCGCATCCGCTGCGTGTGCTGTAGAATGTGCCCATCCTTTCCCTTCTACGTAACCCCTTACATCTTCTTCTAAATATACATATTCCAGCACTTGTTCTGCTACACTGTACAATTGTTCTTCCGATAACAACGGTTCTCTTTCATGAACAGATAAAATAAGTGGCGGAATTAATACGGAGAACGCACGTTTAAATACAGAGTCTGTTCCCTTTTCACTAATTTTATAAAATAAATAATCAGGACTAATCGCTTGTAACATTAATCCTCGTAACTCTTTTTGTCTAAATACATCATTTGTAATCCATGTGTGAAGCGTACTATAAATTAAATCATCACGTAATTCAGCATCAGGTGATCCGATATAATCTAACATCCACTGCGCATATGGATATGCATCCACATCTTCTGGTACAGCATAATTATTATTTTTAATTTGTAGTAGTTCTTCTTTTAATTCTAGTACTTCATTCATTAAATTTCCTGTCCCCTTTTTGCGTTTTTTATTGTCTTATCCCCTTTTATTTGCTTCATAAAATTAATTTAATTATAACAATAAATAAAAGGCTATACATATATTTCTGATTATGTATTACGCTCTTTCATGAAATATAACTTCTGGATTTTCTAAATCACTATTCTGAAATACAACATCCGCACACTCTATCGGATTATGCTCATCTATATACATCTTACAGGCCGCATGATATCTGTTTAAAAACATCTTCTCTGCTTCTTCATAACTTCCAAAAGCTTCAGTTTCCCGCTTAGCACCACGTTTTATCGCAATCTCAAAATCTGTATCTACAAAGATTTTGTAATCAAATAAATGTGCAACGTCTTTTTTCAATAGAAACGTTCCATCTACTATTAATATCATATTTTGTGTGGCCAATAGCGGCTCATTATGTACAGGCATATCCGTTATTAAGTTATGAGAAATCGTTTCATACTGTAAATTCCCGTTAGGTCCTAAAGGCATTAATAATCTTTCTTTGAAAGCTGTATAATCGTGTGCATCTTCATAATACCCTCTTGCAGATTCTTTACCTTGTGCATAGCGAATCACTCTTGAATTATGAAAATCGTCGATGCTAGCGCGTGTTACTGGTAACCCTCGTTTTTTTATTTCTTCCGCTAGTTCGTTTGTAAATGTTGTTTTTCCTGATGCTGTAATACCACTTACTCCAACTCTTGTTGGATGAGTTAAGTTTAATTTTAAAATATGATCTACAATTTCTTTCATGCGTTGTATTCGGTTCATGATATTTCCTCCTACAATCAGTTTACATAACATAATTACAAGTAACATTTCATATCACTATTTGTCGGTAAATCGATATCCTTTGTCGAATCGTTGATATATTTTAAGTTATGATAGATATATTTGAAAAATCGTTGATATATTATTAGCTTACTTCCCTTTAAATCCTCGATACAGTGCAGTCCGTAACTCTTGTTTGTATTCTGCAATCTCTGGCATTTCGAGTTCTTCTGCTAGTCTGATAGCTAATTCAATATCATACGGTACTCGTACAAGTTGAATAGAAAAGCTCGCTGCTTCTTTTTCATTGTAAGTTCCTTCAAATATTAAATAGGAAGCTTGTGTTATTTCAAGTGGGTTTCCTACGCTACCGGCGTTACATAACGTTTTCCCTCTGAAATTTTGAACGAACGCTTGGTGAACGTCACCGTAACAAACGACATCTGGTTTTCTTTCCCCTTCTATATTTTCCGTCAGATCACTATTTTCGAACATACTAATACGTTCTTCTCTTGAAGCGTGTGGTTGAATTCTTTCATATAAACTTCTCGGTGAGGCGTGGAACATACGAATGAGTTTGCCGCTCATAAAAAATTCGATTGAAAATGGTAAACTTCTTAAATAGTCGTTTTGTTCTTCTGATAATTGTTTTTGATGCCATTTTAATGCTTCAAATTCAGTCGGTTTTGTAATAAAATCATCCCAGTTTCCCATTACGACTACTTCACATTCTTTACGAATGATTTCAATTGCTTCACTGGAATGAGGTCCTTTTCCTACTAAATCTCCAAGACAAATAATGCGCTCGATTCCTCTTAATTTAATATCATTTAACACGGATTCTAATGCTTGAATATTACCGTGAATATCTGAAATTACTGCTATTTTATCCATATAAATTACTCCTTTATTTATTAAATTCACTTGATTGATACCATTTTGGAATATAAGATGAAAAATGATTATGATCTTCTAAAATTCCATTTAATCTTTCCTTCATCTCATCTACTAAATGCGGCGTACTTCGATTCGTCCAAACGATATCCGCTGGGAATGTCATCGCGGCGTACAATGTATACAGTTTCCAAAAATGAAGCGATGGTTCGCCTCCGCAATAACCGTGAAATTGTCCAACCGCAAATGATTTACTTATTCTTGTAGTAAAAATCGCTACGTTATAAAAATCGTGTATTGGATCGCCAAAATCATATCCACCAAAATCAATAACGATAAACTCCTTATTATGAATCATACTATTTGCTGGATGGAAGTCATCATGTAAAAATCTTATTGGACGATTTTTCAATAAATCTTTATGATTTTCTACAAAGGTTAATACTGGCTTCAAATCCAGAAAATTCACCTCGTAATCTGCTAGTGCCTCTATGTATCTTTCGTATTTATTCCATCTAGATGTTTCCCATTTATTACTTGCACTTTCTCTTTCAATTGAGTGAATTCTCTTTAATACTTCCCCTGCTTTTCTTCCTGCATTATACTGTTCTTCCACCGTTAGCTTCGTTAAACCTTCTTCACCATTTATACCTCGGGTCCATTCAAATACTTGAACACATTTATTTAATTTCTCAAGTATTATGAAATGAATTAACTTGGGCGTTGGAATATGTAATGACTCTAATTGTTGCATATACGTATATTCTTCTTGTTTACGTTCAAAATGAACAGCATCACATATTTTTACAAAATAAGTTTCTTGATTCTTTAATTCAATTTTATACTTCTCTTCATGTGAAAACCCTTTTGAAATAGCTGTACACTTTGCAATACGAGGCCATTCTAGTTTTCTCTCTATCTCTCTAAGGATTTCTTCCACAACATTCACCTCTATTAATATATGTACAAACTACCTAGCACTTCATGCTCTCGTTTATTTCCACCTGTAAACTCTACTGCAAATGGATTTTCGCCATTCTTATTCAAATGTTCTAGCACTAGCCCTTCTTCAATCGGTTCACAAAACTGTACATGAATATCTCCAAACACTACACTTTGACACTCAGCATTCCATTTTTCATTTTTCACAACTGAGCTTGTAGATAGTCCCATTACTTCTTTCCATTTCCGCACCGTTTCTCGAACGTTTTTCACTGCATAATGGATCGTTTCAATTTGTTGTACTTTGTTTTTATGTTCCGTAATCGTTCCAATGTTACGTAAATCATTTCTTCTTTCTTCGTCCGTTTCATTCCACTGTATAAAGAAAGGTAATTTCAGTCCGTTCTCTTCTTGCTTAACAAATAACATTTTCCATTCTAAAAGCCGGCCATCTTTTCTCATGCGTTTCCCTTCAAATGGCCCTATCGTATGTAAGCCGTGCTTCTTAAAGTTAACTACTAGCTCCTCAATTGCATCTGTTCGGATTGCGATTTGTAGCATTCCTTCTCCATTTTGTAGTTTCATCACTGTTTCTTGTACTAATGGATTTTCTGCTTCTTTCGCTTTTTCTTCATGTTGAACTGCTAAAAATTCTATATATGATAAATCAAAATAACTTAAACTATTCCAAGTACCCCAATTCGTATGCTCTCCGCCTAGTGCGGTATGAAATCCAAGTTCCTGCATTTGTTTTGCCGCTTCCTCCGGTGTACCATGAACTGCATGAACGAGATGATCAAATCGTAACATGTCTTTCTCCCCTTTCTCTTCATCCTTTTATTCTATATTTTATTTTTCTTTCATTCAATTCAAAAACTTTAAAACCTAGTTGATTTATACGATTAATATGTATTATAATGAAACAAATTTAATTATTGCTGATTGGAAAAACCAAAGGCACTTTTCTCATACGGGAAAAGTGTCTTTTTCATTTATTATTACAGGGGGATTATTTATGCAGAAATTAATTGTCTTTGCTATTATCGGGTTTTTCGCTCAATTGATCGATGGAGCACTTGGAATGGCGTATGGGGTAACGTCTACTTCACTATTATTAATGTTTGGTATTGCACCGGCTGTAGCTTCCGCGTCCGTTCATTTAGCTGAAGTGGTTACAACTGCAGCTTCTGGCGCATCTCATATCAAATTTGGAAACGTTGATAAATATACCGTTTCTAGACTTACATTACCTGGGGCAATCGGCGCATTTGTTGGGGCATGTTTTTTAAGTAATTTGCCTGGCGATGTAATCAAACCGTACATTTCCGTATTTTTATTTACTTTAGGGGTTTATATTTTATTACGATTCATCATTCAAAAACAAATTGTCACTTCAAATAAGCGTATGTCTGCAAAACAACTTGTGCCGCTTGGTTTATTCGCTGGATTCGTTGATTCAACTGGTGGTGGTGGTTGGGGGCCGATTACGACGCCTGTTCTTCTAGCAAGAGGAAATGAAGCTAGAAAAGTTATTGGATCTGTAGATACGAGTGAATTTCCTGTTTCACTCGCTGCAACAATTGGCTTCTTCATCTCACTTGGCTGGGAACAAGTAAGCTGGGTTTGGGTATTTGCCTTAATGCTTGGCGGTATTGTCGCAGCTCCAATTGCTGCATGGTTAGTTCGTATCGTTCCAGCACATTTACTTGGGGTATTAGTTGGCGGTCTTATTATCTTTACGAATATACGTACACTGCTTACTACATTTAAAGTGGATCCAACTATTATTTCACTTTCTTACGTTGCAGTTGGTCTTGTCGTTATTATTTCTATTTTCATTGCTGTTCGAAATCATTCCAATCGTCCTAACGCATCAACGGCTGAGTATCCAAATGATCAGAAGCAAATGCTACCATAACTATAAGAAATACCGCCCAATTTAGAGCGGTATTTTTTATTTTTCTATTTTCCAATTAATCATCGTTTCTGTAGCATTTACTCTCTTCATATGTAACTTTTCTAAAACACGAATCGAACTATAATTATCTAGAAGTGTCTCTGCAATTATTGTTTCTACCTCTCCTGTTTTGAAAGCCCAATCGATTAGTTCTCTTACAGCTTCTGTTGCATAGCCCTTATTCCAATATTTCTCAATAAATCCATAGCCAATTTCCACTGTTTGATTCTCGTTTGGTTTCCCTTTAAACCCAATATCACCTATAACGCTATCATCTTCTTTCCGAAGAACATACCACGCGCCCCATGGTAATATAGCTGCATCTTGTTTTACATTCTTTACATGCCCTACAATATGCGGACCGCTATTGTATCCTTGCTCGTTAGCAATTTGAATTCTCTCTTCTGTACACGGCACTATATAGAGCCTTTCTGTTTCTAATTTCATATTGATTTCCCCTTTTCAATTAAACAATACCCCAATTTTACTAAAAATAAAAAGAATATTCATCCTATTCGTTAAATTTATACTTATTCTTTGAAACGAATTTAAGGAATAATCCTCTTTTGATAGTTATGTCGAATTATATTTTTCTGAATTTTCTTTTAATTTAGAGGGTTTTTCAATATTTTTTGCGAAACATTTGTATAACAATTTTTTCTTTGCTTATTGCTACATAATAGTAGGTTCGGGTGGAGTTTTGCAAGCGTTTCCTATACAATAACCGATATTTTTTGACTTTTCCTAACAAAATATCTTGCAATATATTCAGAAAGTCATTACAATTGCCATATATTAAAAATCTTAGCAATATATAAATCCTCATCAATCCGATGAGGTAGAGGTTGCGACTTTTAATAGTAAAACGGACGAGACACAGAGAATGTCAGCTGACTCCGTTTGAAAGGAAAAGTTGCCGAAGTTTATATTTCTTCTCTGGAAATATGAGCTGGGGCTGTCTCCGAAAGGAACAGAACTGTCACGTTTACAAAATTACCGTGTAAACGTGGGGTGCTATCTTAACGGAAGGGTATGATGGGGTGGTTATTTGTGAAACGTTCCGCCAAATTCCTTTGGCGGTTTTTTGTATTTTTCTCCCCCGCTCCTTCCTAACCTACAAGAAAAGGAGTGTTGAACATGAATAGCGCAACAAATCAATCTACCTCTAAAACGCAAACTACACAAGGACAAGGTGAATTAAAACGCGGATTAAAATCTCGTCACCTTACGATGATTTCTCTCGGTGGTACAATTGGTACCGGACTATTTCTTGCTAGCGGTGGTGTCATCCATACAGCTGGACCTGGTGGCGCATTAATTGCATACGCCGCAATTGGAATTATGGTTTATTTTTTAATGACAAGCTTAGCTGAACTTGCAGCTTACATGCCTGTTACTGGATCTTTTAGCACGTATGCAACAAAATTTGTTGATCCATCACTTGGCTTTGCACTTGGATGGAACTATTGGTATAACTGGGCAATTACGATTGCTGCTGAACTTGCAGCCGTAACATTAATTATGAAATTTTGGTTCCCAGATACCCCTTCTCTTATTTGGAGCGGATTATGTTTAGCTATTATTTTCCTTTTAAACTATTTATCTGTTAAAGGGTTTGGTGAATCTGAATATTGGTTCGCACTTATTAAAGTAGTTACGATTATTATCTTTTTAATTGTTGGTTTCATGATGATTTTTGGAATTATGGGCGGTGAAACGGTTGGATTTAAAAACTTCACTGTTGCAGATGCACCATTTAACGGCGGTATCATGGCAATTATCGGTGTGTTTATGGCAGCTGGTTTCTCATTCCAAGGAACTGAACTATTAGGAGTAGCTGCTGGTGAAACGTCTGATCCAGAACGTAATATCCCAAAAGCAATTCGTTCAATCTTTTGGCGTATTCTTTTATTCTATATCCTTGCGATTCTCGTTATCGGTTTATTAATTCCTTATACAACTGAAAGCCTTGCTGCAAGTGATGTTACAGTAAGTCCGTTTACACTTATTTTTGAAAAAGCGGGCGTTGCCTTTGCTGCTTCTGTTATGAACGCTGTTATTTTAACTGCTGTACTATCTGCTGGTAACTCTGGTATGTATGCATCAACTCGTATGCTTTGGGATTTAGCTCGCCAAGGAAAAGCACCAAAGTTTCTTGGTAAATTAGATAGCCGCGGTGTACCTGTTAACGCGTTAATCGTAACGTCAATTGTTGGGAGTATTGCTTTCATTGCTTCTTTATTCGGTGATGGTGTTGTATACATTTGGTTATTAAACGCATCCGGAATGTCTGGTTTTATCGCATGGGTTGGAATTGCAATTAGTCATTACCGTTTCCGTAAAGCATATATCGCACAAGGAAAAGATTTAAATGACTTACCATATAGAGCAAAATGGTTCCCATTCGGTCCAATCTTCGCATTTACACTTTGTATCATCGTAATTTTGGGACAAAACTACGGCGCATTTATGGGTGAAGCAATTGATTGGAACGGTGTACTCGTTTCTTACATCGGTTTACCACTCTTCTTAGTACTATGGTTAGGTTATAAATTTACGAAAAAAACAAAAGTGATTCCACTTGATAAATGTGAACTAAAATAAAGTGAAACGAGCAAACAAATTTGTTTGCTCGTTTTTTGTTGCAAACCTCTTTACTTCCCTATTGCTCCTGTTTTTGCAATAATAAAGGAAATATAAATAAAGGTTGGGATACAATGAACATTCGCATTACTGATGAAGCGAAAGCAGCTATACATAGATTAGAACTTGAAGATAAAAAGATCGTTCGCATTAGAGGAACAATGACGAACTCTTGTAGTATTTTCGTTGATGTCGATTTAATTTGGGATACATATAACGCAGATGATGTTGTATATGAAGATGCAGAGCTTATCGTACAAATGGATTCATTCACGAAAGACTACACTGGTGATACGGTGAAACTTGATTATAAGACGACAGGTTTTAGTATTACGACTCCGAGTGAGACTTTGGTTTATGGATTGTCGATTAAAAAATAAAAATTGTTTTCATTTGACCACCGAGGTGAAAAAATGGGTAAATATATTCCGTTAAAATTTTTATTTAATGAAGAATTAGCAGAAAAAATAGCTGATTCTATTTGTAAACACGATCCTTGTTTCTCTAAAAGCATCTTTGTAGATTCTGTAGCTTGTAAAGTTGAAAATTTAGAGTTAAAACAGCGTATTGAAGTAATTGCAGATGAATTACACAATGCTTTACAAAAAGATTTTAATGCCGCAATACATATATTACTGAAAACATTAGGACCAGAAAATACAACAGAAGTAGGCACATTTACAAATGGATATATGTACATGCCTGTTGCAAAATACGTTGAAAAATATGGGCTTAACGATTTTAAAATCTCGTTTAATGCAATGTATGAAATAACGAAAAGGAATACTGCTGAATATGCCATTCGGCCCTTTCTTGAAACATACCATCAAGATACACTAAACATATTACAACAGTGGATTCATGATGAAAACAGCCACATTAGGAGATTAGTTTCTGAAGGTACAAGACCAAGGCTTCCTTGGGCTAAAAAAATAGGAGCTCTAAAAGGTGATTTTAAGTACAATTTACAACTTCTTGAACCATTAATGAATGACCCTTCTAAATATGTTCAAAAATCTGTAGCCAATCATATTAACGATATTACGAAAGAAGATAAAGAACTCGTTTTTCAGTGGTTACAGCAATTACGTGATAAACAGCATCCTATTAATCCTTGGATTATAAAACATGGGTTAAGAACAGTTATTAAAAATGGTACTTTACCAAAAGATTTTTGTTTTTGAGTATATTAAACAAAAACGCTATCTTTTCCTATGATTCTAGAAAAAGAATAGCGTTTTTTTACTCGTCCAGTATTTAGTAGGTATAACTTTTTATATTTCAAAAGACTTTTCTCTCTAAAAATATTTTTCATACAAATTTTCACATTCTAAAAAATCTATAAATTTCTTATAATGTGTCACTGTTCTTTCTAAAGCAATCATTAAAACAAAAATAAAATAAATTGCTTGGATTCCATTCATATAATTAAAGAGTGATTCAAATATATATACAATACTTGCAATCATAGAACAAAACCATAAATAAAACTTCATTTTCAGCTTTTTAATTTTTTGCTTAGTTGTCTTACAATACTGGCCATGAACTCTTATAAACAAATAAATTGCTGTATGTAAAATAATAATTGAAAATTGAAAACTTCGATTGTCCTCCGAACTAAATTCAGAAAAATCTATTTCTAATGAATGTAATACTATCCAAATAGAAAATAAAGATAGCAGAAATACATATAAAAAACCAATTAATAATTCAAAAATAAAGAGCCAAGGTTTATTTATGATTGAGTAAAATGGATTTAGATATTTTATGGTTAATAAAAATTTTCTCACTAAATCAGTAATAATAATTGATGTATTAGTTATATTCATATAGAAAAGTAATGTTATTGGAACTAATAACATTATAGTGATGCCCCAAACAGTAATCTTAATGCCTGATAAAAAGAAAACAGCTCCATAAATTATAACTGAAAAAATAAAAGTTGATACTGGAACAAACATTAAAAATGTAAAAGTTCTTATTAAGATTAAATCCCCTAAAAAATCTTTTATTATGGAAACGTGTATTTTTTCCTCCTTGTATTTTTTCACAGTATCAACTATTTCTTTCTCAGATAAAAGAAAACACTTCAATCTATTAAACATAAAAAAACCCCTTTATATTAAAAAGATTAAAATATATACCAAACTGTTATTAAAATTTCATAAAAATAATTGTAAATTTTGTATAAGCATTTTTTTCACTTTCAACTGTAATTAAGGCGTGATGTGCCTCTATAATAGCTTTGACAAGTGCCAATCCAATTCCGGTCGATCCGTGCTTTTTAGAACTACTTGATTTATAGAATCGTTCAAAAATATGAGGTAATTCTTCAGCTGAAATTCCCTCTCCAAAGTCTTGGATTACTAGTTCTGTATAGATTGGAGAATTTTTGGCCTGAATCATTATTTTACCACCGGGTTTAGAATGTTCTATTGCATTCTTCAACAGGTTTAACAAAGCTTCCTGCATCCATAATTTGTCATGAATAACGACTATTTCTCTTGGGGCATTCCAATCAATCAAAATATTTTTATCACTTATCATGCTTTGCAAGCGATTTAGTACTTCCTCAGTCGTATCTACTAAATTCCCTGGCTCTTTATCAAACGAAATCGCTTTTGCATCAATTTTTGCTACTTTTAACAAATTCTGAATTAAGACATTCATTCTAGAAATCTGAATATCATTATTTTGTAGTAATTGAGCTTGTTGCTCTCGGGATAGTTTCTCATTTAACAACATTTCATTATAGATAGAAATAGTTGAAAGCGGCGTTTTTAACTGATGAGATATATCCTGCAACATTTCTCCTAAAAACCGTTTCTCTTCAAGCAAATCATGCATATTTTTTCTAATGATATCCCTCATTGAACGAAATGAAATCGCCAGTTTCGCGAAATCCCCCTCTTTATTTTCATTGATGACAACCGAGTAATCTCCCTCGATTATCTTTTTTGCAGCTCTAGTAAGCTGGCTAATCTTATTGAAAATAATTTTTTGTTGCATGTAGTTTGCAACAAAAAGTAAAAATCCAAAAGCAATCAATCCCCACATCATAAATTGATTGTGATTAATAATTAGATTATTTAAGTGAGGAAAAAATTTTGAATCCAAGTCTTCATATAATCCATATTGCTTTAGGATCTCTGTCCCTTTTTCCTGATATTTACTTGAGTGAGACGAATGACTTGATAAGACTTTCATAATTTCCGCTTCATTTTCTGGATTCTGCTCTACCAACCTAGCTGTAATTTCCCCCCATATTGCAATAGAGTCTCTTTTCAAATGATCATAAAATAATTGTTGAATAATAAATTGGTAAATCACAAATATAGATAAAAGGACGGCTAGTATCGTCATATAGCTTTTTAACTCGGTATTTTTCATTATCTTGCTCACCCAATCACGTCCTTGCTCCAACGATAACCATATCCTCTTTCGGTAACGATAAACTGTGGTTTTTGAGGATTGTCTTCAACTTTAGCTCTTAAACGCTTTATGTATACAGATAACGTGTTTTCATCAAAAAAAACATTTTCTCCTTCTGTTATTTGTTGTAGGAGTTCATCTCTTTTTAATGCTTTGTGAGAATTCTTCATGAAATTCAATAGCAGCTTGTATTCTAAATTCGTCAATGTAATACTTTCACAATTTTTATAAACCTTGACTAGGTTCGTATCGATTCTTATATTCTCAGATCTTAAAATTTGAGATGGCGTTTCTAGCGACGCTTGTTTACGCAATTGTACTTTCACTCTGGCCATGAGTTCCCTAACCCGAAAAGGTTTGGTTATATAATCATCACCGCCTATATCCAGCCCCATTACCACATTTGCTTCTTCATCTAGTGCAGTTAAGAAAATAATAATCGAATTCTCGTTTTTCTTTTTAAAATACAAACATAAGTCATAACCATTACCATCTGGTAGGCCGATATCAAGGATGGACAAATCAAATGTATTGTGAACAAACTGGTGTTTAGCTTCTTTTACACTGGACGCTCTAATCACCTCATAACCTTCATTTCTCAATGAAAATTCGATGGCTATGCCAAGAGCTTCATCATCTTCAACTAGTAATATTTTTTTATTCAAGTATGCCCTCTCCTTTTTTCCCCTAGCTTATACTCCAATTACAATAGCCTGGCTATAATCTAGCCAGGCTTATAATATTATTGTTCTCTGATATTATCAATAATATTATCTTGTTGAATTTTTTTCAATGGATTTAAGACTGATAAATAACTAATTATTAAAGCTGAAACAAACGTAATGATACAAGCCTCATAGGGAATCGTCCATGTCATTTTCAACATATCAGATATAGCTAAATATATAATATAAGACAATATACAGCCAAAAAAGATTCCTTGTAAACTTCCAGAAAAACCGTAAATCAAAGCTTCATAGGTAATCATTTTTTTCAAATCCTTTTGTGACATACCAATGGATTTCAAAGCGGCCAATTCTTTTCGTCTAGTCATGATACTTATAGTTATAGTATTGAGGATATTAACGCTACTAATTAAAGAAATGACTGTGATGAAACCATATGCAAGCACTTGTAAAGTAAGTTTTTCTTCTTTTTTTGTTTTATTTTCTTGATAATTATTTACGATTGTAATGGTATAACTTTTTCCAATCGTGTTTTCTATTTCCTTTACTGTCGCGGAAGATTGAGTTACATCCTTTAATTTAGTTTCAAAGCTATTCTCCTTTTTTTCGTATACTTTAGATATATTTTCAAGTGATTTCAATTGATGCAAAACTTGTTCACTTTCAGCTAAATGATCTGGATTATTACCCACTATCTTAATTGTAATATCCGATTTAACAGATAACTTATCAAAAGATTTAGATGCAAATGCAACACTCATTAAATACGAGAAAGTAATAAATAACACACTACTTATAATAATTGATAAGATTGTAATGGTATAGCGATTTTTATTTCGCTTAACATTTTTCATAGCCATGCTCAAAGGAATAGATAAAGGTTTTTTCACCATGGAATTCTTTTGTTTTTTGATTTGTTCCTTTTTAATTGACAACCTGCTACTAATTGCCAACAAAGGGGAGATTTTCCCTGCAAAATAGGCTGGGTACAAACTTGACGCTATTACAGAAAGCAAGGTAATAATCGAACTGATTAGTAAAATATTCCAATCAACATGAAATATCGAGACCGCTTTACTATTTTCCATTAAAAGTGAAAAAGTGAACTGCAGAGAGGCAAGTGCTATTAGGCTACATATAATTCCAATTGGTATAGCGATAACAGCCAGAAAAGTAGCTTCTCTCAGAACGATTTGTCTAATTTGCTTTCGTGTTGCACCAATGCTTCTCAACAAGCCAAACTGCCTCGTTCGTTCTACGACACTGATTTGAAAAGCGTTGTAAATCACAACAATTGTCGCTATCACAACAATGCTGATTGTAATAATTAGCGTAGCCATAATCGAATTATTGTAACCTGGTTTCTCTAATTGAATTAATTCATTACTTATATTAATATTATTTTCTCCGGAAATGGTCTTGAGTCCCTCTAAAACCTCATTAAAGTTTGCTTTTGAGCTAATTCCAACTAATATTTTTCCTTCACCAGCGCTAAACTTACTCTTATAGGTTAGTAACCGTCCCACCTTATTTTCCTGTGTATATGTACTATCACTTAGAAAACCAACCAATTTGTATTTTTTTTCATTTAATTCGAATGAATCACCTATTTGAATATTTTCTTTTATATAAGGTAATACCCAGGGATCAACAGCAACTTCTTGATCATTAGATGGCAATCTGCCCTTAATAATACTGTATTTTAAAAATTCCAAGGCGTTATCATCAGCAAAATTCATTTGTACAGCAGCCTCTCCAACTTGGACTGTTTCTCCCTGTGACATTAAACCAAATGATTCAATTTGCGGGTTATATTTAATTTTTTTCAATATCGATTCATCGTAATTTAATACAACGGCATGAAAAGAATACCCTTGCCTCTTTTTCGTATTCTCGATTTGAGAAATCTGAGTACCGTTCATAAATAGGCCGATTGTAGAAATTAACGATACAGAGAGTACGATTCCAATCAAAGTTAAAATTGTTCGTTTCTTATTTCCCTTTAAGTATCTCCTGCTTAATTGTTTATAATTACCAATCAAGATTAGTTTCCTCCCGTCTTAGGCTTATTCGTGGATAGCCACTGATCGGAAATGATTTGGCCATCTTCAATTGTAATAATACGGTCAGAAGTTGATGCAATTTTTAAATCGTGAGTAATCAATACAATAGTTTGATTATATTTTTTTGCTGTCAATCTTAATAAATCCATGACTTCTTTTGTATTTTGAGTATCAAGATTTCCTGTAGGTTCATCAGCTAAGATTAAATGTGGGCGATTTATAAGTGCCCTCCCAATCGAAACCCGTTGTTGCTGACCTCCTGATAATTCAGATGGTAAATGATTTCGTCTTTCATGAAGTCCCAGAATTTCAATAATTTCGTCCATATAAGGATTATCTACAGGTTCATTATCTAGTAAAGTGGGCAAAGCTATATTCTCTTGCACATTCAATACAGGAATTAAATTAAAGAACTGAAATATAAAACCAACTTTTCTTCTTCTAAATATCGAAAGTTCATTATCTAAATAATTATAAATATTGTTCTCTCCAATAAATACTTGTCCTGAACTCGGACGGTCCAACCCTCCCAAAATATGTAACAATGTACTTTTACCTGAGTCAGAAGCTCCTACGATTGATACAAATTCCCCTTGCTGTATAGAAAGATTTATGCCCTTCAAAGCATCTACCCTACTATTTCCTTCACCATAACTTTTGACTACATTTTCTATTCTTACGATTTCCATTTATATCACCTTATTTTCATTTTAATTTAGTCTTGTACCTCTACAAAGTTTATTTTATTCTGATTATTCGAAGAGAGCTTATCAATCTGTTGTAAAACTTTGTCTACTTCTTGTTTGTTTTTATAATCAAAATTACGTTTTTGAAATTGAATCAATTTCATTATTGACTCTGATTCAGAAATTGTATTATATTCTTGGTCGTTTAGAATAACAAGGTTCATTGGAACATACCCAATCCAAATTTGCTGTTTAACATACTGAGCAGGTACTATCTTACCGTTCAAATTCAACTGGTTATTTTCAAAATTATCACCCGCATAAGAAAATAATAGATTCTGATCACTAGATACTTTATTTTTATCTTTCACCCTCTCAGAAATAATAGATGCTGAATTTGGATCTTTTCTAGCTCTTAGAAGTCCCTTATTAAATAATTTTACCGCGGTAGAACTATTAATAACTGCATATTCTGTAGTGTTGATTTCAAATTCTTCATTTGTATCATTTTGTTTCTTATCTTCTTCTGATAATGGAATCCTTTTTGTTATTGTGACGTACTTTACCTTATAGTCTATTGATTGTTTAGTGTCATCTTTAAACTCTTGTTTAACTTTTTCTACGTCAGTTGCAGTACCACTAACTAGAATCCCATCGACTGGTTGTCCTGGACCTTGCACATAACGTTTTACTCCTAATCCTATTCCTATAAAAATAGCAATAACAACCGTATAACTTATAATTTTTTTCATTAGAATACTCCTTTAGTAAATGATTTATATCTGGATTATAGATGAGTTTTTTTCATAAGTTAATGACTTCTATCTAACTATGTGACTTCTAATCTTACAATTTTGTAAGATTAGTATTCCCCATGCTCAACAAGCTAAATTTATATAATAATAATCTTATACGTTATTATTCTCTTTTTTATTGAAACGGGTCGAATCACAGGCAATAACCCGACCTATAATGATTAATGTTACAGATAATAACTTAAGGCCCGTCTTATATATAATCTAAATCTTTAAAATAAACATCTTATTCCTCTTTTCGTACAAATAACTTATTCCATATATAACAATACTAAATTATGGAATGTTTCCAAAGAATTAAAACGTTTTTATATTCAGTTTATATGTCTACTTATTTACTTATCCCATAGATAAGTAAATCCAAAGGGATACAAAAACGTCACTTCTTTTATAAACAGTACGACTTTATTGTTACATAATAGTAGTGAGAAATATCACATATCTCATAAAAGGGCTGGGCGGAAATTTAAGTTTACTAAATACCTTTTCTAAAGTTTGAGTGCAACCTTTTTCTGTACACTCCATCCAATCTTTCATCAAACAACTACCTTCTCCCATAATTTTAAAGGATTCCCACTCGATTATCCCGAATATATAAATTACTATTCTCACAAGGAGCGAATTTATATGAATCTATTCGAACACGAAACGTAAAACCGTTCCCCTTTCATAAGAGGTCCTCCTTTTTTCTTTTCTCACCATATCATTTACTTACAAAATAGGAGGATACAATTATGAAACGTGATCCATTATTTTTAACTTTATTAGAAAGTGCTAATACAAATTTTAGCGGTTGGGATTTTTCTTTTATTTCAGAAACGGGTCGAATGAAGAGCGAGCCTTTATCGTGGTCATATGGCAGTACAGCTTTCCAGCTTATGCAGCATGCAGAATCAATGCTCGATATGGGGACTGGCGGCGGAGAGTTTTTATCTATGTTACAACCGTTCCCGTCAACTATTTATGCTACTGAGGGCTACGCTCCAAACGTGCCAATTGCTCGAAAGAAATTAGAGCCTTTAGGGGTTACTGTTGTAGAGGTGAACGATGATACTGCATTGCCATTTCAAGATGGTCAGTTTAATCTAATCCTAAACCAACATGAATCATATGCTGCTTCTGAAGTAAAAAGAATCCTTTCTCCAAATGGAACATTTCTTACACAACAAGTTGGCGGTCTCGATTGCGCGGAACTTAATGACCAATTTGACACACCACTAAATAGTGAATTTGCAAGTTGGTCGCTTGAAGCGGCATGTAATGAACTACAGGAAAACGGATTTACTATCTTAGAAGCAAAAGAAGAATTCCCTTTCCAACGCTTTTATGATATTGGCGCTATCGTCTATTATTTAAAAGCAATTCCGTGGCAAATTCCTGATTTCACTGTCGAAAGGTATTATGAGGAGTTATATCGTATACATGAGATTATCTTGCAAAAAGGATATTTTGATGTGAAGCAACATCGATTTATGATTAAGGCGATTCGTGACTAACGGAAAAGAGGTGGCAAAGCCACCTCCTTTTTTGTTCCTTTTACGTATGTTCTCTATTCTTTCACCATAAGAAAAGTTATATCATACATATTACAATTATGACCAATGAATTGTATTTCTGAAACTTATAATCACCTCGCATATATAACGAGAGCAAAAACGTGATTTTTCACTTTCCTCTTCTATTGAGAAACAAGTTGTTTTTCATATCGCTTGTTCGCATCATCTTCTTTCAAACATGCAGTTGTGTAATTAATAATATTCCGGTTATCGTACGTGAATATATGTTTTAACTTATTTTCTTCTGTTAATACTGTCGGTAAGTATTTTGGTAAATTGCTAACTACTCCTCTATTATCACCATCTAATATCCAATCAATTTCTTTCCATTCTAATAAGCCTTCAGCCGTACGTAATGGTGTATTCATTTGCATTCCATCTGGCAAATCAGCAACGAACACATACATTCCTTCACTAGCCTGGGGCTCACCTTTACCTTTAAAACCAACAGTCCCTTTATACGTTACACTTGAAAGTTCTATGCCCGTTTCCTCAAACGTTTCTCTAATTATTCCTTCGTATGGCGTTTCATTCTCTTCTATTTTTCCTCCAACACCATTCCACATCCCCATATTCGGCTTTTTATTTCTATTTAATAGCAGTATTTTATCGCTTTTTCTAATAAAGCAAATTGTGTATTTGTACATACGATCATTTCCTTTCATTTTCCACATGAGTTATTTGGCTTATTTTCAAGTAAAAACACTCGCCTTACAATTCGTTACTACATAATATATAGTACAACTTTCATGCGTAAACACTTTACGTCAAACGAAAGAATCCTTTTTAGAAAGGAGAATTTAAAATCGATACTATAAGCAATGAATTTCTAAAACAATATTACGACAGCCTTGTGTGGTTAAAAGATACACATTGGTTTGGAGTTCCAATCTGTAAACTTCCCTCTGATCTCTTTTTGTATCAAGAAATCATTTATGAATTAAAGCCCGATTTAATTATTGAATGCGGGACTTTTCACGGTGGTAGTGCACTGTATTTAGCTTCTATGTTAGATTTAATTGGAAAAGGTCACGTACTTACTATCGATATAACTCCGCAGCCAAATCGGCCATCACATAATCGGATTACGTATTTAACAGCATCTTCTGTTTCTGTGCAGGCCATCCAAACAATAGTAAGTATGCGCAAACCTGATGATGTGATTTTAGTTATTTTAGATTCTGATCATAGTAAAGAGCATGTTTCCAAAGAACTCTTGCTATATAAATCTATCGTCACTACTGGCAGTTATATAATTGTAGAAGATACCTCCATTAACGGAAATCCGCTTCTTCCCGATTGGGGTCCTGGCCCGATGGAAGCTGTGGAAGAGTTTTTAACTAAAAACAATAACTTCATAATCGACGAGTCTAAACATAAATTTTTCATATCATTTAATCCAAAAGGTTTTTTAAAGAAAATAAAGTGAAACTTTAATAAGTGGGGTTTTGCTCATCCCCCACTTATTCTATCATTTTCATTTTTGAGAACGGATAATATACAAATTCCACCTTGCCAATTATGTTATCTTCTTTAATATATCCTAAGCCATTGCGACTATCTCTACTTACTTCGCGGTTATCTCCCATTACAAATAACTTATTTGGCGGAATTTTTATCTTTTGAAAGTTATAAAACACTTGTGTGTTGTTAAATAAATCTTTGTTCGTATATGGTTCTTCTTGCTTTTTATCGTTCACATATACCTTTCCGTTCGTTATGTTAATTACATCACCAGGAAGCCCTATTACACGTTTCACATAATATTTCGATTCATCCTCTTCTTTTATAATGACAATTTCTCCGTGTTGTAAATTAGAAAGACGTACTACCGCTTTATTTACAAATACGTAGTCTTCTTCATATAAAGTCGGCTGCATCGATTCCCCTTCCACCTTACATAAAGTAAAAGAATGGTAGCCTATGACTATCACCAATATAAATAGTATGTACTTTCCCCAGCCTCTCTCAATCTCCTTTTTCATATCCATTCCCACCTTATAAAGCGCTTTTTAACTCAAAAAATATATCACTGCACAATATGTTTCCATGCAGTGATACTATTTTTACTGTGCCTTGTTCGGTTGTTCTACTGGAATTGAATTTGTATTTGATCTATTTGTTTTTAATTCAAAATACGCATCCAAAATCTCTTTACCAATCGCAGAATTAATTCCTGATTTATCATCATTCACCCATGGTACAACAACTGAAAAAGCTACTTCCGGATCCGCATCATATGGTGCATAACCGGCAAGAGTTAAATTATAACATTTTTTTCGGTTGTTGTTCTCATCTCTTCCAATATCACTTTCTCCACCATATACTGTCTCAGCTGTTCCTGTTTTTCCCGCTGGTTTATATGGTAGACCTTTAAATGTTCCGGTTCCGGTTCCGTCAGCTTCTTGAAAAACTCTTCTAAATCCTTCTTTTACATGATTAATGTACGAAGTTTCCATATCCACTCTATTTAATACAACTGGTTCAATCGACCGAACGACTTTTCCTGCATCCTCTGGTCTATTCGGTTGCTCTCTAACTTCTTGTACAATTTGTGGTTTCATTCGGTAACCGCCATTTGCAATGGTTGAAATATATTGCGCAAGCTGAAGCGGCGTATATGTATCATACTGTCCAATCGCGTAATCAAGTAAAAATCCGGGTATGTTATCAGTTCTACCTATTTGACCGATCGATTCATTTGGCAGGTCAATACCAGTCGACACACCTAGGCCAAATTGTCTAAAATAGTAGCGCATTTTATTAAATGTTTCTTGTTTAATATCTAATGGATTGTTTGGAACATAATTAATGCCTGCCATTTTTAAAGCTGTATTAAACATATAAACGTTCGATGACACTTGCAAAGCTCTTAAATCATCAATATCCCCAAATTCTTTCCACGATTTCTTCGGCTTAGAACTTCCTTTAAAATACATTGGCGCATCAAAGAAGTGTGTATACGGCTTAATCGCTTCTGTTTGATATCCAGTTAATAAAGTAGCCCCTTTTACAGTTGACCCTAACTCATAAGAACTTGTCATCGTTCCTAATGCATAATCTTCTATTTGCATACCGCCATCTTTATTTACAATTTTCTTTCCTGCCATTGATAAAATTTGACCGTTTTTCGGATTCATCATTACTACGAACGCACGATCCATCATCGGCTCTGCAGCATGAAAGGCTCGTAAATTCTTTTCAAGGCTTCCCTCTACTCTTTTCTGTAAATCCATATCGACTGTTAACATCAAGTTATTTCCACTTTTTCCTTCAGTCACTTTTTCTGTCCGAACAATCTTCCCTGCTTTATCCATAATATTTTTAGACTGTTCTTTCGTTCCATGTAGTGCATCTTCGTATTGTTTTTCGATGTAACTTTTACCAATACGGTCGTTTCGATTATAATCACGAACTAAATAATAATCTAATTGTTCTCTTGGCAACCCTTCATTTTCATTAGAAACGCTACCTAGTATAGAGCGCAGTATTTTATCATTTGGGTATTCACGTTCCCAATCTACTGTTGTATCCACTCCCGGTAAACTTGCCAACCTTTCACTAACGACAGCATATTCATTTTCACTTACATCTTTTTTAACGATTTGCGGCGTCATTTTATATCCCGCATTCATTTTGCTTTTAATTACTAATACTTCTATATCTTCCTTTGAAAGCTCATTTAATTCTTCTTGTGTAATTCTTTCCCGGCGCAGTTCTTCTACTTTTTTATCTAACTCTTTTCCTTCTATTTCTTGCTTTCTAAATTTACTCTCATCTTCTTTCGTTACTTTCGCTGCTGCCCGCTTTTCATTTAACTGCATCCAAAAATCTTTTTTATCTGTCTCTGTTAACTTATCCATGTCCTCTTGCGACATTTCAATTAGCTTAGCTAAATCTCTTGCTACTTGTAAAACTTCTTTCGAGTCCACTCCTCTCATTTTCGTATATGTAACGGTTCGTAATGGTTTATTATTTACAATAACGTGACCTTGTCGATCAAACATTTTCCCTCTAGGAACGGGAGTACTTACCGTTACATCTTCCTTTTTGTTTACTTCATTTCTATACGTTTCTCCATCAATGATTTGTACTTTACCTAATTGAATTATAATAGCTGAAAATAAAAGAAAGACAATAAAAAATAGTACATTTAACCGAAATGGAATATGAGTCTTTTTCTTTTTCGATTGTTTTTTCTGCTCCTTTTTCTGTCTCATTTCGCTCCCTCGCTTCATTCTATTAACATTTCTACGCAAAATCATTATGTATCAAATTTATTTATATGATATATATAGAATTTTATATTAATTACTAAAGAAATAAAAGATTTAATTTTCAGTTTTTTAATTTATTATCCTATTTATTACCATTCCCTTAATGCACAATAACATGAATATTATTCTAAAAGAAAAATGGGCAAATTGATTTTTATACCATTCGTTTACATTTATTTGTATACTAAAGAAATAAATTCATAAAAGACATTACTTAAGGAGAGAACGAAAATGACAGATTCGTTTATCATACATACTAATACGCCACATTGTTTAAACTTTATGATCTATATTCAAAATATTTATCTCAATCAAAAAGGAAAAAAAGAAAATTTTCGTTTTCCTTACATAACAAAAACATTACATTTCTCCACTGACTTTAAAACAAATTTCAAAGAATTATGGCTGACTCTTCGTAAGCAAACTGCTAACGACAGATATGATTTACAGATTTTTCACGAGGAGAATCATATATTTTATGAGAAGCTTTTTGACGCTAATTTATGTGATGAGGAATCATTTATAGAATTGATATGTAGTTTTAAAGTATGGTGGACTAGCATAGCAGGTCAGCTTTCAATAGAATATTCCGTAAGTCATTATAGTGAACAACTCTATAATGACTTAGTTTTATACTTAAAACAAAACGGAATAAAACCTTCACAACAGCTACAAATTAGCTTACTTTATGACGACTGTGTATTCACTAAAGATAATATTACTTCTTACTCTGCCATTTTACCTACGAAACACTTTTTTATAAATTATAGAGATGTGGTTACTACACTATCGACATGTTTTCATGTTGTTTAATATAGCAATTACTCAAATAAAAAACTGAGGTATCCACCTCAGTTTTTTTAATAGTTTATTTCATTGAAGATAATCCCTCAACAAACTCACCAATTTTATTTTGAAAAACATAATCAAAGTTATATTCCTGTCCTGTTAACTCTTCATTTACTAAGATGGTTGTTGCTCCTACTTCCCTCTTTGCAATTTGCGGGAATGAAGCGACAGGCTGTACTTTTAGTGACGTTCCCATAACGATAAGCACATCTGTTTCATATAAACGTTTGATTGCATTTTGATATTGCGGCAATGTATCTCCGTATAAAACAACGTCTGGATTTAAAATGAAATTACACTTCTGACAGCGCGGCACTTCATGATTAATCATATGCTGTAAATCATAGCCTGATTTACATTTTGGACAATGTGCTGTTTGAAGTGTTCCATGTAAATCGATGACATGCTTACTGCCACCTAATTGATGTAAACCGTCAATATTTTGCGTTAAAATCGTAATATCTTTCCCTTGTTCTTCTAGCTCAGCTAAAAAGCGATGGCCACGATTTGGTTTATATTGATGGAACGTATTAATTTGAAAGATTTCTTTATAATGCTTCCAAAATTCTTTCGGACTTCGGTTATAGTACCCTCTTGATAAGTACATCTCCACATTCGCATCAGCATACAATCCATTTGCTGAACGAAAATCTGGAATACCACTTTCCGTACTTGCACCAGCGCCTGTTAATACTGTAATTTTCTTCGCTTTTTCTAAAATTGAACGTACTTCTTCAAATTGTTGCACAAAAATCACCTCTATGTATTTTCCTATTCTTATTATACCAGTTGTTTACAGGAGGTGTTGTACAATTCATTTTACTTAATGCGTTGCGCCCCCAATCTCTACAATATCTACTTCAACTGTCGTCGTTACTTCGATTGCCAATTCTATCCCCTTACGAATAGTAGAAAGTGACATACTCGGTTGCCCTGGATAATTACTCGCTTGTTCTGGTAAGAACGGAATGTGAATGAATCCGCCTTTTATTTTCTTATCATGTTTCTCTAGTTCATGCATAAGTCCATAGAATAAGTGATTACAAACGAATGTACCTGCCGTTTGTGAAATAGATGACGGTATGCCTTCTTCGCGAATTTTTTTTACAATTGCTTTCATCGGGAGTGTGGACCAATACGCAATCGCTCCTTCTTCTACAACCGGTACATCTACCGGCTGATTCCCTTCATTATCAGCAATTCTTGCATCATCAATATTAATTGCGACACGTTCTATCGTAATATCTGTTCTGCCCCCAGCTTGTCCAATGCATATAATAATTTTCGGCGCTAGTTCTTCTATATACTCTTTTAATACGCTTATTGATTTATGAAATACTGTTGGGACTTGTTTGCTTATTATCTTGTATTCTCCAATTGTTTTTTCATGCAAACCTTTTGCTACTTCCCAAGCTGGATTGATATTTTCTCCGCCAAACGGATCAAACCCTGTTAATAATACTGTTTTCATAGTTTTATCCTCCTAATTAGAAACGATATACAAGGCCGTACATAATAAACATATTTATGATAAAAATTGAAAGAGCAATTGGTACTTGCGCTTTAATAACCGCATTTTTATCCTTTAGCTCTAAAAGCATCGCAGGTACGATATTAAAGTTTGCTGCCATTGGAGTAAGTAGCGTTCCGCAATATCCAGCAAACATACCGAGTGCTGCCATAATTGCCGGGTTTCCTCCGTACATTTGAACAATTAAAGGTAAGCCAATTCCGCCAGTAATAACAGCAAACGCTGCGAATGCATTTCCCATTACGACTGTAAATAGCATCATGCCTAAACAGTACGCCATAACAGCAACGAACGGATACTCTGTCGGCAGCACTTGTCCGACTAAATCTGAAACAACTTCCCCAACGCCAGACTTCGCGAATATACCGCCAAGTGCTGCTAACATTTGTGGTAAAATTACAGCCCAGCCGACAGCTTGTAATAGTCTGCTTCCTTCTTGTACAGGCGTTGTTATTTTTGATTTTGTAATACGCATCGCCGCAACAAATGCAAGTAATGCACCAAGCGCTAATGCAACTAACGTTACTTTATCTGGATCAACAAGAGAGACATTTCCCCATTTGATTTTCCCTAACGTCAACGTACCGATAATTGTAAAAATAGGAATTAAAAGTGCAGGCATAAAAATTTTATTTTTTAATTTCTCAGCATGTTTCACACGTTCTTGCACAGGTACTTCTTTCTCCTCTGATTTTGTTACTTTATTCATTGAAGCTAAAACGACCATAGCGAGCACTATACAGCCAACGTAAAACGAAGGAATTACATTTCCGAATAAAAATGTAACTGCAAACAATGCCCAAAATAAACTAGAACCGAATCTGTTTGGATGTTCACGATCGAATGCGATACGAACAGCGATAAAAGCAACGATTATCCCTAATACATAATAGATTGTATCCATTGTTATGATGTTCATATTAGATTGCCTCCTTCTCTTCTTTTCCTTCTGCCTTCATTGTTTTCTCTATATATTTATCAAACCTTCTAAATCTAATCCAGCTTACAATAAGTGCAGATATTGCTGTCGGAATGCCCCAAAGTGCCATATCCCATACTCCGACATGCATACCTACTGAATCGAAGAATCCTTTCATTAATAAAATAGCTCCAGTTGCGATGAAAATATCTTCTCCGAAAAACCAAGCTGTATTTTCAGCAGCTGCTGCGTTTGCTTTAATCTTTTCTCTTAATTTTTCAGGAAGTTTACCGTATTTACCTTGCGCGGCCCCTTCTGCCATCGGTGCAACGAGCGGCCTTACTGTTTGCGCATGCCCACCAATATTAAGCCCTAGTGCTGCTGACGATTCTCTTATCGTAAAATATGACATTAATACTCTTCCAGTTGTTGCTCCTTTTGATTTCGTTATAAGTGCTTCTGCTCTTTCTTTTAAACCGTAACGCTCTAAAATTCCGATTACTGGTAAAGTTAATATAATTGGCATAGACATATATCTATTTTCTATGAAAAATTTACCGAACATGCTGATCACATCATAAAAACTTAACCCTGAAACCATACCAGTAACAATACCTGCAACCATAACTACTAAAAGTGTATTTAATCTAAATAAAAAGCCCACTGCAACAAGTAGTATTCCGATTAATTTAATCATCCCAGCACTTCCCCCTATTTTTTATTTCGGTGCACAAATAGAAACACCGTTAAGTTTGAATGTTCTGTATATTCTTTCTGCAAATTGCACTGCTTTTTCCCCATCACCGTGTAAACAAATCGTTTGCGCCTGAACTGCTACTTTCTTTCCATTGACCGCATATACTTGGCCTTCTTTCACCATTTGAAGTACTTGCTTTATCGCTTCGTCTTCATCTTTTATAAGCGCATTTTCTTCTGTACGGCTCGTTAATGTACCATCTTGCTTATATGTACGATCCGCAAAAGCCTCTTGTACGAGAGTTACTTTGTATTTTTCTGCAGCCTGTATAAACGCCTCGCTATTTGCTAATCCATAAAGTAATAGACTTGGATTTATATGATAAATTGCCTTTGCAATTGCATCTGCAATTTCCGGATTAGACGCCGCCATATTATATAAGGCACCGTGCGGCTTTACATGCTGCATTTTCCCGCCTGCCGCTTTCACAAATGCGTCTAATGCGCCTGTTTGATATAAAACATAATCGTATACTTCACTTGCTGAAACATTCATGTTTCTCCTACCAAATCCAATTAAATCAGGAAATCCAGGATGCGCCCCTATTGCTACGTTATGCTCCAAAGCTTTTTCAACAGTTTGACGCATAATAGACGGATCACCCGCATGAAAACCGCAAGCAACGTTTATAGAGGAAACGAACGGAAGAATCTCATCATCATTCCCCATTTTATAAGCGCCAAAACTTTCTCCTAAATCACAGTTTAAATCGATTGTAGTCATAATGTATTCCTCCTAATTTCAGCTTCGTAAAGCGATGAATTTCTTTAATAGATTCATATTTACTTCTTGTTCTATGTACAATTGTTCCGCTTCTTCAAGCGTAATTTTCTCAAAAGAAACATAGTCCCCCGGCTTTAGCTGGGCAATAAGAGGTAAATCTACTGAAATGATATTTCCCATTCTCGGATAGCCACCTGTCGTTTGCCTATCTGCCATTAATATAATCGGCTGTCCACCATTAGGAACTTGAATGGTTCCAAATGTAACAGGACTCGATAAAATCTCTTTTTCTTCATTCCTATTTAAAACTTCTCCCTCAACCCTATAGCCCATACGGTCAGCATAATTAGATACCTTATACTCTTTCGTAAAAAATGCCTTTCTACTTTCTTCTGTAAATTGATCATATTCAAATTCAGTTATGACACGAAGCTTTGGATGTTTCTTATACTTTGGTAGTACGCTGTTGCTAATTGCCCATTTCGTTTTTATTCTCGCATCTTTTTGTAAGCCTTGAATGAAACGACTCGCCATTTCTGGTTGTGCACCAATTTGGAAGTAGTTACCCTTGTTGAGCATTCTTCCTTCTATACCACCAATCGCAGCACGTATGTACGTACTTTTACTTCCCATTGTACGCTCAATATGTATACCACCCGCAAAAGTTACATACGCTCTGCAACCACTTTTCACTTTCCCAAAACAAAGCATACTACCTTCTTCCGCTAAAATGGGACGCCATAACGGGATACGTTCTCCATTCAATAACGGTTCCATATCTGCTCCGCCAATCGCAAGTAAAGTCGTTTTCTTTATTAACAATTTAGGTCCCATAATCGTCATTTCGAGTCCCGCTTCATTCTCCTCATTACCAACTAACATATTGATCATCCGAAGTGCACTTTGATCCATAGTCCCGCCAACTGGTACACCGTATTGTTGATAATGAGATCGCCCTAAATCTTGGACTGTTGTAAACATTCCCGCATGCAAAACTTCTACATCCATTCTTTAGCCCCCTCAAGTGATACGTACTCTTCCTTCGTTATTGGGATAAATCGTAAATACATACCACTTTGAATATATGTTGGTATTTCTTCTTCCGGATTAAATAATGAAATAGGAGTTCGGCCGATAATATTCCATCCTCCTGGTGTTTCAAGCGGATATATACCTGTTTGATTTCCGCCAATACCTACTGAACCAGGAGAGATTTGTAACCGTGGTGTTTCTTTTCTAGGTGTTTCTAATTCTTTTGATAGTCCTCCTAAATACGGGAACCCTGGTGTAAAACCTAACATATATACAAAATATGTAGTTTCACTATGTATTCGAATCACATCTTCTACTTGTAAACCTTTATAATGTGCAACCTCTTCTAAATCAGGTCCATATTCTCCCCCGTAGCACACTGGTATAGAAATATGTTTCACATCCTGTTTTACTTCTTCTTTATAAGAATCACACAGCTCCTTTATATACTGGCGAACGTAATCATATGACCTTTCACTTCTCTCATTTCTCTTCCATACTTCGTATACATTGTAGTAAACAGCTAATGAAGTAAACGACGGAACGCACTCAATCATTCCTGCAAACGGATGTTGCTGCAGTGCTTGAAATAACCGCTGTACTTTCTCATATATATCCATCTTAATTTCTTCACCAAATGTAACAATAATTGCTTGATCCCCTAACGCAGAAAATTTCATCCTACTCCCTCTTTCTATGCCAAAAAGCCGAGTTCTTTCGAAATGCGATGTGCTGTTTCTTTCACCTTAGCGATAAAATATGAAATGTTACTTTCGCTGTACTCAATTGCTAATCCCGAAATACTCATACCTGCTACAACCGTTCCATCACTTGCGAAAATGGGCGCTGCTATTGCGGCTGTATAATTTTCTAACTCAGAATAACTAATTGTGTAGCCTTCCTTTTTTGCCATTTGCAACACTTCTAGCAATTGTTCCTTATCCACAATTGTTCCATCTGCAAACTGTTTTAAATTCACTTCCTCTATGTATCTCCGTTTCTCTTCCTCAGAAAAATACGATAGTAAAATTCTTGGACATGCACCAGCATAAAGCGGTGCTCTTCTTCCAACCGCCGTATACACGCGTACTGGCTGAACACCTTCCATCTTTTCAACATAAATTGCGTCATTACCATCTTGAATTATTAAATTAACTGCCTGTCCTAAACTATCTCTAAGTTCTTTCATATAAGGAATTGCTATATTTCTTACTGATAATCGGTGTGAAACAAGTTGACCGAACCGTAAAAATACGACCCCTAAACGATATTTCCCCTTTTCGTTTTTTTGTAAAAACTCCATCTCTTCCAACGAACCAATTAAACGATAAACAGATGTTTTCGGCATATTTGTAACCTGAACCATCTCAGTTAAACTTAGCTCTTCATGCTCATAAAACAACTCTAAAATATCCATTGTCTTAACTGCCGTTTTATTTATACTCATTCTATCTCCCTTTCGTTCCGAAAAACGGAACTTAAATTCCGTTTTTCGATACAAACATATAATTTAAAATTATAAAATATTCTTTCAATTCTATCAATATTTTTTTCACGTACATAATCCGATATATTTTGTCCGCTATTAAAAAACAAAAATAATATGTGATTTATATAAAATGAAAGGCTCTTGGATGATTGAAAAAACTTTAACACGTGAAGAATGAACTATTAGTGAATGTAATTTATATTGGAGTGATTCGCTTCCTGACAGTGAATATAAAATTAACCCTAGAAATCACGACGGTTCAATTTCTAACGTTCACATTGCTACAAACCTATTAGAATAAAAGCTGCAATAAAAAAGTAAATATAAAGAGCATGTATTGATCAATACATGCTCTTCTCATAGTTATTCAAATTATTCTTTTTTAACATGATTGAATGTTCCTTCGTACAACTACTGAGTCTATTAGTTATATATTACTTATTTTTCAAAATCGTTCTTTTAGCTTTTTTAATAATTCTACTAGTTGATTTTATGTCAGCATCCTTTTCCCATTCTTTACACAGGTTCATTACCCAATCCGGTTTAGTTTTACTTGCATCATTTAACCAGTTTCCAACCGAATCTTGTACATATTTTGATGGATCTGATTTAAGTAAATTAAGAATAGGAAGTGCTTTTTCAGGTTCTTGTTTTAATATTTCAATATGTTTACTCCATACACCTCGAGGACGAATAGATTCTACAGAGAACCTGCGAATATTCTCATCTTCACTTTTTGCCCATTCTACTAACAATTCCACACTTTCTTCTATATTTTGTGAAAGTTCTTCTCTAATAGACATCCAAGCAATTTCTCGAACACCAAAATGATGATCCGCCGCAAAAGGTCGAATGTATGTTAATGTATCTTTTAATGTGTCATTTGATTTTTTATTCATAAACGCTGCCCAACATCGTACACTATCTGAAATATGATTAGATAATTTTAACAGTACGTCTTCCTTATTTCTATCATTCTCTTTGAGTATAATTTCATCCAATAAAGTCCCTGTTATTCGTATGACTTTCATTCCTGTTTCAACGTTCTGTTTTTCTAATTCAGCTACTATACATTCCAAACTATTCTTGAGTCCTATTGAAGGTAAGACATTTTTAAGTAGTTCAATATGATTTATAGCTAGCCATTCTGTTAGATTAACACTTTCTACTTTCCCTTGCTGTAGTAATTGTAAGACCTCTTTAGGAATTTCGTTTACTTTCCTGGCTCCTTTCCTGTTTAAGATAATTTCTGATTCTTTCTTTATCATTTAAATTCCCTCCTTGCAATACTATCTTCAAATAAACAGAGGCCATTTTGAAAAGTAATAATCAAAATGACCTCTGTCTTTCTTAATTGAACATTCGGTTTTACAAAAAAATGTAATTTAAATCCACCGGAAGAATATTTCTCCCATACTTTTTCTTTATAACGCTCTTACTTGTTCCAACGGCCAGAAAACAGCTTGTCCTTTTCCGACAATTTCATCTTCTGAAATAAAGCCAAACATGCGACCATCCTTAGAAACTTCACGATTATCCCCTAAAACAAATACTTGGCCTTCTGGCACTTTCGTTTTCCCAGTGATTTGTTCTAACGTAAAGTCTGGAGTTAATACACGGCCTACTGCTTTTTCTTTAAACTTTTTTAAATATGGTTCTTCCATCGCTTTTCCGTTTACATATAAAACATCATTTTTATACTCAACTGTGTCGCCTGGCAAACCAATTACTCGTTTTACTAAATCGTATCCTTCTTTTCCGTGGAAGACGATAATATCAAAGCGATCTAATCCACTTATACTATAACCAATCTTATTCACGAGAACTCGTTCGTTATTTTTTAAAGTGGGCATCATTGATTCACCTTGCACTAAAGAAGGTGTAAATAAAACACCGCGAATAATAGCAATTAATACAAGGGTAAAACCTATCGTTTTAGCCCAAGAGAATAATTCTTTCTTCGTATTTTCCTTCATCGTTTCTCCTCTTTCTTAAGCACTTATTTTATGATTTCAACTAATTCTTGTACTAAATTAGGGTCTATTTCAGAAAAACATGATTTTCCTTCTCTTACCGCTGTACCGACATGAGCTTGCGAAATTCCAGTTCCATCTAGCAATCGCTTTATATTTTCTTTCGTCACCCCAGCTCCAGCTACAAGCTGAATTTGACCATCGCTTACCTTTTGCATTTCTGTAAGCACCGGAATATTCTCTACTATATTTCCCTGTCCACCTGAAGTTAAAACGTGAGTCACTTTATGAAACTTCTTTAAAGTGTTCATTGCTTCTACTGGATTTTCTATATCATCTATCGCACGGTGGTACGTTACATTTATTCCATCTACAACAGATAGTAAGTTCGCTAATTTCCCTTCATCCACTTCATTTCGTTCATTTAATACACCTAATACAACACCAGCTACTCCTAATTTCTGAGCAACTACAATATCTTCTTTCATCATTTCAATTTCTTCTTCCGTATATGTAAAAGACTTCGCATGCGGACGAATCATAACATGAATTGGTATACTTACCGCTTCTACCGCTTTCTTTATAAAAGCATAACTCGGTGTTAAACCACCTTCTGTATAAGATGAAATTAATTCAATCCGCTTCCCGCCAGCACTTTCAATTCGTTTTACATCTTCTAAACATGTTGCAATAACCTCTAGCATGAGATGACCTCTTTTCGTGCTTTTTTCTTATTATAACATTAGTAAAAATAAGAAGCCTAGCTTTCTCCTTTAAAACTTAAAAAAGAAGAATGAAAAGAAAGATTTTTTATTAGCAACGATTATTGATAACATCCTATTATTCATGTACACTCCTACCATAATGAAAAAGCCCGTCATTTTGACGGACTTTTCTAATTTCAAGCTTTTCTTTCCTCAGTTTTCATATCAATGCCTAATTGATCTTCTAATAACTTTACACCTTTCTTTGTAAGATGGACAGCTCGGTTCTTATCCGTTTTCGTAATCCATCCCTGTTCAAAAAGCAGTTTTGCAATTGCAGACCCTAACCAACCAGAAATATGGTAGCGTCGTTCACTCCAATCAAGACAAGGTTTTGCAAATACCCTCCTTTTTATATCTGCCTTATCAATATTTATTCCAAAATTCAGAAACCATTTCTTACCTTGTTCCGTTACAATGTATTCTCCATCCTCTAAAATTATAAATTTCCTATCTAGTAATTTTTCAGTTATCTCTACACCGAGTTTGCCTGCAAGATGATCATAACAAGTTCGAGCATAACGAATTTGTTTTAGTTGGCTTGATTGTTTTAAAGAGCGAACTTGAACTGTTGGTGCAATTGTCCCTAACTTTTCAAGCACTTCTGCAACTTCTTGATTAGCAAGTCGATAGTAACGATGTCTACCATGTTGTTCAACTGTAAGTAAATTCCCTTCTACTAATTTAGAAAGATGCGAACTAATTGTTGGATGTGACACTTTTGCCATATAAGCCAATTCACTAGCAGGTAGTGCCTGATTATTCATTAGACACTCTAAGATGATTGCTCTTGTAGGTTCAGCAATTAGTTTAGCTATATATGAGATATTCGGATATACATTCATATTTCGATGATACCCTAACTATTAAATTGATACAATTATTTTAAGTTTAATAGTAAAGGAGAATGTATTATGAATGCAATTGATCTTAGTATATTAAATTTAAAAGAAACGAGAAGGCGCTCAGAAAAATTATGGAATTCTCTTCCCGATAATTTTCTTAATTGGAAGCCTGATCCTGAGGCTATGTCCTTTGGTGAAATGATTCGTCACGTATGGAGCTCAACTTTTTACTATCATATGATTATAAAAAACAACGGTTCAATAAACGACATACGTACCCCGTATGATGACGAGCCAATTACTTGTGTAAAAAAAGAAATTGAATTGGCACAATCATACTTTACTGACTTCATAGAATATGTTCAATCAATAAGCACAGCCGAGCTAGATTCAAGACTTATTGATAGAAGTGATGTTGGCTATCAACGATATTTAGGTGATATGCTATTAAGAATTGCCTATCATGATGCGGTCCATGCAGGTCAATTTTTACAATATTTACGAATGGTAAACTTAGAAAGACCATTAATTTGGGATTAAATACGAAAAATGTTTATACAGCCTCCAAACTGGCATTACAATAAGAATTTTCAACAAGAAACAATCAAAAAACCATGATAATCATTTATATTAAAAACCTACATCTCAACCAAGTACTTCATACACATAAAAAGCACGGGTTTGATTACTAATCAAACCCGTGCTTTCAAAACAACTATAATATCCATAAACAATAAAATGTAAGCTTTAAATACTACGACCGAAACGCCGCATCCGCCAGCATAGACAATGTTGCATCATCCATCGGTGGATTGTGTAATCCTGCTCTGACGTTTAAATAGTAACGATGGAGCGGATTTTTTTCTGATAAACTTTTTGCTCCTACGATGCGCATTGATTTATCCACTATGGATATCGCCGCATTAGTTACGGCGTATTTCACTGCCGCTAATTCTGCTTGCAGTGACAGTTTATCTTCTGCCTCATCGTATTTTTTCGCAATTTGATATAAAAAGACGCGAGCTTGCATAAGCTCGAGTTCTAATTCTCCAACTAATTTTCTAACATTCGGTAATAAACTAATAGAATGGTTTAAACTATTTGGCTTGTATGATCCCGCAAATTGAACTGCATAATTTCTTGCTGATTGTGCAATTCCTAAATAACATGCTGGTATATGTAGCAACCAGCCAATACCCTTTTGTTTCACTTTCCCGCTTTTTACATCCGTAAAAAAGCGGCTTTCTATCTCTACATTTTGTAAGACAAGGTCGTGGCTAGCAGTCCCTCTCATTGCAACGCTATCCCACGTTTCTTCAATAGATACACCGAGTGTATTTCTTGGAATGACAAACTCACCAACTTCTTCTTGGCCTTCCATACTTGCTGAAATAATAAAATAATCAAGTACTGGCGCCATCGTTGTAAAAGTTTTTCTTCCATTTATAACCCACTTCTCGCCTTGTTGAACCGCTATTGTTTCTGGTTTGCCGCCACGCGTCGGACTCCCTGTTTTCGGTTCTGTTGCTGCCCTGTTAAAGAGCGCACCATTACGTACTTCTTCGCAAAACCATTTGAACATCTCATCATTCCAAGAGCGATTTTCCGCTAGCTCCTTCACAATGCCAAGATGCCAGCCAATCGATAATGCAGTAGCTCCACAGCCTTCCGCGATTTTCTCTTGAAATAAAACGAAGTCATATAAAGAAATCGCACTATCACCAAATTCCTTCGGTAACGTTAATTTCGTATATCCAATATCTTTCAAATCATTTATATTTTCATACGGAAATGATCCTAATTCACTTAGCTGATGCTCCCTTTCCATGAACTTCGGAATCAATTTATTTATTTTCTCAATAATTAAAGACTGTTCTTCTGTTTCAACAAATGAGAGTGCCATACTATAATCTCCTTTATGCTCGATTCATAAACCGTTCATTTTGTCATTATGATTATATGAAGCTACCTCTCTATTGTTTCACTATTCCGATAAAAATACAATGTTTTTGACTAATAAGAAAAGTTCCTATTTAAGGATAGATTCTTTTCTTATATTAGTCCCCCTTCAATGCTTTTAACGGCAAAGAGGTTACATATCCAATATACGAGAATAATTCTTTAAAGAAGAATGGTATTTCTGTATCTAACGTTTTATATGCTGATGTCGGCGTTGGTGAAGCATACGCTTCAATATTAATATGTTTTGCGATTCTCATTGCGCGTTTCATATGAAGTGGGTCACTTACAATCGTGTATGTTTGTATACCGTTCTCTATTCCAACTTGCTTCGCATTTTTTAAATTTTCTTCAGTGAAAAGGGATTTAGTTTCAATTAAAATATCTTCCTCTTTTACACCTTGTTTCATTGCATATACTCTTGCAGTACGTGCTTCCTCAAGTTCTGCCTCGAACTTTGTACCACCTGTAAAAATAATCTTTTTAATATTTCCGTTCCTATATAAAGAAATCGCATGATTAATTCTTTCTTTAAATACAGGAGATGGTTTTCCATTCCATGAAGCTGCGCCTAGTACGATACCAGCATCCGTTTTCACGTCATCATTTGCTTTAAAACGATAACTCCAAATATCGTAAGCTGCATAACTTACATATAAAATAGCAGAACAAATCATTAGTAAAAATACTTGAAAGATTCGTCTTTTCTTACTTTTCTTATTTTCTTTCATTTGTAATTGCCTCCGTACATCATCCATACTTCTATAAAAAACATTTATATCAAATCGTTTTGTTTGAGTTTATTTAAAAGAAGGAACTTTACTTGTTATTTATGTATAAAAGGGTTTTCATTTAAAATTGAGGATTATCAATTCATTTTCATTTGCGGTTTTCATTACATTTTTTAAATTCATAAGTTTATTACCATACAACTACATTGTAACGAATTTTTTCTCAGAAGGGAACGATGAAACAAAAGGAATTAAAATAAAGTAGCATTTTGTAAGAAAAAAGGTATATTTTTCATATCTCACGAACAATATACCTTTCAAAACACGAATTATAACTTTTCTTTATACAACTCTAATTTTTCTAACAATTGTTCTTTTACGCCTGGCCATTCACTCGAGATAATACTGTACACCACCGCATCTCTCACATAACCATTCGGTAATTTTCTTTCATTTCTAAGCACACCTTCTTTTACTGCGCCTAATCTTTCAATTGCTCGTTGTGCTTTTTCATTTCTTGTATCCGTCTTAATTTGCACTCTCAGCATATGTAATTTTTCAAAAGCATACTGAAGAAGCATATACTTACACTCTGTATTTATACTCGTACGTTGCACACTCGGATGATACCACGTTTGCCCTAACTCAACTGTCTTATCTTCTACTGAAATATTATATAAACGTGTACTTCCTACAATCTTATTCGACTGTTGATCTACGACTATGAAAGGTATTTGAGTACCTCTTCCGTAACCCTTTATCGCTTTTTGAACGTATTGTTGCATATCTTGCACACTATCCATTTTAGAAATTAAATACGCCCAAATATCCCGATTTCCTTCTACAATCGAAAACAAAGTTTCGACATCAGTATTATCCATTAACCGCAACTTTGCTCTTTCGTGAATAATTTCCATTTTTAAGCCCCCTTTGTTGTTACTATATCATAAGAATCAAAAACGTATTATAAGAATAAAGAAATATAAAGAAAAGAATTCTTTTCAAATATATTCTTCTCGTATAAGGTAGGAAGACTCATCAGTAACCCTTAAAAAAGAATTTTTTTGATAATTTCCAATAAATTCTATATAATGATAAACGGGAGGGGATAATAAATGCTAGATCAAATTACTTGGGGAACGCCAGGCAGCTTATTATGCTTAGGATTCTTTTTTGCGGGACTAGGAATCTTCTTAAGAAGCGTTACCTCATATACGAAAAATAAATAAGAATATCCCGCTTTTAAACAAAAGAAGCCCTCTTTTTTACAGACGGCTTCTTTTGTTTAACTTTATCTTATTAAAACTTCAAAGCAACAAATAAGCAATCGGCGTAATGATAAGCAACGTTAAAATCGTTCTCTGCACATACAGAATAATAAGTTCAGATACTTTTAACGGAATATCTGTTGATAATATACAAGGAATGGAAGCGGAGAAAAACAGTATAGATGATACGGAAACAACTGCAATGACAAACTTTGTCACAAGTGGTGCACTTACTACTAATAATGACGGTAAAAACATTTCTGCAATACCAACTGATGCAGCTTTAGCAGCTAAGTCTGCTTCCGGTAATTGTAATAGCCATGTAAACGGATAGAAAATATAACTGATCCAATCAAATATTGGCGTGAACTTCGCTAAGACGATACCAATTAATCCTACTGACATAATAGATGGTAAAATTCCCATTGTCATAATAAATCCGTCTTTTAAATTCACTGTAATATTTTTCATAATGCTCGGTGCAGACTTTGATACTTCTAACGCATCCTCCCAAGCACGTTCTAGCATTTTTTCTTTATAAACAGGCTCTGGAAATCCTTCTTCTGTTACATATGTATCTGGTTTTCTACTAAGGGGCGGGATTCTTACGGTGATAGCAGTCACGATGAATGTTACAACAAGCGTAGTCCAAAAATAAACATTCCATAAATGCATAATATCTAATGTTTTTGCGATGATGATCATAAATGTAGCGGATACTGTAGAAAATCCTGTAGCGATAATTGCTGCTTCTTTTGTCGTATACTTTCCTTCTTTATACACACGATTCGTAATAAGAAGGGCAAGCGAATAACTTCCAACGAAGGAAGCAACTGCATCAATCGCCGATCTCCCTGGCGTATTCCATAATGGCCTCATAATTGGACGGCAAAATGTACCGATAAATTCAAGCAATCCATATCCAACTAATAACGCTAAAAATGCCGAACCAATTGGAACGAGCAAACTTACTGATATGACTAGCTTCTCATACAAAAACGGCCCAACATCTGGTGCAAAGAACCAAGCTGGCCCTATTTTCAAACAATATAATACTCCAAAAACGACACCAACTACTTTTAAAATAGAAAAACAAACGTCTACGATAGATGCATTCCATTTCTTCGTATAAAATGGATAAATCGCACCAATTGCCATAACAAATAATGCATAATAAGGTACTACACCTGGAACGGAAGCCCTGATCCACGATACGATATGATCAATCATAATAGACGATGCACCGTTTATCGTAACAGGAACGAAAAACATAAACACTCCAACGAGACTAGTAAGTATAAACCGAAGAATAATCCCCTTCTCTCGCCCTGTCTTAATTACATTACTCTTTAATTCAATTTCACTCAAAATTCGACACCTCCTATTATCTAAATATTCTGTATAATTATGTTATATTCCTTCTTTCTATTTCTACTATTTAATCATATGAAAAAGCCTATTTTAAAATAGGCTTTTCTATTACCTCTCATAATCATCCACAATCACTTGCATGATACGATACGATTCTTCTGCTACTTTTTCATTACTACCCCTATTCGCATCATATGTAATTAACGCCTTCCAAAGTGCCCATCCTCTCGCTCTATTCCACGTTTCTTCATCCATGCGTAATACTTCTTTAAATACATTTCTACTATTTTCATCAAAAAACGTCCACGCCATCGCTGCATCACAAGCAGGATCTCCTACTCCTAAAATACCAAAATCAATTACAGCACAAAGCTTTCCACCTTTAACGAGTAAATTACCCGGCGCTACATCTCCATGCACCCAAACTGGTTTACGATCCCACGTTGAGCTAAGTGCTAAATTCCAAAGATGCTTTAATAATGCATCTTCAAAAATATCCTTATTATTTTCGATAGCAACTCTCGCCTCTTCATCATATACCGATATAAGTCCGCCCCGGTAAAAATTATGCGGTCCAGCTAAAGGGCCGTTACTCGCATTAATAGATTGCAATTCTACTAAAAAAGATCCTAAGTCCGCTGCAAATTCATTTAAATCACGAACGTTTTGTTTCGTAACTGTTTCTCCCTCTATCCACTTATTAATAGACCAAGGCAATGGATACGCTTCAGACGGATTTCCTTTCGCAATTGGTGTAGAAATTGGTAAAGAAAGTCCCTTACTTAATATAGGAAGCCAACTATTTTCTTTCTCTACTTGCGGTGCATATGCCACATCACTTGGCAATCTTACACTCATCTCATCCCCTAAGTGAAACGTCCTATTATCATGCCCACTAAACTTTACAGGTTTCACTTCTAAAGGGGCCCATTCGGGAAACTGTTCCTGTATTAACTTTTCAACTAAACTTACGTTAATTGGATGCATTCACATTCTCCTTTTCTTTTGAAACTTACTAAGCCCATCCGTACTTCCAACATATTCAAAACCATTTTTCTTATAAAAATCATTCAACGTACGATTATGCCCCACGCAATCTAACTTCAAATACTCTTTATCACATTGTACATTCTCGTCTATCCACTGTAAAACCCTCTCTCCTATTCCATTCCCCTTATATTTTCGTTTCACCGCAAATCTATGAATATATAATGAATTAGAAACTTCCTCTTTACCAAAAATATGTTCATCCCATTCATTTTGTTTAGGAGAAACTGTAATCGTACCAACTATTTCATCTTCTTTCAGAACAACATACGTATATTTCTCTCTTATACGTTCTAGTATTTCAGCCGTAGCTTCCTCTCCTAAAAGATACTGCCACTGATCCACTTCTTTATGTTGTAGCCATTGTGCTACTTCTTTTAATAGAGTTTTAATACTATCACTCTCATTTTCGGTAGCAATTCGAATTGCATATTCTTTACTTATATTTCTCTCCATATTGCCTTTCCCCTTTCAAATTGCTACCATACTGACAAACGAGTCCTTCCATCATTTTCATCTGTAATATATTCTACATACAATCCTTGATTCCGTGCGTTTTCATACATCATTTCAATCTCTTCTTGGTTTTTCACATAAATTTGTATGTAATCACCATCCGCTACTAATACGACTACTTCACACTTACTCTCCTTAAATTCTTCATATGTTTCAATTTCTCCTAGTACTTCCCCTTTTGGATATGCTTTTAAGTCTACAAATAAAAGATAATATATGTTGTCTTTTATTAGCTTTTTTAAAGCTGAACCTACCATGATCTCGTTATCTTCTGAAAATAATTCTGGACCTAATTCATCCTCTATTATTATATAAGCTTCCTCCCTTCCCATGGCTTGCCAATCAAATGCAGTAATATCAATTGGCTTTAACACTTTCCAAAGTAAATTATCATATCCATCTAGAATATCTACTGTAATCCCTCTTTTCATATGTCTGCTCCTAGCTTATTTATTTTTGTTCCATACATTATATATCAAATTTAATTACTATATTTTGTCGATACCTATGTGCATCATAAAAAACCGCTCCACTACTAGCGAAACGGTTTCCTTCTACTTACATTTACATATCTTATTCAATCGTTGCACTGCGTTTTAAAATAACTTCTAATATATTCACCACATCAGTCATTCTTAATGCTCACTTCGACTTCACAAAATAATATAAAAACCATACCGCATGATTTTGTTCATCCGCAGCTATTCTCCGTAACAAATCTTTCAGATGTGCATCCGATGTCTCATCTGAAATTTCCAAATAAAAATCTACTGTCTTTTGCTCATCCTGTATAGCGAACTCTAATCCTTGTAAGTAGGTATTCGGACAGTCTTCGGTAATCTGTGGTTTCGGCTGCCTGCCAGTTAAATTCGTATAAATTTGTACAAAGTGATGAAAATGTTTTATTTCATCATTACGAATTTCAAGAATTTGTTTTTTCTCTGCTTGACTTGGAGCCATATTCGCTAATTTTGCATAGCAGCTTATAGCGCTATACTCTCCATTTATAGCTTTCTCAATATCACTTATCAACTTATCATTCTGCCTATACCAATCATAATAATTCGAATTATACATTGTATCCCCTCCATACTTTCGCATAACATTTTATGCATTTTGAAATAGTAGGAGCATGTGTATATAACGGGACAGCTTTAGATTGAAAGTAAAGTTTGAGAAAATGGTCTATTTTGCAAAAGAATTGCTTATGCATAAAAATAACACTATTGTATACTGTTGCTATAAACTCTCGCGGGAGTGGGAAAATACATTCGCGAATCAACGAGAAGTTCAACATGATGCGGTGCGAAGCTATTATGAATTCAGTGACATAACTAGGAGGTTCCGCTATGCCATCTTTATTTAAAACTATGGAGTTCCAGCTAAAAACCGAACGACTTGACCTGAGTATGTGGGAGGAATCCGATTCAGTTTGGATGAGAAAATTAATTGGCGAACGTGGTGTGGACATGCCAGCCCTTGATTCCGTTCGTAGCCGGCTTATTGAGATGCGCAAGAAAGCAGACGAAAATGGCATTTCCCTTCTCACTATTCGTAGGCGAGACGAAGGCGATTTTATTGGATACTGTGGCTTGATTATCGGTCGTTCCACACTTGAAGAGCCGGAGATTGCATACGAATTGTTCCGTAGCGCTCATGGAAAAGGTTATGCGACTGAGGCAGCAGCCGTTGTACTGGACGCTGCAATTGCTACTGGGCGCCACAGGCTTTGGTCGACTGTAGGCGCTTGGAATATCGCTTCCCTCCGGGTGCTAGAAAAGATAGGGTTTAAGAGGCATCACAGTACGTGGGATGACGAGCGCGGTGAGATTGTTTGGAACGTACGCGATCTTTAGAAATTCCGGCTTAATTACATACAACACTTTTTAACAATCAGGCATTTACGTTAAGAAAAAGTCATCAAAACTTATTCCAAGGCGACAACAGCAAATACTAATTTTTCAACTTATAGATTTCATCAAAAAAAGCCGTTTCACTAATTTAGTGAAACGGCTTTTTTTAAGCGTTCAATTCTGTTTTATGCCCTTTTACTGCACTACGTTTGAATGCAGTTGCTAATATAATAACCGCACTTACTATACCAATCCAAACGAGTACAGTAACAGGTGTATTCCAGCTTACCCCTTTTCCGAAGAAGAAGATTTCTCTTAAGCCTTCGATCATAAATTTCATTGGTAACCATGGGTAAACCCAGTCTTGATAAAACGGAGACAACATCTCAGGTGCTAATGATAATAACGGCGCCCCGAAAAATAGTAATAAAGCGAATAAACCGATTCCTTTTAGCCCAACTAATGAAAGTACCACAGATATCATTAAGAAGAAACTAAAAGAAGTAATGGATAAGAATAGAGCTGTATCCGTGAAGTTCGAAATATTTAATCCTACCATCCCATCTGCAATCCATGTAAGACCAAATCCAATTACAAGTGCCGCAATAGCTCCTGTTACGATTTGTTTTACTTTCAATATAAAGTTTTCTTTTCGTGAACTTACCGGTATTTTACTAATCGCAATAAAAATAATCGCTGCGCTCGCTAAACTTGCAATCCATAACGGCTGGAACAATGATATTGGTGAGTTACCGTTCGCACTATTTTTGCCGACCTCATTCATATTTTTCACGTTCTTTACAATAGGTGTTACTAATTTCACAGCTTGATCTGTTGTTACAGTATCTCCTTTTGCTTTTAACCCTTCTAATATTTGCGTACGAACATTATTGTTCATATTATCAACGGTCGCCTGTAATATTTGTCCTGCCATAGTTGATGCAGCCGTATTCATTCCTTGATTAATATATATTTCTATCTCAGGTGAAGATGGCTGTGGTGTTCGTAACGACGCTTGTTTTGCGCTAAATTCTTTCGGGATGACTAATGCCGCGTAATACTCTTTATTGTTTAATCCCTTTTGAACGGCTTCTTTATTTTTTACTTCTACCCACTTCACTGCGGGTTCTTCCTCTGATTTCGATGATTTTTTCACCGTATCAACAATTGTTTGCCCCATATTCATTTTCGGTTGATTTGGAATTTCTACACCTTGATCCTCATTTACAATTGCAATTGGCAAGTTTTTCGGCTGCGGTTGAACAGTTGGAAATAACGTTAATGAAAAAATAAAAACAACAAGTAGTGCAATAACTGGTGATAACAATAAAAGTTTATTTTTAAACATCTTCTTTTCTCCTCCTTTAATTTGATTTATAATAATCAACAACGTGTTGTTTATTTATATTTTGAATTATATGTTCGAGTTGAACCTTATACAATAATCAAAAATCGTGAATGTGTCGGTTATAAGACACATTTTCTAAATGTGTTCAGTAAAATTAAGGAGGGACATGCTTTGCGCGATAGTAATTTAGATTTGCGTGTTGTTCGTACGAAAACTGCCATACGGAACGCATTGGTGGAGCTAATTGAAGAAAAGGGTTTTGACGCCATTACAGTGAAAGATATTACAACGAAAGCAAACATAAATCGCGGTACTTTCTATGCGCACTATCAAGATAAATTTGATTTAATGACAAAATGCCAAGAAGACATTATGTACGAGTTTTCTAACATTGCTAAACAGAAATTCCCGGAAGTTATTGCTGACCTTGGAACAAATCCTTCTCCAACAATGCCATTTATACTTATCACTTCTATTCTTGAATTTCTAAATGAAAATAGTGATTTTATGAGAGCTGTACTAAGTCCGAAAGGAGATTTATCTTTCCAAACAAAACTGAAAGACTTTATGTGGAAAACATTATTTGAAGATACGAATGGTCCTCTCATTAATAAGGAGAATTTACTTGTTCCAAGCGAATACTTAACTTCTTATATGGCATCTGCACATATAGGTGTCATCCAGCAATGGTTAAATAATGGACAAAAAGAAACACCTGAGGAGATTGCTCGCTTTTTATCAACTATTGCAGTTCATGGACCTTTTTATGCAGCTGGTTTAAAGAAATAAGTCCGCTATATAATAAAAGATCATCCACTTTAATAGCGGATGATCTTTTATTTCATTACAACACTTCAATATATCCTTCTGTTCCATGTACCCGAATTCGTTGTCCGTCTTTTATTATTTTCGTAGCATTCTCCACACCGACAACTGCCGGTAATCCATATTCACGTGCAATCACTGCTCCATGTGTCATAAGTCCACCAACCTCAGTGACTAACCCTTTTATAGACACAAATAACGGTGTCCAGCCCGGATCAGTAAAAGCAGTAACTAATATATCGCCCTCTTCTAAATTCGCTTCTTCCATGTTTAAAATAACGCGTGCCCTTCCCTCTATAACTCCTGATGAAACAGGCAAACCTACAATCGCATCAGCTGGGAGGTTCTCTCGTTTATATTTACCTGTAATGATTTCTCCATCAGACGTCATTATACGAGGAGGCGTTAGTTTTTCATATAATTTGTAATCATTTTTTTGTTTTTGTATCAGCTCGTAATCTAGTTTATTCGTGCGAACAACTTCGTGAAGCTCTTCAAAAGTTAAATAGTATATATCATCAACTTCATGAATGACACCGCTCTGCACAAGTTGCTCAGCTTCTTTCAGTAACGCCTGCTTATATATGAAATAACGATTAACCATGCCGTATTTTGGATATTCACGATACCCGATACAATTACGGATGTTGCGAATCATACGCTTCGTTTCTTCTACTTTTTGTTTACTATCCGGTAAGTGTTGTAATCGATTTACTAACTCTTCTTCTTTTTTCACAGCTTCCTGCAGCCCTTCTTCAAACTTCCGTTTACTAGCACCATATTCAAAGTCCCTTATATGATTTAAAATCATCGGTATAATTGTAGCTGGCTGTTCACTCCAGCGCGTTTTCGTAATGTCGATTTCTCCGCTGCATCTCATTCCATATTTATTTAGAAAGGCATCGATTGCATCCCGAACTTTTTCCCCGCCTTTAAACTGAATTAATTCATCTAAAAAGCTGTCATCTTCTACATGTTGTAAATACGCAATGACTTCTGGATACGGCCGAATCACATCTGCAACATCTAATAATGCTAAACCCATTTCTGAAGTAATATTATTTTGTACAGATTGTGAAAGTACATCTGCTGCATTCTTTTCCCCTAGCCATTGTTCCATCTTTTCATTAATCCATGATGAAGCATTCATACCTGCCATAATAATAGCTATACTTTGCGAGTTAAATAATACTTTCTTTAATTGCTGAATGTCTTCTAAAATAAAATCAAGTACATCCACCCCTGATTTCGTTTGCATGTTTCGTTTTAACTCTTCTATTGATGTTTGACTATTCTTTATTAAATTCGTAACGATTTCCGGATCATTCTCAGGTTGTTGTTGCGAACTTGCAGATGGCACATTTTTACTAAGATCCTTTTCTTTTTCATCATCCGGTAACAATTGAATAAAATCATCTCGCTCGATTATAGTCGTTAATGCATCTCTTACAAGTGGATCCGATTTTCCTAAAGTGTTTATTAAGTAATCTCTGCTAGCAGGTAAAGCTAATTGTTGCGTAGCATCAACAAATAACCTGCCTCCCGCTTTACGCATAGGGGCACTAGTCGTTAACAGGAAAAAAGATAAACCTAATGGTTTCATCGCATCGGTCATCATTTGTTGGTGACCAACTGATATATACACGTGATTTTCCCCATCATTTACTTCTGGAATTGGATATAAAGTCGTAATCGGTCTGCTTTGGACTATATAAATTGTATCATGGGCTAAGCACCATTCAATATCTTGCGGACAACCAAAATAAGCTTCGATTTGTCTTCCGATCTGTGCTAGTTGTAAAATTTGTTGTTCAGACAATGTTTGAAGTTTTTGCTGAACCGGATCAATCTGTTTCGTCTCTGTTCCGCCCTCTTTTAAAGCATAAATAGCTATTTTTTTAGTCGCTATCATCGTTTCTGAAATTTCGCCTTCTTTTACTTTATAATTATCGGCAGAGACCAGTCCCGATACTAATGCCTCACCAAGTCCAAAACTGGCATCAATTGATAACACCTTTCGGTTAGAAGTAATCGGATCAGCCGTAAATAAAATGCCCGAAGCCTCAGGGAAAACCATTTTTTGAACGACAACACATATAGAAACTTGATTATGTTTAAAACCATTTTGTATGCGGTACGTAACTGCTCGCTCTGTAAATAAAGACGCCCAGCACTTTCTTACATGCTGTAAAATCGCTTCTTCTCCGATAATATTTAAATACGTATCTTGTTGACCTGCAAATGAAGCATACGGTAAATCTTCAGCCGTCGCACTAGAACGCACGGCATACGCATGTTCATTTCCAAAACGTGAGAGATAATGAGCTACTGCTTCCACTACATCAGTAGGGATTTCTACTGCCATAATGACTTCTCTAATCTTCTTACTCATTTCACCAATTTGAGCACGCTCTTCCATTTTCAACTTTGTTAGCTGCTGCAACAAAGTTTGAAGCTCTTCATTTTGCTCGATAGCCTTTTCATATCCTACCGTTGTAACACAAAAACCTTCGGGTACTTGTATACCTTGAATGTTTGTTAACTCCCCTAAATTCAAACCTTTTCCACCGACGAGCGAAAGCTGCGTGTTTTCTATTTCCTGAAAATCGAGAACAAAAGAACTCATGTAACATCTCTCCTTACTATGCATGTGTTCTTGATTGTAGCAGGAGTCAATACGAATAAATAGTCTATTTCGAACTTGATTTACATGATATAATTAACTTAGGAAGAGATATGCCTCCTCTAATTCACTTCAACTACATCACCAAACTTAAACATCCTTTGATTATGAAAAGCATCCTCCGTCCTCCGTACAAGTAATTGTCTTATTTACTGGATTTATACCAGCTTCTGTTATGTAATTTTTATATAGATAGCTATTTTTATAATATGTAAATAAAACCTCTTCTTCACCTAAATATGAAGTTAACAGCTTATTTTCAATCCTTTCTTTTGCATCTTGCGTTAAGATTGGGCGCGGAATCTTTGTTTGCTCCTGTATCATTTTTTTAATACAGACGAACTGCTCTGGCATACTAGCAAGCAGTTAAATATACTACAGTGTTTTTCCTATCATTTGGTTAGCTGTTATTGAAGTATATACGTTCGTATTTTAATGATGATATGTAATGATTGGTTGAATGTTTCTTACACTGATAAAAAAGGCCAATTCCCTTAGCGTACAGGGAATCGGCCTTTTCTATGTTGAAAATTGCTTAGCGTACGAAATTCACGTTTTGTTGATGCTTTCCCTCCAAGTAAAAATGGACAGTTTTGTTTGAAGGCGTTATATAATTCTTAAATTGATGGACATATAAATTTAAACTAAATTATATACTCGACACTCTTCACTAAATAAATTTGTATCATATGTATGTTCTATATAAATTTGATGCCATACCATAAAGGTTAGTACTGTCCAAATTTTACGACTATGATCACCTTTATCTGTGCGATGTGCCTCCAGTAAGTTTAATACATATTTTTTATCAATTAAATGTTCGGTTTTACTTTCTTTAATAATATTCAGAGCCCAGTCATACATTTCATCTTTTAACCAATGACGGATTGGCACTGGAAAACCGAGTTTCTTACGATCTAGTACATGATCTGGAACAATACCACGTACGGCTTCACGTAAAATAGCCTTTGTAGTTCTATTGGCAATTTTTAATTCTGTTGGAATTTTAGAAGCGACATCAAAGACTTCTTTATCTAGAAATGGAACACGTAATTCTAGTGAGTGAGCTGTAGACATTTTATCCGCTTTTAATAAAATATCTCCACGTAACCATGTGTACATATCAATGTATTGCATTTTACTTACATCATCATAATCCTTAATTTCATTGTACAATGCTTTGGTAACATCCTTATAGTTAACACTTTCATTGTAAGACTTTATTAACTTAATCTTCTCTTCTTCACGAAAGATCTTTGCATTACCATAATAACGTTCTTCAATTGGTGTACATCCACGCTCTAGAAAACTTTTCCCTTTAAACCCTTCTTTAAGTGCTCCACTTAAAGCTTTTAAAACCGTTCTCCCGGAAGTGGGAATGTATGAGAACATTTTTAAAGAGTTTGGCTCACGATAAATATTATATCCGCCAAATAGCTCGTCTGAACCTTCACCAGACAGAACAACTGTTACATGTTTACGTGCTTCTTTTGCAACAAAGTACAATGGTACTGCTGCTGGATCTGCTAATGGGTCATCCATGTGCCACATGATTTTTGGGAATTCATTCATAAATTCTTGTGGTGTTACCAATACACTATAGTTTTTTACTCCTAATTTCTCAGCAGTTTCTTTCGCTACATCTATTTCACTAAATCCACGGTGCTCAAAACCAACAGAGAATGTTAGGAGATTTGGATTTATTTCTTTTGCAATAGAAGCAATAATAGATGAATCAATCCCGCCAGATAAGAATGCACCCACTGGAACATCGCTACGCATATGTACTTTTACTGAGTCATATAATACATCACGAATTGCTCGAATGTGTTCCTCTTTTTTGTTATCTGAAGCATTGAAATATGGTTTCCAGTAGCGATAAACCTCTATCTCTTTTCCAATTTCTTTTATGAAATAATGACCAGGTTCAATTTTATTAATATCATTTGTTAATGTTTCTGGTTCTGGTCCGTATTGGTATGTAAAATAATGTTGGAGAGCAGTTGGATTTACACCCTTATCTTGCATTACATGTAGGATACTTTTCTTTTCAGATGCGAAGAAAGTTATATCGTTCTGTTGTGCAATGTAAAGTGGTTTAATTCCAAAATGATCGCGAGCACCAAATAATTTTTTCTCTTGACGGTCCCAAATTACAAAAGTATACATTCCACGAAGATAATTTACACATTCTTCTTTTACTTGGGCATATAATGCAACAATAACTTCCGTATCTGACTGAGTTGAAAAACATGCTCCCTGTTTAATTAACATTTCACGTAATTCTATATAATTATAAATTTCACCATTGAACATAAGTATATAGCGTTCATTATCATATGCTAGCGGTTGATGTCCCGCATCCAAATCAATAATACTTAACCGTCTAAACCCAAATTGAACATGCTCGTCACGAAAATATCCCTGGTCATCTGGACCACGGTGGTATAACAGATTCGTCATATTTTCAAATTGTATTTTTTCTGTTTCTGAATATCTTTTTGCAGTATTATACAAACATCCTACATAGCCACACATTTTTTTACCTACTTTCAAATTATCTACTCTCTAAAATTTTTATAGTGTAATCCACTTTCAATAAAAGTCAAAAAAATACGCTCGTCAATTAAAGCTTCACAAATAAGTTCTAAGAAATTTAGATAAAAAGGACATTTTTTTGATGATCTAAACTAATTGAAACTTTAATTAAATTATATATCTATAACAAGATAGGGCAATGTTACTTTTTCTATTATAATGATAGATATGTTCTATCTCCCCTCTAATAGTTATTCGAAATTCAATCACTATTTAATTAATTTTCTAATCTGTTCTTTACTTTGTTCAGAAATAGGAAATCCTAATTTTATAATTTCATTTGTAAGCAATTCAATAAAATTTCTAGTGCCAAACCCAATAAATTTATCTCTACGTAAAATAAGGTTAACTTTCCTACTAATTCTAGGATTTACTATAGGAATTGCTAATACATCATTATCTACAGTAATATCAAGTAAAGTTTTAGAGACAATTGTCACGCCAAATCCATTTCTAACAAGATCAAATAACGATTCGATACTAGAGGTTTCAATAATTGGAGACAAGTTTATTTTTTGTGGTAAACATGTATAATTCAATAACTTTCTGCATTCATGACTGTCTGGGAACAAGATTAATGGTAATTTACTCAATTCTGAGAATTGTATTTCTTGTTCATTAACTAGTGAATGGTTATTTGATACCACTAAAAATAACTCTTCTGTGTATAATGGTATTTTTACAATTTTTTCATCTTCGAATACGTACTCGGAAGAATCAATTGTAACAGCAAAATTAACCTGATTCTGGTTTATTAATTCTAGTATTTCATCTGAACTTATAATTTTTACTGTTACCTCCGGATAATTTTTATGAAAATCTAATAATAAAGTGGAGACTAAGTCTGTTAGTTCGCCAGGCAAAGTGGCAATTGCAATGTTACCTCCTTTTATCTCCTTTAATTCACTGATTTGTTCTTTTACATTATCTAATGCATTAAAAATATTTTTACATTCGTTGGCTAAAATAGAACCAACGTCAGTGATGGCTATTTTCTTTCCCATGCGGTCAAATAACGGCATACCTATTTCGTCTTCAAGAGCTTTAATTTGATGGCTTAATGTAGGTTGCGTAATACCTAGCTTATCTGCTGCTTTTGTAAAATGAAGTTCTTTATAAAGTGTCATGAAATACTCTAACTGTCTTAATTCCATATAAAAATAATCTCCTTTTTAAAAAAATAATTATATTTTTTTGCATATCTTTATTCATATTATAAGAAATCCTTAATTTTTCAGCCTTATAAACGCTCCATACTCTCCCTTTACTGTATTATTGCCTAAATGTTCTATTCCTTCATTTATAAAAAAACGTAATTTTCTCTAATTAAATTTACTAGAGAAAATTACGCTTTTGTTATTTGAGATTCGATAATAATTTTGCTTAGTGGGTATATTTAATTTCCTATAGCCTTTCCCTTACAAAAATTTTGTTGGTTATATATGATTTATTTCACCTTTCAGCTTAAAGATTTCTATCTATTTAACAATGAGTACCCTTATTTTTCAATTTCTAAAGGGATGTTGTGACTATAAGTTTGACTAGAGCTTCTAATTTGAAATCCTTCAAAGAAATCAATAGTTAAATTATCATCAAGAAAAGCTAAAGAGGCTTTGTTTATATAAAATGATTTCCAGTTTGTTTGAATTTCTTCGAAACCTACATCTGATTTAATTAATTGTATTCTTACAACCCCATCCAATGGACGCCCGCAGCCTCCCATTTCATATTGTAGAAATCGAAAATGGTTAGGATATTTAGTCTCTAAACTTTCGAAATGTTTAATAGCTGCTTCTGTAACAGTGATATTAATTTGCATAATATTTTCCCGCCTTTTCTATTTTGGATTGAAAGTAGAATAATTCAAGAACTCCCAGTTATAAGATTCATAACAAGGTACTTCAAGTACTTCAATTATTTGAAATTGTACTAAACGTTGTGCACCAGGGAACTTTGAGAGAATATCTTGATCAATGTTCCAAATGATACTTGCTTCTCCTGTGATTTGTAATGTACCACCAGTATTAAAATCAAAAAACAGTAACCCAACATTGGGATTTTGAAAAATATTTCCTAAGGTATTGAACAACATGTTTCCTGAGTAATCCGGAAATATAATTGATTTTTCATTAATGACATGAACAAATCCTGGCATCCCACCCCTATGGGAAATGTCCATCTTTCCCTCAAAACTTGCACTTGCAATAATAAAAGTATCAGATTCACTAATCCAATTCTGTTGCTTTTTATTTAAAGTGTTAAGTGGATGAAGTTTCTTATTTACAATTTCTTCAACAGCTTTATATTCGAATCTTCTCGCCTGTATATATTTAGGACAATTACCGAATACTTGTTCAATTTTGATTTCAAAGTTTCCATCTGGATAAACTATCGAAACCTTACCATTTATTCGTATTCTTATTCTGGAAGCAAAATCAATTACTAAAATCCCTACTTCTTTATGTTGTAAAATATTTAGAAATAAAGGGTCACCTTCGTTTATTTTTGTATTGATTTTAACTATGTCGGCTTCAATAGCTTGTATGATACCAAGATTTCCTGCTAAAAATGAACTCCAAACTCTTCCTCTTTGATCCATAGAAGACATCACGAATGAATTCTGTCCATTGAGAAAATTCATGAACTTCTTTGGGAGTGTCTGTTGAATCATTGTACTTGCAGAGTTTGCAATCTTTTGTACACCTAGTAAATCGTGTACAGTACGCTCTCCAGAATGAAAAACCTCCATTTATTATTCCTCCAATCTACTTTGCAATAGCGAACTAGCTAAAACACATTCAAATACTTAAATGAAATAAAAAACATTGGCTTCCTAAAAAACATAAAGCAAACATTGATAATATAATCTTTGCCATCAACAAGCTTTCATTACTTTTATTAATATACATAGAAGAATGAAAGCCATTCACTACAAGAAAATAACTTCATTTCACACTAGTCCTCTTTTGCAAAAGCATAATGGATTCAAAGGATTACCTTTAAGTTCTAACCTAAACATATACAGATATCATTACGTTTAAAACCACGCTTTACAAGATACTTTATATACCCCTTATCGTGAAATTTTTATCTATTAAAGTTACTTATCATTTCGTATTGCTATCTTGTAAAGCAACTTCAGTTTAACTCTCAGTCAACTATTAATCAATTCTATAATTTCTATAGTTAACATAGATGACATCTATTATTTTGAGTACATAAAACATTTATATATTAAGGATAAATTTAATTCGTGAAATAGGAGGCGCCAAAATTTTTTAAGTTAAAAGTAGTTATTTGAGTTTGTTTCTTTATGATTTATTGAAACCTTAATCATAGATACTTTCTATGAAAACGATAGAAATGATTACATTGATAAATAATAGATGCTTTATATAATTAAGTTAAGCTCATGAGCTAGCAAGAAAATGGACAATATCAATTATTTATAGGAGGCAATTTATATGCAAAAAACAGTTGCAGGTATAGTAATTCCAGATAGTAAAATAGCAGTAGAGGCGCAAGAAATTCTTCGTGAATATGGTAACGATTTACTTTGGAATCATTCAAATCGTGTTTACTTATTCGGTGCTCTTCAAGGGAAAAAAGCTAATCTTAAGTATGACGAAGAGCTATTATATGTTAGCGCTCTATTCCATGATCTTGGACTTACAAAGAAATTTAGTAGTCCAGACAAACGTTTTGAAGTAGATGGTGCAAATGCTGCACGTAGTTTTCTGCAACAACATGGCATGGATAATGAGTCAATTAGACTGGTTTGGGATTCGATTGCACTTCACACAACGATTGGAATTGCTGAATATAAAGAACCCCAAGTTTCATTAATTTATTCTGGAGTAGGATACGATGTTATGGGGGATGGATATGACGAAATTTCAGAGGAAATTCGCGAGCAAGTTGTATCTGCTTTCCCTCGAGATAATTTCAAACAAAAAATCCTTCCTGCTTTCCTTGAAGGTTTCGCTCATAAACCTGAAACTACTTTTGGAAACATTAAAGCAGATGTTTGCTCGTTACTTCTTCCAGGCTTTAAACGCAAAAATTTCTGTGATTGCGTTTTACATTCACCTTGGAAAGAATAGTCATTACACTTATGACTATTAGAAAGAGGAAATATCTACAAAATACGTTAATTACGATTTTGCTTCCTTTTATATAAAAATTAGAACGAGCTAATTAATTTCTAATTTAATGTAGTTAAATATTGCTCATAGAGATAAAAAGCTTGCCATTTTCATTAATGGCAAGCTTTTTTCAGCAAATAATATCTAATAATAAAAGGATCAATTTTGGGGCACTCCATACATGCCCACCAACCTAAGGTTTTGAAGTATCCCCAAAACGAAAATTTTATCCTTTCATAGTTGTCCATAGAAATTCAGTTCATTTTTTTCGTGTTGAGAAAGAATGTATTTCTTAGCTTAATAGCGATGTAGTGCTACTCCATCTTAAACATATTATTAGGTAACACAATATAAAATCATATAGTTAAAGGAACAATAATCTATGTTAAAACTTGTGCATAACGAGACCCACCCTACATTCTTTGAGCAATTTTTCTTTGAAAATCCTGTTCAAAATGATGTTTTTATCATTGAAGTTAACAAAAAAACATTTCTTTTTCGAATACGATGCTGTGATTAATATGATCAAAAAATCAAACTCAAAACAACAAGAATATGTTAAAAGACAACTGCAAATGTATCACTAGAACTTGTTTACAGTCAATCGCAACAGATTACATAAGAAGAATTTTCGAAGAGAATAAAAAAATGGAATGCAAGATCGGAGCCTCACACTCCCTCCAACACATGAACTATAGAAGAAACTTATCCAAAGTGGAAAAATGGAGAATTAACGGGAATTAAGTTCGGGGCTATTGAAACTAAAGAAAAATACTTTTTATAAAATAGTGAAAGAATATGGAGAAAACGAAGTGGCAACTAACTTATAACGAATTGAAGCCGAAAGTTTCTTAAAGTAGAAAATTTGGCTTCTTTTATATCGAAATTTGCTTAGCGTATATTTTCGTTAAAATGCGGGTAGTACCCCAGCTATCGAGCTAAGCTCATACAACATCAATTATAGTTGAGATCGTTTCTTTTTTCTAAAGGCTACGTGTAAGGAATTTAAAGACCCCTTAGGGATCAATGGATTCCTAAGGGGTTGCCTACGTGATATAACATATTTACAATTATGTTACGTTTAAAATACGTATCTTTTTCATTTACATTATAACCACCCTATTTAAGTTTATAAGAACTATGCTTTTGAGATAAAAGTCATTACTTGTTTTATAAACTCGTACCCAAAATAACCACTAAATCCGAATAGGACTATTGCGGCAAATATAGATACCCTTTTAATAAAGGTTGGATTTAGAAAACGTCTAGTAAAATGAACAAAGCTTAATAAGATCATATCATGCATTAAGATACCTAATAAAATACCTACAGCTATTAATATAAATGTAGATGTGCTTGCATTACCTAATGAAGAAACGAGAACCGGGCCAAAGACCCCTATCCAAAATACAATATTAGCCGGTGATATAGCAATCATAAAACCAGATAAATAAGCTGATAATAAAGATTTATTAGGATCTTCTCCCTCCATGTTAACTTCTGACTTTGCCTCTTTAATACTTTCTATTCCAATAAACATTAAAAATACAAAACCTAGTAGCCACATAACTGTTTCTACCCATGGGTTGGTTAATACACTAGAGAACCCTAGATAAATCAGAACTATTAAAGATAAATCTACAGTCATTCCTCCTATACCTACAAACCAACCATGTACGAAACCATTTCTCATTCCTTGTTTCGTCATTTGGACTGTCATAGCACCTGCAGGTATCGCTAAAGATAAACCTAACAATATATATGTGAAAAGTGTTATAATCATAAAAATTCTCCTATTATAAGTATTGTAATAATCAAACCCTTTTTCTTTTTCCTCGGGTTCAGCAAATAGAGCTAGAGCACGGCGACTTTTCACATTACTTCTAGCAAGCACAAAAAACTCACAAAAAGAATAAATGCCTAAAATCCCATAAGGTCCTTTACATGTTCAGCATTCTTTTTAGATGTTAATTTTTCAAGTAATAAAAACGCAACATCAAAAGCTGTGCCTGGATTTGATGATGTAATAATATTTCCATCTTGTACTATTAAATCATTTTGTACTATTGCACCAAAATTCTTTAACTGCTCTTTTCGTTTACTCGTTGGATGACTGTATGTGGTAGCTTTTTTACCTACAAGAATTCCACTTTTGCCAAGCGTTAATGATGCAACACAAATACTGGCAATAGGCTTCTGCTTGGCATAAAAATGTTGAATAACATGTAAGAATTCTCTACTGTATGCATCCCGATAAAAACCAGCCTCTTCAAATCCTCCTGGAATAGCTAGTGCATCAAATTCATCTAATTGAATATCATCAACCGTTTTTTCCGGTATGACAGTAAAATTCCAAGTACAAGTTAATTTATTCCGAAGACCAACTGTTACGACCTCGGTTGATCCATCTCCCTCCCATTTATTCCAGCCTAGTACATCTGTAAATACACTAGCTTCTACTGCTTCAAACCCGTCAGCTAATAATAATAAAATCTTTTTCATATCGTAAACCGCCTCCTTCTACCCTTATTTTATACAAGTATAGAAGGCTGATAAATAAGTTCAATAAGGATATTTGATTGTTCTGCTTTATTTTATAAAGAATTTAGGTTATTCTATTTTATAAAAAAAGGTTGGGTAATTTATGGATCAAATTGATAAAAAAATCGTGGGACTATTACAGTCAAATGCAAAAATTTCAATGAAGGATTTAGCGGAAGCGGTTCACTTATCTTCCCCGTCAGTAACTGAGCGAGTACGAAAGTTAGAGGAACAACAAATTATTGAAGGTTACCATGCACATGTTTCTCTAAAAAAAATAAATCGTCCAATTTCTGCACTTATACTGTTTAAATCAACAAATTGTAAATCATTATCTAACTTTTGCTATAATCATCCAGATGTACTCGAGTGTTATAGAGTAGCAGGAGAAATTAGCTATATTGTCAAAATAGCAACACATTCTGTAGAAAGTTTAGAACAATTTATTGATGATTCAATGCAATATGGTACTCCATCAACGAATATTGTGTTATCTTCTTATGAAAAAAAGATAATTACTCCTTTTATTAGTGAAGAGTAAAAATACTAGCATAATTAATTAACTATTGGTTATGCAGAAGGATAATTTTTGTATGTTATATAAAAAAATAAAGACGTTATATTTTTTTAAAAGGAGTGTAATTACAATGAATTTTTCTAATAAATCAGTGATCATAACAGGGGCTGGAAATGGAATCGGGAGAGAAATTGCTTTACATTATGCAGAAAAAGGGGCCAATGTTATTTTAGCAGATATAGACGAAAAAGCAGGTGCAAAAACAGTTACTAAGATGAAAGAACAGGGTAAAGAAGCACTTTTCGTACAAACAGATGTAAGGCTGGAAACAGATATTATTCGATTAATGGAAGTAGCTAATCAAACATACGGTCAGATAGATATTTTAATTAATAATGCAGGAAAAGAGTTATTCAAGTCCCCTTACGATATTTCGTTAGAAGAATGGGACGATGTGATCAATACAAACTTAAGAAGTGTTTTCTTGGGTTCGCGTGAAGCAGCAAAGTATATGCGTCATAACAAAGAAGGTGGATCTATTGTGAATATCGCCTCTACAAGGGCGATTATGTCTGAGCCAAATTCAGAATCTTATGCTGCCACAAAAGGTGGGATCGTTGCTATTACACATGCGCTCGCAGCCTCATTTAGCGAAGATAGGATTACAGTGAATGCTATTTCCCCAGGTTGGATTGAAACCGGAGATTATTCAAAATTAAGTAAAATTGATCATGAACAGCATCTATCAAAGCGTGTAGGAAAACCAGATGATATTGCACGAGCCTGTCTGTATTTAACAGCCAGTGAAAATGATTTTGTTACAGGTATAAACCTTGTCGTAGACGGTGGAATGACGAGGAAAATGATGTATGAGGAATAGGCAGTAATTAATCAAGAAATACAGATTCGCTATCAATAAAGCCTACTTTATCCAAGGTGATTTACCGAATCATCATGTGAATTTGAAATACAATTGAACTGTTTATAAAAAAGATGAACCGGAATTTCCTATCTCTAATAAAGAAGGGATTTCCGTTTTTCTTTCGGATGAAACATGTGAAAATGAATAAAAACCATGAAGTACTCAATGCAAGGACACCAACTACACTAAGAGCGTTAGTTAGATAAAAAATAGAATATATCATATAGCTAGTAAGAGATATTAGTATCACTGAAAGGGCTGTTAATAGCTATTGAAAAGCATAATTTACTCAATCTCAATTACATCACAAAACTTAAATATCCTTCGATTATAAAAAGCATCGGTACAAGTAATCGCCTCATTTAATGGATTTCTATTAGCTACTGTTCTGTATTCTTTATAAACCTACATTAAAATATTCAGATGAACCTTTTATTAACTCATAACCCCTCCTCAAAAAATAGTAAAAACTACACTTGTAAAATCAATATTTTCTGTTTGCACTTTATATAAATTGATATGTCTCCACCTTAATTTTTATTTTTTGTAATCCCCACTAATTCTTTTCTCAAATCCCCCAAAATGGATTTGAGAAATTAGGGAACTATAATGTCGTATTGAAACATATTAAGGGGGATAAAAGGTGGACAAGGAAATGAATTATGGAAGTGATTACAAGTTTATTCCAGCAACTTCAATTGAAAGTGGTCATGGCCTCGAAGTATTACCTGATTTATTTTGTTACACGATTCAAATCGTCAATATATGCTTTGTTGGAAATCCTAAGACCTATGATTTTGTTTTAGTTGATGCTGGAATGCCTAAATGTGCAAATGAAATTATCTCTGTTACCGAGGAGCGATTTGGTACAAATAGCCGTCCAAAAGCAATTATTTTAACTCATGGGCATTTTGATCATGTTGGAGGAATAATTGAACTCATTAAATATTGGGATGTTCCAGTCTATGCCCATCAAATGGAGATACCGTTTTTGACTGGACAACAAAGCTACCCTGAACCAGATCCAACAGTTGAAGGTGGTATGGTAGCGAAAATGTCTCCCCTGTTCCCTAATGAACCGATTGATTTAGGAAATAGCGTAAAAGCACTACCTATCGATGGAACTGTTCCCCATATGCCAGAGTTTAGATGGATTCATACACCAGGGCATACTCCTGGACATATTTCATTATTCCGAGAGAAAGACCGAACTTTAATTGCTGGGGACGCTTTTGTTACAGTGAAACAGGAGTATCTGTATAAAGTAATAACTCAAGAACAGGAAATAAGCGGTCCGCCTCGTTATTTAACAACAGACTGGAAAGCCGCTAAAGAATCAGTCATTAAATTAGAAGAATTAAAGCCTCTAGTCGCTATTACTGGACATGGGATACCAATGTCAGGTGAATTGCTATCAACGAGCCTCAAAACACTGGTTCAAGAATTTGATAAAATTGCTGTACCTGATTACGGAAAATATGTAGACAAAAAGATACATTAAGTATAAAAATCAAAACGGAAAAAATTATTAAGTTTAATAAAGAAACACTGTACTTAGGCAACGTCTGTATTATAAGAATGGAAATACACCTTGTGAATAAAACTCGTTATTCCGAAAATACTATCTGTAGTATAAGCCTGCTTCTTAACCAGGTTGTACTTCTTACCATTAAAGGGTGATTAAAACGGGTTACGCTATATAAAAGCATAATCCGTTTTTAATGAAATATTGTATTCCATATACGTTTAAACAATGGAGGAAAATGATGAAACATATTGTTGCCTTATTAATTAAATACACAGCGATAACTGCAGTATTGCTAATCATGCTCAGTATCTTTCAAGGCATTTCAATTCCTAGAGTATTACTAATTTCTCTTTTTCTTACGGGAGCTGCCTATTTAATCGGAGACCTCTTCATTTTACCTAAATACGGAAATATGATTGCTACAATGGCAGATTTCGGCTTAAGCTTTTTCGGAACTTGGTTACTAACATCCTTGTTTACTAATTTAGATGCTACTCGTAACATTGGACTTTCTTCATTCTTAGCCGCATTAATTATTGGCGGAATAGAGGTTTTCTTCCACATTTATATGAAGAGACTAGTACTGCGTAACGATGATGAATTAAGAAATCACAACCATATTCATCATGATAAATATGCTATGGAAATGTCAGATGAATATATGGATTCTTCTACAATAAATAAATCTAAAGTTGAGGATACATCTAAAAAATAAAAAAGTGGCCAATACCACTTTTTTATTTTTGTTTATTAAGCTTGATCAGAATTTCTTACATGTAATGGAGGTGGAACTACCCACCCTTTTTTCTTACTTAAACGCAGCAACGTTACACCTGCTTGCGCTTTTTTCATATGAAATTGTCCAAATAGCATCCCTACATCCTCTCGAAGACATTTCCCCATCACTTGACTACATGTCACAAGTCCAGCTGCTAGCCCTGCAGATACAGCAGCAGCAATTTCAACATCATTAATACGTGCCCCTGGGGGAATGTCTTCGATAGATGCAACTGGTCGTTCTGGAGGAGCAGGCGGTAAAGCTACCCCATTAATCTTTAAAAGAGTTTTTAACTCTTCTACTTCTGAATTCATATCATTTTCAATTAAGCTTTCTAAAAACTTCTTCAAATCTTCGTCACCTGTGTGGTTCATAAATACTTGATGGCTTGCAATTGCACCTTGTGCTGCTAAAAGATAACTCCAAATATCAAATACTTCTCCGTAATGTAACGGTTCATTTTGAGGATTTCCACTTAAAATACCCATTTTTAAATTCCTCCCTTTCGAAAATATCATAATAAATATTGATTTCAATATTGAAATCAAATTTTTAAGTATGCTTTTTCCTGCAAAAGATTTTCTACTATGCATGGAAAACACCTTTCCAACACTGCGTGTTTATTGTTTAGGAAAGTCGTTTACAAATAAAATACTCAAAGATTATGAAAGAAGATTATCAATAATCTTTGAGTGAGAATCTGTTTAATATAAGGTTTTTTATTTTTATGAATACACAAAAGAAATTGATTTACATATTTGCTATATTTTATGCCAATTTACTTAGCGGTTAGCTCTACCACCAAGTTGTTGTTCTGCCATTGCTACTAAACGCTTTGTAATTTCACCACCAACAGATCCGTTTGAACGAGCTGTTGTATCTGCACCAAGTTGTACACCAAACTCTTGTGCAATTTCATATTTCATTTGATCAAGAGCTTGTTCAGCGCCTCGAACTAATAATTCATTACGACTTCCACTATTATTATTTGCCATATCGTTTCACCTCCAATGTTTTTAATATGCTACAAATTATGAAATAATAATTATCCTTTTTATGGGAATTAAATTATGTATAAATATTGAGTTTCTTCTTAAAATAGGGCACAGACATAAGAAAGAAGAGCTACTATAACGTACTTTCATAACAACAATATGTATAAATTTCTCTTTACTAAAGATTTCTGTTTTGCCAAGAGATACATATAAATTATGAAAAATAATTTATAAGGAGATATGAGATGAAAGCTGTAACCTATCAAGGACCAAACCAAGTACAAGTTAAACAAGTTGATGATGCGAAGTTAGAGAAAAAAGACGATATTATTGTAAAAATTACTTCAACCGCTATTTGCGGTTCTGATTTACATTTATATCAAGGGAACATGCCTTTACCGCAAGGGTACATTATTGGTCATGAACCAATGGGCATTGTTGAAGAAGTTGGTCCAGATGTTACTAAAGTGAAAAAAGGAGATCGTGTTGTCATCCCCTTCAACGTTTCTTGTGGACATTGTTTCTATTGCCAACATGAAATGGAAAGCCAATGTGATAACTCCAATCCTCATTATGATTCTGGTGGATACTTTGGTTATACAGAGAAATTTGGTAACCATCCAGGCGGACAAGCAGAATATTTAAAAGTTCCTTTTTGAAATTTCACTCCATTTGTTATACCGGAATCATGCGAACTTGAAGATGAATCTTTACTGTTTTTATCCGATGTTTTGCCAACAGCCTATTGGAGTGTAATAAACGCAGGTGTTAAGCCAGGTGATACTGTTATCGTCCTAGGTTGTGGACCTGTTGGATTAATGACACAAAAATTTGCTTGGATGCAAGGTGCTAAGCGCGTAATCGCAGTCGATTACTTAGATTATCGTATAAATTATGCAAAAAAGATTAACAATGTTGAGGTATTTGAGTTTACAAAATTCCCCGATATGGGAGAACATTTAAAGGAAATCACACATGGCGGTGCCGATGTAGTCATTGATTGCGTGGGCATGGATGGAAAAAAATCGCCACTAGAATTTCTAGAACAAAAGTTAAAATTACAAGGCGGAACTCTCGGTCCTATTCAAATCGCTACGAAAGCCGTAAGAAAATATGGAACGGTTCAAATGACTGGCGTTTATGGTGGCAATTATAATGCATTTCCACTCGGAGCATTTTGGGTTAGAAATATTAATCTTAAAATGGGACAAGCACCTGTTATTCATTTTATGCCGGAACTATTTGAAAAAATAACAAATAAAGAATTTGATCCAAAAGAGATTATTACACACAAAATCCCCCTTGAAGAAGCAAGCTACGGTTATCAAATTTTTAATAATCGTGAAGATGATTGTATTAAAGTTATTTTAAAACCTTGAAAATTGTTATGTGACTGAACCTTTTATTTTTCTATGCAGTAGACTGCTAAAAATAAACCTACTGCATAGAAAATTATTCTAATCAACCTCAATTACATCACAAAACTTAAACATTCTTTGATTATGAAAAGCATCCGTACAAGTAATCGTCTCTATTAATGGATTAATATCCACTACTGTTATGTAATTTTTATATAAATAACCATCTTTATAATATGTAAGTAAAACCTCTTCCTCACCTAAAAATGAAGTTAATAGCTTATTTTCAATCATTTCTTTTTCATCTTGCGTTACAATTGGACGCGAGGCTTTCGTTTGCTCCTTTATCATTTCTTTAATAACTACGAACTGCTCCGGCATACTGGCAAACGGTTGCCACTTTACCATACCTCTTCCTTTTGGCATATTAGCATTCTTCACGATTTGTGCCCTCCTAATAATGTGTTTCTATATCTTGCTGTTGCGACGCTTGTGTAGGAAATACCTCGTAAAATACTGTTCTTACCAAATCGTGTTCGAATTTCGTCCATAACTTTCGTTAATCTCATTTCTTTTTCTCTTTGTACAATGTTATCGAAAAGCGAAATTTGCTCTTCCCCTTCATTAATAAGGTTTGTTAATGAAACACTTACTGATCGAATCGTCTCTCCTGTATGGCGCTCATATAAAAAATATGTACAAACATTATAAATATCCATCGTTAAATTTGTTGCTCTATTTAACGTATGTGCCTTTTTTATTCCCCCACCGTATTCCCTGCTATATCCAACTGAAAAATGAATTGTTTGCGCGCATTTCTTTTCTCGTCTCAATCTATAACAAACCTCTTCTATATGCTCTAATAAAATAACTATGAACTCTTCTACCGAATAATCACGCAATAATATTTGGCTTTTCGCTATAGATGTTGTCACTGGAACGTATTTTTCTGCTATTCTACTAAAATCAATTCCGTTACTATGTAGATGTAATTCTTCTCCTATTACACCAAATGATTGCTTTAAATATTTCAAAGGATACTGAGCTAACTCTCCAATGGTATGTATACCTTTTCGATTCAATTTCATTTCTGTTTTATACGATATACCCCAAAATTTACTGAGTGGTCTAATACTCCATAACTTCTCGGGTATATCGTCATACGTCCACTGCGCTATTCCATCCCTATTCTTTTTCGCTTCCACATCCATCGCTACTTTACTTAATAATAAATTAGGCCCAATACCAATCGTACTTTCAATCCTTGTACGTTCATATATTTCTCGCTTGAACTTTAATGCAAAATCGTGCGGATCACTGGCAAACAAATGAATACTTGCGGTCATATCCATAAAAAATTCATCGATACTATATTGATGAAAATCTTCCGGTGCGACATACTGCAAAGCCAAACCCGTTATGAAAGTTGAACACTTCATATACGTATGCATAATTGGATTCACAATAATAATATCTGGTCGCTTCGGTATTTCGTACAAACGAGCCATCTTCTTTATTCCTAACGCTTTTAATGGCGGTGTTGCTGCTAATACAATTGATCCGCTCTGATTCACATCCCCTACGACAGCCAATTTTGTATATCTTGGATCAAGTCCTTTTTTAATACATGATACGCTTGCATAAAAGCTACGAAGGTCTACACAAAGAATAATACGATTCGGTAAAAGAGAATAATCATACAAGGTTATCACTCCTAACAAAAAGAACATTCGTTCTTATTATATACGAACTCATGTTCTTTTTAAAGGTATTTCTATGAAAATTTTGGTTAAAATGACCGGGCTTTAAAAATCTAAAAACACTTAAGATCCCTACAATATTCAAATACTGTTTTCACCATTAGGAGATGACACTGTATTTAGTTCTAAAAAATCTCACTCAATGCACACTACATATAATTAAGAATGATATTTACGCGCTATCAATCACGGTGGGAAAAACTCTGTATACAAAACAGCTAGAATTTTAAGTAACTGATGAACATAAAAACTACTAAAATTCATTTCAGCTTTCATGTCTCTAATTCATATATTCTTCTAAATTTATTTTCAGCAAAATCTCCTACATAGCACCTGTGCCAAGATTCATCTGCATAACTAGTTACATTCTCCTTTTTGCTATTATTAATAGCTTAGTAATAAAAGCTGTTAAACAGCAAAGGTGCGAAGTCCTAAATTAGACTTCGCACCTTATACAAATTTATAATCAGTGACGATACAAACACAACTACAATAATATATACATAATAATCACTCATTATATCTGTTACTTCTTTAATCGGCTGGAGAGAATACAATATATAAACCAATCCTTTTACTTAGCCATCTCTCATGATTAGTTTGATTATTCCTAGATACTTAACGCCTTCTATACTCATTTCAAGCGTTAATCCATTCCGATTGAAATTACAAATGACAAAATTTTTCTGTTTTTCCTTTTTGCCTACTTGCTAAATTCAGCAATTAAAACGTTTTTAAAAGACTCTGGATTATTAATCTTAAAACTGTTCGAATTGACGGCCAATGTATGTTTGCCTCCAAGTGTTCCACCAGCAAAAGTGGAAAACCCTAGAACGCCACCTCTGTGTCCCCATACCGAGACACCATTCGGAAGCTTAATTTCAAGGATTCCAAGACCATATCCGGTTCCCTCTCTATTTGTAGGAACTGTAGTAAGCATTTGTTTTAACTGCTGTTCCTTCAGTAATTTACCACTGAGTAAGTAAGAGAAGAATTTGTTTAAATCGTCAGCAGTAGAAATCATATCTCCATCCGAGCTACCTGGGTTAATATAAGTAACGTCTTTTAGCTCACTCGCTCCGTCTAGTTGCAAATAGCCACGGGCATGCTTGGTGCCTGGAATCACGCTTGAATTACCAGGTAGAAATGTATTTGACAAATCAAGCGGTTCAATAATTCGGTTTTCAACCTCTTCCGCATAACTGTTGCCAGTTACTTTTTCAATAAGGATCCCCAGTAATACGTAACCTGTGTTTGAATAAGACCAACCCTTTCCTGGTGCAAAATCTGGGGGAAGAGAAATCCCCATTTTGACGAATTCTTCAGCCGTATACGATTTTTTTGTATCCATAATATCGAAGTCTTTTGAATTTATATAATCAGCAATACCACTTGTATGATTCAATATTTGCCGGATAGTAATCTGGTTACCATCATATCCGTTTCCTTGAATAACACCAGGTAACCATTTTTCAATGGAGTCGTCTAGATTCAAACGGTTCTCTCCAGATAATTGAAGTAGAACTGTTGCAATGAACGTTTTCGTCACACTACCAATGCGAAAGCGAAAATCTGCTTTCATTGGTTTCTTAGTTCTCAGATCCGCTATCCCAGCGGTATAACTCCAAGTTTTACCACCCTTAGAAATTTGAGCGAGTATTCCCGGGTATCCAAGTTGCAGTTCATCTCGTATTGCTTTCTTAACGGAATTACGATCGCTTTGCGTACTTGTTTGTAACGAACTAGATACATTTTGCGTAGGTTCTGCTTTTACAACTGATGTTGGTGTTATGTATAACAGGGAACTTCCACCTATTAAAAGTGCTAGACTTGCACATGTAATTTTACTGCGTGTTTTCATAAAAAATTCCTCTCTTCTATTAAAATTGTATAGATAGTTGATAGAAGTGTCATATACGAACCACACAGCTATCCATTCTCCAAATGATGAAAAGGCAACAATGCATTTGCAATCATTGTACTCATTATTTTCACAAAACACTCTTGTTACTGATTGTTTGTTTTATATGTAGGCCGTAATTGTTCCCCCCTTCACGCCTCCTTATATTTTTATCCTACACAATGAAAATCTCTTTTTTCTTACCTATTCCTTACAAATTCCTTACATACAAAATCACTTGTACAATAGGGTTGAAGTAGCATCTGTGCCCGAAAGCGCAAAAAACACCGATGCTTTTCGCTTCAGTGTTTTTTGCGCTTTACATATTGAAGATTCGTTTTACTCTTAACAGCTTAAATTGCTGATTTTTTCTAATGCGATTATTCTTCTTGCTATATAAAACAAATTTCATAGTGTTATATGAAACACTATGAAATTTGTCATTAAGGCACATTATTCTAAATTTATTGATGTAGTTGAGATGGACTCACTTTTTGAATTTGAACAAGTATATCAAACGCTTTACCTAATGATATATCAACAGTTTTTGGTATATCAGGCCCTTCGGTAGTTATTCCAGCGAAAATTGGATGTTGTTCGTTTAACCAAGTTTTTGTCACGCCGTTCGCCTTACGTAAATCAATAAAAAATTGATCTTTTTTCACCTGTCCAAAAATGTAGTTATAACTGTTTAGATCATCTAATTTTAATGTTCCATATGGGCCGAATTCACCATTGCTATTCTTGACATTGTATTGTCCTTCATAAACTGACGTTCCAATAGATACGTACCGTTTTCCGTAATATTCTGCTAAATGCTGCCCAGCTACTTTAGGATATATAAAAGGAAGCATATTTGTTTTCGAAATGTGTCCATTATGTCCCCATACAATGGTTTTTCCTAAATGTTCTTCAGTCCACTTCGCATTTTCATACATTGCAATATCATGTTTCAAATAAAAATCCGCTGGTTTATCAGGAGGTGTCGCTAACATTGTAGTAAACTGTTCAATAATACGAGCATTTTGCTTTATCCATGCAAACTCTTTAGATTTTCCATTTAAATAGCTTTTATTTTCCTCTAATAAAGCACTAATTTGTTTAGCATCTAAAACATACTTTTCTTTTTCTTCTTTCGTAAGACTTCCAAAAGTATTCATATCCTTTGTTACAGGAATAAGACCTTTTATCTGCTCTTCTACTCTAGGCAATAGTTTTGAATTGTTCGCTTTAATATATTCTGTTATATTATTATAAACATTCTCGTTTACTGATTGAATGTCCATCCCGATGATACGTACTTTAGATTTATGTTTTGGATTAGCATTATATTGCCGAATCCAATCAAGTAAATCTAGCATTTCTTTCGTCTTAAATACAGGTGTTAGATGTTGGCTTGGGTTTCCCTTACCAGTAAGAACATATCGATCAAGTTCCAAGGCCCTGTCCCATCCCTCTTCTAAAACTAGATTGGTAAAGCCCTTTTCAGATACTAAATACTTAACAATGCGGTGTTTCATCGTAAAAACTTCATGAGCCCCATGCGTAGCTTCACCTAAACCTACAATTGAAGCTGAACCTACCATATCCTTAAGTGGTTTCAAATCATTAAGAGATGCAGTTGGATTAGTTGTTTTTAAAGGCTTTGCATGTGCTTCTAACCATTTCGCTATTTGATTTGTATTATAGGGAGCTGTAACAGAAACCTCTGTTTTCGAATCTGCATAAGTATTTCCTACAAAATGAGTCATTGTTATAGCAGAAGCAACAATTGCAATAATTATTTTCTTTTTCATAAAAAACCTCCTGAAATATTTACTTATAGCTTTTTGACATACTCTGCCAACTTCCGTTTAAAACATTCATTTTCTTATTACTGTTAAGATACATTTATTCTAGTTCCTAAAACTCACTTATTTCTTAATAGGTTCTTAAGAAATTCTTAATTCACTTATACGAATATAAAACTAAATAAGCTTCAATTCATTGTATTGTAAATTCCTCATTGCATAACATTATAATGTACAGATATTTGTTATAAATGATGTTATCTAAAGTATTCAATTTCAGTATGTATTATTAACGTAGTTAATATATGGTTAATATGAAGTTCCAAATTTTGATTGTTTGTAGCCTCTTTATCATAGAGTTAATTTAGGGGTTATTTTTTGTTCACTTCATTTTTTTCGGCACTCTGCATCTAGACAGTATACCCATTGGCCACAGTTAGACTATTTCAAATCAAAAAAATAGATTACCTGCACACTAAAAAGTATAGTGCACAGGTAATCTAGTTGTTTTTGAGATTAATAAAAAACTAATTTATTTTTTGAATTCTTCCATCAATAATAGACTGAATTGGTTCTTTTGATTTTTTTATATAATCTACTAATGCTTCAAAATCAGTTGGTCCTGTTTCAGCATCTTTACCGTTTTTAAAGGATACAAATCCATCTCCACCTGAAGCTAGAAATGCGTTCGCAACGACGCTGTAAGTTTTAGAAGGAATGATTTCTTCTCCATTTGTTAAGCGAATACTTGTTACTTTTTCTCCATTAGGCTTGTTCGCATCCCAAGTGTATTGGATTCCTGAAATTTGAAGCATTCTTGTTATGTCTTTTTGCCATTGTTGATTTAAAATATCACGAATGTCTTGACCTGTTAAATTTACTTTTATTAATTGATTTCCGAATGGTTGAATACCATATATCTCTCCCCATGTAATATCACCAGCATCTAAGTCATTACGAATACCACCAGGATTCATAAGTGCAATTTGAGATTGCATTGTTGTACGCTGGGCATCAGCAACTAAATTTCCAAGAGTAGATTCACCAGCCGTATTGAGTTTGCGATCTAGTGGCGCAATAGACTTACCTACAACTTCATTAACAAGAGGTGCGATTTTTGCTTGATATTTCTCCATCTTCTTCTTGATTTTTTTATCAGGCTCTATGCCTTCATGGTAAGTTGTAACAATTTCTGCTTTTTTCTCAACAATATCTTGTGTTTTACGATCAATCTTTACATCAACATCAGCAAAAGCCATACCATATGAATTTGCTTGTACGACAAGTTTATTATTAACAGTTCCATTTACATAGGTGTGGCTATGCCCACCAAAAATAACATCGACTTCTGGATCAGTCTCATTTGCTAATCGGACGATATCACCATTTGTTACGCCGTTCCCATCTGTTATACCTCCGTTATGTGCAAGAACAACGATAGATTTAACGCCTAGTTTTTTTAATTGCTTTACGGATTTGTTAATAGCTTCAACTTCATCTGTAATTTCTACATTCTTTAGCATAGTAGGCATAACAAGATTAGGAACATCCGTTGTTACGACTCCGATAAATCCAACAGGAACTCCTTGTACCTTTTTTATAGTGAATGGTGGTAAAAATAAACGACCGGTGGATTTATTATAGAAATTTGCAGCAACATATGGGAATTTTGCTCCTTTAAAATTCCCTGTTTTCTCATGGTATCCACCATAAATAAGGCGGTTCATTTCTTCAACACCTTCATCAAATTCATGATTTCCTATCGTTCCAACATCGAATTTCAAATCATTTAGAAATTCAATTGTAGGTTCGTCTTGTAATAATGCTGAAACAGGAGTACTTGCTCCAACAACATCGCCGGCATGTACCTTTAATGTATTTGGATTTTGTTTTTCACGATCACGTAAATAAGCCCCTAAGTACTCAATTCCCCCTGCATCTTTATTGTTAATTTTTTTTACAGTGTCTAGTTGCCCATGAAAATCGTTAATACCGAGCATTTGTACATCTATGTAGCGGTTTTGTTCTGTACTTGCTTGGATTGAAGGCGCAGCAAATACACTAGTAAAAGTAACTGTACTTAATGCTAAAGCAACTGGAATGATTTTTTTCAACATAAAATTTCTCTCCCCTAATTAAAATCTGACATAATACGATGTTATTTTAATATATTAAGAGAATTATTTCTACAAAAATTCTACTAATTATAAAAATTAATAAGATTTTATTTTTTTCTGACAAATAACTCCTTCCTCAAAAATGTGAAGGTGTAAAACGTCAATTTTAAGTGGAGGATGAATATTTGTAAGCTTAAGCCTACACTTTTTTATTAGGATGTAAAGGGCCCCACTCAACTTAAGAAACTTCACTACCCAAAACAAGAAAATGTGCGTTTCTTTGTTTGGAGGATTATTCAAAATATTATCTTGATCGTAATATAGCAATACATCTAAAAGACCTAAAAAAACTCTAATCAATAAATTTTTGCTGTTAAGAAGAATATTCAATTCGAAACTAATGAATATTTATCAACCTAACATATCATTACCACCATTAAAAAAAGAATAGAAATTTCGTTATGAAAGATTTCTATCCTTTGAATTGATTACGGTGGTGCACTACTCCGCATTAAAAAAAGATGCTCCTGGCTTTATCCAAGAGCATCTTTTTTTAGATTTATTTTTACTTGTTTATAATTTATCAATTAACAATTATATAGTTGTAATCAGTCCTTTAAAAATAATAGGAGTGCTTCATTAAATTCTTTAGCATGCGTTGCATTTAGCCCATGTGGACCACCCTTTATTAAGGCTACTTTAGAATTAGGAATTGCTTCATGTGTTAATTTCCCACTATATTCATATGGTACAGTTGCATCAGAATCACCGTGAATAATAAGAGTAGGTATATTAAACTTCTCCAAGTCTTTTCTAAAATCTGTCTTACTAAAGGCGGTAATACAATCAAGTGTTCCTTTAGGTGATGCACTGGCTGCAATATCCCAATTATATAAACGGAATGGCTCACTAACTAAATCTGTTCGATTACCAGCCGCGAAAAATCCCTTAGTAAATTCATCAAGAAATGCAAGGCGGTCATTTATCACACCACTTTTGAATGCTTCAATTGTTGCATCATCTAAGGCCCCTTCAGGATGATCCTCTGATTTGTATAAATATGGAGGAACTGCCCCAGCAAAAACAGCCTTTTCAATACGATCTGTTCCATACGTACTAATATACCGGGCTACTTCGCCTCCCCCCATAGAAAAACCAACAAGTGTGACATTTTGAAGCTCTAAATGTTCTAATAGTTGATGTAAATCAGAAGTAAAGGTATCATATTCATACCCTTCCCACGGCTGAGATGATTGTCCAAATCCTCGACGATCATATGTTATAACTCTGTATCCAGCCTCAACAAGAGCGGGAACTTGGTATTCCCAAGATCGACCACTTAACGGCCAACCATGAATGAGTACAACTGGTTTTCCTGTGCCATGATCCTCATAATATATCTCAATTGGTTCTTGATTTTCGGTTCCTACAGTAATTTTAGCCATGCTTCTACCTCCCAAAAATATTCTAATATGTATCCTTTTTTTCAATAATCCGGATGAATGTCATAACCTATTCATGCACGTTTATATTGTGAACTCTAAGTATGAAACTCTATTGTTCCAATGCATTCATTTTCTCCTTTTGGAACAATCCCCCCTCTAATACCTTTTTCATCATAAAATAATTACTGAACATTACTCCTATTCAATTGTAATAACAAAAATAGGTGACTATCAATATCATTCTATCTATAGGATGTATAGGTAAAACCAATCTATTTTATAGTGAAAACAACTATAGTTACAACCTATACAAATTATAGATAATTTAGAATTGATTAACGAATCAGTTTTCAAATACTATAAATTTGTATAGCACTTCATGTTCTGTGAATGCTGCTATAACCAATATTATTGGTCAGCTTAGTTATAAACGACGAAACTTATGATAGTATTCGACTATTTAAACTTTCTTCGATTACTTAATTTTTAGGAGGAATACATAATGACTGATCTCTATTCTCGTATTAACAAAGATGATGCTGTCGTGCTTTTAGTAGATCATCAAACTGGTCTTATGTCCGGACTAGTACGTGACTATGGTGTTGATGAATTCAAGAACAATGTTTTAGCTCTTGCTCATACTGCTAAGTTTTTTGATTTACCAGTTATTTTAACAACAAGTTTCGAAAACGGGCCTAATGGACCTTTAATGCAAGAATTGGTTGATCTCTTTCCTCATGCACCAAAAATAGCTCGACCTGGACAAATTAACGCATGGGATAATGATGATTTTGTAAAAGCAATCGAAGAAACTGGAAAAAAACAACTTATCATCGCAGGCGTAGTTACGGACGTTTGTGTTGCTTTCCCGGCACTTTCCGCTATAAAAGCTGGCTATGAAGTATTTGCTGTTACGGATGCTTCAGGAACTTTCAGTAAACAAGTTGCAGATGCTGCCAATACTCGTATGGCACATAGTGGTGTACAACTTATGAACTGGTTTAGCGTAGCTTGCGAATTACAACGCGATTGGCGCAACGATGTCGAAGGTTTTGGCAATTTGCTTGCTAGCAATCTTCCAGGCTATCAAAATATAATTGGAAGCTATAGGGGAGCTCAGCGAGATCTTAGTAAACAAAATGCATAAATGTATTTCAAAGAAATAGCTTTAAATCACTTTCAAAAAAATGGATAGTATACATTTAGTGCTGATTAAATCAGCACTCTCTTTTAATTTAAAAGGTATAGCAAAAATTTTATTTTTACGATTACAATTTTAAATTAACAGAAAATATATTATTTTCAATAATATCTATTTTAAACAATTAAAAAAGGAGCGTTTTATTATGAGTAATTTAGAATTGTTAAATCCGGAGAACAGTGCATTAATTTTGATTGATTTTCAACCTCAAATGACTTTTGGAGTTGCAAGTATTGATAGACAAACATTGATTAATAACGTTATGCTACTTGCTAAATCAGCAAAAACTTTTAACGTACCTACTATTCTTACTACAGTTGAGACACGCAGCTTTTCTGGTTATTTTTGGCCACAAATTCTTGACATATTCCCAAACCATGAAATTATAGAACGCAGTTCAATGAACTCTTGGGAAGATCCAAAATTTGTTGAAGCAGTTAAAGCAACAGGTAGAAAGAAATTAATATTTGCAGCACTTTGGACTGAAGTTTGCCTTGCATTCCCTGTGCTTGAAGCAATTAAAGCTGGCTATGAAGTGTATGCAGTTGATGATGCTTCAGGTGGTACTAGTCTGACAGCACATAACGCTGCTATGCGTCGTGTAGAACAAGCTGGTGCAATTCCAGTGACAGCAATTCAAGTTTTACTTGAATACCAACGTGACTGGGCACACAAAGACACTTATGATGCTGTAATGGAAATTGTAAAGGAGCACACTGGCGCTTATGGTCAAGGAGTAGAATACGCATATACTATGGTGCACGGCGCGCTTCCAAGCAGGAAAATATGAAACAAGAAGGAGTAGCTGTCGAAGAGACTTATACAGGGAACACGATGGATGCTGCTGATCCAGTAACAACGATTGTTACATGGGAAATTCAACAAGGTAAAGAAAAACAGTTTGAAACATGGAGACATGAAATCGAAGCTGCCGCTACTAAATTCCCAGGGCATTTAGGTGTAAATCTAATAGTTCCAAGTAACGAATCGAGAGAGTATACTGTTATTTTTCGATTTGATACGTATGAGCATCTACGTGCTTGGCAAGAATCAGACATTCGCCGGGATTTGTTAAAAACGGCAGAACAATTTCAAGCTACTAATCCAAGTTACAAAACTGAAAGTAGTTTGGCTTATTGGTTTGTTACTCCGAAAACGCCAGTTCCACCGCCAAAATGGAAAATGTCTATCGTTACCCTTCTGGGTGTATGGCCTCTTAGCATGTTAGTTCCTAAAGTGATAGGACCTATTATAAAACATATGAATCCTATTATGTCCGCTTTTTTCGTTTCTGTATGTATAGTGTCCTTGCTATCATGGGTAGTCATGCCGATTTTCGGTAAATTATTTCATCCATGGTTACAAAATAATAGAAAGTAGACGAGGTGTGAACATGAATTTACCGGATATGATCTTATATAACGGAAAAATTACTACCCTTGATCCATCTCAGCCTGAGGTATCTGCTATCGCCATAACTGATGGTTTAGTCACTGCAGTAGGTGGAGATGAGCTTCTTAATAGTGCCACGGAAAAAACAAAAAAAATAGACCTTAAAAGAAAGAGAGCTATTCCAGGCCTGAATGACTCCCATATACACGTTATTCGTGGTGGTCTGCATTATAATATGGAATTACGTTGGGAAGGCGTGCCATCACTTTTTATTGCTCTAGAAATGCTCAAAGAACAGGCAAGGCGTACACCTGCTCCTCAGTGGGTAAGAGTAGTTGGAGGTTGGTCTGAATTTCAATTTAAAGAGAGACGGTTGCCAACTTTGGAAGAAATTAATGCCGTTTCTGAAGACACTCCTGTCTTTGTGCTACATCTTTACGATAGAGCACTTGTAAATCGTGCAGGGCTACGTGCACTGGGATACACGAAAGATACCCCAGACCCTCCAGGCTGTTTAATTCAGCGGGATAAAAGAGGTAATCCAACGGGCCTTTTAATTGCTAACCCTAACGCTTCTATTCTTTATTCAAGTTTGGGTAAAGCTCCAGTACTTAATCTTGACGACCAGATTAACTCAACTCGCCATTTTATGCGTGAATTAAATAGATTAGGTATTACAAGTGCCATCGACGCAGGTGGTGGATTCCAAAATTATCCGGATGATTATAAAGTTGTTGAACATTTAGCTGAGAAAGATCAATTAACTTTGCGTATTGCGTATAATCTATTTACGCAAAATCCAAATCATGAATATGAAGACTTTGCTTCATGGGCAAAAATTGTTTCTCCAGGTCAAGGAACTGATAAGTATAAAATGAATGGTGCCGGAGAGATGTTAGTATTCTCAGCAGCCGATTTTGAAAAATTTCAAATGCCACGGCCTGAACTAGCTACGATGATGGAAGCTGACTTAAAGAAAGTAATTTCTCTATTGGTGGAAAACCGTTGGCCCTTCCGTTTACATGCAACTTATGATGAGTCAATCACACGTTTCTTAAATGTATTTGAGGAAGTTAACAGAGAAATTCCTTTTAATGGTCTACGCTGGTGGTTTGATCATGCAGAAACAATCTCAGATCGTAGTATGGAACGTGTTAAGGCTTTAAATGGCGGTATTGCCATCCAAGACCGCATGGCTTTTCAAGGTGAATACTTTGTTGATTTATACGGAAAGGAAGCTGCAAAGCATACACCTCCGATTTATCGTATGTTAGAACTTGGTATACCTGTTGGCGCCGGTAGTGATGCAACTAGGGTTTCCAGCTATAACCCTTGGGTTGCTCTTTACTGGATGGTTGCTGGAAAAACCATTGGTGGTCTTTCGATATACGATGAAAAAAATAAACTTGATAGAAAAGTAGCCCTGGAATTATATTCAAAAGGAAGTGCGTGGTTCTCTGGTGATGAAGGTAAAAAAGGAACCCTGGCAGTAGGTCAGTTTGCTGATATTGCTGTATTGTCTGCTGACTACTTTACTGTGCCAGAAGAAGAAATCAAAAACCTTGAATCATTACTCACCATTATGGGTGGACAGGTTGTTTATGGAAATGATGAATTTAAAAATTTATCACCTGAATTGCCGCCAGCATCACCTGATTGGTCACCGACGGGCATTTACGGTTATGGTGGTGCTAACCTAGCCAACACTATACTTTCCCACGATTCCCATGATAACAAGTTACATAGTTGTAGTAACCCTCTCCATCAACACACTCATACCGTAATAGGAAAAGATGGAACTAAATGGGGGATTGGTTGTACTTGCTTTGCTTTCTAAGTCAAAACCACCGGTATAATGCCGGTGGTTTTCTTTCTACAATAAGGGTATGTAGATTCGAAATAACATTGTATATCCCTACATGGAACCTGTTACTATGCGATAAGACCGAAGAATTGATTGATTGATTGATTGATTAACTTAACTTGTTTTTGATAGCCTTCTCTCCTTGCAAAGTCTGTCCTTTTTTCCTTAATTAAAAGTCAATGGTATCCCCCTCTTGATCGACTACACCACACATATAAATCCACTGCCCTTTGACTTTAATATAGATCTTAATTTTTCAATTGTTACACTAGAATCATTATTATTTCTATTACACTGATACTTTTTGCGAATCATTTAACTTCTGCATAAAGATACGTGCTGCAAAACTTAAAAATTTATCATCAAAGTGAATAAGATTAATATCTTGGCTTGGTGTTGGGTCAGTAATACGAACTATGCTCAAAGTATCATTATTAACAAAGTTAACCAGTGAAAGAGGTATTATGGCAACCCCATGTCCATTGTATACAAGGCTCAATAGAGAAATAGAAGATTTTGTTTCTATATTTGCTTCAGATAAAGATAACCCTAAACTCTCACAATATATCTTAATAGATTCACGACAACTACATGAAACCATTATTCTACTCAGCCCTACTAATTCTCTAAAAGAAACAAATGATTTTTCATTCAAAGGATGATTTTTTGGAATTACAAGGACGAGCTCTTCACTATACAAAAGGGTGCTTGTTAATGTGTCTGGAATTTGAGCACTACGTGTAATCCCGAAATCAATATTTTTGTCAACGATTTGATTTACAGCAACTTCGGATTCTATAATTTTTACTACGATGTTGGGATAATGTTGTTGAAACTTCATAATATAAGGTGTTAAATAAGTGAGATCCTCTAATAGACCTCCTATAGTAATCACACCTCTTTTTACACCCTTTAATTCAAAAATTTCATTATAAACGTCATCAAATTGTTGCATAATAAATTTTCCTTTATCAAATAGCAGCTTACCCGCTTCTGTCATTTTGATACCTCTTCCAACTCGATGAAACAAGGGTGTATCAAGTTCACCTTCTAAAACACGTATTTGTTGACTTAAAGTCGGCTGTGAAATACCTAGAACTTCCGCAGCTTTAGTGAAACTATTATTATTACAAACTTGAATAAAATACTCTAAATGACGTAATTCCATTCTTGATACCCACTCTCCGCTTTATGAAAGATTTATAATTTAAAGGACGATATGTATACGTTAACATAACAACCATCTTTCCTACTATACCAATTGAAATTACATGTTTTATTCATTTTTCATTATAATAAAATTACTACCATTTATTAATTTTTCCTCCTATTTATTTAATTTATATTTAATTAGGACATTACTAATTCGAGATATATTTCTAAACTTTTATAGTTCTAGTGCATAATACCCTAATTTTTTCAACTTTTCGATTATCATTTTTTTCTCAATATAGTCCAAACCACCAAATATTTGCCGAATCGCCTCTTTATGCTGAGGAAAAATAATATCCATTAATTCAATACCTTCTGAAGTAATTGACGCATACGTGACACGGCGGTCTTTAGGATATGGTTTTCGTATTAAGAACCTCTTCTTTTCCAACTTATCCACTACATACGTGATACTACTACTTGCAAGTAATATTTTATCTCCAATTTTTTGTATAGGCTGATCGCCTTTACTATATAGTAGCTCAAGCACTGCAAATTCAGTTGGATTAAGTCCATAACTTTTTATATCCTCTTCAATACGCTTAGTAATTGCCTGTGCTGCCCTTGATAATGTAACAAATAACTTTAAAGATAAGCTCTCATCATTAATCACACTCATAATTACCAATCCTTTACAAGTTATCTTGAATTCGAGATTTATTATATTATCGTCTAAATATTATGTCAATCATTCATTTTAGCTTTATCAATCCATTTATAATTTATTTCTCAACATATGACATATGGAATTAGAAGAAAACAATTGTTAATATATAAGTATCTCAATTACGTTATTTCTTTTAAAGAGAGCTTGTATTCTAACGCAAGTTCTCCTTTTTTATATTCTAAATTGAATCCGGACAAAGTTCACATATTGAGTCTGCCCATGTATATGATATAGTTTTTAAACAAAGATTAGAGCCCTCCTACAAGAAGGAGAGCTCTAATCTTTCATATAAATATTCACCATTTTTATCATTACGGGGACATCAAAACTTTAACTTGATGGGGATATGGGACTACCCCATCGCCATCAAGCTAAGATTTTGAGACACCCCCATAACGAAATTTTTCCCTTTACAGTTATTTGTGAGAATTTAGCCTCTATATAAAAAAACCACTCCTTACAATAAAAGAAGTGATATTCCTAAATTATATATTTCATTAAAATCAAACTATTATAATATAGTTCCATTCAGCCATCCGTTTATGGCAATAAGGTCCATCAATACATGTAATTCTGTACCTATTAAAGCAGAAATAAAAATAATTTTTAATGAAGAGCTCTGTTTATAAGTAAACAGTTTCATTAATCTAGGTATTGTTTTAAGACCTATCATAATTAGTAAAGTCAAAACTAAAGCGCAAGCTAGTCCACCTATAAAACTCTCATCTACCGCTCCTCCTGGTATAAGCGGTACCTTTCCAATGAACATGCTTATAGCATCTGGAATCGCCATACCGAAAAATAAAGTTGTGATATTTAAATGTTTTTTATATACTAATCCTACAGTTGCTGTAACTACTGTATGTCCTATAACGCCAGCCATATGAATCCTCCGTAATATTTATATTATTTTTTAGTTAGTTTTCACCTTTTTTTAGGCTTATTATTTTATAATTGATAACGCTTCTAAAAACTGTGAATTATCTTTTCTACTCTCAATAATCTTTTGAAATTCTTTCTCCACTTGTACTGATTTTTTATCCTCGGTATCAACAACTCCATGATTATTTCCATAAACTTTGTTAAGTTCAAAAATTCCCATATAGGTTTCTTGTATAGGAATTTGAGTAAACATAGAATTATTGACAATTAAAATACACTGTTCATAATTCGAGTTACGATAATGCCCAAACCAAGTATTACTATCATATTTTACCGGTATTTCCTTGTCAGCAATTACTAATTTTTTTATATTTTCACTTTTTTCACCCGCGAATAACACAGCAGTATCATTTGTTATTGTAGGCATAGACTTTATTGGATCTGAAATCGGTGTAAAATGATCTTCTCCCTCTCGTAATATCCCTTTTTTTATTACGGCTTCACCTGTTTTTTGATCCATAATAAATACTGATTCTCCATTATATTGTGCTGTTTTAACTTTATATAAATCGATAGACTTAATTTCACTTTTATTTTCACTTCGTATATCTTGTAAAGCTTGTTTATCTCCTAACATCAAAATTCCATTTCTTGGTTCTTTAGGCGTGAACGCCAAGTATAAACCAAATAAGAGGGCTCCAATCATACATAGGTTAATGATTTTTCTCATTTCTAATCTCCTTAGAATTATTGTTTAAAGGTGGTTTAACTAGTTAAGATAATTGCTGCAAATCATCTATACGTATACCGTTTCTTTAATTCGTATTTGCTCCTTATATAGAATAATTGTTTTATGGAATTTTACATATTCATTTACCTTTCATTTGTATTACATTTATGTAAGGTAAAATTATTAGCAAACTACAATTATCGGAATAGCATCCTACTATTTCTATGGGCAACTGATCGCGATCCTACTCTGTTCGGCTACTATGGTTCAAATGCATCAATTACTTCTTATGAAAAGAAACAAGAACTGAGTGAATATAAGGTCATATATAGATTAAAGATTATTTTCTTCTTATTTATCAAGCCATACAGAAAAACACCTAATAGCTATCAAAGGTGTTAATTCGCCTGTTCAATCTCCCATAACAAAACGGACGAAAATCTCATTGGTATGAGAGGAAAACAGTCTTTGATATATTAGGTGTCGTTTACAATTGTACCAAGTCTAATAATTAAGCGGATTAATTAGATTTAAAAAAAGATTTCTTTTTCTTTACTCGTAATAAGTCACCTGTCCATCCTTTGAATCGCATATACATATACATCCCCCCTGTTGTGAAAATAATAAATAAGAGAGCGATTAAATAGCTATATTTCCATTCCAGTTCAGGCATGTATTTAAAATTCATACCCCATAATGCTCCTAAGGCTGTCAAAGGCGTACTCACAGCAGTTAATACAGTAAGAGCTTTCATAATTTCATTCCCACGATGAGAAGAAACAACTTCTTGCAAATGAATCATCGTGTCTAATTCTTCTTGGTACTCTTTAACAAGTTGTAATCCACGCTCTAATTTTACGTGTGTTTGTTTATAACAAAGGGTGTTTGTTAGTTTTTCTAACCAAGCTTCTTTTAGGCCTTGTAACACTTCTTGTATTAAGCGAAACACATGTGTGTTCATAAATAATTCATGACGAATATGATAAATCCTTTCTAAAACTGCTATGTTATTATGATGATAAAAATCCCATAATACATTTCTGAAATTGTTTTCAAAGTAGTCAACCTTTCGCAAATAATGAGATATAAACATTGATAAGATAGCACATAATCCTTCAGCAGAACTATTACAATTTTTTGTACCCATAGGGATATTATGTATTAATTTTTGGAAATCCTCTTCCTCCTTTTCCTGAACTGTTATCAGTATTCCATGAGCTACGAAATAATGAAGAAATTTTTGAATTTTGGCGTCCTTTTTATCTTGATCATATAAAAACGAACCATATACACAAGTTTGACTTGGTGATAACGTATAAACATATAATCCATTTTCACAAGGAGAACTTATTTTCTTTACAAATTGAGAGAAATAAGATGTTACATCACGAGGGATTATAGAAGAAAGTTTTTCAAGCTCACTAGTTTTCACATGATACCAACTCCATTTCGTCATTTTTATGCATTCCATATTATTCTTCCTTTCTAAATAGTTTTATGTTTGATCGAATCATATCCGTAATACGAAATTTGTATGTAGGTATTCATGTCTTGAAGGAAAAGTTTTTAGATCATCTAAATTACAAAATAAATGACATAGGAGGTCTTATTCTTTTAAAAGGAAGACCCCCTATATATTAGTTATTTTTATTTTCAATTTTAAACATTTCCTCTATACAAGCACTTTTTATCTTTTCTTATAAAGAATTTATTATATGTGGAAAAGAAGCTACATAATTTGGCACGTCTATTCAACGAACTCCATTTCAGTCGTTATTATAATTTGGATTCATATGCAGATTGATTGGTGATGTCGTCAAATACTTGACTCCCAATAATGTAGTATCCATGAAGTGCAGCCTCTTTCGAAGCGTCTACCATACGGAAAGAAGAAATTTCACTTTGCATTTTTTCAATTCGTTTTTTGTGGAGATCTACTATTCCTCCTGTCCAAATGATAGTATCATACTGTTCTAACGTAAATTGTTCTTGTAATACACGTATGACGTCTTGGAAGTGTGCATCCAACTCTTTTTGAATCAAAGTATGAACCTGACTTGTCTCATGATTTTCTTCTCGACATTCATATCCTTTTTCTAATATGTTTGGCATGTCGTTAATATGCAATTGATTACTTTCACCCTCATAATTCTGCACGATATTCTTAATATTTTTCAAAGGCTTGCTACATCCTAGTTCCGTCTCATAATGATTTAAAATGAGATTCTGTTTCATATCTGTCATTTCTAATGTACGAAATCCACCATCAATAATTAAGATGCGATCTCGTTCCTGAATGATTCCCTCTTTTAAGAGATAGGCATGTAAAGCGACCGGTTGCTGAAGAATCAAAGCATTTTCCACCGTAATATTAATAAATTTCCCATCAATTTGCACGGAAGTTTCTTTTTTTAGTGCACGTTGTAATTGCTCATGCTGACTACCAAAACAAGTGATGGGAAGCCCGGTAACAACTAGAGGTAACACGACATTTTCTTTATAATCCTTTGCAATGCAACCAAATATTTGTTGTTTAAACTCTTCGCTTTCATAATAATTTTCTATTTCATCGTCAAATGGAGGAAGAAATGAAGCGTCAGATTGATGTGCTTCATTTCCCATGTAGTATGCAAAGTCTAAGTCTATAAAACTTACCTTTGTTAAATCTTCACTTTCAGCATGATTAGGTACAGGGGCTAGTGTGGAAGCTTCACTCTTGACCGTCATCTCAGAATCTACATCCTGTCGATATGCCCTTTTGGTAAAGCCAATTCCTACATCAATTGCATACAGAGATTTCATACTTTTTTCCTCACTTTCTATTTTTAGAGTTAAATCTAGGCACTCTCTTCTTTCCCTTCTTTCACATATTTCTTTTCATTTTTCGTTTTTTCCCCGTCTAAGTTCTTACTATTTTCATTTATTTCGTAATCCTTTTCACCTGTTTTCTTTTTATTATTTTCGTTTTCTGTTAAGTCTTTAATGGTAGAAATGACAACTGGTGTGGCTGTAAGCAGTTGTGGTAATGTTTGTTTTGCAACATTAGCTGCAGTTACAGAAAATTGTTTACTTGTCTCAGTTACCTTCTCCAATGTTTCCTTTATGTTTCCTTCTTGTAGTTTTTCTTTTACGCTTTTTCCTTTTGTTTGTATAGCTTTCCGATTTTCTTTTTTTAATAGGGAGACTATGACTCCGGTCGTAATTCCAATCACAGCATATTTAAATATTGTATGTTTCATTTTTCTCATCCTTTTCTATTTTTATTTTCTTCAATGCTACAACCTAAAATAATTACCTTACCTATTTATCAGATGTTGCAATCTATTAGAGAGAATGATAGTTTTGCGGCTGCCTATCACTCGCCGTTAGTGTTTCATCTGTTACTAGGAGTAAAATTCTCCCTTGATCTAGTTTTTCTTCATATAAGTTAGCTTCCTCCTTCGACAACCCCATTTCCTCCATTTGATTTCGGAGCTCGTCCCCTTTTTTGGAGAAAAAGTTGATAATACTTGTGCCCAATCCTTGTTCTTTTACTCCAATCGTATTTGTGTTTGTATCATCCGCAATCCTTTTTGTTATATGTTTTTCATGTGCTAAAACATAAATGTCATCGTGGCGAACCCCTTGCAATTCTAGCTCTTTTACTTTCATAACTACTTCCTGTTCATTTTGATATTCATAAACTACCGTTTTTCTTTCATTCGTATGCATGGTATCTTTCCTCCTTTAGATTTTTTATTTTTTTATTTAGTTGTTATGTAATATGTAATACACCTATTTTAAAGATGTTAAACCTAAATTTTTGAAAAATTTTACACAATAGGTTATTCATGTTTTTAATATCAAAGAAATGTCACAAGAACTTTGCTTTGATAAAAGCGCTCCAAATAACGATTTGTTTGGAAGGTAAGCACATTGTTTTATAGAAATCATAGAAAAATAAAAAAGCACTCCTTTTCAAAGAGTGCTAAAAAAAACATATAACCTAATAAAAATATTTCTATTTTGATTACAGAAAGAAAGTCTTTATTAAAACATATGGTTGCTAATTTAATTGCGATCTGCCTTGCACCCAAGCAGCAATATCATTTATAACATACTCAGGTATATTAGCAGGACTATAATATTCATCCGGCTTACTTATTTCCCCATCGCCCTCTGTAAAGAAATGATTTAACTTTGGATATAGTCGATAATCAACGTTATTTCGTTCTTTTAATTGTTCTTTCCAAAGAGGAATTTCGATTTTTGATTGAACTTGATAGTCTCTTTCTCCTTGAATAATAAGAAGTGGTGTCTTTTGTTCTTTTGACATTTCTGCTGCTTTAATTTTCCGAATAGAATCCCAAAATACTGCTGATCCTAAGTAAAAATCTTTTGGAGGATTCTGACCAGAGAAATTTGGATCATTTAATAATTCAAATTGCGATTTGTAGAATTTATATTGCTCCTGGTTCATTGCTCCAATAGAGAAAAGGTACTCAAATTGATCTAAAACAACGTCTTGGATCGTACGAGCTGGCCCTCCCATTACAATTGCTCCAGCAATATTTTTATTTTGGTCTTTTTCAATCATTTTCGGAAGCATCATTCCACCTTGACTATGACCCAAAATATAAATTTGATTTTTATTTATTAGAGGCTCATTTTTAAGAAATTGAGTTACAAGAAGAGCATCATCTGTTGTCTCTTTATCAACTGTATAAAAGGGACTAAATTGTGTTTTCAACCCATGTTCATAAGTTCTTTTATTATAGCGAAGGACAGCAATTCCCTTCGATGCAAGACCTTCAGCTAAATCGCGAAACGGTTTTAAAGCAAACGCTGTTTCATCCTGATCAGTTGCTCCTGATCCTTGAACAAGAATAACCGCTGGAAAAGGACCATTTCCTTTTGGAACCGACAATGTTCCTGGTAATGGAAATGCACCACTTCCAACTACTACTTCTTTATCAACAAATGATTCAGGCTTACTATATGACGGACGCTCAGCAACAGGACTAAACGACATGCTGAGTTGAAAATCGTCTATTTTTCCAGATGGATCTAGTTTAATTAGTAAAGGTACAGTCATTTTTTCAAAAACTAATTGAATCTCCACATTTGTATGAACAGGATTTGTCTCTTTTTGTGTAACCTCTCCAATTTCTATAAAAGAACCTGCTTGTAATTGAACTGGGAGTCCCTCCCAATAGCTCTTCAGCCATTCTTCGGATATTATTTTCTGTAATGACCTTGAGGTTAAATCAAATGCAGATTTATAATCTTCACTATTCATATGGCGAATAAATGAAAGAGTAGTAGATATAATAGGATTTTCATCATCACTATTGTCTATTTTTTTTATATTTGTGTTTACTTCCTTTAATTTTGAAATAAATTGGTGGTTAAATGGATTATTATATGTATTAGGATATAAATTTGTTTTCAAAATTTCCGTATTCCGTCCCTCATACAAACTTGAAGAACTCGTAAACTTTTCAGGTGAAATTACTTCCTCCGCATATGAGACTGAGGGAATTGCTATTGTAAAAATTGCACTGATAAGTAATAACTTATTACTTATTCTTCTTTTCTTACCCATACTTATTGATTCTCCCTTCAAAATTTAAAATTTCTAATACAATATGCCAACTATAAGGAAAATAAAAATTACCAAAGAGATTAATAATCTATTTTACGATCCCCCTCTCAAGTTAAAAATCTATCATTAACAAACTTCAATAAAAAACGCCTTCCCCCTCTTTTTTTATTGTTGGATTTTCCAATGACCTAGAAGCACAGCACGAAATTACATGTAACCTACCCATGAGATTCTCTGTTTCAAAAGAAAAAAGCACCCCACTAGATGCTTTCTTTAATTGTTCTCACTATCATTTATTTAGGTAATTCTCTTATTACTGTAAGATAAATTCATTCTATTTCCTAAATCTCACTTATTTCTTAATTCACTCATACCAATATAAAGCCTAATAACCTACCATCAAAAAATAAAGAAAACAGGTTATTTGGCTATTCATTTCGTAAACTTAATGCTCAAATTAGTTTTTTTCACAAAGTTAAACTTTATTAAGAAAAACTTAAAGAATTTCCCTCTATATTCATAAGAACTTTTTTCTATACTCAAAAATGTAAATAGACAAAAGGAGAAACAATCATGAAGAAATTTGTAATTTGCATACTAGGAATAGGCCTCCCTATATACTTACTACCTTTCATATTACGTGGAGATTTAGACAGATTTAATCCGATTGCTGAAGAAAAAAATGTATATGCCGTTGCGAAAGGATATGGTGTTCCAGATTATCATCATAAAGGAAAAGCTATGTACTCACTAAAAGCTGTTGACGAATTAAGTAATGAAAAAGAATATACAGTTGGAACGAACACGCCTAATGATTTTATAAGAAAAACTTACTTAAAAATTCATGTGAAAGGAAAATATGTGTATTCTTACGATATTATTTCTAAAGAGGATATTCCGGAGAAAATAAGGGGACAATTGGAGATAGAAAATAAATAAAAGAGCCAATTCATACGATTTGGCTCTTTATTCTCTCTCCCATCTACCGTTTGGATAATTCTTTCGGTAGATTTATTAAATTCGTTATCATTGTTCCAATAACCATTGTTCAATTACTTTTACTGTTTCATCTCGTTGTGCTTTTGCCGTAATTAAACTCGCATTATCACCTTTTTGCTCACCATACATGCCAAAATGAGCATGATTTCCCCCTTTTATCATGTGCATAGTTGTATTCTTTGACATGAACTTTTTATTGTTCTCTATTTTTTCTACAGTTGCTAAAGCATCTACTTCCCCATAAATTGATAACATCGGAATCGATTTTGTAGAAAAGTCATCTGCAGGATACGAACCTAAGAAAATAATCCCGTCTACCTTGTCTTCATGTTGGAAGGCATACTTAGAAATCATAGCTCCTCCCATTGAATGCCCTGCAACATACCATTTTTGAACTTCCGGATACTTTTCAATTACACTGTCTACCTCATTTATTCCAAGTATCGCTAAATTTAATGGTAACTTAGGCATTACTACAAAGTGCCCATCTTTTGCAAGCGCTTCTCCTAAGTAACTATAAGCCTCAGCTTCTACTTTAGCTCCTTGATAAAAAATAACCCCTACTTTCGCATCTTTCGCTCCAAAAACGATATTATCTTCATCTTTTTTATCATCTACTAACGACAAAGCCTCTTTCGTCGGTTTATAAGTAAACTGAGACCAAGTCAAAAAAGTAAAACTTCCTATAATTAAAATAGCTAGTAAAGAGTACAGCGTAATTTTTATCCATTTCTTCACAAAGATGACCTCCATAAGATGTATATATTCCATATTTCGGATTATCATTAACACACATAAAAACTCGAGCATTTTTATTGTGCTCAAGTTTTTAGTTCCGTCTTTAATTTATACTATAAATTGTCCAAGATAAATATGTAGCAAATGCAGACCATAAAAAATATGGTATTAGCAACCATGTCGATACTTTAGATAATTTGGAAGAAACCGCTATGAGAAGTAACGTAGTAATAGCGACAAGTAAACAATCTACTGTTGCTAAAAACAAATTCTTTTGGCTAAATTGAAAATAGCTGAACGCTTGATTGAATATATAATTTAAAAGGAATAAAAACCAAAATGTTTTTGGCTTGAATCCATAGTTGTTGTAAATAATTGCAACTGATAATGCAATAAGTCCAAATAATACAGCCCATATCATTCCGATTGTCATACCAGGAGGTGTCCAAGACGGCTTTTCTAACGCATCATACCAAGTACGATCAATAGGGAATAAAACACTAGAAACATAAAACAAACCATATGTTAGTAAAAATACTATAATACTAGATTTTTTCATAAACATTCTCCTTTTTACTAGAAGATTATAGAAACTTTATATGATTAGTATGCCCTTGTAATGGATAAAATTCTAATATTTAAATTCCAAATACATATTGTTTAACCTATTTTATACAAATTCTTTCATACTTTTATATGCACAAAGGGCTCTCTCTCGTGCTGCCTTATGATCAACAATCGGATAAGGATATGTATCCCCAAGCTTTATATTGGCCTTTTGTAAAATATGCGCAGGCGCTTCCCATGGTTTATGTATATATTTATTCGGTATATCGCTTAATTCTGGTACCCATCTTCTTATATACTCTCCATTTTTATCAAACTTTTCTCCTTGTGTGATGGGGTTAAAAATACGAAAGTACGGTGATGCATCTGCCCCACTTCCAGCAACCCATTGCCATCCCATTGTATTATTTGCAATATCAGCATCTAGTAGTGTATCCATAAACCATTTTGCTCCTTCTTGCCATGGAATTAACAAATGCTTTACAAGAAAAGAGGCTACAGCCATTCTTGCCCGATTATGCATAAAACCTGTTTGCCAAAGCTCCCGCATTCCCGCATCAATAAACGGATAACCAGTTTCACCCTTCTGCCATACGCTTAATAACTCCTCTTCCTTATCCCACGGGAAATTTTCAAAGCTCTTATTAAGAGGTTTAGATACTGTAAATGGATAATGATATAGTAAATAATAAGAAAACTCTCGCCAAATTAATTGACGTATAAAGCTATTAACTTGTTTTTCAAAAAGACTACATTGTCTTTCGGTACTTTTATTTATTAAGTAATGAAACATTAGCTTTACTGATATTTGACCAAATGAAAGCTACGGTGCCAACATCGAATGGACATTTTGATCTGGAAAATCTCTTCCTTCACTATAAGAGGCTAATTTGCTAGAGAAAAATTTCTTGAATGTTTTATATGCCCCTTCTTCTGTCGGATCCCATATTGCTTCCATATGAGATGTCCACGGTATAGTCGGCAACAAGTGTAATTCTGAAACAGATAAGCTTGCTGGTAAAGAGTTTCCCCACTTTATACTCTGCACTCTGCTAATAGGTTTAGGTATTACCTGCTTTTGAAATGCATTGTAAAAAGGCGTAAACACCTTATATTCAGTGTTATCCTTCTTTTTTATAATCCACGGTTCTAATAATAAATGCGAATTAAATTCCTTACAGATAATACCTTTATCCTCTAACATCATTTTCATTTTTTGATTAGATTGTAATCTGTCAGGATCATAACAAATATTCCAATATACAGCCGTTATATCTAATTGTTCTATGAGAGAAAGTATTTCTTCCTCCGTACGTCCTTTACGAATTATTAAAGTAGAGCCCAATGCCTCAAGTTGCTTCTTTACATCTTTTACAGCATGGTGTAACCACCACTTTGCCGCACTTCCTATTGAAAAAGTTTCATCTTGTATATATACCGGAAGAACCTCACCAGACTGAACAGCTTCAAATAGCGCTGGGTTATCATATAAACGAAAATCTTTTTGAAACATAACAATAATTTTATTTTGCATGGCTATCCCTTCTAATTCTTAAAGCACAATTCATTCTTTATGAGAACAAGTACTTCTGTTATTTTTAAAATACTATAAGAATCATCCTTTTTATTTTATAATCTTCTTCACTATAAACATTGATTTTCTATCTCTCTAAGTACATCATTTCCTATATTATCTATCTTTTCATTTTTTATGGTGTTATATAAACTCTGTAAAACTTTTAACTCTGTTCTTAAATGTAAAATGACACTAGATAATATATATAACTTAGCTACACTCTCTTTTCCACACTTTTCTTCATATACTTTTTGAAGGGTAGTAAGATATAACGTCAGTTGAGAAATTTTAGTTTTTAGCTGTTCTAGAATTAATTCTTCCTCCCCATATTGTGCAAAAAGTAGCGCTTCATATATAGGACGATGCATATCCTCTTTCTTTATCATTTGCTCTAATAATAAATGCTCAAATTCTTGTTTACCACTTTTAGTAATACCGTAAATAGTCCTTTCAGGGCGTTGTTCATTACGAATAATATCAACAACCTCTATAAAGCCCTTCTTTTCAAGTTGCTCAAATGTATAATATAAAGAGCCTTTAGTAATTTTTATATAATATTTCATTTCACTATTTTTTAAAAGTTGCTGGACTTCATACGGATGCCTATTTTTCTCCATAAGAAGACCCAGCATAAAAAGCTTTGTATTCATAACTCTCCACTCCTTAATAACCTATACCAATAGTATAAGCTAAAAATAAGTAAAGAATCTTTTTGTTTTATAAAATTTATGACTTCAAATTCACTTTATTATCCTTTGTACCAGCTTTGGAATTTCCCATAAATAATATTGCTATAAACGAAACGATAATTGGAATTAAAGCTAATAGAAAAACAGTAGTAATTGAAGATGACATAGCAGCTATAATTTTTTCAAGAATAAACGTAGGGATACTGGATCTTACATCTGAGCGAAATATTGCACTTGGATCACCTAGATTATTTAACATGCTGGAACCATGTTCTATTCCCTTAAAAGCATCCTTTAAGTTAGCTGTAAAGGTACTATTTTGAATGGAGCCAAAAATCGTTACTCCAATTGTCATACCTAGTGAACGAAAGAATGAATTTGTCGAAGTAGCTGAACCACGGAATCTCGGTTCCATATTATGAATAGAAACTGTGGGAAGCAAAGAGAACGAAAATCCAACTCCAAATCCCGTTATAATCATGTATATCGTTAAAAGTACACGGCTTGTTTGCGGATCCATCGTTCCTAACAAATACATACCTATCCCAAAGGATATTATAGATAATAACATCAAGTTGCGGTAACTAATTTTCGTTTGAAATATTCCACCAATTGCACTACCTACTACAGAACCTAACATCATTGGGGTTAAAATTAATCCAGCATTAGTTGCTGTTCCACCATATACAGCCTGAACAAAAATAGGAATAAATACTGTTAAAATAACAAATGTTGCTCCATAGAAAAACGTAATAATTTGTGATATTGCAAACTCCTTACGCTTAAACATCCAAAATGATATTATCGGATCTTTCACTTTTCTTTCTACCAATAAGAAGCCAACAAAAAATACAATAAACGATGCAAATAACCCAATGATTTGTATCGAATCCCACTTAAATTCTTTTCCTCCCAATTCTAAAGCGAACATTAAGCTAATTACTGCTATGACGAGTGTTATCGCCCCCCACCAATCAATATTTTGCTTAGTAGGTGGATTATTTTCTTTATAAGCTTTTAAAATAAAAATTAATGACATTAGACCAATTGGAATATTGACGTAAAAAATCCAATGCCAACTAATATTTTCTGTTATATACGCACCTAATAAAGGTCCTAATACACTTGAAGAACCAAATACGGCCCCTAATAATCCAGTCATTTTCCCTCTTTTTTCAATAGGAAAAATATCAAATACAATGGTAAAGGCGATTGGCATCAGTGCCCCCCACCTATACCTTGAATTGCACGATAAATACTTAGCTGAACAATACTTTGCGCAGTACCACATAATGCAGAACCAATTAAGAAGATTAATAAACCAAAAATATAAAACCTCTTTCTACCATACATATCAGATAATTTCCCGAAAATAGGCATACCCGCCATAACTGCAACCATATAAGCAGAAGTAACCCATATGAATTTATCCAATCCACCCAAATCTGAGACAATTGTACCAATTGAAGTGGCAACAATTGTATTATCCATTGCAGCCATTAAAATGCCTAGCATTAACCCAGCTATCACTAAGCGTAAGTTGCTCTCTTTTGCAACCATGCCTCTTTCCTCCTTTTTTCACACTCAATAAAATATATAGTCTAATTAAACTATATATTCATTATAGTCTAATTAGACTATTTTTCAATAAATCATAAAAAAAAAATAAATCCCCCCAAATATATTGGAGAGATTATAATTGTAGAATTGCTTCCTATATAAAGTAATTAAAACCGTAAAAACTATTACTTTTTTAAACTACCTTGATTTTGCATACATGCAACTTACTCATTTAGTTTTGGTCTAGTTTGTAAATATAAATTCAAATCCGGACTTGAACCTTTAATAATTATATCTCGAACAATTTTAGAAAGTACCATACTATATACTAATCCATTATCTCCATACGCATAGATAAAGTGACAATTTGGAAACTCTTCATACATTCCAATTATAGGTAAACCATCATGAGTACCACCATAAAAAGCACTTAAATAAAATTCAGGTTCAACTGTTATATTGGGAAAGAGCTTATTAAATTCATTTACTAATTTCTCTTTTTTATGGATTAATTTTGAATCTCTTTCTTGAGCAATGTTTGTATCTTCATCTAGCCCACCTATAATAATCCTGTTATCTGCAGTAGTTCTCATATAAATATATGGTCTCGCAGTTTCCCAAATGAGAGTACGTTTATACCAAGAAGATAAATCTTCTACAGGATTAGTAACAACTGCATATGAGCTAATCAGTGTAGCGTTCTTTTCCTTTTTAAATTCCAATCCTTCATATCCTGCAGCCACAATTACTTTATTGGCAGTAATAGAATTGCCCCCCTTTGTATAAAAGATAGCACATTCTTTCTCTAACTTTTTGCCAACAATCTCTGTATCTTCATAAATTTGAACTCCTTTATTAGAAGCTTGTTCTAATAAACTATGTGTAAATTTATAAGGATTTATTTCACCATCATTATACGTATAAATAGCTGCACGTTTTTTAAATGGATATCTCTGTCCAATTTGTTCCTCTGATAGCCAAGTCGCTTTAAAATCATGCTTATGTAAATAATACAGTTCTTTTTCTAATTTCTTTATATCCTCTTCATAGCTTGCATAATATAAACTGTCACGTCGTTTAAAGTCAGAGCAATAAGGCAAGTTTTGATCAGCATATTCAATATCATTAATAGCTTGTTCACATAATTTCATATGCTTAACTGCATACTCTTCTCCAAATGTATTTACAAGTTCAAAAAACATCTTATCTCCTAAATATTGAATAAGTGCTGTATTTGTAAGGTTACTTCCATGTCCTACCTTTCTTTTATCAACGACAACAATATTTAAATCTGATTCACTCAAATAATATGCTGATTGAGCACCTGAACTTCCTGCTCCTATTATTAGTACGTCACATTTTATATCTTCTTCCAACCGAGGATAAGAAGGTGTATTAGAAAAAGTTGTGTTCCAATATAATTTCCCTTTCTGTAAATCCATTTAAAGTGCACCGTCCTAAATAAAATAGTTATATCCCCATCTGTATTTCCAAATCATTCTTACTATATACTTCTTATCAAATTTATTTTTGCTACCATTAGATTATTAATGCAATATTTTGTTCACCCATATATGGTATTAAACTAGGCTTATAAAAAGTTAATAGTATATATATTATTTATTTTCATTTAGAAATTTAAGAACTTGGTTAAAAGCTTCTTCACCTGCTGGAGTGTTCATTTTAAATTGAAATTCATGTGCTAACTCGCCAGAGATATTTTTATCAAAGAAAAGTGTATCTACAGATACTCCTTTATTTTGTAAAGTAGAAGCTAATGCTTTACCTTGATCTTCGAATGATGCAGTATTTCCATCTGTGATGAACGTTGGTGGGTAATCTTTTGTAACGTGTTTATAAATAGAGGCGATTTCCATTTCAGGTAATGTTTCAAACTTCTTTTTCCCAAAGTAAGCCCAGCCAGTAGTACGCATAAAGTCTTGCACTTCTTTGGATGTTTCCATTTTAGCTAATGCAGGCATATTATACGGGCCGCAAAATAGCAGTATACCTTTAATTGTAGAAGGAGTAACAATAGCGTCAATTCCGGTTAATTTCGCATAATCTGGAGATGTTTGAATAGTAACAAATTGTCCAGATATTTGCGCTCCCGCAGAATCTCCTGCAAAATATAGGTCATCTAGTTTTACATTATATTTCTTTGCATTTGCTTTTATATATTCATAAGCCTCACCAAGTTGTAGTACTGGTGTAGGATACTTTCTTTTAGGAGCAAGAGCGTAATTTATATTTATCACTGTATAACCACGAGCAGCTAATTCTACTGCATAACCAGTAATGTCTGATTTATCTCCACCTACAAATCCACCCCCGTGCACCCAAAAAATAACAGGTGTTTTCCCTATAAAATTTTTGGGATAAATAATGTCTAATGTACCATCAGGAAATTTAGAATTATAATTGATATCTTTAACAATTCGTGTCTCTTTTAGAGCGTTTTTATAATTATTAGATTGAACAAACATTCCACCTTCAAATGCTTTTTTTATGAGAAACGCTTTCGGAATAGGTGAAACATTCCAGAAAATCCCCCCCGCAATAATCAATCCGAAAACAATAAAAAGAGTTAGCAACATTCTTTTTTTCCATATCATTTTAGGTTTTAACTGTTTTATTCTCATAATTAAAGAATCTCCATTCTGTTTAGCAATAATCTTAAAATAAAGTAAAAATTTAATCAGCCCTCACCAATAGGGCTACCCGTTAATGCGGGATAAATCACAATATACACTTCTATTTTACGATTAACTTTATTATCACCTGCTAATCCGTCCTTAAAATTTCATGCAAAAGGTTATATATTTTTATTATGTACATATTAGATATCTCCTATAAAACACATTAAAAATTCAAACAAAAAGAGCAAAAGATCCCCATTTATAGAAGATTTCTTTTGCTCTTTGTAAAGGACACAAGTCCAAATAAAAGTTGCTTATCTATCGATAACTTACACATAAAAATGCATTTGTTTCAGTACTTTATTAGCAGAAATTTTAACAACCGTTTCTTTTTCACCCGTTCTATCAATTATGAAACCATGAACTTTAACATCAGAAGGCACTAATGGATGATGACAAATCATATCTATACTCTTCTCAATATTTTCACTAACATTTTCTTTTCCACTTAGCCATTCATCAAGGCTACCACTTAAAAATTCAGGCATGCAATTTTTAAAGAGATAGTCTAATTCTATATTATCTTTTATGAAATCACGTTGAGTTTGTAGATTAACTGAAGAAGTTTCTTTATCCTCTATTCCGACAACAAAAATTTCTTTAACATTTTCTTGATAAATAGCAATAATAATAGATCTCATTATATCTCCATAAGGATGTACAATTACAGAATCATAGCTGTGTATAGTCAACATGTTTTCTTGTTGAATGTTAGTTACTTGTTGGATACTAGGCTCTATTCCGTGTTCAATGTCTGTTAATAATAAAACTTTTTTATTCTTTGAATTCATATGGAGCACTCCTTCTTCATTATTGTATTTATGAAACTTTTAAGCTAGTAACAATAATAATTGTTACCAGTTTTTCCAGCGTCCCTCGGGATCAACACTTGCAAGTCTAACCCATCCATTTTGAACTTTTTCTCGAAATGTGAAATCATTATTTAGTAAACGTTCTATATATTGAATAGGTGCTTGAATTACAATTAGTAAACGAAGTGGTGAATGATACGTCTCACTATCTGACTGCATAACGGATTGCCAAGGTAAGCCTGGCAACAAATCACTTGCATTTCCCTGCATAACACCAAGACCCGCCGTTACGGTTTGGGTTGTTTTATTTCCACTACCATAATAATGAGGAGCTACAGTTGAAGCGTAATATTGTAGATTTATCCACTGAGCTACTGTTCCTGGTCCTGCAATAATGTTAGCTAATATATCGCCACTTTCATCCTGTTTCCAATCATAATTATGGAGGAAAGCCCTACCTTCTAAGTCACAATCCTGAGTTAATTCCCGTTGCCCGATAATAAAAGATGCATTACGAGCTAATCCCCATTCTGGACGTATTTCACTCCAATCTTCTGCAAATCGATGTGCCTCTTTACTCGCATTTTTTATTTTCGTTTTTAAATTTGGTAATTGCGTTAAACGCTCTCTATTTGCATGTTGGCTCACATTTGGCATAATCGACTTGATACAATCAAATGCTTCTTGCGCAGTTTCCGAAAGTTCTGGGACGTAAATCCATTCCAATTCATCCACTGTTGTTTTATGTTCAGCTGCTGCAAAAATGGTATCCTCAGGAATTTTAATACCTTCAGCAAACAACGCCTCTCTCACTTCTGGAAGATTACATAAAGTAGCAAAAACTCTTGCATTGAATCCTCCTGCTGCTCCGCCACAAGCACCACACTCAAGTGCTGCAGCATAAGGATTGTTCGTACTTTGACTACTATGTCCACACATTACAACTAAAGGAGCAAATTTCCCTGTCAGTCCCACCATTTTCAAAGCTTGACGCACATAGTTCACTTTTTCTTCTTTCGTAAAACCGATAGGTATCTCACCCTTTGTGTCATGAACATGATTAAGCGAGAATGTTGTATCAGGTTTTTGTAACATAGTTTTACGAAGTTTACGAATGAAACCACCAACTCCTCTTGGGACAAAGCTTCTTGTCACCATCTGTAGACCAAGTAAAGGACCACTTAACTCAGGTAGCGCCATACTTGTCATTACGTTCTGTTTCATCGTTTTAAATGTATAACGTACCGAACTGCCTACCCTCTTACGCTGCTCATAAGATTTAAGTTCATTTTCATTTGTGAGCTCTTTTATTTGATGTTTCGGTTTGAGTATAACTGGCAAAGAAGGATGGTTGTTATTACTACCTAGTTCACTAGTTGCAATTGGTAATCCAAAGAAACCAGCTATTCCAAATGTTTCAAACGGACCTAATTTTTCAAGGTGGCGACGAAACGGTTCTGAACGTACATCAATACAAAATGCTAATTGAGCTAATACACGCTTTTTATCATTGGTTACACGTTGTTTAGAAGCAATTTTCTCTCTTAATTGCTCTGCATGCGTTTGTTCCCAAGCTTCCAGCCAAAGTTTCCTGCGAATATTTTCATCAAAACGATAAGCGAATGCTAATAATTCACTTTGTTCAGCAGCAGGCATTTGTAACCATTCCCGTGTTGAAATATTCCCCCAATAGATCCAAGAAGCTATAAGTGGGACGATCGGAACTTTTTTCTCAACCTTTTGATTTTTTAAAGGTAAATAAGGTTTTGCAATAGCCAGCTCCATAGAAATTCGAACTGCTAAATATTCTATGAGAAGTTGCTGTTCCTGAATTGATTGTTGTGAGCGCCATCGTATCATTCCTGCCCACCCAGGTAAAGAAAGTAAGTGCCCTTCAAGATAAGCTTGTATGTTAGATTCAGAAATTCCTAGTTCAAATAACGCTCTCGCTAAAGCTACTTCGGCATCTTGTGGCCAATCTTTTAAAACTTTACGCTCATTTTTACTGAGCGCTGGATCAAATTTAATAAGGTGGTGCCATGCACGATAAAAACCTTTCTCTCGATTTGGCATCGTCCAACTTGATCCGGAGTCATCAAGATATAATTTACACCATTTAATAATATGATAATTAAGAATATCAGATAGGTTTTCACCATTTTGATTCTCTATAAGCGAACTTATTGGCTGCATAACAGAGGCTTTCATACTTGCTGTATTTATATAACTCATTTCTTCTGCCAATTTATTTACTTCTGGCGATAATAATAGACTAGAAGGTAATTTTTCTAACTTTAAAGCTGCTTGGCAAAATCGCTCTACTTTGTCTCGCGGAATATGAAAAGATTGTGAATCCAGCCAACGAGACAAACTACTTTGTAAAAATGATTCCTCAATCTCACCTTTCGCTTTTGCCGAATGAATCATGGAGGCACTAGGATAAATATCCACATTACGAGCTTCTTTTAACCAATTTGCGACTTGTTCAAATGATTGCTTTTCAAGTCCCATCCAAGGGTGATGAGCTGCAAACGTAGAGATAGGCCAAAGTGGTGCAATAACTCGGCTAGCAGATGCAACTAAATCATTTATATTATTTTCTTGCATATCAATGTTTGTATCTTTCTTTAATATTGACGATATGCTCATCACGCATTACCTCCCTTTGATACATAATGTTTCAGATAGCCTGGGTGACTTTCTACTGACTTTCGTCTCGCCTCACCTACTCGAACTAACCAAAGATAAAGTACAGCGAATAAAGTAGAAGATTGATGACGAGTAACGAAAGTACTAATAACACTACTAAATAGTAAAATACATATAACAAAGATAACGGCTGGAGCTGAAGGTTGAACACTTTGATAAATATCAGTATGCAACCATTTATAAAGAGAATTATGAACAGTAAAGTAAATGAGAGAACATCCAATCAAAACAATTACGCCAGCAATTCGTCCCATTCTTCCCTCTCCAAAAACAACAAGCTGTTTCCATGAAAAGTATAGTGACCAGCCTAAGATTAACGCACTAACTAGTTGATACCCCTCTCCAGAAGTCATAAACCAGAAAGTAATTGCTATAAATAATCCTAAAACACGCCCGACTATAATCCATAAATTGGCCATCTTTTCATTAGACTGATTCACTACCCCAAAACGTTGCACTGAAGAACCAGCTTGTAAAAATAGTGTAGCTTTAAACAAACCATGTAAAATTAAATGAATAACAGCTGCTAAATAAGCGCCTAATGCACATTGAATAAGCATAAATCCCATTTGTGCAATAGTTGAACCTACTAGCTGACGTTTATAATCAACTTGGACTAAACTAATTCCTGTACCTATTAAGACAGAAATACTAGAGAAAATTAGTAAAATTATTTGTGCAATATCATCATGAAAAAGAGGTGAAAATCTAGTTAACATGATACCGCCAGCATTTACTAAACCCGCATGCATAATAGCAGAAACAGGAGTTGGAGCAACAGCAGACTCAATTAACCATCTTTGAAAAGGCCATTGTGCTGCTGGAATCATCACAGCTAATATAATTAATAAGTTAATTCCTGTTCTCTCCAATGTTCCATGTAGCGCTACATCTTCATTCGTTAAAACTGACGTTAACTGCCACTGTCCAGTTACTTGAAAAAGCCAAATGATAGCTGATAGCAACGCAATCCAACTTATTGTAAATAAATAGCCAGAGATTTTAGTTGCTTCACTAACTACTTTCCACCCTTTATTTAGTCCTATGAGTAGAACCAATCCTATAAGCGTTGCTCCCCAACAAATGATCATTAAGCGAAGATCATCACTTAACCATGCAACCGAAGATACACCTGTAGTAAATGTAAAAAGTGCAAAGTATTTTCGATATGAGCGATCTCCCATTAAATAACGTACAGAGAAACGCTGAATGATTAAACCAATTGTAAGAACAAAGAAAGCCATTAACCAAGCTAAAGTATCTAGATGCCAAGGCCCCACAACTCTATCTCCATTGTTATTAACAAGTGCGAGTAAAGAAACCAATGAAGGCAAAGCAGCGATACCAATATGGATATGAACAAAACGTAAAGGCATCCTTGCATTTAAAAACAATAATCCACTTAGCCAAGAAGCACTAAGCGCCATAAAAAATAAAGTTAACAGTGTTGATGAACTCAGCGAAATTAACATGTTAAATACTCCCTTCTAAGCGAAAATAGCCTATAAAAATTCCTTTTAATTACGATAGTTTTTTAAATTTCAATTTTCATTCACTCTTTTTAGTGCATCGTTTTTTCCCATAAAAAAAACCGACAACTTCCATAATTCAATGATTTTATATCATCATTGAATTATGGAGATTGTCGGTTTCACTTCAACTAACTTCAATAAAGTTTTTTGAAGAGCTCCCATTTTATAGAGGATAATAATGTATGTATTACTCCTGTTAAAAAGAAATGTATATTTCTGATCTCCTAGATTATGCAATCAATATATCAATTTATGTTATACGCTATCTTTTAATTAAGAAACTTTTTCATTTAGTCAATATTACATATTAAAAAAATGCTAAAGCCTTAATTATAGCAAGCTGTTAAAATGAGCATCTATCAATTTTTTAAAACAATTATAAGATAAACCATATTAAGCAGTTTGTCAATTTCTTTATCCGTTTTTTAAGAGTTATTAGAATTAAGATTTATTATACCTAAATAACTTCAAGTTTTTAATTATTAGCCTGTTAATAAAGTGCAAAACTTGTAGGTTTCTTAATCCTTCCACTAACCTTAAGGTATTTTTAAAATTTCTCCTCAAGATTATGAAGCAATTTAAAAATCATTACTCGTTCGCCTGTACGGGAGCTTATATCCGTATGAAAGCTTTTCACTTTCTCTCCAGTTAATTCTAGTATAATCTCTTTCAGATCATCAATTCCAGATTCAACTAGCTCCGAACGATTCTTCTTTATCGTTAGCATACCTTCTTTTGTTTCGCAAACACTATATTCAGCCGGCGTTAAAACACCTTGTAAATTTACGATAATCATATCCCGTAATATATCTGTCTTAACGGATATAGACCCGCGTCCTAGGTAGTCCTTTTCCCAGTGAGTAATTGCTTTGCTTATCTCTGATTCAATAGCGCCTTTTGAGCTTTTCATCTATGTATCCTCCTTCAATAAAATAAATTTACAATAACAATATAATAATCCGGATTGATTTTATTTTCAATTATTGAGAAGAATTTATTGGGATTGCAAAAAAGAACTCTTATAAAGTGAAACTTTAATCAGTGGAGGTTTTCTTCATCCCCCACTGATTATCAGCCCTCACCAATCGGACTTTTATGGGCAGTTGATCCTCCCCTACCTAACTTCTTTGCTTTCGCTGAATTTTGAGGTAGGGGTCTTACTGCCCATTAAAGTGGGATAAATTTACGAGTCCTTTTTATATTGTTTCGGTCAATCAATCTTTTAATTGTTGTAGGTGGATTTTTTCATGTCTCCTTTAATATCTTTACAAAATACAGTTAAGTTCATAAACAAAAAGAAAAGCAAATGACCTTAATTATTAGATCCCTTGCTTTTCTTCCATCATATACTTTCTAAACTACTCTATAAACGATTCTAATTACTTGCCTTACTTTCAAGTTTTTGAGTTGCCACTTTTTTAGGCATGAAACATGCAAAGATTAATGCTACGAAAGATAAAAATAACATGAATAGATACGCATCACTTGAGCCGAAAATAGAGGATAATTTAGCTAGTTGAATAGCTGTAATGTTTCCATTTTCTAAAGATAACTCTGAAGCGTGTGAAGTTGCTTGAGTTGTATATATAGTAATAACAACAGCTGTTCCAATAGCACCGGCTAATTGACGAACCGTATTATTTACGGCTGAACCATGTGAACCTAATTCTCTAGGTAAAGCATTTAGTCCTGCTGTATTTAAAGGCATTGAAATGAAACTTAACCCAATCCGTAAAAGAATAGTACGCACCATTACATACATATACGTTGTGGATTCAGTTAAATCAATTACCCCCCACATCGAAATAATGATAAATACTAACCCTGTAATAAAGAGTGGTTTTGCTCCGTATTTATCATACATTTTACCTGTAATTGGTGATAAGAATGCATTAATGACCGCTCCAGGTAATAGAAGTAAACCTGATTCAAATGCGGTAAAGCCTCTTCCGTTTTGTAAGTAAATCGGTAAAAGAATTAAATCAGCATACATAATCATCGTGATAAGTACATTGATCACTGATGTAAGAGTAAAAATTTTATACTTAAATACGGATAAATTTAATAATGGATCGTTAGACTTTATTTGACGTAAGCAAAATAGCGTTGTAACAAGTACCCCGGTAATAATTGTCGTAATAACAATCGGGTGATCCCATCCCTTACTTCCTGCACTACTGAATCCAAATAAAACACAACCAAAGCCAATCGTTGATAAAATGACACTTACAATATCCAATCTTGCTTTTGTCGTATCTGCAACGTTCATTAAATATTTTAGCGCAAGAATAATGACGATGAATACAAATGGAGCTAATCCAATAAATAACCATCTCCATGATACATATTCAATGATAAAACCAGATAACGTTGGAGCAATGGCTGGCGCAAAAATCATAGCAAAGCCGATAGTTCCCATAACACTCCCGCGCTTTTCACTAGGATATAAATATAAAATAACTGTCATCATGAGCGGCATAATAATTCCTGCCCCAATTGCTTGAATCATTCTTCCTGTTAATAACATGCCAAAATTGATGGCACCGGCACATAGTAATGTTCCGATTAATAAAAAAATCATTGAGCTAATAAATAATTGCCTCGTTGTAAAACGTTTCATTAAAAATGCCGTAATTGGCACTAAAACACCGTTTACGAGCATAAAACCTGTTGCTAACCATTGTACAGTTGTAGCTGTAACATCAAATACTTCCATTAAGTTACTCATTGCCACATTAAGTAACGTCTGGTTTAATGTTGATAAAAAACATCCAGCAATTAGTACAAGTAATAAAATTTTCTTATTTTTTTCTGTTATTCCCTTCTCCATTTGTAAACTCCCTTTTTCTATAGTTGCATTATCGACACAGTGTCGATAAAATTCATAGTAACAAAGATACATATTCCTGACCATGAACAATTTTGTTAAAAATGTTCATTAATCGACATTGAAAATATGCTATGTCGAGAAAGTCAAAGAAAAATCTATAAAGGAGTTTCAAAATGTCTACATCTAAAAAAGAGGATCCTCGTACACTTCGTTCAAGAGAAATGTTTAAAAATGCCGTCTATTCCCTTTTACAAGAGGAATCCACTATTTCAAATTTAACAGTCCAGAAAATTGCAAACGAAGCTGGATTAAATCGGACAACATTTTACTTACACTATCAAGATATTCAGGATTTACTCATGCAACTCACTGATGAAATTTCAAACGAACTTTCTAATAAAATTACCGCTTTAATACACGTAAGCAATTTATCAGAAAAACAACAGCTAACACAATTGCTTGATTATTTATATATTCATCGAAATTATTTATCTGTTTTATTTAATATGAATCATTTTGAGGAACAATTATTTCTATTAATAAAGAAATTAGTAGAAACGCGCAGAAATAATAGTGAGACAGAGCTACCCGAAGATTATGTTGCCATTGAGATTAAAACCGCTTCATTGGTAGGAATCATTATGTGGTGGATAAAAAACGGACTTCATTTTAGTTCAGATTATATTACAAACCAAATTTATTTCATGTACAGAGGACAATGATTGCAGGCTATTTACTAATAGAATGAGGTTAGAGCATATGAGCCCTATTTCGCTACGGAGAAAAACGCGAATTTCGTACGCTAAGAGAATTTGACTAAAAAAAGTGCCCCTCGATTGTTAGACTTTGTTTAGCAATCAGGGTGCACTTCACATGTAATATAAGCTTTTTATCTGTTGGCAGTTTGTTTGATCAATTCACTTTTACTATCTCTTTGCAGCATAATTCTCCCCACCGCTATAAGAATGGTAATAATTGAAGTGCAAAGAAGAATATTCATATCGTGTGATAGATTTCCCCCACCAAAAATTATTGTTTGATATCCGTCAGCTACATAAGTTCCAGGGAAAAGAGAACCGACAATTTGGTAAAAATTGGATAGTAACACTTTTGGAACAATTACTCCACAAGTAACTAATTGTACTGACAGCGATATGATATTAAACATCATACCAGCAGGACCAAATAGAACGATAAACATTTGCGTTACGCTTAAAAAAGAGAAAAAGACAAGAGTTTGGAATATCCATGTTTCAAACAAGCTTGTATTCAATTTAACATTAAATAAGGTCATTAATAATAACGTGATAATAGCTAAAATAACAGATACGACAATGTTAATAACTTGTCTTGATAAAAATATAGACCATTTTCCGTGCGTGTTTTTTAATATTGTTGCAACAATATTAAGATTTAAACTCATAAGCATCGCTCCAACCCATGAAGCAAGAACAATTAAAAATGGAATCATGGTTGCTGCAAAGCCATCTGTATTGTTTGTTTTTTCGACAGATGATTGCACAGAATCAATGTTTAATGAACTCATAGCTTTCGTAATGTTTTCTGATAACTTTTGGACCAATTCTTCTGACGGCATCACTGTACTTAATTCGTTAGATAGGTTAGATGAAATAAGCTTTTGTTTATACGCATATACATTTTTATTAACTGTTTGCGTAATATCCTTTGCCGCGCCTTCCATAATCTGTTTTGCCAAAGATGAGTTTGCTTGATTGATGAAATAGTTAATCTCTGTAGTATTATTTTCTTTCAATAGGCTTGAGAAATTTGCAGGAATTTGAATAACCATATCTAAGTTCCTGTTATCCATATCTTTTTGGGCGTGCGTTACCGAGATATAGCTTTTAACTTTAAAGGGTAGATTTTCCTTCAAGCTTTTTTCAATATCGGTTCCCATTTGATTATCTTCATTAACTAATCCGACTTTTAATTGGTTTACCCGATCCGTAACACCATCGTATGCAGTCATCCACACACAAAAGAAAATTAACAGAAAGGCAAATGCTGTTGCAATTCCAATGAATGTTGGAGGGAATTTAAAGAAATTTTTTAAAGTTTTCATTGTCGTACTCCTTGTTGTTTTATTATAGCAAGTACTTACTTGCATTAGGTACAAAAAAAGACCTAGGGAGTTAGCCCCCTAGAAAATAGTTGGACACTATGTTTTAAAAAAATCTCTTTTGAATTGGAAAATAAATTGTCACCAAAGCGTGAGTTAGAAAGAAAGTAACCGAAATTCATCCAAATAAAGTTCATCGCCTGAGCTTCCATATCAGTTTCAATAAGCTTTCCCTTTTCTCTCATCTCAATGAAATATGAAACCAAATTATCTTTTAATTGTTTAGGAATTAATGCAATTTTTTCTTTGAGCTCTGGGAACATTTCAGCTTCCTGAAAACTAATCAAAATTAAATCCTTTAACTTTTCTATATATGCAAGATATCCTTCTGCAATAGATAGCAAGTCATCTTCAAGATTCCAAGTCATCTCTCCAGGCATTAATTTATTCAATTCCATATCACGCGATAAAGATTCGACAGCTTTTTCCATAATATTCTTTTTGCTTCCAAAATTCCGAAAGATCGTTACTTCGTTTACGCCCGCTAGTTCCGAAATCGAGCGTGTCGTCGTTCCCTTATAGCCATGAGTGCGGAATAATTCTAAAAAAGCCTCAATAATACGTTCTGATGTATTTGTCATTTCATTCACGTTTCATCCAACTTTCACATAATCTTTATCCAAACCCGAATGTAAGTATTCACTTGCACAAGTAGAATAAACCTTTTTGATCCAAAAGTCAACTTTATAAAAAAAGACGATTTCTTTATTGTATAGGAAATCGTCTTTTGGCTTAATTATTGATTTAGTAATAAAAACACCTTTTTAAAATAACTATGTTTATACTATAGACGTTGATCTTTTTGGAAGTTTAGACGAAAATGATCCTCGTCATTATATACCCCAAATTCATACCCTTGCTCTTTATAAAATTTAATAATTTCAGGAAGAGCTTGTAATGTTTGCGCCTTTTCATGCATTAATACAACTTCAACTTCTTCTGTTGTCTGTTTCTTTACATTTTCGATAATCTGAATGGGATTATCTTTTAATTTCCAATCATTTGAATCTATCGTCCAATCCCAAACTTTTATTCCTGCTTCTACAATTTTGTTACGAATGTCCTCGCCCTTTAATCCTGGTGCAGATCCATATGGGGGACGGACTAGTTTAGGAATTGTACCCGTAATATTATGAATAAGAGCTAACGTTTCTTTCATCTCCGTTACAAATTGTCCTTTTTTGTATAGCTTATCACTATTATGTGTCATACTATGAGCACCAATATAATGTCCTTCTTTTACCGCTCGTTTTACGTTTTCCTGAAAACCTGTATTTTGTAAATTGCTACCTTGCATAAAAAATGTCGACGCAACATTTTGCTCTTTTAGTACATCTAAAAACTTCCCAGTTAATTCGCTAGGACCGTCATCGAATGTTAAATAAACAACCTTTCCTACCGGTTTTCCATCAGGTCTTTTCTGTTTTGCCGGTGGTGTTTCTTTTTTCTTTTCTTGTTGTTGCGTGTTAACTTGATTACTACTTTCGTTAGCTATTCCCTTCGCTGGGATAGAGTTCCATTTTCCAATTAAAAAGAAGGTGAAAAAGGTCGTTGCTAAAACAACTCCTAGAGATATTATTACCTTAGTTAGTCGACTTGTTTTTTTCTTACTTTGTGATTCTTTCATTATTTTTCGATCCTTTCCCTATTAATTTTTATATTCATTATTTATACAGCTGAGCATTAACTCCAGCTGATGTTTACAATAAATAGATTAATAGAGGAAGGTGAAGATAAAATGCAGATAATGTCGAATTTAGTTAAAGAATAACGTATGGCATCCACTCTTTAAAAAAATATTTGTTTCTCTACTACAGTTAAATTTGAAAACTGGATATACACCCAAAATAAAAGATACTACTCTTTCTAAACAATATTTTTATATCAAGATAACAACATACTGGTATAAAGATAAAATACAAAGATAGCCGTACTATTGAAATTCTATTATAATTTTGTAATTGGAATTCATTTGAACCAAATGAAGAACTAGAAGAAATATTATTATGTGGAGGTGCCCCGATGAACCTTGTAATTAGAGAGTTAGAAACAAATGATTTAGATAATCTCCCGGAGATTGATGACAGTTTTATAGTGAATGCTCGGTTAATTCTTTCTCTTTCCAAAGGAAATAAACGTATAGAATATACAGTAGAAGACGTTCCAAGTTATGAAAAAAGTTATTTACAAAATCAAGATGATAATGAAGAACTGGCTTACAATGAATATATAAATAAACCTAATCAAGTCATTTACATAGCACTGTTACATAACCAAATCATTGGATTAATGGTATTGAAAAAGAATTGGAACCACTATGCTTACATAGAAGATATAACGGTAGATAAAAAATATCGTACACTCGGAGTTGGTAAAAGATTAGTTGATCAAGCAAAGCAGTGGGCAAAAAAAGGAAATATGCCAGGTATCATGCTTGAAACGCAAAATAATAATGTCGCAGCATGTAAATTTTATGAAAAATGTGGATTTGTAATTGGTGGGTTTGATTTTCTTGTTTATAAAGGTTTGGATAAGACAAGTGATGAAGTTGCAATTTATTGGTATATACATTTCAAATGATAATAGTTTATAACGTAAAAAACTCAAAATAAAACCCCAATTTCTCTATACTAAAATCGAGAAATTGGGGTTAAGTTATTTAAAACAAATAACTAATTAATAATCCTGCTGACAACAAGAAGCCGAAAATCGTATTTGTCATCGCTGTTGATTTCATTGCGATGCGCATATATCCAGGATCCTTTGCCCCTTTTTGGAAACTTTGAATCGCAGAAATTGGCTTTCTCAAACCTAGGAACATAACTAATGCCCAAGGGCTTATATAACCCATTAATACAATTACGGCAATCCATAAATACGCAATGAAAAAGGCTACCGCTAGTGTTACCACAGCTTTTTCTCTCCCAAGGAGGATTACTAATGTCTTTCTTCCACCTTTAATATCTTCTTCGATATCTCGGATGTTATTTGACATATTGATTGCACCTACTAAAATTCCAATTGGAATGGAAATCAATACACTTTCAATCGTTACAGTATTCGTTTGAATAAAGAAAGCAATGATTACAAAACATGTCCCCATTAACAACCCAGAAACTAATTCTCCAAACGGAGTGTACGCAATTGGTAATGGACCGCCTGTATATAAATAGCCAACTGCCATCCCAATTAAACCAATGACAACTAACCACCAGCTGCTATTCATACAAATATAAATGCCAATAAATGCTGCTACGACATACAATAAAAGCGCAACTGTTAACACATTTTTTGGCTTCAATCCATGACGGACAATTCCGCCACCGATGCCAACGGATTCAGCGGTATCTAATCCACGTTTGAAATCATAGTACTCATTAAATAAGTTCGTTGCTATTTGCAGCGCTAAACATGCAAGCATCATCGCAATAAATAAAAGCCAATCAATTTTGGCAACATAAAGTGATGCCACTGTCCCTAAAATTACAGGAGAAAACGTCGCCGTTAATGTATGCGGGCGCGTCATCTTCCATATTAATTTAGCGGAACTAATTTCTTTTTCTGTCCCCATAACTCTGTCCAATCTCCCAACATTTGAAGTATAAATTACTAGCAGTATCTTTCTATCTATTCCCTGCCACGCATCCATTCATTATATCAATAAATGATTATCCTTTCTAACAAATCAACTTTTAATAAAGTAAAAATTATAAAATGAAACTTTACCATCTTCACATAATATTCTGTATTATTTCTAAGAGTGGTTTTAAAGCGATGCGATAAGTAAATGAAATACATAATAAAAAAGAGTCACTCCCCTATAAGATAGAAGATTGACTCTTTCCTTTATTTACTCCCCTGTTTCAGAAAATCGCTTTATACGTTCACCAATTTCATCACGAACACGTTGAAATTCGGACCACTCTTTTCCTGCTGGATCATCAAATCCCCAATGAACACGATTTACATGCGGCGGAGTAGATGGACAAACAGAATCCGCATGACTACACAGCGTAACGACTAAATCAGCACTATTTAAAATGTTTGCATCAATTATATCTGATGTTTGATTTGTTATGTCGATATTTACTTCGTTCATTGCTTTAAATGCATTTGGATTTACTCCATGTGCTTCGATTCCTGCAGAATATACATTCCACTTATCTCCTAAATATTGTTTGCCCCACGCTTCTGCCATTTGGCTTCTGCATGAATTTCCTGTACATAAGAAATAGATTGTCTTTTTATTTTCCATGTTGTTTTCCGCCTTTGTTTTTAAATTATACTGGTTGATCTTTAAAATATTTACGCTTAAACCAAAAAGCGACGTTTACAAGTGCAATCATGACAGGGACTTCAACTAACGGTCCGATAACAGCTGCGAATGCTGCGCCTGAATGAATACCAAACACACCAACTGCTACAGCAATCGCTAATTCAAAGTTATTACTACCTGCTGTAAATGCTAGCGTTGTTGTTACCGGATAGTTTGCACCAATTTTTCTTCCCATAAAGAAAGAAACAAAAAACATTACAATAAAATAGATTAATAACGGAATCGCTATTCTTACTACATCTAGTGGCACGCTAACAATCATCTCCCCTTTTAAAGAGAACATAATGATGATCGTAAATAGCAATGCAAGTAATGTAAGTGGACTAATTTTCGGTATAAACACCTTTTCATACCACTGTCTTCCTTTTAACTTAACGAGTACAAAGCGTGTTAACATACCTGCTATAAAAGGAATTCCTAAATAGATAAATACTGATTTTGCTACTTCTATCATTGTAATATCGACAATAGCACCTTCAATCCCTAACCATTCTGGAATTACAGTTACAAATACGTATGCATAAACTGAGAAAAAGAGCATTTGGAATACCGAATTAAAAGCAACTAAACCTGCCGCATACTCTTTATCTCCATCGGCAAGATCGTTCCAAACAATGACCATTGCAATACAACGTGCTAACCCAATTATAATGAGACCAACCATGTATTCTGGTTTATCAGGAAGAAAAATAATTGCTAAAACAAACATAAGTACCGGACCAATAATCCAATTTTGTACTAAAGATAGAACTAACACTTTTACATCTTTAAATACTCGGCCCATTTCCTCATAGCGAACTTTCGCTAACGGTGGATACATCATTATAATTAAACCAACAGCCAGCGGAATAGACGTCGTTCCAACCTGTAATGTATTTAGTCCATCTACTACACTAGGAAACACAAACCCTAAACCAATCCCAACAGCCATCGCTAGAAAGATCCATAGTGTTAAATATCGGTCTAGAAAAGATAAACGTTTCATTTTATTTTCCATCTCCTATTAACAACAAGAATTTTTAGCTACCTCATTTGAAGTGGTGCAACAAGATGAATCTTCTATTTTGTGAACATCACTATCTGCTTTTGTATAAAAGAACTCCCACTCATTACCATCGGGATCCGTTACCCAAAACTTATCTTGTACTGCATAGCAACAAGTCGTATCCATCTCATCACGCGCAAAGAAACCTTCTTTTTCTAATCGTTCTTTATGTAATGTAATTTCTTCAGTTGTATCCACTTGGAAACCAAAGTGATTTACCTGATTTCCATTCACTTCATCTCGTACGTTCAGCGTGAAATTAAGACCTGGATTTTCTAATAAAAATTTTGCATAATCCGTTTTCACCTTAACTGGTGATACACCAAATACCTTTTCATAAAATTCAATAGACTTTTCTAAATTCGTAACGTTTATACCGACGTGAACATATCTCATACATTATTCCTCCTCTTTATATATCATTAATCAATTTTTTTTGATTAATAACGCAAAATTTTAACAGCAGCTACCTTTGCCTGTTTTTCTAAAGATACAGCACAATTCTTCTGATAATAAATTATTCACTTCCGCATCATTTAAATCATAATAACTCCACGTACCCTTTGTTTCTTTTACAATTAAACCTGCATCTAATAAAATCTTTAAATGATAGGACAACTTAGATTGTGTCATTTCAAAAACTTCTGTTAAATCACATACACACGTCTGACCCCGCTGGCAAAGCTCATACATGATTTCTAAACGTTTCTGATCCGCCAACGCTTTAAACTTTTTCTCATAGAGCTGGAAATCTTGTGCCACTGTAGTTCACTTCCCTTCATCAACTTTTTTTGATGTTTATAGTATATATGCTGTTTAGTTCTTTATGCAACTAATTCATCAATTTTTTTTGATTTAGAAAAAACTTCCTCGCATTATATCTTTGCTACAACTAAAAAGGACCATCTCCTTTTCAAAAATGAAAAACTACGGTTCTTTTTACAACTTAATAGTTACAATATTTCCTAGTAATGGAGTCTCTATAACTATTTAACTTTTAATTTGATTATTATAAAGTAGTGCCCCATTACCATCAATCTAAGAAAAACAAATACCCCCAAATGAGAAAAATCGATATAACTCTTCGGCAAATAAAGATAACTCTTGTTTTTGGTGCATATTCATAAAAAGCACGTCACCCTTTCTCATTAACATAAGAGAATAGTAACGTGCTTTTAATCTCAAAAATAGTCTAAATCCTTAAGTTGATGGTTGTGGGGCGGGACCCCAATAAGAACGGTATCTAAGATTGTATGAGAGGTGTTTGTTCCATTTCAAAGATCTCAGCCGACGATTAACTCAAGTACCGGTTTCGGATGATTCCCATGTGATGAAGTTCGTGTCCTGCGATGCCGTACGCGAGGGCGCGTGCCGTAATGCTTAGGTTGTTGGCTGTGCCCTTACGATTCCATGCCTCAGCCGGTAGCCCGCGCAGCAATGTGATCGTTGATTGCCTTACGGCCCGGTAGTCTTCGGCCAATTGCGCGGTTGTCCAGCTTCCGAAAGGAGGTAGGAACAATTCCTGATCGAAACCGGTCAGAGGCGTCTGGTCCCCTCTTGCGAACCGGAGCAGGCGGTAGGTCATGACGCGTTCCGCGTCTGCAATGTGGCCCACGACTTCTTTCAGCGTCCATTTTCCTTCCGCATACCGATATGCGGCCTGGCTTTCGGTCAACGATGCCAGGAGCTCAGTCATTTGCTTTTCCTGGGCGAGCAGAATGTTGATGATGTTACCGTCCGGCACCAAACGGATATATTCACCGGAGTTCCCGGCGTATTCTTCTTCTGACGGTCTTTGATTCATGCGTAGTCACCTCTTTATGTAAATATAGAAAATTATAGCACTCATCTATGTCTAATAAATTCGCGAAATGATAGAACTTCCCTTCTAATAATTGAGGAGAAGCAACTATTTAGTTGGTCGGTCGCCACACTATCCTGATTCGTTAGCACAATAAAAATTATCTGTTATACAATATTTCGAAGTTATTAATATATATAGGTAACCCCTTCTTTTTTTAATTTAAAGATGAATTTCCAATTATATTTTGAAATGAATTGGAGTAAAACACACTAGTCTAACTACTTTTTTATACAAGATTTTATGCGAAAAAGAATAGCGAAGATCCCTAGAATCTCCGCTATATCAATGATGTATAAAATCTTGTATAAGTGATAGATAGACATAGAGACAAAAAATTTAGTAAAAACAAGGATTCTATGAAAAACTTGCTACCGACAATGAGACGTTATGTTAACTTCAAGTGTATAAGGTATTCATACGAAGAGTAGATAGCTTCTCCCCTTTAAAAAGGTTTATTACATGGTGAAAGAGAATATTATCCATAAAAAAAGGAGTTAATTTATGAATAAAAATATATCATTTCTGACCTTATCATTATTCCTATATTTATCCGCTTGTTCGACTGAGACAAACACTGGTAGTACATCTACTACTGAACAACCAAAAGTAAAAACTGCCTCAATACAACAAGAGGAAAATCGCAAACAAATTTTCTTTCAAGGAAAGGAAATAAAGAAAATTGAGCTTATATCAACTAAGGTAAAAAATAAAAAAACAGCTATAAATCTAGAGTTTGATCAAATTATTAAATCTATGGAACATGCAGGAATAGATAAGGATCGAGAAAGAGTTATTCCTCTTTTGCTAGATGATGAGGCCAAAGCAAATATTGATTATCAAATGAATGTAAATTACCAAGATAGTTCCAGTGAAACATATTTAATTTGGCTAGAGAATAAAAAAGTTGTAATTGCTCGTCAAGACAATGAAGAACAAAAAAATCTCGAACATTATATAATAAGGGATACAGATGCTCAACAAATATTAAGTTTATTTAAGAACAATATAGAATAACTTCCAATAACGAGAATTATGTATATAAGCTGCCCATATGGACAGCTTATTGTATTTTTGCTTAGCGTGCAAAATTCTTATCTTGTTGGCGGGACCCCATTGCCATCAAGATAAGAAAAGCAAATACCCCCAAGATGAAAAATTAGTTGTTTTCTGTAAAAAATACACAAAATTTTCATCTTGAGGGTTTAAATTCTTAAGTGATGGGCACATATGGCGACCCCTAATATGAAAAATAATATAAAGATTTTAATTTGATCCTATATATTATTTACAATTCCAAAAGTAGATTCCCTATTTTTGGTATAATACACAGAGACTATATAATTTCTTATGGATATTCTTGAAAAGGGAGTAACGCTATATGAAATCAATAAATGTAAATAGCACTATATATTATATTGAATCTGTTCCTTTTGAAGATAAGAGTGAGCAGGATGAAGAGGGATATTACGAATATTTTTACAAAGGAGTCAATTTATCGTTTCACTCGGACAAAGAAATAATTACAGCCCGAATCTATGACAAGGAAAAAATAATATATTTCTTAAAAAATCCATCTCTCGCTTTTGGTAAGGATTTTGAAGCGATAAAGATATATATAATTAAAGAATTTGATGTAAATACATTCAAGATTCCAGGTGGAGAAAAAGCCTATATAGAATTATAGCCATAACCGATTTCTGTCTTTACTATAATATATAAAAAGCAAACAGTAGGTAAGTATATGCTTGATAAAGCTGAACTAAATACTCATAAGTAATTGTAAAGGGATATTCTTTGTTCAGGAGGATTTTATAACCGTAGCTTACAAGTGATGTAGTGCTACACCTATTCCATCTAACTTGCAACACGTTTGCGGTATTCTTGCCCTATCCCATCTAACTTGCAACACGTTTGCGGTATCCTTATCCAAATCACAATAACCAGTAGCTTAAGACTTTTAATATAATATTAAAAAGTGGATATGCTTAAACACATATCCACTTTCAACTACGAATATTTTTCACCTTAAACATACTTTTTTCCTATTTATATACTTACCTTCGCTTCTCCAATATCCTGCTTTTTAACTAAATCTAAGTAAAAATGTGAGACAGTTGTGTTGTAATAAGGAGAAATAAAAATAAATGATAGATTAAATGTAAACATTCCGATAAATGCTGCTAATAAAAACCAACCTATAAATGATAACCAAAGAACAAATAACTTTAGCTTTTGTCCTTTCATTATTCTTTTACTTTCTCTCAATGCTTCACTTGCTGTATAATCAGGATTCTCAACTAATATGTAATACGACATGGAATAAGAAAAATATTTAATAATACCTGGAACAATAAATAATAGGCTCCATAAAAAAATAAAGATAGCTTGCATTAAACCTAACTTCATTGATTTAAACAAATTCTTCTTTTTAAATCCTGAAAATACATCGTCTACCTTAACTTCTTCTTGTTTCCCTAAGTGTAAAGTAAAAACAGAATATCCATAATTAAAGATACCTTGAATGACACTGTAAATTAGGAAACATACCCCCCATAAACCAATATAACTTAGAATAAGTGCAGCAAGTGCTACCGGATCTACTTGTGGTTGCCCACCTATTGAATAAATAAATAAATAATGCATCAGGACCAATTATCCCGATAAACAGTACAAATATTAAATACATAAAAAAGGCGATTGCTGATGCACTTAAGGTTGGTACAAAATAGAATAAAGCTGATACTCCTATACCTACCCCCCATTTCCCATCTAACGAATTCAATGCTGCTTTCTTTAAGTTTCCGATCATACTCGTGTCCCCTTCTTTTTTCTTATTTTCCTTTACTGAAAAAATAAAAGAACTTGTAGCAAGGCCCCGCTACAAGTTCTTTTAGCCAAATACTTTAGCTCATCGAAAAATTATTTATTCTACACAATCGGGGGTAATGCCTAAAATATAGTTTGTTAACATCATTATATAACATATTTATGAATTTTTGTTAAAAATTCTATATTTTTAGACAAATCATCCTCCACTTTTTTACTTATTTTTTATTTTCATGTAGCTATCCTATTGTAAACGTAGATGACATGAGGTTCGAAAACGGAAGACAACGTAAACTAACCAAAGTTTACATACGTAAAAAGGGTTGTTTTTGTTAAACAAGCGACCTGATTAATTACCATAATCCTTCTTATAAGAAGGACACTTTAAATGTTTTTCTTATTTTTTAGTAACATATTTAATTCTTTAGCATCTTTTTTTGTATTTAAAAATGATATTAACCAAGAAAATACATATATTAAAACTATACTTTCAAGAAAATCAGCAGTTGGGAATATTTCTATCCAATGGTTATATGTAGATATAAGAAAGACAACTATAATCATCATGAAAAAATGGATTACCAAGGCGAACAAATAGCTGATTTTTTCAATATCAAAAATGAATGTAAAAATGCCTGCACAAGCTGAGATTATAAGAACACTTATTATCTCAGCTCGTGTAATAGATATGTTATAGTTTCTTGATAGTAAAACTATCATGTATATAAATGAACCAGTTCCTAAACCTGTATACAGTCGTTTTTTTAGTTTCAATAAAGTCTTTCCCTTCTTTTTTTATGATTTTAAGATAAGGTTATTTAATTTTGATTGTATATAAAATGTGTAGAATATTCCGCCAAAAAATAAACCTACAGATAGTCCACTTATGGCAGAATAAATTATATTAAACGAAATATCATCATAAAATGATGCATACATTCCTAAAGTTACATTTAAGAGATATTTTACAAAGAAATTAATCAATATAATTATTAATGGAAGGTAACATTTCTTCCTGAAAGTAACCGTCTCTTGTTTGAAGAAAATTTGATATTTTACATATAACAAATATCCAATCATAATACCTGGAAGAATGAAAATCGTATAGCTTATTAAACAATATCCTAAGTAAGAAAATTTAGTGATAATTTTATCTAACCCCCATATCATAAAAATCATGGGAACAAGGAACATTTTAGATAAATTAATTGGTCTTTCTTGAGAAATAGCAATACCCCTTTTTATTAAAATGAATAATAATATCCATACCCATAATGGAGTTCTTATAAATACTTCTTTAATCATAGTATACATTGTATATCCTCCTTTGTTTTTATTAATATTTACATCAAAGGAGATATAAAGAAATGCTTTTAAACATAAGTGGTAAAAATCAATACATAAGTGGTTATCGGGAATGGTTTTTTAGCTGTTTTTTTAATGAAGAAACATATTTTCTTGATACAATTACTTTTTCTCTGTTTGAAAGCAGTGCTTCCAAATTTCCGTTTGCTTTAGCGGAGAATTTGTTTAAAAAATGAATATTGATAATTATAGTTTTTGAAATTCTAGTGAAATTATCTGGAAGTTCAGATTGTAATTTATATAAAGGACTTTTTATCTCAAATATATTTTCTTTTGTATAAACAAAAATTTTCCTTTCAAGATATTCCAAATAAATAACAGTTGAGCAAGAAATTTTTTCTTGTTCACCTTTGTGAGTTGAATTAACTATTAAATAGTTATCAGAACTATTCTCTAGTGTTGATACCATATCTAGAATAAAAGATGTTACTTTGTGAATGTAGAAGGTACAAGATTCTTCTTTAAGCTTTTCGATAATTTTAATGTTTGCTTTCATTTTCTACCAGATTTCCCTTTCTTTAAAATAGATTTTAATGTTTGTTTGAAACAAAGTTTAATCAAAGTCAAAATAGTATCTTATATGAATATTATAAAAAAATCTATCAGCATATTTCATCTCATCTTTTTTATAAACATCTTAACATTATTTCCCCCCCATATTACCATCAATTTGTGAAATGTATTCTTCTCAAAAATGAAAATCAACCTAAGATTCTATGGACAATTATGAAAGGATGAAATTTTCGTTTTGGAGATATTTCAGAAATTTAGCTTGATAGGCATGTGGCCGAACCCTGTACTAATTCAATCAAAAGATTATTTAATAGACATGAAAAGACCACCTATAAAATTTAACAGGTGATCTTTTTTGTGATTTTGCACTTGTGCACTACTTTAAAAATATATCACAAATTCGTTTAGTCTCCTAAACATTTGAATCTATAGATTGAATACCTTCCCACATTCTAGACTGATGTCAATTAGATCTTTCTAATAAAAATTTGTTCTGTAAAAAAGTTTCAAGCTTACTAAAATCTGTAGAAGAGTATAATAAACTCATTCCATTAATGAATTCATGTTCAACTCGTTTCTCTCCCTCATTAGGGAGACAATGAGGTGAATCCTTATATAACTGAAACATATTCCACGGTACTGCATCGGAAACATCAAATTTACTTTGTAATTTTGAACAAAGACCTTTAGTTGCTCCATCCTGAACAGGAAAAGCGAAGTTTTTATAAAGTACAGCTGTTTCAGCAGAATAGTTATCCACTTTGGTTGAGAAGTAACTTACGCCATCAAAAAACCCATCATATCTTATAAACTGCAATAATAGTTGTGGGATAATATATTCTGGTTTGAATGTGTTAGTCGTATTTTTTACACGTACAGAACATGCTGCCATTAAAGGCCAAATAATTAGATAAGAAATTACTTCATTTGGTTCATTTAACCTATCCGCCAAAAAGCGTTTTTGCATAATTGTACCGTGGTCGTAGAATTTCTTAATTATCTTCTCTATAAAAACAACAGGTGGTGTAGATAAATCTATATAACTTATATCATCTGATTTAAATACTGAAGTCTGAACCGTATTTAAATCAGGTTTATTAAGTTCTTCCCAGCAGGTTAAAGGTGAGCTTCCTAAATAGATACAAGGCAACCCAGGAATACTGTATCTATTTGTGCTGACTATTCCCCGAAGTTCTAACGGAATATGAAACATTTCTTTACTTGTAAATACATGATCGGTACCGACTCGCATTTTATAGAGGAATTCATTGTCAAAGTTTTGGAGTGTTTTTATATCATTAAAATGATTTGGCTTAGATACATTATTTTTTAAAACCCTATAAAATCCATTAGAAGCCTTTGAAGGAAAACCTTTATAATATTCTTGTAAGGAATAAATAATTCCTTCACACAAATTCTTTGCATGTCTTAAATCCTTTTTGGTAATGACTGTTTCTAATGTTGCACTGCAAATATTCTCTAACCCAGAGATATAAGTATTAAAGCAATCTTTAAGATACTCTATAAAGTCTTCATTCTCCCTTGTTAGAGGTAATTTTCCAACCTGATTATACAAATCAATAATAGGTAGTACTTCTAAAACCCAGTTTCTTAAACTAATAATTTTTTTAGGGTCTTCCGAGAAATCAGCTAGTGAGAATTCACTGGCTTCCTTTTCATTAAAAGGATAAAATTTAAATTTCTTAGGTTCGTTTATTTTTTGTAATTCTTCATATAAATTAAATGCAATATTAACTTCCTGTTTACTAACATTGGTGTCTTCTTTTATATGATTTAGTTTAACGGCTTTTTCTATTAAATCTGTTCTTAACTTTAAAATAGTAATCACATCACTTTTCAAACGAAAATAATTAATTAAGGTTTTACACTTTCTCAATATTACGGTATCAATTTTCTTATATAATTAAATTATTCTCTTTATTTATTTTATGTATCTGTTCCCTTTGAACCCTACTATTATAGGGTTCCTTTTTTATAATCATATATTTATTAATTAATTTATCGATTTCCTGACTTAAATGGAGGACTTTCGTATGACTAAAACCATGTTTTTTTACCAGTTCAACTAATTGTAATTTTTTATTCTCTATTAGATCATTTAACTTCGCCATTAACATAAACTTTTTTCTTTCACACTCCCCCTGAGCAAAATAAAAAGAGCTGCTCCCAGCTCTTGTATAATAAAACCTTTATTATTGCAGTGTAAAATTTTCCATATTCTATTATAAATGAATATACATAAACCCAACAACAATAATTTTAGTATATTTAGAAATAAAAAAGCAGCAATAATTCATTACTGCTACAGCTTCTTTTTAAATTCATTATTTATAAAAAAGTATTCTTCCGGTCCATCAGCCTCACCATATCAAACTTCCAGCCTTATAATATGTGCTGCTACTTCCTTTAAAACCACATTCATAAATAATATGATAGGTGCCACGTTATGTTCTGGATCTCTATAGTTCCTTAGATTGGCTATAAATGACCATTCATTATCTTTTAAATTTGTATAATAATCATTCTCTTCTTCCCAGATTCCTATGTGCCACCTCATATATAGAAAATCACCTTCTGCAAATGCTTCATTTATCTGTTTCTTTGTAAATGGAATATCTTTACTATGATTAACTTTTATATATTCTTTAACGAATGGAAACTTTAAAGCAGCTTCTTCCCAACTTCCTGTATTTATTAATTCCACCAATCCTTTATATTCATCTTTTATAATTACTTTATCTTGAAAGGCTGTATACATTTCAAAAGAAATTTACTTCACCCTCTTAAATTCATTATGAATTTAATTAACATATATACTTAACTACACAATAGAAGGTTTTAGAAATCGTATTACGTTTCCCTTTTCATTAGATTCACTCTCATTGTTACAATTCTTTGAGGTAAGATTCACTATATAACTCTCTGAAATTTTAAAAGTTCTTTCCTCATTAAACATTGTCAGAGGAACTGACACTCCAACATTATTATCTAAATGACTTAGTACCATTACAGGGATAGTTTCTCCTTTTAATAAATCAACATATGAGGTCTTAACTTTATAATAATGCCCTTCTAAAAAATGCATTTTTCCGTTTATTAAATCCACTGCAACTCCATTATTACAATACGCTAAGTTTTGATTTAAAAAATGAATATCGTCTGATACTTTAATAAATTCCATCGTTTTATTATCAAATATATAGTAACCATCTCTTACTACAAAAAGATTATGTGGATTGATAAACTCTAGCAGATAATGTGTAATTTCAAAACTAGTATCTCCCTCAATCATTTCTCTGTATTCTACATAAAGTTTTTCTAACTTTTTAAATGTACTTAGTTTGATCCCCTGATTTGGTCTTGACGCAAGTGTTAAGTCATCTAATACCCATTTAGCCACATATGTTGACTTTGGAATCATTTACAATTTCCCCCTTCAAAATTCTATATATGAACATATAAACTATTTAAATTTAATAAATTGGGCTCTACATAAAGTATAGGCAGAATCTATTTAATAACTAAGATAATTCTCTAACTTTTTCATATTTACTTCTTATAAATTATAATTATCAAACTCCTACTATGAAATTTTCAAGAATCAAAAAACTAATACAATTTGATGTAGCTATTTGACTGTATAAAAATAAATCAACTACCAATTAACTGGATTTACACTTTAAAAAATGTACAAATCGTTCCTATTATTTCGAGACAATTGAAATATTTGAAAAGAAAATCCTACACAGAAAATCATATATGGATATTATGATTATATTTTATGTAATTACGTGTGAGATTCTAAACGATATTTACGTCCTTTCAGAGACAGTATCCCCTTGATTATTTGGTGTATAAAAATATATTAAACATATAGTACGTGAAATTTTTAGAGAACACTTTAGGAGGTTTTAAGTACATGGCAAATGTTGTTTTAATTATACGGAATTCAGATTTATTAAAATCTATGGATAAGATATTAGCTAATTCTAAATCTGCAGAAAAAGTACATGAATTACTAAATTAGTCAAAAACCGGAATTTATTGTTTTGTCTAATTCAATAAGCACGAATATCATCACATTCAGTATCTATATAGTTTAACTCTACAAATTGCACATCTTTTTGGTGATTTAACAATTCTATTTTATTCATATTGATCCAATCAAATACTTCTGCATGAGAAACTAAGCATTTTGCTTTCACAGTAGTTGTAATTCTCAGAAGTTGTTCTCTATCCTGCCATGTTGATATAAGACATGGCATCTCTAGCTCAATTAAAAATTTTTCTCCTACGGCAAAAAAATTCATTACACTGAGTGCATCTGATTCAAAAATCTCACATTCTGTTGTTTTTGAATCAGATGCCCAACCATCTAAATAGTCAATACCTTTTAGCATAATGGGAAGCTGCTCTATCATTTCAACTTTTTGTGTTATAACCTCCAATAATAAGGTTTCAGCTAAAATATCAATCTTTTCTTGTTCTAATATTAAATTCCCTCCTTAATCGACGAAACAAAGAAATATTTTCTATATTATATTATGAATTGATCTATGAAAGAAAAATAAATGAATGCTCTATACAATTCGATTTAACATAAAGCATTATAATCGATAGCAAGAAAAAAACGGATCCCTCCTCTAAAAAGGAATCCACCCTTTCATTATGTACTTCTATACTTGATTTATTTTCTTTGCTCTTGCAACCTTCCACAAAGCCACAATTAGTATGAGGAGTGGTATTCCCTGAATGAAGAGAAATCCTCCCGAAAAATAAAGCACACGACTAACTAGAGGAGGCGCTGTTGCCGACTCACCCGCAAAATAAGCCCCATAATTAGCCGCCACACCTGCATAATCAGCTATCCCACCTATAAGAAAAGCCGCTGGACTTGTGATTAGATTTATCCCTAAACAGATCATTATCGATGATAGGTTTTTAGCCTTAATTTTTGGTGAAACAGACAATAAAAATAAGAATAACGCAGTGCCGTTTATAAGAAGTAGTGGTATTACATAATAAATTCCCATAATTCCCCTCCATGGCTTTAATTGTACCATCAGCAAGGATTGATTTGAACAAATAGGATATTTATGTAAGTCAGATATAGTGTCTCATTATCAGTAACAAGAAAAAAAGCCCTGATCAGGGCTTTTTTTTAAGATTACTATCATGAAATTTTTAATTGAAGAAAGACATGATTAGATTGATGCATCTTTTTTTGATGTCTGTTTTGTGAAATCATACAAAGCGATTGCACCTAAAAGAACCAGTATACCTCGAGGAGCATCTATCAAAATAGTTTCCCACATTTCTGGCATTGTCCATTTAATATCTGTTGCTGATGCAAGATATGATTGAAAATAACCGATTGAAAAATCAATTATACATAAAAATACAAATATTGTTAGACCAATTCGAATTAATTTTTTATTTGTAAACATATAACACCTCTCAAAACCCATTGGATATTCTTGATTTAAGGTTTTTTACATATAAAAATCTTTATATGTAATTTTAACATACAAAAAACCCAAATAAATACAATATACATATTTACATATTGTATAAACAGTATTCCATGATGGTTAAGAAATTCCTGCAAGTAAAAAAAGGAGCCCACTAGGACTCCTTTTTGTTTTAAATCTTAATAGTTAATTATAGCTTGTCCAGCTGGATACCAGGTTCCGTTATTTGCTAGGGCGAAACCATAGACAGTCTGACCAGAGCCAATTTTTTGTTTAACATTATTTAATGATTCATATCCATATGCCTGATAACCATTCCCACTTTGTGGATATGCTACTGCTAATGTATTATAATTATTTGGATTCGAATAGCTATTTGTCCAAGCTATTTTTTGATAATACGTTGAAGTGAATGGATTTTCTAAGCCTTTTACAGCAAACTCAACAGTGCTCCCATAGACATTAACAGTAGTATACGCCGTACTTAAAGTATTTAAGTCTGCAACCTTTTCCTTACTTAAAGTTGGTGTGTTTTCTGCCGCCATCACACCGCCAGCTCCAGATAACATGACCCCAGTCGCTAATGCTCCAATTGCTAGTTTCTTTAACATAAAAAATCCCCCTTTAATAGTTTTATAGCTTGCACCTTCATCATACTTTCGATTTTCATTTATGTAAATATATTACAAATTTAGAAACATAAAACTATTTATTGCGAATGTTGAGTTAAGATATGTTGTCTGATAATAACGATAGATGGTTATTATCATATGAAAAAGTCCTACATTAAGTAGGACTAAATAGCCTTAGCAATCCATAAATAACGGAATCATTTGCACCACTATATAACCGATACCTACCCTTGAAATTAGACTGAATCCTCGCTCCTGACTACCAACCATAATGAACAAACTACCGCATAACGCTACAACGGATGCTATTGGGTATGACACCACTTTAATTAAGAATATAACCGGTTCAAACACATTTACAATACGATTGTAGAATTGGCCCTCTATATAATTCTTTATCTTTCCGTCGTTTGATTGCACATCTTTAAATACCTCATTCACATCCGGATTTTAACCATCAGCAAATACATGAGGAATATCTATAATATTGCTGAATATAATTACACTGCCAAGCATAATTCTCATTCGCGCCGCCACGGGTGCGTATTTTTTGCATCCTTTTTGAACAAGCTCCACTTTTTCTTCGTGCCATAGTTACCATATGGATCATCTCCTTATTTTTAAATGTCCATTTTGTTCAATAAAAAAAGAACACTATAAAGTGCCCTAAGCTTCTGAGTATAAAATATACGACAATGCCTTGCCCGTTCTAATGGCGCAACCTAAAAGAGCTTTATAGCGGAATATATATAGCTCTCGGAAAAGAAATAAGTTGGTTGGCATTGACTCGATATTGTATGTTTGGGAATTCCTTATGTGCAATAAAAAAGCTCTATACCTATTTATAGAGCTCTTTAAGTGAGTAACGGTGTATTTATATTGACCTGATATTATATGATGAAAGCCTCCTTATGTACAAACGAAAGAGAGCACTCCCCCAATAAGTGCTCTCCCTTGAAAAAATATAGGGGAACATGTTGGAAACCGTTCAGTGTCATTATATGATATGATATTCTCATTCCCAACTATGCCTAAGTCATGTATTAAAGGGGGTTAATGTGTAATTTCTATACAACAAAGAAAAAAGCACCCGAATGGATGCTTAAATTAAACTTATTCATTATCAATATCTCTACTTTCATCATTAACTGATTTAGGGTCTAACATGATTCCTATATCCGGCGGCAAAATTAACTCTATACCAGCTACTGGTTGATTGTCCTCATTAAAATAATACTTCTTTATCTTATTCAATTCTTCATTTTTCTTATTTTCACTCATATTATCCCGCCTTTTATGTATGATATTAAAAACTTTTCTTAATATGTACATTGAGAAAGATAATATACTATTTTTCAACTCTCACACAACTTATAAAATTTTCACATAATAAAAGAACACCCATAATTGATAGGTGCTCTGATATATAAAGTGGTTTCCATCCACACATTCCAATATATGCTCGTCCATCTCGAAAGATGCAAACAAAAAAGCACCTAAATAGGTGCCTTTTCGAAACGTATAACGCGAGTAGCCCCCACCACTCTGTATGGTTCCGTTATCCACTAGGCCTTTAATAATTTGTGTTTCTTATTAGCCATCTTCTCTTTTGCTGCTTCAATGCTATTTACTAATTTCTTATGGTCCTGATCAAATTGAATCATTCCATCAAACATAGCTGGTGCTACTGCTTCTTCAACATAAGGAAGAAACAAATTGCTCCCATCTTCTCCGCTTTCTCCAGGTAATCCAATTGATGCTGTGCAATGTTCTTCAAATCAAAACGTGTATCTTTCTCTGTAGACTTCGCTTCAAATGCGATAGCTCGCTTATACACACCGTCATAGTCTACTGTACTTTTAGCTTCATAAAATTCATTTAGTACACGGCCACCTTTATTTAATACCTTCACAGGAGCCGGGCGCTTGCTTATAAGCACCACTCCCCCTCTTTGATACATTTTTTTCATTCGCTAGATTGATAAGCATTCCAAATGCAATCCCACGGTTTCCTAGTCCCGTTGTTACTCCTCACTTTCTATTAAAAGGAGTATTTTGTTCAGTTGTCTCCATTACATACAATAAACGTGCTTCATGATATAATATTTTCATTTACATAAATTTACTATTTCATAAAAGGAGGTAACTATTATGAAAAAATGGATTATTGCTATCATATATTGTTCTCTTTTAACAACATTTTCTTATTTATCTATTAAAACTGTACTTTTATCCGCTACTACCTCTACTTCATTCCCAAATCTTCATTTCTTTGTTGGAATGTTCGGATTAACCTTTGGCATTTGGCTATTCGTATTTGGAATACGAAAATATATTTTGTTTGCCACGGAGGATGAAAAAGAACGCCGAAAACTTAAAACCATGTTTTCTATTATTTCAGTTTTATCTTGCTACATTGCAACTCTGTTATTTTTTATTTAATTCAGCCTACAGTTTGTACATATACTATTTCTGCCCCTGAATAAAACTCAATATTCCGTCAATACTGTAAACAACCCATTTCGAACCATATTCCATTACCTGAGCAGTTAGCTTTTGCTAGCTGCTCTTTATTTGTACAAGGTACTCAATTGACTGGCGCACATATAATATTCTGAGTTCCTTTCTTTATAAAATAGTCGTTATAAAATGAGACTCGTCACGAGAGCACTTTACTAAGTGCTCTTTTTATATTCCAACTTAATACAAAATAAAATTTTTATTCTAATCTTCTCTAACATCTTCCTTAATGAAAAACGACTCACAGTTTGTATAAGCCAAGCATATATTTACTTAGACAAGACATAGTTTTTTACTGTACATGTACAATTTTTGTGCATGTTTTTTTGTTCAATACAATAACTATTTTATTAAAAATCCTTAATGAGCTACTCCTTAAAGTTTTGTAATATTAATGTCACTAAAATCAATTTTTCCACTATAAACTCTTTACTATAATTTTCTATATACACAAACAAGGAGAGTGTTATATGAAAAAATCATTAGTTATATCTGTATTACTCGCACTATTTTCTAGTTTTGCTATTGGATGCGAAAGATCACCTACTATAAATAGAATGGGAACCGAACAATATTATGTACAGATAACAAACAACGGTGAGATAAAAGGGAACCAACGATTCTATACTTTATCTACTTATAATAAGGATGGGATAGAAAAAACAGTTACATTTGGAAGTGTAAAACCTGGAAATAAACCTCTTAAAGAAAATGCCTTCATCCGCCTTTATGTCAACCAAAAATATGACAACAATACTGAGATAAATCATAGAGAGTTGAACTACCCCCACTTTCACTTTGTTTAGAAGTGAGGGATTCCTAAGTAAAGAGTTCTATCGAACTCTAATTGATTAGGCTAACCCCGCAGTCCTTGCGGTTAGAAGCCTTATCGCTTCATTCTTTATATTGATACTTGCGTTAATATCCCTATCATGGTGTGTACGACAAGAAGGGCAGTCCCATTCACGTAGGTTTAGATTTTTAACGTCTTTATTTTGATATCCACAACAAGAACATAATTGGCTGGAAGGAAATGTTTTCGATACGACAATGACTTGTTTTCCATACCATTTTGCTTTATATTCCAACATTGTTCGAAATTGTGACCATGATACCTCACTAATTGCTTTTGCTAACTTATGATTCTTTAACATATTCGATACTTGCAAATCCTCTATACCGATAACATCGTGATTTTTGATGATTTCAGTTGAGATTTTGTGCAAGTAATCTTTCCTAGCATTTGATATGTATTCATGAATTCTAGCTACCTTTACTCGTTGTTTATTCCAGCGAGAAGATCCTTTCATTCTTCTAGAAAGAACACGCTGCGCTTTCGCCACCTTATCTTCTAATAATCGAAAAAACTTCGGATTTTTATAGGGTTTACCATCTGACAAAATAGCGAAATCTTTTAGTCCTACATCTATTCCAATGTAAGAATGTGTTTTCGGAAGTTCTTGTACTTCTGTTTCAACTAATAGTGACACAAAATATCTGCCAGAAGGGTTTCGTCTAACAGTCGCATTTACAATACGTCCCTTTACTTCGCGGCTTTTGGCAAATCGAACAAGGCCTAGTTTCGGCAACTTTATTTTGTTCCCTATAACGGCAATGTTTTCATTTGTTTGTTTTGTGGTGTAAGATTGTACGTTATTCTTCTTGGATTTGAAACGCGGGGCACTATTTTGTTTTTTGAAAAATCGTGTATATGCATCCGCAAGGTTGCGAACAGACGACTGAATCGCAATACTATCCACTTCTTTGAGCCAAACAAACTCTTTCTTCATGGCAGGAAGTTTGGCAGAGCATGTACCATATGTTAAACCTCTTCCAGTCTCTTTGTATACGTGATCCCATAGGGATAGGAAATGATTGAATACAAAGCGAGAACAACCTATCGTTTTGTTAATTAGAATTGCTTGTGCTTGATTTGGATAGATACGAAACTTAAAGGCTTTATTAATTATCATTTAATTCACCTCCATTTCAGTATATGACTATTATATACCAAACGTACATTCGATAGGTAGTGGAGTAAAACTTTCTGTAAGTCGAACAATTAAGATGGCTTCCTGCCATCCCTTGTTCGAAGCCAATTCATCTCCCACCTACTCACTCGGCTGTGACCCTTCACGCTCCTTGAGGAAGGAGTCTTCTTGGCTAAAATGATAAAAACATAATAAAAAAGAGTGCGATTAAGATATGCACTCCTTCAAAAGAATTTACCACTCTCGATGGTCACCGTGATCATGATTACGATCGCGTTCATGATCACGTCTACGACGACACTCATCACAATCGCAGTCACGTCTACAATGACAGTTGTTAAAATCGTTTCTTCTGCGTCTACGACCACATCCGCAAAATACTAAATCATCCCAAAATCTATTACAATCTCGAGAATGTCCAAAATTATTATTCCATCCCATAGATATGATTCCCTCCTCTAAAAATTGAATTCATCATATTCTATGATTAAAAGTTAGAAATGGTTTGTTTACTAGTCTATGTTTCAGACTAATAATATTTCAATTTGCAAGTCTATCTGACCCCTTATCTTTCCTTAACAACAAACAAGACGCCACCCAGATTACGGCAGCGCCTACGATAATTGCTATAAACTTAATCAAACTTATTTATCCTCACTTTATTTATTCCTTTGTTTCCATACCCCATTCTCTTTACGATAAGTATTCTTGCCATCCATGAAGTCAGCTGTATTACCCGGAATGCTATATTTCTTATTCTTTTTCTTAGCCTTCTTCTTCAGTCTCTTCTCTTTTTGAATAACTTGCAAATCTGCCTTCCATTGTTTCAACAAATCCTTTTCACGTCGCATCGAATTTGTACCCCTTGGATTAAAATGTGAACTAAATAATTAGATTCTACCTATTTATATAGAATCCTTTAATCCAAATGTCCATTTTATTCTACCCCTCGTTTAATATGTACCAATTTATGTTTTTCCTTCTATATAGGCCAACGATATATTATAATACTTTATATCCCCAAGGAGGTTTACCATGCTTAATTTCCATAAAATATTTCCCGTCTTAGGATTCTTTTGGTTTTTATACAGTTTTATTGGTCTCATATTTTTATTACTATTCCTTAGCGTATCGTAACAATGCGTATACATGTATGCTTAATGTGTAATTTCTATATAACAAAGAAAAAAGCACCCGTTATGGATGCTTTTGATTACTTATGCGCTTAATTTTCCAGTAATCTCTTCTGCTGTTAAATCGTATTGTTATTCCTCACTGTCTATAAAAATAATTAGTTCGTTAAGTTTCAATATGTAATATTGTATACTCTTTACTTTCAATTTCCATACATGCAATAATTTATTTATAAAAATACAAAATATTAGTTAGGATGATTTATATAAACAAATTTCGGAAGAAGATAATTAAATCCTTACAAACTTCTTGGGGATGCTTAGCATTTGGTGTATTAATGTTTACTATCTTCTTAATTATAGATCTAACAGATACACCTTTAAATACATTAAGTTGGAGAGATTGGCTAGGTTCTTCAGTAGGTGCAGCCATTGTATCTGTAGGAATGTTTACTTTAAGTAACTTGAATTTAAAATGATTTTTCCGTCAATACTATATGTAGGCTGTATGTCAAATCTCATTTGAAGTAATTTTCTTTGTATCTCCTTGTATAGAGCAGTTAACTTTTGCTAACTGCTCTTTTACTCGTGACCATTATTGACAAGCTATCATATAATGTAGTCATGCCTCTCTTAAAATTAAATTCGTCACTTGAATTATAAAAATGGGATTAAACCCTATAACCTTTTCAAGAATCATCCATATTTTATTCCTGAAAAAGTGCTTTATTTTACTGAAAGGTGGTTGCGGAAACAACTGCCTTTTTGTTTATGACAAAAGGATTATTTTTTTCAAATGTTTACTACTAATAACTAATAAATATCTTATAATTGTTATATACGAAACAATTTGTTTAGGAGCAGATAAAATGCCAGTTACACTAGAACTTATTCTTTTTATTCTTATAGCAATTAGTGCTGTTGGCTATTTGATAAAAGAATCTCAAAAAACTAAGAAAAGAACACTTGGAATTTCACTAGAACTTTTAGTTCTTTTCTGGTCAATATGGAGAATATCGACTATTATAATCCAAATTTCGGAATATAATCTCTCGTGAATAAAACTCAATATTCCGTCAATACTTTATATGACATTAGATTTTCTCCTTGTTCCCCCTTGGAGAACCGAGCAGTTAGCTTTTGCTGGCTGCTCTTTGTCTGTAAAAATACACTCAATTAACAAGAAACGCATATAATATTCTGTGTTCCTTTCTTTATAAAATAAAGTAGTCTTCACAAAATGGATCTCGTCACGAGAGCACTTAATAAAGTGCTCTTTTTTGGTTTTAAAATAAACAAAATGAAATTTTTATTTATTTTTCTTTCATATATAATATTTTAATATTTGTTTATGATATAGTTGTAACTTTTGTACAACATATATCTATATCCAGTGAAACTTCTAAAATTGTACAACCGAGCAATTAGCTACTTTAGCTAGCTACCTTGTTATGTAAAATAAAGCATTTATAAAAAGCTTTCTCAACACCCAATTAATGGAATTTAATTGCCTTTTATGGTAATATGTTGGTAATCCCATAAAAATCTATCGTTCCATTAACAGGACCCGTTCCCCCTAATCGGGTCCTGTTAAATGTTCTCTATTAAAATGGTGTTTTGGTTCGACTATCGTCTTTACTTCCCCACGTCCTACAATTCAATATGCAATATTACATATTTAGTATATCAAATTTATAAACATGTAATAATTGCTTTATACAATGTTTATAATTATTATCGAAAGGAGAATACTACATGTCTTTCTTTTCGTGGTCTCCTCTTATTTTCTTAACAGTTGTTGCAATCATCATTTCTATTAAAAAGAATAAGAAACAATAGCTTTAAATAGTTACAATAAGTTATTTTTAGGAGGTGTAGTTATGTCATTTGCAGCATGGAGTGCAATTTTTATGACTTTAATCGGAGCAATGTCAGGATTAATATTTGGTACAATTTCTTCTAAAAGAAGTAAAAATATCAACTAAAAACCTACTAATAAAAATAAATTTTTATTTTAGTGACAGCTGATACAATCTTAATATTCCAGCTGTCATTTTCTATTCAAATAACTATTTTTTCACTTTTTTGATACATTTATGAAACATTTATATGTTATCTTCAGTAGATTCTTTTCTTTTCATAAATTGTGTGAATTATACCCACACAAGAAGCTCTAGATCCCTAAATCTAGGGCTCCTTCGTTTAAATAAATATTTTTTTAATTCGATGTATAGACAACTATATATTTAAATGTTAAAATGTTATTGTGATTCCCGCATGGTTTCACATACGACTTTTTTTCTTCGGTTATGGGGTTCTTACGTAATAGTAAGAGCCATTTTTTTATTCCAATAAGTTTTTTGTTAAAAATTTACACACACGTACTTTTCGATATATAATTAAATTATAAATATATTAGGATTGTTAAGTATGTTAGGAACAATAATGATTTTGTTATATATTTGTTTCGGAATGAGTGTCGTTTTTAGCTTAATAAGGGAATTTCGAAAACCACAGAAAAACCAGTTCTTAATTTTAGTTGATTCTTTAATTTTGCTAGGAGCTCTATTCCTAGTAGGTAGTATCTTCATCTAAATTAATAGCTACGTAACTTGGCACCATTAAGATTTCTTTACCGCATACACTACATTTAGGATTTCCATATGCAGAAATCCCTTTAATAATTTCAATTTCTAATAAATCCATGTCTGTGTTATCAAATACTTCAATCACATGTAAAAGTTACGTAAAGATTGCTATGATTTAATCCTTCCACCCCAGAAACGTTATATAATGAAATTGCAAACATTAGGTTTTTACCTTTCTGTACGACATAATTCTATGCTAAGAGCAAATCCTAGCTTTTTTATTTCACCCTCCGTTGATCCGAAGACCAGATTCCCTCTTTCAATTACATTAGCTTGCATGCTAGTCTCTTTAGGGAATTCAATGTAATCAACAAGTACACTATCCTCCCCTCTAAGACCACTATCCTCAGTTCCAAGAATTACGAGTCATACCACTACGCGGGCGTAGCTGCAATTCATATCCTGGTGGAATCTCCAAAGCTAATCCCATTTGTACAACCTTTGTTTGGCCTGGCCATATAATCGTGTCCTCTGCTGCTACAAAATCAAAACCAGCACCACCAGACTTTGCATATCTTGGTAACTCCACATCTTTTATAGATTTTCCGAACGGGAAAGCCCACTACGGTGCGATAGTACCCACTTTAGGAATGGGATGAGAGTGAGGTCAAATGCGATGTACAAATAAAACACCGAAGGTACGTTCTCTACATCAAGAATTTGAAATGGTATCATTTTCATAATAGACAAGTAAAAGTCTCTAAAACAATCTTGTTCTCTGAAAACAGAATACATATGAGGCTGGAGTAACAAATTCTTCTACTCCGTAAAAGGTATTGAGTCGTCAAGCATAAGAAGCTAAAACACATTTGAGAACTCACAATCTGACTCGTTTGGTAATAGAATGAGTGCCGTATCTGCTATATGCACTGGATACGGATTGGTGATGGCACACCGCAATCTTGCACGTCAGCGATAGTAGAAATAGACTTCGCCTTTGGTAGTAAGAATCCCACTGACATTAGTCAGCTTGTGGCTTTAGCCGTGGGAGTGTCAATTACCTCCCTTTGCTTTGATTAATAATTGAGTCACTTCGTAAACACCATGTTGTATTTCCATCATTCTTGATACACTCCTTTAATTAGATTCCACAATTCTTGTTCAGTCATCTCATAAAGTTGTCGACCTGTCTTTTCTTCTTTATAAATTCCTTTTTGTAGTAAAACATCGATATAGATTTGTTTCCTGTCCATGTTGCCTCCTAGCTGCTTTTCTTCTTAGGTCTCCTTATAGGTGTAGTTGCTGCCCTTTGTGGACTCCATCCTCCTTTTAATACTCTTTTACTAAATGTGCTATATGAAATACCGTTCTCTTCAGCTAAATTGACCATATCTTCCATTGTTGCTCTTAATTTCTTTACAGGCTTTTTTGCTGCTTCCTCTGGTGACATCCCTTTATAAACACGAGTTAAAAATGTCTTCTTTTTAACCCCATTTTCTAATGCTATCCTTAACCACTTTTGTTCCCTAAATTGATATTTCCGAGGCGGTGTATTAATTGCCTTACTAACATCCCATCCCATTTGATACACCCTACGATATAACATGTTATAGCCAATGCCGTTCTTCTCGGCTGCTTGATAATCTTCCTTTTCTAGCCATCTATTTATCATCATGGCGCTATGCCTCCTAATCCAAATTCATAATCTCCTCTAAAGTTCTATCTGAAATATGGGTGGTAATGATTTGTATATTCCCGTATTTCTTTTTAGCCATTTCTATAGCTGCGCCCCCGGACTTCGCGTCAAACCAACGAAGCTTCCATTTCTCGTCTTTATCGTAAAACTCTACTGAATACGTCATAATGCTATTACGTTTCAAAAACTTATCCGCTGTACTTGTTGCAGTATAATCAAAACTTCCGACTACATCCTCTAGTGTTAGTTGTTTCATGCTCCTAACCCCATTGGGCGAGATTTGATTTTGTTCTTATCTGCCTGATCCATGATTAATGCGGCGATTTCTAGTTGATACCTTCCTAGCTCTTTTGCTATTTCGAGAATACCTTTATCCTCATCCCACATTTTTCTTAATTGAATCACTTCACTTTCATCAAACACTAAGTCTAATTCTTCTAAAGCGATATATAAGTTACGACGCAATTTCTTCATGTACCTTTCCTGTTGCAACGCCATTATGTAATTCTCCTTTTCCAAATCCGTTCCAAGTCGTGACATCCCATTTCCCCTCCAGTTGTAATTGGTGAATTTCCCTTAGCTCCGCCATAACGGCATGACGTCTTCTATCCACTTCTTCAGGACTGCGATTCCCTGCTTCGCAAATACAAGGTGCAAATTGAAAGCATCCATTACCCATATCGTTCTTAATTACTCCCGTTCCGTTACATGCACACATTTTAATTCCCCCTTTAAAAATGATAATGTCTTTCTTCTGTAATACTTTGTTTCTTTGAAAGTAATCGTTCTGAAGTTATTGAGAATCCGCGATACAATCCGTTCATAATACGCACCCTCTAAACACACTCCTGTAAGGCTTGTTGTAAATATAGTAGATTGAACCTTACTATTTTGTTTGATCTATTTTTAACTTGTTGTAATTCCTTTTTATAAGTAACCCTTGCTTCTCAAGTTTGTTTATTATCCTTCGTAATGTAGCAGAAGACCATAAAGGAAATTACTTAAGCCATTCATCGTAACTGTTATAGCCTTCATTGAAATACTTTAATATATTTACCAATAATGAACTTGTTGTAAAAATATCGCTTCATTTAATCCAATCGTTTTATTAATCCTAATAAAACGATTGACGGTTGTTAATGTATAAGTAATTTACTCATTTAGTTCACTTTCTTCATCCAACACTCATAACTCACATTGTCCTCCATGCCAGTAAACCGAACCTTTTCTCTCCCTCTGAACTTACCTTCATGATAAAAGGTTCTTTCTGCCCTATATATTCGTTTAATTGGCGTTACATAGTCATAACCTCGTTTTTCTAAATCACGAACTGCTATTAACATCTCCTTCATAGACCCACGCCTTACAGGTATCTTAAACATCACGCATTCGCCCTTTCGCATACTGCTATGTTGCCTTTAACCCACTTTGTTGATTTCTTAAGTGCTTCTTCTGCTTGTTTTAATGTCAATTCGCCAATTTCTTTAATACTTAATTGTCCTTTAATCCTGTCTTCATCTACTTTTCGACGAGTAGCTAATTTTTTATGTTTAATTTAATTGCACTAACTTGTTGAGCATTAATTATTTCCTCTTGGATTTCTAGTAAATCTTCACCCGCATAAATTTATAAACCTAATCCGTGAATTGCAATTGCTTTTACTAAGCACCGCTGGATACTCGTGTTAATGTCAAAGCTGTTACGCTCTGCAATTGGCTTGTTTTGATTGTTTAGTAGTGGGTGACTTTGACTTAGTGATTTTCTTGTACAGTTAATTCCCCCCCTACAAAGTAACCACAATCTGTTTTGAGGTAAGGCCCTCCATTAAATCGTTTTACTTCCCATATTGCTGTTGGATCTACTTTTTAACTGCCCATGATAAGTAGTTAAAACGCCCTTTCTTTTCAACATGTTCCGCGCAATCTATTTAAGCTAATTTATAAAAGTAGTTTTCAGTTGTCATATGAATTTCCCCTTTTTAAAATGGTGCTATTTCCGTTTGTTTACTAGTTTCATAGACTTGCATAAGTGCTTGTAATCCATATTCGTAAGCTACAACCATTGATGCAGCGTTAGGCTCTTTGCTTTGCTTATATCGTTCAACCAAATTCATTAAAATTTGAATTTCAGCTTCAATTTTGGTTTGTAGTCCCACCTTATTCACCTGCCACTTTCTCTGTAGAATGAGACATTACATATTGCGTAATGCACTCTGTTTCTGCGTGTAAGTAATCACCACCAAAATCTAAGTAACTTTCACCGAAGTATATTTCTCCATTGCAACCTTCACATTCTTCAATAAAGTCTCTTGCTGATGAGTCATGATAATTACCGTAAGTAATTGGATTTTCAATCATATTTCATTCCTCCTTATTTACTGAGAGAAAACGTATGTTATAATACATGTAGCTAATTTTAGGGAATATTTTCTCTACAACGCTCGTTGCCATCGAGCGTTTTTTCATTTTTAACGAACTCCCCGAAAGAATTCTCCTTCCTCAAGCGTGTGAAGGGCGTATCCCAACGGTAGGTAGGAGATGAATTTCGGTTTGGCATAGCCAAAAACTTTTGATAAACTTGCTATATAAAGCTCTTCGATAACTTGATATATGAGGTTGCAGGAAGAAAATAGAGTGCGAAAACCAAGCCATTCGGTTCCCGCGTAAAATATCAACCGTACCAAAAGAGCGTCCAAGCGTTGGACATCTAGGGGTGGAACACCCCGAAGTAACGCTCAGGGAGACGAAAGGTTACTTTCGTCGTGGAACTGAGAAGCTCCCACTTCAAGCTTTGCTAAGTGGCGAGTAGTTCACTAGATAACTACCTAACAATCTGTTAAAATTTAGTTACCGATATGTGTAACAACTGGTCTGTGCTTCTGTACGGGCTTTTTTGATGCTTTCAGGCATCATAATACTCAGGAACCAGTCTATTAGGTAGGGCACCCTATTAGATTACCGAATATTACGAAAAGCAAGAGCTTGTCGTATTCACTCTATAAAAACGCTATTACAAACATAATCCCTTTTGGCTCCTATGGATTATCAACTTTTTTCATAATTTTTATCTTTGTTTTTTTATATTCATAATTTCGTAACATCTTTATATAATGTTTTAATAGATTTTATGTTAAACTTATAACATTCCAAGAAGTCCTTTACTTTTAGAATCGACAATTCTTCAATACCCTTAGTCTTGCCCTACATCCCCTGTAGGGCTTTTATCATTAGCTAGGGTGGTTATACCTCAACCTTATCTGTTCTGTTATGCACAACTCTAGTTCTTAAATTCCTTATGATCCACAAGATTTTCTTTTGTTCATATTCATCACGCTGCTGCTTATTCGTCATCTTGTTACTATCCCATTTTTTGTCCCAGACATCTATTCATTCGGTGTACCAGGTATTCCAATAAACATATTACTGACGATACTATTACCAGTGATAATGTGCTTTCCTCCATCATTTACATCGCTGCCCTATCGATTTCTGGAATAATTCCGCGTTTCGTTAGTATTTCATGAATAAATCTGTACTCATTGTAAACACTCCTCATAATTTTTTTAATAACAAAGCAAATCAATCATCTTCTCTGTTTTCTTAGAAATTTTTTTATAATAAAGAAAAGCTGATGGATAAAACCTCCATCAGCTTTTCTATTTCTTGCTATTCAATTAGAAGCTAACTGTCGCTGCTTCCTCTCCTGAATTAATCATTCGTTGTTCAATCTTTCCTAGCAGTTCCTTTATCTTACTTGAATAAAGTTTAACTGCTTTCGTAGATTGAGCATTCTTAAGCTCTTCTGTCCATTCTGCTAAATCTTCCTTTTCTTGATCATCTAGATAATCAAAAACTTCCTTTCGAGACATGGGGCTCACCTCAACTTAACTCTTTGTATTTGGCCGTTACATAACCAAATCTCCTCATCTCTCTATTTCTATTTATAACAGATTACTCCTCCTTTATTCCTTATTCTTTTTTTCGAGTTCGGTCAATTTCTTTGAAATAGACTGAAGCTCGTCAGTTTTTACTTGTTCCGTCGCCAAACGATTGTGCAGCAGGAAAGCTTGCCCTGAAATCCCAGCAAGAATACTCACCTTAAGAATATCCATCATTGTTTCAGGGTTAAACATTGCAACACCAACGAGTGAAGCAATACTGCCTACAAACATCTCTCCCAAGAAACCCGGGTGAAATGCAAGCTTGCTCTTACGAGGCAACAAAAACTTTTTGTTTGTGATGTAATGACTAGCCAATCCTGAGACCATACCAGCCACAACTGACACAATTACTGTAACCAACATAATATGCACCCCTTTTCGAAAAACTTTTGACATTGCAGCAGCAGTTTCTATTTAATAATTAGTTCCTATGACATAGCATCACCCCTTTCAGGCAAAAACAAATAACCTTCCAGGAAAATGAATTGTTTACACAATGAAATAAAGTAACATAAAGTTCCTTTTTGTGTAATTTCATTAACCCGAAAGGCTATAAGTAGTTAGTGATATAAAAAAGAAAAATAAAAAAATGCAACTAAATTATATCACAATGAAGTTTTTTATCTTTAAATTCAGATAATTTATTCTGTTATTTAACTTTCTCAAGTTAACAAATCAGATTCTTTGATACCTTTACACTAATAATTCGAAAGCCTGATTATTATTTATTTTTTCAATCTGCCATCAATTATGCTGTAGATTACACTACAACTTTGATGAATACAGAATTCCAGTATCTCAAATGCTACCTTTTTATCCTCTACATTTTCAAAGTTACATAAATTTATTATTCTAGTTCCTGTGATTTCGCCTAAATTAGTATGATTTTCAAACAATTCAGGTCTCATATAATCCTCAGCTGCGACTATTGATTCAAGTTGAAAGTTCTGATTCAATAATTCTTTAACTGAGAATGACTCTTTACGTATAAACTTTAGAACTTCCGCTAAATCAATAGGTACCATTATAACGGCCACTTTTTTATAATTTTCATAGCCGATATATCCACCCTTCATAGAAAATAAAAAAGACAAGGAATTAATCCTCGTCTTTTTCATAACCGCAGTCATTTTTTTCTTCATATTCTATTACCATAACCAAAAGCGATTGGCCTTGTTCACGTTCCATGAACCCGTTTGGTGTTATTTTTTTAACCATTTTCCCGTAATTTGCACAATACTTCAAAAAGCTATTCACTTCTTCATCAATTCTTAATGCATCAGCAATAACAGTTCTAATTTGCAACATAATAAATCCCTCCAAGTAATTTTTTATTTTAAATATGTAATTTCAGAAATTCGAAATCCATCTATTTCTGGTACATATTTAAATTCCAGAATTAAGTCGTTTTGTTTTACCAAAAACAATCCTTTTTTTACTTTTGTAACAGTTCTTGGTTCTTCATAATTAAATAGACTTGGTTTACTTTTATAAGTAACTTTGTAATTCTTATTTGTACTAAAATAGTCTGATGTAAATTCATCAGCTAATTCTGCAGTTGTTACATGATTTCCTAAAAACATTTCTATTTCTTTTTTGTTTTGATAAATAGTTAAGTGACCGTTCTTATCAATATCATCAAATATTAATTTGAATTGCCCACCTAAGTCATTAATCACATTTTGTGATAATTCATCTTCAAACAAATAATCGTATTGAATCTTTTGTTTCAAATCTTCTACTTTGATTGGAGTTAAAGCATCAGTTTGAGGTTCATCCTTTATAAAGGTGTTATAAAAAACAAACATCATAGCTAAAACGCCTAACACTAAAAATAATCTTTTGATCTTCATAAAATCTTCATCCTTTCACAATGTGATGTTCTCCAAAAAAACGCAAAAAAGCCCTTTTCGGAGTTATATTTAAAAAGAAAGTAAAAGTAAAAAACTTAAACTATCTTTGAAAATCGAAACCCCGAAAGGGCTATAGTAGTTATGGATATAAAAAATTGAAATTAAAAAAAGGTATACTTAATTTTAACAAATTACACCTTTAAAAACAACAATCTTCAGAATATTTAATCCATTGAATTTATGTTATGATGAATATTATAAACCCTCAGAATGGAGTTTGATTTACAATTGAAAAAACGTCTAATTTCTGTTTTTCCAATATTAATATTTATAATTGGCGTTACCTTACTTTTACTAAGACAGTTCGTTTTTTTTCCATATAAGGTTTCTGGAGTCTCTATGGAAAATACCTTATTTAATAATGACAAGGTTTTAATTAATCATCTCACCCATTCAATAGACGATCTGCAAAGATTTGATATAGTTGTTGTTAATTCCCCCCTAGAAAACACTTCTAATAAAAAAACAATTATAAAAAGAGTAGTTGGTTTACCTGGAGATAGAATAGAATATAAATCACAGATGCTTTATATAAATGGACTTCAGGTAAAAGATGCATACTCAAAAGGTAAAACAGCTGATTTTTCATTGAAAAATATTTATGGTTTCGAAAGGGTTCCAAATAATACAATTTTTGTATTAGGGGATAATCGTGAAGAAAGCTTAGACAGTAGATTTAAAGAAATAGGATTTATATCTTTGAATGATATTGAAGGTAAGGTAATTTTACGCTATAAACCATTAAATAAATTTATGAAATTTTAATACAATTAATTAAACATATAAAAAAGGTCCAACTGTAGGAAAGTCGGACCTTTTTAAAATATGATTTTGATTAGTTAAGTTCGACTGATAAAAAACTTATAGATGAACCTTCTAAAATCTTCGCTATTATAGATTTCTGCTAAAATCTTATTTAGCTACACCATTAAAATTTGATGCAAGTAATCCATTATCCTGCTCTTTAGAAGTTGTTCCTGCAGTTTTCTGTTCTGGTTTTTGTTCGGGTTTCTGCTCTGGCTTTTCTTTCTCAAGAACTATAACATTTACTGTTTCAGTTGAGCTATTTCCTACCTTATCGGTTGCCGTTACTTGAACTGATATTGTACCCGGCTTACTTGTATCATACACTCCCACTGTTACTACTGGGTTTGGATCTTTATTATCTTTTACACTCACTAAACTTTCTGGACTTAATTTATCTCCAACATGTACGGTTACACCTTGTTTCACTGTTATTACTGGTGCTTCCGTATCCTTCTCCTCTTCCTTTTCTACTACTTTTACTGTTACCGTTACAGTTGAGCTGTTACCCGTATTATCAGTTGCCGTTACTTGAACTGATATTGTACCCGGTTTACTTGTATCGTACACTCCCACTGTTACTACTGGGTTT